>JAZKAY010000018.1:0-84800 GCA_040388905.1 Pseudomonadota bacterium
CGCAGGCGAGTTGTTTGGACTGCCGCCGGAGTCGAGCAGCGCAGGTTGCCCGAAGCGAAGCGTAGGGACCCAGACGGCGGGTCGCCTTTTCTTTGGTTACTTTTCTTTTGGCGAAGCAAAAGAAAGTGACTAGCTGCCGGGCTACCCCCGGCTTGGTCGTGACGGGCAGGGAAATCAAGCCCGTGACTGTACATCTGCAGGTGGACCAACCGATTCCCTCACCTCTGCCCCCACTTCAGCCCGCATAAGTGGCAAATGCTCCGGATACTCCCGCTGCATGAAATCCACCAGCGCCTCCCGCACCTTGCAGCGCAAATCCCAGTTCAGGCTGGAGTTGCCAGAAGTGACAAGTACACGCAGTTGCATGCTTTTTTCACCGGCCTCCACCACCTGCAGCAGGCATAGCCGCTTGTCCCATTCGCTGGCGGCTTCACAGGCGCGCTGCGCCGCATCACGCAGAGGTTGCAGAGGCATGCGGTAGTCGACCCACAAAAACACCGTGCCAATGATCTGTGCGCTGTTGCGCGTCCAGTTCTGGAACGGGTTCTCGATAAACCATTGCAGCGGAATGATGAGGCGGCGCTCGTCCCATATCTTGAGCACGACATAGGTGCCGTTGATCTCCTCAACCCGGCCCCATTCGCCCTGCACGATGAGCACATCGTCGATGCGTATGGGCTGCGCCAAAGCGAGCTGAAGGCCAGCGATCAGGTTGCTGAACACCGGGCGCGCAGCAATACCGGCGACGATACCTATGACACCCGCCGATGCCAGCAGGCTGGTGCCGACCTGGCGTGCAGCAGGAAATGTCATCAACATCAATGACAGGCCAGCCACCAGCACCATAAACCCTGCCGTGCGCGCCAGCAGCCGCGTCTGCGTGTGTATGCGGCGCGCGTTGAGGTTGTCCACCACGTCCATCGAATGCTGGGTGATGATGCCCTGCGCCACGCCGTCGATAGCGCGCAGGCCCAGCCAGGTGATGGTGGCCAGCAACAGCAGCGCATTGCCGTGGCGCACCTGCGAGATCAGCGGCAGTGCATCGGGCGCAGCCTGCCAGACAGCCTGCAATCCAATCAGCGGCAACACAAAACGCGTGGGCCGCCAGCTGCGACGTGCGACTGCGCTGGCGATCGGCAGGTGGCGCGTGAGGCGTTGCACCACCGCTGTGCCTGCGCGGTGTATCAGCAGCGCCACCACCACCGCGATCAGGGCGCTCAGCAACACGCCCCAGGCGGTGTTCTCAAAAATGCTGAATTCGCTGGCAATCATCTGTGAGGGACAGGTCTCATGTCAGCAAGTTCCGCGTTGACACATCCCGTATCAGTTTGCGGTATGTGGTTTCACAAGCGCGGCCGCTTTTTTCGCATTGGTACGCGCCACTTCAACATCGGCATCAAACGCCAGCGCCACACCCATGCGGCGTTTGACAAAACTCTCGGGTTTTCCGAAAAGGCGGATGTCTGAATTGGGCACACGCAGCGCCTCGGCGACGCCATCAAACACGATGCCCTTCGCCTCAACGCCACCATAAATCACGGCGCTGGCGCCGGGTGTGCGCAGCGCGGTATTGACGGGCAGGCCGAGGATGGCGCGCGCGTGCAGTTCAAACTGCGTTTGAACCTGGGTGCACATGGTGACCATGCCGGTGTCGTGCGGCCTGGGGCTGACCTCGCTGAACCACACGTCATCGCCCTTCACAAACAGCTCGACGCCAAACACGCCCTGGCCACCGAGGTTGTCGGTCACCGCCTTTGCAATCTCACGGCTCTTTTTCAGCGCGGCTTCACGCATGGGGTGCGGCTGCCAGCTTTCGACGTAATCGCCGCTCACCTGCACATGGCCTATGGGGTCGCAGAAATGGGTTTCGATTTTTCCATCAGCGCCAAGTGCGCGCACCGTCAGTTGTGTGATCTCGTAGTCAAAGTCAATAAAGCCTTCAACAATCACGCGGCCGTGGCTTACCCGGCCGCCGGCCATGGCGTAGTCCCAGGCTTTTTTCACATCGTCAGGCCCGGCAATCTTGCTCTGGCCTTTGCCGGACGAACTCATCACCGGCTTGACGATGTTGGGGTAGCCGATTTTTGAATCAATCGCGGCCTGCAGCTCTTCCAGTGAATCGCAAAACACATAAGGGCTGGTGGGCAGGCCCAGCGTTTCGGCAGCAAGGCGGCGAATGCCTTCGCGGTCCATGGTCAGGCGTGCGGCGCGCGCAGTGGGGATCACGCGAACCGTGCCTGCGGCTTCAAGCTCTTCCAGCATGGGCGTGGCAATCGCTTCGATTTCGGGCACCACGAGCATTGGTTTTTCTTTCTCAACCAGTGCTTTCAACTGCGCAGGGTCGCTCATGGTGATGGTGCGCGCATGGTGGGCCACCTGCTGGCCGGGCGCGTTTTCATACCGATCGACGGCAATGGTTTCAACGCCCAGGCGCTGAAGCGCAATCAGCACCTCCTTGCCCAGTTCGCCCGAGCCGAGCAGCATGACTTTGGTTGCGTTGGGGGAAAGGGGGGTGCCGAAGGTGGTCATGGTGTGATGGGTAAGGTTGGTGAAGCTTTGGGTTCAAGGCGAACACTTTACTTCACTGGCCTGCATGGCCCTCAATGCGTTGGCAACACGAAAAATGCTTTACCCCTACCAAAGCCGGGTTTTGACCTGAAGATGATAATTATTCTCAACAACAAAGACCAACACCAGAGAGGCTTTTAATGTCTGTAACGCCCGAAACCACTCCTGCACCTGCCCGTAAACGCCGCCCGCCGCGCCGCGTTGAAGTGACCAACATACAAGTGCTCAGCCCGGCCATGCGCCGCATCACATTCAAGGGCACAGAGTTGGAGGGCTTTGCACCCGAGTTGCCTGCCAGCTACATCAAGCTCATCTTCCCCGAGCCGGGCCAGACCGAACCAGAGCGTCCGTTGCCAGATGCGCCGCGCCCGAAATCCATGCGCACCTACACACCGCTGGCCGTTCGGCCTGAGGTGCATGAAGTCGATGTTGATTTTGTGTTGCACGGTGAAGGCCCGGCATCCACCTGGGCTGCACAAGCCAAAGTGGGCAACGTCCTTTTCCTGATGGGCCCCGGCCCAGGTTATGCGCTCGACAAAAGCGCCGAAGAACACCTGCTGATTGCCGATGACAGCGCTTTGCCTGCGGTTGAAAACATCTTGTCCGAACTGCCCGCCAGTGCCAAAGTGCATTTGCTGGTCGAGGTCATCAGCGCAGATGAGGAGCGTCCATTGAAAGGCGCTGCACAACTCACGACGCAATGGCTCGCGCGCGGCACCGATCACCGCGAAGCCGGCAAACCGCTTGAGCAGGCCTTGCGCGCGTTGCAGCCCGTGCCCGTCAACGCAAAGATCTACCTGGCCTGCGAAGCCGCAGCCATGCGCAGCATCCGCAAACTGCTGACAGATGAACTCGGTATTGACCGCAAGAACATCGTAGGACGCGGTTACTGGAAGCTGGACACTATCAATCACCCAGACCACGATTACGGTGAAGAATAGAGCCCCCACGTTCGCTCACTGCGTGTAACTCTCTGCCCCCCGAGGGGGCCGCCCGCCTATGGCCCGGCAAAGCCGGTTCCATGGCTTGAGCTTGCGAAGACTCCCGTGATAGACAGCCCCTCATGGGCAACAATAGGCTTATGAGCCAACCACTTCTCAGCATCCAGGGCCTGACCAAACGCTATGGCGAGGCGACCGTCGTTGACAACCTGTCCTTCAGCATCGCACCCGGTGAATGCCTGGGGGTCATAGGCCCCAACGGCGCAGGCAAGACCACCACCATACGCATGTGCCTGGGCCTGACCGCACCCGATGCGGGTGAGATCACATTCACGCCTGGAGGCGGCGCTCTGCGCATGCCGCAGGATGCGCTGGCCATCAAGGACAAACTCGGCATCGTCAGCCAGTTCGACAGCCTGGACCCGGATTTCTCGTGCTCTGAAAACCTGCTGGTCTTTGGCCGCTATTTCGGCATGAAGGATGCGGTCATCAGGGAGCGTATCCCCAAGCTGCTGGAGTTTGCCGCGCTCACGCACAAGGCTGATGCCAAGCTCAGCGAACTTTCCGGCGGCATGAAGCGCCGGCTCAGCCTCGCACGCGCACTGGTCAATGACCCCCAACTGTTGCTGCTCGACGAGCCCACCACCGGACTGGACCCGCAGGCCAGGCACCTGATGTGGGAGCGCCTGCAGCGCCTTGTACAGCAGGGCAAATCAATTTTGCTGACCACCCATTTCATGGACGAGGCCGAGCGCCTGTGCAATCGCCTGCTGGTGCTGGATCACGGCAAGAAGATGACTGAAGGCACACCGCGCCAGCTGATTGCCGAAAACCTGGAGCCCGATGTCGTTGAGGTGTACGGCACCGGCGCGCTGGAGCTGGTCAACGCGCCGCTCAAGGCTCTGGCATCACGCACGGAAGTCAGCGGCGAGACGGTGTTCTTCTATACGCAGGACTCGAAAGCGCTGATGAATGCGCTGACTGAATATCCGAACCTGCGCACCCTGCACAGACCCGCCAATCTCGAAGACCTGTTCCTCAAACTCACTGGCCGCCAGATCAGGGAGGATGCATGATGTCCGCCAACAACCCATCGCTCTTTCGCGCACCACGCATCAGCATGCGCTGGCTGCCGGTCTTCAGGCGCAACCTGCTGGTCTGGCGCAAGCTGGCTATACCCAGCCTGGTGGGCAATATCGCAGAGCCGCTGATCACGCTGGTGGCCTTCGGTTATGGCCTGGGCGCGCTGGTCGGGCAGGTGCAGCTGGGCGGAGTCGCCGTGCCCTACATCCTGTTTCTTGCCAGCGGCTCCATCTGCATGAGCGCCATGAATGCGGCGTCTTTTGAAGCGCTGTATTCAGCCTTCTCGCGCATGCAGGTGCAGCGCACCTGGGACGGCATCATGAACGCGCCTGTGCAGCTTGATGATGTGGTGTTTGCAGAAATGCTCTGGGCGGCGTTCAAGTCGCTCTTCACCACGACAGTCATTCTGCTGGTCATGCTGGCGCTGGGCATCAGCCACAGCCCCATGCTTCTGCTCGCCCTGCCCTTGCTGGGCCTGGTCGGCATCACCTTTTCGTGCATTGCCCTGATCTTCAATGCGCTGGCCAAAGGCTATGACTTCTTCACCTACTACTTCACGCTCTTTTTGACGCCCACCATGTTTTTGAGCGGCGTGTTCTTTCCGCGCGACCAGTTGCCCGGCATCATGCGTGTGATCTCGGACTGGCTGCCCCTGACGGCTGCGGTCGAGCTCATACGGCCGCTCTTCATGGGTCGCTGGCCAGCACATGGCGTGCAGCATTTGCTGCTGCTGGTCATCTATGCAGTGGTGGCTTTCTGGATTGCATTGGCGCTGACCCGCAAGCGGTTTCGCGGCTGACTGGAAATGACGATGCTTGATGCGAATTCACTCAAACTGCTGTGCGACAAGCAAGAAAGCACTGCCTGCAGTTGTGCGTTACGACCCACTGCATGCTGGGAAAGTTTTACCGAAGACCGCTGGCCAAAAAAGCAGATGACGGCTTTTGGTACTTTGCGTGACCCTGAAATTTACGCGCCCACACAGGAAGAGTTTCACCCCGACGGCACGCGTTACGCCTCACCTGATGCGCCGGTGGCGGTGAAGTTCTTTCCGTACAACGTGTGTGATGTTTATGGCTGTGGCAACTGCCAAAAGGTGCTGTTGCGGTATACCGAGTTTGGTGGGTATTACGTGGATCATCGAGTTCGGGAGTTGGACGTATCACTGGTCAAGTGAGGTCTGAAGTCAATGCCCTAAATTTGGCCGGTATTGCCCTTCACGACCAGGCCGGGGGTAGCCCCGGCGGGCGAGTTACTTTTCTTTGCTTCGCCAAAGAAACCTAACGAAAGGAAAGGCGACCCTGTTCGTCGTCCCTACGCTGCGCTGCGGGCACCCTGCGATGCTCGGTCCAGCCGGGGTCTGAAACAACTCGCCCGCGTAATCGAGCACCGCAGGTTGCCTGTAGCGAAGCGAAAGGACCCAGACGTCGGGTCGCCTTTTCTTTGGTTACTTTTCTTTTGGCGAAGCAAAAGAAAGTGACTTGCCGCCGGGCAACCCCCGGCTTCTACGTGACGGGCGATAACTCAACCCAGCAAGTACTCAGGCAACAGCAAACCGCTCACTCAACTCACCAAGACCAACCTCATCAAGTACCTGCTGCAGCCGATCCTGAGCAGCTTTTGCCTTAGAGGCATTTGCCCGAGCCGGCCGGCTGGCCAGAATGAGTTCATTCTTCATCGAATGTTCCCATCCGACAAGCTCAGTAACAGTCACGTCATAACCGTTGGCTTCAAGCAGCAGGCAGCGCAGGACATTGGTGATCTGGCTGCCGAACTCGCGGGTGTGCAGGGGATGCCGCCACAACTCGGCCAAGGGTGTTTTTGACAGGTTCAGCGCGCGTGTCTTTTTAAGCACACCCGCCACCTCGGCCTGGCAGCAGGGCACCAGCACCATGTGCTGCGCGTTTTTGGCAAGGCCGAAGGCAATGGCGTCGTCTGTCGCGGTGTCGCAGGCATGCAGCGCAGTCACGATATCGATCCCTGCGGGCAGGTCAGGCGAGGTCGTGGCCTCCTGCACTGTCAGGTTTAAAAATGACATTCGCTCAAACCCAAGGCGCTGTGCGAGTGCGCGTGATTTTTCAACCAGTTCCGGGCGGGTCTCTATTCCGTAAACATGGCCTGCCGTTTTTCCGCCCTTGTACGCCACGTTGAAAAACAGGTCGTAAAGAATGAATCCCAGGTAGGACTTGCCGGCTCCGTGATCAGCAAGTGTTGCCGAAGGGTTCGAGGCCATGACCTGAGTCATCAGCGGTTCGATGAACTGGTACAGGTGATAAACCTGCTTGAGCTTGCGGCGCGTGTCCTGGTTGAGCTTGCCCTCGCGCGTGAGGATGTGAAGCTCTTTCAGCAATTCAATCGACTGTCCCGGACGCAACTCTTCAATCACCTGCTCTGGTTTTGCAGGCAGATTGGGACGGGGGGGCTTGGTCGTTTTGGGCATGGGTTGCCAGTTTAGCGGGGCAGCCCTGTAAGTCATCCCGTCAGGGTTATTTACAAAAATCAACAAAATACATTGCACACAATTTAATTGTGTATTACAATAAATAAATGCCAACCAAAACAGACGCACTCCTGCAACTGGACAACCAGCTGTGTTTTGCGCTTTACTCCGCCTCGCTGGCCATGACCAGGGTTTACAAGCCGCATCTTGATGAGATGGGCCTGACCTACCCGCAGTACCTGGCCATGCTGGCCCTGTGGGAGCGTGACGGCCTGATGGTGTCAGAGCTTGGCGAAAAGCTCTATCTTGATTCCGGCACCCTCACACCGCTGCTCAAGCGCCTGGAAGCATCCGGCCTCATCACCCGCATCCGTGATGTGCAGGACGAGCGGCGTGTGCACATCACGCTCACCGCTGCGGGCCGCAAACTCAAGGCGCGCGCTGCAAAAATCCCGGCCTGCATCCTGAGTGCAAGCCAGTGCTCGATTTCTGAAATTTCAGGCCTGACCCGGCAGGTGCAGGCGCTGCGCCAGCACCTTGTTGCCTGATATTTCCCGATTTATCCACCCGTTTTTAACCCGCCCCCACGGGGCATTTATCCCAAAGGAAGACAACCATGACCAAGCCCGCAAAAATCGTTTACACAGCCCACGCTTTCGCCACCGGCGGCCGTGAAGGCCAGGCCAGATCTGACGACGGCCTGCTCGACGTCAAACTGGTCACGCCAAAAGAAATGGGCGGTGCTGGCGGCGGTGTGAACCCCGAGCAGCTGTTTGCTGCGGGTTACTCGGCCTGCTTCCTCGGCGCGATGAAGTTTGTCGCCGGCCAGCAAAAGCTCGCCATTCCTGCAGACACCAAAATCGAAGGCCTGGTCGGCATCGGCCCCTTCGGTTCAGGCGCTGTGCCTGAAGGCTTCAACATTGCCGTCGAATTGAAGATCAGCGTGCCCGGCATGGACAAGGCCGCTGTTGAAGCGCTGGTTGAAAAAACCCACAAAGTCTGCCCATACTCCAACGCCACGCGTGGCAACATCGACGTGACCCTGACTGTGGTCTAGACCTCCACGGCGTTCGCCCTCAAAAGGCGTGCAGTAAAAAAGGCGAAGCTTTAAGGGCTGCGCCTTTTTTTTCCTCTTGCCGCTGCAGCAGGCGGACAATGGGGTCATGAACCAACCGATGTCACCGACACAAGCCACAACGCTGCATGCCTATGAACACCTGACACCCGACGTGGTGCTGGACGCACTGGCCAGTGTGGGCCTGCATGGTGATGGGCGGTTGATGGCGCTGTCGAGCTACGAGAACCGCGTCTACCAGGTTCATCTTGAAAACAGCGTGGGCAAGGCTGATGCCGCAGGCGAAGTGGTCGTCGTCAAGTTTTACCGGCCTGACCGCTGGACTGAAGCGCAGATTGTTGAAGAGCATGCCTTCGCGGCAGAACTGATGGCAGCCGAGATACCGGTGGTGGGCGCGTTGCAACTGCACAGCCACACCCTGCACCACTTTGGCGGGTTCAGCTTCAGTGTGTCGCCGAGCCGTGGCGGACGCAGGCCGGAGCTCGACAACCTGGACGTGCTTGAATGGATAGGCCGCTTTCTGGCACGCATACACACCGTCGGCAGTGCCAAACCTTTCACGCACCGCCCGGCCCTTGACCTTCAGACTTTCGGCTACGCATCGCGCGATGTGCTGCTCAAGGGCGGTTACCTGCCGCTGGACATGGAGTCGCGCTGGCTCAAGGCGTTTGAAGAAGCCATGCTGACCGCGCAAGCTGTCTTTGAAAGTGCAGGCGATGTGAAGACGCTGCGCCTGCACGGCGACTGCCACCCCGGCAACATCCTGTGGACACCTGAAGGCATGCCAGGCGCAGGCCCGCATTTTGTCGATCTTGACGATGCGCGCAGCGGCCCTGCGGTGCAGGATTTATGGATGCTGGTCTCAGGCGACCGCGCACAAAGCACACGCCAGCTGGGCGCGCTGGTCGATGGCTATGAAGAGTTCCGCGAGTTCGACCGGCGCGAGCTGGCGCTGATCGAGCCTCTACGCACGCTGCGCCTCATCCACTACAGCGCCTGGCTGGCGCAGCGCTGGCATGACCCGATCTTTCCGATCAACTTCCCGTGGTTCGGGTCGAGCGACTACTGGAAGGGCCAGGCCGACATGCTGGAAGAGCAGAACGAAGCGATGCAGGAAGCACCGCTGATCGTTTGACCGCTTCTCGCCGCCCTCACGTCATCCCGGACCTGATCCGGGATCCATCCCCGTTGTCCGCGTGGCGTTGAACCAGCATGGATTGCGGATCAAGTCCGCAATGACAGACCACCAGGAACCACCGTCAGAACTTGTGGCGCAGCGTCAGGGTCAGGAAACGCGGATCACCATAGTTCGCGTAATCCAGCGTGGCGAAGTAACGCTTGTCCAGCGCATTGAAGATGCCCACATTGAGCGACGTCTTCTCGCTGAAGCGCCAGCTGGCATTCAGGTTTAACAGGCCGAAGGGCGACTGTGTGACCGTGGTCGGGCCTGACGGACTGGGCACATTGATGGCGTCCATGCGGCCCTGCCACAGCAGCTGTGCACCGAGCTCCAGTGGCGCAAGCGAGCCCTGAAAGCGGTACTGAGTACCGATCTTGGCCAGCCACTCAGGCAGGTTGGCATAAGTCAAGTCTGCAGCGTTACGCGTGGTGCGTACACGCGTGATGCCTGCGGTGGCCTGCCAGCCAGGGGCCAGGCGCTTGACCACATCCGCTTCCCAGCCGGTGCTGCGCGTACCGTTCACGCCGACGTAGGCGGAGCTGCCATCGGGCAGGCTGCCGGCCGGCTGTGTGCTGTCACGTATGCCGTAGTTGTCCTGCCTGACTTCAAAGACGGCGAACGAGCCGCTCATGCCCTGGTCCGGCCATTCGCCTTTCAGGCCGATTTCCCTGCTGATGCCCTTGACCGGGTCCAGCGGGGCGTTGTTCTTGTCCTTGTAGTTCTGCGGATTGAAGATGCCTGTGTAGCTGGCGTAGGCCGACAGCTGCTTGTTGATGTCATACACCACGCCCACCAGTGGCGAGACCTGGCTGTTGAACTGCTGGCGCGCCGTGGTGGTGGTGTAGGCGCCGTTGGTGTTGTAGTTGTCGGTCTGGCGACGCCAGTTGGTGACGCGCGCACCGGTCAGCAGCGACAGCGCTTCGCCCAAACGCCAGCGCGCCGAGCCGTAAAAGCTGTCCTGCTTGGTGATCTGCTGGGTGAACGCGCCGGTGCGGTTGTAGACAGGCACCGGGGCCGTACCGTCCCATGTGTAGACGTTGGGTATGGTGTAGCTGTAGCCGGCCACGCTGGTGTAGGCATCGGTCTTGGTGGTGGTGCGCAGGGTGTTGACGCCCAGCGTCAGGTCATGCTGACGGCCGAACAGGTTGAACTTGCCCGAAAGGTAGGCATCCACAGTGTCCTGCTTCTCGGTGCTGCTGCCCACACCCGCATAGAGGCGCACGCCCGAGCCGGTGACCGGGTTGACGAAAGGCGCGTTGTTGACGGTGGTGCCATAACCGTAGGTGCGCAGGCTGAAGGTGTTGCCCTCTGTGTGGTTGATGCTGGCCTTGAGCGCCCAGTTGTCGTTGATCTGGTGGTCCAGCGTGGCAAACAGCGTGCCCGATTCGCGCGACCAGCGCGTCCACGATGGCGAGAAGTTGGTGGAGATCGGCAGGTTGGCCCTGGCACCCGTCGTGGTGAAAAAGGGAATGGTGCCCCAGATGCCGGCGATGGGTTCGTTGTTCTGGCGCTGGTAGCCCACCGATGCGACGGTGGAGCTGCCGAGATCGGCTTCGACCACGCCCATCAGTGCATATTTATCTTCCTTGTACCGGTCGCGAAAGCTCTCGCGCTTTTGCGGTGCGACCACAAAGCGGCTGCGCACGCTGCCGTCGGCATTGAGCGGCACGTTCATGTCGATTTCAGAGCGGTAGTAGTTCCAGCTGCCAGCCGTTAGGGTGACCGAGCCACCAAAAGTGCGTGTTGGGCGCTTGCGTATCAGGTTGATGGTGGCAGACGGCGTACCCACGCCGGTCAGGATGCCGTTGGCGCCGCGCACGATGTCGACACGCTCATACAGCGACGTGTCGTACTCCTGGTTGGTACTGTTGCTATATGTCGGCAGGCCATCGACCTGGAAGTCGGTGATCTGGAAGCCGCGTGCGTAATAAAGCGGGCGCTGGGTGTCGTAAAAGCTGACGTGAATGCCGGTCGTGGCGCGAAGCACCGTGTCGATGCTGGTCAGCGATTGCTGCTCGATCTGTTCGCGCTCTACTGTGCTGACCGATTGCGGGGTTTCCTTCGCCGTCAGCGGCAGCCGGGTTGATGAGCTCTCACGCGCACCACTGACCGTGACGTTGCCCAGCGTGCCGGGTGCGCTTTCCTGCGCCCAGGTGGCACAGCAGATGCAGGTGGCAGCGGCAACGGGAATCCATTTTGTGAAAAGTTTGGGCGCGTTGAATGCGTGACGCGCAGGCGCGAGCGGCGGATTGGGCATGATTTTCGGTTGTAAGGGCCGGGTGGCTTCCTTCACCGATGACGCTGTGTCCGCAGGGGCGGACGGCAGGCAGGGTGCGACGGGAGCTGCGCCAGCTGTTAAGAACTGGCTGCACCCGGGATGTCAGCGCTCCGCAGGAGAGGGAGCAGGACACCGCAGCATGTGGCTGGAAAAACGGAGTATACCCCAGTTGTTGGGAATGACTCGCATTTAGGTGGGTTCCATTTAAATGCGATGGCACTCGCCCGCCATCCCCGTTTTTGCGCGCAGCGTTGATCCGGCATGGATTGCGGATCAACGCCGCAATGACAAAACCGGTGACAATTTTCCGCCGGGCCGCCCCAAGGAAAATTAGCCCCTTGGGGGCAGGGAGCTACACGAAGTGAGGGAGCGTGGGGGCCACGTTACCTGACCGGGTTTTCAAGATGCCCTATGCCATCAATCTCGACCCGCATCACATCACCGGCCTTCAAATACTTCGGCGGTTTGAAGCCAATGCCCACGCCTACTGGTGTACCCGTGGCAATCACATCGCCCGGGTACAGCGTGATGCCTGCAGACAGCGTTTCAATCAGTTTGGGAATATCAAAAATCAGGTCGCTTGTAGATGCATCCTGGCGCAGCTCGCCGTTGACGTAGCAGCGCACACGCGTCTTTGCGCCGTCGAGTTCATCGGCGCTGACGAGGTACGGCCCCATCGGGCAAAAGGTGTCGAACGACTTGCCCATGTGCCACTGCTGGTGCCGCATCTGCCAGTCGCGTGCGGTCACGTCGTTGACGATCGTGTAGCCCCAGACATGGGCCATCGCATCTTTGGCCGTGATGCCTTTGCCGCCCTTGCCTATGATGACGGCGAGCTCGGCTTCGTAATCAATCGCGGTTGAGACCGCAGGCATTTCAACCACCGCATCAGGCCCGACCACACACTCGGGTACCTTGGTGAAGATGATGGGGTCGGCCGGGATGTCGCCGCCCGATTTGGCGCTGCTGTCAAAACCGCTCCCTGCAAATTCCTTGGCATGCGCGTAGTAGTTTTTGCCGACGCAAAAAATATTGCGGCGCGGTTTTGGCAGCGGCGCAATCACTTTCACATCTGCCATCGCGATGGCTGGCAACAACTTCGGCAAGGCCTCGCCGCGCACCTGCATCTCGACGATGGGCAGCGCGCCCAGTGTCCGCTGCGCCTCCGGCAAATCAAACGGCTGAACCTGCAACAGGTCGTTTGACACAAGGCCGACGCCGCTCTGGCCGTTATGGATGAAGGCAACAATTTTCATGATTTGGGGTGTCTTGTCTCTGCGGTACCGGCAGTCGCCCGGGCCTTGGTTGGAAGGGTGCGTTGAAGTCCATGTCAGGGAATGCGATGCCCCCTGAAATTCAAGCGGATGTTAGCATGCGAAGAATAAATTTCCAGAGGATGCAACCCATTGCACGAACCGGAAAAAACGCCTTTCAAAAAGGAGACAAAACATGATGCGCAGACCCCTGCTCGCGTCGGCATTTCTTGCCGCCATTTCGCTTTCAGCCAGCCCCGTCGTCACCGCACAAAATGCATGGCCCACCAAAGCCATCACCATGGTTGTGCCCTTTCCGCCCGGCGGTCTTGCCGACCTGGTGGCGCGCCCGGTGGCCGAGGCCATGTCACGCGACCTGGGCCAGCCGGTGGTGATTGAAAACAAGGCCGGCGCAGGCGGCGGCATAGGCATGAGCCAGGTCGCCAAGGCCAGGCCTGACGGCTACACCATACTCATGGCCCTCTCGTCACTGACGGTGCTGCCTGAAGCCGATGTGGTGCTGCAGCGCCCACCCATGTTTGCACTCAATGACCTGCGGCCGATTGCGCGTTACACCGCCGACCCGACCGTGCTGGCCGTGCGCGCAGACGCACCGTGGAAGACCGTGCAGCAGTTTGTCGACGATGCCAAAAAGCGCCCCGGTGCCATCAACTACGGTTCATCAGGCAACTACGGCACCATGCATGTGCCCATGGAAATCCTGGCGCAAAACGCCGGCATCAGGATGACCCATGTGCCCTTTACCGGCGCAGGCCCTGCGGTGGTGGCACTGCTGGGCGGGCAGATTGATGCAGTATCTACCGGGCCGGCCACCGTGTTACAGCAGGTCAAGGCCGGCAAGGTGCGCGTGCTGGCGCACTGGGGTACGGCGCAACTCGGCGCATTGCCCGATGCACCCAGCCTGAAAGACGCAGGCTACAGCGCCGAGTACGCGCAGTGGTCTGGCCTCTTCATTCCCAAAGACGTACCTGAACCAATTGCCCAGCGCCTGCGCGCAGCCGCCAGGGCCGCAGCACAGGATGCGAAGGTGAAGGACGTCATCCTCGGCGCGGGCAGCCCGGTGCAATACCAGGACTCGCCGGATTTTGAAAAGTATGTGCAGGCTGATGCTGCACGCATGTCGGCCGTCGTCAAGCGCATGGGCAAGGTCGAATAAGCAAAGTCGAATAAACAACGCATCCATCTGGAGACAACATGAACTTCAAACAATCCATCCTGCTCGCAGGCACCATCGCCGCCGCCCTCTTCGCCACGTCGGCCACCGCACAAAACTACCCCAACAAACCCGTCAGGATCATCGTGCCGTTCGCGGCAGGTGGCCCGGCCGACAACTACGCGCGCTTCATTGGCAAGGGCCTGCAGGACGCCCTCGGCCAAAGCTTTGTGGTGGAGAACCGGCCTGGTGCTGGCTCGGTGATTGGAACCGATGCCGTGGCCAAGTCGCCAGCCGACGGCTACACGCTGCTGATGATGTCCAACACCCAGACCGTGAACGAAACACTGGTACAGGGCAAGCCCTACCAGCTGATGCGCGACTTTGTCGCTGTGGCTCCGATCAACTATTCAGACCTGGTGCTGGTAGCCAACCCCGGCACGTCATTTTCAAACCTCAAGGACATGACAGCCCAGGCCAAAGCCAGGCCCGGCAAGATCAACTATGCGTCGTCGGGTACCGGCACGCCGTACCACATGGCCGGCGAACTGTTCAAAAGCATGTCGGGTGTTTACCTCGTGCACATTCCCTACCGGGGCAGCTCGGGCGCGCGCACCGACGTGATCGGCGGGCAGGTCGAGGTGATGTTCGACGCCGTCACCACCATGGTCGAGCAGATCAAGGCCGGCAAGGTCAGGGCGATTGCCACCACTGGCAAGGTGCGCTCGGACGTGCTGCCCGATGTGCCCACCATGAGCGAGGCCGGCCTGCCCGGCTACGAGGCCACCATCTGGCTCGGCCTGATGGCGCCCAAAGGCACGCCCAAAGACGTGGTGGACAAACTCAATGCGGCGGTTTCAAAGATTGCCGGCCAGCCGGACGTGAAGCAACTGTGGAACAAGCAGGGTGCCGTTCCGATGGTGATGACGCCTGCCGTGTTTGACAAATACATGCAGGATGACATTGCCAAGTGGGCGCGCGTCATCAAGAACGCCAACATCAAGGCAGACTGATTTGGACGCCATTCGAATTTTTAGCGGCGGCGCGGCACAAGGCCTTGTCACCCGGCTCAAGGACGGCTTTACCCGGAAGTCCGGCATCAGCGTGGACGGCACCTTCGGCGCTGTCGGCATGATGAAAGACAAGCTGCTGGCAGGCGAGCCCTGCGACATCATGATCCTCAGCGATGCGCTGATCATTGAGCTGACGGCAAGTGGTCATTTGATACTGGGCAGTGCGGTCGCACTGGGCGCCGTCAAGACCGGCGTTGCGGTGAAGACCGGCGAGAAGGCCGTCGATGTCAGCAACCCCGATGCCTTGAAGGCCACACTGCGCGCAGCACGCGGAATTTACTTCCCCGACCCCATCAAGGCCACAGCAGGCATCCACGTGATGAAGGTGCTGAAAGCGCTCGGGCTTGATGTTGAACTGGCCGACCGCCTGCGCCCCTATGCCAACGGCGCAACAGCCATGAAGGCCATGGCGGAATGCGCAGAGACTGGCCTCATCGGCTGCACACAGGCGACCGAGATTCTGTTCACCGAGGGTGTTGCGCTTGTCGCGCCCCTGCCCAAAGAGTTTGAACTGGCCACGGTTTACACCGCTGCGGTTTGCACCAAGGCAGGCCAGCCGCGGGCTGCACGCGAACTGATTGCCATGCTGGCGAGCGCAGAGTTTTCTGCGCTGCGCCGGGATTGTGGGTTTGAAGCCTGACCTTAAACGAGGAGCGCGTTAACTCGCTTGACGTAAGCCGCCGGGTCAGCCGGCATACCGCCTTCGGCCAGCAGCGCCTGGTCAAACAGGATATTCGCCAGATCGGCAAAGTTGGCCTCGTCCGTCGTGCCTTCAAGCTTTTTGACCAGCGGGTGCTGGGCGTTCACTTCAAGAATCGGCTTGGTCTCGGGCACGGCCTGGCCGGCCTGTTTGAGCATGCGGGCGAGCTGGGTTGACATGTCGCCGTCCTGCACCACCAGGCAGGCTGGTGAATCGACCAGGCGCGAGGTGGCGCGTACGTCGGTGGCCTTGTCTTTCAGCGCTTCTTTCAGTTTGTCGAGCACGGGCTTGAACTGCGTCTGCGCTTCTTCGGCGGCTTTCTTTTCGTCTTCGTCCTGCAGCTTGCCCAGATCGACCGCGCCCTTGGCGACGGACTGCAGCGGCGTGCCGTCGAAGTCGTGCAGGTAGTTCAGCGCCCACTCGTCGACGCGGTCAGCCATCAGCAACACCTCGATGCCCTTCTTGCGGAAGATCTCGAGCTGCGGGCTGTTCTTGGCAGCGGCCAGCGTGTCGGCGGTGATGTAATAAATCGCGTCCTGGCCTTCCTTCATGCGGGCCTTGTAGTCGGCAAAGCTGACGGTGGCGGTGTCGGTCGTCGTCGACGCAAAACGCAGCAGTTTGGCCAGGCGTTCGCGGTTGGCGAAGTCTTCGCCCAGGCCTTCCTTCAGCACAGCGCCGAACTCGGTCTGGAAGGTGGCGAACTTTTCAGCGTCGTTGGTCGCCATGTCTTCGATCATGGACAGCACGCGCTTGGTGCAGCCTTCACGAATCGCCTTGACGGCGCGGCTTTCCTGCAACAGCTCGCGCGAGACGTTGAGTGGCAAATCAGATGAATCGACCACGCCCTTCACAAAACGCAGGTAGGTGGGCATCAGCGCCTGGGCATCGTCCATGATGAAGACGCGCTTGACGTAGAGCTTGACGCCTGCGGCCTTGTCGCGGTTGAACATGTCCATGGGCGCCTTGGACGGAATGAACAGCAGCTGCGTGTATTCAGTCGAGCCTTCAACGCGGTTGTGCGTGGTGGCCAGCGGCGCGTTCTGGTCGTAGCTGATCTGTTTGTAGAACTCGTCGTACTGGTCTTGCGTGATGTCTTTCTTGGCGCGGGTCCAGAGCGCTGCGGCCTGGTTGACGGTTTCCCATTCGCCGGTCTTGACCATCTCGCCGGGCTGACGACCACCAGAGGGGTCATTGGGGATTTCTTCGCCGTCTTTCCACTCTTCCTTCTCCATCATGATGGGTAGTGAGATGTGGTCGGAGTATTTGTTGATGACGCCCTTGAGCTTCCAGGCGTTGAGGTAGTCCTCGGCCTCTTCCTTCAGGTGCAGGGTGATGCTGGTGCCGCGTTCAGCGCGCTCGATCTGGGCCACGTCGAACTGGCCGGTGCCGTCGCTGCTCCAGCGCACGCCTTCTGCCGCAGGCAAACCGGCACGGCGGCTTTCAACGGTGATATTGTCGGCGACGATAAAACCCGAATAAAAACCAACGCCGAACTGGCCGATGAGCTGCGCGTCATTTTTCTGGTCGCCCGAAAGTTTGGCCATGAAGTCGCGCGTGCCGCTCTTGGCAATGGTGCCGAGGTTGTCAATGGCCTCCTGCTGGGACAGGCCAATACCGTTGTCGGTGATGGTCAGCGTTTTGGCGGCCTTGTCGAAAGTGACTTTCACTTTCAGTTCAGGGTCGGTCTCGTACAGGCCGGCGTCGTTGAGGGCTTCAAAGCGCAGCTTGTCGCAGGCGTCCGATGCGTTGGAGATCAGCTCGCGCAGAAAGATCTCGGGGTTGGAGTACAGCGAGTGCGTGACCAGCTTGAGCAGCTGGGCGACTTCGGCCTGGAAGGAAAGGGTCTGGGAGCTTGTTGTCTTGGTCATGGTCTGGGTCATTGTTGTCTGGTCAATGGAAAAAGGGGGGTGCGGCAAAACCGCGCAGGGCTGTATTTGGGTGCCGGTTCAGGCTTTTCAACAGCTGCGGCTGCTACCCGGGAGCAGCGAGGCGTGATTTTACGGTGCCCCCAGCCCCTTCTATGGCTTCAGCCAAGTGAGTAACTGCGCCGTCACCTCGGGTTTTTTGAGCAGGTCCATGTGGTTCGTACTCGTCGCGACCCACTGGTTTTCAGGTTTGAAGCCCAGGCTGTGGTGCGACTTGTCGTGCTCGCCCAGCGCGCTGGCCAGCGGCACCAGACCGTCGCCCAAAAGCTGGTCCTGCAGGTCACCGGCTTTGGCGGATGTGGTGGCAGCCACCGTGAAACAGTCAACACCGGCCGGCAGCGGCAGGGGCTCGCGCCGGTCGGGTGCCATCTCAAAGCGGTCAGCGTCTGCCCAGCCGCTGCCGATAGCATCACCGTAGCGCAGGTCGGTGATGCCGCTGCTGCGCACCTGGCCGATTTTGGCAAACGGCCGCGTGATGAAGTTGCTGCCCAGCAGCACATCCACCCAGTTGCCGACCCGCTCCAGCGGCGCGCCGTGGTGCGGGGTGCCGAGGAAGATGATGTTCTTCAGCTTGCTACGCCAGGCCATGCCGCCTTGGTCTGCAGCATGGCAGGCGCTGCGCGACACCAGCCCGCCCATGCTGTGGGTGAGCAGCGTGATCTCGTCCACCGATTGTGGCCACGCCTCGACCAGGCGCTCCATCAGTTCGGCAAACTCTTTGCCGTTATGCGAGACGTGCCGGCCGGTGTTGTAGTGCAGGTAAACCGGCGTGTAGCCGAGTGCTTTTGCCAGTTCGTCGCCGTGGTTGTAGTTACCTGTCGTCCACTGCAAATCATTCATGCAAAGGCCGTGCAGCAGCACCAGAATCTTGCGGCCCGCCCTGGGCAATGCGAAGGTGATGCCGGCGCGGTCAAGCGCGAGCGGCTTGCCTTGGTGCCGCAGGCTCATGGTGATGGCCAGCGGGTTGGCGGTCTCCAGCAACTGGTCACCCAGCACGCCGTTGATGGCAGACAACATGGCCTCGCGCTGCGGTGACGATGCCTGCTCACCCACCAGCGGTTTTGCGCCGGCCAGCAGCACGTCGGCCGCGCCACCCGCCAGTCGCGTGACGGCTTTCACGCCGCCGTAAACAAACCCGGTAATGCCTGCGGCCTTGACGCCAGTGGCGCCCGGCGTGCCGTCAACAAAACGCGAGCCGAGCAGGCCGAAAGGTGCTGCGACGGTTTTGTAAACGCCCCCCTGCACTGCTTCGGCCAGGCCGGTCACGCCCAGCACGCCCTGGGTCGCCAGCTGCGCCAGCCCCTGAATGTCAGACACATGCAGCCAGGTCGGCAGGCGCTCGCGCAGGCTGGCCGCGGGCAGGTCTGTATTTGAGAAGCGGGGGTCTTGGGTCATCAGCCATTGTGGCGGCACAGGTGCGCGCGAGGCAAGGCGGCCGGCGAAGGCAATGAACGCTATTAAATCAGTAGCTGCTCACGCTTGTCTTTATTGGTCTGCAGCCTGATTTGGCACCTGAAAATGGCCTTTTTGGGCTGTTTTTTGGCTTTCGGCGATTGCAAAACAAGCCAAAAGCCTGAAAAGTTAATATGGAAGTTAACTTTTCTTGATTTTTAACGTATACGTTAAATTTTTAATGTGTACGTTAAATTTCCGCTTAGTCAGGGGTGTGACTATCTCATGAGTAGTAACCGTGACCAACGACGCGCTGAGGCCTCCTTCAAATGCGCTGCTTGCAGACTCTATTTGGATCTTTTTATCTGTTGGTCCATCATCCGTTTACCAATCGAGTTCCCAGGACTTACCCATCCACCATCAATCCAAACCATCTCAGGACAACCTTCGGGACCATCGCTCTTGATTGGCGCTCTCACTATCGACTGAAACTGCACCTGCACAAGGCTGCTGTTAAGTTTTTTGATGCTGGTAGCTGGCACATACCCATATTGCCGACTTTCTTCAATCAATTTCTTCTCATGCGCTGAAGAGTTGATAACCATATTCATTTCCTTAAAGGTCGAGGGAAGTTCATTCAAGGAAATCCGTAGCCAAGCAGGCTTGTCGTAGCGAAAGAAAACATAGGGTGGGTTGGGCCTACCCCACTTGTTATAAGCAAGACACCCATAGGCTGATGTCACGACGTAGGCAGTACCGTTGAACACATGAACAGCCAGCAGATCAAAATTGGAATGGCCGACGTCCTGGCTGTATTCGTCTTTCCAGGTCACCCGTTGGCTTGAACCTGGCAATTCAAAACTGATCGCCTGCACTTTTATGGGCGATTGACCTATCTCCCCCCCACTACCTCGACTCTGCGACCGCATCACCAGAATCTTGCTTCCATCGTGCAGCACGACTTCCTCTTTCCACGAAGTTTCTGAGCACGCCGTCATGCTGACGCCCAGCGTTAAAGCCAACCCAATTGTTTGGACTGCACTCAGTAACTTGCTCCCGTATTTCATGCTGTTGCTCTTTCGAATAATTCGCTTCCGCCGACTACAGACTCAGAATTTTCAGCAAGTTGCTTTACAGCTTTGCATCTGCTTCACCAACGCATCTTATCCAGAGTGCCGGTCGGATCCAGCACTCAATACGTCAGCGTCACCGTCACGATGTCGGTGTAAGCCCCGGCTGGCGCAGTCGCCTGCGGCGGCACGCGGCCGTAGACGGTTTGCGTCAGCGGGCTGGATTCGCCTGCGCCCGTGCCGTCGGACGTGTCGGTGCCGGGCGTGTTGCCCCAACGCTGGGTGCGCGCGGCGTCCCGGTAGAGCTCATAGGTGATGTAGTTGCTGGCGGCGCTGCGCATGCGCCGCACGGTGCCGGCGGCGTTGCTGCCGTTGGACAGCCCCAACCGCCAGTTGGTGCCGGTGGGGCAGCGCACGATGATGGTCGAGGTCTGGTCGCGGTTGGCGAACAGCGTGCCCACGGTGCCGAAGTCGAGATCTGTCGACAGCGTGATGCGGCATGAGTTGGACACCGTGGCCGCGGCCGAGGTGTAGAAGGTGGTGTTGCCCTTGCCGCCACCCGTGCCGGCCGTCATGCAGTTGGGCGGGTAGGCGCCGTTGCTCCATGACCAGTAAATCGCCGAGCCGCCCAGTTGCGTCTGGAAGCCGTTTGTGGCCGGCAGGTTTTGCCCTGCAGGCACGCGGCCGTAGATGGGAACGCTGTTGGTCTGCTGCACATAGCCGCCGGGGATCAACACCGGCAGGCTGACGACAGGGTAGCCGCCGCCGGCAGGTGGCGGGCCGATGATCTGGGTGCGGGCGGCGTCAGAGTAAAGGTCGTATTCCATCTGCGCGCCGTTGTAGTTGGTCATGTAGCGCGGGCTGATGCCGGGAATCGGCGAGCCCTGGGCAATGAACATGCAGACGCGGTAATACGTGGGGTTGGCATTGGACTGGCAGACAAAGGGAATGCTGTTTTGCGTGTCGGTCTGGTCATCGGGGCTGACCGTGCCAAACGCCAGGCTGCCGGTGGCCGACATATAACAACCCTGGGCCGATGCGGTACCGGGCGCTGCGAGGCCCGCGAGCGCGAGCAGCAGCATGGCAGCGAAGATGCAAAAGCGGCGGTGGGCGAGGTGAAGGCGTCGGGTCATGGCTGGTTTACGGATTTGCGCGGTTACTGGCAGGTCAGGGTGCCCAGGTCCACCAGGCCACTGGGCTGGTCGGGCAGAGCAAGAGTAGCTCGGCAGGTGCCCGTGGCCGTCTCTACATCAAGCACCGCGCCGCGCGCTGGGTCTTCAAGATAGACAAGGCCATCGTAGCCCACCACGGTGGTAGCGGCATTGGCACCAGCACCGGCTGCGGGCGGCTTGCCGGATGCACTGATGGTGACGACGCTGCCCAGCGGCAGCGGCTCACCGGCTGCATTTTTCAGGGTCAGCTGCACGGCCAGGATGCGGCGCATTTCAAACTTTGCCGCCACGCCGCTGCGCCCGGCCGGCACAGCGTCAAGACTGGTGCGGTTGATGTGCATGTCCGGCGGCAGCTTGAGCGTGTCTATGCTGATGCGGTTGTGTTGGTAAGCGTTCAGGCGACTGACAAACAGCAGGCCGTCCTCGTCGGTTTCGCCGACCAGGCGGTTCTCAAGCCGCACCGGTATGCCGGCCATGCCGTTGGTCGAGACCACGGCAAAGCCATCATCGACACGGCGCGTGGGCTGCACCTTGCCCTGCATCATCACCACGCTGCCGCTGGCGTTGCCGAACAGCGATGTGCTGGATGGCGAACCCTGCACGCCGCGGAAATGGCTGACGCCGCCAGAGAACTGGCCGTAAGAGGTGGTGCGGCTCAACTGACCCTGGCCACTGCTCAGGCCGTTAGCCGCATTGCCGCCGTTGCCATAGTCGGCATTGGCCTGCACGCGCCAGCCCCAGCCGTCTTCGTCCGACGGCGCAGAGCGGGCCGCATCAAGTGTGAGGCCGCTCGCGTCGCGCGTCCTGCGTGCGCTGGCCGACACCGAGGTGTCTCTATCCAGCAGAACAGACCAGCCGACATAGAGCTGCGGCCCGCCCGGCTCACCAAAGCTGCGGTTCAAATTGACCGTGAGCGAGCCGTAGCGCTCAAGCTGCTTCGACCAGCTCAGGCTGGCAAAGCGCGTGATCGGCGAGCCGGTATATTGCTGGCGCAGCAGCGCAAAACCAAACTGGCCCAGGCTGGTGTCAAAACCCACATAGGCCGAGTCGCTGAGCCGGGTGACGGGCGCGCCGTTCAGGCTGGCGATGTCGCGGTAACGCGCATCAGCCCTGAGCGAATTGACGGAGGCGTTGAAGTAACGCGCAATCCACTGGTAGCCGAGGCTGGCCTGAGCGCCTGAGCTGCTTGCCCCGCCCGCCCCACCCGCGTAATGGCTGCCTGACAGCGACGCGGTGACCACCCCGCCCTGCCCGCCCAGCAGCCAGGCCACTCCGCCACCGGCAAGCTGCAGGCCGCGCGTCGCCTCCGCATGGCCTTCGAGCGTGAGGCGGTCGGTGTAGCCGTGGCGGGCACTGGCGCTGAGAACGGGCTCATTGCCGTATGAAAACGATTTGAGCGCGTAGTCCTGGCGTATCACGCCGGCGTCGAGAGACCAGTCCGACAGGCCCGCTGCCAGCAACTGTGGCGAGCCGTAGATATCAAAACTCACCAACCTGCTCTGGCCATTGATGTCGGTGATCACCATCTGCGCCTGGCCCCTGCCGTTGAGGGACGGGGCGCTGTTCAGCTGAAACTGGCCGGGCTGCACCTGCTGGGTGGACTGCTTCATGCCATTGACAAAAAGATCAACGGTGGAAGGCAACACCGCACTGCCCTGGAAGGCAGCCAGCGGCGCGGTGACTCGGTAGGGCTGAAGCCCGAAATTGCTGGCCAGCCGCACGCCGCCTATGCGCAGCGCACGCGACCAGCCGAGCGCGCCCGTGATGGTGTCGCCCACCGTAAGGGTGGTCAGCTCATCGGGAAAGTCGCGCTGCCAGGATGTATCAAGCCGCACGTTGCGGCCCTGTGTGTTGCCAGCGCCCACACCAACACGCGTGGCCATGGTGTTGCTGAAGATTCCGGGGCCGATGCCAAAGACCCGCGCTTCGCTCACGCCGTTCAATGCGCCCTGCCCCGCCGACTGCTGCGCATACAGGTCGTAATTGAGCAGCACGCCGGGCACGCGGGCGGCAGGGTCCACGCGCGGCCTGTCGGCCAGCGCGGCATCAATCTTCAGCAGCGGCCTGTCCAGCAGCGCCACCGGGGCCGTGAGGGTGATGCGCTGGCGCGGCTCGTCGTAGTTCACCTGCAGGCCCGCAAGGCTGGCCAGTGCGACCTGGCCGGCCTGGCTTGAGGCGGTATCGCTGCCCGGCCATTTCAGGCCGAGTTCACGCAGGGTGGCGGCGGAGGCAAAGAGTGCACCGCGCTGCATCACGAAGGGCTTGATCTCCTCAAGGGGCACCCCATTGAGCGTGACAGCGAGGTAGAGCTCAAGCGGCTGCGTGCCGGCTTGCGCGGGAGCCCCGGCTGCAGCGGTGTCCGGTATCGAAGAGGGTACGACCTGTGCGCCGGCGCTTCCCAGCGCCGAGGCCAGCGTCACACTAAGGGCGATCAGTGAGGGGCAGTGTCTGCTCTTCTTGATCGTCATTGAACTTTGCCTTGAAGGCACCGCCGGACTTCAGCGCCGGCAGGGGCAAGGCCAGCGGCCACTGCATGGTCTGGCCGGCCAGTACGTAACCCATCAGGCCCGGGAAGAGGATGTTGCGTTGCCCGCGCGCATCGACATACGCGAGTTGGCTGATCTTGGCGCGGCGCGCACCGTTGTTGGCGATGACCAGCGTTGACGCATCGGTGCCACTGGCCTTGACGCTGGCGGAGAGGCGCGTCACATCAGCCAGCGGCATGGCACCGTTGGCCGCTGACGCCGGCGCCAGCGCAGCACTGCCCGCAGCGGCAGACGGCAGTACAAACACCGGTACCGAGTAACGCAGCAAGAACTGCAGGCCAGCCGCAGCCGGCGGCTGTGCGCCATCAGTACCGGGCAGCTCGTCGATGATGAGGCGGTAGGTTTTCTCCTGCCCGGCAGGGGCCGGTTGCAGGCGCACGATGCGCACCATCTGGCGCGCACCGGGCGCGATTTCGACGATGGGCGGGCTGGCGACGATCTCACGCGTGGCCTCGAGCTTTTCAGTGCCGCCGGATTGTGTCCATGCCTGCACACGCACCTGGGCACGCAGCGTGGTCTTGCCGCTGTTGCTCAGGAACATGGCCTGGCTTTGCTCCTGTGCAGGAATGTCCAGCGAGATGGGCGTGACCTGCAGGCCCGCAGCCTCTGCCGGAAGGGCAACAAGCATCACGGCGGCAACAAGTGCGGCACAGGCCAGCCCAGAAAAGGAAACGCCGCCCGGAAGGCGGCGCATTTGGAGCCGCATGGATCAGTAAGTAACAGTGGCGATCACGGTGTCAGTATAGGCACCTGCGACACCGGCAGCGCTCGGCACGCGGCCATACACCGTCAGCGTCTGGTTGGCACCGGTGCCCGTACCGGCTTGCGTCGTGCCAGCGGTCGTACCCCAGGCGTTGGCAAACGCGGCATCACGGAACAGGCCGTAGCCGATGAAGTTGGTCGTGCCGTTTTTCATCTGGCGCGTGGAGGTGTAGTTCAGGCCGTTGCCCAGGCCGATGGTGTAAGGCGTGCCGCTGGTGCACTTGACGGTCAGCACACCGCCGGTCGAGGCCACGTTGGCAGCGGTCGATGCGACGGAGCCGAAGTCAACGTCGGTAGGCGCCACAGTGTGGATGTCGCAGGTGGACGTGACGGTGATTTTCACAGTCATGTTGGCGGTGTCGGTGGCGGCAGTTGCAGCACCGAAGGCGCCCAGGCAGGCTGCGGAGATGAGGGAAGCGCGGAAGATTCTGTTCATGATGATCCTGAAATGGTTGTGATGATTCGCCGGGTTCGATGGTGCGAAAGATCAATACGTGACGGTGGCAATGACGGTGTCTGTGTAGGCTCCGGCAGCCGACGCAGCCGATGGCACGCGGCCGTAAACCGTGAAGTTCTGGTTCGCGCCATTGCCCGTGCCGGCAGCCGACAGCGGAACAGTCGAGCCCCAGGCGTTGGAGAAGGCAGCGTCGCGGAACAGGCCGTAACCGACAAAATTGGTGGTGCCGTTTTTCATCTGGCGTGTGGTTGTGAAGTTCAGTCCGTTGTCCAGGCCGATGGTGTACGGGGTGCCCGTGGTGCATTTGACGGTCAGCACGCCGCCAGTCGCTGCGACGTTGGTGGCGGTGGATGCGACGGAACCGAAATCAACATCAGTCGGCGCGACGGTGTGGATGTCGCAGGTAGCCGTGACAGTGATCTTCACGGTCATGTTGGCGGTGTCGGTGGCGGCGCTGGCGGCACCGAAAGCGGCCAGGCAAGCGGCTGAAATCAGCGAAGCGCGAAAAGCTTTGTTCATAAGACCAGAGGACCTTTAAATGAGGACAAAAAAACCGGTGGCGGGGCTTTCGGTGCTGGCCTGGATTCGACGCCTTTGGGGTCGGTGATCCGGGAGGTCTGGGGCCCGAAATTTGTGGGAGCGCTGCCTTGAAGGACAGATAAGCCGCTGTTTGCCGCCTGCGAACACCTATTGTATTTTTACAATTGGTTTCATGTCGCACCAAAAACGTGAACTTTTCGGCGCAAACTTGAGTTTTTAGGCCTTTTACAAGCTTAAAAGTTCCGTATTTGTTTCGTAAAGTTACGACTTGTAAGCTTGACGGCCAAAAAAGGCGAAAAAAACGCCGCAATTTGGCGTTACGGGTAAACCCTTTGTTTTCAGATTCCGGGAATTGTTACCTCATCATCTGACGCGCCAGCCGGGCGGCAGACAGGTTCCCGACGGGCCGTCGGCGCGCCAGTTCAGCGGCACATCTGCGTCACTTCACCCGGCTGCGCCAGCGCGTCGGCGCCCGGTGCCGGAGGCGTGGCCGGCACTGGCAAGGCAGATGCGGGGTTGAGCAGGTTGTGGATGCGGATGGCCAGCGCAAAACGCGGGTAAACCGAATCGCCCGCGCCGTTTGAACCGTTGGCCAGCAGCACCACGTCATCGCCGCTGCCGAAGTGGGTGTTCACCGCCGCGAAATTCACAGTCTGCCCTGCTGCGCCGTAGCTGCCAGGCCCGCCCATATATGCCACACCCATGCCAGCCGGTGCGGGCTTTCCATTGGCCTGCATGGCGGGCTTCTGGATCAAGGCCAGGGATTGCGCCGGCAGCAGCTTGCCGCTGTAGAGCGCGCCGTTCCACCGCACCTGGTCAGACGCGGTGGACACCACACCGCCAGCCGCATCAAAGCCGGCATTGAGGTCCGGGCACAGGCGCCAGCTGTCGCTGGTCTTGACGCGGTAATGCCCGGCTGCGGCGCCAGGCACATCGCGCCCGCCGGGAAGTGTGGAGGCGGCCATGCCCGCAGGCGTGAAGACCATGTCCTGCAGCACGGTCTGCAGCGGCTGCCCGGTGACGCGTTCGGCCACCATGCCCAGCAGCGTGAAGCCGGCATTGGAATAGTCGTACACCGCACCGGGGGACGCAAACAGGCCGCGTGCGTTGAGCCGGGCGATGAAGTCGGCGCGCGGGGGTGGCGGGTTTACCAGTGACTGTTGCACCGTGCCAAAAAGGTCCGAGTCCTCCGCGTTGGCGCCGGGAATGCCGCCCACGTTTTGCATCACCTGCATCAGGGTGGGGGAAGGTTGCAGCGTCACCTCGGGCAGCCAGCGCGAGATCGGGTCCTGCAGCGACAGCTTTTTCTGCTCGCCCAGCATCAGCAGCGTCGCCACCGTGAGCTGTTTGGTGACTGAGCCGATGCGAACCGGCGTGGCCGCCGTCATGGGTGCGCCGGTGCGCACATTGGCAGCGCCATAACCACGCTCATACTGCACTTCACCGCCCCGGCCCACTGCGAGTTGCAGGCCCGGCAGCACAGCGGGCACATACTCGGCCACCATGGCGTCGATCTGCGCTTTCTGGGCATCGGTCAGCGGTGCGGCCGTGACCTGGAAAGACGCGGCGAGCAGGCCGAGCAGGGGCACGCATGCCAGACGGAAGCGGAGGCAGGGACGACATTGACGGGACGTGCGGACCTTCATGGTTATCGCTCCTGAACAAGTGGCATCAAAAAAGCAGGGAGTTCCGCCCCGCATCCAACGCAGTGCCCTAAAAACTCTCGTGCGGCATCAGGTAACGCCACTGCCCGACCGGCAGGTGCCCGAGGTTAACCCGGCCTATGCGCACGCGCTTGAGGCCGGTCACAAACAGGCCGACCTGCTCGCACATGCGGCGGATCTGGCGTTTTTTGCCTTCCGTCAGGACAAACCGCAACTGCTCGGGGTTCTGCCAGCTGACCTTTGCGGGCCGCAGCGGCTGGCCGTCCAGGCTGAGGCCGTGGTTGAGCAAGGCGAGCTTTTCTTCCGGAAACACCGCCTGCACATTGCTGCTTTCGCCGCCCACACCCAGGCTGACGCGCACCAGGTATTCCTTTTCCATCAGCGAGTCCTCGCCAATCAGCTGCCGCGCCACGCGGCCGTCCTGTGTCAGCACCAGCAAACCGATGGAATCAATGTCAAGCCGCCCGGCAGGTGCGAGCCCGCGCAACTGCTCATGGCCCCAGCGCATGCGGCTGTTGCATTCGCGCCAGCGGTTTTGCGGCTGCACCAACACCACGGCAGGTTCATGGCCGTCTTCGGCCTGGCCGCTGACGTAGCCGACAGGCTTGTTGATCAGGATGGTGACCTGCTGGCGCTGTTGCTGCTCGGCCTGGCGGTCGACCTCAATGCGTGCATCGAGTGCCACCGGCTGGCCCATGACGGCAGGCGCGCCGTCGACACGCACCCAGCCCTTGATGATCCAGTCGTCTGCCTCGCGTCGCGAGCACAGGCCCAGCTCGGCCATGCGTTTGTTCAGGCGCACCGTGGTGCCCGTCGATGCGCCGGGCGCACCTGGAGGCGCTGCTGCGGCCGCACGGATGCGGACGGCAGCTGGTTTGGGGGCGGGAGGTTTGGGGGGTGCGGAATCGGCCATGAGCGGCTGATTTTAAGTCGCCGCTCCTTCCCGGTATCCCCGCGTTGGTCAGGCCGGAACTGCAGCCGCCTGCCGGCTCGCGCCGATATGGCCGCGCAGGTCGTGCACGATGTCGCTGAATTCTTTTGTGTAGGTCACCTCAAGCTCTCGCGGGCGCGGCAGCTCGATCTCGCGTTTGGCGACAAAACGCCCCGGGCTTTTGCTCATCACGTACACGGTATCGGCAAGGAAGACGGACTCGCGCAGGTCGTGCGTGACGAGAATGACATTGAAGCGCTGCTCAGTCCAGAGGTCACGCAAGATGCACCAGAGCTCTTCACGCGTGAAGGCATCGAGTGCGCCGAAAGGCTCGTCGAGCAACAAGAGCTTTGGTTCATGAATCAGTGCGCGGCAAATGCTGGCGCGTTGCTGCATGCCGCCCGACAGCTGCCAGGGAAACTTGTCTTCATATCCGCCCAGCCCGACTTTTTGCAGCAGCTTGCGGGCGCGCTCTTCGTATTCCTTCTTCTTCTCGCGAAAGCTGCTGCGGAAGGGCTCGACGATCTCAAGTGGCAGCAGTACGTTTTCCATCGTCGTGCGCCAGGGCAGAAGCGAGGGCGCCTGGAAGGCCATGCCCGATACCTTGAGCGGGCCGGTGACGTGCTTGCCATCGATGATGATGTTGCCTTTTGAGGGCATACGCAGGCCAGTAGCCAGTTTCATGAAGGTGGATTTGCCGCAACCCGATGGCCCGACGATGGCGATGAACTCGCCCTGCCGCACCTTGAGGTCAATCGCCTCGACGGCAAACTTCTGCTGGGCCAGCAACTCCTCGTTGTAGGCCAGCCAGACATCGCGAAAGTCGATAAAGGAGTCGGTGTTTGTATTCATGATTCAAAAGTGAAAGTCTTCGCGCCGGCAAAAGACGCCAGCGCAAAGTTGCCGACCTCGCGGTCCTGGTCGCCGGTGCCCGAGCCGACGCCAATGCCGCCTATGACCTGGCCGTCCACAACGATGGGCAGGCCGCCCTTGAGGTTGGTGGTGAGACCGCCGGTGGCGCTCGCGAGTTTTGCAGCCAGGCCTTCTTCGGTATTGCCCGTCGGCACACGACTTGAGGCAGCCGTCATGGCCTTGTGAATGGCGGACTTTTCAGACAACACCTTGGCACCATCCATGCGCACAAAGGCCAGCAGGTTGCAACCGTCGTCGACGATGGCGATGCACTGCGGCTGCTTCATGGCCACGGCTTTTTCAATCGCGGCATTGAGGAGTTGCAGCGCGCCGGTATGTGAGAGCTTGAGCTGGCTGAAAGTGGGGTTCATGCGGGTGTGCTTTCCGGTTCGGTTTCAAAAGTGTCGCTCAGGGAAGAGTTCAGGCAATCGGTGACCAGCATCTTGCCGGGCGCATGCGTGATGAAAAAATCAACGCCCGACTTCTGCAGGGCCACGGTCGCCGTCAGGCCGCAACCCCAGTACATGGGAATTTCACCGGGCAGCGGCAACAGCACCTCGCCAAAGTCCGGCCTGGCCATATCAGCAATACCCAACGCAGACGGGTCCCCCAGATGCAGCGGCCCGCCGTGCACGCGTGAAAACCGGCTGGTGACTTCGCGCACCAGGTCAACAGACTCTTGGGCAAAAGGCCGCATCGACACCACCAGTGGTCCGCCAAAAACGCCTTTGCCGCGCGTCTCTACGTTTGTTCTGAAAAGCGGGCCCTGTATGCCCAGCTCGACATGGCGCAGGCGTATGCCGGATTTTTGCAGTGCATCTTCCATCGAGAACCAGCAGCCAATGACGACAGCAACAAGATCATCGCGCCACACATCCACGATGTCTGTAACTTCTTGCGGCGCCAGGCCAGGCCTGTGGACCTGATAGCCCGGCAGATCGGTGCGTACATCCATGTCTGTGCCCAGCGCCGGAATGCGCGGATTGCCGACCTCGCCCACGCCCAGCACCGGGCAGGCAAAGGCATTCAGACTGCAAAAGTCCAGGAAGTCATTGACGTGCAGCTGCGGCAACACCAAAAGATTGGCCTGCACATAGCCTGGCGCACGACCGGTCGTGAGGCCGGTGTAGTCACCGCGCCTGATGGCCAACCTGAGGTCGAGTGCAGAAGTCATCAGAAGGCTCAGACAGAGCGAATATTGCCGCCGTCGCAGCGCAGCATGCTGCCGGTCATGTAGCTTGCGGGAACGCTGGCGACAAATGCCGCCAACGCACCAAACTCTGCAGGCGCGCCGTAGCGGCCCATGGGAATCATCGAAGTTGAGCGGCGCTTGGCCTCTTCGACCGTGATGCTGTCTTTCTTTGCGACTGCTTCGTCGGTCAGGCGCACACGCTCTGTATCGATCCGGCCAGGAATCAGCACGTTGACGGTGACGCCGTCTTTGGCAACTTCCATCGACAAAGTCTTGGACCAGGTCACCAGCGCGTTGCGCAGGGTGTTGGACACACCAAGAATAGGTATCGGCTGCACAACACCAGACGACACCACCGTCATGATGCGGCCCCACTGCCGTTTGCGCATGCCGGGCAGCAACGCGTCTGTCAGCGTGATGACGGACAGCACCATCTCGTTGAAGCTGGAGGTCCATTCGGCAATGCCCCGTTCGCTTGCGCCGCCATAACCCGGCCCGCCTGTGTTGTTGACCAGGATGTCTATCGGGCCAAAACTGTCGGTGATTTTTGATGCGAAGGCAGAAAGACTTACCGTATCGGCCAGGTCCACTGCAAAAGCCTGCACATCCACAGCAGGGTTGCAGGCTTTCAGTTCGGCCACAGCTGCTTTCATGCGTTCTGCATCGCGGCCCGTGATGGCGACGTGTACACCTTCGCGTACCAGCGCCTGCGCTATGCCCTGGCCTATGCCGCGGTTGCCGCCCAGCACGAGTGCGCGTTTGCCTGTGATGCCTAGGTCCATGCCCTGTCTCCCTTTTTTGCCCTGAAGCGCTTGAGAAATTGCCCCTGCCCCGGCTTGCCCAGCAGCTCGCCCTCATGGCAAACCACCTGCCCGCGCGACAGCACGGTAACGGGCCAGCCCGTGAGCGTGCGGCCTTCGTAAGGTGTGTAGTCGACGTTGTGGTGCAGCATGTCGTTGGTGATGGTGACCTTGCGCTCCGGATCCCAGATGGCGATGTCGGCATCTGCGCCCACGGCAATCGTGCCCTTCTGCGGGTGCAAGCCATAGAGCTTGGCGGCGTTGGTTGAATTGAGCGCCACAAAGCGGTTGAGGTCAAGGCGGCCCGTCATCACGCCTTCAGAGAAAAGCAGTGCCGAGCGCGTCTCCAGCCCGGGTATGCCGTTGGCGACCTTGCTGAATGAAATTTTCGGACCGTACATCAGCTTGCCGCCTTCGTCAAACCGGTAAGGCGCGTGGTCGGATGAAAAGATGTCGAACAGGCCGTCTTCAATGCCCTGCCAGACATGCGCCTGGTTGGCCGGATCACGCGGTGGCGGGCTGCACATGCATTTGGCACCCTGAAAGTCGGGCAGGGCCAGGTCACGCGTCGAGAGAAAAAGGTATTGCGGGCAGGTCTCTGCAAAGATCTTCACGCCACGCGCTCTGGCGCGGCGGATCTCCTCCATCGCATCGCGACCCGATACGTGCACGATGAGCAGGTTGGCCTCTGCCACTTCGGACAGCGTGATGGCGCGGTGGGTGGCCTCGCGCTCGACCGCCATGGGGCGCGAGTCTTCGTGGTAACGCGGCTCGGTCTTGCCTTCGGCCTCCAGCTTTTCAGTCAGCCAGGCAATGCATTCATAGTTCTCGGCGTGGATCATGGTCAGCGCACCGGCGCGCTGGTTGACGTCAAGCACATCCAGAATCTGCCTGTCCGACAGCTTCATGGCCTCATAGGTCATGTAGACCTTGACCGAGGCATAACCTTCAGCAATCAGCGAGGGCAGCTCGTCCTTCAGCACTGGCTGGGTCGGGTCGGAGACGATGAGGTGAAAGCCGTAGTCAATGTAGGCCTTGCCGCCTGCACGGCGGTGGTAGTCCTCCACTGCCGCGCGTACCGACTGTCCGCGATGTTGTACGGCGAAGGGAATGATGGTTGTCGTCCCGCCGAACACGGCCGACAGGCTGCCCGACTCGAAGTTGTCAGCCATGATTGCGCCGCCGGACGCAAGCCCCTGGGCGCGTGGCTGGTCGAGGTGACAGTGGGCATCGATGCCGCCGGGCAGGACCAGCTTGCCCGAAGCATCAATGGTTTGTTTGGCGTTCGACAGAGCACTGCCGAGCGCAACAATCTTGCCGCCGGTGATGCCGACATCACTGCGAAAGGTGTCTGACGCGGTGGCGACCGTGCCGCCCCGGATAACGAGATCAAATTCAGTCATTAAATTCGTCGCAGGTTCAAGAGAGCATGCCGTCGTCACGCTGCGACCAGAAGGTCGTGCGCTTTTCGATGACGGCAAAGATGGCATACATGGCCACACCCATGACGGAGGTGACGATGAGGCCCGCAAACACCAGCGGCGTGTCGAAGTTGGAGGTGGCAGCCATCATCAGGTAGCCAATGCCGCGTTTGGAGGCCACCGTCTCTGAAATGATGGCACCCACAAACGCCAGCGTGACCGCAACCTTGAGCGATGCAAAAAAGTAGGGCATGGCGCGTGGAAAGCCGACCTTGACCAGGATGTCGCGACGGCTGGCGCCCAGTGCGCGCAGCACGTCGAGCAGCTCGGGTTCGACCGTCGCCAGCCCGGTTGCGATGTTTACCGCAATCGGGAAGAAGGACACCATGAAGGCCGTGAGGATGGCCGGCACAGTACCCGCGCCAAACCAGATCACAAACACCGGCACCACAGCGACTTTGGGAATGCTGTTGAAAGCCACCAGCACCGGGTAAAGCCCGCGATAGATCAGGCGCGACGAACCGATGGCGATGCCCAGCGCCACACCCAGCACCACGGCAAGTACAAAGCCAGCCAGCGTTGAGAGCAGTGTGAAGCCCGCGTTTTCAAGAATGGGCGAAGTCCACTGCACCATGGACTGCGAAATCGCATAGGGGCTGGGCAACAGGAAGGGCTTGATGTCGAACGCGACACAGGCGAACTGCCATATGACGAGAAGGCCGATCACAAAAAACCAGGGCATCGCGTTTTCAAGCGTGCGTGTACTCATCTTCATGATCGGCTTTCTTCTGTCATTTCAGGTCAGTTCGGGGTTGGAGTTACCTGAGGCTCAAGGCAGCTTGCGATTGGCCAGCGGCGGCAAAAACGCGTTGGTGAACACGTCTGCCGAGGTGGGTTTGCCGGGCAGGTCAAAGGCCTTGGACAGCACCGCCACTGACTTGTCAAGACGTGCAGTGCGCACGCCGCCCATGCCGTCAGCCGTTGATTCAGGCGTGGTGATCTGGTTCTTGATCAGCCACTGCAGCTTTTCCATCTCCAGCTTTTCATCGGCCAGGGGTGCCTGCTTTTTCAGCGCGGCAATCGCGGCAGCCGGGTTGGCCACGGCATCACGCCAGCCCTTGGCAGCTGCGGCCACAAAACCCTTGACGATGGCAGGTTTGGTCTCGAGCATCTTTTTGGATGCGACGATGCCGTTGCCGTAGAGGTCCATGCCGAGGTCGGAGTAGTACTGGAACTTGATGTCGGGGGGCTTGATGCCCTGCTTGGTCAGGCCAAAGTACATGGTGGAATCAAAGCCCAAAATCGCATCGACATCACCCTTGAGAAGCATGGCCTCGCGCAGGCGGAGGTCACCATACTCCCACTTGACGGAATCAGGCTTGATGCCCGCCAGGTTGGCGTACACCGGGAAAAGCTTGTAAGCGCCGTCCGTCAGCGCGCCGCCGAGTTTTTTACCCACTAGGTCTGCAGGCTTGTTGATGCCGGTCTTGGCAAAGCTGGCAATCGACAGCGGCGAGCGGTAATACAGCATGTACACCGCCTTGCCGGCGCTGCCTGGGTTCTTGGCGTTGAATTCCAGCAGCACGTTGACGTCAGCAAAACCGAAGTCATACGCGCCGCTGCCGATGCGGGTGACGGCCTCGCCGGAGCCGCCCGACGGATCCATGTTGACGGTGATGCCTTCTGCTGCAAAGTAACCTTTTTCCTGCGCCAGGAAGAAGGCAGCGTTGCTGCCGTCGAAAGGCGCGTTGAGCGACACCTTGACTTCGGTCAGCGGCTGGGCACTGGCGTTGCCCATCACTGCGGCGCAAGCCAGCGCGATGAAGGTGGAAGCGACAAGAGCCCTGCGCTCAAGTCCGGTGCGAACTGTATGGATTGTGTTGGACATAAAGGTTCTCTTGTCGTGAATTGGCGAAATTGCCTGGGGCCTGTTAACACTGTTTTCGGGAGATGCGTTGTGAGTCAAAAAGGCTGTGCGCAAGGCGCAAAACGCAGATGGGGTAGGCCCCATCAAGGCTTTGCAACGCCGCGCACGGCTTTTTTGATCACAACCGGCAGGGAACGAACTCCTGAAAATAGTGTTAACAGGCCCCGCTAGACAATGCAAAGCGCGTGCCAGTCTTGTTCGCTATTTTGTATTTTTATTTTGCGCAAATCATGATTAAAATTGCGCGCAATCCTGAACATCACGCAAGCCAGCCCGCCATGACCAAAGCATCAGAAGCCAAAGCCGCAAAATCTGCCGCCAGCGACCTGTCCGTCGAAGACGTTTACCGCAGCGTGATGGACGCCATCGTGGACCAGCGCCTGCTTCCCGGCACCCGCCTGAACGAGCTGGCCATGTGTGAGGCCTTCAAGATATCCAGGCGCGAAATGGAGCGCGTGTTTGCACGGTTGACCTTCGAGAACATGGTGCGACTGGTGCCCAATCGCGGCGCCTTCGTCGCCAGCCCGGACGCAAAGGAAGCACGGGCCATTTTTGCGGCGCGAAAGACGATTGAGGCCGGCATTGTCGAACTGGCGGCCGCGCGGGCCTCGGGGGCCGACTTCAAGGTGCTCGCCAAAAACATCGCCGAGGAAGATGGGCACCGCCGCGCAGGCCGCATGCGTGAGGCGATCAAGCTGTCCGGGCAGTTTCATTTGCTGCTCTCGGAAATTGCCGACAACGCCATCCTGGCCGACCAGGTCAGGCAACTGGTTGCCAGGACCTCACTGGTGACCAGCCTTTATGACAACGCCAGTGAAATGGTCTGCTGGCACGATGACCACCACAAGCTCATAGAACACCTGCGCGCCCACCAGCCCAAAAAGGCGGTGGACCTGATGCGCAGGCACCTGGACGACCTGGAAGAAAGCCTGGACCTGGACCGGAAAATCAGCAGCAAGACGAATTTGCGCGCAATTTTTGGGCTGGATATGCCTGATCCGGCGCCAAAAAGCAGGGGCTGAAGGCTGGTCAAACGTGCACCCGAAACGGACATTTCGCCGTTTTGGTGCAGACCAGGCCAGACTTTTCAGCCCACCAGAAGCCTGTAACCGACCGCCGTTTCGGTCAGCAGGTGCACAGGCTGGGCCGGGTCAGCCTCCAGCTTTTGCCGCAAATGGCCCATGTAAATACGCAGGTAGTGGCTCTGGTCGGCATGTGACGGACCCCAGACCTCACGCAGCAGTTGCCGGTGCGTCAGCACGCGGCCGGCATTGGCCATCAGCACGCTGAGCAGGCGGTATTCAATCGGCGTCAGGTGTACTTCGGCGCCCGCACGCCTGACTATGCGGGCCTGGCGGTCGACCTCGACCTCGCCGAAGCGGAACACCGGGTCGGCTTCTTCGGGCACAGCGCCGTCAGCCGCTGCAGCGCGCGGGCGTCGCAGGTTGGCGCGCACCCGGGCCAGCAGCTCGCCCACACCAAAAGGCTTGGTGAGGTAATCGTCTGCGCCTGCGTCAAGCGCGGCAATCTTGTCGGCCTCGTCGCTGCGGGCTGACAACACAATGATCGGCACGGCCGACCAGCCCCGCACATCACGAATCACGTCCAGCCCGTCACCGTCGGGCAGGCCGAGGTCCAGCACAAGCAGGTCGGGCTTGCGTGTACCGGCTTCACTCAAGCCTTTTCTGGCGGTATCGGCTTCGTGCACCTGCCAGCCCTCGGCCTCAAGCGCGCTGCGTACAAAGCGGCGGATTTGCGGTTCGTCTTCGATGACGACAACGACAGGGGTGGGCATGAATCGAGTTTAGGGGGATTCAAGAACGGGTGGTGCGCGTCGTGGCAGTGTGACGCTGAATTCAGCACCGCCACCGACCGCATTGGCGGCATGAATGCTGCCGCGATGCGCATCAACTATCGCCTTGCAGATCGCCAGCCCCAGGCCGACGCCGGGCGTGGCTGACTCAGCCTCGCCGCGCGTGAACTTGTCAAAGAGCGTATCTTCATGCCCAGCCAGTTTTAGCGGCAGGCCGGGGCCGTGATCACGCACGGTCAGCACCAGCGCATCGGGTGTGACACGGGTGCCGACAACGATGGGCGCTGCGCCGTACTTGGCCGCGTTCTCCAGCAGGTTGACAAGCACACGCTCCATCAGCACCGCATCGAACTCGACCAGCGGGAGGTCCGCGGGCACATGCGCCTGCACATCCAGCCCGGTCAATGCATGCTGCGCAGCACGAATCGCCGAGCCCACCACTTCCTGAGCCGATTGCCATTCGCTTCGCAGGTTGACGCCGCCCTGCTGCAGTCGCGCCATGTCAAGCAGGTTGGTGACCAGTGCGCTGAGTTGCCTTGCCTGCTGCGTTATCGACTGCGCAATGCCGGCCTGCGCCGCATCAAGCGGCGGTGCAGAACGCTGCAGCGATTCAGCCAGCCCGATCAGCGCCGTCAGCGGCGTGCGCACGTCATGTGAAATGGCGGCCAGCAAAGTGTTGCGCAGGCGCTCGGACTCCATCTGCACCACCGCCTGCTGGGCAATCTCGACATAGTGCACACGTTCAAGCGCAATCGCGATCTGCCTGGCCAGCGTATCGAGTTGTTGCAGCTGCTCGGGTATCAGCAGCCAGCGCGGCTGCGACGGCCTGAGGGCCAGCACGCCGCGCACGCGCATCGGTGCCCGCAAGGGGATGTAGTGCCAGGGCTGCGCCGACAGCGTGCTGGTTGCCAGACCGGCAGCCTGCTCGTTGCGGAAAGCCCAGTCGGCCACGCTGGTGTCAAAGTCGTCCGGCAGGCTTGCGGGGAAAGTCAGCTGGTCGCCGGCATCGGTCACCAGCACCAGCGCCTGCCCGCCAAAGTTGCGCTGCACGGCGGCCTCGCCCAGCTCACACACCTGCACGCTCATGAGTGCCGCAGACAGGTCACGCGTGAGTTCAAACAGCGACTGCGCACGGCGCTCGCGGCTGCTGGAGATACGCGCCTCGAACCGCAGGCCGGCCGTGAGCTGACCGGTCAGCAGGCCGACCACCAGCATCACGGCAAAGGTGACCAGGTACTGCACATCACTGACCGCGAAGGACAGGCGTGGTGCGACAAAAAAGTAATCGAAGGCGGCCACGTTGAGAAAAGCGGCCAGCGCCGCCGGGCCGCGCCCGAACTTCAGCGCCACAAGCACCGTGCCCAGCAAAAACAGCATGACGATGTTGGCCAGGTCAAACAGGTGCAGCAGCGGCGTGGCCAGCAGGGTGATGGCCACACTGCTGGCGGCAGCCCAGGCATAACGCGGCACGCTGTCGTGCCAGGCCGCATCGGGTGCGTCTTCAGGCGTGCGGCGCACTGCACCCGCCAGGCGGCGGGCACTGTCGGCTCGACCGACCTCCACGATATCGAGCGTGGGAGCCAGCAGCGCGAGTTGCCGCGTCATGCTGCGCCTGCCCCATGATTGCCAGCCTGTCAGCGACGGGCGGCCCACCACCAGCGTGGCGCAGTTCAGCGTCTGGGCCTGTGACACCAGTGCTTCTGCAGCATCAGCGCCCGTGAGTACCGCCGTGCCTGCACCCAGTTCTTCAGCAAGCTTGATGACTGCCAGAATGCGGTCACGCTCACCCGCCTTGAGCCGCTGCAACTGCGGTGTCTCGACATAGGCCACATGCCACCGCACACTGAGCTGGCCTGCCAGCCTTGCCGCCACACGCACGGTCTGCTCTGCACCTGCGCGCGGGCCTATGCAGGCCAGCAGCGCGCCCTCGGTGTTCCAGACGGGCGCAATTGACTGCTCGACCCGGTAGCTGCGCACGTCGTCTTCAACATGTTCGGCGGTGCGGCGCAGCGCAATCTCGCGCAGCGCAATCAGGTTGCCCTTGCGGAAGAAGTTTTGCGCCGCACGCTCGGCCTGCTGGGGCAAATACACCTTGCCGGCCTTGAGCCGCGCCATCAGTTCATCGGGCGTGACATCAACCAGGATGATCTCGTCTGCATCATCAAGCACGGTGTCGGGCACCGTCTCGTGCACTCGTATGCCGGTGATGGCGCCCACGGTGCCATTGAGGCTTTCAAGGTGCTGCACATTGAGCGCTGACCACACATCAATGCCGGCCTCCAGCAACTCCTGCACGTCCTGCCACCGCTTGGGGTGGCGTGAACCTTCTACATTGCTGTGCGCCAGCTCATCGACCAGCAGCACCGCTGGTTTGCGCGCCAGCGCGGCGTCAAGGTCGAATTCCTTGAGCACATTGTTCCGATAGGGCAGCTCGCGCAGCGGCAACTGCTCAAGCCCGGCCAGCAGCTCAACCGTCTCGGCGCGGCCATGGGTTTCAACCACGCCGATGAGCACCTCGCGCCCGGCCTTGCGCTCGCGCTGCGCGGCGCTCAGCATGGCGTAGGTCTTGCCGACACCGGCACTGGCGCCAAAGTAGATGCGCAGCCGGCCACGGCGGCCGCGCGCCTCGTCACCCCTGAGCTGCTCCAGCAGCTGGTCGGGGTCGGGTCTTGAATCGGTAAACGTGGGCATCAAACCTCATTAAATCCTGTTTTGCTTCAACGCATCGCATCCAGCGCAAGATTGAGCTTGAGCACGTTGACCTGCGCCTCGCCCATAAAGGCCAGCAGCGGTGTGTCGGTCTGTGCCTCGACCAGTGCAGCAACCTTGTCTGCAGACAACCCATGCGCCCTCGCCACACGCGCCACCTGGTAGCGGGCGGCTGCAGGACTGATATGGGGGTCGAGGCCGCTGGCAGAAGCAGTGACGAGATCAACCGGCACTGGCGCCGTGTTGCCGGGGTCAGCCGCACGCAGGGCTTCCACGCGGCCCTTGACTGCATCGGCCAGCGCAGGGTTCAGCGGCCCCTGATTCGAGCCGCTGGATGCACCTGCGTTGTAGGGCATGGGGCCTGTGGCCGATGGGCGGCCCCAGAAGTGTTTGGGGTCGCTGAAGTTCTGCCCGATCAGCGCAGAGCCAACCGCTTTACCATCCTTGACGACGAGACTGCCTGCTGCCTGGGAGGGGAACAGCGTTTGCGCTACGCCGGTCACCACCAGCGGATAGGCCACGCCGGTAATGAGTGTGAGCGCTGTGAAGACGACCAGTGCGGGGCGAATGATGCTTGTCATATGGATTCCTTATGTATTCACGAAAGATTCATGGCGACCAGCAGCAGGTCAATCGCCTTGATGCCGATGAAGGGCACGATGAGGCCGCCCAAACCGTAAATCAGCAGGTTGCGGCGTAGCAGCGCGGCTGCACCGACGGCGCGGTAACGCACACCCTTGAGCGCCAGGGGAATCAGGAACATGATGATGAGCGCGTTGAAGATCACGGCTGACAAAATCGCCGACGACGGACTGCCCAGGCGCATCACGTTGAGTGCGCCGAGCTGAGGATAGGTCGTCACAAAAATCGCCGGAATGATGGCGAAGTACTTGGCCACGTCATTCGCAATCGAAAACGTGGTTAGCGAGCCGCGCGTCATCAGCAGCGCCTTGCCGGTCTCGACAATCTCCAGCAGCTTGGTCGGGTTGGAGTCCAGGTCAACCATGTTGCCGGCTTCCTTGGCAGCCTGTGTGCCGCTGTTCATGGCGACGGCCACGTCGGCCTGGGCCAGTGCCGGCGCATCGTTGGTGCCGTCGCCCGTCATGGCCACCAGCCGGCCCTCGGCCTGGTACTGCCGTATCAGCTTGAGCTTGTCTTCTGGCGTGGCTTCAGCGAGGAAGTCATCGACACCGGCCTCGGCGGCAATCGCGGCGGCGGTGAGCTTGTTGTCGCCGGTGATCATCACGGTCTTGATGCCCATGCGGCGCAATTCGCCGAAGCGCTCCTTGATGCCGGCCTTGACGATGTCTTTCAGTTCAACCACGCCCAGCACCTGCTTGCCATCGCTCACGGCCAGCGGCGTGCTGCCGCGGCGCGAGACTTCATCGGACGCGCGCAGCACCTCGGCGGGCACACTGCCGCCCAGTGCCTCGACATGTTTGCGCACGGCATCAACCGCGCCCTTGCGCAGCTGGCGTGTGCTGCCGTCGGGCAGCTTGACGTCAATGCCGCTCATGCGGGTCTGTGCAGTGAAGGGGACTTCGACAGTCTCACCGACCAAAGCCTGAGTCGCATTGATCTTCTGGGCCAGCGTCACGATGCTGCGGCCTTCAGGCGTTTCATCGGCCATGGAGGCCTGCATCGCCGTGGTGGCCAGCATGGCTTCTGTCACGCCAGGCGCGGGCACAAAACTGCTGGCCTGGCGGTTGCCGTGGGTGATGGTGCCCGTCTTGTCGAGCAGCAGCACATCAACGTCACCAGCGGCCTCAACCGCACGGCCCGAAGTGGCAATCACGTTGGCCTGCATCATGCGGCTCATGCCGGCGACACCGACGGCCGACAGCAGGCCGCCAATGGTGGTGGGGATCAGGCAGACCAGCAAGGCCACCAGCGCGGTGATGCTGACCACCGTGCCCGCACCTGCAGCTTCGACGCTGAAGATCGAAAACGGCAACAAGGTGACCGTGACAACCAGGAAGACGATGGTTAGCGCCACCAGCAAAATCGTCAGCGCGATTTCATTCGGTGTCTTCTGGCGTTTGGCACCTTCGACCATGCTGATCATGCGGTCGAGGAAGGACTCGCCGGGGTTGACGCCGATGCGCACCACCAGCCAGTCGGACAACACACGCGTGCCGCCAGTCACAGACGAAAAGTCGCCGCCAGACTCACGCACCACAGGGGCGGATTCGCCGGTGATGGCGCTTTCATCAACCGAGGCCACGCCTTCAATGACTTCACCGTCGAGCGGGATCATCTCACCGGCATCCACTTGAACCACGTCACCTTTTCTAAGGTTTTCAGCTTGTTCTGGAAGGAAGGTTGCACCGTGTTTGGGCTCCTTGAGCTTCTTGGCCCAGGTGCTTTTCTTGAGACCACGCAACGAGGCCGCCTGCGCCTTGCTGCGGCCCTCGGCCAGCGCCTCTGCAAAATTGGCAAACAGCACGGTGAACCAAAGCCAGACGGCGACGGCGAAGATAAAGCCTGCCGAATCTGCGCCCTTGCCGCCGGGAGCCTGCAGGGCTTGCAGCCCCAGCAGCGTGGTCAGGATGCTGCCGATAAACACCACAAACATCACCGGGTTGCGCCACTGCGCACGCGGGCTGAGTTTGGTGAACGAGGCGACGATGGCCGGCTTTAACAGGGCCGGGTCAAGAAGTACAAATGGTTTTTTATTGCTCATGATTTTTCGCCGGTTATTTGACGGTCCACAGCATCAGGTGCTCGACCCCCGGGCCCAGGGCCAGCGCAGGGACATAGTTCAGCAGGCCGACCAGCAGCACGGTACCGATCAGCAGGGTGACAAACAGCGGGCCGTGCGTGGGCATCGTGCCGCCCGTCACAGGCAGGCGCTTCTTGGCAGCCAGCGCACCAGCAATCGCGAGCACAGGCACGATGACACCGAAACGGCCCAGCCACATGACGATGCCCAGCATGGTGTTGTAGAACGGTGTGTTGGCAGACAGGCCTGCAAAGGCGCTGCCGTTGTTGTTGCCGGCAGAAGTCAGCGCATAGAGGATTTCTGAAAACCCGTGCGCGCCAGGGTTGGCAATGCCAGCCTTTCCTGCTGTGGCCAGTACGGCAATGGCGGTGCCTGCCAACACCAGGATGGGCGTTACCAGAATCGCAATCGAGGTCAGCTTCATTTCGTGCGACTCGATCTTTTTGCCCAGGTATTCAGGCGTGCGGCCAATCATCAGGCCCGAGATGAACACGGCCAGGATGGCGAATATCAGCATGCCGTAAAGGCCGGTACCGACACCGCCGAAGACGACCTCCCCGAGCTGCATCATCACCATGGGCACCAGGCCGCCAATCGGCGTGAGCGAGTCATGCATCAGGTTCACGGCACCGCATGAGGCAGCCGTGGTGATCACCGCAAACAGGCTGGAGGCATTGATGCCAAAGCGTGTTTCCTTGCCTTCCATATTGCCGCCGGCCTGCAGTGCGCTGCCAGCCTGGTCCACACCCAGTGATGCGATCAGCGGGTTGCCGGCCTGCTCTGCCGGTGTGATGACGGCCACGGCAATCACAAACATCACCGTCATCGCGGCCAGCACGGCCCAGCCCTGGCGCTGGTCACCCACGCTTCGGCCAAAGGCAAAACACAGCGCAGCCGGGATCAAAAAGATGGCCAGCATCTGCACAAAGTTGCTCAGCGCCGTCGGGTTTTCATACGGGTGCGCAGAGTTGGCGTTGAAAAAGCCGCCACCGTTGGTGCCCAGCATCTTGATGGCTTCCTGCGAAGCGACCGGGCCCATGGCCAGGGTCTGCTTGTCTGTCTTCGCGTCTTCCATCAGCGCATTGCCTTTGGCATCTTTCAGCGGCTGGCCGTCGGGGCCGTTCTTGGCGACCTGGTAATTGTTGACCTCCAGCGTGCTCACATCCTTGTAGCTGTCAAAATTCTGGATCACGCCCTGGCCGACCAGGAAGATCGCAAACACCAGAGAAATGGGCAGCAGCACCCAGGCGGTGATGCGGGTGATGTCCACCCAGAAGTTGCCGATCACGCCGGTCGATTTGGCCGCAAAGCCGCGGAACAGCGCAAAAACCACGGCGATGCCGGTAGCAGCCGAGAAGAAGTTTTGCCCCGTCAGAGCCAGCATCTGCGTGAGATAGCTCATGGTCGATTCCCCGGCGTAGCCCTGCCAGTTGGTGTTTGACGCGAAGCTGATGGCGGTGTTGAAAGCCGAGTCGGGCGTGATGTTGGCCATGCCTGCCGGGTTGAGTGGCAGCCACAGCTGCACACGCTGCAGCAGGTAGACAACAGCCACGCCCAGCAGGTTGAAGGCCAGCAACGCCAGCGCGTAGTGCGCCCAGTTCATGGACTTGTCGGCCGAGGTACCAGCCAGTTTGTAGAGCGGCGCTTCGACCTTGTGCATCCAGCCCGGCAGATTGCCGGCGGCGATGCGCGTCAGCCAGATGCCCAGGGGCCAGGACACCAGCAGCAAGACACCCAGATAAACGGCCAGCAGACCCATAGACAAAGAAGTCATCAAAACTCCTCGGCGCAGATCAGCGCGTAGACCAGGTAGGCCAGCAACATCACGGCGCAGACGCCGCCAAAGCCGTAGAGCACGTTGAGGCTGATCATGAGCGGCCTCCTTCGGGCTTTTCAAGCTTCTGGAAACCCCAGACCAGCAACACCATCACACCCCAGAGGGCGGCGGCACCAAATATGAATGCAATATCCATGAACTTCTCTCCAGCTAAAACGATGGGAGAAGTTTCTGATCCGGCGTGTAAAAACAGGGATGAAAGAGCGCAGCGCGGTATAAAAAAAGCGTAAAAACCGGCGCTCCGCCCGTGGGGCGGGTGGTACAAACAGGCCATGAAAATTGGCAACACCACCCCCATACTGCGCAGCTTCGACGAAGCAAAAGCCAAAGAGTTTTACATCGGCTTTCTGGGTTTCAAGCTCGACTTTGAGCACCGCTTCGAGCCAGGTCTGCCGCTTTACATGCAGGTCTCACGCGGCGACTGCATCCTGCACCTGTCAGAGCACCACGGCGACGCCAGCCCCGGATCGGCCATGCGCATAGCGGTGGACGACATTGACGCCTTTCACCAGGAGTTGAGTGCCACCAACTACAAATATGCGAGGCCGGGCATTGAAGCCACGCCCTGGGACACGCGCGAGGTGACTGTCAAAGACCCGTTTGGCAGCCGGCTGGTGTTCACGACGGCCATCAGTACCTGAAGCGATGAACGTCTGCCCCCACTGCAAGAGGCCGGGCGTCTCAAGCTGGGACGCGCGCTGGTCAGGCCGTGCGCATCCGGCAACCTGCCAGCTATGCGGCGGTTTGTCCCACGTACTCGCCAGCATGACCGGTGGGGTGTTGATACCGACGTGGCTGATTCTGGTTGTGACAGTGCCGGCAGCCAGCATCAGCGGATCATGGTTGCTCGGGGGCTTTGGTTGCCTGCTGGCACTCGCCTTTTACGTCCGTGGATGGCAGCAAATGGAACTGTTCCCCATTCCCAAAAGAAATGTGACGGTCGCCCGGCGAGCGAACTGGGTCATGGCGACCATTTATATCCTGCTCGAGCTCCTTTCCTGATGAGCTGCTTGCTATATATTCAATAGCTACTCACGCACGTATTTAAAGGGCTACAGCCCGATTTGGCACCTAAAACGGGCTTTTTTTGGCTGTTTTCATCGCTCCCGGCGACCTTTTGATCAGTCTCAACCCATCAAACCCTGATTTTTTGCTGTATACGTTAAATTTTTGCCGTATACATTAAAAATCAGCTGGTTTGAGAACGCAGGCTCTGCAGGTCAAGCACGCGAAGGCCGCCGTACTCGACACGTATGCTGCCCTGTGCTTCGAGCCGGGTCAGTGCTTCATTGACCCGCTGGCGCGACAGGCCGATGAGATAGGCCAGCTCCTGCTGGGTGATGCGCAGCACTTCCCCAACACCGGGGTACAGAACGGGGTTGAACAGTGCCGCCAGGCCGCGGGCAACACGCACGTCGGGGTTATTCATGCGGTCGATCTCGCGTGCGGCGATGAACTGGCCAAGCCGTTCGTTGAGCTGGTTCATCACAAAACGGTTAAAGCCTATGGAATGGTCCAGCATCCAGTGGAAGGTATCCACCGGCAAACCAGCCACCACGCTTTTACGCAAGGCCTGGATGTTGTAGCGGTACGGTTCGCGCTTGAGCGCCGTGCCTTCGCCAAACCAGCCACCGGGCGGCACACCGGTGAACGTCATGGTCATGCCCTGGGCGTTGTCGCTGCTCATCTTGAGTAGCCCGTGCACCACGCCGAACCAGTAGGTCACGGGTTTACCGACGCGGCAGACGTAATCGCCCGGCTGGGCATCGCCCACATGCAGCCCGGCCACAGCGCGCTCGCGTTCAGCCGGCAGAAGCAGCGACAGCCAGGGGATGCCGGCGAGATCGGCCTCGGTGATGTCGCGGCGGCGTATCTGTAAAGGACGCTCAGGCTGCATGGCGAAGCTGCTGTGAAGCGGCAGGAAAAGGGGCTAAGGGAAAGTCCGGGGGAGTAATCACCCTCGAATTGTCGTCGGAACGACAACATGGCGTCAAATGGACGCCTACTATCCAGTCAAGACAACAACTTCGGGTTGTGTCATGGAGTCCCAGGGACAGCGCATGACAACCGGCTGTTGAAAACGAAAGCGAGACAAGGACAAATGCAGACCACGTTTCCCCGATTGCTGCTCAAACACGCTGCCGAGCGCCCGAGTGCGCCCGCCATGCGCGAGAAGGAATACGGCATCTGGCAGGCGCACAGCTGGTCGGCCATGGCGGCCATGGTCGAGCAGATCGCCTGCGGCATGCACCAGGCCGGCCTGCAGCGTGGCGAGCACATGGTCATCGTCGGCAGCAACCGCCCCCGTCTTTACGCCACCATGCTGGCCGCGCAATCCCTGGGTGCCATACCGGTTCCGCTTTACCAGGATGCAGTTGCGGCCGAGTGTGTATTCCCCATCACCAATGCCGACGTGCGCTTTGCAGTGGTGGAAGACCAGGAGCAGGTCGACAAACTGCTGGAGATTCGTGACCGTTGCCCCCAGCTCTCAAGCATCGTGTTTGACGACCCGCGCGGCCTGCGCAATTACAGCGAGCCGGGCCTCGTCTCGCTCGACCAGATGATGGAAGCTGGCAAGGCCTTTGCGGCAGCGCAGCCGGGCTGGTTCAGGGCCGAGGTTGAAAAGACGCAGCCCCATGACGTGGCGGCGATGTTTTTTACATCAGGTACCACCGGCAACCCCAAGGGCGTGGTGCATACCCACAACACCATGCTGGACAGGGCCAGGGCTGGTGCTGATTTCGACAAACTCACGTCAGACGAGGAAGTGCTGGCCTACCTGCCGCCAGCCTGGGTCGGCCAGAACATCTTCAGCTACGCGCAGTGGCTGGCCTGCGGTTATGTCGTCAATTGCCCTGAAAGTGCAGCGACCGTGATGATCGATTTGAAGGAAGTCGGCCCAACCTATTACTTCGCGCCACCGCGCATTTTTGAAGGCCTGCTGACGACGGTGATGATCCGCATGGAAGACGCGGGCCGCATCAAGCGCGGCATGTTCGACTTCTTCATGGGCGTGGCCAAGCGTGTGGGCCCTGCGCTGATGGACGGCAAGCCCGTTGGCGGCTTTGACCGTCTTCTTTATGCGCTGGGCAACGTCATGGTGTATGGCCCACTGCGCAACACGTTGGGGTTTTCGCGTGTGCGTGTGGTGTACACGGCCGGCGAGGCGATTGGCCCCGACCTGTTTACCTTTTACCGTTCCATCGGCATCAACATGAAGCAGCTCTACGGCTCGACCGAGACCGCCGTGTTTGTCTGCCTGCAGCCCGACAACGAAGCCCGTGCAGACACTGTTGGCGTACCGATTTCGGGCGTGCAGATCCGCGTGGCCGACAACGGCGAGATCATGGTCAAGTCGGCCGGCCTGCTCAAGGAATACTACAAAAACCCGGTGGCCACTGCCGAGGTGCTGACGGCCGACGGCTGGTACCACACCAGCGATGCGGGGTTCATAGACGCCGCAGGCCACCTGAAAATCATAGACCGCGTGAAAGATGTGGGCCGCATCAAGGGCGGCAGCAACGACGGCGCCATGTTTGCGCCCAAGTATGTAGAGAACAAGCTCAAGTTTTTCCCCTACATCAAGGAAGTGGTGGCCTACGGCGATGGCCGCGAGAAGGTCTGCGTCTTCATCAACATCGACTTTGAAGCCGTGGGCAATTGGGCCGAGCGCCGCAACCTGCCCTATGCCGGCTACACCGACCTGGCGCAAAAGCCGGAGGTCTACCAGCTGATCAAGGAGTGCGTGGAGAAGGTCAATGCCGACCTGAGCGTGGACCTGCTGCTCGCGGGCTCACAGGTCAGCCGCTTTCTTGTGCTGCACAAGGAACTGGATGCCGACGACGGCGAGCTGACACGTACCAACAAGGTCAGGCGCGGTTTTATCGCCGACAAATACCAGCCGCTGGTCGATGCGCTCTACGGCGGCAAGACCGAGCAATTCATCGAAACCGTGGTGAAGTTCGAGGACGGGCGCAGCGGCAGCGTCAGCGCCACACTGAAAATTGACGATGCAAAAACCTTTGCACCCGTGAAGGCGGCAGCATGAATAAAAAGATAGGCGACGTCATTCTTGACGTGAACAACATCAGTTTGAGTTTTGGCGGCGTCAAGGCGCTGTCAGATATCTCGTTCAACGTCAACGAGCACGAGATACGCGCCATCATTGGCCCCAATGGCGCGGGCAAAAGCTCCATGCTCAATTGCATCAACGGCGTGTACTCACCGCAGCAGGGCTCCATCACCTTCCGCGGCCAGACCTTCAAACACATGAACAGCCACCAGGTGGCCGTGATGGGCGTGGCGCGTACATTCCAGAACCTGGCACTCTTCAAGGGCATGAGCGTGCTCGACAACATCATGTCGGGCCGCAACCTCAAGATCAAGAGCAACCTTTTCATGCAGGCACTGCGCATAGGCCCTGCCGAGCGTGAAGAAATACGCCATCGTGAAGCGGTCGAAAAAATCATCGACTTCCTGGAAATCCAGGCCTATCGCAAGACACCCGTCGGCCAGCTGCCTTACGGCCTTCAAAAGCGCGTTGACCTGGGCCGCGCCCTGGCGATGGAGCCGCAGGTGCTGCTGCTCGACGAACCCATGGCCGGCATGAACGTCGAGGAAAAGCAGGACATGTGCCGTTTTGTGCTCGACGTGAACGACGAGTTCGGCACCACGGTCGTGCTGATCGAACACGACATGGGTGTGGTCATGGATATCTCCGACCGCGTAGTAGTCCTCGACTACGGCAAGAAGATCGGCGATGGCACGCCGGACGAAGTGCGCAACAACGAAGACGTGATCAAGGCCTATCTGGGCACATCCCACTGATCGGCAGGACATACACACATGGCATTCTTTTTAGAGACTCTGTTTGGTGGCCTGATGGCCGGCATGCTTTATTCGCTGGTGGCGCTCGGCTTTGTGCTGATCTTCAAAGCCTCCGGCGTCTTCAACTTTGCGCAGGGCGCCATGGTGCTGTTTGCGGCGCTGGCCATGGCGCGCTTTTCGGAATGGATCCCGCAGTGGACGGGCATCAACAACCTGCTGTTTGCCAATATCTGCGCGTTTGTGATCGCCGGCGTCATCATGTTCGCCGTCGCATGGGTCATCGAGCGGCTGGTGCTCAGCCACCTGGTCAACCAGGAGGGCGCCACGCTGCTCATGGCCACGCTGGGCATTGCCTACTTTCTTGAAGGCCTGGGCCAGACACTGTTCGGCAGCAGCATCTACAAGATCGATATCGGCATGCCAAAAGAGCCGATCTTCATCCTCGACAAAGTGTTCCAGGGCGGCATTTTGATCAACAAGGAAGACCTGATTGCTGCTGCGATTGCTGCCGGCCTGGTTGCGCTGCTCAGCGTCTTCTTCCAGAAAACATCAACCGGCCGCGCCCTGCGTGCAGTCGCCGACGACCACCAGGCGGCACAGTCCATCGGCATTCCGCTGGGCCGTATCTGGGTCATCGTCTGGTGCGTCGCCGGTGTCGTGGCATTGGTCGCCGGAATGATCTGGGGCAGCAAGCTGGGCGTGCAGTTTTCACTCACCACCGTGGCGCTGCGTGCATTGCCGGTCGTCATCCTCGGGGGCCTGACATCGGTACCCGGCGCCATCATCGGCGGCCTGATCATCGGCGTCGGTGAAAAACTTTCAGAGGTGTATCTCGGCCCGTTTGTCGGCGGCGGTATTGAAATCTGGTTTGCCTATGTATTGGCACTCGGATTTTTGTTGTTCCGTCCACAAGGCCTCTTCGGTGAAAAGATCATCGACCGCGTATGAAATACGCGGTAAACCAATTCATTGGTTCTCTGCCCGTAAGGGCAGAGGATGATCTTTCAGAGAAGGCTAACCTTTGCGCAGCAAAGTTAAGCGAAGCGTGCCGTAGCTAAAAGATTATTGAGACATACATGCTTTACAGAGAAAACGGTCAATTCAAAACCACGTACCGGGCGGACCAGCAGATCTTCCCCATCCTGCAGGACCGCATTGTGGTGGGCCTGTTCCTGCTGTTTGCGTTTGTCGCCGTGCCCATGCTGGCCAGCGACTACCTGTTCCGCGCCATACTGATTCCCTTCCTGATCATTTCGCTGGCCGCCCTGGGCGTGAACATCCTGGTCGGCTATTGCGGCCAGATCTCGCTGGGCTCGGGCGCCTTCATGGCCGTGGGTGCCTACGGCGCTTACAACTTCTTTGTGCGCATCCCCGGCATGCCGCTGATACCTACGCTGATACTCGGCGGGCTGTGTGCCACGGTCTTCGGCATTCTGTTCGGCCTGCCCAGCCTGCGCGTGAAGGGCCTGTACCTTGCCGTGGCGACGCTCGCAGCGCAGTTCTTCAGCGACTGGATGTTTTTGCGCATCAAATGGCTGACCAATGACTCACCTTCGGGCTCCATCTCGGTGACGCAGCTCCAGGTATTCGGCATGCCGATTGAAAGTGCGGTGAGCAAATACCTGCTGTGCCTGGGCATACTCGTCGTGATTGCCCTGCTGGCCAAAAACCTGGTGCGTGGTGCCATAGGCCGCGAGTGGATGGCGATACGCGACATGGACGTGGCGGCAGCTGTCATCGGCATACGTCCCATGTACGCCAAGCTCAGCGCCTTTGCCGTGAGTTCCTTCATCATCGGCGTGGCCGGTGCACTGTGGGGCTTTATTCACCTGGGTGCCTGGGAGCCTGCGGCTTTCTCTGTGGACTTTTCCTTCCGCCTGCTCTTCATGGTCATCATCGGCGGACTGGGTTCCATCCTGGGCGGTTTCCTCGGTGCAGCGTTTGTCACCATACTGCCGATAGTGCTGAGCCGGGCATTGCCAGCCATCACCAGCCTGTTCGGCTACGAGATGAGCACGGCCGGTGTGTCGCACGCAGAGCTCATGATTTTTGGCGGCCTGATCGTGTGGTTCCTGATTGTGGAACCGCACGGACTGGCCAGGCTGTGGTCGGTGGCGAAACAGAAGTTGCGTTTGTGGCCCTTTCCTCATTGAAATATGGCCCCCACGCTTGTCACTTTGTGTACTGCGCTGCCCCCCGAGGGGGTTGGCCTTGCTCGGGGCGGCCCAGCGCGGCGGCCTCCTGAAGTGAGGGATCTGTTCAACGAGATGCTCGCAACTACCAATGCGTGACGGGGAGTTTGTACGTTTACTCGAGTGTCCGTTTCGATGTCGGTTTTGATTTCGGTTTTGATTTCGGTTTTGATTTCGGTTTTCAGGTGAGTGATTTTTAAATTTTCAGGAGACAACAATGAAGATTCGCAGTTTGATTCTGGCAGTGGCTGCAATAGCCGCTGGCGCTTCGTCCCTCGTGACGACCAGCGCATTTGCGCAGGCGAAGGAACAGTTCTTCCCGCTGCTGTCCTACCGCACCGGGCCCTACGCCCCCAACGGGGTGCCATGGGCCAACGGCAAGCAGGACTACCTCAAGCTCATCAATGCCCGCGACGGCGGTATCAATGGCGTGAAGCTCACGTATGAAGAATGCGAAACCGGCTACGCCACCGACCGCGGCGTGGAATGCTACGAGCGCCTCAAGGGCCGCCCTGGTGTTGCGATTTTTGACCCGCAAGCGACCGGCATCACCTTTGCGCTGACCGAGAAAGTGCCGACCGACAAAGTGCCGCTGATCACGCTGGGCTACGGTTTGTCCGTGGCGCAGGACGGTCAGGCTTTCAAGTGGAACTTCCCGCTGATGGGCAGCTACTGGACCGCAGCCGACATCCTGATCCAGCACATCGGCAAAAAAGAAGGCGGCCTGGACAAGCTCAAGGGCAAGAAGATCGCCCTGGTCTATCACGACTCACCGTTTGGCAAGGAGCCGATACCCCTGCTGCAGGAACGCGCCAAGATGCAGGGTTTTGAGCTGTCCCTGATTCCCGTCACGGCACCCGGCGTCGAGCAGAAATCGGCCTGGCTGCAGGTGCGCCAGTCACGCCCTGACTACGTGCTCCTCTGGGGCTGGGGCGTGATGAACTCCACCGCACTGAAAGAAGCGCAGGCCACCGGCTATCCGCGAGACAAGATGTATGGCGTGTGGTGGGCCGGTGCCGAGCCTGACGTGAAAGACGTGGGCGAAGGTGCCAAGGGTTACAACGCACTGACGCTCAATACCTCAGGCACGCAGCCCAAGGTGATCCAGGACATCCTGAAGATGGTGCACGACAAGGGCCAGGGTACGGGACCGAAAGACGAAGTCGGCTCGGTGCTGTACACCCGCGGCGTGATCATCCAGATGCTGAGCATTGAAGCTGTTCGTCGCGCACAGGAGCGTTTTGGCAAGGGCAAGGTCATGACCGGCGAGCAGGTTCGCTGGGGCATGGAAAACCTGGCACTCGACCAGAAGCGCCTGGATGCGCTGGGCTTTACCAACGTGATGCAGCCACTGTCGACCTCCTGCTCTGACCATATGGGTTCGACCGCTGCGCGCGTTCAGACCTGGAACGGCAGCAAGTGGGAGTTCTCGTCTGGCTTCATCGCAGCCGACGAGGCCATCATCAAGCCCATGATCAAGGCCGGTGCGGACAAGTACCTGGCCGACAAGAAGATGACGCGCCGTACTTCGGCTGACTGCCAGTCTTGAGCGGCGTAGCCGCTCAGACTGGCTTTGCCAGGTACTGACGGCACCCACCCCAACCCCTCCCGCCAGGCGGGAGGGGCGCGGCTCTCGCGAGCCGCCAGCCTTGAAGGCTGTTGAACACAACAACAGCCTTCAAGATTGGTCAGGAAAAATATGGACACACCTAACATTGTTCTCAACGTCAACGGCATCGAGGTCATCTACAACCACGTGATCCTGGTGCTCAAGGGCGTCTCGCTGCAGGTACCTCAGGGCAAGATCGTGGCGATCCTGGGCGGCAACGGCGCAGGCAAGACGACTACTTTGCGCGCCATCTCCAACCTGCTGCAGGGCGAGCGCGGTGCGGTCACCAAAGGCTCTATAGAGCTGCGTGGTGAACGCATTGAAAACCTTTCGCCGGCCGACCTGGTACAGCGCGGCGTGGTGCAGGTCATGGAGGGCCGCCACTGTTTTGCCCACCTGACGATTGAGGAAAACCTGCTGACCGGTTCGTACACACGCAAAAGCAAGGCTGAGATCGCCGCCAACCTTGAAAAGGTTTATGCCTACTTCCCGCGCCTGAAGACACGCCGCTCATCGCAGGCGGCGTATACCTCGGGTGGCGAGCAGCAGATGTGCGCGATTGGCCGTGCGCTGATGGCCAGCCCCAGCATGGTGCTGCTGGATGAGCCGTCCATGGGCCTGGCACCGCAGATCGTCGAGGAAGTTTTCAACATCGTGAAAGACCTCAACCAGAAGGAGCAAGTGACCTTCCTGCTGGCAGAGCAGAACACCAACATGGCGCTGAAGTATTCAGACTACGGCTACATCATGGAGAGCGGGCGCGTCGTCATGGACGGCGCAGCGGGCGACCTGGCCAGCAATGAAGATGTGAAGGAGTTTTACCTCGGCGTGGGTGGCGGTGAGCGCAAGAGCTTCAAGGATGTCAAAAGTTACAAGCGGCGCAAACGCTGGCTGGCCTGATCATGAGCAAGCATTACGACACACTGGAAACCCGCGGCGGCGCGGAGCGCGAAGCCGCACAGATGGCTGCATTGCCAGGGCAGATCGCGCACGCGCAGTCCCATGCCCCGGCGTTCGCAGGCATTCTTGAGGGTATCGATGCCCAGACAGTGACATCACGCGCAGCACTTGCAAAACTGCCGGTCACACGCAAACATGAACTGCTTGAGCGGCAGCAGGCAGCGCGCCAGGCCGGCGGCGATGTGTTCGGTGGTTTCAGTGCACTGGCGTATGGTGCACACATGCCGCGCGTGTTTGCCAGCCCCGGCACGATTTACGAGCCCGACAGCACACGCAAGGACTATTGGCGCATGGCACGTGCCATGTATGCCGCAGGCTTTCGCCCCGGCCAGCTGATACACAACAGCTTCAGCTATCACTTTGTGCCTGCCGGCGCGATGATGGAATCCGGTGCTCACGCACTGGGCTGCACGGTCTTTCCGGGCGGTACTGGCCAGACCGAGCAACAGGTGCAGGCCATGGCAGAGCTCAGGCCCGCAGGCTATATCGGCACACCCAGTTTCCTGAAAATCATTGTTGAAAAAGCGGCTGAGATAAAAATTTCGCTGCCCACCGTCACGCGTGCGCTGGTCTCCGGTGAGGCGTTCCCGCCCAGCCTGCGCGACTGGCTGGCCGAACGCGGCATTGCCGGTTACCAGTGTTATGCATCAGCCGATCTGGGTCTGATTGCCTACGAGACCCAAGCGCGTGAAGGCCTGGTGCTGGACGAAGGCGTGATCGTCGAGATCGTGCGGCCGGGCACAGGTGACCCTGTACCCGAGGGCGAGGTCGGCGAACTGGTCGTCACCACGCTGAACCCGGACTACCCCCTGATACGTTTCGGCACCGGAGATTTGTCAGCCATCCTGCCCGGCCAGTGCCCTACGGGACGCACCAACTCCCGCATCAAGGGGTGGATGGGGCGCGCCGACCAGACCGTGAAGGTACGCGGCATGTTTGTACATCCGGGCCAGGTTGCGGATATTGCGCGACGCTTTCCCGAGGTGCTCAAGGCCCGGCTGGTGGTGAGCGGCGAGATGGCCAACGACAGCATGACCTTCAGGGTCGAATCAGCCTCGGCCATTGCAGGCCTGGACCAGCGCATCAGCGACGCCATCAGGGACGTGACAAAACTGCGCGGCACGGTCGAAATGCTGGCGCCAGGGAGTCTCCCCAATGACGGCAAGGTCATTGAGGACGCTCGTAGTTATAAATAAGCACACCCCTGCTGGCGCTCACTGCGTGTAGCGCCCCCTCCCCTTGCAGGGGACGGCGCCTTGCGCCCGGCAAAGCCGGATCGCGGCCCCCGCTTGCAGGGATCCAATCGACGCATCTACGCGAGCAGCGATCAAATAAACACCCCTGCCGACGCTCACTGCGTGTAGCGCCCCCTCCCCTTGCAGGGGACGGCGCCTTGCGCCCGGCAAAGCCGGATCGCGGCCCCCGCTTGCAGGGATCCAATCGACGCATCTACGCGAGCAGCGATGAAATAAACACCCCTGCCGACGCTCACTGCGTGTAGCGCCTCCTCCCCTTGCAGGGGACAGTGCCTGCGGCCTGGCAAAGCCAGTTCGGCGGCCCTCCTGGTAAAGATGCAGGCCGGAGACAAGTAAGAAATCCGTAAGCGGGAGAACGTGGGGCTGTGGGGGCATCCCTTACGTAGTTCCCGCGATGACGGGAGCCAACGCGGACCTTAAACTTCACGCTGTTTTAAACAGGAGACGAACCATGAAACGACTACTCGTTCTTGCAGTTGCAGCAACTGCCATTCTTGCCAACGCGCAAACCTTCCCCGGCACCAAGCCAGTTACCTTTGTCGTGCCATTCGCCGCTGGCGGCCCGACGGACCGGGTTGCACGCGACCTGGCTGAAGCCATGCGCAAGGCGATTCCAGGTTCCAACTTTGTTGTTGAAAACGTCAACGGTGCCGGCGGCACGATTGGCGCTGCAAAAGTTGCACGCGCCGCACCAGACGGCCACACGCTGCTGCTGCACCACATCGGCATGGCTGCTGCGCCTGGCCTGTACCGCAAGCTGCCTTACAAGGTGCTCGAAGACTTTGAATTCCTCGGCATGATCAATGAAGTGCCGATGACCATCATCGGCAAGCCACAGCTGCCGGCCAACAACTACCGCGATCTTGAGAACTACATCAAAGCCAATTCCGGCAAGCTCAACATTGCACACGCAGGTCTGGGTTCAGCATCGCACCTGTGCGGCCTGATGTGGCAGGCGGCCATCAATGCCAAGGAAGCGATGACCACGATTCCTTTCAGCGGCACCGCACCTGCGATGAATGCGCTGGTCGGCGGCCAGGTCGACATGATGTGTGACCAGACCACCAACACCACAGGCCAGATCGAGTCCGGCCGCGTGAAGGCCTACGCCGTGACCACCACCAAGCCCCTGTCCGGCAACAAGCTGCTGAAAGACTACCCGACGCTGCAGGAAATGGGCCTCAAGGGTTTTGACCTGACCATCTGGCATGGCCTGTATGCGCCGAAGGGCACACCACCGGCCGTGCTGGCGCAGCTCAATGCGGGCCTCAAGGCTGCACTGAAAGACGCAGACTTCCTCAAGAAGGAAGACGCCCTGGGCGCCGTCGTCGTGACCGACCGCCGCGTTGAGCCTGCCGCGCACAAGGCTTTTGTGTCTGCAGAAATCAACAAGCTCAAACCAGTCATTGACGCTGCCGGCAAATACGCTGACTGATTCAATTCACCGAGTCAGCAACACCTCGTTGCAAGCCGCCTGGGCCGAAAGCCAGGCGGCTTTTTTAATGCACGTGAAATATTCCGGGGATTTACCCTCTTGAAGCGGTGGGGCCACGAAGGTATCTTTGCCTTTAACAACATCACCACACACCGGAGACTGGATTGAAAACACCCCGCACCCCAAACCGCCGCGCTGCACTTGCGGCCCTGGCTTTTGCCGCAGCGGCATGCGCCATCATGCCGGCGGCCGCACAAGGCGCCTGGCCGACCAGACCCGTCAAAATCATCGTGCCGTTTGCGCCTGGCGGCACCACTGACATCCTGGCCCGCGCCACTGCAGCTGAACTCAGCAAGGCCTTCCCGCATCCCTTTGTGGTCGAGAACCGGGGAGGTGCAGGCGGCAACATTGGTGCAGACGCAGTCGCCAAAGCGGCACCCGACGGCTATACCCTGCTGATGGGTACCGTGGGTACGCAAAGCATCAACAAATGGCTCTACACAAAAATGCCGTTTGACCCGCAAAAGGACTTCACACCCATCACCCTGGTCGCTGGCGTGCCCAATGTCATGGTAGTTCCGGCCGACAAGGCAAAGGCGGCGGGTATCAACACCGTAGCTGATTTCATCAGGTATGCAAAAGCCAACCCAGGCAAGCTGAACATGGCGTCCAGCGGCAACGGCACCTCCATACACCTGGCGGGTGAACTGTTCAAGAGCATGAGCGGCACCTACATGACGCACTTCCCCTTTAGTGGCTCCGGCCCTGCACTGCTCAGCCTTGTGGGCGGTGACATGGATGTGATGTTTGACAACCTGCCATCGTCCATGCAGCTCATCAAGGCCGGCAAACTCAAGGCCCTGGCTGTCACCAGTACCCAGCCTTCTGCAGCACTGCCGGATGTGCCCACGGTGGAGCAGGCAGGCCAGCTCAAGGGCTTTGACGCTACCTCCTGGTTCGGACTGCTCGGCCCTGCGGGACTTCCGCCCGACATCACCAACCGCATACAGCAGGAAGTCGCAAAATCCCTGGCAACACCGGCGATGAAGGAAAAACTGCTGGCCCAGGGTGCCATTCCAAGTGGCAACACGCCTGCCCAGTTTGCCCAGCTGATTGATTCAGAGCTGAAAAAATGGCAGCCTGTGGTGAAAGCCTCTGGCGCCAAGGTGGACTGACTGGAAACATACCTGCGCCGCGCAAAAAAGCCCTGGCATGCAGGGCTTTTTTATTGGCGAGAGCGGAAAATCTGTCAAACGCCCCAGACCACCTCGTCGCCGGACTTGTGATTGCGCTGCAGCATGTCGATGAACGGCATGGCACGCTGGCGCAACCCCAGCCCATCGGCCGGCGCGCCACCTTCTTCGGGGTCATGGGACTCCTCGAGCTTGATGGCTGCCTCCAGTGCAGCGATGGCTGCCGGCATCTGCTCGGGAAGGATGATGCCCTTGGGCCCTGCGTCCTTGCCTATGACTTCCAGAACCTTGCGGCCATTGGCTTCCAGCATGATGACGTCGCCAGCGTTTTTTGATTTGAATTTGTAGAGCATTGAGGCACCTGAAGGTTGATAAGTGTTTTTATTATGGTCCTGTGCCTGCAGTGTGCTTGTAGGCATCCTTCCAATATTGACATGGCGCAAAGGAAGGTCAGTTGTCGCCGGAACCCCCGCAAACGCTGTTGCACAATAGGCAGCGGCCATTGACTTGCGGGAACCCGCAGGGAGGAGCCACGCAGAACAACACGGGAAAATCGCCCAGACGCCATGAAAAGCAACACCAGCGCCAAAAAACCGGAATCACCAGTGGCAAGCGCCAAAGCCGCCCGTTCGCCCCGTGTCAAAAAAGCGGCTGAAGCCCCGACGGGGAAGGCCGCCACACTCAAGGAAGCAAGGCCAGACCTTCAGCCCGCCGACTGGGTCCGCGCCGGCATGAAAATCCTGGCCCAGTCGGGCGTTGACATGGTGCTGATACCGCCGCTGGCCAAAGCGCTGGGCGTGACCAAGGGCAGCTTCTACTGGCACTTCACATCACGCGACGACCTGCTGATGAAACTGATTGACGAGTGGAAGCAGCACGCGACCTTGCGCGTCATCGACATCGTTGAACGGGCTGGTGTGTCGCCCCAGGAAAAAATTCGCCTGATTGCTTTCATTGGCACCAATTCGCCAATTGACGAGTTCGGCGGTGCGGTTGAGCTGGCCGTGCGCAATTGGGCACGTGTGAACCCGAATGTGCGCAAGGTCGTCGCTGATGTAGACCGCCAGCGCCTGAACTACCTGACCACACTCTATGAAGAAATCGGCTCAAAGGTCGATGCGGAACTGCTGGCCTGCATGCACTATTGTTTCTCAGCGGGCCTGCGACTGATTTTTGCGTATCCGGAAAAGCAGAAGCTCGCCATGCGGCAGGCTGCGCTGGACCAGATATTTTTTGCGGAGCACCTGCAAAAGACGTCCTGAGCGTCAGGCCGCCGGGCGTACTGCAGAATATTCGGCAGCAAGACGATTGACGATTTCTGCTGCAGGCAAAACCGAGTCAATGCCGCCAATGCCCTGGCCCGCACTCCACACATCGCGCCAGGCTTTTGCCTCAGTGCCATCGCCCCGTTTACCGAAGCCGAAAGACGAGGTCTCGCGCGCAGGCAGGGCGTCAACGTCAACACCCAGCGCAGCGAAACTCGCACGCAGGTAGTTCGCGGGAAGTCCGGTCACCGCGCTGGTGCACACGATGTCCGCCGCAGCACCGTCCACAATCATCTGCTGGTACCGCGGATCGGCCTGCGCCTCCGTCGATGCAACGAAGCGCGTGCCTACATAGGCAAGATCCCCACCCATGGCCTGTACGGCACGCACCTGCCTGCCATGCGAGATACAGCCGGAAACGGCGACCAGGCCGTCGAAAATCCGCCTGACCTCATCGGTGAATGCAAAGGGGTTGAGGGTTCCGGTGTGGCCTCCCGCACCGGCACACACCAGCACCAGTCCATCAACGCCCGCATCAATCGCCTTGCGCGCATGACGCAGGGTAGAGACGTCGTGCAGCACGATGCCGCCATATGAATGGATCCGCTCGGCTACCTGCCCCGGCGCATTCAGGCTGGTGATCACCACCGGCACCTTGTACTGACACACCACATCCAGGTCCTGCGCCAGCCGCTGGTTGCTGGGATGCACGATCAGGTTCACGGCATAAGGCGCTGCACGCCACGGCTGCTGCGGCCTTGCATTCCATGCAGCGATCTCGCGGTTCAGGTAGTCAAGCCATGAAGCCAGTTCACTTTCGGGCCTTGCATTGAGCGCAGGGAAGGCGCCGACGATGCCCGCCAGGCACTGCTGGGCCACCAGCTCTTTCGATGAAGCGATGAACATGGGTGAGCCAATCACCGGAAGGCGCAGCGCGTCAAACGGGGCCGCAGTCATGGCGGATGGTGCGCTTAAGGGTTTGTACGGGGATTGACTCATGGCATGCGGACGAATAAATTATGTTCCATACCGCCCAGTATGGCACACGACAAAAGTACCGTCAACACAATGAACAGCGCGCCCGATTCATCATTCGCAGCCGACAGCTACGCCGCCATCAATGCGCGCCGCGTGAGCCTGGAAGCGCTTTGGCACAGGGGGTCGTGTCTGGCCACTTTTTTCAGGGCCAGGGGCGTGAAAGAGGACCAGGCCGTCGCCATCCTGATGCGGAACGACCTGGCTTTCCTTGAATGCACGATTGCCATTTCCATCCTTGGCGCCTACGCGGTGCCGCTCAACTGGCACCTTACCGGGCCAGAGATCGACTACATCCTTCGCGATTCCGCAGCCGTGATGCTGGTGTCGCATGCAGACCTCTACCGCCCCATCGCGGCATCCATCCCCGACAACGTCCTCAACGTGGTCGGGCGCACACCCGAAGAAATCAGTGAGGCCTACAACATTGCGGCCGACCAGTGCGACGTGCCGCCAGGTGTCATCGACCTTGAACAGGCCGCAGAAACTTCTGAACCGCTACTGGACCGCACCAAAGTCGGCAGCAGGAACAGCATCCTCTACACAAGCGGCACCACAGGCCGTCCCAAGGGGGTGCGAAAGCTGCCCCTGCCTGCGGAAGAAATGCGCAAAAACGCATTGGTATCGCAACAATGGTTTGACCTCAAACCAGGTGTGCGCACGGTGATGGCAGGGCCCATGTACCACAGCGCACCCAACACCTACACACGCCAGGTCGTCAACTCTGGCGGCAGCATTACCCTGATGCCGCGCTTCGACGCCGAAGAATTGCTGGCCATCATCGCGCGTGACCGCATTACCCACCTGCACCTGGTGCCGACCATGATGGTGCGCCTGCTGCGCCTGCCGGACGACGTGAAAAAGCGCTACGACCTGAGCTCCCTGCAGTTTGTGGTTCATGGCGCAGCAGCCTGCTCCATGGAAACCAAGAAGGCCTTCATTGACTGGTGGGGACCCGTCATTCATGAGTACTACGGCGCGACGGAAACCGGCATGGTGACGCGCTCATCAACACAGGAGTGGCTGGAGCGGCCCGGCACGCTTGGCAAGGCCTGGCCCGGTCGCAGCATACGCATCTACTCAGATGACGGCCAGGTGCTCGGGCCCAACCAGGTGGGCGAGATCTATTCGGGGCTGCAGGGCGTGGCCAACTTCACCTACCACAACGCAGAAGAGCAGCGTCTCGAAATTGACCGCGACGGCATGGTCACCAACGGTGATGTGGGCTACCTCGACGAAGACGGCTACCTCTTCCTGGTGGATCGCAAAAAAGACATCGTCATTTCAGGCGGTGTGAACATCTACCCGGCAGAGATCGAATGCGCACTGATCGAGCACCCCGGCGTGGCCGACTGCGCCGTGATAGGCATACCCGATGAAGAGTTCGGTGAAAAGCTGCTGGCCTTCGTCAAGCCCCTGGCCGGCAAACAGCCCTCACAGATTGACATCAGTACCTTCCTGCGCAGCAAGCTGGCCGGGCTCAAGGTGCCCAAAGACTATGTCTTTCTTGACGAACTGCCGCGTGACGATTCCGGAAAACTGATGAAGCGCAAGCTGCGCGACCCCTACTGGGCCGGCCGCAGCAGGATGATCTGAAAACCCCCTCCAGGAGACAACGATGAAACACAATGTTTTGAAATACCTTGCCGCCCTAGGCCTTGCGGCCGCCGCCTTGCTGCCCGCCGCCGCGTGGGCCAAATACCCTGAAAAGCCGATTCGTCTGATCGTGCCCTTCCCCGCAGGCGGTGGCACGGACGTGCTGGCGCGCCTGGCCGCACGCAACATGTCGGCCGTACTGGGCCAGGAGGTCATCGTCGACAACCGGGGGGGTGCAGGAACCATCATTGGCGGCGATGCAGTCGCCAAGGCTGCGCCTGACGGCTATACGCTGCTGCTCTCGACAGCCAGCGGCTTCAGCATCAACCCCCAATACAACAAGAAGCTGCCCTACAAGCCTGAAGACTTTGTACACATTGGCCTTATCAGCGAATCCCCCGTCGTCCTGGTGGCACCGTTCAACGCGCCGGCCAAAAACCTTCAGGAGCTGGTGCGTTCGCTCAAGGACAAGGAAACACCAATTGCCACCGCCGGCAAAGGCAGCCAGTCACACCTGAGCGCCGTGATGTTCTTCAATGCGATCAACGCGAAGTTCCGCCCTGTGCATTACCGCGGCGAAGCACCTGCACTGGTAGACCTGCTGGGCGGCCAGGTGCCGATTTATTTCGCCAGCATCCCGGGCACGCTCTCCCACCTGAAAGCAGAAAGACTGCGCGGCTATGCGGTCACGACCACCGGGCGTACACCGGCTGCACCGGACATTCCTTCCTTCACCGAACAGGGCATGCCTGAAGTGCTGGCCACCTCATGGTTCGGCCTGGCTGCCCCCAAAGGCACACCCCAGGAAGCCGTCAATGCCCTGGCCGCCGCATTGAGCAAGGCACTGGAAGACAAGGCCATGCTGGACCGCCTGGCCGCCGACGGCGCCACCACACGCAAGCTCAACATCACCGAGTTCAACGACTACATGAAGCGTGACTACGAACGCTGGGGCAAGGTCCTGCGCGCCGCCAATATCGAGGAAGATTGAGGAGGCGCCATGAGCACGCATGCGATGGAATCGGTCCTGTACGACCTGGGCGTCAAACGTGAGGCACGCACCGCTTTTGGCGAAGATGCGGCTGCCTTCCTCAAACGCTACGGCGTTGATGCACAGGAGGCCGCCATGATCAGCGGCTTCGACATGGCGGCTTTGCTCAATGCCGGCGTCAGCCCCCTGCTGACCTACGGCTTCTGGATGATGAATGCACCCGTGAAGACACGGGCCGCCTACCTCGAACGCAGCCGCGAAACCGCCGCGGCACAAGGATAAACATGGCAAGCATTGTTGGCGGCTTCATCATGCCGCACGAACCCGGCGTGTTCTACATGCCGAAAGAAAAATGGAACGACGCACAGATACGCGTGCGCGCCGCATATGACCATGTGGGCAAGCGCGTCGGCGAGCTCGGTGCCACCTCAGTCATTGTCATAGGCGCAGACCACTACGTGCTGTTCGGGCCCGGCTGCCTGCCGAGTTACCTCATCGGCATCGGCGACGTCAGCGGGCCGTACGAACGCTTTCCCGATATTTCTCAGGGCAACATTCCCAACAACACCGCACTCGCCCTGCACATTGCGCAGTATGGGCGCACGCACGGTTTTGACTGGTCTGTGGCCAAGACCTTGCGGGTCGACCATTCCATAGGCGTGCCCGCGCGGCTTTGCGCCCTGCCCAACGCCAGCGTCAAGGGTGTGGTGCCGGTCTACCTTGCGAGTGGCGTCGAGCCCCTGTTACCCATGCGGCGTGCGCATGAGCTGGGCAGGATGATCCGCTCGGCCGTCGAGGCCTGGCCCGAAGAAGAGCGCGTGGTAGTCATCGGCTCTGGCGGCATCAGCCACTGGGTAGGCCTGCCTGAGATGGGCAAGGTCAATGAAGATTTTGACCGCTGGGTGCTTGATTGCGTCATCAAGGGGGACGCCGAAGCCATGCTGAAGCTCAGCGATGCGGAAGTGTTTGAGCGCGGCGGCAACGGTGCGTGGGAGATACGCAACTTTCTTTGCATGATGGGCGCGCTTGACGACACTCAAGGCCATGTCATCGCCTATGAACACGGACCGCAATGGGTCACCGGCCTGGGTTTTGCCGAGGTAGGCACCCGGGTCCAGGAACCTGTCGCCGCCTGAACCTTACAGAAACCAAGCCATGCCCACGACCATACCTATCACGCCTGTTCGAAACAAGCCTGCCCAGCACGCAACTATCACTAACGACAGCCTGCGCAAGCTGGTTGATTTTGAAAACGGCAGCATTGACCGCCGCCTTTACTGGGACGAAGAGATTTACCGCCTGGAGCTGGAACGCATTTTTGCGCGCACCTGGCTGTTCGTCGCCCACGAAAGCCAGGTTGCCAACTACGGCGACTTCCTGACCACCTTCATGGGTGAAGACGGCGTGATCGTCACGCGCGACCAGCAGGGCAAGGTGCGCGTTTTCCTCAACTCATGCACGCACCGTGGCAACAAGATTTGCCTGGCCGAGGCCGGCAACAAAAGGCGCTTTACCTGCAACTACCACGGCTGGACATTCGACAGCGCGGGCTCACTCGTCGGTCTGCCGCAGGAAGAGCTTTATAAAAACACCTGCAGGGATTTCGACAAGGCCCAGCTGGGCATACGCAATGCGCGTGTCGAAAGCTACAAGGGCCTGGTGTTCGCCACTTTCAATGAAGAAGCAGAAAGCCTGGAGCAGTTCCTGGGCGACTACCGCTGGTACCTCGACATCCTGCTGGACAACGACCCCGGCGGCACCGAGTTCCTGCCCGGCAACATCAAGTCACGCATGCAGTGCAACTGGAAGTATCCTTCAGAAAATTTCGCGGGCGACTCCTATCACGCGGCATGGACGCACAACTCCGGCGCAGTGGCGCTGTTCGGCCGTGGGGTTGACAACAAATACGACCAGTCCAAGGTCTACCAGGCCAACGTCAACGGCCACGGCTGGCAGTTCGGCCTGGACTTCATCGGCAACGCCATGGTGCTGGGCGAGCAGGACATCCTCGATTACCTGAAAGAAAACGAGGCGAAGTTTGCGGCGCGCCTGGGCAAGCTGCGCTCGCGCATGATCGGCTCCATCAGCTCCGCCAACCTGTTTCCGCACACCTCCTTCCTGCCGGGGCAAAACACCTTCCGCACCTGGCATCCCAAAGGGCCGTCGCAGATAGAGCTGCACACCTGGGTGCTGGTCAACAAGTCGGCGCCCGAGGCGCTGAAGGACATGTACATGAAGGGCGTGATGCGCAGCTTCTCGCCCTCGGGCGTGCTGGAGATGGACGACGGCGACAACTGGGAAAACGCCACGGCCACCAACCTGGGTGTGGTCACGCGCCAGCAAAAACTGCACTACGGCCTGGGCATGGACAGCAAAATCGAGCACGAAGAACTCAAGGGCAATGTGCACATACGCAAGTACAACGACTCCAACCAGCTGGCCTTCTACGGCAAGTGGCTGGAGCTGATGTGCGATGAAGGGGCAGGTGCATCATGAAGTTCGTGATGGGCGAGACGCCCGTACTCAAAAAACCCACAGCACCGCCGCATTACCCGCTGGTGCCCATGGAACTGGTGTTTGAAATCAGCCAGTTTCTCTACCGTGAGGCGCGCATTCTTGACGAAGAACGTTATGAAGAATGGCTGGGCATGATGACGGACGACATCCATTACTGGATGCCCGGCATACAGGCCAGGCACCGCAAGGACAAGACCCCCCGGCTTGACCCAAAGCGCATGGCGTTTTTCGACGACGACATGCTCAACATGCGCAGGCGCGTGACGCGTTTCATGGACCCGACAGCCTGGGCAGAAGACCCGCCCACACGTGCAGTCCACGTCATCTCCAACATTGAGGTGGAGCTGACCGACAAACCCGATGAGTTCAAGGTCTATTCAACCTTCATCAATTGCCGGGGTCGGGGCGAGGCAGAAGAGTTCTGGCTGACCGGCCGGCGCACCGACATCCTGCGCCGGGGTGACGATGGCGTGCTGCGCATTGCTTCACGCGAGATCGTCACGACACAGACCGTGCTGCTGGCGAAGAACCTCAATGTCTTTCTTTAACCGGGTGCCGTCATGAGCGGCTGGCTTGAAGGACAGGTGGCCTTTGTCACCGGGGCTGCCGACGGCATAGGCCGTGCGGTGGTCCAGCGTTACCTGAAGGAAGGTGCTGCGGGCGTTGTCGCACTGGACCGCGATGCGGACGGGCTGAGGACGCTGGCTGACGCCCATGGAGATCGTATTGCGACAGTGGCAGGCGATGTGCGCGCCTATGCCAGCCATGAGGAAGCCGTGAAGCTGGCGCTCTCACGCTTCGGAAGACTGGACACGGTGGTGGGCAACGCGGGCGTATTTGACTTCCGCAGGCCACTGCGCAGCTACACGGGCGAATCAATGGCGGCCACCATGGACGAGCTTTTTGCCATCAATCTGCGCGGCTATCTATATGCAGCGATGGCGGGCCGCGAGGCACTGATTGCGAGCCGGGGCAGCATTATCTTCACCGCGTCGGTGGCCAGCTTCAACTCGGGCGGTGGCGGCATTCTTTACACCATGGGCAAACACGCGGTGGTCGGAATGGTGAAACAGCTTGCGCTTGAACTCGCACCCGACATACGCGTAAACGGCGTCGGCCCCGGCGGCACGTTGACCGGGCTGAGCGGTACCGATGCGCTGGGCCAGACGGGGCGCAGCATCAATGCCAACCCGGCCGTCTTCCACGAAAAGATGGCCGCCGCCGTGCCACTGGGCTTTGCACAGGCACCAGAGGACCACACCGGGCTCTATGTACTGCTGGCCAGCAGCGCCAACGCCCGCGCCGTGACGGGCGAAATTTTCATGAGCGACGGCGGCACCGGCTCGCGCTCTGTCTGAAACCATCTGCGGAGTCTTCATGACGACAAACATCAATCATCCTGCCATCGGCAAAAACATCGTCGCGGCGGGTGTACGCACCAATTACCACGAGGTCGGCCAGGGCCACCCCATGATCCTGCTGCACGGCTCCGGCGCAGGCGTCACGGGCTGGGAAAACTGGCACGGCGTGATGGACGACTTTGCCAGACACTTTCGTGTGCTGGTGCCTGACATCATTGGCTTCGGGTTTACCGAACGGCCCGAAGGTACGAAGTACAGCATCAAGCTCTGGGTGCAGCACCTGCTGGGCTTTATGGATGCACTGAACATCGAAAAGGCGGTGCTGGTCGGCAATTCTTTCGGCGGCGCTTTGTCACTCGCACTGGCGATCCGCAATGCCCACCGCGTCGACCGCATGGTGTTGATGGGCACGCCCGCAGGCAGCTTCACGCAGAGATCGGCAATGGCGAGATCCTGGTATTACGAACCATCCCTTGAAAACATGGCCGAGCTGCTGCGTACCTTTCCGCACGACACGTCTTTTGTCACCGACGAGATGGTGCGCCTGCGCCATGAAGTGACGCAGCTTGCGGGTGGCATGGAGGCCTATCGCAAGCTTTTCCCCGAACCGGCACCTGGTGGCCAGACACGCGAGGTCAAGGGCATTCCTGAAGAAGACCTGCGCACCGTACAGACGCCCATCCTGGCGCTGCATGGCCGGCATGATGAACGCGTACCGCTGGAGTGCGGGATACGCATCGCACACGCCTGCCCGAACGCCGACCTGCACATCTTTGCCAACTGCGGCCACTGGGTGCAGATTGAACGCCGCAAGGAGTTCATTGAACAAACCCTCAACTTCACACAAGGCCTGCACGCCCATGTTTGACCAGCAACGTATTGACCAGCTCGCCGCAGAGCTTCACCGGTCTGAAAAAACGCGGGTGCAGGTCGAGCATTTTTCAAAACGCTTTCCCGGGATGACGATTGAAGACGGTTACGCCGTCTCGCGCGCCTGGGTGAAGATGAAGCTGGCCGAGGGCCGCACCGTACGCGGCCACAAGATAGGCCTGACCTCGCGTGCCATGCAGCTGTCGAGCAACATCACGGAGCCTGACTACGGCACGCTGCTGGACGACATGTTTTTTGCCGAGGGCAGCGACATCCCCATGAGCCGCTTTATTGCGCCGCGTGTGGAGGTCGAGCTGGCCTTTGTGCTCGGCAAGCGGCTGGAAGGGCCCAACCTCACCATTGTGGATGTGCTGAAAGCAACCGACTATGTTGTGCCGGCCATTGAGATCATCGATGCGCGCATCGAGCAGTTTGACCGCCACACCAAAGCCATGCGCAAGGTTTTCGACACGATTTCCGACAACGCGGCCAACGCTGGCATCGTCACCGGCGGCAGGCCTGTCAAGCCCGACGCCGTCGACCTGCGCTGGGTCAGCGCCCTGCTCTACAAGAACGGCGTGATTGAAGAATCGGGCGTGGCCGCAGCCGTGCTCAACCACCCGGCCAACGGCGTGGCCTGGCTGGCGAACAAGCTGGCCGCCTGGGGTGAATGCCTGGAGGCGGGGGAGACGGTATTGGGGGGCTCATTCACGCGGCCTACACCCGCCGTTGCAGGCGATACCTTTCATGCCGACTACGGGCCGCTGGGCGCGATTGCGTTCAGGTTTGTATAGATGCAAACCCACAGTAGGCAAAATGCATCCTCATGAAAACACCGACCAACTCCTTCAAACAGGCGCTGCTGCAAAAGCGCCCGCAAATCGGCCTCTGGCTGGGCACTGGTGAGCCTTACATCGCCGAGATCCTGGCGGGCGTCGGTTTCGACTGGCTGCTGATTGACGGCGAGCACGCCCCCAATGACCTGCACTCCATCCTCGGCCAGTTGCAGGGCATTGCCAGCTCTGTCGGCGCCTTCCCGGTGACGCCGGCGGTGTCCAACGCGGTGGTGCGCATTCCGCACGGCGACACGGCCCTCATCAAGCAGTGCCTGGACATAGGCGCGCAAACCATTCTGATCCCCATGGTCAACACGCCGGCACAGGCGGCGGAGATGGCGCTGGCCATGCGTTACCCGCCTGTGGGCATACGCGGCATGGGCGGCTCCATGGCGAGGGCTGCGCGCTGGTCCCGCTACCCCAACTACCTGCATGAAGCGAACGACGAGGTGTGCCTGCTGGTACAGGTCGAGTCGGTCGAGGCCATGGCCAACATCGATGCGATTGCGGCCACACCCGGCGTCGATGGTGTCTTCATCGGCCCGGCCGACCTGGCCGCCTCCATGGGCCACCCGGGCAACCCGGCCCACCCCGAGGTGCAGGCGCAAATCGAGTACGGCATGAAGCGCATTCTTTCGGCCGGCAAGGCGCCCGGCATTTTGTCGGTGACCGAAGCGCAGGCGCGCAAGTGGCTGGACGCCGGCGCGGTGTTTGTGGCGGTCGGCGTCGACATTCCGCTGTTGACTGCGGCGGCGGGCGCATTGCTGGCGAAATTCAAGGCCGCTGGCGGAAACGCTCCCGGTAGCGGCTATTGAGGGATCTGCAGGCTCAAAGCGCCACAGAAACCTGATTTTTAACGTACACGTTAAATTTTTGCCGTATACGTTAAAAATTAAGCCCTCGCGGTCTGGAAGCGCTCAAAAATCGTCCCAAAAGGTCTCAAAACCGCCCAAAAAAGGCATGTTTTAGGCCTCCAGACCAATAAACACGAGCGTGAGCAGCTATTAAAAGCATAGCAAAAACACTCTTCGTTCTTCTGCGCCGCACTGAGCGCAGGGCTGGCAACGCGGTTGCTCAAGCAAAATAAGGCCATGTTCAATATCGCGACCGTCCCCAAGCCCGCCGGACAAGGCCTGAGCCAGGACGGGCTCAGCCTCCTGACGCCGGGCGAACTGCTCGGCACCCTGCAGCTTCCCACCCCCGCCTGGACGCAGGACTGGGCCGCGCTGGCGCAGACCTGGAACAACCTGCCGCCGGACGCCCACCTGAAAGACGGCGGCCATTACCGCAAACGCCGCCACGCCTGTTATGTGCAGGACACGGCCACCGGCGCGCTGGTGCAGACACCGCACCGCGCCCACTGGCAGCCGACCGACTACAACGCCCTGCACGGCGGCTTCGAGCGCTGGTTTGACCCGGTCGAGCCTGAAGTCTCGCAGGCGCCAGCATGGACCAGACTGATCGCAGGCTTCGGCCAGCTGTTTGCCCAGGTGCAGGCGGTGCCGCACTGGTATGTGGAGGCGCACCAGTTCCGTATCGACACTGCTGGCGGCGTTGGCCGGCCAACGCCGGAAGGCGCGCACCGCGATGGCGTGAATTTTGTCGTCGTGCTGCTGGTGTCGCGCCACGGTGTGAAGGGCGGCGAAACCCGGGTGTTTGATGCGAACGGCCCACACGGCGTGCGATTTTTGATGCAGGAACCCCTCACCGCCCTGCTGCTGGATGATGCCCGGGTCATCCACGAGACCACGCCCATCCTGCCAGCCGACGAAGAGGTGCCCGACGGTTACCGTGACACGTTGGTACTCACTTACCGCGCTGGCGGCTTTCAGGCACCCTGACCGCGGCGCTGCCGCCAACCCCCATCTGGATTTGTCATGTTCCGAAGCCTTTTGAGGCCATGGGGGAAAAGTCCGCTTGACGAAAATACTTTAAACCTAAACAATTAAGGCAGTATTCAATTTAGACAAAAACCAGAAAGCCACGAGCATGCGCATCCTTTGTCTGGGCGGTGGTCCCGCAGGTCTGTATTTCGCGGTTCTCATGAAGCTGCAAAACCCGGCGAACACCGTGACCGTGGTCGAGCGCAACCGACCTTTCGACACCTTTGGCTGGGGCGTGGTGCTGTCAGACCAGACTTTGGGCAACCTGCAGGTGGCCGACCCGGTCAGCGCCAAACTGATTGGCGACGCCTTCAACCACTGGGACGATGTCGAGGTGTTTTTCAAGGGGCGCAGCGTGCGCTCCGGCGGCCACGGTTTTTGCGGCATAGGCCGCAAGCGCCTGCTCAACATCCTGCAGGACCGCTGCATTGAGCTCGGCGTCGACCTGGTGTTTGAAACCGACGTGCAGGACGACCAGGCCATCACCGCGAAATACAACGCCGACCTGGTGATCGCCAGCGACGGCCTGAACAGCCGCATCCGCAACCGCTACGCCGACACCTTCAAGCCCGATGTCGAGCTGCGCGCCTGCCGCTTTGTCTGGCTGGGCACACACAAGACCTTTGACGCCTTCACCTTTGCCTTCGAGAAAACCGAGCATGGCTGGTTTGCGGCGCACGCCTACAAGTTCGACGACAAGACCTCGACCTTCATCGTCGAGACACCCGAAGCCGTGTGGAAGGCCCACGGCCTGGACCAGATGAGCCAGGAGGAAGGTATCGCTTTCTGCGAGCGCCTGTTTGCAAAATACCTGGACGGCAACGCTCTGATGAACAACGCCACGCACGTGCGCGGCTCAGCCATCTGGATACGCTTTCCGCGCGTGGTGTGCGAACACTGGGTGCACCAGGCCAACGTCAACGGCAAAAATGTACCCATCGTGCTCATGGGTGACGCAGCACACACCGCGCACTTCTCGATTGGCAGCGGGACCAAGCTCGCGCTGGAAGACGCGATTGAGCTGTCACGCTGCTTTGCGAAAAGTACCGGTACCGATCAAGCGCTGCAGGCTTATGAGGCCGTGCGTTCCGTCGAAGTACTGAAGATTCAGAACGCAGCACGCAACTCCACCGAATGGTTCGAGAACGTGGACCGTTACAGCGGCATGGAAGCCGAGCAGTTTTTCTATTCGCTCATGACACGCTCGCAGCGCATCAGCCACCAGAACCTGGGCGTGCGCGATGCGTCGTGGCTGCAGGGTTATGAGCAGTGGCTGGCGAAGTCGAATGGCCACGCAGCGCTGGGCCGCCCCGAGCAAGTGACGGCCCCCTCGGGGGGCAGCGCAGTACACGCAGCGACAAGCGTGGGGGCAATCCCATCCGCTCCACCGCCCATGTTGTTGCCGATCAAGGTGCGCGAGGTGCAATTGAAAAACCGCATTGTGGTTTCACCGATGGCAACGTACAGCGCCATCGACGGTGTACCGCAGGACTTTCACCTTGTTCATCTGGGCGCACGCGCACTCGGTGGTGCGGCCATGGTGTTTGTCGAGATGACATCGCCCAACCCGGAAGGCCGCATCACGCCGGGCTGCCCCGGCCTGTGGAACGAAACCCAGATGCTGGCTTTCAAACGCATAGTCAACTTTGTGCACGCGTCCGGCGAAGGCGCGAAGATTGCCCTGCAGATCGGGCACAGCGGCCCCAAGGGCTCGACTCAGGTGGGCTGGGAAGATTCGGATGAACCGCTGCTCTCAGGCAACTGGCCACTGATGGCCGCCAGCGCTGTCGCCTACGGCCCGACCAACCACACGCCCAAGGCCATGACGCGTGAAGACATGGATGTTGTCAAGGCGCAGTTCGTGCAGTCCACACGCTACGCTGCAGAAGCCGGCTTCGACTGGGTCGAACTGCATTGCGCGCACGGCTACCTGCTGTCAAGCTTCATCACACCGCTGACCAACCTGCGCACCGATGAATACGGTGGCAGCCTGGAAAACCGTTGCCGCTATCCGCTGGAAGTGTTTAAAGCAATGCGCGCCGTATGGCCAGCACACCTGCCTATGAGCGTGCGCATCTCGGCCCACGACTGGGCGCCCGGCGGCAACACTGCGGACGACGCAGTGGCCATGGCCAGGATGTTCAAGGACGCAGGCGCAGACTTCATCGACGTGTCGTCGGGCCAGACCACGCGCGATGCAAAACCGGTTTACGGCCGCATGTACCAGACGCCGTTTGCGGACCGCATACGCAACGAGGCCGGCATCCAGACCATCGCGGTCGGCGCCATCTCGGAGGTTGACCACGTCAACAGCATCATCGCGGCGGGCCGTGCAGACCTCTGCGCCATTGCCCGCCCGCATCTCGCCGATCCGGCATGGACCTTGCACGAGGCCGCCAAACTGCAGAGCCGCCATGTGGCCTGGCCCAAGCCCTACCTCAGCGGCCGCGACCAGATGTACCGCGAGATCGCAAAACAGCAGGAACTTGCAGCATCGGCGCCTGCATCCCTCAAGTAAGAAAAGCAAAAGCAAGAGCAATACGAAGGCAACAAGGAGCACACCATGGACATGGAAGCACGAGGCCACAGCGAACACCCCGAGGCATTGCGGCTCTGGCTGCGCATGTTGACCTGCACGCAACTGGTTGAAAAACAGGTGCGCAGCCAGCTGCGCGAACAGTTCGACACCACGCTGCCGCGCTTCGATCTGATGGCGCAACTTGAGCGCAACCCAGAAGGCCTGAAGATGAACGAGCTCTCGCGCCGCATGATGGTGACGGGCGGCAACGTGACCGGCATCACCGACCAGCTGGTGGCGGAAGGTGTCGTCGAGCGGGCGGGTGTTGAAGGCGACCGCCGCGCCTACCGCGTGCGCCTGACCGCACGCGGACGCAAGGTGTTTGGCGAAATGGCGCGCCAGCATGAAGCCTGGATAGTCGCGGCCTTCGAGTCGCTTTCCCCCCGTGAGGTGGAGTCACTGCACAAGCTGCTGGGCAAGGTCAAGCAGCACCACAACGCACAGCAACTGGACAAACTGGAAACCATATGAAGCACTACATAGGCCCCAACAACCCCATGCATGCGCAGTTCGATGCGTTTGCGGGCTACAAGGCAAAACACTTTGCCTACGCGTTCGATGCCGGTGTGGCGACCCTCACGCTGAACCGCCCTGACCGCAAGAACCCGCTGACTTTCGATTCGTACGCCGAGCTCCGGGATTTGTTCCGCACACTGAATACCGCGACCGACGTGAAAGCGGTTGTCATCACCGGTGCGGGCGGCAACTTCTGCTCCGGTGGAGATGTGCACGAGATCATCGGCCCGCTCACCAAGATGAGCATGCCGGAAATGCTGGAATTCACGCGCATGACAGGCGACCTCGTCAAGACCATGCGCCTGTGCCCACAACCCGTCATTGCCGCCATAGACGGCATCTGCGCTGGCGCGGGCGCGATGATGGCGCTGGCGGCCGACATGCGCCTGGGTACCGCGCAGGCCAAGACAGCCTTCCTGTTCACACGCGTCGGCCTGGCTGGCGCAGACATGGGCGCATGCGCACTGCTACCGCGCCTGATCGGCCAGGGCCGAGCTTCCGAACTGCTGTTCACCGGCCGCGCCATGAACGCGCAGGAAGGTCTCCAGTGGGGCTTCTTCAATTCGCTTCATGAATCAGATGCCGTACTCATTGCCGCCCAAAAACTGGCTGCCGACCTGGCGAGCGGCCCGACTTTCGCACACGGGATGACCAAAACCATGCTGCACCAGGAATGGGCCATGACGCTGGACCAGGCCATTGAAGCCGAAGCCCAGGCACAGGCCATCTGCATGCAAACCAAAGATTTCACGCGCGCCTACGAAGCGTTTGCCGCAAAGCAAAAGCCTGTTTTCATGGGTGATTAAACATATGAAGCCAAGCATCTCCCACCTGGCCTTGCCATTCTTTGACGATGTGCATCGCGACATCGGCCAACGCCTGTCTGCATGGATTACAGATCAGCACATTGACGAAAGCGACGACCGCCAGGCCTGCAAGGAATGGGTTGAGCTGCTGGGCGCCAACAACTGGCTCCGTTACTGTGTGCCCGCAGGCACTGGCGGTGCGCTGGGCGGCGCACTGCCAAAGCTGGATTCAAGGGCACTGGTCATACTGCGCGAAACACTGGCATTCCATTCGCCACTGGCCGATTTTGCATTTGCGATGCAGGGCCTTGGCAGCGGCGCCATCACGCTTGCAGGTACACCGGCACAACAGGCGGCCTACCTGCCTCTGGTGGCCAGCGGCAAAAAAATTGCAGCCTTTGCGTTGAGCGAACCGGACGCCGGGTCGGACGCTGGCGCCATGTCGACCAGTGCCGTGAAGACGGGAGAAGACTGGGCCGTCAACGGCGTCAAAACCTGGATCAGCAATGGCGGAATCGCGGACTTTTATGTAACCTTCGTGAAGACAGACCCGGCGGCAGGCACCCGCGGCATTACCGCGTTTATTGTTGATGCCGACGTAAAAGGCCTGGACACCAGCGAGCACATCACCGTCATGGCACCACACCCGCTGGCCACGCTGAAATTCGCACACTGCAAACTTGGTGAAGATACGCAGCTGGGCGCCCTGCATGGCGGTTTCAAGCTGGCCATGCAGACACTGGATATTTTCCGCGCCTCCGTCGCCGGGGCTGCGCTGGGCATGGCTCGCCGTGCGCTGGCCGAAGCCGTCAGCCATTCAAAACAGCGAAAGATGTTTGGCCAGACGCTGGCAGACTTTCAGCTCACGCAGGCAAAGATTGGCGAGATGGCCGCGCTGGTGGATGCAGCCGCATTGCTCACCTACCGCGCCGCATGGCTGCGTGACGAAGGTGAGCGCACCGGCGCCAGCACACGTGTGACTGCTGAAGCAGCAATGGCAAAAATGACTGCCACGGAGAACGCTCAGCGCGTGATTGACATGGCGCTGCAGATGCATGGCGGCCTGGGGGTCAAGGTCGGCACCAAGGTTGAAAGCCTGTACCGCGATATCCGCTCGCTGCGTATTTACGAAGGTGCCACCGAAGTCCAGCAACTCATCATTGGAAAGGCCGTGTTGCAATCATGACCCGAACTTCCGCCGCCTGCCCATCGGCGCAGCCAGACCACTTTGTACACGACAGGCTGCCCCCTGCGGCGCAATGCGCCGAGATGCTTTACAGCCTGCCTGGACTGCAGATACCCGTACAGGCCAACCTGGTTGATGTCCTGTTTGAGAAGGCCGCTTCGCGCAAGCTGTCCGACAATGCTTTTCTGCGCTCTGACAAATTGACCTTGAGTTATGGTGAAGCGGCGCAGCAGGTGGCGCGTATCGCGCAGGTGCTGACGGAAGACTTTGCACTGGTGCCCGGAAACCGGGTGCTGCTCCGGGGCGGCAACTCGATTGCGATGGCCCTGGCCTGGCTCGGCGTTGTGAAGGCAGGTCTGGTTGCCGTAGCCACCATGCCCTTGCTGCGCGCCAAAGAGCTTGGCGAAGTCATTGAGAAGTCGCAGATCTCATTTGCCCTGTGCGATGCAACCCTTCTCGAAGAAATGAACATCGCACAAGCGCAGAACCCCGCGCTTCAAACTGTTGTCGTCTTCAATCAGCCGCAGGACGCGGCATCTCTTGAAGCGCTGGCCTCTCGCAAGAACGGCGCCTTTAAACCCTGCATGACCGCCGCAGATGACATCGCCATGATGGCCTTCACGTCCGGCACGACCGGCAAACCCAAGGCTGTGGTGCACACCCACCGCGATGTCCTGGCGGCCTGCGAATCCTGGCCGCGCCACATCCTGCGTGCATCGCCGGACGACATCGTGATGGGCTCGCCACCGTTGGCATTTACCTTCGGGCTAGGCGGCATGCTGCTGTTCCCCATGTGGGCGGGGGCGTCAGTGTATTACCCTTCCATAGGCTACACACCTGAGGCCATGGTCAAGCTGATAAACCAGGTTGGCGCGACCATCTGCTATACGGCGCCTACTTTTTACCGGCAGATGGCCGCGTTTGCCAAACAACACGGCACACCTACGCTGCGTACTTGCGTCAGTGCGGGCGAAGCACTGCCCGATGCAACGCGCCAGCTATGGAAAGAAGCAAGCGGCATCGAGATGACCGACGGGATAGGCGCGACGGAGATGTTTCACATCTTCATCTCGACCGACCCCGCCAGCCCTGGCGGCGTGCGGCGCGGCGCCATCGGCAAGGTGGTGCCGGGCTATATCGCCAAAGTCGTCGACGACCAGGGCCATGAACTGCCGCGCGGCACTGTCGGCAAGCTGGCCATCAAGGGGCCGACGGGCTGCCGATACCTCGACGACGAGCGCCAGGGCAACTACGTGAAGGACGGCTGGAACTACCCGGGCGATGCATTCATGCAGGATGAAGACGGCTACTTCTTCTACCAGGCTCGGGCAGACGACATGATCATCACTGCCGGCTATAACGTCGGCGGTCCAGAGGTGGAAGACGCGCTGCTCAAGCACCCCGCCGTTGCGGAGTGCGGCGTCGTTGGCTTGCCGGACGAAGAACGCGGCATGATCGTCAAGGCATTCGTGGTGCTGAAACCCGGCCAGCAGGATGGGGCCGAAACAGTCAAGGCGCTGCAGGAGCATGTGAAGGCCGCACTGGCGCCGTTCAAATACCCGCGCCAGATCGAATTTGTCGACAAGCTTCCGCGTACCGAGACCGGAAAACTGCAGCGCTTCAAGCTGCGTACGCCATGACATTCACCATCGCGCGACAAGTCCGGTTTCATCACTGCGACCCGGCGGGCATCGTTTTTTTTCCGCAGTTCTTCTATCTGCTGCATGAAGCCAAGGAAGACTTTCTCGCGCATATCGGATTTCCACAACATGAGATGATCAACAGCGGCTTTGGTACGCCCATCGTTGACATCAAGACCAGCTTTCTTGGCATGTGTCGCTACGGTGACGAGATTACCATCAGCGTGTCAATTTCAAAACTTGGCAACTCAAGCCTGGGCATGGACTACGAGATCCTTTCACACGGCAAACCGCGTGACCCGGCTGGCACCTTGAAACTCCGGGCCAGCTCGGTGCTGGTGTATTCAAGACTTGAGGGCGGTCAACCACTTCGGATTCCCGATGACCTCAGGGCCGCGATGCTCCCCTATCTGCAAAAAACTCCATGACTTCCAGAAGAGACACAACAACATGACAAAACTACAACCTCCAGGCTGGGCAGAACCCAAGGGCTACGCCAACGGCGTGATGGCGCGCGGCGCGCTTATTTTTGTGGGTGGCCAGATCGGCTGGAACGCCGACCAGCAGTTTGAAACGGATGACTTTATTGCGCAGACACGGCAGGCACTGATGAACATTGCTGCCGTCCTGAAAGCTGGTGGCGCCGGCCCCGAACACATGGCCCGCATGACCTGGTATGTTGTGGACCGTGTTGAGTACGTGGAAAGGCTCAAAGAACTGGGCGTCGTTTACCGCGAAATCATGGGTAAAAACTTTCCCGCAATGACCTGCGTGGAGGTGGCTGCCCTGGTTGAAGATCGCGCAAAGATCGAGATTGAGGTGACCGCAGTGCTCCCTGACTAGGATCTTCTGCGGGCCCGGATCCACTTGAAAAGGGAAATGAAAAAGGCAGCCAGAGCTGCCTTTTTTGTTGCGCGTTGCCGGACTCAGCTTATTTGGCAGTGCCCGTCACTTCAATCGTGACGCGACGGTCAGGCTGCAGGCACTGAATCAGCTGCTCGCGGCCGAGGGTGGCGCTGCAGTCTTTGCTGACGGCATCACGCTTGCCCTTGCCCTGCGCGACTGCTGCAGCTGACTTGACGCCGAGCGACTCAAGATAGGCCTGCACGGTTTTGGCACGGGCTTCCGACAGCTTGTCGTTGTAGTCATCCGAACCCAGTCGGTCGGTATAACCCAGCACAGTGAGCGTCTGTATGGACTTGTAGGCCTTCAGGCGCTGGGCAACATCATTGAGACGTTGCATGCCGCCTGGAATCATGTCCTCAATGCCAGATTTGTCGAACTTGAAGAGGGTGTCCGTGAGCAACACGTAGGTTTCCCGGCTGATCGGTCCAGAGGAGGCAACTGCTGCTGCGCCTGCACCATCTCTTGCGGTCAGCACGCCCGCCCTTGGCTGGACGCAACTGTCCGCTTCAATTTTCGCCCGGCGCAATGCGTCTTCGACCATCTGGATGTGCGGAGTTGCCTGACGCCAGCCGGTCTGCTCATCTGCATGGCCAGCCCGCACCAGGCGGACTTCGGCACATGCGACGGTGCGGGCATTGCAGGCCATGGACGCCGGCTGGTTCTTGTAGTTGCTGAGCTGGGCCCACAAATCGTCGCGCAGTTTGGAACTGCGTGCGACCAGTGGCGTATCGAGACCTGCACGCGCGGTCTTGTCAGCTTCCAGCGCCTGTGCAATCTTCACGGCTTCAGTCAGCGACTCTTCAATGTATCCGGTCCGGTCGTTCTCGTGGTACTGGCTTTTGGCAGTATCCAGCCAGCACTGCGCCTTGGCCAGCGAATAACTGTTCTGGGGTATGCCGGCTTCATTGAGTTTGCGCAGGCGCTGCTGAACACCCTCAAGTGTTTGCCTGTCCTGGATGATGCGCTCATCGGTGATGCGAAGCTGCTGGGGTGTGAGCCCGGTGGCTTGCGCATACGCTGCAGGGGCTTCGTTTTTGCCGCCGCCGGAAGAGCAGCCAGCCAATACCGCAGCAGCAACGAGCAACAGCGTTGCAGGACGGCGAGGGGCGATTGAATAGATCATGGCCATCCTCATCACGGTTAGGGTTTCATCACGTTGGGGTCAATCGTCTTGTTGGACGATACGTCGTTCTTTTTAAACAGGTCTTCGTCAAACTTGTAGCGCAGTCCGAGTACCCAGCCACGGTTGGTGTAATCGTTCCCGGTCAGGCCAGCTGCAGTGCCAGAAGATGCAAATCCACGCCAGTTGTAGCCAAGGGTAGCGTAGAGGTTATCCATTACGACATAGCCGACTTCAACGCCGTAGGCGTACTGCACATCGCCGCCAGTGCCCTGAAGCCTTGAGAAAATCGCGCCGAGCGACCACTTGTTGGTGACGTCATAGGTCACGCGGCCGCCGAGCAACTGGGCGCGGTAGCTGTCATTGACGGTACCGAGCAGCAACTCGTTGACGTTTTTATAGGCGTAACGGCCGGAAATCCACCATGCGCGGCTGGGGTGGTAATTGCCGCGGAAGCTGATGACGTCAGTCTGGCTGTTGATTTGTGTGGCACCGGGGCTGCTGTTGCGCTCATCCTTGCGTTCGTACAGACCCAGGGCATCAAACTTGTTGTTATCGACGGGACGATAGGCAAACCCGACCTGGAAGCGGCTTTGCAGGCTGTTGGCACCCAGCGCAGTACGCGGCTTGACGATGCTGGCATACTCACGTGCCAGCAAGGTCCAGTCGCTGTCAAGCTTGCGTGCAGTGCCCGCCGTCAACAGCAGGTTGGTGTTGTTGGCATCTTCGCGCCACTCAACCCGGCCGGAAGATTTCCAGATGGGGCTGGCGGTGTACTCAAGACCAACTGCCGCTGAGGAAGCATTGCCACTGGTGGCGGCGAGACGCTCCAGGTTGGTGGTCACGCGGATACCCTCGGCGAGGCGCCAGCCATTGCGAAGGCCCAGCGCACGCTGGACTTCCTTGCCAGAGCCGCCATCACGAAGGCGATATTCACTGTAGAGCGACCCATCCTGCATGTACTGTGTATCTATACCCACAGAGAAAGCGTCAGCAATGGGTCCGACGCCCAGGCCGTAAGCGCCGCTGTACTGGGTGGCGCGCTCATAGCGGCTGTAAAGGCGGGTCTTGTCCGCAACACGCCAGTCGGCGCCCAGGCGGTACAGGCCTGAACCATTGCCGCTGAATTCACGCTGGGTTTCTGCAGACAAATTCAGGCGGTCGGTAACTGCCCAACGTGCGCCCAGGCGGTACAGGTTGGTGGGGTCTGTGCCGGTGACATTCTGCAACTCGCCATCCAGCGTCAGGGAATCCGTCACCCTGTAAGCCGCACGGGCGAACAGGGAGGTACGCTCGAGGCTGGTCGGCGCGCCGGCCACATTGTTGATGCCTACATTGCAAAGAATGGGCAGGCCGGTCGCCGGATCAATCGACTGGTTTCCAACCTGGCTGATGCCGTAGCCGGTGTTGTAGCCCGAGATCGCGCCTGCAGCTGTTGTGGTGCCCGTCGTGATGTTGCTGCAGTTGGTAGCCGTTGTCTGGGTCAGGCTGATGGAGTTTTGCTCAACCCGGCGAACGCCGCCCCCTATGGTCAGACGGTCTGAGATCTTCAGATCGATGGCCGCAGAGCCCTGCTCGTTCAGGCTTCCTGAAAGACTGTCTTTGGACGTCAGGTACTCGCCTGTGACACTCAGGGCCGGATTAACGCGATATGCACCTGATGCGCCGTATTCAGTCCTGCCACCGGTGAGGCCGGAAGACGAGTTGTTGAAGTCTGCGCTGGAGCGCACGCCGTAGGCCTTGTAACGCAGGTCGTCATCTGCATGACGAATTTCCACACGGGCTGCCGTGCCTTGCACCTCACCGACTTTGCCGGCGAAGTTGGAACTAACATTGACGTTGTAGCCACCTGCATTTGTATTGACCGTACTGTTGGTACGGGCCACTTCGGCAAGTATTTCGGTGTTCTTGCTCAGCTTGAGGCTGAGATTGGCTCCCATTACCTCATACGGCGCGCCCGGATTTTCATCACGCGCACCGGCCACACCCACGCTCAGGTTGTCGCTCAGCTTGAGACGGACATCCCCGCCATACACAAGGAATTTTGGTCCACCATTACTCACCTCATACGTGATGCGGATGGATATGGGGTTGAGCTGGTCGTCAAAGCTCGGTACTGGGGCGCGGAAAACGATCTGGCCAGAGAAGGGCTCGAACTCGTAATCGGTGTTGCGCGCTACAGGTGTGACCTTGATGATGTTGGTCGTGCGGTAGCGGTCGCGCGTCAGTATCTCTATTTTTTCCGATCCACTGACACCGTTCGGGTTGGACACCGAATAAGGCCCGGAAACGCCACGCGCGGGGAATTCGTCCACCACTTGTGTGAGTGCCTGCTGGGCAAGAAATCCGTTGGCGGTGACATTTCCCTCTTCATAATGACCACGTATGCCAGGCAGCGAGCGGTTGTACTGGCTCAGCGTCCGTGCGGGATTGGTGTCGCCAGTCGTGTAGTCGCCCAGCAGAAGGTAGTTGAGCTTGTTGTCGATCCGGACATACAGTTTTCCCGAGCTTTGTGCATCGACGCCGCGAATGCTTGAGTCGCCGTATACGGGATAAAAGGCGTTGGGATCAATATCCTGAAAAAGCTTGATCCGCGTGTCTTTGTCGGAGTCGTAGGCGAGGGTCAAGAGGTATTCACCCTTGACTTTGCCCTTGAGGTAGACAGCCGCACGTGCACCTAGATTGGTTTTGCCGCCATTGAAATCCTTGGTGAAGCCTTTCAGCTCGTTGTCAAACCCGTCGTTCTCACGAACCGGCGTGATCTGTTTCGGATCAAATTTATCAGAACGCAAGCGACCTTCAACGAGGCCAACAGCCACAAAGTCCCGAAGGTCAGGGACATAGCGGACGATAACTTTTTCCGCAACGCCCTTGACGGACACTTTCAATGTCACGGGATCAGGCTTGAAAGGCGCAATCAGCTTGAACTGCAGCGTGCCATTCTTGACAACATACTGGACACCCGGAGTAATCCTGTCGATATCGCTGCGGTCCGCACCCGACTCCGAAGTTCTGCGGCCAGGCATCAGGATACGGGCGCCCCCATCCACTTCGATCGTGACCTCAACGTCGCTCGTGATGCGCTGCTCATCCTTGCCGAACAGGCGCAGCTGGACATCCGTACCCGTCACGCCATCGGCGGTCAGGTTATCCCCATCTACCTTCAGGCTGATTTTTGTGACAGGAGAACTCAGTCGCTCGAGGAATGAGGTGAATGGACGCGGCCCTATGCCCTCCTGCCCACCCGTTTCAAACAGGCTCTTCGCTTCAGGAACATCGGCACTCGTTGTATTGGCCGCAGGCTGGGCCAACGCAAGACCCTGCGCAAGCATGACGGCGATGGCAACCGGGGTACGCCGTAGCATCACGCCATCGGAAAAGCAGGTCTGCTTCATCTGTTTCATTGCGCAACCCCCGGACTTGAGGGGATGAGGTCCTGCTGTCTTGTGGACGGCAGGATTTGTTGCGGCACTTCGCCCGGGCGATTCTGGATTTGCAACGGCAGGGATTTTTCTGTTTCAGGAGATGTGACACCTCCCTGGGCACGACGCGCCTTCACCTGGTCGAGCACCTCAGGGCTGCAGGAGCCTTCGATGAAGTCTGCACGGGCAAGTTCCCCACCCTTGAGGTCTACAAACAGGCTGTCACCAACACCGGCGTTCCGGTTGCTCGAAGGTACAAGACGCGCACCCTTTGGCAAGGTCGTGCGGTCAACCTTCACCACATGGGTCTGTGGCTTGACGCCGCAAACGCTGTATTTTCCCTCTGAGTCGGTGATAAAGAAGCTGCCGTCCAGCATGACCAGGCGCACGCCAGGGATGCCGACTTCGCGGCTTCCGCCTGAATTGTTCTGAACCGCGTTGCCATCGCAATCGACGTAAACCTTGCCAGTGATACAGCCTTCATTACTGAACACGCCACCCTGCACGTTGACCTTGAACCTGGCAATATTCGAGACCTCGCCACCGCCTCCTCTGGCCTGCGCGCTGTTGATGCCATCACCCTGCTGCGAACCAACACCAAGCCTGACGAAATAGGTCAACTCGGCAGTTTCCTGCCCGTTGATGGTGCCAATACTGAAGGTCAGGTCGCGGCCTACGCCACCGGCAGGATTGGCCAGCGTCGCAGTGCCAAGGCGTGACGTTCCCAGGATATAGCGGAATCCGGCCGGCAGTGAATCGGCAACCTGCACATTTGCGATCGGCAACAGGGTTGTGTTTCGCACACGTACGGTGTACTGAACAGAATCACCCAACTCCGCAACAGTCTTGTTCCCGGTCTTGCTGATCAGCAGGGCTCCAAGCACAGGTTTGGTTCCAGGATCCAGCGGAATGTGATTGAAGTAAATGTTTGCCGAGTTCGCCGCAAGATTGAACGACAGGTAATACGTCGTTGCCTGGCCACCCTTCGGTGGGCCTGACTGGCTCTGCACGAAGATATCGGCACCGGCTGGCACAGGTGATTGCGGGAAAGTACCTGGCGTGATCGTGCTGGCCGAGAACCCGGAAGGCGGCGTCACCTGAATCACATAGTTGCCTGCAATGAACGGGAAGCCCGGAACGCTCTTCAGAATGTACTCATAGCCACCCGGCTGGCCGCTCGGGCATGTTCCACCGGACGTACAGGTATTGATGCCGCCCACCAGATTCTGAACGGGGACCAGCACCAGGGAACCGCCCGGGCCGTAAGGACCATACAGAGACAGGGTTGCGCCATTCAGGGGTTCACGCGTCTGGCTGTTGTAAACAACGCCACTCGGGTCGATCGGCAGGTTCTGGCTGACTGTGTTATCGCCAGCGTAGAGGCTGACACCGGAAATAACCTGGCCGAACGTCCCGCCATTAACACTGGTTTCAGCCACCGTAGTTGCATTGTTGGCGTTACCGTTGGTCGTGGTAGCGCCCTGGTTGATCGGAGTGGTGCCAATGGCATTACAAGTGCTGGCATCGGCAACCGTCAGGCAGTTGAAGAACTGCAGGCTGTAACCTGTTCCGGGCTGAACGCCAATGATCTTGTACTGACCCAGATTGTTCGTAAAGGCTGTTCCTACAACCACTGACGAAGAGTTGGTAAGTTTCACCAGCACATTTGGCAGGAGGGTCTCGCCGACCTGATAGGTACGGAAGTTTGAGCCATCGCGAATGCTATCTATCCATGCGATGCCCGAGACGTTCGCGCCAATACCCGCGACCACACTTGACACGTCATTCGCCGGATTGATGTCCGCACCATTAAAGGCCGTAACGCTGGCGGTGAAGGTTTGGGAAGCAGTTTGCGCAGCACTCAGCACATAGGTTGTCGTGAAAACAATTGACTGACCCGCCGGCAACGGCGTGCTGATAACAAAATTAACCGTAGAGCCACCCGGGCTACCTAAACCTGGCGGGAGATTGACCGTTACCGAGGCGCCACTCGCCAGCGAACCAACGTTCGTCACTGTGATGGTGACCGTATTGGTTCCGGCAACGGTACCTGTGCCTGGAGGCACAAGCAATGAGGGCGACAAGGTCAGGGTTACGGAAAGATCAACGCCTGTGCCCGTCACTACCGTCGTGGCAGTTCTGACGTTATTGGTCAAAACTGTGTCCGCCGTTGTCGTGGTGATGGTGCTCGTCCCCTTGACCGTGCCAGAGGCTGGCATCACATAGGTAAAGGTAAAGCTGGCACTGCTTCCAGCCGGCAGGGTTACGGCCGCAAACGTTGCAGTCACGCTGCCCGAAGCCACCGTTCCACCGGTGACCGCAGTCAGGGTTCCGCCATTCAGGGCCACCGTACGCGTCACATTGTTCGCGGTTGACGGGCCGAGGTTGAAGAAAGTCACCGTACCCGTAACGGTACCTCCTGGTGTGGCGCTGGTCGGCATGGACAGGGTCGTGCCAACATCTGCACTGATGGCAGGGACACTGAAGGTCCCGGTGTTGTTCGCCGGGTTTGTATCGTTGAACGCGTTTGAAGTACCCGTTCCCGTCACCCCTGTCGATGTCTGAACAAAGCTGATTGATGCACTCACAGTTCCGCCTGGCGTGACATTGACCACGGTCGGTACGGCGAGGAAGGTCACCACACCGGTGGCGGTGTTGTAAGTGCCGACGCCCAGCAATGCGCTGGTTACGGTCACAGCCGCAAGGTTGGGGCTAAGCTTGAGCGTGAATACTGCCGTCGTAGCCGTACCTGTCGTGTTGGTATTCACAAAGTTCACCGTTCCGCTCACCGTCGTGCCGGTTGGCGCGCTCACCGGGAAGTTCGCGAAGCTCGTGCTCATGTCGGCTGCGCTGACGGCAACGCTGAACGTGGCGGTGTTGTTGGCCGGGTTGGTGTCGTTCAGCGCATTCGAGGTGCCCGTTCCCGTCACGCCTGTGCTGGTCTGCAGGAAGCTGATCGAAGCACTCACCGTTGCGCCCGGCGTCACGTTGACCACCGTCGGCGCCAGCGTGAAACTCACCACACCAGTGGTGTTGTTGTATGTACCGTTGCCCAGCAGCACGCTGGTCACGGTCACATTGGCCACGCCCAGGCCTGGCTTGAGCGTCAAAGTGAACACCGCCGTTGTCGCCGTACCCGTCGTATTGGTATTCACGAAGTTCACCGTGCCGCTCACCGTTGTGCCGGCTGGCGCGCTCACCGGGAAGTTCGCGAAGCTCGTGCTCATGTCGGCTGCGCTGACG
>JAZKAY010000018.1:84900-85074 GCA_040388905.1 Pseudomonadota bacterium
CGTTGTCGCCGTACCCGTCGTATTGGTATTCACGAAGTTCACCGTGCCGCTCACCACGGTATTGGCCGGCGCAGTAGCCGGGAATCCAGCGAAGGTGGCGCTCATATCGGCAGGTGCAGTGGTCACCGTGCCTGGCACCGTGGCCGTCGTCGCGCCGTTGTTCGTGGTGCCCGT
>JAZKAY010000019.1:0-74154 GCA_040388905.1 Pseudomonadota bacterium
GGGTCGCCTTTCTTTTGGTTACTTTTCTTTGGCGAAGCAAAGAAAAGTGACTAGCTGCCGGGCTACCCCCGGCCTGGTAGTGAAGGGCGAGTAACCACCCTCAATCACTACTCCGTTCATCCGAACGCCGGGCCTTCTCAGGCCGAGGAATCTTCTTGAATTTGATCAAGCGATTGGTTTCAATCTTGTCTTTCTTCACCTGCCGCTCAGCATCAAGCAATTGCCCTGCAGCAAGCCAGCCAGAAAATTCCTCTGGCGTTTCCAGGGTAATCCGCCCCAAAGTGGATGCGCGAAATTCGTAAATCACGATTTCAGCGGCCTTCTGCAGATTGACCCGTCCCTTGGTCAGAACCGCCCCGCGCTTGCGGCCGATTTCTTCGAGCATCTGCTCGTCAGTGATGCCGGGCGTGACCTCAACCTTGTAGCGCGCTTCCAGAGCTGCCGGATAGGTTTTGATCAGGTAGTCGAGCAGCTCGAGCGCAACTTCTTCTTCGTTGAAGGCATTGCGGCCAATCGCGCCGCTGGCCGCCAGGTTGTAGCCGCTCTTGGCGACGATGATGCGCGGCCACAGCATGCCGGGCGTGTCCCACAGATAAAAACCGTCGGCCAGCACCAGCCGCTGCTCGACCTTGGTGATGCCGGCTTCATCGCCGGTTTTTGTGGCGCGCTTGCCGGTGAGTGTGTTGATGAGGGTCGACTTGCCAACGTTGGGGATGCCGCAAATCAGCACGCGCATGGGCTTGACCATGCTGCCGCGTGTGGGGGCGAGCGCGTGGCAGGCGTCGATCAGGCGGCGGGCGGGTGTGGTTTCGCTGGCGTCGAGTTCAATCGCGCGCGTGTTGGGCATGGCGTTGTAGTAGTCCAGCCAGAGCGGCGTACGGTCTGCGTCGGCCAGGTCGCGCTTGTTGAGCACCTTGAGCGCGGGTTTGCCGCTGGTGAGTTCTGCCAGCATGGGGTTGGCGCTGGAGCCGGGCAGGCGCGCGTCCAGCAGCTCGATGACGACATCAATCTCCTTGATGCGCTCGCTGATGGCTTTTTTGGTCAGGTGCATGTGACCTGGAAACCACTGGATGGCCATCTGTGTGTCTTTCTTTGTACTTTGGTTTGATGCGACTTTACGGGCCGCGGCACCCGCTCGGGCGGATTGGGGGGAAAATCAGGGCACCGGCCGGGGCGGGCTGACCAACTGATTCAGGCCTGCCGTCCCGCTATTTTCCTTTAAAAGACTGCCCATGCCCCTGCCCAACGCCCCGACCCAGAAACCCACACCCAGCAAGGCCTCCCAGGCCAGCACCAAATCAAACAACGAGCTGGCCATGAAAGGCATTTTGCTCACCATGATCGGGCTGGGCGTGCTGGTCTCGCCCTACTTCATCACCTCACCCGGCATGCAGGGCATTGTTGCCAAATCGACGCTGGTCGGCTGGTTTGCGCTGGTGCTGGGCATCGCCTTTCTGGGCGTTTTCTTCAAACGCCGCATGGCGGCATCGTCAGATTCCTGATCCCCGGGCAGACTGTGGCAGAAGGCGTTTCAGACCTGGACGCGGCGCAAGCCCGAATCAGCGCGCTGCAGCTGCGTCAGGCTGACACAGGGCTGGTCTTTCGCGGCCCGCCTGCCGAACCCACCACCTGCTGTGGCCGTGGCTGCAATGGCTGCGTCTGGGAAGGCTATTACGCGGCGGTCGACTGGTGGTGTGAAGACCTGATGACAGCGCTTGATTCAAAGGCGCTTGGTTTGCCAATTTTGACGTATACCGCAAAAATTTAACGTACACGTTAAAAAATCGCCAAATGTTAACTTGCAAGTTAACATTTTGGCTTTTTCAGCTTCAGCAAGCCCGCTCAAGGCAAAAAACACGCCAAAAATGGCACTTTTGGGTGCCAAATCGGCCTCCAGCCCTTTAAATACGTGCGTGAGCAGCTATCAAAAGCGTAGCATCTGGCTGCTTTAGCTTGGCAGCTAACCCGCCATGGCGGGCTGGCGGTGGCCTATGCCCAGGCGGTCTGGCGACACGTATTGCTCTCGGTATATCTCAAAAGGCATGGTGTCGGCCTTTTCGATCTTTTCCTGCTCCAGCACCGAGGCCAGGGTGAGCCGGTTGAAGTGGGTTTGCCACTCGGCCAGAAAAGGCAGGTCAAGCAGGGTTGCGCGTGTTTTCTCGGACTGCGCGCGCACGAAGTTGATGAAGGAGTTGTCGAATTCGTTTTCAACCGCTGCCAGCACACGGGCGGACGGCAACGTCGAAGGGTCCTGAAGGCCGGTCGTGGCCGCAGCCAGCGCATCGCGGTGGTGTCTGCCGCCGTTTATGGCGTCCAGCGCGTCGGCAATCGGCAAACATTCGGCCACGATCTGCGCACCCCACTCCACCAGCGAGACCGGCTCGCCAAACCGTTCCAGCATCAGGCCGGGCTCGCGGCCGCGCGCTGCCGTGCGGTGCTGGTTGCGGCCCAGCGCGGCGATTTCGGCGGGGCTGTCGTCCGGGCTGTCCGAGAGCAGGCAGTGCAGCAAAAATACGTCCAGAAAACGCATGGTCTGCGCCGTGATGCCGACGGGGATGAAGGGGTTGAGGTCCATCAGCCGCACCTCGATGTACTCAACGCCGCGCTCGCGCAGCGCATGCAGCGGGCGCTCGCCCTGGAAGATCACGCGCTTGGGGCGAATGGTGCCGTAGAACTCGTTTTCAATCTGCAGCAAGGTGGTCGCAAGCTGGTTGTAGTCGCCGCCGGGGTTTCGTATGCCGACCTTCTCGTAAGGCGGGTAGGCGCGGGTCAGCGCATCGGCCAGTGATTCGCCATAACCCTCCAGGCTGTTGTAGCTGACGGCCAGCGAAGCCTGCGCGTCGCTCTGGTAGCCCAGCCGGCCCATGCGCAGCGAGGTGCCGTAAGGCATGTGCATGGTGTAGTCGCCCAGCTTTTGCAACTCGTGGTCGCGCCCCTGCACAAAGGTCGAACAGACGGCGGGCGACGCGCCAAACAGGTAAAGCAGCAAAAACGCCTGGCGGCGGAAGTTGCGGATCAGGCCGAAATATTCTTCATTGCTGACGCCGGGCAGCGACCAGTTGTAGTGAATGCCCGAAATCGTCTGCATGCGCCGGCCGTAGCGGTGCGACAGCCCAAGGCGGTAAACGCTCTTGGCACGCCCGACATTCGACGAGCCAAAACGCGCCACGGGAATGGTCTCGTCCGTCGGCAGGCCACAGGGCATGCTGGACACCCAGAGCATCTCGTCGCCGATGGCCTTCATCGAGTGGTAGGTGAACTGGTGGATGCGGGTGAGTTCGTCCAGCGCACCTTCGACGCTGGTATGCGCGGCGGTGACCAGCTCGACCTGGGACTCGCTGAAATCGGTGGTGATGCTGGGGTGGGTCAGCGCCGATCCCAGCGCAGCCGGGTGCGGCGTCAACGCCAGGCCGCCAGCACGCTGGGCGCGCAGGCTTTCCTTTTCAATGCCGCGACGCATGCCCTTGAGGCGCTCGGGCGCAAGCGCGGCCAGCCGGTCTTTCAAAAGACCTGCCCTTGCCCCCTGCTGCTGCGTGCCCGTGGCCGCCTGCAATTTGTCCATAAACTTGTTCCCGCCGATTCCTGAATTGGGGTGGAAGTTATCACAGCCGGGCGCTTCACGCTGGCGCGGCCCTTTTTGCCAGCACAGCCAGAAGCAGTGTCTTTGGGGCGCGCTGCAGGTTCACCAGTAAAACGCTATGCACGGCCATGACGGGTTCAAGGGGGGGGCAAGGTGCGCCAAAAACCGCACATCAAGACGCAAAAACGACGCCCCATAAACGCAAGTACACAAACTTTCTTGACTTGCGGCAAGGCCTCAACGACCATCGACAGTCTGTAACAGGCACCCGCCGGTGCGGCCCGGTGTCAGGATGACTGCCATGGTTATCGGGATACCCGCCATCTGTAAAGCTCCATGAAAAAACTGTTCAAGAAAATCTTTGGCACACAACAAACTACTTCCAGCCAGGGAACATCAGCCAGCGCCGCGCGTGACAACCGCGACAGCCCGGTAACGATAGAAGATGGCTCGGAAAACGCCACCCGGCGCCAGCTGGTGCAGGTGCTGCTGCGCGATGTACTGCGCAAGAGCGGCATACCGCCGGAATGGATCGAATGCCAGATGCTGCTGGTGGCCAGCCGTACGCGCGGCCAGGGCATGTATGTGCGACTGGTCATCAAGCACTGGGACGAGCGCCTGATGAACTACCTGGTCGCCTTCCAGGAAACCCTGATGGCCGACATCAGGCGCTTTGAGCCGAATGCCGAGGAATGGCTGCACGGCATCTCATGGCAACTCGACATGGGCGAACAGTGTCCCTACCCTGCCCTGCCCGAGAAAACATTCTGGGTGGAGGCGCTACAACAAGCCGCGCCGCCCATGGCAGAGGTTCTGGCCGAACCGATACCCGAAGTTCTTGCCGACCCGGACAAGCCTGCCTTCCGAACTACAACAGACGACGAAGAAACCAACCGCGCACGGGATCTTGAGCGCCTGTTTGCCATCCGTGACCAGGAGCTGGACCGCCAGTCTGCGGAAGGTGGCACACCGGTCGGTTACGAAAAAACACAGCCCTCGCCGCTGTAGGCCTCACAGGCGGTTGCCGGCCGCAGTCATCAGGGAAAACGACGAGCAGTGCTCGCCTGATTCCCGCAGGAGGGGTGCTACGCTGGCCCGATGACCGCAGCGACACCCGAAACAGACCCCTCTTCACTGGCAGATTCACGCTACGCCGTGATGCGCCTGCTGGTGACCCTGGCACTGATGACGGTTGGCGCGGCCGGCATGTATGTGGTGCCGGTGGTCATGACGACCGTACAGGCTGAATTCGGCGTTGCACGCGCCGATGCCTCCCTGGCCTACACGCTGCTGATGATCGGTTTCGGGCTGGGCGGCATGCTCATGGGCCGGCTGGCCGACCGCTTTGGCGTGACCGTGCCGCTGCTGATAGGCGCGGCCGGACTGGGGTTCGGGTATGTCGCAGCATCGATGTCCGGCAGCATCTGGACCTTCACGCTGATACACGGGTTGCTGATAGGCCTGCTGGGCAGTTCAGCGACTTTCGCACCTCTGCTGGCTGATACATCCATGTGGTTTGTAAAACGCCGGGGCATTGCCGTAGCAGTCTGTGCCAGCGGCAACTACATAGGCGGCGCCATCTGGCCGCCCATCGTCCAGCACTTCACTGAAACCGTGGGCTGGCGGCAGACCTACCTGGGCCTGGGCATCTTCACCTTTGTCACCATGACGGGGCTGGCGCTCATGATGCGCAGGCGCCCGCCATTGGCGGTAGCAGCAAGCGTCGGCGGCCAGGCATCCGGCATGTCGAGTGCCCGGCCTTTTGGCTTCACGCCTTCGCGCGCACAAATCCTGCTGTGTATTGCCGGCGTCGCCTGCTGCACGGCCATGGCCATGCCGCAGGTGCACATCGTGTCCTACTGCACCGACCTGGGCTACGGCGCGGCGCGCGGCGCAGAAATGCTGTCGCTGATGCTGGCCTGCGGCGTGGTCAGCCGGCTGGTGTCGGGTGTCATCTGCGACCGCATAGGCGGCCTGCGCACGCTGCTGCTGGGTTCGGCCCTGCAGGGCATTGCACTCGTAATGTTTCTGCCTTTTGACGGGCTGGTGTCGCTCTACCTGATTGCCGCGCTGTTCGGCCTGTTCCAGGGCGGCATCGTGCCGTCTTACGCCATCATCGTGCGTGAATATTTTGAGCCGAAAGAAGCCGGCGCGCGTGTCGGCACCGTCATCATGGCCACCATGCTGGGCATGGCCCTGGGCGGCTGGATGTCAGGCAAGGTGTTTGACCTGACCGGCTCGTATCACGCGGCATTTATCAACGGCATTGCGTGGAATTTGCTGAACTTCAGCATTGCGTTTTTCCTGCTGTACCGCGTTCACCGCGCGCGCAAGCTGCGTATGGCTGAACAGCCCGTGTAATCAATCCAGGCGTCAGGCCAGCACGCGATTAAGCCAGGCTTCCATATCAGCGATTTCATCAGGACAAACCGAGTGCTCCATCGGGTACTCATGCCACTCGACGTTGTAGCCCAGGGCTTTGATGGCATCGCGTGAAGCTGTTGCACGATCAAGTGCAATCACCGGGTCGCGTGTGCCGTGGCCCATGAAAACCGGCACACTCTGGCTGGCCACGCTGCGCTCGACCACGAGCTTGCTGGTCAGCGGCAGGTAACCTGACATGCACATCAGGCCGGCGAGTTTTTCAGCATGGCGCAGGCCGATCATGAGTGTCATGGCGCAGCCTTGCGAAAAGCCGCCCAGCACGATTTTGCCCGCCGGGATGCCGCGTGCCTTCTCATTGGCAATGACTTCTTCTATTGCAACCAGTGAGGTGCGCAGGCCGGCCTCGTCTTCACGCCGCACCAGGTCGGCATTGAGGATGTCGTACCAGGCAGGCATCTGGTAACCGCCATTGATGGTGACGGGAATCACAGGCGCATTGGGAAACAAAAAGCGCACCGGGCCTATGGCAGACAGGTTGAGCTCTTTGGCAATTGGCAGGAAGTCGCGCCCGTCAGCCCCCAGGCCGTGCATGATGATGATGGTGGCCACCGGGTTTTCGCCGGTCTGGGCTTCGAGGACTTTGAGGGACATGATGGCTCGCAAGGATACTGGGAAAGCCCGGATTTTACGGGTGGCCGTCAGGCTAGCGGTTCAACCAGGTGATGCTGAGTTGCAGCACCGTGGCAAACATCACCCACAGCAGGTAGGGAATATTCACATACGCCACCCAGCGCACGCGGTTCCAGATCGCGCTCAGCGCCCAGACCAGCGTGCCCAGCACCAGCAAAATATCCACCGAGGCCAGCATGTTGTTCTTCAGGCCAAACTGTATGGGTGTGTAGGCGGCGTTGAAAATCAGGTTCAGGATGAAAGGCAGCAGGACCGCAAAGGGTAGCCGGCGCTTGAGGGTTTGCCACAGCACATAACCAAAGCTGATGGCGATGATGATGTAGAGCACCGTCCACACCGGGCCAAAAACCGATGCGGGCGGCGCAAAAAATGGCTTGATGAGTTGCGAATACCAGGCTGCGCTTGATGATGCTGAAGTGCCGTCCATAAAATTCCCGATATGCTGAAAGTGGATGTGCATGATTTTTAGCACGGCAGAGGCGTATTGGCGATGACAGGCGACCCATAGCCCGGTAGGACACTGCCGCAAGTGCAGCCGTGTATCCGGAAGCGGCGATGCTGCGTATCCCTGGAAGAATCTGTTTGAATCTGCCGGAGTTCCCATGAAACCGATAACCGCACCCCGTCGGCATACATTGCCCTGGTTCCAGTGGCTCACCGCCACCATGATGCTGGTTTTGCTGCAGGCGTTTGCCATGACCGCCCACGCACAGGCACTAAGCCCTGCCGATGAAAAAAGCGTGCGCGCCGTGGTCGAAGGCCAGCTTGCAGCCTTCGCAAAAGACGACGCAAAAAAAGCGTTCTCTTTTGCGGCGGCAAATGTGCGTGAGGCGGTTGGCAACGCGCCCGACTTCCTGAACATGGTGCGCCGCGACTACCCGGTGGTTTACCGGCCCGCCTCAGTTGCCTTCCTCAAAGTCGAGGGGAAAGACGGCGATGCCATCCAGCGCGTGCAGATGCTCGATGCGTCGGGCAACTCGTGGCTGGCGCTTTACAGCCTGGCGCGCCAGAAAGACAAATCATGGCGCATCACCGGCTGTGTGGTGGTTGAGAACAAGGGCCGCATGGCCTGATGTCCTCGTTCAAAACCGCTCAGTAAGAACCCATAAAGTCTTTTTTGCCAATTTCGACACCGCCCTGGCGCAGCAGGCCGTAAGCCGTGGTGACGTGAAAGAAAAACTGCGGCAGACCGTAACCCAGCAGATACGTCTGGCCTGACAGGCGCTTTTCTTTCGGCGTGCCGGGGCGCAACACGATCTCGCGGCTCTCGGCACCCTCAAACAGCTTTTCATCCAGTCCGCTGATGAAGTCCAGCACCCTGGCGATGCGCGCCTGCAGCTCGGCAAACGTCTTTTCATTGTCTTCAAAACTGGGGACTTCCACGCCGGCCAGCCGCGCAGGCACGCTTTTCGCAAAGTCGCAGGCAATCTGCACCTGTTGAAGCAGGGCAAACATATCAGGGAAGAGGCGCGCCTGCAGATAGGCGTCGGGGTTGATCTTTTTCTCTGTGGCGTGCGCCTCAGCCTTGCGCAGCACATCCTGCAGGCCGCCCAGCATCTGTTTGAAGACGGGAACGGAGGCGGAGTAGATTGAAAAGGTAGCACTGCTCATAAGGGTCTTTCGGGGGGAGGAAAATGATCGGACAGCGGGGATTCTCGCCCGGTTCGAGGAATGACGCTGGACACCAGCTGTTACCCTGACGAAATTACCGCGCTGGCATACAATTTTTCTTTGCTCCACGCTGCTACACAGGCAGAAAGGCCTCCCATGAATGCCCCCATCCCCAACGCCGCCCTGCAGCCCGTCATGGCCGCCGACCTGGCCGCCTTGAGCCTGATCGAAAAATGGATATCCTTTGCCTCGGTCTCGCGCGACAGCAACCTGCCGCTCATCGAATGGACCAAAGCACAGCTCGAAGCGCAAGGCGTGCAGTGCGAGGTGATCTACGACGAAACCGGCAAAAAAGCCAATATGTGGGCCACCATTCCCGCAGCCAATGGCGAGACAAAAATCGGCGGCCTCGTGCTCTCAGGCCACACCGATGTGGTGCCGGTTGATGGCCAACCCTGGAACACTGACCCCTTTGTGGCCCAGGTGATTGGTGACAAGCTTTATGGCCGCGGCGTGACCGACATGAAGGGCTTCAGCGCCACCGCCCTCATGATGGTGCCGGAGCTGATCAAACGCAAACTCAAGCAACCGGTTCACTTTGCCTTCAGCTATGACGAAGAAATCGGCTGCATAGGCGTGCGCACCATGATTGCCTGGATGGTGGACCAGGGCTACAAACCCGCAGGCTGCATCGTTGGTGAGCCGACCGGCATGCAGGTGGTGATTGCCCACAAGGGCAAGCACGGCTACAAGACATCGGTGCGCGGCTTTGAGGCGCATTCATCACTCACCCCACAGGGCGTGAATGCAGTAGAGATCGCCTGCCGCTTCGTCGCCAACCTGCGCACCATGCACGAGCGTCTCGCAAAAGAAGGCCCTTTCGATCCGGTCTTTGATGTGCCGCACACCACCATTCACACCGGCGTGATCGCTGGCGGTACCGCACTCAACATCATCCCGCGCGACTGCGACATCGCCTGGGAGATCCGCCACCACCACCTCAATTCGCCTGTGGCCCTGTTCAACGAGGCCAAGGCGTTTGCCGACGCGATGATCCCCGCCATGCAGGCTGTTGCACCGGATACCGGAATCACGCACAAGCAGACCTCCGTGCTGCCGGGCTTTTCAACCGATGCCGACAGCGACATTGCCAGGCTGTGCTTCAAATGCGCAGATGTGGACCCGTCAACTGGTGCAGGCAAGGTCTCGTTTGGCACGGAAGCTGCTCTCTTTCACCAGGTCGGCGTGCCCACCATCGTGTGCGGGCCCGGCCACATTGCGCAGGCGCACCAACCCAATGAGTGGGTGACGCTGGAGCAACTGGCCTGGTGCGAGCGTTTCATGCGCCGCCTGGCTGACGAAATTTGCGTGAACTGATTTTCAATTTTTATAGAACCGGAACAAGACATGATGCACCGCAGAAACTTTATGGCCACCGCTGCCACCGCAGCCGTTTCAGGCAGCCTGGCATTCGGCACAGGCACCGTATTCGCGCAGGCCAACCCCAAGGTCGCGCGCATTGTGGTGCCGTTTGCCGCAGGCGGCGTGCAGGATTTGCTGGCACGTGCCATGAGCACCGAGCTCGGCGTGGCGTTGGGCCAAACCGTCATCATTGACAACCGCCCCGGCGCAGGCGGCACCGTCGGCACCGGTTTTGTGGCCAAGGCCGCACCTGACAGCAACACCATGGTGCTGGCCGCCGCCAGCCACAACATCGCCGGCACGCTTTACACCAAACTGGCCTACGACCCGCAAAAAGACTTTGCCCCCATGGCCCACATCGGCACCGCCGACTACGTGCTGATGATTCACCCCGACGTGCCCGCCAAAACCGCAGCCGAATACATTCGTTACGCCAAGGCCAACCCCGGCAAGATGAACTACGCCACCGCCGGCGTCGGCAGCGCCACACACCTCTCGATGGCCTACTTCAACGGCATGGCCGGCATTGACGTGGTGCATGTGCCGCTGAAGGCCACGGGTGAGGCCATCAACGAGGTGATCTCTGGCCGCGCGCAGGCCGTGATTGCCGCCAGCATTGGCGCGCTCGCCTTCGTCAAGGACAGCCGCATCCGCATCATCGGCGTGACATCACCCAAACGCTCCAAGTATTTGCCCGATGTGCCGACGATTGCCGAAAGCGGCCTGCCCGGCTACCGCTTCGATTCATGGTTCGGCCTGCTCGGCCCGGCAGGCACACCAGCAGCCGACATCAACCGCGTCAATGCGGCGATGGCCAAACTATTGAAAGACCCCGTCATTCTTGAGCGCCTCGACAAGCAGGGCATCGAACCGCTGGCAATGAGCAATGCAGATTTCAGCAAGCTGCTGGTGGCCGACTACAAACGCATGGCGGATGTGGTGAAGGCTTCGGGCGCGAAAGTCGAATAGAAACGCCCCGCCCCTGTCCCGGGCTGCGCCGGAAAGAACCTCAGGTTTTTTCCGGCGTCGTCGTTTTTGGCACCGGCTGCCAGCCCACAAACTGCGGGTAAATGCGCTGCACCACCGGGCCCTTGAAATCCCATGCCATGCATTTGCCCAGGTGCGGCGGCGGCAGGCCTTCGGCCATGCCGCGCATGGTGTGTTTGTTGTCGCGGTGGGCCTGGTAAACAGGTATGGTCTGGTAGGCCGCAGTGGCCATGTTGAACAGCAGTTCACGCAGGTGGGTGCAGCCCTGTATGCCGCCAATGGCTTTTTCAATCGTGTGCCGCCAGCCGGGCCCCATGGTGGCGCCCACCATTTTTTGCATCGGGTCTTCAGCTTTTGGGCATTCGGGAAATGGCCGGCTCGCCATCACGGCCATGATCTCGACGATCTTCATGCTGTCGTCCACCGTGGCACGAATGTACATGTCATGGATGGGGGTCCCGGGCGGCATGTCACCCCTGTCTGGCGTGGCCATCGCATACGCCTTGGAATCGGTCATGCGGGCTTCAAGGTCCCACATGCCGTCTTCTCGCAGGTAGCCGTCATAGGAGACCTTGCGGTGGTGCAGGTGTTTTCTGGGTTGGGGCGGGGGCAATGACAAAACCGGGGTCCTCGGAAATCGTGGCAGCCCTCATTTTGACCCAATGCGTGCAGTGGCGTTTATGCGGCCGCGTCCCACAGGCGACGTGATGCGCTGCTGCTAACTTTGGTTCACGACATTTCAGGAACCAGACATGCCCGGAAAATCAAGCCCAACCAACGCCAAAACCGGCGATTCACTGGAAAACGCCACGGCATCCACACCCAGGCCCGCCATGGACGACGACCCTGACAACAGCGCCAGCACGCTGATCGAGTCGCCTGTGACAACGGGCGATCACAGCAAAAAGCACGACTTCCCTGAGGGCGGCGGCAGCGGCGGCGCAGAAGCGTACCGGCGCGGCGAACGTCCCGAGGCCCCCGTACCCAGGTAAGCATGAAGCTCGCGACCTTCAACGTCAACGGCATCAAGACGCGCCTGCCCAACCTGCTGGACTGGCTGACCCAAGAATCGCCCGACATTGTTTGCCTGCAGGAGTTGAAAGCACTGGATGGTGCGTTTCCGCATGCCGAGTTACTTGAGGTGGGCTATGGCGCCCTGTGGAAAGGCCAGAAGTCATGGAACGGCGTGGCCATACTTGCCAAAGACGCTGACCCGGTGGAGATACGCCGCGAGCTGCCCGGTGACCCGGCTGATGACCAGAGCCGTTATCTTGAAGCGGCCGTTGACGGCCTCATCGTCGCCTGCCTGTATCTGCCGAACGGCAACCCGCAGCCCGGGCCAAAGTTTGACTACAAGCTCGCCTGGTTCAAGCGCCTTCACAAACACGCTCTCTCGCTCTACAAGTCTGGTCACCCGGTCGTAATGGCCGGTGACTTCAATGTTGTGCCGACAGACTTCGACATCTACAACCCGAAGTCATGGCTGAAAGACGCGCTGCTGCAACCCGAAAGCCGCGAGGCCTATACAAAGCTGCTCAGGCAGGGCTGGATTGACAGCCTGCGCCACCTGCACCCCAATGAGCGCGTATACACCTTCTGGGACTATTTTCGCCAGCACTGGCAGAAGAACTCGGGCCTGCGTATTGATCACATCCTGCTCAACGCAGAACTTGCGCCACGCCTGAAGTCCGCAGGGGTAGATGCCTGGGTGCGCGGTGAAGAACACGCCAGCGACCATGCGCCGGTGTGGGTTGAACTTGGCAAGGCTGGAGGCCCATCAAAAAAGAATACCGCCGCCCCTGCCCGAAAAGCAAAGACAGCGGCCTGATGGCGGCCGTGCTTTGGTTAACGCAAGACCAGCTGTGCAATCAGCCCCGTCGCAATCGCGATCAATGCGTAATCACCGCCCGCCTGCACCCATTGCTGGCCAGGAGGCGGTGCATTCAAGTGCCGGGCGCGCCAGTCATTGACGACATACTGCCGGCCGCGATATTCATGCGGGATGTAGCCGCCGCGATGAAACTGCGGTGCCCCGGCGTTATAGCCCCTGTGATCACGCACATCACGGCGGTCAAAGCCGCGCGGTGCGTGAGCCTGAGGCCCGCCGGGGCCGCGCTGCTCAACACGCGGTGGTTCGCCACGCGGTCCACGACCGTCATAGCCCTGGGCAAATGACAGCGAGCCGAAGCCCAGTGACGCTGCAGCAATGGCGCAAACAATGGCTTTCGATTTCATGATGACTCCTTCGGTTGTGAGCCTTCATGTTGGGTGCGCCGCGTGTACGGCAGGCAATCGCGCGGCACTGTTTTGTAAAGCCTGGCTACAGGCTGTACTGGCCGGAAAAGACTTATGCCATCTCTTTCATTGGTGCGGTCCGCGCAGGTCGCAGCGGTACACCCATCGCATTTACCAGCCATTCATCAATCACTGCCGGGTCATTGATGGTCCTGATCGACTGGTAAGCGGTTTCAGCTTCAGGAAAGCGCCTGCGCAAAAAGTTCAGCCACTGCTTGAGGCGTCCGGCCTGTGAGCGCCGGTCAAGACGCGTGCAGACGATGTGCCAGAACTGCGCCACCAGCGGCAGCAGCAATGGCCACGACACACCGGTATGCACCTCACCCCGCATGTCGGCCTGGATGGCCATGCCCAGGCCCGGGTTGACGACAGCGCCACGGCCAATCATCAGCACGTCGCAGCCAGATGCCTCGCGGCAGCGGCGCGCGTCCTCAACCGTCCAGATTTCGCCATTGGCGATGACGGGAATGTTGACCACCGCACGAATGTCCGCAATTCGCTCCCAGTAGGCCGGTGGCCGGTAGGCCTGCGCCTTGGTGCGCGCATGCACCACCAGTTCACCGGCGCCGCCATCGGCAATCGCCTGCGCGCATTCGAGTGCACGCGAGTCGTCGCTGTAGCCCAGCCGCATCTTCGCCGACACCGGCATGTGTCCGGGCACGGCGCGCCGCACGGCACTGACCACCCTGAACAGACTCTCGGGCTCTCGCAGCATCGACGCGCCGCCGCCATGGCGGTTGACCACCGCAGCGGGGCAGCCGAAGTTGAGGTCAATGCCGGCAGGGCCAAGGCTCGCCAGCCGCGCAGCATTCTCGGCCATACACGCCGGGTCTGAGCCCAGCAGCTGCGCGCGCACAGGCACGCCGGCAAAGGTGCGGCCGCCGTTGTGCAGCTCGGGCACGATGCGGGTGAAGACGCGCTCGGGCAGTAACTGGTCGGTGATGCGGATGAATTCGGAGACGCAGCGGTCAATGCCGCCGACACGGGTGAGGATGTCGCGCAGCACAAAGTCAAGCAGTCCCTCCATGGGGGCCAACAAGACTTTTGCGCGCGGCTCCACCTGCATACCGCCTCTCTATTTGGCGGCCAGCCGCCAGAGCGAGGTCACTTCAGCTGCGCGCGCATCATGCAGCGCATCAGTGGCATCTGCGGCCTTGGGGTGGTGCGGTGTGGCATCAAGCCGGTCAATCACTTTCAGGCCAGCCGCATCAATGGCAGCCAGCAGCCACTCGCGCGTGCGCAGGCCCAGGTGCTCGGCGATGTCCGACAGGATCAGCCAGCCCTCGCCTTTCACCTCAAGGTGCGCAGCCAGGCCATTGAGAAAGCCCAACAGCATGCGGCTGTCTTCGTCATACACCGCGTGTTCAATCGGCGAGCCGGGCCGGGCAGGCAACCATGGCGGGTTGCAGACAATGATGTGGGCCTTGCCCTCGGGGAAGAGGTTGGCCTCGCGCACCTCGATCTGCGGAAAGCCCAGGCGCTTGAGGTTGTCGCGCGCACAGGCCAGCGCACGCGGGTCCTGGTCGGTCGCCACCACACGCGTGATGCCACTGCGCAGCGCCAGCACGGCGGCCAGCACGCCAGTGCCGGTGCCAATGTCAAACCCGGTCAGGTCCGCAAGACCTTCGGGCACAGGCGCCTGCGCTACCAGATCGATATATTCACCGCGCACCGGCGAGAACACGCCGTAATGCGGATGCACCCGGTTGTGCGGGCCGTCTTCACCGAGTGCAGGAATCGGCACACCCTTGCGCCGCCATTCGTGCGAGCTGATGAAACCCATAAGTTCGCGCAGCGATGCCACTGAAGTACCGCCCCCTTCTTTGGGATGACCCCAGGCCTCCGAGCACGCCTTTTTCGCATCCGGCGCCCTGCGCAGCGGAATGCTGTAGTCCGCATCAAACGGAATCAGCACCATACCCAGCACACGCGCACGCTGCGCCTGTGCCTGGCGGTGCAGATGAAACGCTTCAGGAAAGACCGGTGCCGGTGCTTCGGCCGGGGCATCCGACTCACCCGCCCTGTGGCGTTTGGTGCGTTTGGGTTTGGCCGGTTTGTCGACGCGCCGCGCCAGAGCCTGCACCAGCAACCGGGCGTTCTGGTAATCGCCGCGCCAGAGCAGCCCAGTGCCCTCACACGCCAGCCGGTATGCCGTATCAGCCGCCATGCTGTCGTCGGCAATCACCACCTTTTTGGGCGGGTTCGCGCCGCGCTCGGAGCGCCAGCGCGCAGAACGCGCCTCGCCCGCCTCTGTCCAGTGGATGGTTGAGGGCTCGGCGGGTGAGGCGGCGGGAACGGGTTTTGAAACGGGCATCTGGGGCTAACCTGGTAACTTTTAAAAGGGGAACCGGGTGTTTTAACAGATACGGCCCCGGTAGCTAAGTGCAGAGCCGCGCAACAATCGAGGGGCGAATATGCTCGGGACAGCTCGTGCAGTCCCGCCGCAGATACAAAATGCTATTAAATCAGTAGCTGCTCACGCTCATATTTAAAGGGCTAGAGGCCGATTTGGCACCTGAAAATGGCCTCAAAACCCGATTTTTGAGCATTTTCTTCGAACTCAACATGGCTTGGAGGTGTCCATTTTTAGTTAATGCATCATAAATAAAGCATTAATGACTTATGGTGCTGTTTATGATGCATTAAATCGAACCATCACCTCCCGTAGCGCGCGTATCAGCCGCACTGTCGCAAGGTACTGGGCGATTGCCCAGGCTACTTCTCCCAGGCAGGGGTGCTGTGGAACTGGCTTTGCAAAGCCACTAGCGCCGTCCCCCGCAAGGGGAGAGGAGGCTACACGCAGTGAGCTTCAACAGGGGTGTTCAAGTGCTCCAGCCACCACCCAGCGCCCGTATCAGCCCCACCGTCGCCAGGTATTGCGCAGATTTCACCTGCAACGCCTGGCGGCGGTTGCGCAGTTCGCTGCGCTGGGCGTCAAGCAGTTCGAGCTGGCTGACATAGCCGTTCCGGTAACGCGAGCCCGACAGCAGCGTCGCACGGCTGCTGGCATCAACCGAGCGCGACTGCGCCTCGGACTGGTCAGCCAGCAGGCGCAGGGCTGCCAGCTGGTCTTCGACATCGCGGAAGGCGACCAGCACCTGTTCGCGGTAATTGGCCAGCGCAATGCTGAGGTCTGCATTCGCACCCTGCACGCCTGCTTCGCGGCGGCCGCCGTCGAAGATGGGCAGTGACAGCAACGCACCTATGCCCCAGGCTTGGGTCGAGAGCTTGAACAGGTCCTTGATATCGGGCGCGGCGAAACCCCCGTTGGCCGTGAGCGAGAAGGTCGGGAACCACGCGGTTTTCGCCACGCCCACCCTGGCCTGCGCGGCCTGCATGCTGGTCTGCGCCGCGGCAATGTCCGGCCGGCGCGTGAGCACGGTGCTGGGCACGCCTGCGGGGATGACCGGCAAGGCGGTGGACCATGCGGTGGGAGCCACTGCGAAGTTTGAAGCGACCTCACCCACCAGCACGGCCAGTGCGTGCTCCAGTACGGCGCGGCGCTGGTCGAGCGACAGCGCTTCGGATTCAGTCGATGCGGCTTCGCTGCGAACGCGGGCGACATCAAGTTCAGCCACATCACCTTCCCTGAAGCGCACCTCCGTCAGGCGCAGGGTGTTCTGGTAGGCCAGCAGGGTGCCGCGAACGAGCTCACGTTCGGTGTCGATTGCGCGCAGGCTGAGGTAGGTTTGTGCCACATCGGCCTGCACCAGCAACTGCGTGCTGCGCAGCAGGGCTTCGCGCGAAGCGGCATCCAGCGACGCGGCATTCGACGCGCCGGAAAGCTTGCCGAAAAGATCGACTTCATACGACAGGTTCGCGCCCGCGCTCACCACGGTTTGCGCGACGTTGTTGGTGGTTGTGTTGCGCTGCCGCGTGGCACCTGCGCCGATGCCGAGCTGCGGAAAGCGGTTGGCATCGACCTGGCCTGCGAGGGCACGCGCCTGCGCGAGGCGGCCTGCCGCCACCTGCACGCTGTTGTTGTTGCCGTTGGCCTTGTCTATCAGGCCGTCGAGCACGGGGTCGGCAAAGACCTTCCACCACAGGCCCTGCACCTGTGGCGCTGTCGGTGTGGCGCTCACTGCATTGGCGCTTTCCTTGAAGGCGGTGGGCGTGGCGGGCACGTTCGACGTATCAACCACCGCAGAGGTGGCGCAACCGGCCAGCACCAAAGCCATGACAAGCGGCGCAAGGCGGGTGTGCAATTTTGAATATGTGTGGTTCATGATGAACTCCTTCTATCTATCTTCTATTCGTGTTGTTTGATGGGCGCAGCAGGCTGAGCGTGCAAGACGCCACCGCCCGAGCCTGAACCGGAACCGATGGCCTGATCGATGTGCGGCACCTCGCCATGCAGCTTGAGCGGGCGGTTGCCCGTCATGGCGCGCAGGGCGACGTAAAACACCGGCGTGAGGAAGAGGCCAAAGGCCGTCACACCAATCATTCCCGAGAACACCGCCACACCCATGGCCGAACGCATCTCGGCACCTGCACCAGTCGACAGCACCAGCGGCAACACACCCATCACAAAGGCCAGCGACGTCATCAGGATGGGGCGCAGGCGCAGGCGACTGGCTTCAATCGCCGCCTGTACCGGCGTGCGGCCTGCAAACTCCAGCTCGCGGGCGAACTCGACGATCAGGATCGCGTTCTTGGCTGACAGCCCCACCAGCACCATCAACCCGATCTGCGTGAACACATTGTTCTCGCCACCCGATATCCAGACGCCGGTCATCGCGGCCAGCAGGCTCATGGGCACGATCAGGATGATGGCGATTGGCAATGTCAGGCTTTCATACTGCGCAGCCAGCACAAGGAAGACCAGCAATATCGCCAGCGGAAACACCAGCACCGCAGAATTGCCGGCCAGGATTTCCTGGTAGGTCAGCTCCGTCCACTCAAAGCCGATGCCCTTGGGCAAAGTCTCGGCAGCAATACGCTCGATCGCTTCCTGCGCCTGGCCAGATGAATAGCCGGGCGCCGGGCCGCCGCTCACATCTGCCGAGAGGTAGCCGTTGTAGCGCATGGCGCGCTCGGGGCCGAAGCTGGGCTGCACCTTCATCAGCGCCGACAGCGGCATCATCTCGCCGGTGGTCGAGCGCACCTTGAGCAGGCCCACGTCTTCAGCCCGCGCACGATAGGCAGCATCCGCCTGCACACGCACGCTGTAGGTACGGCCAAACTTGTTGAAGTCATTGGCATACAGGCTGCCAAGGTAGATCTGCATGGTGTCGAAGATGTCGGTCACCGGTACCTTCAGCTGGCGTGCCTTGGCGCGGTCGATGTCGGCATAGAGCTGCGGCACATTGACCTGCCAGCTCGTGAAGGTGCCGGCAATCTCGGGCGCCTGCGCCACTTTGGCCATGAAGGCTTTGACCGCACCATCCATCGCGTCGTAACCCAGCGATGCGCGGTCTTCCAGCTGCAGCTTGAAGCCGCCCGTCGTGCCAAGGCCCTCGACCGGTGGTGGCGGGAACATCACGATGAAGGCGTCCTGAATGCTGCCGAATGCCTGGTTCAACTGGCCTGCGACTGCGCCGCCGCTCTGGTCTTTCTGCGTGCGCTCGGCAAACGGTTTGAGCGTGGCAAACACGATGCCGGAGTTCGAGCTGTTGGTAAAACCGTTGATCGAGAGGCCCGGGAAGGCAATCGCGTCTTCCACATTCGGGTTCTTCTTCATGATGTCGCCCATGCGCTGGATCACGTCTTCGGTGCGGTCCAGCGTGGCGCCGTCAGGCAACTGCGCAAAACCGATGAGGTACTGCTTGTCCTGCGCCGGCACAAAACCGCCGGGCACCAGTTTGAAGATGCCGACCGTGGCAGCCACCAGAACCAGGTAGAGCGCCAGCATCATGGTCTTGCGGGAGATGGCGCTTTTGACGCCCGTGCTGTAACCCTGGGCACCGCGGCTGAAGAGGCGGTTGAAACCTGCGAAGAAGCGTCCGAAGATCCTGTCCATGCCGCGTGTCAGCGCGTCTTTGGGCGCATCGTGGCTCTTGAGCAGCAGGGCCGCCAGCGCGGGCGACAGCGTCAATGAATTGATCGCCGAGATCACCGTCGAGATCGCAATCGTCACCGCAAACTGGCGGTAGAACTGGCCGGTCAGGCCGCTGATGAAAGCCAGCGGTACGAACACCGCGACCAGCACCAGCGCAATCGCAATGATGGGGCCCGACACCTCGCGCATGGCGCGGTAGGTGGCTTCACGCGGCGTCAAGCCGTCTTCAATATTCCGTTCGACGTTCTCGACCACGACGATCGCATCGTCCACCACAATGCCGATGGCCAGCACCAGCCCGAACAGGCTGAGCGCGTTGATCGAAAAGCCCAGCAGGTGCAGCACGGCAAAGGTACCGATCACCGACACCGGCACGGCCAGCAGCGGGATGATGGAAGCGCGCCAAGTCTGCAAAAACAGAATGACGACCAGCACGACGAGTGCAATCGCTTCAAGTAGCGTATGGATCACCGAGCTGATGGAGGCACGCACAAACTGCGTCGGGTCGTAGGCAATGCGGTATTCCACGCCTTCAGGCATGTTTTTCGACAGCTCATCCATGGTCTTGCGCACGGCGTCAGAGATTTCAAGCGAGTTGGAACCCGGCGCCTGGAATACGCCCATACCGACGGCCTGCTTGTTGTTGAGCAGTGAGCGCAGTGCGTAATCGGCAGCGCCCAGTTCCAGCCTTGCAATATCGCGCAGACGTGTGATGGCGCCGTCGGCACCGGTCTTGACGATGATGTCGCCAAACTCTTCTTCATTCTGCAAACGGCCCTGTGCGTTGATGGACAGCTGCATGTCGACCCCCGCCAGGCCTGGCGATGCACCGACCACACCGGCGGCAGCCTGGATATTCTGGCCACGGATGGCAGCCACCACATCGCTCGCCGAGAGGCCGCGCTGTGCGACCTTTTGCGGATCCAGCCAGACGCGCATTGAATAATCACCACCGCCAAAAATCTGTACCTGGCCCACGCCCTGGATGCGCGCAAGGCGGTCTTTCACGTTCAACACCGCGTAGTTACGCAGGTAGTTGATGTCATACCTGTCATTGGGCGACACCAGGTGCACCACCATTGTGATGTTGGGCGCGCTCTTGACGGTGGCCACACCCAGGCGGCGCACTTCTTCAGGCAGGCGCGGCTCGGCCTGCGAGACGCGGTTCTGCACCATCTGCTGGGCCTTGTCGGGGTCGGTGCCGAGCTTGAAGGTCACGGCCAGCGTCATCACGCCATCGGTCGTGGCCTGGCTGTTCATATAGAGCATGCCTTCAACGCCGTTGATCGATTCCTCCAGCGGCGTCGCCACCGTCTCGGCAATCACCTTGGGGTTGGCACCGGGGTACTGGGCCCGTACGACGATGGTGGGCGGCGCGACTTCCGGGTATTCGGAAATCGGCAAACCACGCAGCGCGACCAGGCCGGCAATCAGCATCAACAGCGACAGCACGCCAGCAAAAATGGGCCGGTCAATAAAAAATTTGGAAAGATTCATGGGAGTTCTTCTTGTTCGGTAAAACAGAGAGCAGCGGCGCCGGATTTACTTCTGCGCGACCTTGATGGCTTTGTCGGCATTCGAGAGTTCAGCCTTGGCCGTCATCTCGACCACCTGCGGGGCGACCAGCGCACCCGGACGAATGCGCTGCAGGCCGTTGACGACGATGCGTTCATTCGCAGTCAGCCCGCTCTTGATGACACGCAGGCCGTTGACCGAAGCCCCCAGGGTTACTTCGCGATAGGCCGCCTTGTTGTCGGCACCAACGACCATCACGAACTTCTTGTTCTGGTCTGTGCCGACTGCACGCTCGTTGATCAGCAGCGCGCTGGCCTTGGTCGCCTGGCCCATGCGGATGCGTGCGAACTGGCCCGGCATCAACTGGCCGTCCTTGTTGTCGAACACGGCGCGGGCACGGACGGTGCCGCTTTTCGCATCGACCTGGTTGTCGACCAGCTGCAACCTGCCTTCAAACGGTGTGTCGCTGCTGGCCGAGGTGCCCATCTGCACGGGGATGCGCTCCAGCTTGCGGTCGCCGCCTGCGCTCACGTCTTTCAGCGCCTTGGCCACCACCTGCTCGTCGGCTTCAAAGCTGGCATAGATGGGGCTGACGGACACCAGTGTCGTCAGTACCGGTGCGCCCGGACCTGCGGCGACCAGGTTGCCGACGGTGACTTCCAGCTTGCCGACGCGTCCCGACACGGGTGCACGCACCTGCGTGTAGCCCATGCTGAGTTGCGCGGTTTGCAGCGCGGCCTGCGCGGCGCGCAGGTTGGCATCGGCCTCACGCTGGCCGTTCACGCGTTCGTCGAACTCACGTTTTGAAATGGCCTGCTCACTCCACAGGCGCTGTGACCTGTCCTGTTCGCCTTTGGCCTGCGCGCCCTTGGCCTGCGCTGCGGCAACCTGCGCTTCAGCGCGCTGCACATCCGCGGCGTAAGGGGCCGGGTCAATCGTCAGCAACAGGTCGCCCTTCTTCACAAGTGCGCCTTCACGGAAGTGCACGGCCTGTATGGTGCCTGCCACGCGCGAACGGATATCGACACGCTCGACGGCTTCAAGCCGACCGGAGAATTCTTCCCATGCGGCGACGTCGCTCTGCACGACTGTGGCGACCGATACCGGGGTGGCCGGTGCCTTCGCGGCAGCGGGTTGTGCGCGTGAACTCGTGACGCCAAAGATGGCGGCGGTGACGCCGGTCAGCGCGAATACGGCGATGGCAATCGCCAGCAGGCGGCGTTTGGGGGTGTGGAGGCTAATGGTCTGCATGGTGGTCTGGTCCCTGAAAAATCAAATGATGGAAATGGAGCTGGAAGATGCGAACAACGATGGCTGGTGCACGGGCTTGTCTTGCGCGGCAGTTTTTTTGGCGTTGGTAAATTCACTGAAAAAATCGCTGAACTGCTTTTGCACGCCTGCCGACCATGCGGCTTCAGCACAGGCCTGGTCAGCGGCTTCGAGATAGCTCACCGGCCAGCCGGTCGGGCCAGGCAGCACGGCGGCATGCACCAGCCGGCCAAACACGCGCAGGCGGTCGGCATAGGCAAGTGCCTCATCACGCAGCGGATCGTCCTGCGCAGTCAGCAGCAGCGTTGGCGGCAAGCTGGCCAGGCGTAAGGCATTGCCGGGTGCGGCGTAGGGGTGGCCCGCGTTGGCCGCGCGCGAGAGGTACTTGTTCCAGCCATCAGCCCAGGTACAGCCGACCGGGCCGGCATCTGCACAGCGCAGTGATTCCGTCGCCATGCACGGGTCCAGCATGGGCGACAGCAAAATCTGCCCGGCCAGTTCGGGCTCACGCCGGTCGCGCGCCATCAGCGCCACGGCGGCAGCCAGGTTGCCGCCAGCTTCTTCACCGGCCACAAACACCGGTGCATCCTTGCCGGCCAGCTTTTGCCTGGCCTTGAAAGCCCAGGCCAGCGCGGCATAGCCGGTTTCAATCGCCTGCGGAAACGGGTTGGCCGGGGCCAGCGGGTAGTCGAGCGACATCACCACCGCACCTGCAGCTGCCAGCAAACGCGGCACACAGCCGCCCTCTTCCAGCGATCCCGCCACAAAAGCCCCCGCGTGAAAGTGCACGACCAGGGGAACCGTGCCGGTGGCCGATGGGTCATACCGGCCGTAGAAACGCACGTTCAGCAAAGGGCTGGCGGGCGGCTTCAGGCCGATATTGATCTGTTTGGCGACCCAGGCCGGGCCGGTGGGGCCGGCTGCGGCGGCGGGTTCTGGAAGGCTGTGCATCTTGTCAAGCCGCAATACGGCTCCAAATTGTTGCGATGCAGCAGAATGTAGGGCGCTTGCCCCCGGCAATAAATAGCGATTCCGCTCATTCTTTATTTCACCATTGCAACAATGGGGCTTTAAAACTGGCGAATAATCGCTTCCAGCCCGGAAACAGCACCGTTTGCTATCACCGCAGGCCATTCAGGAGGGAGCTACAAAATGGATAAATTTTCAGCAATGCAGGCTTTTGTACGTGTCGTTGAAGCCGGCACCTTCACCAAAGCTGCAGATTCCATGGGCGTGCCCAAACCGACGGTCACCCGCCTGATCCAGGACCTGGAAAAAGAGCTGGACACCAAGCTGCTCAACCGAACCACCCGCAAGGTCACCGTCACGGTCGATGGCGCCGCCTATTACGAGCAGGCCAGCCGCCTGCTGGGCGAGGTGGAGGAGCTGGAATCGAGCATGTCGCGCGCCAAAGCCAGCCCGCGCGGCAAGCTGAAAGTCGACATTCCCTCATCGCTGGGCCTGGCCATCATCATCCCGGCGCTGCCCGATTTTTATGCGCGCTACCCTGACATTACCCTGCACCTCGGTGTCAGCGACAGGCCCATAGACATCATTGCCGAGAACGTTGATTGCGTGGTGCGCGGCGGCGAGATCACAGACCAGTCACTGGTAGCGCGCCGAATTGGTGAATTGCACCTGATGGCCTGCGCATCGCCGGCTTACCTCAAGCGCTACGGCACGCCGACACACCCCAACGAACTGCACGAGTCTCACCGGACCATACGCCATGCGTCACCGCGCGACGGCAAGCTTTACACCGTCAACATGCACAGCGAAGAAGGCTCGTTTGAAATTGGCGGCAGGCACCAGCTGTCAGTCAACGATTCGAACGCGGGTGTGACTGCCGCACTTGCAGGACTGGGCGTATTGCATACCGCGAGCTTTCTGGTCCAGCATCACATCAGCAGTGGCGCACTCGAGCCGCTATTTCCGAAATGGTGTACAGATACGATCCCCATGTATGTCGTCTACCCGCCCAATCGCCACCTCAGCAACAAGGTACGTGTGTTTGTGGACTGGATTGCAGAGCTGTTCGCCAAACACGATTTGATCCAGCGCAAAAGCACTTTGCCTGAGGCGATGTGCAAGGGGTGGAATGCGCCGGCGGTGCCTGCTGCGATTGGTGGCGCTGAAAAAGCCAAGGCTGCAGTTCTGGAAGCCGCCTGACAGTTACACAGCGCGGCATGCAGACGGGCTATTTCGCCTGTGCAGACCGCATCATCACATCACACAAAAACTCCGCCGCAGGCGTGAGCGGCAAATCCGGTCGCCTGATCAGCACCACGCTGGGCGCAGGCAACACCTCCTTGATCTTGATGACACGCAAGGTGTTGCGCACAAAGGGGAAGACCTCCCACTGCGCCGGCAGCATGGCGACCAGGTCGCTGTTCGCCAGCGCCACCATCATCGAGACGGCTGAACGCGCACGCAGCATGACGATGGGCGGCGGCAATTTGTGGGCTTCAAACAGGCGGGCGATGTCGTCGTCAGCGTTGTAGTCCACACCGGTGGTGGCCCATTGCGCAGAGGCCAGGTCTTTCAGGCGTTTGGCCTCCACCAGCGGATGACCCTTGCGCACCACCAGTGAACGGGTGTTGTTGAGCAGGTGCTGCACAGCCAGGCCTGTGGCCGGTGCGATGCGCGGCTGCGCGCCTATGTAGAAGTCAAGCCCGCCCTGGCGCAGCTCACGCTCGACATCGGGGAACAGGCCTTCAACAATGTTGAGCCGCACCTTGGGGTAGCGGCGCTGAAAGACGGGTAGAGCGTGCGGCAGCATCATCACGTGCGGCATGATGGACAGTGCAATCGACACCGTGCCTTCGTCCTCACCGGTGTCCTGCGAAATCGCATCGACCGCGCGCTTTGCCTCATTGACGATGGCACTGGCATGCACATGAAAGCGGCTGCCCGCCGGCGTCAGCACCATGCCGCTGGCTTCTCGCAGAAACAGCACGCAACCCAGTTCACGCTCCAGAGCCCGCACGCTGCGGGTCAAGGCCGGTTGGGGCATGTCGAGCCGCCGGGCCGCGCCGCGCAGGCTGCCCTGCTCCACGATGACCACCAGGTGCTGCAGCTGGTCGAGCTTCATGAAAACTCCTGTTTCAAACCCCAGCCAAGGGGGATGTAAATATCGAATCGCCTTTTACAAATTGCCATCTTACGCGAATCACCCGGCAAATCTACAGTGCCACCAGCGCCGCGAATTGACGGCGACAACAGGAGACAAGACATGATGAATGGATACTTGGGACGGCGCAGCGCCGTCATCGCTGCCATGCTTGGCATGCTGCTCGGCAGCAGCGCGTTCGCACAGGCATGGCCCAACAAACCAGTCCGCCTGGTTGTGCCCTACGCTGCAGGCGCTGTGCCCGACGTGATTGCGCGGCTGGTGGGTGACCGCCTTGCCACCATCTGGGGCCAGGCGGTCATCATCGACAACAAGCCAGGCGCAGGTGGCATTCCCGGCATGACGGCCCTGGCGCGTTCACCCAATGACGGCTACACCCTCGGCATACTGCCGGCAGCAGTGCTGACGCTGACACCCTACCTGTATAAAAACCCGCAGTTCAACATCGACACCGACTACACGCCCATCGCAGCTATAGCTACGGGCCCCATGATGGTGGTGGTGAACAGCAACTCTGACATCCACTCGCTGGCCGACCTGGTTCGCAGCGCGAAGGCGCAGCCGGGCAAGCTCAATTTTGCGGCGATGCAAACCAACTCGGTGCCGCACCTCACGGGTGAAATGCTCAGCCGCACCACCGGCATGAAGCTCACCACCGTGCCTTACGCCAGTTCGCCCGCATCAACCACCGCGCTGCTCTCAGGCGAAGCGAACGTCACCATCGATGGCCTGCCCGCACTGACCCAGTACGTCAAGGCCGGCAAGTTTCGCGCGCTGGCCGTGACATCCCCCAACCGCCTGCCAGGCTTTGAAAACGTGCCCACCGTGGCCGAAACCTTCAAGGGGTTTGAAGCACTTGGCTGGTTTGCCCTGTTTGCGCCCGCGGGCCTCGCGCCCGACGTGGTCGAAAAAATCAATCGCGATGTGAACCGCGTCGTGCAGGCGCCAGACCTGGTGGCGCGCTTTGCCGACTTCGGCATTTACCCCAAACCCGGTTCACCCAAGGCACTGACGGAATTTGTCGATGCACAGCGTGCAACATGGAAGAAGGTGGTTACCGACCTGGACCTTAAACCCCAGTAAGCGCACCGCCAGAACACCTTTTACTCTCAGGAATCAAGCCATGTTTTTAAAGAACAACTGGTACGTCGCAGGCTTCGGCAAAGAACTCACCACCACACCGCTGGCGCGCACCCTGCTGGGCGAGCCTGTCGTGATGTTCAGGACGGAAAGCGGCGAAGTCGCCGCGCTGGAAGACCGCTGCTGCCACCGCAACCTGCCGCTTTCGCATGGCAGGGTTGAAGGCAGCACCTTGAGCTGCGGTTACCACGGCATGGTCTACAACACCGCCGGCCAGTGCATCAGGGTGCCCGGCCAGGACGTAATCCCCTCGGGCGCATGTGTCATGCATTTCCCGCTGATCGAGAAAGACGGCGTGTTATGGATATGGATGGGCGACGCAGACAAGGCCAATACTGATCGCATCCCCGACTACCCCTTCCATTCAGACCCGCGCTGGGCGCACAAGGGCAACCACTACACCATCAACTGCCATCATGAACTGATCAACGACAACCTCATTGACCTGTCGCACGTCGGTTATGTGCACGGCAAGACGATAGGCGGCACACCGGGCGCGCACTCTGAAGCACAGATGTCAACAGAGCGGCGCGATGATGGCGTGACAGTGCGGCGCTTCATGCCCAATACCGTGCCGCCCCCCACGTATCTGCGCGCAATGGCCTTTGCCGGCAACATCGACCGCTGGATGGAGATCAGGTTTGTGCCGGGCCTCATTCGCATCTACATCGGCGTGAATGATGCGGGCGAAGGCTTTGATGAGAAAACGCAGATGGACAAAATGGGCATGCGGATTTTCAACGGCGTCACGCCAGAGACCGACAACACCACGCATTACTTCTGGACGGCCGCGCACAATTTCCGGGTGACGGAACCGGAGGTGACCAACAACTTCTATGGCGAGATCGCAGCCACGTTTGAAGAAGACCGTACCGTGGTTGAAGCGCAGCAAAAACGGTTTGGGCAGTTCCCCAACCGCACGAACGTGCACATCAAGACCGACGCCGGCGGCATACATGCCAGACGTGTGATGACGCAGTTAATGGCGGCTGAACGACTCGCCAATAAAGATCACCAGGCACCTGCCGCCCCGGTCATACGTATCGCCCAGGCGGTGTAGCGGGTGTGGCTCAGGCGTGTGAGGGGGCTTTTGAAGGCAGCAACTTTTTTACCAGCATTACCGCGCCCAGCACAATCGCGCCGGTAATCACGCCCACCAACGCATCCATCAACAAAGGCGTGATGGCACCCAGCAGAGGGGGCTTTTACAGCCAGCGCTTCGATGAAATGGTGCAGCGGTGCCAGCCCGTGGGTGATGATGCCGCCGCCGACCAGAAACATGGCGATAGTGCCCGCAACCGACAAGCCCTTCATGAGCCAGGGTGCGGCAGCCAGAATGCCGCGGCCCACACTGCGCTGCAGGCGCCGGCCTGCGCCCTCACCCGGCAACTGCGTGAGGTAAAGGCCACCATCATCAAGCTTGACGATGCCCGCCACCAGCCCGTACACACCAACCGTCATGACGATGGCAATGGTGCTCAGCACAGTGAGCTGGGTCATGAAGGGGCTGCTTTGCACCGTACCCAGCGTGATGGCGATGATCTCTGCCGAGAGTATGAAGTCGGTGCGTATGGCACCCTTGATCTTGGCTTTCTCGACTGCCACAAGGTCGACAGCCGGGTCTGACAGTGCCGTCACCAGCTCTTCATGCTCGGCCTGCTGTTCGTGCTTGCTGTGCAAAAACTTGTGGGCCAGCTTTTCAAAGCCCTCAAAACATAGAAACGCACCGCCCACCATCAACAGCGGCGTGACGGCCCAGGGCGCAAACGCGCTGATGGCCAGTGCTGCGGGTACCAGAATCAGCTTGTTGACAAATGACCCCTTCGCCACCGCCCACACCACAGGTAGCTCTCGATCTGCCTTGACACCCGAAACCTGCTGCGCATTGAGTGCCAGGTCATCACCCAGAACACCGGCTGTTTTTTTGGCGGCAACTTTTGACAGAACTGCCACGTCATCGAGGATGGTGGCGATGTCGTCAATCAGTGCAAGAAGGCTGCTGGCCATATATAACCTGTTCTAAAAATGCAGAAGGCATATTCTGCCCACACATCAAAAAGCCGCCTCGCGGCGGCCGTTCGATAGCGTGTGCGGGCCACGCCAATGGGTTGTCAGCGCGTCAGCCGGCCAAATACGAAACCGAATGCCAGTGCAGCTGCGACGGCTTCCAGCGGGCGTTCCTGAACCCAGGACTTCGAGGTTTCAAGTGCACGTGCAGGCGCGTCAGTGTAGTGACGCGTTTTGCTCACCACACGATCAGCCGTGTTGTTGGCGGTGCTGGCAAGCCTGTCAACGGTTTCGTGAGCGCTTGTGGTCAGGCGATCAACTGCGCTACGCGCCGGATCTGCCACCTTGTCGATGCCGCTGTGCAGGGCTGCACCGGCAGAGTCCACGCGGCGCTGAACGGTGCCTACGGCGTCCACACCATTGCCGGTGTCATAAATACTTTTTTCCATGATCTGGGTCCTTGAATTAGTCACTACAAATGCCGCAGTGAAGTACTTCACCTGGCTCGTAGAGTCACCTTAATCACGGGCGTGGGGCGCCACTGTGCGCATGCACATGACAAGGGTGTAGGACAAGGGAGAGTGTGGGTTCGCAACGCATCGCGCAAGTCTGGACGTCAGCTGTCAGTGCAGGATGACAGGACAACCATCCAGCGCCTGATGCGCAGCGGTTCAGGACTCTCCATCATCAGGCTTCTTCAATTACATAAAGAGGCCCGCCATGAACAGGACACCGAAACCGTCTGCCGAAGAAGCTGCCGATGATGACCAGGCGCTGGAGCTGCCGGTCAACCCTGACGAGGGTTCTTCACTTATTCCCGATGAAGAAGAGCGTGTGGTGAATGTGCCGTCCTGAACGGCGCACGCTACCCGGCGGCAACCCATCGCCGGTTAATTGACAGTTAGTCGACAGCGCGCTTGAGCCGGATCTCTTCCAGCCGGGTGCCGCTGAAATCTGTCGTCTTGAGCGAGGGCATGTCGCGTTTGAAGCCGGCAGAATGCTCGAAGAAGCCCAGTGCGCGCTCGTTGTGCAGCAGCACCCAAAGCGTGACCTGCGTGCAGCCTTCTTCCTTCAGGCCTTCGCGCGCGCCGTCCCACAGGGCGACGCCGCAGCCCTTGCTCCAGTGCTCGGGCAGCACATACATGGCCCAGATCTCACCAACGGTTGACTTGGTACCGGCATCGCGCGAACGGTCAAAGCCCACAAAACCCACAACCTTGTCGCTTTCAGTGGCCACCAGCAATTGCGGCTCGCTGTATTCAATCGCCTCGCGCCAGAAGGCCTGGCGCTTTTCAACCGTCATTTTTTTGAGGTGATCCTCGGGCATCAAATCTTTATAGGCAGCCTGCCAGGTGGCAACGTGGATTTCGGCAATGGCTTTGGCATCGCGGGCAGTGGCAGGACGAACGGAGTAGCTGGACATGTCAGGGTATTCTTCAAATATGCGGGGGGATGTGGATTGTCGCGCATAACAGGCTGACTGCCCTGTAGCATTCAGCCATGCCATCCGCTTCAGTACATACTGACGAGACTGCGGTCTTTACCGCGCTGGTCGAATCAACCGGCCAGCGCTTCGCTGCGCCCGCCGGGTTGCCCCTGCTGCTCGCTGCAGAGCAGGCAGGGCTTGAAGGCATGCTGATGGACAGCTCATGCCGCAACGGCACCTGCCGCACCTGCATCTGCAGGCTCACCATCGGCCAGGTGCACTACCGCATTGAATGGCCCGGCCTGAGCCCAGACGAAAAACGCGAGGGCTACATCCTGCCCTGCGTCGCCTACCCGTTGTCTGATGTGGTGATAGAGCTGCCGGTCTAGAAACCAGCGACTTTACGCTTCAGTATCCGGTTCCATTGGAAGCGAAAACAAGACGAAGCAACGCTGTTATCGCTTTCAAGGGGGCCGGAATCAAACAGCCATGATGGAGACGGCTTTGGTGACGAGATAAGCCTCCATCGCTTCAGGGCCGCCTTCAGAGCCGTAGCCCGAATCCTTGATGCCGCCGAAAGGCATCTCAGGTGATGGCGTAGCGGGCTGGTTGATCCACAGCATGCCGACTTCCATCTGCTGCGACAGCATGTGCGTGTTCCTGATGGATTTGGTGAAGGCGTAGCCAGCCAGGCCAAAAGGCAGGCGGTTCGCTTCGGAGATGGCTTCCTCAAGCTTGTCAAAACCGCGAATCGCGGCGATGGGGCCGAAAGGTTCGTTGTTGAACACGTCGGCGTCCAGCGACACGTCCGTCAGCACAGTGGCTGCGAAGAAATTGCCTTCACTGCCCACACGTTCACCGCCAGTCGCCACCTTTGCGCCGGTCTTGCGCGCATCGTCCAGCACCTTGGCCATGGCCGTCAGGCGGCGCGCGTTGGCCAGCGGGCCCAGCGTCGTGCCTTCTGTCAGGCCGTCGCCCAGCTTGAGGCTTTCAGCGTGCTTGACCATCAGCTGCGCAAACTCGTCCTTGATGCTGTTGTGCACCAGGAAACGCGTTGGCGATATGCACACCTGGCCGGCATTGCGGAACTTCGCGGCACCTGCAGCCTTGACAGCCAGCGCGACATCGGCGTCTTCGCAGACGATGACAGGCGCGTGGCCGCCGAGCTCCATCGTGGCGCGTTTCATGTGCAGGCCAGCCATGCCGGCCAGCTGTTTGCCGACGGGGGTCGAGCCCGTGAAGGTCACCTTGCGGATGATCGGGTGCGGGATCAGGTAGCTCGAGATCTCATGCGGATCGCCAAACACCAGGCCCACGGTGCCCGGGGGCACACCTGCATCGACAAACGCCTGCAGCAGCGCCGCAGGTGAAGCCGGCGTCTCTTCAGGCGCCTTGACCAGGAAAGAACAGCCGCAGGCCAGCGCACCGCCGAGCTTGCGCACGATCTGGTTGATGGGGAAGTTCCAGGGCGTGAACGCCGCCACCGGGCCAATCGGTTCTTTCAGCACCTGTTGCTGTGCAGCCAGGTTGCGCGAAGGCACGATGCGGCCGTACACACGGCGGCCTTCATCGGCAAACCATTCAATGATGTCGGCACCGGCCAACACTTCAACACGGGCTTCGGCAAAGGGCTTGCCCTGCTCCTGCGTCAGCAGACGCGCAATGTCTGCAGCCCGCTCACGCAGCAGGCTGGCCGCCTTGCGCATGATGTTTGCGCGCTCATTGGCAGGCGTTTTTTTCCAGGCGTCAAATCCGGCCTGCGCCGCAGCGAGCGCGCGGTCCAGGTCAGGGATGCCGGCATGCGCCACCTTGCCGATGGGCTTGCCGGTGGCCGGGTTGATCACGTCCAGCGTCTTGCCGCTGGCGGCGTCGCACCATTCGTTGTTGATGAGGAGCTGGGTGTCTTTGTAAGTCGGGATGGTCATTCGGGTCTCCGGGATGGTGGGTTTGGACACAGTTTAAACAAGCGCCACAAAGGGTTGCCGGGCCGCGAGAAAAGCCCCATGGGCAGCACCCGCAGTCTTTGGGGGGAAGAAACGGGGCTTTTTACAACGCTGATGCCAAATCTGCCCGCTCCGGGCTCACCTGGAAAGCCGTGCGGGGCACGCATACCGCGCCTTGAAAGCCAGCCGTTTTAACTGGAGGGGAACCACGGCTACCCCGAAGGGTCATAGGTGTAACTGCGTGCACGCGGACCGGGTCGCCGGGCGTAACATGCCGGGTGCAGGACCGAACCTTGCAATCCAGTCAATCCAGTCAATCCAGAATCGAAAACCCCAAGGTCAGCTCCATGCCCATTCGCAAGTCCAAAAACGCCAACGCGGTTACCCCCAAAGTGGCTGAAGCCGTGAACAAGAGTAAAGAAGTGACGCGGGAGATTGAGCATGCGGCGCACGACCTGGCGGTGGCCCACGCTGTTCTGGAAAAAAATATTCCAAAAACACCCACTGCAGAAGATGTCACCGGTGCGGTCAAGCGGACAGCTGAAGTCCAGAAGAAGCTGGACAAGACAGCACAAAAGCTTGAAGCCGTGACCGAAAAGCTCGAATGCGAGCTGAAGGGCAGCACCGGCAAAAAATAACCGGGCTGTCTTCGCTGCTAAGGCCCCTGGCCCTTATTGCGGCACCAGCCCGGCGGTTCTCACCAGATCGGCATGAATGCGGATCTCTTCGCTGATGACCTGACTCAAAGGCTTGGCCTCGTCAGGTGCAGGCTCCATGCCCAGCTCGATCAACCGGTTTTTGGCATCGCCGCGCAGCATGGCCTTCACCGATTTGCCGAGTTTGTCCAGCACCGCTGGCGGGGTTTTGGCGGGGGCCAGCATGCCAATCCATGCAGACAGCACCACGTTGTTGACGCCGCCTTCTTTCAGGGTCGGAATCTCGGGTGCAGATGCCGCACGCTTCTCGCTGAGCACGCCCACGGGAAAGAGCTTGCCCGACTTTATATGCGGCAGTGCCTCAGGCATGGGCGAAAACGCCATGTCCACCACACCGCCAATCAGGTCGGTGATGGCAGGCGCACCACCCTTGTACGGCACGTGCAGCAGCTTGACGCCGGTCTGGCTTTCAAACATCAGGCCGGCCAGGTGCTGCGGGCTGCCGTCACCCGACGATGCGTAGGTCAGCTTGCCGGGGTTGGCTTTGGCAGCAGCCAGAATGGCAGCCGGCGTCGGGTATTTGGTCTTGTTGTTCACCACCAGCACCATGGACTGGTTGACCAGCTTGGTCACAGGCACAAAGTCGGTTTCCGGGTTGTAGGGCAGCTGCTTGAAGATGCTCTTGTTGGTCGTCAGAAAAGACGCTGGCGACACCATGATGGTGTAGCCATCAGGCGCGGCCTTGGCCACCACGGGCACACCAATCTGGCCAGACCCGCCGGCCCGGTTGTCAACCACAAAAGGCTGGCCCAGGTCCGTCGTCAGCTGCTGGCTGACCATGCGCGCAATCATGTCCACACTGCCGCCCGCCGGCAGCGCAACGATGACCTTGACGGGGTGGATGGGGTAGGCATCTTGCGCTGCGGCAAGGGTTGCCAGCATCAGGGTGGATGCGGCACCCAGCGCTGCGAGGATGGAGCGGGTAAGGGTCATGACGGGCTTTCAGGTTTGGTTACGACTGATGTTGTTTGACCGGCACCGCAGGCTGCAGGGCCGTTCGTAAACATGTCTTGCACACAAGCAAGTTGTATGCCGATTCAGCCGCAAAATGCCGAACCCTGAGCCAGCTTCGGCGACACGCCAACCTCAGGAAGCCAAAAACGCACGCGCGGGGCGCTTGTCAACAACCTGCACTTGTCGATAGTCCAACTTAAGGTGGCGCAGCAGTTGAACCGCGGAGTATCAAAGTCGGCGCATGCATGACATGCATCGGTCGAGCAGGAGGATGATTTCGTTCGACCGCGCGGCGCAGCAGACAGTCCATTGCGGCGGTTGTGATGTCTTCAACAGGCATTCCGATGGTGGTCAAGCCGTCGCCCCACCATCGTTGCGCCGGTGCGTCCGAAAAGCCAACGAAGGATAGGTCAGAAGGAATTTGAACATTCCGTTCGCGCGCGCAGGCATAGGCACCCGCCGAAATTCGGGCACCGGCTGTCACAACACCAGTCGGCCGCTTTGGTAACGCAAGAATCCTGTCCATGGCAGCATGTCCAGATTCTGCGTCGCAGCCCTGCACTTCCACCACGGCGCCGTCGGGGTCCAGCCCGTGTTCAACCAGAGCCCGGCGAAAGCCAAGCAGCCGCTTCGCGCCGGTAGAGATCGTGAGTGCAGATCCAATGTAGGCGAGCCGCTTGTGCCCCAGCGCAGCAAGATGTGCCACGCCCAGTCGCATGGCCTCTTCGTCTGCAATGCCGAACCAGTCAGATACCAGCTTGTCGCATTCGCGAACCAGTTGCACGTGGGGTATGTGCTCCAGTAGCTTGCGCGTTTCACGCCCCATCTCAACACTTGGAATGACAACAATGCCTTGAACCCTGCTGGCGTAAAGGCTGCGGACGTGCAGCAGCTCGGTGGCCGCGTTGTCATCGGTGACACAAACCAGAAGCTGCAGCCCGCGTTCCTGGCACTGCGTCGACACGGCGCGAGCTGCAGTGGCATAAAAATCGTTCTGCAAGTCCGGCGTGATGAAGCCGATTAAAGATGAGGTTCCCTGGCGCATGGCACGCGCCGCCCGGTCCACAACATAACCGCGTCGCTCCGCTTCTGCTTTGACACGTTCGCGTGTGGCTTGACCAATTCGCGTAGAGCCTTCAAGCGCGCGTGCCACCGTGGAAACGGAGAGGCCGAGTTCAGTAGCCAGATCCTTCAGGGTAACCGGATTTTTCATTGTGGGGAGATGTTATTGCACAAACGATGGCGCAGCAGGTTGCAGCGGTGCATAAGGGATTGTACGGAGAAAAAAGACCTTGTAATGCGCAAACGATTGCGCATACCATTGCGCAGCCGTGGAGCGAGGTGCTCCAGGTGCACCCAGTCGGCTAAACCTAGAGGAGACAAAACATGAAAAACCAGCTCACTATTGATCGCAATCCCACGCGCCGCGCGGCTGTTATCCGCACTGCAGGACTGGCCGCCGGCCTGATCGCCGCGCCCACCTTTCTGCGCGCCCAGCAGAAATTCGTTTGCCGCATTGGCCACTCTGAGGCAATTGGCTCGCCGCTTACGATGGCTTTCGAGACCTGGACCAAGGTATTGAACGACAAGAGCGGTGGCCGGATAACGGCTCAGCACTTTCCAGCCAGCCAGCTGGGCTCGTACTCACAAAATATCGAGCAGAACCGCATGGGTACCATTCAGGTGACCACCGGAGGACCCGACACCGAGGAGACAATCGCACCCGAGATCGCAGCCACGGGCGGTGCTCCGGGCTTCATATACAAGGACGATGCACATGTGGACCGTGTGCTGCAAGGCACCATCGGCAAAGATGTCTCCCGCATTGCACGGGAGAAGACTGGCGTCGAATTCGTGGCTTTTGGGGAAGTTGGATTTCGCCACATTCTGTCCAGAAAGCCCGTACTCATGATGGCTGACATGAAGGGTGTGAAGATACGCACACCAGAGGTCAAGCTTTGGGTGGATTTCTGGCGTGCGGTGGGTGCCAGCCCCACGCCACTGCCTTATGCGGAGCAGTACTCGGCGCTGTCAACCGGCCTCATCGACGCACTGGAGTCCGATGTATTTTCGGTGCTGGGCTTTAAATGGCATGAGCAGGCCAAGCACCTGACATTGACTTCCCACTGGTTTTTACCGAAAGCTGTACGCGTCAATGCCCGCTGGCTTGACTCCCTGCCGCAGGATCTTCAGACGCTCGTGCGTTCAAGCGCTGTGGAGGTGTTCGCAGAGCAACGCAAGGTCAACCGGGCAAACGCCGCACGTGCACTCGATCAACTGAAGGCAGAAGGCGTGATAGTGCACACCCTGCAGGATGTACCGGCATGGCACCAGGCTACCGCCAGGCTCTTTGACGAATTCGGAGCGAAGAGCGCTGCTACGAAAGCCATGATCGCGCGCATCCGCGCGGCCTGACCGGCGCTTGCGTTCCTTCCAAATTTTTTAGCCGGGCGCGCTGCGCCTGGTCGTCTATGAATACCTTTTCGCCAAATATTCCCCGCAGGCCTGTCACCACACGCATCGCTGACTACATCGAACTTGGTGTCGAAGGCTTTGCAGTCGTTCTCATGGTTGCCTGCGTCAGCATTGCGCTGCTCCAGGTCTTCTGTCGTTATGTGTTGGGTGCCGCGCTCGCGTGGCCAGAAGAGGCAGCCAGGTACCTGTTTGTCTGGTTCGTTTTCGTGGGGGCGGCCATGGTCACCCGCCGCGGCGAACACATCACGATCGACCTGCTGCAGCGTTCGTTGCCGGAGAGGATGGTCCGCTGGCATGCCCTGTTTTCCCGCTGCATTTCGGTAGCCGCTTCCTGCTTCCTGATAATTTTCGGCTGGGACCTGAGCCGGCGGGCCACCGTTGTTTCACCCGCACTGGAATGGCCTCATACCTACCTTTACCTGGCAGTGCCTGTTGGTGCGGGTCTGGCCTTGCTGCTCAAGCTCCTGACGCCAGTGCGGGGCTGGCAGAGTCTTGGGTCTTCGATCCTGGCCGTTGTCGCTGGCATTGCCCTCGCAATGGCGCTCTCCTGGGCCGGCGAGCAGGGCCTGTTCGGGTCTCCTGACTCAGTCGTGATGCCGCTGGTCGTGCTGGTGATCGGGCTGATGCTGCTGGGCATCCCGCTGGTGGACTCGCTGGTATTCGGCACCTGCGCCGCCTTCCTGCCGCGCGGTGCGATGCTTTTGACCTCCGTGCCGCAGGGCATGGTCAACGGTATGGACTATTTGCTGGTAGCTATCCCGTTCTTTATTCTGGCGGCAGGTTTCATGAATGCGGGCGGCATTACGGACCGGCTTGTGGCTTTGGCCACCTCGCTGGTGGGCCACTTTCGCGGCGGACTGGGCCAGGTAAATGTGCTGTCCAACCTGATGATGAGTGGCGTGTCAGGTTCCTCAACGGCCGATGCGGCGGCCATTGCGAAAACCATGGTTTACCCAATGGCCGCCAAGGGCTATCCCAAACCATTTTCGGTGGCGTTAACCAGCTCCGCGTCAATCCTTGCGAACCTGATTCCGCCCAGTCTGGGTTTGATCATCTATGCCTCCCTGGCGTCCGTCTCAGTAGGCGCGCTGTTTGTAGGCACCATCCTGCCGGGCCTGCTGATGGCGGCCACTCTTTCCATAGTCGTGTACCTCTGGTGCCGTATCAAGGGTTTCGGGCAGCCTGGGCCCCGGGCCACGTGGGGGGAGCGTGGCCGTGCGACGCGGCTGGCGCTGCCAGCGCTGGCACTGCCCCTGCTTATTGTGGGGGGGATCCGATTTGGCATTTTCTCTGCTACTGAGGCCGGTGCGGTTGCGGCCCTCTACGCGTTGCTGTGTGGCGTGTTCGTCTATCGCCAGGCCAGCGCGGGCTCGTTGGTAAAGGCCGCCCGTGCTGCGCTGGGGGAAACAGTAACGGTCATGGTGGTCATCGCTGCATCGGCGCCATTTGCGTACGCGCTTGTTGTCGAGCAGGTGCCCCAAGCTCTGACTGCAACACTGGGTGGCCTGGTCAACAACTGGTTTTTGATGCTTCTGGTTCTCAACGTGTTCCTGATTTTTGTCGGCCTTGCCATGGAGATGATTGCCTCCATGGTGATTCTGGTGCCGATTCTGGTGCCGCTTCTAAAGGCTGCAGAAGTTGATCTGGTTCACTTCGGCGTGGTCATGGTTGCCAACCTGTGCATCGGGGCGCTCACACCGCCATTAGCCGTGCTTGTCTTCACGGCAGCGCGGGTAACCGATACGCCCATCGCAGATGCTTACCGCGCCTGCCGGCCCTTCATGGTCGCCCTGTTGCTGTGGCTGGCGCTGATCACTTTCGCGCCGGCGATCACGCTGTGGCCCGTCCGGTTGTTTGGCTAGACGGGATTGTGAAGATGTCGACCGATTTCCTGTCTCCGCGGATTGGCGTAGGCGTCATTGGGCTGGGCAATGCCGCCAAGCCCCATGCTCGCGCCCTGATGGACCTCAGCGCCACCCACCTTCATGTCACGGGCGTCTATGCGCCTGATCGTGAACGCCGGACAGCTTTCGCCGCCGCCCACGAGTTTCCGGCCGCCGAGGGTATTGACCCTCTGGTGTCCGACCCCCGTACGCAAGCTTTACTGATCCTCACGCCGCCCAACGCGCGACTTGACCTGCTGCGCCTGGCGCTGAAGCATCAAAAGCCTGTGCTGATGGAAAAGCCGGTAGGGCGCACCACCGCCGAGGCGATGCAGATGGTGGCGCTGGCGGCCGAAGCAGGCGTGCCGCTGGGCGTCGTGTTGCAGCACCGGCAACGCCCCGGCGCCCGCGCTCTGGCCGCGCTGCTTTCTGAAGGTCGCCTCGGGCGTATCGGGCTTGTTCGACTTACAGTGCCCTGGTGGCGCGACCAGGCTTACTACGATGCTCCTGGCCGCGGGACGTTTGCGCGGGACGGCGGTGGCGTGCTGCTGTCACAAGCGATTCACGCGCTGGATTTGATGTTGTACCTTTTGGGCCCTGTGGTGTCGGTCATGGCAATGGCCGGTACGTCGCCGTTGCACCGCATGGAAACCGAGGACACCGCTGTAGCGGGTCTGCAATTCGCCAACGGAGCGATGGGCGCGCTGGTCGCTACCACCGCCGCCTTTCCGGGAGGGTCTGAGGTACTCCAGGTGGATGGTGAACTCGGAGCCGTCGAACTGGGAAATGGGGAACTGATCGTGCGCTGGCGCGACGGCCGGATTGAACGAACTCCGGACCCCCTGGCAAGCGGCACCGGCGCCGATCCGATGGCGTTTGACCATGGCATGCACCGGGCAGTGATTCGTGAGTTTGTAGAGGCTGTCGCTGCAGGCCGGGACGCGCCGGTTCCGGCACGCGAGGCGATTGCGGTTCATCACTTCATCGATGCGCTTCTTGCATCTTCGCGCGAGGGCCAACGTATCCAGATCCCGGCAGGGCAGCGGAGTGGCGTTCATGTCTGACGACCCCATCGGAGTCGGCGTCCTCGGTTGCGACCATCGCCACATCTATGGCATGCTCCAGGGCATGCTCGACGTGGGATGCGAGGCTCACGGCTGGTGGACCGAAGGTGATCCTCCAGCGCTTGATGGCTTTCAAAGGCGCTTTCCAGATGTGCCGCGTTTTAGTGACCGGCGCGCTATCCTGGACGATCCACGTGTCCAGCTCGTCCTGATTGCCGCCATCCCGTCTGACCGCGCCAGCCTGGCCATTGAGGCGATGGAGGCTGGCAAGGACGTGATGCTGGACAAGCCTGGCTGCACCAGCCTCGACCAGCTCGAGGCTCTGCGGGAAGTTGCCAGCAGAACGGGCCGCGTCTGGTCTGTGAATTTTTCGGAGCGCTTTGAAGTGCCCGCCGTCACAAAAGCGCTGGAGTTGGTGAGAGCCGGCGCCATCGGGCGTGTGCTGCAAACCATTGGGCTGGGGCCGCACCGGTTGAACCCGCACACCCGTTTGCCCTGGTTCTACGATAACGCGCGCACCGGTGGCATCATCTGCGACATCGGTTCGCACCAGATCGATCAGTTCATGGTTTTTACTGGTTCGACGGAAGTAGAGATCGTGACGGCAAGCAGCGCGAACCTTGGCCACCCGCAGCACCCGCATTTTGAGGACTTTGGTCAAATCCTGCTTCGCGGTGATGGAGGTCAGGGATATGTGCGGCTCGACTGGTTCACGCCTGATGCGCTACCCACGTGGGGCGACGGACGGCTATTCGTTATGGGAACGGAAGGGACCATCGAACTGCGCAAGTATGTTGACGTTGCGGGTCGTGCTGGAACGGATCACTTGATACTCGTCAATGGCGCGCAATGTGAACACATCGATGCTTCAGGAGCCGGAGTGCCTTACTTTGCACAGCTCGCCGGGGATGTACGTCATCGCACCGAAACGGCCATGCCGCAAGCGCACTGTTTTCGTGTGGTTGAACTTGCACTGATGGCTCAGGCACAAGCACAGGCACAGTGGCCAAGCTTGAGTTCACCGCCTTCGTCACTGGCCCCGACGCGCAAGCGATGGTAGTGGCACTCTACTACTCCTCTTCGCAGCCGGCGTGCGCGGGTCCGTCCGTTTACCCTATGCCAGCGTCCATATGACGAACATGCTGCTCCGGCTACTTATTGCATTGCGCTTGGTCAGCCCCACGCAACTTCAGATACGCGTTAAAGAGTACCCGGCCAGGGGCTGAAGAGGCCGTTAAGGAATTTCCGTTGGTGGAAATTTGGGCACTGAAGCGCGCATGAGGCTTTCAGTGCTTTTTTTTGTCGGCTTGCGACCTTCACACAAAGGGCGATGGGGTCCTGGCCGGATCGACGGGGCGATGAACCCCGTGACGCTCCCAGGATATCTGGCTGGCCAGGAGTAATCCATGCAATGGTTACGGCAGCTAGCCGGCCAGAACGTATCCCAGAATCACTTCGGTGATGTGCGACAGCCGTTCGTTCAAGGCCTTCGGACCCATCAAATCCCGCCCGAAGATTGCAGAAAGGGTGTGGTTATTGGAAAGGTAAAAGTACGCCATTCCGGCGATCGTCACATAGAGCTGCATGGCGTCGATTCCACCGCGGAACAGACCTTCTGCGCGGCCGTGTTCCAGGATCTCTGCGAGTGTCTGGATCAGCGGCGAGTTCATTTCCTGGACCCTCCCCGACATGGAGAGATGTCGTCCCTGATGCAGGTTTTCGGTATTGAGGAGCGTCAGGAACTCGGGATGCGCGATGTAATAGTCCCAGGTAAATTCTGTCAGGCGACGGATCGCCTGCGTGGGGGGCATGTCCCGGAGCTGGAGCTTCCTTTCTGCTTCACGGATATCGGCGTAAGCGGCTTCGAGCACGGCAAGAAAAAGCTCGTCCTTGCTTTTGAAATAATAGTAAATAAGCCGTTTATTAACGTCTGCGCGCTCCGCGATTCTGTCCACACGCGCACCACCAAGGCCATGTTGAGCAAACTCATGGCGCGCTGCGAGGAGAATGGCTTGCTGCGAACGGTCTGCGTCTCTGGAGCGTACTTCGGTGGGCTTCAATTTGGTACTCGGCGCATGGTGTTTCCGCATTCCGCAAAGACATCCGCGAATGAAATCCAGAAAAATGGGGGCTCTTTTGAGGCATCCATATTTCAATTTTGTGTGGGAACTTCGTTCGGCAATTCCGCAGATGGTGAGGCCAGGAACGCCAACGCATACGGTTCGACGATATTAATCGCTAACCGTCGAGCCTGAGCAAGCAGGAGGAACTTCAAATTTTGCAAGGCGGGTGAGGCCAAACGCACGCCTGGGGAGATTACTCGTCGGCTGACTATCGGTAACGACATGGTGTCGACAGTCGTCCCAAGCTACATCAAACCCTCACACCCACACGCAAGGGCAGGAGCGCATGAAGACCTGAAAGCCATCTGCTGGAGGGGCAAAACCATTTTGATATCTGGATGGCCTGTGATGTACGTGCGGGTGAGTCACCAGCGCAGATGTGAAAACACGTTCCATCAACACCAAAGCGACAGGCCGGCATGACCCCGACCGAGCCCACACGCGCACCACGGCCACCCGGCAGATGTAAAAACTCCACATCCTGAGAACTAATCTATCAATTCGACTCAAAAACCTGCGACCCACGCCTCATTCGCGCCTGCTTTTTTGTAAGCTTGGGGATTCTTAGGTATCTTCTCTTTTGCGCCTTGTTTCACAAGTGAAACCATCGGCGCCTGAAATGGTTTATGTATTTCTTTCGTGACTGTGCTTTCCGGCTTCTGATCGTTTTTTTCTTTGGTATTTTTCAGGCTGGCCTTTCACAAGCGCAGGTCTGTGCAGCCCCCGGCGTCATGGGTGCGCGCACCATTGGTGCCGCCAATACGCTGGTGAACACCTACTACCCGGGTACCGCAGCGGGCGGAGCCGCTGGCGGCAGCACTGTTGGGTACACAAGCGCCTCGCCTCGCGGTACCACCACCGCCATCGCGTCGGGCGACCTGGTTCTGATCATGCAGATGCAGGACGGCACCGGTGGCAACAATGCCAATACGACGACTTACGCATTCCCGGCCGCAGCGGCGGGCACCTACGAGTTTGCACGGGTGGTGTCCATCGCCGGCAATGTGTTGACCCTTTCTGCCAACCTGATCAACACCTACACACAGAACACGGCCGCCACCAACAACCAGACCTACCAGGTCATTCGGGTGCCGCAGTATTCGACGCTGACCATCAACGCGGGATCGTCCATCGTGCCGGCCCCCTGGGACGGCACTACGGGCGGGGTGGTGGTGGTCGATGTGGCCGGGGCCTTCACCAACAACGGCACCATCAACGCGTCTTACGCGGGTTTTCGCGGCAACGCGGGTGCCACGCTGGGCGGTGTGACAGGGGCCGCTGCGCAAACCCTGGCGAACTTTGACAGGGTCAGGCCTGACACCTACGCGGCCCACGGCGGCAAGGGAGAAGGCACGGCGGGTACACCTGATCGCACGCTGGTGGTGTTCAGCGCACCCGGGGTGCTGTTGACGGCCGGCACCAGCTCGGCCAATGGCTCGTTGACCAATGCGACCACCACCAACCGCTCCATCTCTGCAACAGCGGCTTACCTGACGGCAACGGGCCGAAGCTACAGCGGCGGCTCGCGCGCTGCAGGTGCCCCTGGCAATGCCGGTGGTGGCGGGGATGACTCCGCCCCCGCAGGCAACGGCGAGAACTCCGGCGGCGGCGGCGGGGCCAACAGTGCTGCCGGGGGCATTGGCGGCAACACCTGGAACACCAACCTGGCCATCGGTGGCCGGGGCGGCAATGCCACGACGCCTGCCATTACCAACAAGCTCACGATGGGTGGCGGCGGCGGCAGCGGCACATCCAACAACAACTATGCGCTCGACACATCCGGCGGTGCGGGCGGCGGGCTGGTTTTTGTCAAGGCAGGTACGGTGGGGGGTACCGGAGCGCTGGTGGCAAACGGCCAGGCCGGGCGCTCCATACCCCTCAGCGGTACCAACTGCCCCGCCAACGGCCCGAACAACTGCGATGCGGCAGGCGGCGGCGGCGCGGGCGGTGGGATTGTGGTGCTGGCCAGTTCAGGCACCATTGCCAGCGTGCAGGCAGTCGGTGGGCAAGGCGGCGATACCAACGGCACGATTCACGGGCCTGGCGGCGGCGGCGGCGGCGGGTTTCGCGTCACCAGCACCGGGCTCGCCATCACGGCCAGTACCCTGGCAGGTGGCGTTGCAGGCTTGACGAACAGGGGCGGTACACCCACCGCATACGGCGCCGGGGCGGGTACGGCGGGTGCGGCGGCCACCGTCGCCAACACAGGCTTGCCCAACAACGCGGGGGGCCTGCCGGCGAACTGCCTGCCAGCCCTCACGACGATCAAGACAACATCGACACCTGCATCAACCACGCCGGTATCGCCACCGGGTACCACCACCTATTCAATTGTTGTTGCCAACGGGGCGGGCCGGGGCGATGTACTTGGGGCCATTCTGTATGACCCCAGCCTGCCTGGCGGCACCGCCACAGTGGCAAACCCGCCGCTGCCCACTGTCAGTTTCAGCGCAGCGCCATCTGCCTGCGGGCTGGGCACGCGCACCGCGACGATTGACCCCGCCAACGGCGCCATCACGGCCCTGAGGGCGGGCACCTTCTCACTGCCGGGTGGTTGCACGCTGACCTACACCTTCACCGTCAACATCCCCATTACCGTCCCCAACGGCACCTACAGCAACTCGGCGCTGGCGTTCTTTCTGGACCCGACCGACACCACCGGAACCCGCACCGTCACGACCGCCCTGCCACCGGCCGCCACCGGCCTCACGGCCAACACGGCCTTCACGACCGGCGGCACCGTGGGCGGCAGCAATTACGACGGCAACAACGTGGCCAATACCGGTGACGATGTGCGCGTGCAGCGCCAGGCCAACCTGCAGGCAGTCAAAACCAACGGCATGACAACATCAGTGGCAGGGACCACCATCAGCTACACGCTCACCTTTTCCAACCTCGGCCCAGCAGATGCATCGGGCGCAGTCGTGACCGACCAGGTGGTGACAGGCCTGAGTTGTTCCGCAGTGACATGTACCGCCGTGACAGGCGCAGCCGTCTGCCCTGTCGCCGCCAATGTGACGATTGCCAACCTGCAGGGTGGCGGCATCACGCTCAATACATTGCCGGCCAATTCGTCAGTGGCTTTTTTGCTGACCTGCGGTGTGAGGGCAACGGGGCTTTAGCGGCAGCAGGCGCAGTGCCCTCTGCGGGCACTGTGAAGAAAGGACGGAACTACATCAAACCGTCACAACCGCATGCCAGGATAGGACATGCCCCTTGCCGCGCACGTCCTGCCCGACCACCTTGCACCCACTGCAGACCTCCACCACACCTTTGTCGAGCATGAAGACCTCAAAGCCATCCTGCTGGCGGGGCAACACCGTTTTGATATTGATACCGCTTGTGATGTGCGGGCGGGCAAGGGGCCTGTACTGAAGCGTACGCACTTTCCCGTCTTCACCGCAGCCATCGGCTCACGCGACCCGGCTGCGCCTGCGGTGGGTTTTTTTGGCGGCATTCATGGGCTGGAGCGCATTGGTACGCAGGTGATATTGCATTACATGCGGGCGCTGCTCTTCAGGCTGGAGTGGGACGAGCTGCTGCACCGGCAGCTTGAGAAGGTGCGGCTGGTGTTCATGCCCATCGTCAACCCTGGCGGTATGTGGGCGCACAAGCGGGCCAACCCGAACGGTGTTGATTTGATGCGCAATGCGCCGCAGCGTGCTGAAAGCCCCGTGCCGTTCCTGGCGGGCGGGCAGACGTTGTCGCCACTGCTGCCCTGGTACTGCGGCCGGCCCAACATGCCGATGGAGCCCGAGAGCGCCGCGCTGCTGCGTGTGGTGCGCGAGCAGCTGGCCTGCCGGCCTTTCAGCCTGGCGCTGGATTGCCATTCGGGTTATGGTTTTGACGACAGCCTGTGGTTTCCGTATGCGAAGACGCGGCGGCTGATGGCGCACCTGCCGGAGATGTTTGCGCTCAAGACCATGCTTGAACAATCACACCCGCACCACGACTACAGCTTTGAGCCGCAGAGCAACCAGTACCTGCTGCACGGCGACCTGTGGGACCACGCCTATGACAACGCACCGGCCAACAACGTGTTTCTGCCGATGACGCTGGAGCTGGGCTCATGGCTGTGGATACGCAAGAATCCGCGCCAGCTGTTTTCGCGCCACGGCATCTTCAACCCCATCAAGGCGCACCGCATCAAGCGCGTGCTGCGCCGCCATGCCGACCTGCTTGATTTTTTGACGCGGGCTGCGTTTGCCGCACCCAACTGGCTGCCCGATGCGGACCGGCGTGTGCAGCTGCAGCAACTGGCGACCGCTTACTGGCGGCCCAGGCGCACGGTATGACCTGGATTCTTCTGCGCGGGCTGACGCGTGAGGCGCGGCACTGGGGCGCTTTCACGTCCCTGCTGGCCGAACGCAACGGCGAAGAAGTGCTGAGGCTTGATTTGCCCGGCAGCGGCGAATTTGCTGCCGCGCCCTCGCCTGCTTCTGTTGCCGGCATCGTCGACTTCCTGCGTGCGCAACTGCAGGCGAAAAAACTGCAGGGGCCGCACAAGCTGCTGGCCCTGTCGCTGGGTGGCATGGTGGCCACCGGCTGGGCGCAGCGCTACCCCGATGAAGTCAAACGGCTGGTGCTCATCAACACCAGCATGCGGCCTTACAGCAGCGTCACGCAGCGGCTGCGGCCGGCCAACTGGCCGCAACTGGCGATGCTTGCCGCGCGCTGGCCGGATGCCGACTACGCAGAGGGCGTGATTCACGACCTGACCTGCAACGCCACCGCTACTCACGAAGCAGACATCGCCGCCTGGCTGCAGATCCGCAAAAGCGCACCCGTCACGCCAGGCAACGCCGCACGCCAGTTGCTGGCCGCAGCACGCTTCGCATGCGCAGAAGCCACGCCGCGCTGCCAGACGCTGGTGCTGTCGTCCGCCGGTGACCGGCTGGTGAACCCGGTGTGCTCGACGCGGCTGGCCGCAGGCTGGCAGGCAAAGCACCTGCAGCACCCCTGGGCGGGCCATGACCTGCCTCATGACGATGGTGAATGGATCTGTACCCAGTTGCGTGACTGGATGGCGTCATCAAGTGTAAGCTGAATTGCTATTAATTTCGTAGCTGCTTACGCTCGTATCTATTGGCCTACAGCCGTTTTTGCACTCAAAAATAGCCATTTTCAAGACATTTTTCGGCAAAATGCACCTTGCCAGACCGCTTAAAGCCCCCAGGTGTAAAGTCAGCTTTACATTTTGGCAGTCATGGGCCTGGAGCTCACCGCAGGCACTCCATCACCGCCTGTATGCCTACCGACAACTCCAGGTGGCTGTGGCGCACGATGCCGAGCGGGCCAAACACGTCGGGCAGTTTGATCTTGAGCACCGTGAGTGCGCGCCGGCTCTGGTGGTAGTCAGCGACGTTCTGCGGAAACACGGCCAGTGCAGGGCTGTTGTCCATCAGCACCATGTTGGTGGTGACAGAGGCAGACTCGACATGGCTTTGCAGCGTGACGCCTTCCCGCAGCAGGATGATGTCGAGCGCGCTGCGCACGGGGCTGCCGTGCGGCGGCAGTATCCATGGGTAACGTGACAACGCCGCCCAGTCGCAGCGGGCCAGTTTGGCCAGGGGGTGCGTGTTGGAGCAGACCACACACATCGCCTCCTGGCTGAGCACCTCGCTCACCAGGCCCGGCTGCTGTGTGGCATCGCCCAGGCGCGCCACGATGAGGTCAATCTGCCGGGTCATCAGCTGCGGCATCAGCGCTTCAAGCGAGCCCTCACGCACCACCACCGACACCGCCGCGCCGAGCGCCTGCAGTTTCAACAGTGCATGGGGCACCACGAAGGCGGCAGACGAAGAATTCACGCCCAGCACCACCCGCTCGTTCTGCTGCTCTGGCTGGACAAACCACTCCAGCCCGGTGCGGTCCAGGTCGCCCAGGATCCACCTTGCATGGCGTATGAGCGATTCCCCGTGCGGCGTGGCAAAGGTGCCGCGCGAGGTGCGCGTGAAGAGCTGGACCCTCACGATGGCTTCCAGCTCGGCCAGCATTTTTGAAATGGCGGGCTGGGTGGTGGCCATGCGCTGGGCGGCTTCGCCGATGTTGCGGGTGTCGTCCAGCACCTTCACCAGCTTGAGGTGGCGCAGCCGCAGGCGGCCGCGCAGGTACCACTCTTCGCCCAGGCTTTTGGGTTCAATACTTTTAGTCATGCCTCATGCCAACTTTGCAATGGTCTCGTCCAAATTCATGATTAGACAGGCATGCAGCCGCTGCCTACCATGGGGTTTTCACCCGAGGCTGGCCGCCATGAGCCGCCCTTAAAAACAGGAGACTGACCATGATCAAAATGCGCCGGACAACGCTGGCAGGCCTGTGCCTCATGCTCACCCTTCCGCTGGCAACACACACCCTTGCAGCAGACGCCTGGCCCGACAAGGCCATCACCATGGTGGTGCCCTCGGTGGCCGGGGGTGCCGCAGATGCAGTGGGCCGCGCGGTGGCACTGGGCCTGGCCAAACAGCTCAATGCCACCGTCATCGTCGACAACAAACCCGGCGCGGGCACCACGCTGGGCACACAGCACGTGATACGCATGCCGGCCGACGGCTACAACCTGCTGCTGGGGCTTGATGCAGCGCTGACCACCGCGCCCTTCATGCTGCCCAGATTGCCCTACCAGCCCAAGACCGACCTGACGCCGGTGGCCACACTGGCCACGCTGCAATACATCCTGGTCGCGTCGCCGACTGCGCCCTTTCGCACAGTGGCAGAACTGGTCGCCAAAGCGCGCGCCAACCCGGGCACCATCACCTATGCCAGCGGCGGTGAGGGCTCGGTTCACCACCTGGCGATGGAGGCTTTCCAGAATGAGGCCGGCATTCGCCTCAAGCACGTGCCGTACAAGGCCGCACCCCAGGGTTTCCTGGATGTGATGGGCTCGCATGTCGATGTGATGTTCATCGCGCCGGGCACCGCCATCTCGCCTGTCAAGGCGGGCAAGGTGCAGGGGCTGGCACGCAGCGGCGTGGCGGTCATCGGCGACCTGCCCGCGCTGGCTGCGCTGAAGGATGTGCCGGAGTCAAAAGGCTATGTGTTTGAAAGCTGGTTTGGCCTGCTGGTTCGCTCGGGCACACCGGCGGCGACCATCAGCCGCATCAGCAGCGCCGTGACCGCGTTCATGAAAACCCCGGAGACTGCGGCACAACTGCAGGCACTGGGCGTCACGCCCGCACTGGAAGACGCACCCACACTGGCCAAACGCATCGACGACGACACCCGGCGCTACGCACCCGTGGTGGCCAAACTGAAAGAGCAAAGCACCAAGCCATGAAGCGGCCCAATATCCTGCTCATCACCACCGACCAGCACCGTGGCGACTGCCTGGGTTTTGCAGGGCGCAAGGTCAAGACCCCGCACATCGACGAGATGGCACGCACGGGCACACACTTCACGGCCTGCATCACACCCAACATCGTGTGCCAGCCCTCGCGTGCCTCCATGCTCACCGGGCTGCTGCCGCTGACGCACGGCGTGTGCGACAACGGCATAGACCTTGATGAATCGACAGGCCAGGCCGGGTTTGCCGGCACGCTGGCCGCCAGCGGCTATTCAACAGGTTTTATCGGCAAGGCGCATTTCTCAAGCCACCACACCTTTGAAAAAACCGGCCGCCCCGAATGCCAGTTCAGTGAAGCCGATTACGGCGCCGACTGGGTGGGCCCCTACATGGGCTTTGAGCACGTAGAGCTGGTCGTCGAGGGCCACAACTACTGGCTGCCGACACCGCTGCCGGGCGGGCTGCACCACTCGCGCTGGTACTACGGTGACGGTCTGGGCGAGATGCGCAACCAGCTTTACCAGCAGGACCTCGGCCCTGCCAGCGGCGCACCGCAAACCTTCAACTCGGCACTGCCCAGCGCCTGGCACAACTCCACCTGGATAGGCGACCGCACGATCGAGTTCATGCTGCGGCACAGCACCGAAGAATCAGAACCGTTTTGTGTATGGGCATCGTTCCCCGACCCGCATCACCCTTTTGACTGCCCCGAGCCCTGGTCGCGGCTGCACCACCCCGACGAGGTCGACCTGCCCGCGCACCGGACCACCGACTTCGAGCGGCGGCCATGGTGGCACAAGGCGAGCATGGACAGCAAGCCCGTGGGCAGCGCTGCTGTGCAGGCGCTGCGGCAAAACTTCTCACGCATGCCCATGCCGCCAGACCAGGCGCTGCGCAACGTCATTGCCAACTACTACGGCATGATTTCCATGGTCGACCACCAGGTGGGCCGCATCAAGACTGCGCTGCAGCAACTGGGCCTGGACGACAACACCATCGTCATCTTCACATCCGACCACGGCGAGTGGCTGGGCGAACACGGGCTGATGCTCAAGGGCCCCATCCCCTACGAGGGTGTGCTGCGCGTGGGCATGGTCGTGGGCGGCCCGCAGGTGCAGGCTGGCAAGGTACGGCATGAGCCGGTATCGACACTCGACCTGGCCGCCACCTTTGCCGACTACGCAGGCGCCACCGCACTCGGCCCCATGCACGGGCGCAGCCTGCGTCCGCTGCTGGAAGGCGGGCAGCAGGCACGCGACTTCGCGCAGAGCGAGTGGAACGTGGCGGCATCACGCTGCGGCGTGGAACTGCAACTGCGAACGGTGCGAACGAAAGACTGGAAGCTGACGCTGGAGCAAAACTCCGGTGCCGGGGAGATGTACAACCTGCGGGACGACCCGACCGAGATGGACAACCTCTTCGACGACCCGGGCTACGCGGCAAGGCGCAAGGAGCTGGCCGACATGATCGCCTCACGCCCGGCAGACCAGCTGGCGCAGATGCCTGTGCCTTCGGGCATTGCCTGAGTGCTGGTGGTTTTTGCTATTTTTTTAATAGCTGCTCACGCTCATATCTATTGGCCTGCAGCCCGATTTGGCACCTGAAAATAGCTTTTTTGAGGCATTTTTAAGCCAAAACAGCCTGGCGCGATCGACCAAAGCCCCAAAATGTAAAGTCGACTTTACATTTTGGATTGGTCGATCTGCCGACCATCCGGATCAGGGCTAACTTACCTGCGCAGCTGCCCGTGCGGATCAATCACAAACTTGACCGGCGCACCGGCGTCGAACTGGGCGTAGCCGCTTGGTGCGTCGTCGAGCGAGATGACTTTCACACCGACGATGTCGGCAATCTTGATGCGGTCCCAGAGGATGGCCTGCATCAGCGCGCGGTTGTACTGCATGACCGGCGTCTGGCCGGTCATGAAGCTGTGCGACTTGGCCCAGCCCAGGCCGAGGCGAATGCTGAGCGAGCCGGTCTTGGCGGCCTTGTCGACACCGCCCGGGTCTTCGGTCACGTACAGGCCGGGGATGCCGATCTTGCCGGCGGCGCGTGTGATCTCCATCAATGAGTTGAGCACGGTGGCTGGTGCTTCGTGTTGCGCGCCTTCATGGCCGTGGCCGCGTGCTTCAAAGCCGACGGCGTCGATGGCGCTGTCAACTTCTGGCACACCGAGGATGGCCTGGATCTGGTCACCCAAGGGCACGTCTGTTGAAAGGTCTGCAATCTCGAAGCCGACACTTTTGGCGTGTTTCAGGCGGGCGGGATTCACATCACCGACGATGACGACGGCGGCACCGAGCAGGCGTGCGGATGCGGCGGCTGCGAGGCCGACCGGGCCTGCGCCTGCGACATACACCGTGCTGCCGGGGCCGACGCCTGCAGTCACTGCCCCGTGATAGCCGGTGGGCAGGATGTCTGACAGGCAGGTCAAATCACGGATCTTCTCGATGGCCTGGTCGCGGTCGGGGAACTTGAGCAGGTTGAAGTCGGCATAGGGCACCATGACGTATTCAGCCTGGCCGCCTACCCAGCCGCCCATGTCGACATAACCGTAGGCGCCGCCGGGGCGGGATTCGTTGACGGTCAGGCAGACGCCGGTCTGGCGCTCCTTGCACAAACGGCAGCGGCCGCAGGCGACGTTGAACGGTACGGAAACGATGTCGCCGACGGCCAGGGTTTCAACATCCTTGCCGGCTTCAATCACTTCACCTGTGATCTCGTGGCCGAGCACCAGGCCTGCGGGTGCGGTCGTGCGGCCGCGCACCATGTGCTGGTCTGAGCCGCAGATGTTGGTGGTGAGCACCTTGAGAATCACGCCGTGGTTGGCGGTGCGGCCTTGCGGATTCAGGAGCTTGGGGTAGTCGATGGCGCGGACCTCTACCTTGCCTTGTTCGACGTAGACGACGCCTCTGTTGTTTGCCATGTTGCTTGTCTCCTGTTGTTGAGTGGAATCCGAAATTCAGACTGTTGCTGACGCCTGCCGCAGTTTGGTGATGAGGCGCCTCGCACGATTGGGCCCCGCATCCACATGGATGTCAATGTTGACGCCCCGCCCCTGCCTGACCTGGTTGTTGTACTGCGCCTCGATGATGACCTTGTCTTCTTCAAACGTGGCTGCCGTCTGGTCTACCACCAGCGTGGTCACATCGGCGCGATCGGGGTGCGGGTTGGTGGCAATCGTCCAGAAGTAATGCGTGGTCGTTTCGGTTTCTGGCGTCACGCCGTGAAAGCCGCGCATGTGAAAGCCGTGGCGATTCGGGTCGTCGTAAGAGCCGGTGCCGTGGTCCATCGCCCCCGTCCATATGGCGCAGTGGGACGGGTGAAACTCGACCTCCTGCCAGCGGTCTATCTTGCCGGCGAAGGGCCACGCCTGCGCGTAAGTAGGTGGCGGGTCGGACTCCGGCATGAGGCGAATCACACGCACGGTTTCTTCGGTGCTCTCGACCTTGACCGCCGCATTCATGTGCAGCGTCGGGTTGCCGCCAATCGTCTTGAGATGCACATACCCGAGGTGACTGAGGTCTAGCAGGTTGTCATGAATCAGCTGCCACGGCGCATCGTAGTGGTACACATCGCCACCGAACTTGTACGCTGCATCGCTGTGAAAACGATAGACGGGCGGCTCATCGGCAGGTGTGCTGTCAGGCGCAGAGCCAACCCAGACCCAGAGGACCTGGTCACGCTCACGCAGCGGGTACGAGGTGACACAGGCTTTCGAGGGGATACGCTCCTGGCCGGGAATCTCGACACACTTGCCTGCCGTGTCGAACAGCAGCCCGTGGTAACCGCAGCGCAAACCGGCGCCTTCGATGTTGCCGCATGAGAGCGGCAGGTCGCGGTGGCAGCAGCGGTCCTGCAGGGCAGCGACGCTGCCGTCCTGTGCGCGGAACAGCACCATGGGCCGCGACAGGATTGTGCGGGCCACGGGCTTGTCTTTCAGCTCCCACGAGAAACCGGCAACATACCAGCGGTCAAGGGGGAACATATTCGCCGCAGGGTTGGGTGCAAGTTTCACCTCTGCGGGTGTGACCATGTTGTTCATGTGGGGCTCCTGCTGCGCGTGCAGCGTTTTTGATTACTTCACCGGGTCCTTGACAGCCTTGACCTTGTCGATCTCGATGTTGTAGAGCTGGCCGTCGCGGCGCTCGACCTTGCGGATGTAGATGTCCTGCACGATGTCACGGGTTTGCGCATCAACGGTGATGGGGCCGCGCGGGCTTTCAAACGACAGGCCCTTCATCGCATCCACCAGCGCCTGGCCTGTGCCCTGCCCTCTGGTTTTTTCAAGCGCCTTGTAGATCACGGCCATGCCGTCGTAGCCGCCGACCGCCATGAAGTTGGGGCGCATGCCCTTGTTGGCCGCATTGAAGTCGGCCACAAACTTCTTGTTGACAGCCGAGTCGTGCGCTGCCGAATAATGGAAGGACGTCACGACACCCAGGGCTGAATCGCCCATCTCGTTGAGCTGGTCGTCGTCGGTGACGCCGCCATCGCCAATCAGGCGTATGCCGGCCTTGTCGAGGCCGCGTTCGGTGAACTGCTTCATCAGCGCAGCGCCGGGGCCGGACGGCACAAACACAAACACGGCATCGGGTTTTTCATCACGCACACACTGCAGGAAGGGCGCGAAGTCGGGGTTGCGCATGGGCACGCGCAGTTCGGCCAGAATCTTGCCGCCGGATGCGTTGACCTTCTCGGTGAAGGTCTTTTCGGCGTCAATGCCTGGCCCGAAGTCGGACACCAGTGTGACGAATTTTGTGATCCTGTTTTTGGTCGCCCATTCGGCCATGGTCGATGCGCTCTGGTACAGCGTGTAGCTGGTGCGTACAAAAAACGGTGAGGTCGCCACAATGCTGGAGGTACCCGCCGCCATGATGACGGCTGGCGTTTTCGACTGCGTGGCTATCGCCCCGGCAGCGAGTGCGCTCGGTGTCAGGCCAAAGCCGGCAATCACGCTGACCTTGTCGTTGACGATCAGTTCCTGCGCCAGGCGCTTGGTGCCGTCAGGCACGCCAGCATCGTCTTTCAGGATCACTTCGACCTTGCGGCCGGCGACGGTAGAGCCGTTTTGCGCCATGTAGAGCTTGACGGCGGCATCGATCTGCTTGCCGGTTGAGGCAAACGGGCCCGTCATCGGCAGGATCAGGCCGACCTTGAAGGGCTCGCCCTGGGCCATGACGCTGGTCGAGAGGCCCAGGACTGCGCAGGCTGCAAGTGAAAGAAGTGAACGTTTTTTCATGGGTGTCTCCGTGAAGGTTTTTGATTGCCGAAATGATGGAAATCACATCAATTACCCGAAGGCATCCGATAGTCATTCCGTATACTTAATGACAGTAAGTGTACTGAATGACTTTGCGGCAAACAAGCTGCCGGTCACGTCCTTTCTTCAGGGATTTCCCTAGTCTTTGGTGGGGGCGGAAGCTGGCCCGGTGCGCTGCAGCGGCGCGCGGCTCTGTTCGTTGTTGATGTGCACAAACTTCTTGAGCAGGCGTATGAACTCTTTCTGCTCGGCCGGCAACAGGCTGGACAGCATGCGGTCACGCAGCACATGCACCGAGGTCACTGTGGCAGACAGCGCGGCCTCGCCCTCGGGCGTCAGAGAGAGACAGCGCTGCCTGCGCGCCACCACCTCGCGGTGAATCAGGCCACGCTTTTCAAGCCGCACGGCAATATCGGCCGTCGTCGATTTATCAAGCGCCACCAGGCCCGCCAGCGTGACCTGGTCAATGCCGGGCGATTCCTTGAGCATGCGCATGATGGCGAACTGCACAGGTGTGATGTCGGCGTCCATGGTTTCGCGGAACATCGACACCGCAATCTGCTGCGCCCGGCGAATCAGGTGACCCGGCTGGTCGTACAGGTCCATCAGCAGGTTTTCTTCAGCCGTGGCCCGGGCCTTGTCCTTTTGTTTTGCGGCGGCGGTTTTTGGCTTGGTCGTCATGGCGCATATTGTGCTGCAGGCGAAGCGGGGGCTACAGCAGGTAAGGCGCCTGCATCCGTATCAATCGCCCCAGCGTCCGCATCGCAGCTTCAAACCGCGCGTCAGCGGGGTGACCGTAATTGAGGCGCAGGCAATGACCAAACCTTCGCCGGGCAGAGAAAACCGGGCCGGGTGCCACGCTGATACCGTGTTCCAGCGCTCGCTGGTGCAGCAGCAATGCATCAAAGCCCGGCTCAAACTCCACCCATAAAAAATACCCGCCGCCGGGCTGCGACACCCGTATGCCCGCCGGAAAATGCCGCGCAATGGCCACCTGCATGGCGGACAGCTGCGACTCCATCGCATGGCGCAGGCGACGCAGGTGCCTGTCGTAGCCGCCGCGCTGCAGATAGTCCGCCACCGCCAGTTGCGCAGGCAGGCTGGCCGACAGCGTGGTCATGAGTTTCAGGCGCTCGATGCGTTCGCCGAACCGCCCCGGCGACACCCAGCCCACACGATAGCCCGGAGCCAGGGTCTTGCTGAAAGAGCTGCAGTGCATGACCAGCCCCTTGCGGTCAAACGCCTTGGCAGGCAGTGGCGCCCGGTTGCCGAAGTAAAGCTCGCCGTACACATCATCCTCAATCAGGGGAATATCATGCTGCGCAAGCAATTCAACCAGCGCCTTCTTCTTTTCTTCAGGCATGCTGGTGCCGGTGGGGTTCTGGAAAGAAGTCATGAACCAGCAGGCCTTGACCGGGTGGCGCTTCAGTGCTTCTGCCAGGGCCGAGAGGTCGAGGCCGCCCTGCGGAAGCACCGGTATTTCAAGTGCCTTCATCTTCAGCCGTTCAAGGGCCTGCAGGCTGGCATAAAAGCCCGGGGACTCGACCGCCACCAGGTCGCCGGGCTGGGCTACCGACGACAGGCACAGGTTGAGGGCTTCCAGCGCCCCGCTGGTCACGATGAGCTCATCGGCTGGCTGGGACACGCCCATGCCGAGGTAACGCAGTGCAATTTGCTGGCGCAGCATGGCGTCACCCTGTGACAAGTGGGCCGTGGTGCCGCGCAGGTGAATCCCGCGTGCCGCACGCCCCAGCGACTTGCCCAGGCTTTGCAGGGGAAAGAGCGAAGGCGCGGCAAACGCAGAACCCAGTGGGACGATGGCCGGGTCCTGCACGGCGTTGAGCACTTCAAACACCAGCTCGCTGACAGCCAGCCTGGACGCCACGCGGGCATTCCTGCGGGTGGCCGGCGCATGGGCCGGAGCCGGCGGGGCCAGGACAGGCGCCGTCACGTAATACCCCGAGCGGGGCCGGGCCCGCACCATGCCTTTTTCCTCAAGCAGGTCATAAGCCCTGAATGCCGTGGATGCATTGATGCGGTATTGGGCTGTCAGGGTGCGGATGGATGGCAGGCGTGTGCCCGCCGCATAGGCGCCACTGCGTATGTCACCCGCCAAAAGTCCTGCCAGTTCTTCGTAGCGTTTCATGTCATCTGATATTGTAATTTTTATCATTTCCGAATCTGATACGCTTTTTTAAACCACATCTGATGCTTACGGCCCGGTGTGTCATCAGGCATGATGGACACATGCTGAAGACCCTGCCATTTGCCCCTGTCCAGAGGCTTTTTTACCTGCTGGCCCTTACCCTCACCTCTGCGGTTTTCCCCGCCTTTGCAGCCCCGTTTGAAGACACCATCGCCCAGCGCGCCATGGCCTGCACCGCCTGCCACGGGCCACAAGGCCGTGCGGCCCCTGATGGTTATTACCCGCGACTGGCCGGCAAGCCTGCGGGCTACCTGTACAACCAGCTCGTCAACTTTCGTGACGACAGGCGGCACTACGGTTTGATGACGCAGTTGCTGACGCCGCTGACCGATGACTACCTGATGGAGATTGCGCAGTATTTCTCGCAGCTGGAGGTGCCCTACCCTGCGCCCGCGCCCACCAACGCATCGCCTGCGCTGCTGCAGCAGGGCCGTCAGCTGGTGATGCAGGGCGATACCGCACGCAACATACCGGCCTGTGTGCAATGCCATGGCCAGGCCATGACCGGCGTGGCGCCCAACATTCCCGGCCTGCTGGGCCTGCCGCGGGACTACCTCAACGCGCAACTGGGTGCATGGAAGGCCGGGCAGCGGCGTGCCCATGCACCCGACTGCATGAAAGACGTGGTGGCCAAACTGTCGATGGAAGACATCAACGCTGTCGGCAGCTGGCTGGCTGCCCAGCCGCTGCCTGCAAATACAAAACCGGCGACAGAGATGCCGGTACTGGCAGCAGGCGCATCGGCGATCAGCTGCGGCAGTGCGCCGTTGAAAAATGCCGTTAAAAACGCAGGGAGCAAGCCATGAAAAAGCTTGGCAAACTGCTGGTTGGCCTGCTGGTGCTGTTCACTGGCGCCGTGATGCTGGTGTGGCTGCTCAACAGCCGCGATGAGGTCGACGTAAGCACGCCAGTTGCCGCTGTTGCCCCGACTGAGGCCCTGGTTGCGCGCGGGGCTTACCTGGCACGCGCCGGCAACTGCATGGGCTGCCACACCACGCGTGGCGGCCAGGCGTATGCGGGAGGCCGGGGCATAGACACGCCGTTTGGCACCGTCTTCACATCGAACCTGACGCCGGATGAAAAAACCGGCATAGGCGGCTGGTCTGCATCACATTTCTGGCGCGCCATGCACAACGGCAAGTCAAAAAACGGCCGCCTGCTGTACCCGGCATTTCCGTACACCAGCTTCACGCAGATGACGCGTGAAGATTCAAACGCGCTCTACGCCTATCTGCGCAGCCTGCCCGCCGTGGTGCAGCCCAACCAGGCCCACACCCTGCGCTTTCCCTACAACTCACAGTCGGCGCTGGCGGTCTGGCGCGCGATTTATTTCAGCCCCGGTGTTTACAAACCCGATGCGGCGCGCAGCGCCGAATGGAACCGCGGCGCTTACCTGGTGACGGGCCTCGGCCATTGCGCGGCCTGCCACACAGCGCGCAATGTTCTGGGTGCGACCGACGGGCTGGACCTGGCCGGCGGGCTTATCCCGATGCAAAACTGGTACGCGCCCTCGCTGGTGTCGCCACATGAAGCAGGTGTGGGCAACTGGACGCCGCAGGACATCGTGAAGCTGCTCAAGACAGGCGTCTCTGAACGCGCTTCAGTCAACGGCCCGATGGCGGAAGTCGTACAGGGCAGCACGCAGTACCTCAGCAATGAAGACCTCAACGCGATGGCGCAGTTCTTGAAGGCCCTGCCCGCCTCCTACGGCAAGGATGAAAAGCGCGAGCCCGACATTGCACTGATGTCGACCTCGACTGATGCGCCATCTGCCAGCGTTAACAGCGTGGTGGCAGCCAAAGGCGCAAAACTGTATGAGCAGAACTGTGCGCAATGTCATGGTGACAAGGGCCAGGGCGTGCCAAATGCCTATCCGCCACTGGCAGCCAACCGTGCAGTGCTGATGCCGCAGACCGTGAACCTGGTGCAGATTGTGTTGAACGGTGGTTACGCACCGGCGACTGCAGGCAATCCCAGGCCATTCGGCATGCCGCCCTTTGTGCTCGTAATGGAGGACGAAGACATAGCGGCGGTGCTGACCCACATACGCAACAGCTGGGGCAACAAGGCCAGCGCCGTCTCCCCGCTAGAAGTCAATCGTATAAGAGCCAGTTCCGGACGCTAATTTTTTGTGACGAGGACCGTGTCGGTCGGCACCGAGGTTTCCATGGCGTAACGGTTGGCCAGCGACGGGAATAATTTGAACCACGCGGCAGCCACCAGCAAGGTGCCTATGCCGCCCAGCACCACCGAGCCGACCGGCCCCAGCAGCGCAGCAGTAGCGCCCGACTCAAACTCACCAAGCTGGTTGGATGCGCCTATAAAAACCGAGTTGATCGCGCTGACCCGGCCGCGCATCTCGTTGGGTGTATCGATTTGCACCAGGGTCTGGCGCACCACCACGCTGACCATGTCGGCGCCGCCGGATATCACCAGCGCGAACAGCGACAACAGGAAGCTGGTGGACAGGCCGAAGACGATCATGCAAACACCGAACACGGCGACGGCGCCCAGCATGGTGCGGCCTACGTGCCTGGCCAGTGGCCAGCGTGTGAGCACCACCGCCATCATCACTGCACCGGCTGCAGGGGCAGAGCGCAGCAGGCCCAGGCCCCAGGGGCCGACATGCAGGATGTCTTTGGCAAACATGGGAAGCAGCGCCACCGCACCGCCCAGCAGGACTGCAAACAGGTCAAGCGACACAGCGCCCAGCAGCGCTTTTTTCATCCACACAAAGCGTGCACCCGCCAGCAGCGTGTTCATGGACACCGGCTCGCGCGGCGGTGGTGCATGCTCATAACGCACGAGTGAAATCAGGATCATGGCTGCTACAAAAATTGCAGCACAGACGGTGTAGACCGCAGAAGCGCCTGCCACAAACACCAGCCCGCCGATGGCAGGCCCGGCGATGACGGCGGCCTGGTTGCCGCCCGAACTGAAAGCCATGGCGCGCGGCAGCATGACTGGCGGTACCAGCATGGGCATCAGGGCCTGTTGTGCAGGGTTCTGGAAGGCCCTGGCCACACCCAGCCAGACCGACAGGCCCAGCAAAAGCCCACGCGAAACCCAGGGCACAGGGCTGCTTGCGCCCCAGCCCTGTGTGGCGGCAATCAGGATGAAGGCCACCGCGCCCTGTATGAAAAAGCAGCCGGCAATGATGCGGCCCCTGTGTACGCGGTCGGCCACATGGCCAGCCACCAGCGTCAGCAGCAGGGCCGGTAAAAACTGGTACAGGCCGACCAGGCCCAGGTCCCATGCGCTACCAGTCAGGTCATACATCTGCCACCCTACCGCCACCATCAGCATTTGTGTCCCCATGGTGCCGAAAACGCGGGCAAACCACATGCGGATATAGGGGCGCTGCCGCGTCAGGTCTTTGAAGGTGTGGGTAGTCATCGGCTGCAGAGCTTAACAGCGGCAATCGTTTCATGCCGGTGTCGGCTTTTTCTGGCAGGACCCGCCTGGCGCGGCAGTTAACATCGGGAAATAACAACACGGCTGGTACGCACCACAGGGGAATCTTATGCAACGCATCGTCATCGTTGGAGGGGGCGCAGGCGGCCTCGCACTGGCTACACAACTCGGCAAAAGCCTGGGTAAAAAGGCTCTGGCACAGATCACACTGGTTGATGCAGCACGCACCCATGTCTGGAAGCCACTGCTGCACCAGCTGGCGGCAGGCAGCTTTGACACCCATGCCGAAGAAATCGAATACCTGGCGCAGGCGCGCTGGAACCATTTCAAGTTTCGCCTGGGCAGCCTGACAGGCGTCAACCGCGTTGCCAAAACCGTGCAGCTCGCAGCCAGCCATGATGAAGCCGGGCGCGAGATCACACCGGCACAGGAGCTTGCCTACGACACGCTGGTGATTGCCGTTGGCAGCCAGACCAACGACTTCGGCACGCCGGGTGCAGCGCAGCACGCCATCAAGCTCGACAGCCCTCAGGCGGCGCGGCATTTCAACGACCGCCTGATCAATGCCTGCATACGCGCACAGAGCGTGCCGCGTGAAGCAGGCAGTGGGCGGCTGACTGTTGCCATCGTCGGCGGCGGCGCGACCGGCGTTGAGCTGGCAGCAGAGCTGCACGCGGCTGCGCGCATCCTGGCCAACTACGGTTTTGACCACATTCACCCCGAAAAAGATCTGCAGATCGTGCTGATTGAAGCGGCGCCCCGCCTGCTGGCGCAGCTGCCAGAGCGGCTCAGCGACTCTGCCCTGCGCGAACTGCGCAAGCTGGCCATTGAGGTGCACACCAACGAGCGGGTGGTGGCCGTCGATGCAGACAAACTCACCATGGCCAGCGGCAAGGTGGTGTCGTCGACCCTGACGGTCTGGGCGGCCGGCGTGAAGGCGGCGGACTTCCTGAAGACGCTAGGCGCGGGCCCGGCCGGTGAAGAGCCGCTGGAGACCAACAAACTCAACCAGCTCGCCGTCAACGGCAACCTGCAAAGCACACGCGACCCCAGCATTTACGCCTTTGGCGATTGCGCGGCCTGCCAGCAACCCGATGGCACCTGGGTGCCGCCGCGCGCGCAGGCGGCCTACCAGCAGGCGATGTATCTCGTCAACGCCCTGCCCCGGCTCGCCAAAGGCGAGGCCGTGCAGCCCTTTGTGTTCAGGGACCAGGGCTCGCTGGTGTCGCTGTCGGAATACTCATCGGTCGGCAGCCTGATGGGCAGTCTGACCAAGGGCAGCTTTTTTATCGAGGGCCAGCTTGCCCGCATGATGTACTGGGGCCTGCACAAGCAGCACCAGTTTGCCCTGGGCGGCTTCAAGAAGACGGCGCTCATCACGCTGTCTGAAATGCTTGACCGTACCTACCGTCCACGCATCAAGTTGCATTGATAATCCCGGTACATATTTGTTAAACCCACAGGAGAGAGCCATGGCCAAAGGACAGCAAGCCCAGAAAATGACGAAGAAACCGAAAAAAGACACCTCGCCACCAAAACCGGTGTCACCTGACGCAGTGCGGGCCACGGTCGTGACGCAGGTCATGCCCAAGGGCAAGATGAAAAACAAGCCGGCCTGATGCAGGAGGAAGGGCAGCCGGGCAACCCTTTACATGGGGTCACGCTGGAGGCTATTGTTACCGCCCTTGCAGAGCACTATGGCTGGGAAGAACTGGGGCAGCGCATCAACATACGCTGCTTCACCAGCGAGCCCAGCGTGCCGTCCAGCCTGAAGTTTTTGCGCAAGACGCCCTGGGCACGCGAGAAGGTGGAAAGCCTTTACCTGTTCATGCTGCGCGAAATCAGGCGCGCAGGGCCCACGGTGCATAACTTTCCCCCGCCCAAAAAGCCCGCTGCCTAGGCCCGAAGCGGGTTGGCAAACATCAGCATCATGGCCACGCCCACCCCGATCAGGAAGTTGGCGTCTATCAGCCCCGCCAGCAAAAACATTTTTACCTGCAGCGGTTCCATCAGTTCGGGCTGCCGTACAGCCCCCTCGAGGTAACGGCCACCCATCACCCCTATGCCCATGCACGCGCCTATCGCGCCCAGGCCAATCATCAAACCGCATGCAATCGAAATGGCACCTGCGTCAGTCATGGTGTTCTCCTTTGGTTAAACAGTTACTGATGGATGAATCATGAGTCCGGCGCCGCCGCAAAACAATTACCTCCCAGGTCATGGCAGCTTTGAAGCGGTGTATGTGGACGACAGCCTGCTGGTGCTCAACAAACCCGCTGGCTTGCTGTCTGTGCCCGGGCGCGGTGAAGACAAGCAGGACTGCCTGAGCAGCCGCGTGCAGCATCAATACCCTGATGCGCTGGTGGTGCACCGGCTGGACATGGCGACCTCGGGCCTGATGCTGATGGCACGCGGCGGCAACATGCAGCGAGCCCTGTCGCAGCTGTTTGAAAACCGCGAAATCCACAAGCGTTATCTGGCGGTGGTCGAAGGCACATTGACCGGACAAGCGTCAGATGTCGCCGGCTGGCAGCTGATTGACCTGCCCATCATGGTCGACTGGCCGCGCAGGCCCCTGCGCATCATTGACGCCCGGGGCAAGCCCAGCCAGACGCGCTGGCGTAACGTTGCGTTTGAGGGCCCCACAAACACCACACGGGTTGAACTGGAGCCGCTCACGGGGCGTTCACACCAGTTGCGGGTACACCTGAAGGCCATGGACCACCCGATTGTTGGCGACGCGCTGTATGGCAATGTCGTGCCAACTGCGGCTCCCCGGCTTTTGCTGCATGCCTGCCAGCTTGGCTTCAGGCACCCGGGCAGCGGGCAGGCCATGTTTTTTGAAAATTCACCCGACTTCTGACATTGCAGGGTATCTTTGAGCCCGGTCGCGGAACTGGCGGCCAAGGCAGACCTCCAACAGGCACACCTGGAGAATCGAAATGCTCACAAGACCAAACCTGTCGACTTCACATCTTCTGCCGCGAAGGCACATTGCTGCCGCGCTGATCGCAGCACCCGTGGTGTGGACGCTCACACGCAGTCTCCCGGCCCGCGCACAGACCGGGGCCCCGCGCATACTCACACCCAGCCAGACCGAAGGCCCGTTCTACCCGGTCGCCCTGCCGAAAGACGCAGACTTTGATCTGCTGAAAAACGGCTCGCTTGATGAATACAGGCAAGGACAGCCGACCTGGCTTGAAGGCACGGTGACCGACCTGCAGGGCATGCCGGTACGCGGCGCACTGGTTGAAATCTGGCAGGCTGACCACGCCGGGCACTACGACCACCCCGGCGATGGCGGCCGCATTGACAAGGCGTTCCAGGGTTTTGGCCGCGTCGCAGTCAACGCGCAGGGCGAATACCGCTTTCGTACGATTCGCCCGGTCGCCTACAGCAACCGCACACCGCACATCCACGTCAAGGTGAAGCTGGCCAACCGCGAGTTGCTGACGACCCAGCTTTATGTGGCCGGCGAGCCGCAGAACCAGCGCGATTTTTTATGGCGCAACCTGTCGGATGCGCAGCGCACTGCGCTTTCAGTGCCCTTTGCGCCGGGAGCAGACGGGCAGCGCGCCCGATTCAACATCGTGGTGGCGGCCTGATCCAGCGCTATCTCAGTAATTCCGGGTAGCTCAATAAATCTCCGGCACCACAATGTCCTGCGGCACAGGGTTGCGCACATAGTCATCGTGCCTGACACGCTCGGGCAACACAATCGACGGGTGCTCGGTTTCGCTGTACGGCATCTGTTCCAGCAAATGATGGATGCAGTTGAGCCTGGCCTTTTTCTTGTCCACAGCCTGCACCACCCACCACGGTGCCTCGGCAATGTGCGTGCGCTCCAGCATGATTTCCTTGGCCTTGGTGTACTCCTCCCACCGTCGGCGTGATTCAAGATCCATGGGGCTCAATTTCCACTGTTTCAGAGGATCGTGTATGCGGCCCAGAAAACGCAGGTGCTGCTCTTCGTCAGAGATTGAAAACCAGTACTTGATGAGCTGTATGCCGGAGCTGACCAGCATTTTTTCAAACTCGGGTACGGTGCGGAAGAACTCTTCGTACTGCTCGTCGGTACAAAAACCCATGACACGCTCGACCCCGGCGCGGTTGTACCAGCTTCGGTCAAACAGCACGATTTCACCGGCGGCGGGCAGGTGCGACACATAACGCTGGAAGTACCACTGCGTGCGCTCGCGGTCGTTGGGTGCCGGTAGTGCAGCCACGCGGCAGATGCGCGGGTTAAGGCGCTGGGTGATGCGCTTGATGACACCACCCTTGCCGGCGGCATCACGACCCTCAAACAAGATCACCACCTTGTGCCCGGTGGCAACCACCCAGTCCTGCAGCTTGACAAGTTCGGCCTGCAGGCGGAACAGCTCGCGGAAATACTTGCGGCGGTTTTCCTTGTCCTGCGCGGTGTGGGCTGGCTGGCTTTCGCCCGTGAGCTCGGCCACCGTGCGGTCTTCAAGCTCCATCTCAAGTTCTTCGTCGTAGCTGTCGATCAGGTCGTGGCGTATACGCCGCATCAATTCTTCGTCGCTTGAATTCAAAACATTTCTCCTGCGTAACAGCAAAGCGTGAATTGCCTAGCCTACAGAAGCAATGTGACGGCCACGTGAAAAAGCCCGCTGTCGCGGGCTTTTCGGAACTGCCAGGGCGTTCAGCTTTTCAAAAGCTTCTGGTAAATCTCGTCCTTGGTCTTGAGGCGGCGCTTCTTCAACTCCTCAAAGCCTTCGTCGCTGATGGGCAGGCCGCTCTTTTCAAAATTGGCAATCGCGTGGTTGTCTTCGTCATACTGCTTGAACAGCTCGGCAAAGTGCGCATCGTGCGTTTTCAGTTCGCGCATCTTGTCCACATACTGCGGAAATTCGTGGGCCAGGTCGTGGTTGAGCAAATCCATGTTTCTTTCCTTTTATTCGCGAACAATCATTACAGGCAGATGGGTGTGTGAGAGCACCTGCGCGGCCACACTGCCCAGCACGAGCTTTTCGAGGCCCTTGCGACCATGCGAGCCCATCACGATCAGGTCTGCACCGGCGGTCTCTGCTGCTTCCAGAATGCTTTTGTAGACAGCCTGCCCTTCAAGCACGGTCGCTGTGACATCTGTGCCATTGGCAGCAAACTGGCTTCTGGCAGCGGCTATGGAGTCGTTGGCCTCTTTGGTGGCAGCCTTGAGGTATTCGTCTTGGCCGTAGGCAAACTCGGTGCCCACGCCGGTAAAGGCATAGGTGTCGATGATGCAGACCACGGTGACCCGGGCGTTAAAGGCCTTCGCAACTGCGGCGGCCTTCTGTATGGCCTGGTTGGCTGTGCTTGAACCGTCTACGGGCACAAGGATGTTGCTGAACATGATGGCTCCTTGAAATGGCGACATGTTGGCAGAAAAGCTGTTGCCATTCTGCCTGGGCTCCCGCCCTTTCAACACAAGGACGCCAAGCCATACACCGTTTGTAAACCATCATGCAGCCAAAAGCTATCGGAAAAAGCCGATAGCTTGCGGCGCGTCAAACCGGCGCAGGCCAGGCTGCTTTTATTCAGCCTTGATATTTGCCGATTTGGCCAGTTGTGCGTAACGTGCAAGATCAGCCTTGATGAGCCTGCTCAGGTCGGCAGCGTTGCCAGCAAGAGGCTCCACGCCGGCAGTCGAGAGGTTGTCCTTCACGGCCGGCTCGGCCAGGACCTTCTGCACATCTGCGTAAATTTTGGCAACCACGTCGCGCGGCATGTTGGCTGGCCCCATCAGCGCATACCAGATGGAGAAGTCCAGCGGCTTCAGGCCCTGCTCTTCAAATGTCGGAACTTGCGGCGTCAAGCCATAGCGGCTGGCGGTAGACACACCCAGGCCATAGAGCTTGCCGGTCTTGACGTGTGGCGCCACCAGGTTGGAACTCAAAATGGCCAGCTGTACCTGGCCTCCCACCACGTCAGTCAGCGCAGGCGCGCAACCCTTGTAGCCCACATTGGTGGCGCTGACGCCGGTCTTCTGCCTGACCAGCTCCATCACGAAGTGCTGGGGTGTGCCCACCCCGCAGGAGCCGTAGTTCAGCACGTTGGGGTTGGCCTTTGAATAATCGATCAGCTCCTTGAGCGTCTTGATACCGGACTTCTCGCTCGCCACCAGCGTGATCGGCGTGAGTCCGAGCAGCATGATGGGCGTGAGGTCTTTTTCGGGGTCGTAGTTGAGCTTGCCACCCAGCGCCGGGTTGACCACCATGGTGCTGTTTTGCAGCAGCAGCGTGTAGCCGTCGGCAGGTGATTTGACGACGGCCTCGGTACCGATATTGCCCGACGCACCTGCGCGGTTGTCAACAGCAACGCCCTGGCCCCACATGGCCTGCAGGCGTGCGCCGACCTGGCGCGCCAGGATATCGGAGCCGCCGCCAGTGCCGTAGGGCACGATCAGCTTGATCGGGCGCGAAGGATATGCCTGCGCGAACACGGAGGTAGTGGCAATGGAAGCCAGCGCCACCACGGTGCCCAGTGCCAAAAACCTGTTGAGCTTGTTGAATTTCATGGCTTGTCTCGATTCTTTTGCGTTGAAGGGATACCCTGGCTTACTCAATGGCGCCTATGCCCTGGCTCCACAGTTCCCACGGACGCCTGACCTGGCCTTCGACATTCGTCATGGCCAGTTCTGCTTCTTCGGGATTCAAAAATTCGATGGGGCCCAGTGCACCCGATGTGAGCTGCAGCTTGGCATTCTCCTCGGCATAAACCGCGCGGTAAACAGCCTGCTCAAGCGAAGGGCCGACGACGGTAGAGCCATGCCCACGCATCAGCACGCAGTTGTTCTGGCCCAGCGATTTGGCGAGCGCCTTGCCAAGACCCATGTCGCGTATCAGCAGGTCAGTGTTGCCGCCCGCATCGCGGATCTCAAACGACACCGAACCGCTGCCCAAAAACCCGCTCATGTGAAAGATGGGACGAAGGCGCTGACCGGTCACACCGAAAGGAATGACGCTGACCGAATGGCTGTGCACCACCGACATGACATCGGGCCGTGCACGGTAAATCTCGCTGTGAATGAAGCGCTCAAGGTAAGAGCGCTGGTCTGACGGCACGGCCAGGTCGCCGTTGAGGTCGTAGCTCAGGATATCGGCTTTTCTCACCAGCCCTGGCGCGCGATTGCATGACAGCAAAAAGTGGTCTGGCGATTTGTCGTGCCTGACGCTGACGTGGCCGAAACCGTCGACCACGCGCTGGTCGTAAAGAATGCGGTTCGCGATGACCAGCTTTTCAACAAGCGCCGGGTCGGCGGGGGCAAGGGCCATGGTGTCTCCTGTGATCCTGTGAAGGCAGCAGCCGTTCACGGCAGCCGATTATTTAATAAGTATACATATCAATAACCCGGCTGTGCAGGGGGAGTGCAGCCCAAAATCAGAGGGTTAACCCCAGCCATACGCGCCCGCATGATGATTGCTCAAGACTTCAGGCCTCTATCTTCACGCCCTTCCAGAACGCGACATGGCCCTTGATGTTCTCGGCCTCGGGTTTGGGGTCCGGGTAATACCAGGCAGCGTCGGTGTTCATCTCGCCGTTTACCAGCAGCGAGTAATAACTGGCCTGGCCTTTCCACGAACACATGGTGTGGTGGTTGCTGAAGGTGATGTAGTCGCGGTTAAGCGCGCTTTCAGGAAAATAGTGGTTGCCTTCAATGACCACGGTGTCGTCGCTCTGCGCAATGGTTGCGCCGTTCCAGATGGCTTTCATGTGCTGGTCCTGTTTTCAATGATGGGAAGGGAATTGAACTGTCGCGTGAATACTAACCGCCCCGTAAAGCATACAAAGCGCGCATGAAAAAAAGGTGTCAGTCGTGAAGACTGCCACCTTTTTTTGTGAGGGAAACCCCCGGGTCTGCTTAACCGTTGGCGTTGGCCATGCGGAGGTTCTTGCCTTCAACAATCACCTTGGAACCCACGGGCACCGAGGTAGAGATGTCGAGATTGCGGCGCGAACCGTCGTCCATGCGCACGGCCACGTTGTAGACAGTGACCTTCTTCATGTTGGCTTCAACCTTGTTGCCGGCGTAGGCACCGCCTGCAGCGCCCAGTACCGTCATGGCGGTTTTGCCATTGCCGTTACCCAGCTGGTTGCCCACCAGGCCGCCGATCAAGCCACCTGCAACGGTGCCGATACCAATGGTCTGGTTGCCCACCGCAACGCCATTGACCTGGCCCTGGCGCGTTTCAGCGGTGACGGATTCCACAGTACCGCAGCTGGCACAGACATTGGCCTTCGCGACCTGCACAGGTGTGGTGCTGGCGCGCGGCGTGTTGTTGACTGCAACCGGCTTGCTGCTGGTAGCAGCGAGTTTATTGACGGGCGCCGGTGTTGCAGGCGTCTGAACAGTTGTGTTGGCAGCGTAGGGGGTAGGCTCTGCATCAGAGGTCTTGACCACCAGCGCCGCTGCGAGGGCCGCGACAGTGACACCGAGAACGGCCACGATGGCGATCAGCGCCTTGCTGTGTTGCATGCGGTCGATCAGGCCGGGGCTGGCTGAGGGACCTGAAGCGTTTGGTGTAGCGAGTTGACTGGTTTCCATGATGGACTCCTTGTTGTTAGAGCCTCAGTTGTACCAATCAGACCTGATACAACTTGTAGGACCAGCGTCAAGAACGTAAGCAGCCGTTTCCGATTTCCCCCTTCGTGAGCTTCTAAATGCGCACTATTTGGCGAATTTCACCCAGCAGCCCTGAATGCGGCCTGCTCTCCTACACGCCGCCTTGTGGGTGGGTCGGGTCTATCCACAGGACTGTTGCCGGCTTCTCCACCGGTTCTATGTCAAGGTTGACGGCCACTGCTTCACCATCGCTGCGGCAAAGGACACACTCAAGCATCTCGGTCGGGCTGGCATTGATCTCCTGGTGCGGCACGTAAGGCGGCACATAGATGAAATCGCCAGGGCCGGCCTCGGCCGTGAACTCGAGATGATCACCCCAGCGCATGCGCGCCTTGCCGCGAATGACGTAGATCACGCTTTCAAGATGGCCGTGATGGTGCGCGCCGGTTTTCGCGTCTGCGTGAATGGTGACGGTACCGGCCCAAAGCTTTTGCGCACCGGTGCGGGCGAAGGTGATGGCGGCCTTGCGGTCCATGCCAGGTGTTTGCGCCGTATTACCATCGAGCTGGTTTGCGCCAATCACGCGCACGCCGTCGTGCTTCCAGCGCGGTTCATCGTGGCTGTGGCTGTGGGTGTGGGTGTGTGTGTGGTCGCTGTGATCATGGCCGTGATTGTCACTATGGTTTGAAGTCACGTTGGGTTCCTTCTGGCAAAAATCGAAGCGGGGTTTTAGCAAGCAGGGGCCGCGGAACCGGCTTTGCCGGGCCGCAGGCGCAGCGGCCCCCTCGGGGGGCAGCGCATTACACGCAGCCAGAGGCGAAGTGAAAAGCGTGGGGGCCTCATTTATTTGTAGCGTTCGCGCGCAAGTGCTGCGCCCTTTGCGAGGGCTTCAAGTTTTCTCAAAGCAATCGCGCGGTCCATCGGCGCCAGACCGCAGTTGGTGCAGGGAAGCAGACGGTTCTTCGGCACGTATTTCAAGGCCTCGCCGATGGTGTCCGCAATCTGCTCCGGCGTTTCAATCACATCGCTGGCGACGTCGATCACGCCGACCATGACGTCCTTGCCTTCCAGCAGCTTCATCAGGTGCGGCGGCACGTGCGAGTGGTAGCACTCCAGGCTGACCTGCTGGATGCTGCTTTTGGCCAGCGCCGGGAAAACAATCTCGTACTGGCGCCATTCCTCGCCCAGTGTTTCCTTCCAGTCGTTGTTGGCCTTGATGCCGTAACCGTAGCAGATGTGCACGGCCGTCGTGCAGGTCAGCCCCTGCGCGGCAATCTCAAGCGCCTTCACACCCCAGTCGGCGGCTTCGCGCATATACACGTTGAAGGCGGGCTCGTCGAACTGGATGATGTCGACACCATCGGCCTGCAGCGCCAGCGCTTCCTCATTGAGCAGCTTTGCAAATGCCATCGCCATCTTCACCTTGTCGCCATAAAACTGGTCAGATACCGTGTCGATGATGGTCATGGGGCCGGGCAGCGTGAACTTGATCTTTTTATCGGTGTGCGCGCGCAAAATTCTGGCTTCCGTCTGGTGCACACGCCCTTTCAGCTTGAGCTCACCCACCACCTGCGGAACCATGGCGTCGTAGCGGTTGTTGCGTATGCCCATCTTGACCTTGTGATCAAAATCTATGCCTTCGACCTGCTCGAGAAAGCCGTGCACGAAATGCTGGCGCGACTGCTCACCGTCGCCAATCACATCCAGTCCTGCGTCTTCCTGCGCCTTGATCCACAGCAGCGTCGCATCGGCCTTGGCTTGAGCCAGTTCAGCGCCTTCGGCTTTCCACTGTGGCCAGAGTTTGTTGGTTTCAGACAGCCAGGCAGGTTTGGGCAGGCTGCCGGCGATGGTGGCGCTGAAGAGTTTTGGGTTCATGGATGTTTTGTCTCGTTAAGGTAATTCTTCTCTGTCATTGCGGACCTGATCCGCAATCCATGGATCCCGGATCGAGTCCGGGATGACAGTCATGCAAGCAGTTTATAAAAATTCTTTGGCGAGCAGTTCATAGGAGCGCCTGCGCGCTGCAGGGTCATGCGCCCAGGTAATGATGACCATCTCGTCCACTTCATGAGTATCTGCCAGCGCGCGCAGCTTGTCTGCCACCTGCGCGCCACTGCCGACCAGCGCGGTGCGCCTGATTTTGTCTGACTCCAACTGCTCTGCCGGTGTATAGGGCCGCAGGGCGGCCTCGGCAGGCGATGGCAAGGGGCCCAGCGCCCCCTTGTTGCGGTCTATCTTCCAGCGCTCACGGCCCGAGAAGTGGTGCCAGGCGCCGGCTTCGGTGTCGGCCGCAAGCGCCCACACGCAGAGCACGGCTTTCGGTTCGGGGTTGAGGGGGCTGGGACGGTACAGGCGGCGGTAAAGGTCCAGCGCCTGCTCCGTGCCCTGCCCGTCTGTGATGAAGTACGCAAACGCATAGGGCAGGCCGTAGTGCGCGGCCAGTTGCGCGCCGTAGTCAGAGCTGCCCAGCATCCACAGATCGGGCGTGGTTGGCCCGGTCGGGTTGGCAGTCACGCCGCGGCCCGGGTGGCCTTCGGGCAAATCGATGCCGGATATCCAGGCCTGCAGCTCGCGCACCTGGATGGGAAAGTTCTCGGCCGACTGCTGCGGGTCGGCACGCAGCACACGCGCTGTGCGCATGTCAGAGCCAGGCGCGCGGCCCACACCCAGGTCTATGCGGCCCGGCGCCAGCGCGTCCAGCACACGGAACTGCTCAGCCACCTTGAGCGGCGCATAGTGCGGCAACATGATGCCCGCGCTGCCGATCCGGATTCGGCTGGTCGTCGCAGCGATGGCGGCCATCAACACCTCGGGCGCTGAACCCACGATGGTCGGGTGGCTGTGGTGTTCGCTGCACCAGAAGCGCCTGTAACCCAGCGCTTCACAGTGCTGGGCCAGCGCCAGAGTCTCACGGATGGAGGTGTCTTCAGTGCGGCCGGAGACGGCGACGGACTGGTCGAGAACGGAGAGGGAGAGCATCTGCAAACTATAGCCAGCGCTTGGCGATTCCGCTTTGGCAGGGTCATGGCGCGCCGTCTGTTCCAATATGGCCTGTTTCCCTGACCACGCAAAGAAGATTCTTATGGCATTGAAAGCCACCATTTATAAAGCTGCATTGGCCCTGTCCGACATGGACCGAAGCATCTATGCCGACCACAACGAAACCATTGCGCGCCACCCGTCCGAGGCCGACGAACGCATGATGATCCGCCTGCTGGCGTTCGCGCTCAACGTGCCTGCCGACGACAAGAAGGGCAAGCTTGAATTTGCCAAGGACCTCTGGGATGTGGATGAGCCCGCCCTCTGGCACAAGGACTACACCGAGCAGATCCTGCACTGGATAGATGTCGGCCAGCCCGACGACAAGCGCCTGATGAAGGCCGCAGGCCGGGCAGAGCGGGTCAGCGTCTACAGCTTTGCCAGCAGCACCAATGTCTGGTGGAAGAACATCGAAAGCAAGCTGACGCGCGCCTCCAACCTTGTCGTCTGGCAGATCGATGCCGCACAAAGCCAGGCGCTGGCCAGACTGGCCGAGCGCAGCATGCAGCTTCAGGTCACAGTGCAGGACGGCACGGTCTGGATGAGCACCGCGCTGGGCTCGGTCGAGATCACGCCGGTGCGGTTGACGCCGGGCGAATAAGCGGCAGGACTAACCCGCCTTTTCACCCAGCCTAAGCCTGGCCCCGCAGTGGGCGCAAAACCTTGCGCCCGCCACCTGGTCCGTGCGAAAGCATTCCTGGCAGGCCGTAGCCCCCGCTTCTGAAGAGGTCTCAAGCGCGGCGATGGCTTGCAGCCTGCGCTGCATGGACATCTCTGCCGTGACGATGCCCGTCGGCACTGCAAGGATGCCCCAGCCCAGCAGCATCATGAACGATGAAATCAGCCGGCCGAAATCGGTCTTGGGTGTAATGTCACCAAAACCCACGGTGGTCACGGTGCTGATGGCCCAGTAGACAGAGGTGGGAATGCTGGTGAAGCCGTTCTCTGGCCCCTCGACCACGTACATGACCGTCCCCATGACCAGCACCACCATGAGCACTGCCGACAAAAAGACCAGTATCTTGCGGCGGCTGGCGGCCAGTGCGCGGCCCAGCGACAAATACTCTTCAAGATAGGCCGACAGCTTGAAGATGCGGAAGACGCGCAGCAGGCGAAGTACACGTACGTCGATGAGGGCGTGCCACTCGGGGAAGAACAGCGCCAGGTAGGTCGGCAACACGGCCAGCAGGTCGATGATGCCGAAAAAGCTCAGCGCATATTTCAGCGGCTGGCGCACAGACAGCAGGCGGGCGATGTATTCAGCCGTGAAGAGCACGGTAAAAAACCACTCCAGTACCGAGAACACCATGCCGTGCCGGGCGTGAATCGCCTGAACGCTGTCTGCCATCACCACAGCCACGCTGATCAGAATGACACCAATCAGCACCTTGTCGAAAAGGCGGCCGGCAGTTGTGTCGGCCTCAAAAATGACCGAATACCAGCGGCGGCGCCAGCCATCAAGCGGTTTGTCGGCGGGTGAGGTGGGTGTGGGCGGCTTGGCGGACATGTTGGTGTTCGGCGTGGTCGTCAAAGTGATAAAGGATGCTAAGTGACCGCCCACCGAGCAACAAGTGACAGGCAGCGCTTCGTCCTGTCAGTGCAGACGACGCGATTTTTACTATCAATTTAGTAGCTGCTCACGCCCGTATCTATTGGCCTGCAGCCCGATTTGGCACCTTAAAATGGCCTTTTTGGGGTATTTTCAGGCGTTTTGAAGGCGCGAAAGATGGGCGGAATGCCGTGAAAACAGATAACGCATCATAAATGACACCTTAAGCACTTAAAGCTTCATATATGGCACATTAAATCCTGCGATGCCAACTCAGGCGGGTTTCGCGCTCTCGCTTTCCTGCAACGCCCGCCACATCACCTTGCCAGAGCCGCTCTTGGGCAGCGCATCAACAAACTGCACCACGCGCGGGTATTTGTAGGCAGCCATGTTGTCCTTGCACCAGCTGATGATGTCGTCCTCTGTCACCTGGCCCCTGAAGGCGGCGCGCAGCACGACCACGGCCTTGACCGATTCGCCGCGATAGGCGTCGTTGGTAGAGATCACGCAGGCCTCCTGCACCGCCGGGTGCTTGAACATCAGCGCCTCGACCTCCGCCGGCCAGACCTTGAAGCCCGAGGCGTTGATCATGCGTTTGAGCCGGTCGGTGATGAAGAAGTAGCCATCTTCATCGACATGACCCAGGTCGCCGGAGCGGAAGAAGCGCTTGCCGTCGATCTGTATGAAAGCCTGTTCGGTGGCATCCTGACGCTTCCAGTAACCCTGAAAGATTTGCGGCCCGCTCATGATGATTTCGCCCTGCTCGCCCTGCGCCACCTCCTTCAGCGTCAGCGGGTCAATGACACGTGCGTCGCAGTTCACAAAGGGCACACCCAGGCACTGCTGCTTGGTCGCGTCGTAAGGGTTGCTGTGCGACGGTGCGGCGGTTTCGGTCAGGCCGTAGCCTTCAGCGTAGCTCAGGCCGTATTGCTCAAGCAGGCGCTGGGCAACCGCCTGCGGCATGGCGGCGCCACCACCGCCTATGTAGACGAGGCTGCTCAAGTCAAACTTCTGGAAGTTCGGGCTGCCGAGCAGGTCTATCACCATGGTCGGGATGTTGGTCCAGTGCGTCACGCCCCAGTGCGAGATCAGGCGGCCGGCCAGTTCACGGTCCCAGCGCGGCATGATGACCAGCGTGCCGCCGCCATAGAGGGTGGCGTGCATCACCGACACCATGCCGGTGATGTGGAACATGGGCACCACGGACAGGTTGACGTTCTCGAACGTGCTGTTGCCCCACAGGCTGCTGGCCACCGCGTTGTGCATGATGCTGGCGTGCGTGTGCATGCAGCCCTTGGGCAGGCCGGTGGTGCCGCTGGTGTAGGGCAGCACGGACATGTCTGCGGGACCCACGGTGTGTGGCGGCAGGTCCTGCGTCTTGCCCGCAATCGCGTCCTGCCAGTTGAGCACTTCGCCGCCTTCAATCGCCGGCAACGCATGGCGCGTGCCCAGCCAGTCGCGCCAGGCAGCTGACATGTCCTTGTTGGCATCGGCGTCAATGTCGAAGCCGTCGCTGTAGTGCGTGACGACCAGTTTTTTCAGTTGCTCACCGGGCGCAAGCTGCTCGTTGGCCTTGATGAGTTCAGGCGCCAAATCGGCAGCCACGATGGCGGCCTTGGTGTCGGGGTCGGTGATGTAGTGCTTGAGTTCTTCAGTCCGGTTCATGGGGTTGACCGGCACCACCACGGCGTTCGCCCGCAAGATGGCGAAGTGCGCAATCACCCATTGCGGCGAGTTCTGCATGATGAGCGCCACACGGTCACCCTTCTTCACGCCCATGCGGTGCAGGGTCGCCGCCAGGCCTTCTGCCTGCTGCATGACCTGCGCGTAGGTCAACGCACGTTCAAAAAACACCAGCGCGGGCTTGTCAGGGAAACGCAGTGCGTTGACGGCGAGGTTGTGCCACAGGGATGTGGCGGGGGCGGTGATGGTGTGCGGCAGGCGTTTCGGCCAGAACTTGAAATGGGCGCGGTTCATGAAGTCTCCTTTGTGGAGCCTAACCCGCTGCATGGGTTGGTGCATTGGGGAAGGTACTAGACCGATTGCTTTCGGCGTCGCATTGGTGACGCTTATGTCGAGTTGAGGGTTGTGCCCTTCACTACCAGGCCGGGGGTTGCCCGGCGGCAAGTCACTTTTCTTTTGCTTCGCCAAAAGCAAAGTAACCAAAAGAAAAGGCGACCCTGTTCGTCGTCCCCTTCGGGGCACCCTGCGATGCTCGGTCCAGC
>JAZKAY010000020.1:0-298706 GCA_040388905.1 Pseudomonadota bacterium
GCCGTTTTTGCTCTACCGCACCTACCACGGCAGCGCCATGAGCCCCATCGTGCAGGCAGCCAGCATCGCGGCCTGGGCAGACGAGCAGCACGTGGTCGAGAACCGCGCGATGTACCGCGAAAAATTCGCCGCCGTGACACCCATGCTGTCAAAGGTGATGGACGTCGCACTGCCCGACGCGGGCTTTTATCTCTGGGCCGGTATTCCCGAGGTTTTCAAAGGTTCAGACACAGAGTTCTCGCGTGAGCTGCTCGCTCTTTACAATGTGGTGGTTTTGCCGGGCAGTTACCTGGCCCGCGACGCCAGGGGCCACAACCCCGGCGCAGGCCGCGTTCGTATGGCACTGGTGGCTGAAACCGCTGAATGCGTTGAAGCCGCAGAACGTATCGTCCAGTTTATTCAATCAAAATCTCACTGAAACCTTCCAAGCACATGACTCAAGACAACACGGCCCTCCAGAAAATCATTGACGCTGCCTGGGAAGACCGCGCCAGCCTCTCGCCAAAAGCCGCACCCAAAGAGATCACAGAGGCTGTCGAGCACACCCTTGACCAGCTCAACAACGGCTCGCTGCGCGTTGCCACGCGCCAGGGTGTCGGCCAGTGGACGGTGCACCAGTGGATCAAGAAAGCCGTGCTGCTGAGCTTTCGCCTCAAAGACAACGAACTCATGCGCGCCGGCGACCTGGCGTTTTTTGACAAGGTCAAAACCAAATTTGCGCACCTGAGCGAAGAAGAAATGCGCGCCACCGGCGTCCGCGTGGTGCCGCCAGCAGTCGCCCGTCATGGCAGCTTTATTGCCAAGGGCGCCATCCTGATGCCCAGCTACGTGAACATCGGCGCGTGGGTGGGCGAAGGCACCATGGTTGACACCTGGGCCACCGTCGGCAGTTGCGCGCAGGTCGGCAACAACGTGCACCTGTCTGGCGGCGTAGGCCTGGGCGGCGTGCTGGAGCCGCTGCAGGCCAACCCGACCATCATTGAAGACAACTGCTTTATCGGCGCGCGCTCCGAAGTGGTTGAAGGCGTGATTGTTGAAGAGAACTCGGTGATTTCCATGGGCGTGTACATCGGCCAGAGCACCCCGATTTATGACCGTGAGCTGGACACTGTGACTTATGGCCGAATTCCTGCCGGCTCGGTCGTCGTGTCGGGCAACCTGCCCAAGGCTGGCGGCAAGTACAGCCTGTATTGCGCCGTGATCGTCAAGAAGGTTGATGCCAAGACGCGCGCAACAACGAGCCTCAACGACCTGCTCCGCGACTAATCCACTTCTGATCTTGAGTACAGGAAACAGCAAATGAACACACCGATGGGCACGATGGAGCGCATCCTGCGCCTGATGGCCGACAAGAAGGCTTCTGACGTCTACCTGTCGGCGCATTCGCCGGCCCTGATCAAGATCAATGGACAGGCACTGCCGATCAACAACCAGGTTCTTCCGCCGGAGGCACCGTTCAACCTGCTGGCGGAAATCCTGAGCCCGGAAAAAATCGCCGAACTGCAGGAACAGGGCGAACTCAATATGGCCCTGCCTCTGGCTGGCGCCGGCAACTTCCGTATCAGTGCCTTCAGGCAGCGCGGCACCTATGCTGCCGTCATCCGTTTTGTGCCCAGCAGCATTCCCCCGCTGGCAAGCCTGAGCGTTCCGCCCATCCTGGCAGACCTGATCATGGAAAAACGCGGCCTGCTGCTGATGGTTGGCGCGACGGGCGCCGGCAAGAGCACAACCCTGGCCGCCATGATGGACCACCGTAATGAAACGACACTGGGCCACATCCTGACGATTGAAGACCCGGTCGAATTCATCTTTACCAACAAAAAATCGGTGGTGAACCAGCGTGAGGTTGGCACCGATACGCAGTCATTGCAGGTGGCCCTGAAAAACGCCCTGCGCCAGGCGCCTGATGTGATCCTGATTGGTGAAATCCGCGACCGGGAAACCATGTCTGCCGCCATTGCCTATGCACAGTCGGGCCACCTCTGCCTGGCCACCATGCACGCGAACAACAGCTATCAGGCGCTGAACCGCATTTTGAGTTTCTACCCCGTTGAAGTGCGCAGCACCATGCTGGGCGACCTGGGTGCGGCCATGAAGGCCATCGTGTCGCAGCGCCTGATTCGCACCGTCGCAGGTGGCCGCGCGCCCGCCGTCGAGGTGATGCTGAACACCAAGCTGATCTCTGAGCTGATAGAAAAAGGTGATTTTTCTGGCGTGAAAGAGGCCATGGAAAAATCAATGGCCGAAGGCTCGCAGACCTTCGAGCAGGACATCGCCAAGCTCATCGCCGACGGCACCATCACCCGCAAGGAAGGTGTGCTCAACGCGGATTCACCGACCAACCTGATGTGGCGGCTTGAGAACGACTTCAATGTGGCGAAGGCTGCGGCAGAGCCAGAAGAAGATCTGGATGACGAACCGTCATTCACGGAAATTACGCTGGACGTCAAACACTGAACATGAGTGAAGCACTCAGGCTCACAGAACAGCTGATCTCCCGCAACTCGGTCACCCCGGAAGACGCGGATTGCCAGCGCATCATTGCAGACCGCCTGAGACCGCTCGGTTTCGAGCTTGAAACCATCGTCAGCGGTCCTGACAGCTTCCGCGTCACCAACCTGTGGGCCAAGTTCACAGGCAGCGGATCTCCCAAAACGCTGGTCTTCGCCGGCCATACCGACGTGGTGCCTACCGGCCCGATGGACCAGTGGGACACCCCGCCCTTTATCCCCAGCCACAGAAGCGGCCACTTGTACGGTCGCGGTGCGGCGGACATGAAGACCTCGATTGCGGCCATGGTCGTCGCTGTTGAAGAGTTTCTCGCTGCTCACCCCAAGCCTGAGCTGTCCATTGCGTTTTTGCTGACCAGCGACGAAGAAGGTCCCTCCGTGGACGGCACTGTCGTGGTTTGCCACAAGCTCAAGGAACGCGGCGAGGCGCTCGATTACTGCATCGTTGGCGAACCCACCTCTGTAGACCGCCTCGGCGACATGATCAAGAACGGCCGCCGCGGCACCATGAGCGGCAAGCTGACCGTCAAGGGCATTCAGGGCCACATCGCCTACCCGCACCTGGCCAAAAACCCGATCCACCTCTTCGCGCCTGCGCTGGCCGAACTGGTGGCCATCGAGTGGGACAAGGGCAATGACTACTTTCCCGCGACGAGCTGGCAGGTCTCCAACGTGCACGGCGGCACCGGGGCATCAAACATCATCCCGGGTGAACTGGTGGTGGACTTCAACTTCCGCTTCTGCACCGAGTCAACACCCGAAAGCCTGCAGCAGCGACTTCAGGCTGTGCTCGACAAGCACCAGCTGGACTACGACCTGAAATGGGTGATTGGCGGGCTGCCTTTTCTGACAACGCCCGGTGAACTGGTGCAGGCGGTGCGCGAATCCATCGAAGCGGAAACGGGCGTAGTCACGGAACTATCCACCACAGGCGGCACCAGCGACGGCCGTTTTATCGCCAAGGTCTGCGAGCAAGTCATCGAATTCGGCCCCATCAATGCGACCATCCACAAGATCAACGAGAACGTCAGGGTGGCAGACATTGATCCGCTGAAGAATATCTACAAGGGCGTGCTTGAGCGCCTGGCCGGAATCGGCGGCAAATGACGGTCATTGAAGCCATCGAGGCGGCAGCGGCGCGTCTGGAGGCTTCCGGCCTCACCCTTTCCGACGGCTTTGGCCAGGGCACACTGACCGCTTTCGACGAGGCTGCCTGGCTGGTGCTCTGGGGCCTGAAACTTCCCATCGACGACCTTGATTCGGTGGCACAAAGGCCTGTAACGTCCGAAGAGAAGGAGCAGCTTGCCGCATTGCTCAATGAACGCATCAGCACCCGGAAACCCCTCGCGTACCTGACGAGTGAGGCCTGGCTGCAGGGCGTGCCGTTTTATGTCGATGAACGCGTGATCATTCCGCGCTCTTTCATCGCCGAACTGCTGGTCGATGAAAGCATAGACCCCTGGCTGACTGAAGACACGCACCGCGTGCTGGACCTGTGCACCGGCAATGGCAGCCTGGCCGTTCTGGCCGCCATGGCTTACCCTGATGTGGTGGTCGATGCCGCCGACATCAGCCTGGACGCCCTGGCGGTGGCGCGCATCAACGTTGACAAACACGGGCTGGACAGCCGCATCACCCTGCTCGAATCAGACGGCCTGGCGGCCTGCACGGGCCCATATGACCTGATTCTGTGCAACCCGCCCTACGTCAACGCGGCCACCATGGCCGCCCTGCCCGCTGAATTTCGGGCCGAACCGGCACTGGCTTTGGCCGGCGGCGATGACGGCATGGACTTTATTCGAGGCCTTTTTCTAACGGCCGGCCGCCACATGAGCGAAAATGCAGTATTGGTGCTGGAAATAGGCAACGAGCGCGCCCATTTCGAGCGCGCCTTCCCTGAACTCGAACCCTTGTGGTTCGAGACCAGCGCCGGGCCTGACCAGGTTTTGCTTCTCACACGCCAGCAATTGCGTTGAAGCCTGGCCAATTGGCCTGAAACCTGCGTCGTGGCCCGCCACGGCCTCATCGGCTTGAATGCCGAACAATTTGTCTGTTTTAAATGATTACCCTTAAAAACGTGGTGCTGCGTCGCGGCGCCAAAGTGATTCTCGACAGCGCGTCTGTCACCCTTAACCCCGGCGAAAACGTCGGCCTGGTGGGACGCAATGGTGCGGGCAAGTCATCGCTGTTTGCCATGCTCAATGGCTCGCTGCATGAAGACGGCGGCGAGTTTTACATTCCGTCCCAGTGGCGCATGGCCCAGGTTGCCCAGGACATGCCTGAAACAGAGCAAAGCGCTACCGAGTACGTGATCGAGGGCGATGTGGTGCTGATGGCCGCACAGGCAGAGGTGGCGGCAGCCGAAGCCAGCGGCGACGGCGACCGCATGGCCCACGCCTACATGGAGCTGTATGACTCCGGCGCCCATGATTCGCAGGCACGCGCACAGGCGCTCATCCTCGGTCTGGGCTTCAAGGTCAGCGAGCTTGATAACCCGGTCAACAGTTTTTCAGGCGGCTGGCGCATGCGTTTGCAGCTTGCGCGTGCGCTGATGTGCCCTTCAGACCTGCTGCTGCTTGATGAACCCACCAATCACCTGGATCTTGACGCATTGGTCTGGCTGGAAGCCTGGCTAAAGCGCTACCAGGGCACCATGCTGGTCATCAGCCACGACCGCGAATTTCTCGATGCGGTGACTGATGTGACGGTACACATAGAAAGCGCCAAACTGACCCGCTACGGTGGCAACTACAGCAAGTTTGAAGACCTGCGCTCAGAGCAGATGGCGCTGCAACAAACCGCGTTTTCAAAGCAGCAGGACAAGATTGCCCACCTGCAAAAGTTCATTGCGCGTTTCAAGGCCAAGGCCAGCAAGGCCAAGCAGGCGCAAAGCCGCGTCAAGGCGCTTGACCGCATGGAAAAGATCGCGCCGCTGCTGGCCGAAGCCGATTTCACCTTCGAGTTCAAGGAACCGGCCAACCTGCCCAACCCCATGCTGTCAATGCAGAACGCGTACTTTGGCTATCCGCCACCAGAAGATGCGCCTGAAGGCACGCCACCCACCGTCATCGTCCAGAACGTCAGCAAATCGGTGCTGGCTGGCCAGCGCATCGGCATTCTTGGTGCCAACGGCCAGGGCAAATCCACACTGGTAAAAACCGTGGCCCGGGCGCTGGCGCCGATTGAAGGCGAGATGATTGAAGGCAAGGGCCTGAACATCGGCTACTTTGCACAGCAGGAGCTGGATGTGCTGCGCCCGGCCGACAACCCGCTTGAGCACATGATCCGCCTGGTCAAGGAAGTCACCGCAGCCGGCAAGATGGGCAGCCAAGCCACACGCGAGCAGGACCTGCGCGCCTTCCTGGGCATGTTCAATTTCGGCGGCGACATGGTCAAGCAGGCTGTAGGCAGCATGAGCGGTGGCGAAAAAGCCCGTCTGGTGCTGTGCATGATCGTCTGGCAGCGCCCCAACCTGTTGCTGCTTGACGAGCCCACCAACCATCTGGACCTGGCAACGCGCGAGGCGTTGTCGATGGCACTCAATGAGTTTGAAGGCACCGTGATGCTGGTCAGCCATGACCGAGCCTTGCTGCGGGCAGTGTGTGACGAGTTCTGGATGGTTTCGCAGGGTGGCGTTGCGCCGTTTGACGGCGACCTGGACGACTACCAGAAGTATTTGCTCGATCACGCCAAGCGGCAACGCGAGGACGCCAAAAAAGCAACGCAGGCGCCCTCGCCTGCGGCCGCGAAAACAGATAAAAAAGCCGAGCCCTCCGTTGCGCCAGCCAAGCCGGGCACAGTGTCCAAACCTGCCCCCCAGGGCACGCCGGAGCAAAGAAAGCTGGAGGCCCAGCGCCGGCAGCAAAAAGCGGAAGCTGCCAAACCTTTACGCAAGGAGCTTGAGAAAATTGACCGGCAAATGCAGAGCCTGGGCAGCGAAAAAGAAGCCCTGCAGCTTGCATTGACCACGACAACCGCGCCATCAGAAATTGCCAATGCGGGCAAACGCCTGAAGGTGATCGAATCTGAAACGGCCACTCTGGAAGAACGTTGGCTGGAAATTTCAGAACAGATAGAGGCGGCGGCGGTATAAACCAGCCAGGAGCATTGTTGTAAATCCCCTGTGCAAGGCCGTGGAACGGGGGGCTGTCCCCTGCCGTATCGCTGAAATGTTAAAAAATTTCTTCAAAAAGCCTCCGGCAGTCCCGCTTGCCGCGGAATCAGGCGCGGCATTTGCCGAAAAACTCGTTCTGGAGGGCAACCAGTTTGAAGACGCCGGGCAACTGGAGCGCGCCTGTGCGTTGTATCGCGAGGCCATCTCTGCAGCGCCGCAGTTTGCAAAAGGCCATTTGAACCTCGGCATCGCCCTGGCAGCCCGTGGTGACGCCCCCGCCGCCGCACGTGCCTATGAAGAAGTTCTGCGAATAGATCCCGGCAACGCTTTCGGGAACTACAACCTGGCCAGGCTGACTTACCTGGGCAGGGATCTTGCAAAAACAGAAACCCTGTTGCAACGGGCGCTTTTGACCAAACCGGATTTTTTTGAGGCGCTGGTGCTGCTTTCCAGTGTCCTGGATGACACAGCACGCGTGTCATTGGCCGTGGAAGCCCTGACAAAGGCGCTGCGCCTCAGGCCGGACAACGGCGGCGCGTGGATGAATCAGGCCATGCTGCTACGCAAACTGGACCAGCCCGAAGACGCCGAAAAAGCCGTCAGGCGGGCTCTGGAAATCGACCCGCTCAACACAGAGGCGCTATCAATCCTGAGCGGCATCCTGCGCACGCTTGGACTCAACGAAGAAGCCTCTGTGGCGCTTGAAACGGCTTTACGGCTGCAGCCCGAAAAATTTGACCTGCAATCTACCCAGCTGTTTCTTCTGAATCTGGACGAAAAACTTTCGGCGGAAGAAGTATTTGAACGCCATGCAGCATTCGGGCGCAGGATGGAAGCGGCCTTTCCTGTGAGGTTTGAAACGCCACGGGGAACGGCCACCCGGGATCGGCGCCTGAAGATCGGCTATGTTTCGGGGGATTTCAACAGCCATCCGGTGTCGCAGTTCATGCTTCCCGTCCTTGAACGACATGACCGTGATTTGTTTGAAGTCTTCTGTTATGCATGTGGATCGCGCAGGGACGCCGTTACGGAAAAAATTCGCGGCCTTTCCCATCATTGGACTGATGCCAACACTTTGTCTGACCGGCAGCTGGCCGACACCATCTATGAGGACGGCATTGACATTCTTGTCGACCTTTCGGGTCACTCCGGGAGCCCGAAGCTGGCGGTTTTCAGTGAACGCCCGGCAGCTGTACAGGCGACCTGGCTGGGCTACCTGAATACGACCGGTTTGAGCCGGATGGATTACCGCATTTGCGATGCGCGAACCGACCCCGAAGAGGTGTCGGGCAAGTTCCACACCGAGAGGCTGATTCACCTTCCTGAAAGCCAGTGGTGCTACCGACCGGTGATGGACATGGACCATGCACAAACCGCACCCTTTCAGCGCAATGGGTACATCACCTTCGGATCCGTTAACAGTGGTCAGAAAATATCAGCTGCGATGTGCCAGCGCTGGGCAGAAATTCTGGTCGCAGTGCCCGGTTCAAGGCTTCTGGTTGCAGACGTGAAGTCAGAACGCAAACGGGTGGCCATCACCGAACAAATGGGCCAGGTCGGGTTGACGGCTGACCGTATCGAGTTTCTGCCGCGCATGGAGATGCGTGACTATTTTGCCCTGTACAACAGGGTAGACATTGCTCTGGATCCCTATCCCTACGGCGGAGGTACAACCACTTTTGACGCACTCTGGATGGGGGTACCCGTGGTCTCTGCGAAGGGAAATACGCCAGCATCCAGAAGTGCGGCCAGTATTCTGGAGGCGTTGGGCCTGACTGAATGGGTCGCAAGCTCCATCGGTGACTATGTACGCACAGCGACCCAGCGCGCCTCAGATCCCGATGTCCTGCACGCCCTGCGGCAGTCACTTCGGCCATTGCTGACGGACTCTTCCCTGGCGGACGAACAGCGCTTTGTCCAAGGCCTCGAAGGCTGTTATGTCAAGATGTGGGCTGACTTCTGCGCACGAGCGATTCGATAAACCAGACCCCGGGACAATGCCACCAGCTTTGGCGAACCACAGCGAAAGGATTGCCGATCATGCCTACAGCACTCCATATGGCCGCAGACGACGCGGCGCTTGAAGCCGCCGTAAAACGCAGCCGCAAGCTGCTCAACAAACGCGCCCTGGTTGCTGCGGCCGCCAGTGCGGTACCTGTGCCGGGCCTTGACTGGGCCGTCGATGCAGCATTGCTCTCAAAACTGATCCCCGAAATCAACAGGGAGTTTGGCCTGACGCCCGCACAGCTGGACAAACTCGATCCCAAAAAGCGCGACCAGGTTCAAAAGGCCGTAGCCATGGTCGGCTCTGTGCTGATCGGCAAATTTATCAGCCGCGATCTGCTCATCAAGGCGGCCACCAAAATTGGCGTTCGCCTGACCACCAAGCAGGTCGCAAAGTTTGTTCCGCTGGCGGGCCAGATCGTCTCGGCCGTGGTGGGCTACGCAGCCATCCGCTATTTTGGCGAGGAGCACATGAAAGACTGCATTCGTGTAGCCCGGCAAGCTGGGCTCGATGTGCCGCGCCTGGCCTGTTCCGCCTGAACAAAAAGCCCGTAGCACGTGCGGCAATCGGCGCGCATTGAACGAATACTGCATCGTCCTACAGCGCGTGGACCAGGCCCGATCTAGCATGATTGTTGTTAACCCCCGGGCTGGAAAATTGCGTTACTCACCCTCCTTTTGCATCAAAGTCTTCTTGCCACTCATGCCGCTTGCTCTGGGCATGTGGGTGGTTGGCGGCACTGCAATGGCGCAGGAAAAATCTCCAGGTGCGTTGCCCTCAGTCACCGTGGCTGCCAAGGCCAATCGTGATCCGGTCGAGAAGTCGTATCGAAAGATGATCCGGGGCATGGATCTTTTTGAGAAAGAGCGCAGCATGGCACCAGGCGCCTCCCTGCGTTTCAGGTTGTTGCCCAGAAAGCGTGAGACGGACATGAACAACGTCACGCTGGAGGTTCTGGGGTCGAACAAGGCGGCCTTTGATGTTGCCGTTGCCCCCGACCGTACGTTTGTATTGCCGCGCGACCAGGTCGCCTTTGAAGAGGACGCACAGCTCATACCCAACCGCCGCGTGCAAAGCATGACCTGGCGCACAGACATCCGCACACCCGGCCTTGCGCCCAACACCCGCCGCCTGGGCGACCTGCGTCTGGAATGCCGCGTTGGTATGGAGGCCGGCCTGATCTCCAACAGCAGCAACATCATCGGGAGACTCGTTAAAGCAGTGCTGGACACCCCGGCTTACTGTGACAGGCAAGCACCGCTCTATCTGTTTTTTGCTGACAGGCCCCTGTTCAGCGTGGCGATGGTGTCAGGCCAGCGCCGGGAAATACTCTCCATGGACAAGCTTTATGCCTCAGCCAGTGACGATCCGGCACTGGACGGCGACCTGCCCTATTGCGATTGCGAAGTACTGGTTGACCGCACCTACGTATTGCCTTTGGGCGACCGCAGCTGGCCCGACGACACGCTGATTGAGTTTGAATACATGGATGACCAATGACACACAGGGCACGAAAACCTGCGGCCCATTCAACGGCATGCGTTGTACTCTTCACCAGCCTGCTGGCTGGGTGCGCGGGCGGTTCTGGTCTTTTTGGTTCTACAGAAGTGACGCCGCCTTTTCGCGATCCAGCTATGTCAATGCAACGTGCCAGGGATGTCATCGCAGAGGGACAAACCACAAAGGCTGACGTGATCGCAGCTCTTGGCAATGCGACCATCGTCAAATTTGACAGTGGCTACGAGGTCTGGGTCTACCGCGCAGGTTCACGTGAACCGTCGGGGGCCAAGGCGGAGCTGGTGCTCCTGTTTACGCCATCGGGCGTTGTGAAAAAAACCAGAATCAAGCCCGCTTATCCGGCTCGCCCGACATAAATTACTCGACGATAAAAGGCATTTCGTGAAAATCGGGGTCACAAGAAAAAAGCCCGCTACCTTTTCAGTAGCGGGCTTTTCAGACTGTCGACTGTATGGTGGGTTCTGACAGATTCGAACTGTCGACCTACGGATTAAGAGTCCGCTGCTCTACCAACTGAGCTAAGAACCCGGAATTCTTGGTGGGGCCTGCGGGGGTCGAACCCACGACAAACGGATTAAAAGTCCGCTGCTCTACCAACTGAGCTAAGGCCCCAAGGTCGTATCGTGCCAATGGCCTGATATTTCCCGGTTTGCCCTGCACGTGATGCAGAACAGCCTCAAATTATAGCGTTATTTCGGGGTTGTCGGCAAAGCCTGGGTCGCGATTTTGTCGAGTAGCCAACCCGCAGCGCAAATACCAAACGTTGCCGTGACACTCACGACCGAACCATAGCCGTGGCAATTAAGGCTGTTATCGCTTTGACTTTCCACACTGCCGGGGGCCGGCGAAGGCCGCATCACCGCCTCCCGACTGAAAACACAGGGCAAGCCAATTCGCCCTTCGCGTGACGCGCCGTGCTCCTTGCGCAAGCGGTACCTGAGTTGCGCCAGCAAGGGGTCATGGGTTGTCAGCGACAAATCGTCGATATCGACTTTATGGGCATGACGTTTTCCGCCGGCTGCCCCTACGCTGATGAAATGTACCTGGTGCCGCCCTTTGTGCTTCACGTTGTGGCGCAGCGCCCATGCAGCCATGGCCGTCTTGGCTTTCACCTGGTCGCAGGCATCAATCACGCCGAGGCTTTCGCCGGCCTCGGCCTGAAGGCCCGCGATCCCGGGCCAGTTGTCTGCGTCAACAAATTCTTCGACACAACGTACATCACAAGCCGGATTGATATCGGCAATGCGATCACGCATGGCCAGCACCTTCGCTTGCCCCAAAGTCCCGCCCAATGCGTGAATCTGGCGATTGACATTCGATTCAGCAATATGGTCGAGGTCGATAAGGGTCAACCGGGCAACACCGCTGCGTGCAAGCGCTTCCGCCGCCCACGAACCGACGCCACCCAAACCAACCACGACCATATGCGCAGCCCGTATTCCAGCTGCGCCGCCGGCACCGTAAAGCCGTGACAGGCCGCCAAAACGACGGTCAAGGTCTGCCTGAACGGTTTCGTCAAACACTAAAGCGTGCGCTCCAGTCGCCAGACCTGGTATTTGAGTGCAGCCACGCAACCAGCGATGATGGCGGCCACAGCCACAAAGCTGGTAGCGCTCAAGGTCGAGATGCCGGAGAGTCCCTGCCCCACCGTGCAACCCATGGCGCAGACACCACCTACCCCCATGAGCACCGCGCCAATCAGGTGGTTTGCAGTGTCTTCAGCATCGCGGAAACCCTCCCAGCGAAAACTGCGCGTAGCCAGTGCGCAGATGGCCGAACCGGCCACCACACCAAACACCGACACGATACCTGTGGTGAGCAGTTTGCTCTTGTCGCTGAAGAACATGACCCAATCAACCGTATAGGCGACTGGCGAAACAAAACTCAGTGCTTCGGCACGTCCTGAATTGGTCGCCAGAAAAGCTTCCTGCAATGTCTCGGGGTGTTCGGGGATATAGCCCATGTGGCCACTGACCCACCACATCGCGACGATCACGCCACCAATACCGAACCCGGCCAGCAGATTGTCAAAGTGCAGGAAATCCCGGCCGAAAAAAGTCCAGATGATGAGCGCCAACCCGATAACGAGGGCCACTATCAACCCTGCGGCGGCGGGTCCAAGACCCAGCGTCGGGGCAAGCCAGTTGGGCAATGCAGCATTGCCTGCGAAGTCCATTGCCACACGATCTACGGTCGCGACCCGGGCAACAGCCGTGATGCCTTTCAGGGTTGCAAAGGCAGCCACCCCCATCACTATAAAAACGACCACCGACTTGAGGTTGCCGCCACCTATACGAACCAGTGTCTTACTGCCACAACCAGAGGCCAGCACCATGCCGAACCCGAACATCAAACCACCGACCAGGGCAGACAACCAGATGAAGCGACTGGATGCATAAAGCGTCTTGGCAGGATCAATCTGCCCCGCAGCAGCCAGGGTATAAAAACCAATCATTGCTACGCCTGCCGCCAATACCCACATGCGCATGCGCGTCCAGTCGCCCATGTTCACAACGTCACTGACTGCACCCATGGTGCAGAAGTGGGTCCGCTGTGCAATCGCACCAAAAACCGTTGCAAGGAGGAAAGCTGCCCAGAGAACCTTGACGGTGAGGGCATTAAGTGCAGAGATATCCATAGCTCAATTTTAAGTGGGAATAAAAAAGCCGCTCCGCAGCATGCTGCGGAGCGGCTTCGCGGACAGGTAAACGGAATTATTTCAGCTTGCTCAACCTGTCTTTGGCAACCGATGCCGCTTCAGACTGCGGGTAGACCTTGATCAGGTCCTCAAGCGTTTTGCGCGCCGATCGTGTGTCTTTCAATTCGACCTGGCAATTGGCTATCGACAGGGCAGCCTCAGGAGCCCGAAGATTATCAGGCGCCATGGAAAGCAGAGCCTTGAAATTGGCGACTGCCTCGCGGTAGCTGCGCAGCGCATATTGGGCATTCCCGAGCCAGAAAAGTGCCGATGGCTTGTAGCCACTGTCCGGATAGCGTCTGACAAATTCCTGAAAAGCGGTCTGAGCAGGTGCAAACTCCCCTTTGCGCAAGGTCGCCAGTGCGGCATCAAAATCACGGGTTTCTTCAGGCTTGGCGACAAAGTCCTTGCCGTCAACAGTCACTTTAGACGGCTCAAACTTTCTCAACCTGTCATCAATACCCTGCGTCATGTCTTTCTGTTTCCGCTGCACCTCAGCCAGATCACGTGCGAGTTGCTCATCCTGACCTCGGAGTTTGGCGAGTTCGCCGCGCAGACCTTCGAGCTGGTTGGAAAGCTCAAGCACGCTGCGTCGCAACTGCGCGTTATCCTCGGCAGCTTTACGCATTTCTACCTGAGAGGCATCAAATTTTTGACGCAACTCAAGAATGGCGCGACGGGCCTCGTCATCATCAAAGAGCGCCGCATGCACATTTGCCGAGAATAAAACCACAGCCATACCACAGGCCAGGAAACGAGTGACACGGAAAGATGTCATATGCATTGATACACCACCACGCGGGCAAAACTCCATTTTTAACCAGTTTTAGCGGTAGTTCAGTTCTGCCCGGCGATTTTTGGCATAAGCCTCTTCACTCGCTCCCGCTTCAGCCGGCTTTTCCTTCCCAAAGCTCACAGCCTCAACCTGCGCATCAGTCACACCCAGCAGTCCCAGGGAACGTCGAACAGCCTCTGCCCGCTTTTGGCCAAGTGCGAGGTTGTATTCACGCCCACCACGGTCATCGGTGTGACCCTCGACAGCCAGCTTGCGCGTTTTGTTGGCAGCCAGAAACCGGGCATGGGCCTCAATGGCGCCCTGAAATTCTGGCTTGATGACATAACTGTCATAGTCAAAGTAAATTATTTTTGCGACACCAACCGGGCCACCTGCAGCATTGTTGGACCCGGCAATTTCCACGGGGGTCACGGCACTCGCTGAAGCACCCGATGCTGCCGTTCCAACACTGGTTGCTGTACGGTTTTCAACCGGCACTTCATCCAGTTTGACGTTTGATCCACACGCGACCAGGGCGGCAGACAACGTGATGGTGGAAATGATGGAGAAAAAGAAACGTTTCATGTATTTATCCCTGCAAAACAAAATGAGAAAAGCGGATATTGACTGTATTTAACCTGACCGGATGTAGGCCAACAGGCACTTCATCGGGAAAATGGTCCCCAATCCGGCTCGCGAATGTCTCCACTTGCACCAGACAGCCGCGCCTTGATTTTTCCGTCCAGTGTCGTTGTCATGAGCGCCTCTCGCCCTTGTTGCCTGGTTGCATACACAATCAAACGGCTGTTGGGTGCAAAACTGGGGCTTTCATCGGCTGCGGTGTCAGTGATCTGGTTCACCGTGCCATTGGCCAGCTCCATCACCTGAAGCTTGAAAGCTCCTCCGACCCTGGAAACATACGCCAGCCATCGTCCATCAGGACTGATTGCGGGGGAAATGTTATAGCTGCCGTTGAACGTGACGCGCTCCACACCGCCGCCAGAAGCAGTCATTCGATAGACCTGCGGGGCACCCCCGCGGTCACTGACGAAATAAATAAACCTGCCGTCGGGGGAGAAAGCCGGCTCGGTATCGATGCTTGAAGACTGGGTCAGTCGGCGGGGCTCGCCTCCATTGGCATCCAGCGCGTAAAGCTGCGAACCGCCATCACGGCTGAGGGTTGCAACAATCTGGCGGCCATCCGGCGACCATGCCGGCGCACTGTTTGAGCCACGGAAATTCGCGAGCAGGCGGCGTTTGCCACTGGCCACATCATGGGCATAGATCACAGGTTTGCGTGACTCAAACGACACATACGCGAGCTGGCTTCCGTTTGGCGACCATGCCGGTGAAATGATGGGTTCGGGGCTAGCAAGGGCAGATTGCGCACTTTCGCCATCAGAGTCTGCGACCCAAAGGGTGAAGCGGGTGCCAGCCTTGGTGACATAGGCAATCCGCGTGGAAAAAATACCCTTTTCACCCGTCAGCTTTTCATAGACAAAGTCGGAAATCCGGTGCGCGGAAAGCCTCAGGTCTGCTTGCGTCACTGCATAGCTTTGCCCACCCAAATCAATTCCGCGAACGATGTCCCACAGCCTCAGGCGCACATCAAACCGGCCATCGGCCAAAGGAGTGACACTGCCGGTCACAAGGGAGTCCGCCCCCTTTTGCCGCCACTGGACAAGATCCGGCCGGGTACTTTCGTCGGCCACCATGCCAGCTGCGTCAACCGAACGAAACAGCCCGCTGCGCTCAAGATCCGCTTTGACAATGGCTCCAATTTTCTGGGGAGCCTGGGCCTCGCCCTTGAACGTTGCCACGGCAATCGGGAGTTGCGTGAGGCCAACGCCCGAAACCTCGACCCGGAATTGCGCCAGAGCCGGCAGGGTGAAAGGCAAGGCAGTGGCGGCCATAAGGCCCATGGCGGTTCTCCGCGGAAGCAAGGGTGTGGTACTCATATTCTGGAAGTGTCGATGCCTTAAAAGGTTAATGTAATGGGGTTACATGGACAGAAGGGTCAGGGCTGATCTGGGAAAGGCCCTTTTCAGCTATGACCAGTCCGGTCTTGATACGTTCAAAAACTTTCTGCCTGTTGACAGACTCATGATCCCGCTTGCTCTCGGGATGCCATAGATGAAAAACTTCAGTGGCAAGAAAACCATTTTTTCGATTGACGGGCAGATGGCTGAGGCGAAGCACAAGATCTGCGTCCTCATGGCCCCATCCTTCAAAAGTCTCGTCAAAGCCGTTGACTGCAAAAAAATCTTCACGCCATACCGCCATATTGCAGCTTCGTATACCGCGCCATTCAAAACCCTGTTTTAACCGGAATAAGGACCATGGCCAGGTCAGCATGTGCAACAGTTTGTTGCTGTCACCGAGCAGCCAGGCCCGTAGCCAAAACAAGGCTGACTGGCCAGGAAGTTCAACTTTGGCATCAACGACTTGTGAGGTGAGTCGCTCACTGAGCAGAACCCGGCTCCCGTTGACAAAGTATCCGGGCTCAGCGAGCGATGTGTGGGCTGCTACAAATGATCTGCCCGGAACGCAATCCCCATCCAGAAAAACGAGATAGTCACCCTCAGAGAAATGGGCTCCCAGATTTCTTGCAGCTGCTGCGGTAAAGCCCGTATCCGGGTGCCATATGTGCCGGACACTGCAATTGAACGTGGGGCAACCCTTCATCAGAAGCGCCACATTCTCGGGATTGGAACCGTCATCTGCGATCAATACCTCATGCTCTGCTGTGCATTGCGCCGCCAATGACTGAAGCACTGGCAGAAGGGTTTCCGTCCGGTTGTAGGTCAGAACAATAAAGCTGATCTTCATGGATACCGGTTTGTTTCTGAAACAGATGCGGCCTGCAATGCCCTGTCTGGCGCGCCCACATGCTCCTGGCGGGACAGCAGCCACAGCTTCAGGTAGCGGTAATAGGTGCCTTCGGCATTTGAGATGGCCAGTACAAACCCCATTTTGCCGTCCAGAAACCCGCGTCGCAGCACATAGGTTCTGAAAAAAGCCCAGACGCCATGCGTGATGGCTTTGAAGAGGGACGCAGACTGGCCTTTGGCCCGCAGTACCTGCGCTCCGGCAGTCGAATACCTATTGGCCTTGTCCAGCACGGCCTCAAAATTCACAAAGCTTTCATGCAACAAGGGCGAATGAAGCAACCCGACTGAATGATCCGTCAGTACCTTTTCATGGACGAGATCGGCCGAAAACCCCGCCGTACCGCGCCGGAACAGGCGGGTGACATGATCCGGGTTCCAGCCAGAATGCATCATGTATTGCCCGCAATAGCTAGACAGTCGCGGGATTGAATAGACATCGTGGGACGACTCGGCAATGACCTTCAAGATTTCGTCTTTGAGGGCGGGCGTCACGCGCTCATCCGCGTCGATAGACAACACCCAGTCGCAACGGGCAAGACGGAGTGCACGATTTTTCTGTACACCGAATCCCTGCCAGTCACTGTCTTCCAGCACTTCAGCGCCCAGATGACGAGCCACTTGGCAAGTATCGTCCTCACTGCCAGAATCCAGCACAACGATCTGGTCGGCGAACGACACGGATTGCAAACAGCCTTCGATGTTGCGTGCCTCGTTTTTGGTGATGACAATGACAGACAAATTGGCCAACATTCCCCCTTGAAACTGGGCCCGAAAACAACCCGCTTTTCGACGTAAAGAGCATTATCAGCATAGCAGAGCGCCCGCGTTGCATCACCTGCAGGATCGCCTGTCTCACCTTGCTAATCACTGATAATGAAGTGCGTTATTCCAGTCCAGCCAACCATCTTGCAAACAAAATCCATTAACTTTCGCCTGGTGCTTGTATGCATTGCCGCGGCGGCGACTGGTTTGCCGATCGCGATTGTCAGTATCGCCAAGCTGCTGCTGTTGCTGGGCGCATCAGGAATTCTGTTGATCTCGTCCAGATTGGCTACACCCCTGGCTTTAAATGGCAGACTACACCGCACACGATTTTTGATTCTTGTTGCAATGCTGGCGTTTGCGCTGAGCATCTTCTGGACAGCGGCCCCTCTACCCGAAGCCTTGGGGTCATTGGGAAAGTATTCAAAGCTGCTCTTCATTCCACTCGTGGTCGCCTTCATACAGAGTCGCCGGGAGGCCCTGTTCGCCCTGAGCACTTTTGCAGTGGTGCAGCTGTTTGTGGTGATAAGTTCGTGGATGCTGTTCTTTCATATCCCTGTACCGTGGGCTACATCTCCAACAGCAGTCCTCTACAACTCTGTTTTTTCAAGTTATCTGGATGAGGGAATCATGACCGCCGTATTCGCGGCCATCTGCTGGCACCTTCGCAAACTTGTTCCAGGGAGGTTTGGTTCTTTAATCGCAATGGTGATCACGCTGCTGGCCCTGCTCAACGTCTTCTTCGTCCTGCGGGGGCGCACCGGGCATGTAGTTGCCCTGGCACTGATATCGCTCGCAATAGTCTGGGAACTGCCGCACCGGTACCGCAATGTGATTGCGCTGGTTCCGGTCATAGTGCTGGCCGTTGTCGTAGTGGTATCGCCAAAGGTGCAAAACCGGATCATCGACGTCAAGTCTGAAGTGATGGGATTTTTCAGTGGTCAAGGCGTCAACGTAGTCTACGGCACTTCTTCAGGCATAAGACTGCATTTCTGGCACCGGGCCATACAGTCTATTGCGGAAAACCCCTTGCTGGGCGCAGGCTCGGGCAGCTGGACCGATGAGTTCAATCGGCTTGAAAAACTGAAGAGCCGCTCGCCTGAGTTAGTCACCAACGTGGGCAACCCCCACCAGGAATACCTCCTGTGGGGCGTACAGCTCGGCGTCGGAGGCATCATTCTTCTGCTTGCAATACTGGTTTCAATTTTCAAAGAAACGTTGGCGATGGACGAACTTGCAAGGCGTAGTGCTCAATCTACTCTGGTCGCCCTGGCTATAGCATGCCTGTTTAACTCGACAATTTACGACGCACTGATTGGTGATTTTTTCTGCATAACGCTGGCACTGCTGATGGCATTGGGGCTTCCGGTGTCGAAATCTGCGGCCACTACACCCCAACCTGAAAGGGCTACGTGAGCATGGCTGAAAAGGTTGCACCCCCGGCAACCAGAAAACTCTCCACCTGGCAGAGGACGCTCAGGGTCTGGCCGTACTTCAATACCGCCCGCAGTCGCAGCGCATGGGCCGTCGCCATTGGCGCCACGATAGTCGCGTCGGCCACCGAGCCATTCGTTCCAGCGCTCTTAAAACCCCTTCTCGACCGCGGCTTCCAGAAAGGAGCCCTGGACCTCTGGATGGTTCCGGTTTCGCTGTTGCTGCTGTTTGCCATCAGGGGACTTTCAGGCTTTGTAGCCCAATATGCTCTGGCCCAGGTCACAAATGAAGGGCTTCAGCAACTCCGGCGGGCCATGTTCAACAAATTGCTAAGTGCCAGGCTCTCGCTGTTTGCCGACCAGACCTCGAGCGCCATCTCAAACACTGTGGTTTATGAGGTCTACAACGGCTCGGTGATACTCAACAACGCCATCATCAAGCTCGCGCGGGATGTGCTGACGCTGCTTGCGCTGGTGGGCTACCTGATCTTCCTGAACTGGAAACTGATGCTGGTGGTTTCCCTGCTCTTCCCAGCCGTAGCCCTGGTCATTCAATTGCTGACAAAACGCCTTTACAGGCTGACCAAGCAGAGCCAGACTGCTACGGACAACCTGGCTTACGTGGTTGAAGAAAATGTTCTTGCGCACCGGGATGTCAGGCTACATGGCGCCCAGGCCAGCCAGGCCGAGCGTTTCGATGTGCTGAGTCATTCCCTGCGCCGCCTGTCGATGAAGTCGACCGTGGCATATGCGAGCATGAGCGCCATCACGCAAGTACTGGCAGCCATCGCCCTGTCGGCTGTGATCTCCATCGCACTGGTGCAGGGCTCTGCCAATACGACCACCGTGGGAGGTTTTGTGGCTTTCGTAACGGCAATGCTGCTACTGATTGCGCCTATCAAGAGCCTGTCAGATGGTGCAACACCCATCACGCGCGGCCTGGCGGCACTGGAACGCGGCCTTGACCTGATGGAACTGACAGCCGACGAGTCTGGCGGTTCCTTCACAAAACCCCGGGCATCCGGCAACATCGAATTCACAGACGTGAGTGTTCTTTACAAAACAGGCAACGCGCTCGCTGTAGACGGACTCAACCTTCAGATAAAGGCGGGAGAAACAGTGGCACTGGTCGGTGCGTCAGGCTCGGGCAAGACCACGCTTGTCAACATGCTGCCGAGATTTGTAGAACCCAGCAGCGGTCATATTTACCTGGACGGCGAGGAGCTCGGGCAATGGAACCTCGCATCGCTTCGATCACAGTTCGCATTGGTCAGCCAGCATGTCGTGATGCTCAACAGCTCAATAGCCGCAAATGTTGCACTCGGGTTGCCTGTTGATCGCGCAAGAATTGCTCAATGCCTTGAGGCCGCCAATCTTGGCACATTGGTAGCGGAACTCCCGCAGGGCATGGACACCCTCCTTGGGCACAACGCGATGCAACTTTCAGGCGGCCAACGGCAAAGACTGGCAATTGCACGTGCGCTGTACAAGGACGCCCCCATACTGATTCTTGACGAAGCCACCTCCGCCCTGGATACAGAGTCGGAACAAGCCGTGCAGGAGGCGATCAGGCGGCTGGCAATGAGCCGTACATCCATCATCATCGCCCACCGCTTGTCAACCATCCAGCATGCAGACCGCATCATCATGATGAATGCGGGCAGTATTGTCGAATCAGGAACGCACACGGAACTGATGCTGCGCAATGGCGCCTACGCGCACCTCTACCGGTTGGGTTTCCAGGGCGCTTGACGCGGGCTATCAGCGCACGGCTACCTGAGCTACGGCTTTATAGATTTGCTCCTGCCTTGCGGCAATATCGTCCCAGCCGAATTCACTGGCAAAAGCGCGGCCAGCATGGCCCATCGTGGTTCGCAGTGATTTGTCGTTCAATACGTTGAGCAACGAAGCAGCCAGTGAAGGGGCATCCCGAGGATCGTCAAGAATCAGGGCATTGACACCGGAACTCAGGAATCCGGCAATTCCGCAATACTTTGCGCTGCTCACAACAATGGGGAGTCCATGAGCCATGGCCTCGAGCACAACCATGGCAAAAGTGTCTTCCAGCGTCGGATGCACGAGCATATCCGCAGCACGATATGCAGGAGAGACATCTTTCAACGCCCCCAGGAAGCAAACCCGCGACGCCAGACCCATTTGTGCGGCCAGCTGTACAAACTGTGGCCGCTGCGGCGAATCCCCAACGACCGCGAGAACCACGTCTGCCGGCATACGCTGCATGGCCGACAGCAAGGCATCCAGTCCTTTCTTGCGCAAATCGTTACCTACGAACAAAAGGCAGGTTTTGCCTTCTGGCAAGCCCAGTTCAATGCGTGCAGCGATTTGAGCGGAAGCGCCTGTCGGGTAGGCCGGCAAATCGATTCCCGGCGTAATGACAGAAGTCATCGCCACTGCATCAGGGTAGCTCGCTGAAAAAATTTCGCGCAGGGTTTCTGAAATAACCACCACAACCCGATCATGATGTCTTGCGTAGCGCGCACGTTCAAGCAAAAGGTACACCAGCAGACGTGGACTCGACAGCACCTTCAGGATGCGCGCGAAGCGTCCCCAGCCTTCCAGGCCATTAAACAGGTTATGTTTTATCGGCAGCACATGCACTGTCTGCACCTGTCCATGCCATGTGTTTTCGTGGGAATGCACAACATCGAACCCTTTGCGGGTTGCCCACCATGTAAGGGTGGCAAACCAGAGCTGGTTTATCCACCGTGGCCTGCGCAAGGGCATGCTGATATGGTGATAAGTGACACCCGGCCAGCGGTGGTCAATCGACTGGGCAAAAACATGTATCTCATGTTTTGCGGCAAGCTTCTCGACAAGTGCAATGGAATAGCGTTCCGCACCACCCGCGACAGGCGAAAAGGTGCGGTTGAGCACCGCAATGCGCAAGCGCGTGCCGACAGAACTCATCTCCTGCGCCTGTCCTCATAGCCTGTGGCAATCTTGATCCAGAACATGGGCAGGCTGGTTGAACGCAATACCGGTACGCGGGGGATCTCCAGAACATCGTCCCCTGCAACACACCGACTCCGCTGGGTCGTTGTTGCGGTGGCGAAGCCCAGTTGCCTCGCCATACCTACATGTTTCGACTCATACCGCCCGTAGGGATAACAAAAATGCCGAATCGGGCCACCAAGCATCACTTCGAGATCGCTTTTACCCGAGGCAATTTCAATTTCGCTCGCTTTATCGGCAGACTCCACCAGATTGACATGGCTTCGCGTGTGGGAACCCATTTCCTGCCCGCCAGCTACCCATTGCCGCATCTGCGTTTCGTCCATCAGGGGTGTCTGGGCTATGCCCAGGTGTTCATCCCACTTGTTGGTCTGCCCTGCCAGGCCGCTTACGGCGTAGCAGGTCGACGAAAATCCGTGACGCTGAAGCACGGGCAAAGCATTGACAAGGTTGTTGACATAACCATCGTCAAAAGTAATGCCCACGACTTTGCCACTTCGCTCCCCAGCAAGGTAGGGCTGCAAATTGCTCATGGACAAACCCCTGTAACCGAGCAGCCTCAACATATACATCTGCCTCGAAAAGGCGGAAGGAGAGACATACAGGCTGCGAAACGGCTGTCCTTTGGGCGGCGCGGTTTCTATCTGGTGGTATACCAGTACCGGAATGGGATGAGGGTTTCGGGTGAGGATGGACATGACCGCTACGCAATCGGCAATTCAAAGCAGGACGATATCGTATTGCTCCTGTGGCATGGCAGCTTCAGCCTGCAGTGAGATCGGCTTGCCGATAAATTCGCTCAAGCCTGCAAGATGCTGGCTTTCCTCATCAAGGAAGAGTTCTATCACTTTTGGCGAGGCCACTATGCGAAATTCGCGCGGATTGAATTGCCTGGCTTCCCTCAATATTTCCCTCAGGATGTCGTAGGTCACGCTCCGTGCGGTCTTGACCACACCCTTTCCCATGCAGGCAGCGCACGGCTCACACAGCTGGTGCGCAAGGGATTCCCGCGTCCGTTTACGGGTCATCTCCAGCAAGCCCAATGCAGAGAAGCCGTTGACTGTTGTCTTGATGCGATCCCTCGCCAGTTGCTTCTGAAATTCAGCGAGCACGGCATCGCGATGATTTTCCTTGAGCATATCGATGAAGTCGACGATCACAATACCGCCAAGATTCCGGAGACGCAGTTGGCGCGCAATGGCCTGGGAAGCCTCCAGATTGGTCTTGAAGATTGTTTCGTCAAAGTTGCGTGCGCCTACAAAACCGCCGGTGTTCACATCAACAGTTGTCAGCGCTTCTGTCTGGTCAATGATGAGGTAGCCACCAGACTTCAGGTCTACCCTGCGGCCCAACGCCCTGGCAATGTCTTCATCAATATTGAAAAGGTCAAAGATGGGACGCTCGCCGCCATAAAGCTGTAGCTTTTGAACTGTCGCTGGCATGAACTCCGCTGCAAACGCCTTGAGTTTCTCAAATTGTTCACGTGAATCGATGCGTATGGTCAGCGTTTGTTCTCCCGCAACATCCCGCAAAACCCGTTGCAGCAGATTAAGGTCCTGGTGAAGCACAGATGCTGGCTTGACACGTACAGACGCATCCTTGATACGGGCCCAGGTCTTGCGCAGATAAGCGATGTCCTCGGACAGTTCGGTATCGGTAGCATCTTCCGCATTGGTTCTCAGGATGAACCCTCCACCAGATTCACCACTCAGAAGCTGAAGACGCTGGCGCAGGTCTTCCCGCTGCCTGGCGGGTATTTTCTGAGAGACACCAATGTGGTTGTCCTGCGGCAGAAACACCAGCAACCGCCCCGCAATACTGACCTGGGCCGTCAATCTTGCACCTTTGCTGCCGATGGGATCTTTAAGCACCTGCACCATGACAGCCTGACCTTCAAACAGCTGCTTTTCTATGGGGAGGGCTGCTGCGACCGTGCCGCCCCCCGCAGACCCTGCATCCGTATCTGCATGACGGCTGTTGATACTGCTCATCAGGTCAGCTACATGCAGAAAGGCGGCCTTGTCCAGGCCTATATCGATGAAGGCCGACTGCATGCCCGGCAAAACGCGCGCTACCTTGCCAAGATAGACATTTCCAACCAGCCCGCGTTCGAGGGTGCGCTCGACCTGGAGCTCCTGAAGAGAGCCATGTTCAACCACAGCGACGCGCGTTTCCTGGGGAGACCAGTTGATGAGGATGTCTTGTTGCATGTTGTGTTGGCCAGATTCTGTCAGACCTTGACGCCGGCACCGCGCAGCACCCGAGCCGTTTCCCACAAGGGAAGGCCCATGATGCCGCTGTAGCTGCCTCTTATTTCGGTGATGTGCACGGCCGCCCTGCCCTGCACCCCATAGGCACCTGCTTTGCCCATGGGCTCGCCGGTGGCGACGTAATCGCGGATTTGCGTTTTAGACATGGCCTCAAAAGTGACGCGTGAGGTACTGAGTGCTTCAAAACGGCGTTTCCCTGCCTGAACAGCAACCGCCGTCAATACCCTGTGCGTAGTGCCACCCAGTTCCGTCAGCATACGAACGGCATCCCCGGCATTTTCTGGCTTGCCGTATATGACACGCCCCAACGCTACCGCGGTGTCTGAACAAAGTACGGGCGCCGACTCAAGCTTGCGCCGTTTCATCCTCGCAATTGCCGCCTCAAGTTTGAGGGCGGTTACCCTTTTAACGTAGGCTGCAGGCGCTTCATTCTTTAGCGCGGCTTCCAGGGCTTCTGCATCCTCAGCCTCATCTGCCAGAAGCAATTCATACTTCACCCCCAACTGCTCCAGCAACTGACGGCGCCGAGGACTCTGCGAGGCAAGATAAATGAAATCACTCATGGGGAAGACCGGTGCTTGTCAGGAAATGCCATACGCGAAAGGGCAGGCGTGGCGACACGATTATTCGCGGTGATAGGGATGATTGATGGTGATGCTCCAGGCGCGGTAGAGTTGCTCAATCAGCAGAACGCGGACCATCGCATGAGGCAATGTGAGGTCGGACAAACGCAGGCGCTCATGCGCAGCCTTTTTAAACGACGGGTCCAGGCCGTCAGGCCCGCCAATCACGATGGCTACATCATCACCCGACAGTTGCCAGGCCTTCAGGCGGTCAGCCAGGGCTACCGTCGTGACAGCAGTTCCGCGTTCGTCAAGCGCCACCACATGCGCCCCCCGTGCTATGGCGCCCTCTATTCTCAGTTTCTCCGCAGTCAGCAAAGTTTCAAGTGTTTTTGAAGCGCGTGGCTCGGTCTTCACCGCCTTGAGTTCAAGCTTGATTTCAGGCGGAAAGCGCTTGGCGTAGTCATCGTAAGCCGTCTGTGCCCAGTCGGGCACTTTCTGGCCTACGGCAACAATGCTCAGCCTCATCGGCTGCGAGGTGCGGCTTTTTTGGCTGCAGGCTTTTTGGCTGCAGGTTTGGTCGCGGTCTTTTTCGCTGCAACCTTTTTGGCTGGAGGTACCTTGACCAGAGGTGTTTTGGCAGCTGGTTTCGCTGCAGTTTTGCGCGCAGGACGGGCGATAGGCTCTGCTACAGGCTCCGCAAAATTGCGCCTGGCAGTCCAGTCGCTGGTCTTGCCCACTCTGCCTACATAACCGGGTTCATGGTCTTTCACGGCCTTGACGGCCGGCTTGACGCTGCTTTTGGCTGAGGTTTTTGCACCTGCTTTTGGTTTCGCCCCAGTTTTTACCGCCGGCTTCACCTCAACCTTGGGCTCAGGTTTTGAAGCCTTGGGCAAAGGTGCCGGCGCGCCCAGTTTTTGCTTGATGGGTTTGTCGCCCCACAACTCTTCGAGGTGGTAGTACTGACGAATGGTCGGCTGCATGATATGGGCGACGACCGCCCCGCAGTCCACGATGATCCATTCACCATTGTCTTCACCCTCGATGCGCGGTTTCTGAAAACCCGCATCACGAACGGCATCACGCACGCTGGCGGCCAGAGCCTTGGTCTGACGATTGGAAGTGCCGGACGCGATGATCACGCGTTCAAAAAGCGACGTAATGTGCTCCGTATCAAAGACCTGGATGTCTTGCGCCTTGACATCTTCCAGCCCGTCAACAATGGCCCGCTGCAGTTTCTGGACGTCTTTTTTCTCGGCTGCGACGGTGGATTTGACAGGTGTAGAGGTCATTCAGTGCTTTGTTCAGTAAGGTGGTTCAGGGGCTGCCATAAACGCGGTTTGATGAAATATAACGCGCAACCGCCTCGGGAACCAGTTCGTCAATGTCGGTGCTCTTGCCCGCGCCAGAAGCCAGCAACTGACGTATCTGGGTTGCGCTGACTGTCATGGGAGGCAACGAAAGTTGCAAAAAGCGGCTTTTTAGCGTGCCATAAGCCTCAATTTGGGCCTGCGTAACCGTGGATGTTGCACGGCCAGCTATGCAAATTATAGCAATGCCCAAAATTGCCTGCCATCTGTGCCATTGCTGGAACGCCGCGAACTGGTCGGCACCCATGATCAGGTATATCTGCGCGCCAGGACTTTCTGATTGCACCATCTCCAGGGTGTCTATCGTGAAAGTTGGACCTGCCCGCCGAATTTCGCGGTCATCGACGACCACCCCCGGCATGTCACCGAAAGCCAGCCGGGTCATGGCCAGCCTGTGGTCGGCGCTGCTGAGCGTCCTGGCCTTGTGCCAGGCGTGGCCGGTAGGCACCACACGCAACTCGTCCAGATCCAGTTGCCCAATAGCCACCTTTGCCAGTTCAAGGTGCGCGTTGTGCGGGGGATCAAACGCCCCACCGAAAACGCCTATGCGTTTTTTCCGTGCGGCATTTGCCGAGATGCTCAAGCCCAATCCCTGCGAACGAGAAACTCCCTGTACAGCCGCTCTTCCGGCGTACCCGGCTCTGCTTTAGCCTGATAAGCCCAGCTTGCCAGCGGCGGCATGGACATCAGGATGGACTCAGTACGGCCACCTGACTGCAGGCCGAAATGGGTGCCCCGGTCCCATACCAGGTTGAACTCCACGTAGCGCCCGCGCCTGTAGAGCTGGAACGCCCTTTCGCGCTCACCATATGGGTTGTCCCTGCGCATCTCGACGATGGGCAGGTAAGCCTTCAAAAAAGCATCCGCGACTGCCTGCATCATGTCGAAACTGCGTTCGGCACCCAGCTCATGAAAGTCATCAAAAAAGATGCCGCCTACACCGCGCTGCTCATCACGATGCTTCAGATAAAAATACTCGTCACACCACTTCTTGAAGCGCGGGTATTTGTCTTCGCCGAACGGCTGTAGCGCCTCGCGACAGGTTTTGTGGAAATGGATGGCATCCTCATCAAAGCCGTAATAAGGCGTAAGGTCCATGCCCCCGCCAAACCAGCAAACAGGCTCACCACCACCCGCGGGTGCCGCGGCAATCATGCGGACATTCATGTGTACCGTCGGCACATAAGGGTTACGCGGGTGAAATACCAGCGAGACGCCCATCGCCTCAAAAGGTGCGCCAGCAAGTTCAGGCCTGTGTTGTGTGGCGGAAGGCGGGAGTTTTGGCCCCCGCACATGGGAGAACCCGCAGCCAGCTCGCTCGAATACAGTGCCACCCTCAAGTATTTTGGTGATCCCACTGCCCTGAAGGGGCTCGCCCGGTTCTTTTTGCCAGTGATCGGCCACAAACGGCTGGCCGTCAATCGCTGCAATTGCATCGGTGATACGCGTCTGCAACCCGAGCAGAAAAGCCCGGACGCCAGAAATATCAGGTGCAGCCATCAGGACTTGATGGCCCTGTGCCCAATGTCCTTGCGGTACTGCGCACCATCGAATTTGATACCCTCTGCCACTTCGTAGGCACGCTGCTGGGCTGCCTTTACAGTGCTGCCCAGGGCCGTCACACACAACACACGTCCACCGGCGGTGATCGTATCCTTGCCCTTGCGGCTGGTACCGGCATGGAAGACCATGGCGTCTTCGGTCGCCACCGGCAGGCCGGTGATGACGTCACCCTTTCGCGGCTGCAGAGGGTAACCATGTGCAGCCATCACAACACCCAGAGCCGGCCGACGGTCCCATTCAAGGTCAACCTGATCCAGCGTGCCCGAGGTCGCGGCCATCATCACGTCATAAAGGTCGGTCTTGAGACGCATCATGATGGGCTGGGTTTCCGGGTCTCCCATGCGGCAGTTGAATTCAAGCGTCTTCGGTTTGCCTGCAGCGTCAATCATCAGGCCTGCATACAGGAAGCCAGTGAAAGGAATGCCGTCTTTTTCCATGCCCTTGATGGTCGGCAGGATGATTTCACGCATGGCCCGGGCATGTACATCGGGTGTCACAACCGGCGCCGGCGAATATGCCCCCATGCCACCGGTGTTAGGTCCCTGGTCTGCATCCAGCAGGCGCTTGTGATCCTGGCTGGTGGCCATGGTGGCGACATTTTTGCCGTCACACATGACGATAAAACTGGCCTCCTCGCCCTCCAGGAATTCTTCAATCACCACCCGTGCGCCGCCTTCGTTATGGGTCACACCCAGCGGGTTGAAATCCGGATCCGGTGCCAGCATGAACTCGATGGCCTCGTGCGCTTCGTGCATCGTCATGGCCACGACCACGCCCTTGCCGGCAGCCAGTCCATCGGCCTTCACCACAATGGGCGCGCCCTTCTCATCGACATAGGCATGCGCCGCCACCGCATCGCTGAAGGTTTCGTATTCAGCCGTAGGAATGCCGTGGCGTTTCATGAACGCCTTGGAAAACGCCTTGGAACTTTCAAGCTGCGCCGCTGCTTTGGTAGGTCCAAATACACGCAGGCCATGGGCTCGAAAGTCATCCACAATGCCCGCCGCCAGCGGTTGTTCGGGACCCACCACGGTCAGTGCGATCTTTTGCTCAAGCGCCCATTCGCGCAGCGCTTTGACATCGGTGATGGCAATGTTCTCAAGCCGCGAATCCAGCGCCGTACCGCCGTTGCCGGGTGCCACATACACAGCCTGCAACTTGGGCGACTGCGCCAGCTTCCAGGCCAGGGCGTGCTCACGGCCACCGCCACCCACTACCAATACTTTCATGCTGATCTCTCGGTTTTAAGTGTTATTCAGACAGGTCCGCGTTATGGAACACGTCCTGCGTATCGTCAAGGTCTTCCAGCACGTCCAGCAGACGCTGCATTTTCGCGGCTTCCTGCCCGGACATTTCAATCGTGTTGTCCGCACGCATCGTGACTTCGGCCAACTCGGGCTTCAGGCCAGCCGCCTCAAGGGCGTTTTTGACGGTTTCAAAGTCTGTGTAAGGCGTCAGCACCTCAATGGCCCCGTCTTCGTGAGTGATGACATCATCGGCACCGGATTCCAGCGCCACCTCCATGACCTTGTCCTCATTTGTGCCGGGCGCAAAAATAAACTGGCCCACATGTTTGAACTGGAAGGCTACCGATCCTTCAGTGCCCATATTTCCGCCATGTTTTGAAAAGGCGTGGCGTACCTCTGCAACCGTACGCACCTTGTTGTCGGTCATGCAGTCCACGATGATGGCCGCCCCGCCAATACCATATCCCTCATAACGCACCTCCTCGTACTGCACGCCTTCTAGGTTGCCAGTGGCCTTGGCAATACCGTATTTGACGTTTTCATTGGGCATGTTGGCCGCCTTGGCCTTGTCTACAGCCAGCCGAAGGCGCGGATTGGTGCCCAGGTCGCCGCCACCCATGCGCGCAGCAACCATGATTTCGCGCATCACGCGGGTCCAGATGCGCTGGCGTTTTTCATCCTGCCTGCCCTTGCGGTGCTGAATATTCGCCCATTTGCTGTGACCTGCCACGGAAATCCTTCTGAATTGATTTAATCTAGTTCCACCATTTTACTTTTGCGCGCCAGGCGCCAGCCGTTCGGCCACAAACAGGCATGGTCCGTGCTGGTAAAAGTGAAAATTGCGTTTTCTGAAAACAAAGGCCCTTCCGTATGACTGATCCCCTCCTGATTGCCAAAAACGCGTCCACCACCTGCGAGTTGCTGCCCGGCCTCGCCAACCGTCACGGCCTGATCACCGGCGCCACTGGCACGGGCAAAACGGTCACACTTCAGACGCTGGCCGAGAACTTCTCGAAAATTGGCGTTCCGGTCTTCATGGCCGACGTCAAGGGTGACCTGACTGGCATCAGCCAGGCAGGCACCATTGGCGACAAGATGGCCGGCATCCTCAAGGAGCGCGGCATTGATACGCCCGAGTCGCTCGCATGCCCCGCCACGCTGTGGGACGTCTTCGGTGAACAGGGCCACCCGGTGCGCGCCACCATTTCCGACATGGGCCCGCTGCTGCTGGGCCGCATGCTGGACCTCAACGACACCCAGGCCGGTGTGCTCAACCTGGTGTTCAAGATTGCCGATGACAACGGCATGCTGCTGCTTGACCTGAAAGACCTGCGCGCCATGCTGCAGCACGTCGGTGACAACGCCAGCGAGTTCACCACCAAGTATGGCAACGTCAGCGCAGCCAGCGTGGGCGCCATACAGCGCGGCCTGATGCAGGTTGAGACCCAGGGTGCCGACAAATTCTTCGGTGAGCCCATGCTCAATATCAGCGACTTCATGCAAACGGTGGGCGGCAAGGGTGTCATCAACATCCTGACGGCTGACAAGCTGATGAATTCGCCGCGCCTGTATGCCACCTTCCTGCTTTGGATGCTCTCCGAGCTATTTGAGCAGTTGCCTGAAATCGGTGACCCCGAAAAGCCAAAACTCGTGTTCTTTTTCGACGAAGCACATCTGCTGTTCAACGAAGCGCCCAAAGTGCTCATCGAGCGTATCGAGCTGGTCGTGCGCCTGGTGCGCTCCAAGGGCGTGGGCGTGTATTTCGTCACCCAAAACCCGCTGGACATTCCTGATTCAGTGCTTGCCCAACTCGGCAACCGCGTGCAACATGCCTTGCGCGCCTTCACGCCACGTGACCAGAAAGCAGTCAAGGCCACGGCGCAAACCATGCGGCAAAAACCGGGGCTGGACATCGAAACTGCCATCACGGAACTCGCTGTTGGCGAGGCGCTGATCAGCCTGCTGGATGCCAAGGGCCGACCCAGCGTGACCGAACGCGTCTACGTGCTGCCACCGGGCAGCCAGATCGGCCCCATCACACCACCGCAACGCCAGGCTTTACTTCAGAACTCGCTGGTCGCAGGCGTTTACGAAAAAGCCGTTGACCGCGAATCGGCCTACGAAAAACTCCAGGGCCGCGCCGCTGCAAGCGCAACTGCCGCAGGCTCTGCGCCCAATGGCGGCGCAGCAGGCCAAAGTGAGTCAGGCGGCATTCTGGGCGGCCTGAACGACGTGCTGTTCGGCCATACCGGCCCACGCGGCGCAAAGTACGACGGCCTGGCGCAAAGCATGGCCAAGTCAGCCGTGCGGACGATGGGTTCGACCGTAGGCCGCGAGATCATCCGTGGTGTTCTGGGCGGCATCTTCGGTAGCAAGAAGCGCTGAACACCCGCAGTGCGGCAGCTGGGCTTCACCACTTGCTGTGGCGATTTAACGACCTTGAAAATCAAACGGACTTGTCAAGCACAAGCCTCATCGCTACATTGGATTTTTTGAAGGATCTGCAATGCCTGCCGAAGTTGCCGCCCCATCCAGCGAACCTGTAAAAAGCGCTGCATCCCCTACCAGTCCTCCTGCGCCAAGCCACATCCGGCTGACGTCGCATGCCGGCGGCCACGGCGCCATCCCGATTCACTGGGCCGCAGCCACAGCCACCGAACGCGGTCCGGTTGTCGGCACCACCACAAAACGCAGCCACCGCAACGTCATCGGAACGCACAGCGGCTCGTACAGCATTTACCGCGCGCTGGCGGTCGCCGCAGGCGCTTTGTCGCCGCAGCACAAGGCCGACCTTACCAATACGTCGCCCACCGACCTGATCGGCCCCTACCCGCAATGGAGTGAGCCTGGCCGCATCGTCGCCATGGACCCGTGGGGTGCTTCTGTGGCAGACGTTTTTGCCAATGAGCTCGCGGCCGGTTACGACATTCGGCCCACCATCGCCGTCACCCAGGCCCACGTCATCCTTCCCGAGGTCATTGAAGCCCTGCAGTCCGGCAGGCTCAAGGCTGACGGGAAATACCTCACCGCTGGCGGTGCCGCCATGGTCACCAAGGTGGCGGTCGAACCCGTCTGGTACCTGCCCGAAGTTGCCAGGCGATTCAACTGCACCGAGGCAGAACTGCGCCGCGTGCTGTTTGAAGAAACCGGTGGCATGTACCCCGAGTTGGTGACCCGCAGCGATCTTGAAGTCTTCCTGCCCCCGATTGGCGGTCTCACGGCCTATATCTTCGGCAAGCCACGCGATCTGGCCAACCCCGAGATCGAACTCACTGCACGCGTACACGACGAATGCAACGGTTCCGATGTTTTTGGTTCGGACATCTGCACCTGCCGCCCCTACCTCACACACGCGATTGAGGAATGCATTCAGGGCGCACAGCGCGGCGGCGTGGGCCTGGTTTCCTATTTCCGCAAAGAAGGCCGTGCGCTTGGCGAAGTCACCAAGTTCCTGGTCTACAACGCCCGCAAGCGCCAGGTTGGTGGCGACACTGCCGACCAGTATTTCAATCGCACCGAGTGTGTGGCCGGCGTGCAGGACATGCGTTTCCAGGAGCTCATGCCCGACGTTCTCAACTGGCTGGGCATACGCAAGATCCACCGTCTGGTGTCCATGAGCAACATGAAGTACGACGCCATCACCCGCGCCGGCATTGAAGTGGTTGAACGTGTGAACATCCCCGAGCACATGATCCCTGCCGATGCGCAGGTCGAGATGGATGCCAAGATGGCTGCGGGCTATTTCACGCCCGGGGCCGTTCCCACGACCGAAGAGCTCAAAAAAGCCAAAGGCCGGGGACTGGATGTCTGACCTTGCCAGCGCTGTAGCCGAGCTTCGCTCGACCCAAACCATACGCAAGCGTGCAAGCGCCCTGCTCGCACGCGCACGGCGCAATGAATCCATCCTTTTTACAGTCAATGACGGGGCGTTGGTCACCGCCGCCACACTGGTCGCCGAACTGACACAGGCACGTTATCCCGACCTGAAAATTCCATATCACAGCCGCTGGCGGCACTTTGAGGCTGGCGGTGTGGACCGCAGCGGCCAGCTTGATGCCGCACTGGCTGGTGCATCCACCGCAGACAAGGCCCGCGCCCGTATAGATCTGGCGCTGGTCAGCGTCCTGCTCGACGCAGGTGCCGGTGCCGACTGGCGCTACAAGGAGCAAACTCCCGGCGCTGAGTACACGCGCTCCGAAGGCTTGGGCGTCGCCAGCTTTCACGCTTTCATGTCAGGCCTGTTTTCCAGCGATTCAGGTCAACCGCTACAGGCTGATGCTCAGGGATTGCGGGCCGTCACTGCCAACAAATTGGCACAGGCGTTCCAGGTCACAGGGGTCAACCCCCTGATAGGCGTTGAAGGCCGCGCTGCATTGCTCTGCCGCCTGGGCGAGGCACTGCAGAACCAGCCTGAACTATTCGGCAAACCAGGCCGCCCGGGTCATTTGTTCGACCTGCTTTCAAAAGATGGCAAGGCCATCCAGGCCCATGATGTGTTGTCTGTGTTGCTCACAGGGCTGTCGCCCATCTGGCCCGCACAAAACGCCATTGAAGGTGTTGCACTCGGCGATTGCTGGCCGCTCGCGACCGCCCGCAGCGAGGCGCGAGGTCTCAGCGACGGCTGGATGCCCTTTCACAAGCTGTCGCAGTGGCTGACCTATTCCCTTCTTGAGCCCTTTGAATGGGCTGGCATCGAAGTGCAGGGCCTGGACGCCCTCACCGGCCTGCCCGAATACCGCAATGGTGGGCTTTTTCTCGATGCGGGGGTTCTGCGCCTGAAGGACCCCACGCACGCACAGCGCCTGCATGCTGCTGGCGATGAACTGATTGTTGAATGGCGGGCGCTGACAGTCGCACTGCTCGACGAACTGGCCCCTTTGGTGCGCGAACAGCTTGAATTGACCGCAGAACAAATGCCACTGGCCTGCGTGCTGGAAGGCGGCACCTGGGCAGCAGGCCGGGTTTTGGCACAGCAGTTGCGTGGTGGTACCCCGCCGCTCAACATCATCAGCGACGGTACCGTTTTTTAAGAAGCACACATGACGACCTACAACGACAAAGTCCATTTGGTAGACCACCCGCTGGTCCAGCACAAACTCACCCTGATGCGCCGCAAGGACGCATCAACCAACACCTTTCGCACGCTGCTCAATGAAGTCAGCATGCTCATGGCCTATGAGGTCACACGCGACATGGCCATGCAGGACATAGAGATCGAAACCCCGCTCGAAGTCATGACCTCCAGGGTCATAGACGGCAAAAAGCTGGTGTTCGTCTCCATACTGCGTGCGGGTAACGGCATTCTGGAGGGCATGCTCAGCGTCGTGCCGGGGGCGCGCGTAGGCCACGTCGGTTTGTACCGCGACCCAAAAACGCTGACGGCCGTCGAGTACTACTTCAAGATGCCGCACGACATGGAAGCCCGCGATGTGGTCATCGTTGACCCCATGCTGGCCACCGGCAATTCGGCCATCGCCGCAGTCGAACGCCTTAAAGAACTCAACCCCAAGTCCATCAAATTCGTCTGCCTGCTGACCTGCCCTGAAGGCATAGCTGCCATGCAGAACGCGCACCCTGATGTGCACATCTACACCGCAGCCATAGACCGACAGCTCAACAGCCACGGCTACATCCTGCCTGGCCTGGGCGATGCAGGTGACCGTATTTTCGGTACCAAGTAGTCGGCATGGGCCAGCCCACCCTTCTTCCAGTCTCCCCGGTGATTCGCCTGCTGCGGTTTGCATGTCTTTGCCTCACGGCACTCGTTGTCACCGCCTGCGCCGGCATTTCCCCCGGTGCACGGCTCGACAACACCCCGCGCCTGGCCGTCATGTCGGCCTTCGAGCCTGAACTGACCTTGCTGCTGGGCAAGGTACAAAACCCGGTCAGCCACCAGCTCAATGGCGTCGGCTTTACGACAGGCGTGCTTGAGGGCCAGCCCGTCGTGTTGTTCCTGTCGGGCATCAGTATGACCAACGCCACCATGAACACGCAGCTGGTTCTTGACCGTTTCAACATCAAGGGCATTGTGTTCAGCGGCATTGCTGGCGGCGTCAACCCCGGCCTGCATATTGGCGATGTGTCGGTCCCCGCGCAGTGGGGCCAATACCTCGAGGTGGCCATGTCGCGCGAAATCTCGCCCGGCAAGTTCACCCCGCCACCACATATGGAAGCGCCTATGTTTCCCGCTTTTGGCATGATGCAGCCGCGCACCGTCGAAACGCGTACCGCCGCCAACCCAAAACTCGCGCGCAAGTTCTGGTTTGAGGCCGACCCAAAAATGCTTGAAATCGCCCGCAGCCTGCGCAGCGTCGAGCTCATCAGTTGCAAGGCCGGTCATTGCCTGACGCGCACGCCCGAACTGCTGGTCGGCGGCAACGGCGTGTCGGGCCAGGCCTTTGTCGACAACGCCGCCTTCCGTGAATACGCCTTCAAGACCTTCCAGGCCAATGTACTCGACATGGAAACCGCCGCAGTCGGCATGGTCGCATACAGCAATGGCGTTCCCTACATCGCATTCCGCTCACTCAGCGACCTGGCTGGCGGTGGCGACGGCGCCAATGAGATGGGTACCTTCTTCAGCCTTGCCGCCGACAACTCGGCCCGCGTGCTGCTGGCCTTTCTGGCTGCCTGGAAGCAATAAAAAGCCATGAGGCGACAACCCCATGCTTGATCTCCTCATCACCAACGCCACCCTGCCCGACGGCCGCACCGGCATGTCAGTCGCCGTGCTGGGTGATCGCATTGCCGAAATCAGCGCCGGGCTCACGGTCCCCGCGCAGGAAACCGTCGACGCCCAAGGCTGCCTGCTCAGCCCGCATTTTGTAGACCCGCACTTCCACATGGACGCCACGCTCAGCTACGGCCTGCCGCGCGTCAATGAAAGCGGCACCCTGCTTGAAGGCATTGCCGTCTGGGGCGAACTCAAACCCACGCTCAAGGCCGACGCCATCATTGAACGCGCCCTCACCTACTGCGACTGGGCAGTTGCCAAAGGCCTGCTGGCAATTCGCACCCATGTAGACACCAGCGACCCCAGCCTGCTCGCCGTCGATGCCTTGCTTGAGGTCAAAAAGCAGGTCGCAGGCTACATCGACCTGCAGCTGGTCGCCTTTCCGCAAGACGGCGTGTTGCGAATCAAAGGCGGCGTTGACAACCTCAAGCGCGCGCTCGACAAGGGTGTTGATATCGTCGGCGGCATTCCCCACTTTGAGCGCACCATGACCGACGGAGCAGCCAGTGTCAAACTGCTGTGCGAGATCGCCGCCGAGCAAGGCAAGCTCGTAGACATGCACTGCGATGAATCAGACGACCCGCTCTCGCGCCACATCGAAACCCTGGCGTTTGAAGCGCAACGCCTCGGCCTGCAGGGCCGCGTCACCGGCTCGCACTGCACGTCCATGCACTCGATGGACAACTACCACGTCTCCAAGCTGCTGCCATTGATTGCAGAAAGCGGTGTCAGTGTCATCGCCAACCCCCTCATCAACATCACACTGCAGGGCCGTCACGACAGCTACCCCAAGCGACGCGGCATGACCCGCGTGCCCGAGCTGATGGCCGCAGGCGTCAACGTCGCTTTCGGTCACGACTGCGTGATGGACCCCTGGTACGGCATGGGCTCAGGCGACATGCTCGAAGTTGCCCACATGGGCCTGCACGTGGCGCAAATGACCAGCCAGAAAGGCATACGTGCCTGTTTTGACGCGGTGACGACAAACGCAGCAAAGGTCATGCACCTCGGGGGCTACGGGCTGGAGCCCGGTTGCGACGCCAGCTTTGTGCTGCTGCAGGCGCGTGATGCGGTTGAGGCGATACGGTTGCGCGCCAACCGGCTCAGGGTCTACAAGCGCGGCCAGTTGCTCGCACAAAGCCCTGCCGCAACGTCCAGCCTCTCGCTGCCTGGCCGCCCGCAGGGTACCTCGTTCAGCACAGCCCGCTAGACAGTCAGGCTACGCGGCGCCGCTTCAGCAACGTAGATTGCACTGTGTAGGACATTGCCCCAAACCTTCGGAAACGCGAAAACGGCGGCCTCAAATTGTGCCTGGCCGGTCACCCATATATAGAATCAAAAAAGTCAAACACAGTCACCTGATGCCATTCCCAGCACCCTGATTTAACGCCCACCGTGCCACACATCGACATCCAGCGCCTCTTCGGCAACCTGCCTGGCCTCTTCCTCATCGTGAAGCCGGATGCGGACTTCACCATTGTTGGTGCGAGCCAGGAATACATGAACGCAACGTTCACGGACGCCAGCATGTTTGGGCGCAGGCTGTTCGAGGTCTTTCCCGATAACCCCGATGACCCGAATGCCAACGGCGTCAGAAATATCACCGATTCTTTCAACCTGGTTATTGCCTCCGGCAAGCCGCACGTCATGCCGCCTCAGCGTTATGACGTCCGGGCACCGGGCAAAACATCGTATGAAGAGAGTTATTGGCGGGTGACAAACAGCCCTGTACTCAACGCACAGGGCGGGGTGGACTACATCATCCAGACCAACGAGGTGGCCACCGCTAAAGGCAAGCGCGATGCCATCGCCATTCTTGAAAGCATTACCGAAGGTTTTTACACCCTTGATCGCCAGTGGCGCTTTGACTACGTGAACAGCGAGGCACACCGCATTCTCGAACGAACGCCAGGCGACCTGACCGGCAAAAGCCTATGGGATGAATACCCCGGGTTGCGCAACACGGATTTTGAAACCCATTACCAGCGCACCATGATCGGGCGGGAGAAATCTTCCTTCACGGCCTATTACGCCGACCAGCAACGCTGGTATGACGTCACCACATTTCCAGCACCCGAAGGCATGTCGGTCTACTTTCGCAATGCGACGGCGCAGAAAATCCTGACTGCCGAGCGGGATTCGCTGGTGGCCGAATCGGAGCGGCAAAGACGCATTTACGAAACAGCACTCAACAGCACCCCCGACTTTGTCTACGTATTCGACACGGACCACCGCGCCCTGTATGCCAATGACGCGCTGCTCAAAACCTGGGGTGTGACCGATGTACGCGGCAAAAAGTGGATGGACCTTGGCTACGAGCAGTGGCATGCCGACATGCACGACCGCGAGCTTGACACCGTCATCAACACCCGCGCACCCATACGCGGGGAGATTCCCTTCACGGGCACCGGCGGCACCCGCATGTACGACTACATTTTTGCGCCGGTGTTTGACGAGCATGGCGAGGTGGTTGCGGTGGCCGGTACCACGCGCGACATCACGGACCGCCAGGCAGCCGAGCAGTCAATACAGGAGCAGGCCGCACGGCTGGCCGCATCTGACCGCGCGAAAGACGACTTCCTGGCCACGCTGTCGCATGAGCTGCGCAACCCGCTGGCGCCGCTGCGAAACTCGATCGCCCTGCTACGCCGGGGCGGGCTCGAAGGCGACAGGCTGGCGAAGATACACGGCATCATGGAACGCCAGGTCAACCACCTGGTAAGGCTGGTTGATGACCTGCTGGAGGTCTCGCGCATCAGCCGCGGCGTGCTGTCGCTGCGCACGGAGCATATCGAGCTGGCCGCCGTGGTGAAAACCGCGGTGGAAACCAGCAACCCCCTCATACAGTCGGCCGGACACAAACTGGTGCTGGACATTCCAGCCGCGCCGCTCTGGGTAGAGGGCGACCCGGTGCGGCTGGCGCAGGTGCTCTCCAATCTTCTGAACAACGCTGCCAGCTACACCGATACCGGCGGCACCATCACGGTCAAGCTTGAACGCGACGGCGACAAGGTCTGCGTCAGGGTGAAAGATACCGGCATCGGCATTGAGCCAGGTGCGATTTCACACATGTTTGAAATGTTCAGCCGGGGCAACCGTGACAGCGCCCGCAACCAGGGCGGTCTGGGCATCGGCCTGGCGCTGGCCCGCCGACTGACCGAAATGCATCAGGGCACGCTTGAAGCGCAAAGCGAAGGCCTGGGCATGGGGGCTGAGTTCACCATCTGCCTGCCGCTGGCGAAAACCCGCCACAGCGATTTGCCCGATACAAAAACAGGCGATGTGCGCCTGGACAAAACCCGCGTACTGGTGGTTGACGACAACGTCGACGCAGGCGACACACTGGCAGTCATTCTTGACATGCTCGGCGCCGAAGTCCGCGTGGCTCGCAACGGTGCAGAAGCCCTTCAAACCTTCGCCGCCTACAAACCATCGGTCGTGCTGCTGGACATTGGCATGCCAGGCATGAACGGTTATGAAGTGGCGCAGGCGATTCGCAGCCGTTTTGCAGACCACCCCACCATACTCGTCGCCCTGACCGGCTGGGGCCAGGAGGACGATCGCCGCCGCGCCAGCGAAGCAGGGTTTGACCACCATTTGCTCAAGCCTGCGGAGATCGACGCACTTCAAAAGTTGCTCTCGGATATCGAAGCCGCAAAAACCATACAAAACACACCATGACAAGCTACTGGCTGATGAAGTCCGAACCCGCTGAATGCTCGGTCGATGACGCATTGGCAGCCAAAAACTCAACTGTGCCCTGGGTCGGTGTGCGCAACTACCAGGCGCGCAATTTCATGCGTGACGGCATGAAGGTCGGTGATGGCGTGCTGTTCTATCACTCAAGCTGCGCCGAGCCGGGCATTGTCGGTATTGCCGAAGTGGCCTCAACACCCTACCCTGACCCGACGCAGTTCGACGCAAAGTCGCATTACCATGACCCCAAATCAAGACCTGAAGAGCCACGCTGGCAACTGGTGGATGTGAAAGCGCTGAAGAAAACCCGCAACCTGACCCTGCCGGAGTTGCGCGCCAATCCGGCACTTGAAGACTTGACCATCCTCAAAAAAGGAAACCGGCTTTCCATCACGCCTGTAGAGCCGCGACACTGGCGAATAATCACAAAATTGCTGGACGCATCGCCGGTGACCAGCAGCTAACTTGAAGCAGCTTGTGACTATCATGTGCAAATGATGGACTCCCCTTACCTTCCGGCCAATCAGGCTGCGACTGACCGCTTCCGGCTGCTGGTAGATGCCGTTCAGGACTATGGAATTTTCATGCTCGACCCCAAGGGCATCGTGATTTCATGGAACACCGGCGCCCAGCGCATGAAGCAATATCGCCCCGACGAAATCATCGGACAGCACTTTTCGACCTTTTACCTGCCCGAGGCCATTGCCATTGACTGGCCGGGCGAAGAATTGCGCCGCGCCGCGCGGGATGGCCGGTTTGAAGAAGAAGGCTGGCGGCTACGCAAGGATGGCACGCGCTTCTGGGCCAACGTGGTCATCACCGCATTGAAGGATGAAAACGGCACGCTCACAGGCTACGGCAAGGTCACGCGCGACCTCACCGAGCGCCGCATACACGAGGAAGCCGTGCGTGAGAGCGAGCAGCGCTTCAGGCTGCTGGTCGAGGGCGTACGCGATTACGCGATTTTCATGCTCAGCCCGAACGGCATCATAGAAAGCTGGAACAACGGCGCGCAACTCATCAAGGGCTACAGCGCGCCAGAGGTCATAGGCCGGCATTTCAGCATGTTCTACACGCCTGAAGACCTGGAAACGGGCCTGCCCGACAGGGAGCTTGAAACGGCCTTGTCTGAAGGCCGCGCCGAGGAAGAAGGCTGGCGCGTCAGGCGCGACGGCTCGGTGTTCTGGGCCAATGTCGTGATCTCGCCGGTCTATGATGCGGCAAAAAAGTTGCGCGGCTTTGCCAAGGTGACGCGCGACATGACCGAGCGGCGGCGCCTGCACGAGCTTGAAAACTCCAGCAAGCGCATGAGCGAGTTCCTGGCCATGCTCGCGCATGAACTGCGCAACCCGCTGGCGCCCATACGAAATGCCGTGACCATCCTCCAGCTTGAGCCCTCCCCCAGCCCCATGGTGCGTTCAAGCCGCGACATGATAGACAGGCAGCTGTCGCACATGACCCGGCTGGTCGATGACCTGCTGGACGTTGGCCGCCTGACGACAGGCAAGATACGTTTCAAGGCGGAACAGGTCTCTTATACCCAGGTGGTTGCGCGCTCCATAGAGGCGGTGCGTCCGCCGATTGATGCGCGGCATCACCAGTTGGCGGTCAACATGCCTGACCACGGCATCACTGTTCAGGGCGATGCGACGCGGCTCGCCCAGGTGCTGCAGAACCTGCTCACCAATGCAGCCAAATACACGCCCGAGGGGGGCCTGATAGAGATAAAGGTATGGCAGGAAGGCAGCCAGCTGAACACTTCGGTACGTGACAACGGCGCCGGGCTCTCGGCCCATTCCCTGAGCCAGATTTTCGAGCTGTTTTCACAGGGCGATGACCAGACTGCGGCGCGCGAAAGCGGGCTTGGCATAGGCCTGACACTGGCCCGTTCACTCGTTGAAATGCATGGCGGGGTTCTCAATGCCGCCAGCGCCGGGCTGGGGCAAGGCAGCACCTTCAGCTTCTTTCTGCCCAACGCGGCCGGCCAGGTCGGCGGCATGAACGATGCGCCGGATACAGCGGCAGGTCCGATGATCATGATCGTGGATGACAACCGCGATGCTGCAAACAGCCTGGCGGAAATCATGCGGCTCATGGATTGCCAGGTCAAGGTGGCACATGACGGCCCTTCAGCTCTTGAACTGGTGCGCGGGCAGTTGCCCCAGATCATGTTTCTGGACATCGGCATGCCCGGGATGAATGGCTATGAGGTTCTGGCCGGCCTGCGTGCCATGCCGGGCGGAGATCGCATCACGGTCGCGGCGCTGACTGGTTATGGCACTGATGAAGACAAGAGCCGAGCCGCAGCAGCGGGTTTTGATGCCCACCTGACCAAGCCGCTGGATTTTGCGGCGCTGCAGGACTTTCTGAACTCAGCCGGCGTGATGACCTGACGCAACCTGCGCTGCCTGCGCGGCGCCAGCAGTGCATAAGGCTTACCCGGACCAGGGCAGGCTGCTGACATACGACGGCATTGCTCACCTCCAGACTTGGGCGACAACTCCGAAAGCCTTGACATGCAGCACAACGACCCGTCTTCCCTCGCCAGCTTCTCCCGTCGCTTCTCCCGTCGCACGCTCGTCGCGGCCTTGTGCATCACGGGTCTCGGCATCACCGGAAACGGCGTCCTTGCAGCGCAGCCCAAAGCCAAACCATCCAGCAACCAGCCCTTCGATGTCGAGACCTTCAACAACACGACTGACAGTCCCCTGCTTAAAAGCGGCAGCCAGGGCGCAGCCGTAGCGCGTGCGCAGATCCTGCTCGACAGGGCCTGGTTCTCCTGCGGCGAAATTGATGGCCGCTTCGCCGCCAACATGCAGCGCATGGTCAAGGCCTACCAGTCTTCCCACGACCTGAAAGTGACCGGCACCGTCACCCTTGAGACCTGGAAGGCGCTGCGAACCGATGGCGCACCGCTGCTGACAAGCTACACAGCAACCGACAAGGACCTCGCCGGCCCTTTTGAAAAAACCCCTGTGGCCATGGACGACCGCGCAAAGATGAAGGCGCTGGTCTACGAATCGCCTGAAGAAGCCCTGGCCGAGAAATTCCATACCAGCGTGGCTTACCTCAAACAGCTCAATGGCGCCGGCAAGATTGAAGCTGGCAAAAACCTGGTTGTCCCCAATGTGGCGGCCAGCGCCATGCCTGTCAGGGCGGCGTCGATCCAGATCGACAAGTCAGAGCGCGTGCTGTATGTACTGGATATCGACCAGCGCCCGGTGGCTGGTTTCCCCATCAGCATAGGCAATGAGAAGAATGATCCCCTTCCAATTGGCATGATGGCCATCAAGAACGAAGTGAAGAACCCCGGCTTCACCTACAACCCTGTGCTGCTGAAGAACGCACCCAAAGACGCGCAGAAGGTAGACATTGCGCCAGGCCCCAACAACCCTGTCGGCAGCATCTGGCTGGGCCTGACCAAACCGCACTGGGGCATTCACGGCACGCCCAACCCGTCCAACGTCGGCCATTCTGAAACCAATGGCTGCATCCACATGACCAACTGGGATGCCGAGCGTCTGGCCACCCTGGCAAAAGCCGGGTTCAAGGTCAACGTCAAGGCCTGATGACTGCCTCGGCCGTTTTTTTCAGGCGCGCGGCGCTGGCTGGCTGTGCGCTGCTGGTGGTCGCCGCCGCCCTGAAGTTTGGCAGCGGCCTGGAAACATCAACGGAGGTCTTGCCGCCAGCAATACATCAACAGGCGCAGCCCGTGGTGCAGGCACCGCAGCCCGCTCCGGCGATGGTTGATGTCGTGCAAAACGTTGCGCCAGCTTCCGTACCTCCAGCTGACGATGACGTGGCACTGCTCCGTTCGCGCGCCCTCACCCTGCCCGTTCAGGGCATTGCCGCCAGCCAGCTCGGCGACACCTACTCTCAGGCCCGCGCCGCAGGCACCCCGCACGAGGCCATCGACATCATGGCCGCGCGTGGCACGCCCGTGCTGGCAGTTGAAGACGGGCTGGTGGCCAAACTGTTTTTGAGCAAGCCGGGCGGCATCACCATTTACCAGTTTGACCCGGCCAGCCAGTACGCCTATTACTACGCCCACCTTGACCGTTATGCCGACGGCGTCGCCGAAGGCGCAGCCCTGCGCAAGGGCCAGGTGATTGGCTATGTGGGCAGCACGGGCAATGCATCACCAGATGCACCGCACCTGCACTTCGCCATCTTCAAGCTGGGTCCAGAGCGCCAGTGGTGGCGCGGCACACCGCTCAACCCTTACCTTGTCTGGCGAGACCCAAAACCCTGAGATGCCACGTGGTCAAGCCTAAAATTTGGTCATGAAGCGCACGTTTTTTTCGGCTTTGCTGGCCCTGGCATCTCTCGCCGCCCTCCCGTCATACGCAGCCACGATCTGCACCGTCATCGCAGATGCCAAAGATGGCAGGATTCTGTTTGAACAAGGCGATTGCCGAACACGGGTGACACCGGCATCCACCTTCAAGATTCCGCTGGCGCTGATGGGTTTTGATTCGGGCTTTCTGAAAGACCAGCACACGCCCAGCCTGCCCTTTCGCAAGGGCTACCCCGAATGGGGCGGTGACGACTGGCGCCAGCCGACGGACCCCGAGCGCTGGCTCAAATATTCGGTCGTCTGGTACTCGCAGCAGATCACGCAGCACCTGGGCGCACAGCGGCTGACAGGGTATGCAAGGGATTTCGGCTACGGCAATGCAGATTTCTCGGGCGACCCCGGCAAAAACAACGGGCTGGAGCGGGCCTGGATCATCTCGTCACTGAAAATCTCGCCGATTGAACAGGTCGTCTTTCTGCGCAGGCTGGTCAACCGGCAGTTGCCCGCCACCGCACATGCGTTTGACATGGTCGGCAGGATTGTTGAAACCCGGCCGGCTGCAGGCGGCTTTACGGCGCACGGCAAAACCGGCATGGCCTACCCGCGCAAGGCCAACGGCGAGTTTGACGAGGCGCGGGCCTACGGCTGGTATGTAGGCTGGGCAACGCGGGGAAGCCAGACAGTGGTTTTTGCCCGGCTGGACCAGGACAGCCGCCAGGAAACGACTTCAGCCAGCTTCAGGGCGCGAGATGCTTTTCTTGCTGGCCTGCAATCGCTTTTGCCGGCCAACCCATAAGCACTGTTATCACTATTAAATTGATAGCTGCTCACGCTCGCAGCTATTGGTCTGGAGGCCAATTTGGCACCTAAAAGCGGTCTTTTCCAGAAGATTTTTCATCTTTTCAGGCTCAAGTCGCTTGCCAAACACGGCCTAAAACCAGAAAGTTGAAACTTGCGTTAAATTTTTGCCGTAAACATTAAATTTTTAATGTTTACGGCAAATCGTTCGCCGCTACCCCCTGCAAGTCGGCGTTGGAACTACGCGCTGTAAGGCCACAGGACTGCGTGAGCCGCGCCTCGGCTAACCCGCGCCCCTTGACAACCCTCCGGCCCTTGGCAATACTTAACCATATGGTTAACCATCAAGACACTCACGACACCCAGTTGGACCGTGTATTTGCCGCGCTGTCGGTCGCCGCGCGCCGCCGGGTGCTGGCGCAACTGGCCCTGCAGGACGGCGACAGCGGCTGCACCGTGACCGAGCTGTCGCAGCAGCACGGCATGTCGCTGCCCGGCTTCATGAAGCACCTGGCCGTGCTGGAGGCAGCCGGGTTGATTGCGCGATCCAAGGAAGGCCGCGTGGTGCACTGCGCGCTGGACGCCGCGCCCATGCAGGAGGCTGCGATGTGGATGTCCCGATACGAACGTTTCTGGTCGGCGCAGCTTGGTGCGCTGGGCCGCTATCTTTACCACCAGGAGGAAATCACCCCATGGACAGAGCCCCGGACAGAACAGACGAATCCACCCGCCTCAGCCTCACCCGCCACTACCCCGTCACCCCCGACAAGATCTGGCAAGCCTGGACAGACCCGAAAGCGCTGAGCCAGTGGTTCGGCTCCGGCCAGCCAGGCTCCGTCACCGCCGCCGAGTTTGACCTGCAGGCCGGCGGGCGCTTTCGCATTGCCTTTACCGGCAACAAAGGCGAATCACACGAATGCGCAGGTGTCTACCAGGAGCTGCAGCCCTTCAGCCGGCTGGTGTTCAGCTTTTTCTGGAAGAGCACACCCGAGCGGGTGTCGCGCGTGACCATGGTGCTGACACCGGACGGCAAAGGCACTGAACTGCTTTTCGTGCATGACCGCTTCTTCGACACCCAGGCCCGTGACAACCACCTCGGCGGCTGGACGCAGATGCTGGCGCAGCTCGGCAACTTTCTTGACCATTGACCAACGTAACAGGGGACCACACCATGAAATACCAGGGAAGCTGCCACTGCGGCCAGATCAAATTTGAAGCTGAGGGCGAGATTAAATCAGTGATGGCCTGCAACTGCTCCATGTGCCAGCGCAAGGGCGTGTTGATGTGGTTCGTGCCGCGTAGCGCCATGAGGCTGCTCACGCCAGAAGAAGATGCCAGCACTTACCTGTTCAACAAACACGCGATCAAACACCGCTTCTGCCCCACCTGCGGCATACACCCCTACGGCGAAGCCAAGGGGCCAGATGGTGTGGAGATGGCGGCGATCAATGCGCGCTGCCTGGAGGACCTGGACCTTCCGGCGATACCCGTGACGCATCACGACGGGCGTTCGATTTAGCCGATACAGCCCATTGAGCAGTTTTTTGCTATGAATTACATAGCTGGTCACGCACGTACCTATTGGTCTGGAGGCCAATTTGGCATCCAAAAATGGGCTTTTTCACCAGTTTTGAGCACTTTTAAAAGATATCTGGTGACCTGAAACCGGCAAAAGTTAATATAGAGCTTAACATTTACAATAAAATATCTTATTTTTTAACAAATTCATTTTTTTGTTAAACTATAAGATATGCCTCAAGTCTCTTCAGCCATAGACGCCCTGCCGGCTGCGGCCACCGCTGCCCTGCGCAAGCTAGGCGCTGACCTGCTCACTGCACGCAAGCGGCGCAAGCAGTCCCTGCGCGCTTGGGCACTTCGCCTGGGTGTGTCTGTGCCAACGCTCATGCGTATGGAAAAAGGCGACGCCGCCGTGTCGATAGGCGTGTACGCCACAGCCCTCTGGATGATGGGCCGCCACGAAGCGCTGGCCGTGGCAGCCGAGCCCAAGGAAGATATGGCAGCGCTTGAAAACGATGTCAACGAAGCGGCGCAATGGCATCGCCGCGACACCGCAGCCAGTCTGTGAGCACATGGACAAACGACATGGCTGAACAATACCTTCCACAAGATCGCCTCTATTTATGGTGGCTGGGTGAGCCGGCCCTGCCCCGCCTGGTGGGCGAACTGGGCCAGGCCGCTGGCGGCAGGGCCGTGTCACTGCGGTACGCGACTGGCTGGCTGAAATCGGGCTTTGCACTCAGCGAAGACCTGCCGCTGGCCAGCGAATTGTTTGTGCCTGCGGACAAGGACTGCGCAGCAGGCGCAGTGGACGACGCCCGCCCCGACCGCTGGGGCGAGCGGGTCATACGCAGGTTTGAGCCGTCGCCAAGGCTGTCGATCCTGGAGTTTCTGCTGTTTGCGGGCGATGACCGCTACGGCGCACTGGGCGTCAGCCAGCGCGGCGATGTGTACCAGCCGTGGAACCGCGGCCCCATGCCGGGCCTGGACAGCCTGGGCGAGATGGCTGAAGTTGTGCGCAAGGTTCTGGCGAACGAGCCCGTGCCCGAGTTGCAAAAACGGCTGGTTCGCCCGGGCGCTTCCCTGGGCGGTGCGCGGCCAAAATCACTGATCAATATTGACGGCGAGCCCTGGCTGGTGAAGTTCTCCGAGGGCGAAGAGATGGACACGCCATTGATTGAGCACGCCACCATGCAACTGGCACGCGCCTGCGGCATCAACGTCGCGGATACGCAGGCTCTGGAAGTGGGCGCAGCACATGCCGTCGCGGTCCGGCGGTTTGACCGCCTCGGCCTTGCGCGTGTGCATGCCGTGTCAGCACACGTGGCCCTGCGCGCAGCAGGCGAAGCTTATGGCTACCCGCAACTGGCACAGTTGCTGCGCCGGCTTGCACCGGCACAACACATCGCCAGCCAGCAGGCGCAGCTTTTCAGGCGCATGGTTTTCAACATCCTGATCGACAACACCGACGACCATGAAAAAAACCACGCGCTGCTGCGGCAGCCTGGTGGTTACTACCTGCTGTCGCCGGCCTTCGACGTGGTACCCAGTGCGCAGGGCCTGGCCTACCAGGCCATGCAGGTGGGCGACAGGGACACGGAAGCCTCGCTGGTCAACGCCCTGTCGCAGGCCCGCCAGTTCGGCCTGAAGGCAGACGCGGCAATCGCCATCGCACGCGACGTCTGCAAAGGCGTTGCCGGCTGGAGGCAGGCCTTCGCTGCCCGGGGCGTGACGGCGCATGACCTGGACCTGCTGGCCCAGTACATCGATGGCGACAGGCTGCGGCAGCAGCGCGATGCGTTTGCCGGCGGCGTATAGGGCCTGGCAGGCTTTACCTGAACGTCCGCAGGGCCAGGAGCGCAAGCACCGCTACAGCCAGCAGCAACGAAAGCCCGCGCCAGAACGCCACGGGGTTGCGATCCAGCAGCGGCTGGCGGGCTTTGCTGAGAAACGCCGCGTTGGGATGGCGCAGGTCGAATAAAAATTCAGACAGTTCGCCATAACGTTTGGCCGGGTTGGGGTGTACGGCCTTGCGCAGTACGCCGTCTATCCAGGCAGGTATGTCGCGGTCTTCGTGCAGTACCGAGTCATACCGCAGGTGGTTTTGTGCCGCGCGGCTGCGGCGTTTGGCGACTTCAGCACCATAGGGCAGCCGGCCGGTGAGCATCTGGTAGGTGATGACACCGAGCGAGAACAGGTCAGACCGGGTCGTGCCGCCCTCGCCCAGAAAATACTCGGGCGCCGAGTACTGCACCGTGCCGAGAATCTGCGACTGCTCGTCAACGGGCGTGGCCTCCAGCAGGCTGGCCACGCTGGCCGAGCCGAAGTCGATGATCTTGACCGTGCCCGTGCTGTCGATCATGATGTTCTCTGGCCGCAGGTCCTGGTGCAGCATCTCCAGCCGGTGGAAAGCCCGCAGGCCTTTGGCAATCTGCTCAATGATGCCGCGCACCGCTTCAAGGCTGGGTTTGGGGTTGTCAATCATCCACTGGCTGAGCGTCTGGCCGTCGATGAACTCGGTGACCACATAGACGAAGTTGCGCTTGCGATTCGGCAGGCAGGGCCTGAGCACATGGGCGCTGCTGATGCGGCGGGCTATCCACTCTTCGGTCAGGAAGCGCTCGATGTAGGCGGCGTCACCCTGCAGGTCTATCGACGGTGTTTTCAGGATCACCAGCGTGCCGGTTTCAATATCGGTGGCCAGGTAGATGTGGCTGCGGCTGCTGCCATGCACCTCGCGGATGATGGTGTAGCCGTCGAAATCCATGCGCGCCTGGAGAATGGGCGGTATCGGCAGGCTGCCAAGCTGCTGCACCATTTCGCCGGCGGCACGCTGCGGCAAGGCGTCTATGCGTATGACCTGCGCGGTCAGGTTGTCGGTGCTGCCGTGTTTGTAGGCCGTGCAGACAATCTCTTTGGCCGCATCGTCAGGGTGACCGCCACTGTCATTGCAGGCGTGGATGATGCGGGCCATGGCCTGCTCGCCGATGTGCTCGTACACGCCGTCCGTGGCCAGCAAAAAGATGTCGCCCAACTCAAGCTGCTGGGTCTGGTAGTCAATCTCGAGCTGCGGCTTGATGCCCAGCGCACGGCCAAGGTAGCTCTGGCCTATGGATATCCAGATGCGGTGGTCGGTGGTGAGCTGCTCAAGCGACTTGCCGCGCAGCCGGTAGATGCGTGAATCACCCACATGAAAAATATGCGCCGTGGTCGACTTGATGACCAGGGCGCTCAGCGTGCAGACATAGCCCTTGTCCTTGTCGTAGCGGTACTGGCTTTTTTGCGTCTGGGCGTACAGCCACGAATTGGTGGCACTCAGGATGCGCTCGGCCGATGTCTTGACCGACCAGGCGTCCGAGGTGCAGTAATAGTCTTCAAGAAGCCCCGTCACGGCGTACTGGCTGGCCACGTCACTGACGGCGCTGCTGCTGATGCCATCGGCCAGCGCAATCGCAATGCCCTTGGCAGCCAGTTGCGCGCCCTGCGGTATGCAGATGCCGTGAAAGTCCTGGTTGGTCTCCTTGCGACCCTTGTCTGAATACTGCCCGGCGGATATTTTCAGCTCACCCATGCGGTCCCCCTCACACGCCCCTGGCCCAACCAGGGCCGGAACGCTTTTGTTCTTCTTGCGGTTTAGCGGAAGTTGCGGCTTGGCGCGGTCTTCACGTGGGTAGCGTACAGCGTCAGGCCGGTAAAGGCCAGGCCGCCCACCAGGTTGCCCAGCACCGTGGGGATCTCGTTCCAGATCAGGTAATCCATGATGGTGAACTTGGCGCCCAGCAGCAGGCCGGACGGGAACAAAAACATGTTCACGATGGAATGCTCGAACACCATGTAGAAAAACAGCATGATGGGCATCCACATGGCGATCACCTTGCCGCTGACCTGCGTGGAAATCATGGCGCCGACCACGCCGGCGGAGACCATCCAGTTGCACAGCATGCCGCGCACGAACAGCGTGAGCATGCCGTTGGCGCCATGCGCCTGGTAACCCAGCGTGCGGTTCTCACCGACCACACCAATGGCAACGCCCACGGCACTCGGCGGGGTGGAGAAGCCGTTGGTGACGTAAATAGCCATCATCACCGCCACGGTCATGGCGCCCAGGAAGTTGCCGACAAATACCAAACCCCAGTTGCGCAGCACGCCCTTGAGCGTGACACCCGGGCGCTTGTCGATCAGCGCCAGCGGGCACAGCACGAACACGCCGGTGAGCAGGTCAAAGCCGAACAGGTAGAGCATGACAAAGCCCACCGGGAACAGCACGGCGCCCAGCAGCGGCTGGCCGGTCTGTACGTTGATGGTGACGGCGAACCACGCCGCCAGTGCCAGGATGGCACCGGCCATGTAGGCGCGAATAATCGTGTCGCGCGTGGACATGAAGATTTTGGATTCCCCCGCATCAACCATCTTGGTTACAAACTCTGTCGGCACCAGATAAGCCATACAAACATCTCCTCAAACTTTTCGACAAGCCAAAAAAAATCCACCTCCAGAGCCCTCCCAAAAAAAGGAGGTCCAGAAGTGGACACCGTTATCCGTTCAATTGATCGGGCAGCACTCAATGCGCCACCCTGTTCAAGCCGTCATTGGCCTGATGTAATGCAGATGCAAGCAGGTTTCATGCCACCAAAATGAGGCGCAAAAGCCGGTTTTTAAAGGTTTGTCGCCTGAATCAGGCCGCTTGACGCCCGGATCTAGTGCGCCAGCCCCTTCGGTCGCTCTTTTTGGTGCCTGCCAGCATCACTACGGCCAAACCAAAGACTGGCTTTCCAGGTGCGGGCGAAGATTGATATGATTTTCTGATGAATCAATAAAATTTAATCGTTTGACGAATAGTTTGCGCGGAAGTGAAATCCCCCCTGTTCAACGGCCAATGCAATCGCCGTCCTGAAAACCTTCACTGCACAGGAGCTTTCATGAGTCAAACCATATTTCGCCGCATTGTCATCAAGGCCGTGTTTGCCGGCACTATCGCCGCAGCCCTCGGCAACCCGGTCCACGCCCAGTCGGCACCGGAGATCCAGCAGTTCCTGAGCAAGCAGGCGATCACCGAACTGCTCTACAAATACCCGCGCGCGCTGGACCGCCTGGACCGCAACCTGCTGATGTCCATAGGTCACCCCGAGGCCAAGGTCGAGTTCGGTAAAACAGTGTTCCCGAACTGGACGGCCTATACCGACTGGATGATGAAAGCACATGCAGACATGCTGGGCAACAACCACCGCATCACCAACATCCTCATCGAGATAAAGGGCGACACCGCCGTCAGCGAGTCCACCGGCACGGCGCTGTTGCTGGTCAAGCAGGACAAAGGCGACGACTACGAAGAGCGCTATATGCATTCGCGCTATCTCGACAAGTGGTCACGCCGGGGCGGCAAATGGGGCCTGGACTTCCGCCAGACCGTGATGGATTACCGCGTGGTCAAACCGGTATCTGCTGCAGACGTCAAGAGCATGTACGTCATGGGCCAGCGCACCGGTGCTGCAGACCCTTCATACAAGCTCTTTGGCGACAAATAGACGGCCCACCCGCCTGAGGAAACATCATGAACAACATCATCACGCCGGAATCTTCAGCCGCCAGCGCATGGCACGCCCAATGCGCACACCTGGGTTGCAACCCGCGCCGGGGTTTCCTTAAATCACTGGTGGCGATGGGTGCCGCAGCCGCCCTGCCCGCCGGCAGTGGCTGGGCGCAGGGTCAGGCACCAGCCGTGGTCACCGGCGCAGCCGCCGCACCCAAACGTTTTGACTTTCACCACCATTTCTTTTCGCCGGCCTGGGTCAAGCTGGTGGAATCCAAAAACGCCGTCAAGCCTGTGTTGGGCTTTGACCAGTTCAAGAGCTTTTCCATCGCCAAAGACATCGAAGTGATGGACCAAGGCAACGTTGAGAAGGCGTTTCTGTCTGTGACGCAACCGGGCGTCTGGTTTGGCGATGTGGCGGAAACCCGGCGCGCCGCGCGTGAACTCAATGACTACGCCGCCAGGCAAAAGTCTGAACATCCGGGCCGTTACGGTCACTTTGCCGTGTTGCCCCTGCCCGATGTCGAAGGCAGCCTGCGCGAGATTGAATACGCGTTTGATGTGCTCAAGGCTGAAGGTGTCGGCCTGCTGTCGAGCTACGACGACAAATGGCTGGGCGACAAATCCTTTGCCCCGGTATGGGCCGAGCTTGAACCGCCGCAAGGCCGTTGTCTACACACATGCCACTGCGCATAACTGCTGTTCCTGGGATTTCCAGCCCGGCATCCTGCCAACCTTTGTGGAACTGGGTTCAGACCTGGCCCGCGCCATGATCAGCGTGATTCATGGCGGCACCGCCAAGGCCACGCCAGACGTGCGCTACATCTGGTCGCACGGCGGCGGCAGCATCTGGGCACAGCGCTACCTGACAGGCGAAACAACCGAGTCGCTCGCAAGGCAGGCACCGCCTGACTCTAGGCTGCACCACCTGAGGCGCTTTTATTACGACACGGCCGCTGCTGCCGATGCCGTGCACATGGGCATACTGAAAATGATCGTGCCCAACTCGCAAATCCTTTTCGGCTCTGACTACCCCTGGGCAGAACCCGCCAGAATCGCCGCCGGCCTGCAAGCTTCGGGGCTGAGCGCCGAAGAGTTGCGCGCCGTGTACCGTGAGAACGCTTTCAGGCTGATGCCCCAGCTGCGCGGCTGAGCGGGCCAACACAACAGGCCGCCAGTGCGGCATGGACAACACAGAAAAACACATGAATTTCAAAAGCGTTATTGCGGCAGGTTTTTGCCTGCTGCATTTTTTCCCGTCTGCCGCAATATCGCAGGCCTTCCCGCAACGCACCGTGAAGATCATCGTGCCCTATGCACCCGGCGGCGGCGTGGACGTCACCGCCCGCATGCTGGCCGACCGCCTGCAGCAAAAGTGGGGCAAGGCCGTGATTGTTGACAACAAGGCCGGCGGCTCAACCGTCATTGGCGCGCTGGCGGTGGCCAAGGCCGCGCCTGACGGCTACACCCTGCTGCTGACCAGCGAAGCCACCATCACCAGCAACCCCTATCTTTTTGACAAACTCCCCTACGACGCCGTCCGCGAGCTGGCGCCCATCAGCCAGATTGCCAGCCTGCCGCAAATGGTGGTGGCCCACCCCTCGGTCACGGCCAACACCCTGGACGAGCTGGTTGCTCAGGCCAGAGCCAGGCCCAATGAACTGAACTACGCTTCTTATGGTTCGGGCAGCCTCCCCCACCTGTTCTTCGAGGGCCTGAAGTCGCGCAACGGCATACAGATGACACAGGTGCCGTACAAGGGTATTGCACCAGCCATCAGCGCGGTGCTGACAGGCGAAGCGCAGCTGACCCTGGCAGGTGCATCCCTCACGCAAGGCCATATCAGCGCGGGCAAGCTCAAGCCGCTGGCCGTTGCACGCCAGGACAGGCTGGCGGCGTTTCCGCAAGTGCCCACCCTGAGGGAGGCGGGCCTGCCCGACATTGACCCGCGCGAGTCGTGGTTCGGCCTGTTTGTGACGGGCGGCACGCCTGAAGCGGTGGTCCGAAAAATCTACCGCGACGTGGCTGACATCGGCGCAGACGCCACCTTTCGCGAGCGCTACCTGACTGGCCGCGGGCTGGATCCGGTTTTTTCGTCGCCCGCAGATTTCGCAAAATTCATACAGGCCGACATGCAGCAGAAGGCGCGCCTGATCCGTATCTCGGGTGCGAAAGCGGAATAAGCCATGTCCACATTGACCCTTGAGCCTGCAAAAGCGGCATCCGGACTCGCTGCGCAGGCTACCACGCAGCCCCCCCGTCACGGCGCGGAATTCGTCATACGCGGTGGCCACGTGCTGACCATGGACGCGTCCCTGGGCAACATGGACGACACCGATGTTCATGTGCGCGACGGCCGCATTCTTGCGATTGGCAAGACCCTGCATGCCCCCCATGTGATGGAAATACAGGGTCGCGGCATGCTGGTGATGCCCGGCTTTGTCGACACACACTGGCACCTGTGGAACAGTTCGCTGCGCGCGCTGGTGCGTGGCGACGATGCGCGCATGGGTTACTTTCCCATCACCCTGAAATACGGGCCGCTTTTCACACCCGAGGACTCCTACCGCTCGGTGCGGATGGGCCTGACCGAGGGGCTGGCTTCGGGCATCACCACAGTCAACAACTGGTCGCACAACACGCGATCACCCGAACACGCCGATGCGGAGCTCCGGGCCATGCGCGACACCGGCGTGCGGGGACGCTTCTCCTATGGCTGGGGACAAGACCTGGCGCTGGATAAAACCATGGACATCGACGGCCTGGCGCGTACGCAGCGCGAGGTACTGGCCGCGAATGACCTCATCACGCTGGGCGCAGCCGTGCGAACGCCGCTGGCCAACCCGCGCGGCGCCGTGCCGATTGAAGTCGTGATCGCTGAATACGAAGCCATACGCGGGCTGGGCCTGCCCATCACCATGCACGCCCGGCCCGGCATCGTCTCGGTGCTGGCCCCGCACGGCCTGCTGGGCCCGGATGTGCAGCTGGTGCATCCCCAGGGCGTATCGCCCGAGGAACGCAAGACACTGGCCGCCAGCCGCAGCACGATGTCCTGCTCGCCGGTGATCGAACTGCTCTATGCCCAGGCGACGCGCGGCGAGATCCAGTACCAGGAACTGCTGGAACACGGCGTGCAGATGAGCCTGTCGGTCGACAGCTCGGCGGCGTCTGCCAATGCGGATTTTTTCAACTGCATGCGCGCCCTGCTCTGGTCACATAAACAGCGTTTCGGCAGCACGGTACCGCTACCTGCACAGCAGTTGCTGGAACTTGCCACCATAGAAGGCGCACGCGACCTCGGCATTGCCGACCAGGTCGGCTCGCTGACGCCGGACAAACGCGCCGACATCATCATGGTCAGGGCCACAGACCCCAACATAGGGCCGGTCATGGACCCGGCGTTCTCGCTGGTTTATGCCGCCCAGCCCTCGAATATCGACACCGTCATCGTCGACGGCAAGGTGCTGCGCCGCAAGGGCCAGTTTGTCGGGCTCGACAGCGAACAGGTCATGTGGGATGCCACGGAATCTGTACGCGGACTTGCCGCCCGTTCCGGCTGAAGCGCTGCCCCCGGCAAATCCCCCTTTCATCAAACCGCATCCAACTCACAAGGACACACCCATGAAACACCCAGCCATCACATTGATCCTCTCCGCAGCCGCACTGTTTTCTGCAACATCGCACGCAGCAGAATTCATGGAACAAAGCGAAAAAATCCGCGGCCGTACCTATTCGGAAGCCGTGGCCACTGAAGGCGGCCGCACCATCTGGCTGGCGGGCCAGACGGCCATCACCGACCCCACAGGCAAGGACATCAAGGGCGACGCCGAAGCCCAGGCCCGCACCGCGTTTGCACAGATTGATGAAGTGCTCAAGCGCGCGGGCGGCAGCCTGAAGAACATCGTCAACCTCACGGTCTACCTGACCGATGTACGCAACGGTGCAGCTTTCCAGAAAGTGCGCGCCGAGATGTTCCCGGACAAAAACTACCCTGCCAGCGCCCAGGTCACGGTGACCGCGCTGGCTGTTCCGGGCATGCTGGTAGAAATACAGGCCGTCGCCGTCATTGGTGACAAATGCTCCAAAACCAGCCCCTGCTTTCCGCGCTGAGGTAGTGCGGCGGCTTGCAGGCCGCATGTTGCAGGCTCACGCCTGCAGCAGCTTGCAACGTGAGACCAGACAATCCCGAAACGCCGCGGCACCCGGTGACAGTGAACGGCCCGAGCGGACTATGAGTTCTATCTCCCGTTGAACCACGGGCTTGTGCAGGATGCGAAATCGCACCTTGGCAGACCGCAGCAACAGGCCTACATAGGCGGGCACCACCGTCACGCCCAGGCCGGCTTCCGCCAGGCCCACCGCCGTACTCAGGTAACGCACCTCGAACCTGGGCTTCGAGGGCAATCCGGCCTGGCTCAGCACGGGGTCAATCAGCATGTGAAAACCGCTGCCCTGCGTGATGGCGATCATGGGCTGGTCAGCCAGGTCTGTCCATGTCAGGTTGGCGCGCCGCCTGGCCAGCGGCCAGGTGCTGGGAACCATGACACCCAGCGGATGGCGCAGCAGGGGCATGCGCTGGAGGTCCGGATCCAGATTGGGGAAAGCGCCAAAACCCATGTCGGCATCGCCGCTCTGGACCATGCGGGCGATGTCTTCTGCCGGCAGGTCGGCCAGCCGCACGGAAATCCCGGGGTGCTCCTCCTGAAACTGGGCAATCGCATCGGGCAAAAAAGTCGAGGCCAACAAGGGCGTGGTGGCAACGGTGATGCGGCCCTTTCGCTTGAGCACCAGGTCCTGTGTGTCGGCCAGCGTCTGCTCGACGTCGGCAAGAATGCGCTCCGCGCTTGAGAGGAATTCGATGCCGGCATCGGTAGGCGCCACCTTGCGTGTAGTGCGGTCCACCAGTTGTATGCCCAGCTGCGCTTCCAGTTCCTGCACCAGGAGGCTGGTGGCCGACTGGGTCAGGTGCAGCTTTTTCGCTGCGGCCGTAAAACCGCCGCTGCGCACAACCTCAACATAGGCCCGCAGTTGCCGCAAGGTGACGTTCATGTGGATTTCCCCTGTAAATCGCTAAGGTGCGGATCAGTCAAAAACCGGCAAGACGTGGCTGGTAGAGCTCTGGTTCGGCCGGCATCTGCAGCGCGGCTTCCCATGCCACCACCAGCGCCGGGTTCTTCAGGGCGTTGATGGCCTGCCTGATGTGCAGGTGATTGCCGAGCCGCTCAAGCAGCACGCGGCGCTGGCGCGGCGTGATGTCTGCCGCCTGTATGGGCTCCAGCCAGGTGGCTGCGGCCTGCCTGGCCACCTCGCGCAGCATGCGGGCAACCTGTTTCTGGGGAATATCGAGTGCATTGGTAAAACGCAGCACGGATTGCGGCGTCAGCAACGGCTTGCGGTGATCGTCCTGGGCTTTACCTTGCGCCTTGCCATCCGGCTTGCCCTCTTCGATCAGGGCCAGCGCATGCCCCTGGGTGCCGAGGTAGACATGGGTACTGAGCAGGTCATAGGCAGGGGCCAGTTCGGCCTGGCGCGCATCACGGTAAAGCAGGCCGAGGTTCTTCAGGTGCATGTCGGCATTGCCCAGCAGGTCGTTCACTTCAATGCGGCGCAGCAGCTCATGCACGGCCGGCACACCGCAGGCGGGCAAGTCCAGCAGGGTCTGGGCAATGGCCAGGTAACTCTGGCTGTATTTGTTCTGGGGCGAAACGCCCAGCACCTGGGCGAAATCCTCGAAATGCACGCGACCGGCCGGCCCCCGGTCAAAACGCGTGACGGCCAGAAAGCTGCCCTGCACTTCCTCACCCAGGTCATAACGATGACCGGCTGACAGCGCACTCATGCCCGCCAGCTCGAACTCGCAGGTATCAACGCCAGCCAGCTTCGCCAGTCGCATGCAGAGGTCTTCCATCTGGGGCATGCGCGGGTATTCAACCGAAGGGAGCTTGGCAATGATGGCGGTGTCGTGGTGCCTGGTGCGACCGCTGAAGCGACCGTCGGCATCCCGGTTCACGCCCAGCTTGGGCTGCACGCCGGATATCGAAATGGCGTCCTGGAAGGGTTCTGACCAGACCGTGACCTCCAGCGCATCCTGCCCCTGGGTCACCAGGTTCTGCAGCGCGGCTTTGCCTATGTTTTCCCACTCGGCGGTGACCGCGCCCGGCAAGTCCCTGCCGCAGGCGGCCAGCATGCTGAAGTTGTTGGACGGGTCTATACCCGCCGCATCCGCCACATGCTTGCGGAAGGTGCCTTCAGGCAGCAGGTTCTGGAAGAAAGCCGGCAGTTGGGTGTCGCCCCGCAGCCCCCGGACGGAGTTGAAACCCGGAGCGACACGGTTAAGCCAGAAGGACTGCTGCTGCGCGGGATCGGCGGCGCGGAAGGATTCGGACAGCACAGGCTCGCTACCGAAGGGCTCACGCGCATAGGCCTCATCGACAGCGAAGCGGATGATGGGCTCGGCATTTTCGGGCGCGAACTCAAACAGCATGCCCACCCGCCGGCCATGCAGCTTGATGACGAGGACGGGAATGTTCATCAGTGAGCAGTCTGGAGCTTGCCCTGCAGGCGGGCCGCACGTGCGGCGACGGCAGACAGGGGACCAGGTGCGGCCTCACGCTGGCGGTTTTTCTCCTGTGCAAGTGTCTTGCGGGTGGCGGCAGACATGCCAGACAGGCCGTCAGCCGTGTCAGGCATCAGCCGCGCCACGTCGGTGCGCATGGCCAGCAAATCCAGCCCCAGCAGGTCAGTGACGGCCAGCAAGGTGGTGAGCTGCACGTCGCCGCCCTTGAACAGGCGGTAAATGGCAGCCCGGCTGACGCCGGTGCGTTTGATGACCTCGCTGATGGTCAGCGCCTGGCGTTTGCGCTCGTTGTCAAGAATGGCGGCCAGTTCAAAGCTTGTGGTCATGGCGTATTTTAATCAATACAAAATACCATTTTATATTTTTAAAAATACTATTTCAACGCTATTAAAGTATCTTATTAAATACTTTACATAATTTAGTATTTAATAAGACACATATGACTTTTGACGAATCCAGAGTTTGCCGGTGTTTAAACGGTGCTACCTTCCCGGCGATCCCTGGACTCGAGCAGTTTCACCAATGCCCAGAGCACGCGGTTTGCGGGCGTGGATACGCCCAGCGCCTCACCACGCCGCACCACCAGGCCGTTGAGGTAATCAATTTCACTGCGTTTGCCGCGTGCCAGGTCTTGCGCCGTTGATGAAAACTGCTCCGGCATGGTCTCGGCAATCTTGCGTATGGCTGCATCCACGTCGCCAGGCACCGTCACGCCGTCGGCTTGGGCCACCGCCAGGCACTCCGAGACGACATCCCGCATGACATCCTTCACGCCCCCTCCCTGCACCGTCTTGCCATAAGGCATTTGCACAATCGCCGACACCGCGTTGTAGGCACAGTTCAGGATCAGCTTGGCCCACAGCGCGCCGCGCACGTTGTCCGAGATTTCAACGGGTACGCCTGACGTGATCAACGCCCGGGCCGCCGCCTCGCTTGAAAACCCGCTGCCCCTTGAAGGCTCGATGACCAACTCACCCCGTCCGTTGTGTTTGACGTGCCCCGGGCCAGCCATTTCTGTCGCGACATACACAACGGCTGCTGCGACTTCATGATCAGGCAGGACTGTGCGCAGGCGGTCGGCATTGTCCACGCCGTTTTGCAGGCACAGCACCAGCGCATCGGCGGCAAGATGGGGGCGAACCAGCTCGCCGGCAGATTCTGTGTCGGTGGACTTGACACAGAACAGCACCAGATCAGCGCCATGTACAGCGGCGGGGTCTGTGCTGGCAGCCAGGGGCACATGCTCGTCAAACGCCGCCGTCTGTACCCGCAGGCCTGCGCGGGCGATCGCCTCCACGTGCTGTGGCCGTGCAATCAGCACCACCTCATGCCCGGCACGCGCCAGCATGCCGCCGTAATAGCAGCCCACGGCACCGGCGCCCATCACGGCGACCTTGATGCGGGTTCGGTTCTCTGGCTGGGGCGTGGTCATGGCGTGCTTTCGGGTGGGTGGCAGGGGGAAAGCATGATAGCCCCGGCTTGCGGCAGATCAGGTGCGTGTGCCTCCGCTGCCGATAAAATGAACACCCTCCCCCGCGAACAAGCTCACATCGCCAACCAGGGGGACTATCTACCCCCATGCCCTTCCTCACCGCCGCCCTGTACAAGTTTGTCGAGCTGCCCGACCACGAGTCGCTGCAGGCGCCCCTGATGGCGTGCTGCGAGGCCAACGGCGTCAGGGGCACCCTGCTGCTGGCGGCCGAAGGTATCAACGGCACGATCAGCGGGCCGGAGGCTGGCGTGCGCGCGGTGCTGGCATACCTGCGCAGCGATGCCCGGCTGGCACAGCTTGAACACAAGGAAGCCTGGGCGGAGCAGCTGCCGTTCTACCGCATGAAAGTGCGGCTCAAACGCGAAATCGTCACCATGGGCGTGCCGGACGTGCACCCTGCCCTCAACGCTGGCCAGTACGTCAAACCCGCCGACTGGAATGCGCTGCTGGCCGAACCCGATGTGGTGCTGGTCGACACGCGCAATGACTATGAGGTGTCGATAGGCACGTTCGAGGGCGCCATCAACCCCGCCACCTCAAGCTTTTCAGAGCTGCCCGGCTGGGTTGAGCGCGAGATGGCCGAAGGTGGCAGGCTGGCACCTGTTGACGGCAAAAAGCCGCGTGTGGCCATGTTCTGCACTGGCGGCATACGCTGCGAAAAATCAACCGCATTCATGCGCGCCAAAGGGTTCGACGAGGTCTACCACCTCGAAGGCGGCATCCTCAAATACCTTGAGACCGTGCCTGAAAAGCAAAGCACCTGGCAAGGCGAGTGTTTTGTGTTTGACGAGCGCGTATCCGTTGGCCACGGCCTGCGGCCCGGTGCATTCACGCTGTGCCGCTCATGCCGCGACCCGCTCAGCGAAGAAGACCGCCAGTCGCCCCTGTACGAGCTGGGCGTGAGCTGCGCGCACTGCCACGACGCAACCTCAGACGAACAAAAAGCCGGATACCGCGAGCGCCAGCGCCAGGTCGAGCTGGCCGAAAAACGCCAGGCGGCACATATCGGCCTGCGCCAGCCCGGCGCCTGATCTGCTGGTGATGAACGGCGCCGCGCCGACCATGTTTCCCGTCCTGTATTCGTTTCGGCGTTGCCCTTACGCCATGCGCGCCCGGCTGGCACTGGCTGCGAGTGGCCTGCACTACGAGCACCGCGAAATCACGCTGAAAAACAAGCCTGCAGAAATGCTGGCCGCGTCGCCCAAGGGGACGGTTCCGGTGCTGGTCTTGCCTGATGGCCAGGTCATTGATGAAAGCCTGGACATCATGCTGTGGGCACTGCGCCAGAACGATCCCGCGCACTGGCTGGCACCGGCAGCCACCACCCTTGAAGGCATGCTGGAGCTAATCCGGGTCAATGACGGTGCCTTCAAACGCAACCTGGACCGCTACAAATACCCCAACCGCTACCCGCAGGAGTCAGGCGCCGACACCGCAGCGTTTGCCATCATGCAGCGTGATCTGGGCGCGCGCTGGCTTGACGGGATGGAGGGCAGATTGGGCAACAGCTGGCTGTTCGGCAACGCCCCCAGCCTGGCCGACATGGCGACGCTGCCTTTCGTGCGCCAGTTTGCCCATACCGACGCTGCCTGGTTTGCAGCCCAACCCTGGCCGCAGCTGCAAACCTGGCTGGCGGCATTTGAGGCCAGTTCGCTGCATCTGGGTGTGATGGGCAAACACGACATCTGGCAACCCGACAGATCGTGACATCCCAGGAAGTTTGAGAGGCTTGCTTTTCCAGGAAAGGTATTATTGTTGCAAAAAATGCAACAATAATTATCCAAAAAACTTCCAAAGATTAAATTAATACATTTACTGTATTAATGACACCTGACAAGCCGCAAATTACTGCAAAAAGCACGGAAAATGCCCTGAAATGCCTCCAAAAAGGCATCAAATACGGCTGCAAGCCAATAGACACGAGCGTGAGCAGCTATTTAATTTATAGTAAACCCTATCCAGGCATGGCAGGACGCCAGCGCGCCGCCCAATCTAGAGCTCCGGCGCGATGGCCTCGGCGTAGTCATACAGCGCACCCAGCACCGCCTCGCCGCGCTCATCAGCGCCAGCCGGCGTATCAGCCAGCCTGTCGATTTCTGCAAACAGCGCATCCACATTGCGCGCCCCGCCCTCGCCTTCAAGCAGCCGAGCAGCACGATGCGCCTCCCAGCGCTGGCCATCTTCAGGCGACAGGGTATCTGCAAAATTTCGGGCGCGGTACCGGAAGACGATCTCTTCCAGCCTGTCATCGTCAAAACCGATACGGGCATGGGCCAGTTCTGCCGGTGACAGCTCGCGCAACTGGTTCAGCCGCCTGCGGTCGGTGTTGCCCACGAAGCCGCCGTAAAGATCCTCATCCACATCGGGCGTGGCCTCTTTGGGGCGCTGGAAGACCTCTGGCCAGATGGCACTCATGTCCGGCAGGCCGGCGGCTTTTTCGGCGTTGACCATGGCGGCGTCGATGTCGATGCCCCACCTGGCCGCCATCTCGTCGCTCAGTGTCTTGAGCTTGCGCACAACCATGGGTGACTTGTTCAGGTGGACTGACTTGAGCGGCAGGCGCTGCACGCCTTCGGGCAGGTCTGCCGTCTTGCTGAAAAGACGCTGGCGCAGGGTGGCCACGTCGAGCAGCGGCAGCTCGCTGGGGTCATAAGCAAGGTCCCAGGCGAGCAGTTCGTTCTTGTTGGTGGGGTGCGTGGCCAGCGGCCACATGACGGCCATGCAGCCGCGCTCGGGTGGAAACATGCCCGAGATGTGCAAAAACGGTTGCGCGTTTTGCGCCGTGGCGGGCAGGCCCAGCTCCATCGCGACCCGGTCTTTTTTGTGCAGGCCGAGGCAAAAGTCAAACAGTTTGGGCTGTGCGGTCTTGATCAGCCTGGCCAGGGCAATTGTGGCGCGCACGTCCGAGAGCGCATCGTGTGCGGCTTCGTGCAGCAGGCCATTGGCGCGGGCCAGGTCTTCGAGTTTGAAGCTGGGGCGCAATGCCGCACCGTCCGCGCTGCGCTCATCAGGTTTGGTCGGCCAGGTGATGCCTTCCGGCCTTAGTGCATAGGCCATGCGCACGACGTCGAGCAGGTCCCATCGGCCGCAGTCGTTCTGCCATTCTCGGGCGTAGGGGTCTATGAGGTTGCGCCAGAACATGAAGCGCGTGACCTCGTCGTCAAAACGTATGGTGTTGTAGCCGACGCCAATGGTGCCGGGCTGGGCCAGCAGTGATTCAATCCGTGCCGCGAAGGCATGCTCGGGCAGGCCGCGCTCCAGGCAGAGCTGGGGCGTGATGCCGGTGATCAGGCAGGACTGCGGATCAGGCAGGTAGTCGTTGGCCGGCTGGCAATAAATCATCACCGGCTCCCCGATTTCGTTGAGGTCGGCATCGGTACGTATGCCGGCGAACTGGCAGGGCCGGTCACGGCGGGTGTTCAGGCCGAACGTTTCGTAGTCGTGCCAGAGAAAGGTGTGGGGGGCCATGGAAACCTAGAAACAGTGGTTGGATGGGCCCGAGTGTGCCGCGCGCGCTGTGCCAGGCAAGGCGCGACAACGCAGTGGGCTAATGCCCACAAGGCGGAGCAACGCAGCATGGTGCAACGTGCGCGGTGCAATCGGGTTCATAGCGTTATCGTCAGATCGATAAACATGAACGAAGAGGAAAAGGGTGATGCTCATGCGGCTTTGTTGAAATCTGCGAGCGGTCAACCGCTGTTTCTAGGTTATCTCAGAGTAAAGGAGAAAAAAGGCGCGCCGTCGCGTCCATCAGCCGCATCGGGAATTTCTGCGGCCGGTTGGCGCGTACCCATGCAGAGCTGTGAAGGTCAGTTTCAAACTGCGCAGCGAGGGGTTCGGCCAGCGTCGGGCCGTAAACCACGGCCATCACCTCGAAATTCAGGCGAAAACTGCGGTTGTCAAAGTTGGCGGTGCCAATCATGGCGCAGTTGTCGTCCACCACCAGCGTCTTGGAGTGCAGCATGCGGGCCTTGTACTCCCAGACCTTGACCCCTGCGGCTATCAGCTCGGCGTAGTAGGAGCGCGCTGCGGCACTGACGATAAAACTGTCGCTGCGGCGCGGCACCAGCAGGCGCACATCCACGCCGCGCAGCGCTGCACTGGTCAGCGCCATGAGTGCAGGTTCGCCGGGCACGAAGTAAGGCGTGGTCAGCCAGGCACGGTGGCAGGACGCATTGATGGCTGCGACGTGCATGCGGTGTATGGCTTCAAGCTCGCTGTCAGGCCCACTGGCCACGATTTGTACCGGAATGTCTCCGGCCTCAACATCGGGAAGCAGGTGAGGCAACAGGTTGGGCAGTGTTTTGTGCGAATCCTGCGGGGATTCACCCGTGGCGTAGACCCAGTCCTCCAGGAAGGTGGTCTGCAGCCAGCGCACCGCGCTGCCCTCAATGCGCAGGTGCACGTCATGGTAGGCATCGGCAAGGGTGCGCATGTCCTCCTCATCCGTGATGTTGACGCCGCCCGTGAAGCCGACGACACCATCACACACCACGATCTTGCGGTGCGTACGGTAGTTGCTGACCGGGCGCAGCCGCCGGCCTATACGGGAGTCATGGAACAGCCCGACCCTGCCCCCCGCCTCCAGCAGCGGCGCCATGAACTTGCGGCCCAGCCGTTTGGAACCCAGCGCATCGACCAGCAGGCGGACCGCAACACCCTCCTGCGCCTTCTGCACCAGCAGGTCGCGCAGTGCCGTGCCTATGCGGTCGGGCTCAAAGATGTAGTACTCCAGGTGAACATGGTGGCGGGCATTTCTGATTGCCTCAAAAATGCTGTCGAATGTTTTGGCGCCGCCCGAGAGAAGCTCGGCAGAAGTCGCACTCGATACCGGCAAGCCACACGCAGCCGTGCCCAAAGCGGCCATCTGCCGCAGGGCCGGCGGGGCTTTCTCGGCAGCGCCGCGCAGCAACGCCATATCGGCATCGCCACGTTCCCCTGCACGGCTGCGCAGTCGTTTGAGGCGCTGCTTTTTCAGGCGCTGTGGCCCAAGGAAGTAATAGATGACAAAGCCGGCAAAAGGCAGCAAGGCCATCGACAAAATCCAGCTCATGGTGGACACCGGCGCGCGCTTTTGCAGCACGATCCAGATGGACAGGATGGCGATATAGGCGCTCCAGGCCAGTGAGAGGCCGGTGTGCCATTCAGCGCTGAGTTGGGGGATGGTCAAGGTATGCGGAGGCTTGTTGCATGCGGGCCAAAGAAAAAGGCCGATAGCGCAATGCTACCGGCCTTTTCGGGGGGATTGCCCAGCGTGGGCCTAGCTGGCCTCTGCCTGCTCGGCTTCCGGCTTGGCCTTGCCCTCTTTCTTGGGCAGCGGCGTGATGTCAAGCTGGACTTCGCCGGTCTCGACACCCTTCTCGTCGGTCGTGACCTTCATGTCGACCGTCAAACGGCCGCCATCGACCAGCCTGCCGAAGAGCAGCTCGTCTGCCAGTGCACGGCGGATCGTGTCCTGGATCAGGCGCTGCATCGGGCGTGCACCCATGAGCGGATCAAAACCCTTCTTGCCCAGGTACTTGCGCAGCGTGTCGGTGAAGGTGACTTCAACCTTCTTCTCGGCCAGTTGCGTTTCAAGCTGCAGCAGGAACTTGTCGACCACGCGCAGAATGACGGTTTCATCCAGCGCCTTGAAGCTGACGGTTGCATCCAGGCGGTTGCGGAACTCGGGCGTGAACAGGCGCTTGATGTCTGCCATCTCGTCGCCGGCTTCGCGCGGGTTCGTGAAACCGATGGTCGCCTTGTTCATCGTCTCGGCACCGGCATTGGTGGTCATGACGATGATGACATTGCGGAAATCGGCCTTGCGCCCGTTGTTGTCCGTCAGCGTGCCGTGGTCCATGACCTGCAGCAGCACGTTGAAGATGTCCGGGTGCGCCTTCTCGATTTCGTCGAGCAGCAGCACGCAATGCGGCTTCTTGGTGACGGCCTCGGTCAGCAAGCCACCCTGGTCAAAACCGACATAACCCGGAGGCGCGCCAATCAGGCGGCTCACCGCATGGCGCTCCATGTACTCCGACATATCGAAGCGGATGAGCTCGATGCCCATAATGTAGGCCAGTTGCTTCGCAGCTTCCGTCTTGCCGACACCCGTGGGACCGGAGAACAGGAAGGAGCCAATCGGCTTGTCGTCTTTTCCAAGGCCGGAGCGTGCCATCTTGACGGCACCAGCCAGCACTTCAAGGGCCTTGTCCTGGCCGAAGACCACGCTTTTCAAATCGCGCTCAAGCGTCTGCAGTTTGCCGCGATCGTCGTTGGAGACGTTGGCGGGCGGAATGCGGGCGATCTTGGCGACGATCTCTTCGACCTCGGCCTTGGTGATGATCTTCTTGCGCTTGGACGCCGGCAGGATGCGCTGGGCAGCACCGGCTTCATCAATCACGTCAATCGCCTTGTCAGGGAGGTGACGGTCATTGATGTACTTGGCGCTGAGCTCTGCTGCGGCCTGCAGGGCTGCGACGGCGTACTTGACGCTGTGGTGCTCTTCAAAACGCGACTTCAGGCCCTTGAGAATGTCGACGGTTTCCTGCACGGTCGGCTCGACCACATCGACCTTCTGGAAGCGGCGTGACAGCGCTGCGTCTTTTTCAAAGATGCCGCGGTACTCGGTGAAGGTGGTTGCGCCAATGCACTTGAGCTGGCCACTGGAAAGCGCCGGCTTGAGCAGGTTGGACGCATCCAGCGTGCCACCCGAGGCCGCACCTGCACCGATCAGGGTGTGGATTTCGTCGATGAACAAGATGCCGTTGGGCTTGTCCTTCAAGGCCTTGAGCACGCCCTTCAGGCGTTGCTCGAAGTCACCGCGGTATTTGGTACCGGCGAGCAAGGCACCCATATCGAGCGAGAACACCTGGGCTTCGGCCAGGATTTCCGGCACATCTTTCTGCGTGATGCGCCAGGCCAGGCCCTCGGCTATCGCGGTCTTGCCCACGCCAGCTTCACCAACCAGCAGGGGGTTGTTCTTGCGGCGGCGGCAGAGGATCTGGATCACGCGCTCGACCTCGTAATGACGGCCGATGAGCGGGTCAATCTTGCCGTCCTTGGCGAGCTGGTTCAGGTTGACGGTGTACTGCTCCAGCGGCGAGGCCTTTTCATTCTTCTCGCCACCACCCTCTTCGTTCTCGGCGGCGCTCTCGCCAGTCTTGGTGGGCTCGGGAGGATCGCTCTTCTTGATGCCGTGGGCGATGAAATTCACCACATCCAGGCGGGTCACACCCTGCTGGTGGAGGTAATACACAGCGTGCGAGTCTTTTTCGCCAAAAATGGCGACCAGCACGTTGGCACCGGTGACTTCCTTCTTGCCGTTGCCGGTGGACTGCACATGCATGATGGCGCGCTGGATCACGCGCTGGAAACCCAGCGTAGGCTGCGTATCCACATCGTCGGTGCCGGCAACCTGCGGGGTGTTGTCCTTGATGAAATTGGCCAGCGACTTGCGCAGGTCATCCACATTGGCAGAGCATGCGCGCAGCACTTCTGCCGCGCTGGGGTTGTCAAGCAGGGCAAGCAGCAGGTGCTCCACGGTGATGAACTCGTGGCGCTGCTGGCGCGCTTCGACAAAGGCCATGTGCAAGCTGACTTCTAGTTCCTGGGCAATCATTGATTTTCCTTTCGGCTTGCGACGTTGGTGGACGGGGATCTGTTTGGGCTCATGAATGCAATATTGGCCACATTTTTCATAATTCAATGGGCTCGCTGACGCACTGCAACGGGTGGCCATTCTTGCGGGCGGCCTCAGTGACCTGATCCACCTTGGTGGCGGCCACGTCCTTCGAGAACACGCCGCAAACACCTTTGCCATCGAGATGTATCTTCAGCATGATCCCGGTGGCCGTTTCGCGGTCCTTGTTGAAAAACTCCTGGATGACCACGACCACAAACTCCATGGGGGTGTAGTCGTCATTGAGGAGTACCACCTGGTACATCTGCGGTGGTTTGGTTTTCTGGGGGAGACGCTCCAGTACGACTGAATCGCTGCCCCGCCCGTCTTCAGGCTTGAAGGCCGGCGTTTGCGGCTTCACCGGGGTTTTGGGAGTCTTCGGGGGTTGGGTAGCCATGAAATTCATTCTAGCGACTGCTAATCGTCTGTGTGCCCGATAGGGGAATGCATGAAAAGTGGTGGCGGGAACGCGACATTCAAGCTGCGATCATTGACATTTTTAACGATATGAAAAATTCAAAAAACAAAGGCCGCCGGGGATTGGATCCTCCAGCGGCCCGATCAGCGCAAGAAAGATGCCGTATTACATGTGGTCAATCATGACCTGGCCAAAACCGGAGCAACTGACCTGGGTTGCGCCTTCCATAAGCCGGGCAAAGTCATAGGTTACCTTCTTGGACGCGATGGACTGTTCCATGGCGCTGATGATCAGGTTGGCAGCCTCCGTCCATCCCATATGGCGAAGCATCATTTCTGCCGACAGGATTTCAGAGCCCGGGTTCACGTAGTCCTTCCCGGCGTATTTTGGTGAGGTGCCATGAGTGGCTTCAAAACAGGCCACGGTGTCAGACATGTTGGCGCCCGGCGCGATCCCGATGCCACCGACCTGCGCGGCCAGCGCGTCAGAAAGGTAGTCACCGTTCAGGTTGAGCGTGGCGACAACCGAGTATTCAGCCGGACGCAGCAGAATCTGCTGGAGGAAGGCGTCGGCGATCACGTCCTTGATCACAATATCCTTCCCGTTTTTGGGGTTCTTGAGCCTGCACCAGGGGCCGCCGTCAATCAACTGGGCGCCGAACTCTTTCTGTGCCAGGCCGTAAGCCCAGTCACGGAAGGCGCCCTCGGTGAACTTCATGATGTTGCCTTTGTGGACGATGGTCACGCTGGGCTTGTCGTTGTCAATGGCGTACTGAATCGCCTTTCTCATCAGGCGCTCTGTGCCTTCACTGGACACCGGCTTGACGCCGATACCCGATGTATCCGGAAAGCGGATCTTCTTGATCCCCATGTCGTCCTGCAGGAATTTGATGATCTTTTTGGCGTTGTCGCTACCGGCTTCAAACTCGATACCGGCATAGATGTCTTCAGAGTTTTCGCGAAAGATGACCATGTTGGTCTTCTCGGGCTCTTTCAGGGGCGACGGCACGCCCTTGATGTACTGGATGGGACGAAGACAGACGTAAAGGTCCAGTTCCTGGCGCATGGCCACATTCAGGCTGCGGATGCCGCCACCTACAGGCGTGGTGAGCGGCCCCTTGATCGACAGGACGTACTCCCTGACCGCCGCCAGGGTTTCCTCCGGAAGCGAGACGTCGGGACCGTAAATCCGGGTGGATTTTTCACCGGCGTAAACCTCCATCCAGTGGATTTTTCTCCTGCCGCCATAGGCTTTTGCAACCGCAGCATCGACGACCTTCAACATGACCGGCGTGATGTCTTTGCCCGTGCCATCACCTTCGATAAACGGAATGATGGGCTGATCGGGCACGTTCAGCGAGTTGTCGGCATTGACGGTAATTTTTTGCCCCTGGGCGGGCACCTCGATGTGCTTGTACATATGAATGAAAGTCTCCGGCAGGCTTTTGGCGGCCCTGATGAACAAAATTCCTTACCTGACTTAGGTAAAAACCCTGAAATTCTATCGTCAAACGATTTTTCTGAAGAAAATTTGCAGTGCTTGTCAACCATTTGTAAAAGGTCGTCGTTACGAAGGTGCCTCCGAAATTTCGGGGTAATTTTTCCAATAACGTTATTTCCAGGAAACTCCCAAATGAACAAAATCCTCGCAACCCTGATCGCCGGTTTCTTCGCTGCTGGTGTGTACGCACAAGCTCCTGCTGCCAAGCCAGCTGCCTCCGCAGCTCCTGCTGCCGCTGCTGCTCCAGCAGCAAAAGCTGAAGTCAAGGCAGAAGCCAAAGCTGAAGCCAAGCCAGCCAAGATGACCAAGGAAGAAAAAGCCGCTGCCAAGGCCGCAAAGAAAGAAAAAGCAGCTGCTGCCAAGAAAGAAAAAGCAGAAGCCGCTGCCGCCAAGAAGGCTGCAAAAGCTGAAGCCAAGCCAATGGCCAAGGCTTCCGCTGCAAAGTAATACTGAATCCCGGGAAGCAATTCCCGCACTTCAGGTAAAGATGCCCGCCCAGTGCGGGCATTTTTTATGGCCGTCGCTTATGCTTGTATCCGCCCCACAACCTGCTGTAACCATGGCATACACACTCAATACTCCACGACTTCTGCGCCTCGCGGCCGCAAGCGCCCTGCTCCCTTTCGCCCTGCTGACAGTGGCACCCGCCAGTGCCCAGGAAGAACCGCAGATGAATCTGCAGCGCGTGAAAATCTCGGCGGGAATGCACCAGATTGACGCGCAGGTTGCATTGACACCCGAACAACGGCAAATCGGCCTGATGTTCCGCAAGGAGATGCCGCAGTCCGAGGGCATGATTTTTGTGTTTGAACAGGCAGCCCAGCAATGCTTCTGGATGAAAAACACCATCTTGCCGCTTACTGCTGCTTTTGTTGCCGACGATGGCACTATCGTGAACCTGGCCGACATGAAACCGCAAACGACCGAACCGCATTGCTCCGCAAAACCCGTACGTTATGTGCTGGAAATGAACAAGGGCTGGTTTGCAAAAAAAGGCATCAAGGCAGGCGCCAAACTGGGCGGCCAGCTTTTTAGCCGTAATTGAGTTGGAGAGAAGCTGGGCAATCCCCAGCCTGCAGATAGAAAAAAGGCGATCCGGACTTGTATCCGGATCGCCTTTTTTTCGACCAATGAAGGTCACATGGACCAATCCGGGAGCTTATGCGTTGAAAGACGCCAAATCAGCGTTAAAGGTCTTGCTCGGACGCATTACCGCTTCGAGCTTGGCCATGTCAGGCTGATAGTAGCCGCCGATATCCACGGGCTTGCCTTGCACTGCCTGGAGCTCGGCAACAATCGCGGCCTCATCGGCAGCAAGTTTTTTGGCCAGTGGCGCGAACTTCGCAGCCAGCTCCGGGATCTCGGTCTGCGCAGCCAGTTCCTGCGCCCAGTACATGGCCAGATAGAACTGGCTGCCACGGTTGTCGAGCTGGCCTGTTTTTGGCGACGGATTCTTGTTGTTGTCCAGCAGCTTGCCGGTAGCAGCGTCCAGCGTCTTGGCAAGAAGCTTGGCCCTGGCATTACCGGTCTTGATACCGAGGTCCTCCAAAGACACCGCAAGGGCCAGGAACTCTCCCAGAGAATCCCAGCGAAGGTGGTTCTCTTCCACCAGCTGCTGTACATGCTTGGGGGCTGAGCCGCCAGCGCCGGTTTCATACATGCCACCGCCAGCCATCAGCGGGACGATGGACAGCATTTTGGCGCTGGTGCCGAGTTCCATGATGGGGAACAGGTCGGTCAGGTAGTCGCGAAGAATATTGCCAGTCGCGCTGATGGTGTCCTCACCACGGATCACGCGCTCAAGTGTGTAGCGCATCGCACGCACCTGGCTCATGATCTGGATGTCGAGGCCGGTTGTATCGTGTTCGTGCAGGTACATCTTCACCTTCGTGATCATCTGTGCCTCATGCGGGCGATAGGCATCAAGCCAGAACACCACGGGCATGCCCGAATTGCGGGCGCGATTGACGGCGAGCTTGACCCAGTCGCGGATTGCAGCGTCCTTAACCTGGCACATGCGCCAGATGTCACCCTGTTCAACGTTCTGGCTCAGCAGCACTTCGCCAGTGGCCAGATCGACGATATTGGCGACACCGTCTTCCTGGATTTCAAAGGTCTTGTCGTGTGAGCCGTATTCCTCTGCCTGCTGCGCCATCAGGCCAACGTTTGGCACCGTACCCATGGTCTTCGGATCAAACGCACCATGCCACTTGCAGAAGTTGATGATTTCCTGGTAGATACGGGCAAAGGTCGATTCCGGCATGACGGCCTTCACGTCTTTCAGGCGGCCATCGGCACCCCACATCTTGCCGCTGTTGCGGATCATTGCCGGCATGGACGCGTCGACAATGATGTCGTTGGGTGAATGGAAATTGGTAATGCCCTTGGCGGAGTCCACCATCGCCAGTTCAGGGCGGTGCTCGTGGCAGGCGTGCAGGTCGCGCTTGATTTCATCCTGCTTGCTCTGCGGCAGCGTTGCGATCTTGTTGTAGAGGTCGCCCATGCCGTTGTTGACATTCACGCCCAGCTCATCAAACAGCTTGCCGTGCTTTTCAAAGGCTTCCTTGTAGAAGATACGCACGCAATGACCAAAAACGATGGGGTGCGACACCTTCATCATCGTGGCCTTGACGTGCAGGGAGAACATCACACCGGTCTTGTGCGCATCCTCGATTTCCTTTTCATAGAACTCGAGCAAGGCTTTCTTGCTCATGAACATGCTGTCAATGATTTCGCGGTCCAGCAGTGACACTTTCGGCTTGAGCACAATGGTCTTGCCGGTTTTGGTCACCAGTTCCATCTTCACGTCGCGTGCGCGGTCAAGCGTCATCGACTTTTCACCATGATAGAAGTCGCCATGGTGCATGTGGGATACATGGCTGCGCGATGCCTGGCTCCACTCGCCCATTGAATGCGGGTTCTTGCGTGCGTAATTCTTGACTGCAGCAGGCGCGCGGCGATCAGAGTTGCCTTCCCGCAGCACAGGATTCACGGCACTGCCGGTGCACCTGGAATAACGTGCGCGGACATCCTTTTCTTCATCTGTCTTGGGGTTCTCCGGATAGTCCGGAAGCTTGTAGCCCTTGCCCTGCAACTCCTTGATGCAGGCCATGAGTTGCGACACGGAAGCGCTGATGTTGGGTAGCTTGATGATGTTGGCTTCCGGCTTGAGTGTCAGCTTGCCAAGTTCAGCCAGGTTGTCAGGCACACGCTGGTCTTCAGAAAGGTATTCCGGAAATGAACCGAGCACGCGCGCAGCCACCGAGATGTCGCCGGTATCAACCTTGATGCCTGCAGGTGCCGCAAACGTGCGAATGATCGGAAGAAAGGCGCTGGTCGCCAGCAGCGGTGCCTCGTCGGTCAGCGTATAGATGATGGTGGGTTGCACGTTACTCATTGCATATCTCCAGAAATTGTTATGGCAATGCCACCGGCTGCACGCAGAGCGGCGGACATGGTTGGGATGGCGCCTGATTAACCTTTTGGGGAATCAGGCCGACACTGCATTTTATGCAACGCAATATCACGATACAAAATTACGGACATTTAGGGCGAATTATTTTCACTGTCAGGACCGAGCACACGCGACACCAGAGAGTTCGCCATCGATTTGCCATATATTTTTGTGAAGCAACCGAAGTAACCGAAGCAATCCAGCAGCCGTGTATTGCAGGCGAAAAAAAAGCCCGGAGATTGATCTTCGGGCTTTTTTTACAACTCAATGCATTCAGGCGAAATTGGCTTCTGCAAAACTCCAGTTCACCAGGCTTGCGAGAAAGGTTTCGACAAATTTGGGGCGCAGGTTGCGGTAATCGATGTAGTAGGCGTGCTCCCAGACGTCGATGGTCAGCAGGGCTTTGTCGGCCGTCGTCAGAGGGGTACCTGCTGCGCCAGTGTTGACGATATCGACAGAGCCATCGGCCTTCTTGACGAGCCAGGTCCAGCCGGAGCCGAAATTACCGACGGCTGACTTGACAAAAGCTTCCTTGAATGCGGCGTACGAACCAAATTTTGCATTGATGGCTGCTGCCAGGGCGCCGGATGGCTCACCGCCACCTGCAGGCTTCATGCAGTTCCAGAAGAAAGTGTGGTTCCAGATCTGTGCCGAATTGTTATAAACGCCGCCGCTGGATTTTTTGACGATCTCTTCGAGTGTCATGGACTCAAACTCTGTACCCTTTTGCAGGTTGTTCAGGTTTACCACGTAAGCATTGTGGTGCTTGCCGTAATGGTATTCAAGCGTCTCCTGGCTGTAGTTCGGAGCCAGGGCGTCAATTGCGTAGGGCAGTGGCGGGAGTTTGTGTTCCATAATTTTCCTCGTGGTGGTTAAACAATTATCAGTCGATTCTAAGAACTAAATAAGTCGCCTGGCCGACACAGTCAAATCGACCTCGCCATCAACAAGGGTAGCCCTCAATGCCTGGCCCAACACCGGCTGGGTCGCACTGGTGATGGTTGATCCCTCTGCGTCACTGAGCCACGCATAGCCCCTCTTCAGTACAAGTTGCGGGTTGAGCAACTCGAGATGGCGGCGCGCATTTTCAAGCCTTGCATTTTGCTCATGAATGACGGCCAAACAGGCTTTGGGAAACCTTTCGCCAGCCTGTATCAGATCGGCCCTCGCGAAGCTCAGGGCCATGGAGGCGGCGTGTTTTAGCTGCTGAGCCTGCGCGCCGAGTCGCGCCTGCTGCCGGGTAATGAAGTGCGAGGGACGACTAAAACGTGCTGCGGCCAGGTCAAGCCGCTGGTTCAAGGACTCCAGTTGCCTGTCCACGCCGTTCTGAAGACGTTCCTGACGGGAATCCAGCAAATTCACCCATGCGTCGCGGGGTTGTACACACAGCTCTGCCGCTGCCGTCGGGGTGGGTGCGCGAAGGTCGGCACAAAAATCAGCAATGCTGAAGTCAGTTTCATGCCCCACCCCGCTGATCACGGGCATGGGCGCTGCGATGATGGCTCGTGCGAGCTGCTCATCGTTGAATGCCCACAAGTCTTCCATGGCGCCGCCACCGCGAACAAGCAACAGCACATCCACCTCCCCACGCCCCGAGGCCCGAGACATCGCCTGGCACAACTCAACAGGTGCGTGAGCGCCCTGTACGCTCGCCGGGTAAACGACGATGGGCATGTGGGGTGCCCGGCGCTGCAATGCGGTCAGGACATCATGCAGGGCAGCAGCTCCAAGTGAGGTCACCACGCCAACAGCGCGAGGCATGAGCGGCAGTGGTCGTTTGCGGCTGGCATCGAACAGGCCCTCCGCTTCCAGTCTGGCCTTGAGCTTGAGGAATTGTTCAAAAAGCGTCCCCTGCCCTGCACGGCGCATCGACTCAACCACCAGTTGCAGCTCCCCTCGAGCGTCGTAAACACCCAGGCGGCCACGAAGCTCCACCAACTGTCCGTCGCCCGGTGCAAAGTCCAGCAGACCGGCCGCACGGCGAAACATCGCACAACGAATCTGGCCCTGCTCGTCCTTGAGCGAAAAATAGCAATGACCGCTTGCAGCGCGCGAGAACCCGGAAATCTCGCCCTGTACGGATACAGGATTGAACCGTGCTTCAAGGCTGTCAGCAATAGCCCTGAGGAGGGACGCAACCCGCCAGACCGTGACCCTCGGTGCACCCATACCTGTCAGGTCCGTACCTCCGGAAAACGCGGGTTCCACACCATCATTCATTACAGAACCCCTGCATTGTTGCGGGGCAATACTCCACAGAATTCGTAATGGCATCCTTCGCACGCACAGGACCACGCCAGAACGACGAAGAATACGTGTAACTCATTGATTTTTAATAGCTTAATTCTGCTCAAAATTTCATCGTTTTGTCATATCGCAGTTCCCGTGCGGCTTTGCGAGGTATCGCCTGCCACTTGCTCACAAAGTTATCCACAGCTTCTGTGAGTTGCGGCTTACAAGAGCCGCAATTCCCGGAGCGTTCTGCTGCATGCCCGGAATAGCCAAAAGCCATCGGCCGGTAGGCCATAATCCATCTCAATTTACTCGCCAGGAGATGTGCGTTGTTTTCGATCATACAAGCCGCAGGCTGGCCAATCTGGCCTCTGGTTGCCTGCTCTGTCCTGGCTCTCGCGCTCGTCATTGAACGATTCAGCAGCCTCAAAACACGCAAGGTAGCCCCTCCCAAGCTGGTTGACGAGGCCATTACGGTTTCGCGCACAGCTGTGCCATCCACAGATGTTGTTGCCCAGCTGGAGCAAAATTCGCTGCTGGGCGAGGTGCTGGCAAGCGGGTTCCGGGCGCTCAATGCCAATCCCAAACTGACGGAGGAAGATCTTCGGTCGTCCCTTGAGGGTGCAGGCAGGCAGGCTGCGCACAAACTGGAGCGCTACCTGGCCGCCCTTGCCACTATCGCCTCGGCCGCACCACTCCTGGGTTTGCTGGGCACTGTCATCGGCATGATAGAAATCTTCGGCTCACAGGCGGGTACCGGAGGCGTGGGCGCCGCAACAGGGGGTAACCCGGCGCAACTGGCTCAGGGCATTTCCATTGCACTTTACAACACGGCGTTTGGACTGATCGTGGCCATCCCGTCCCTGATTTTCTGGCGCTATTTCAGGGCCAGGGTGGATGGCTACCTGCTGAGCATGGAACTGGCCGCAGAACGCTTCGTGCGCCATCTCAATACGCTGCGGAAATGACTGTCGCCGGTTTGATTTTAGTCATGACATTTCAGTTCAAGCCCTCGGATACATCGGAGGGCGGCAGGCCATGAATTTTCGCAAGGGTTCGCGGGATGAACCCGAAATCAACCTGATCCCATTTATTGATGTGCTTCTGGTCGTGCTGATATTCCTCATGCTTTCGACGACCTACAGCAAGTTCACAGAACTCCAGATCAAGCTTCCCATCGCGGATGCAGAGCAGCAACGCGACTATCCCAAGGAGATCATCGTCGCCGTCGGTAGCGACGGTCGCTACATGATCAACAAAACCCCTGTAGAGGGAAGATCACTGGAAATTCTGGGTGCGGCGCTGGTTCAGGCCGCAAAAGCCGGCAAGGAAAGCGTGATCATCATCAGTGCCGATGCAAGCGCCACACATCAGGCGGTCATCACGGTGATGGAAGCTGCGCGCCGCAACGGCTTCAGTCAAATCACATTTGCAACCCAAAGCGCCGCGCAGGCCGGCGTTCGCTAGCCTGCCGCCCCCGGGAGTGACCCAGACATGAGTCGCGCCATACAGAAAGCATGGGCAGGACGCACAGGGCTGGCCTGTCTTTTATGGCCCCTGTCTCTGGCTTACGGGGCTGTGACGGGCGTTCACCGCCAACTCTACAAGGCTGGAATTGTGAAATCGGCACGGATGCCCGTCCCCGTTATCGTGGTGGGCAACGTTGTCGTTGGCGGCGGCGGGAAAACGCCACTGGTGATTGCATTGGTGCAACGCCTGCAGAACGCCGGATTGAAAGCAGGTGTGGTGTCGCGGGGATATGGCAGACAGGCCACGGGCGCGCAGGAGGTCACCCTCACCACGCCGGTATTTGAGTCCGGCGACGAGCCCATGCTGATAAGGCGCAGAACCGGCGCGCCTGTATTTGTGGGCGTTAAGCGTGTTGCTGTGGCGAGGGCATTGCTGCAGGCCTATCCGGAAACGCAGGTAATTGTTTGCGACGATGGCCTGCAGCACCACGCGCTGGGGCGCGATGTTGAAATCATCGTATTTGATGATCGTGGAACAGGTAATGGATGGTTGCTGCCGGCGGGCCCTTTGCGGGAACCCTGGCCCACTCCCGGGCATGTGACGCCACGCCTCGTCCTGCATACCGGGAACAAGCCTGCCTTTGAGGGATTTACATCCGCAAGACGACTGGCAGACAATGCCGTCGCGCTGGATGGAACCCTGGTTCCCATGAATACCTTTGGCCGCAAGCCTGTAGTCGCTCTGGCGGCCATTGCCAATCCGCAGGCTTTTTTTGACATGCTGGGCTTGGGTGGCATCCTGCTGAGCCAGACCATCGTCCTGCCGGATCATCACAATATCTCCGAAGCAGATTTGCAAGGAGTAGCTGACGCCACCATCCTTTGCACCGAAAAAGATGCCGTCAAGCTTGTTGCGTCGCCACAGACGGCGAACGTCTTGGCCGTACCGCTCGAGTTCGAACCCGAGGCAGCTTTTTTCAGAGCCCTTGATACCCTGCTGATTCCGCTACTTTCTCAACTACCATTGAGTCATGGAACCCAAACTGCTTGAACTGCTTGTCTGCCCTGTGACCAAAGGGCATCTGGACTACGACCGGGAAAAACAGGAGCTGGTTTCGAAAAGTGCCCGCCTGGCCTACCCTGTTCGTGATGGACTGCCCATCATGCTGGAGAGCGAAGCGCGCGTTTTGAGCGACGAAGAATTGGGACTCTGATCCACATTCGGTTGCCAGATGAGCGGGCCCCCATGAAATTTACGGTTTTGATTCCAGCGCGGCTCGCGTCCACCCGCCTGCCAAACAAGCCACTCGCCGACATTGGCGGCTTGCCGATGATTGTCAGGGTTGCCCGCCAGGCCCTGAAAAGCCATGCCGATACGGTTGTGGTCGCGACCGACAGCACTGAAGTGGCTGCAAAGTGCGCTGACTTCAACATTCCAGCAGTCATCACCAGGGCCGACCATGCAAGTGGAAGCGACAGGCTGGCGGAGGCCTGCAATATCCTTGGCCTTGACGATGAGGCCCTGATAGTCAATGTACAGGGCGACGAGCCCCTGATTGACCCGGCGCTGATTGACGCTGTCGCCGAACTCCTTGACATCCGCAAAGACTGTGCGATGAGCACTGCGGCGCATGCGATCAGCACATTGCATGAATACATGAATTCCAATGTCGTCAAGGTCGTTCTGGATGCCCGGCAGACGGCAATGTATTTCAGCCGTTCGCCCATACCTGCGGGCCGGGACTTCACGGGCAAGGAGTGGTGGCAGACGTCCGGGCTTCCCAAACCGCTTCGCCATGTCGGCATCTACGGGTATCGCATGGGGTTTCTCAGGCAGTTTCCAGCCCTGCCGCAGGCTCCCATGGAGCGACTTGAATCGCTTGAGCAACTGCGGGCACTGTGGCATGGCTACCGCATTGCGGTTCACGTCACCGAAAATGAGCCCGGCGCCGGCGTTGATACGCCCGAGGACCTGGAGCGGGTCCGCCAGCTGTTTCAGTAGTCCGGCAAAGACCTGGCCCGTAAGATTGGGTCAAGGGCTGCATGCTATCCTTGGGTAACAATCGCGGCGTTTTTATGCGGTGCCGATTCGCCGCATTGCGCAGACATCTTGCCCGCGTTCCATCCTCTGCAGGATGAATCGTGCGGTGACCTGATTCAAAAAAATACGAGGACATCCATGAGACTGATTTTGTTGGGAGCGCCCGGCGCAGGCAAGGGAACGCAGGCCACCTTCATCTGCCAGAAATACAGCATTCCCCAGATTTCCACAGGCGACATGCTGCGCGCAGCGGTCAAAGCCGGCACACCTCTTGGCATTGAAGCCAAAAAAATCATGGACTCCGGTGGCCTGGTCAGCGATGACCTGATCATCAATCTGGTCAAGGAACGCATCGCGCAACCCGACTGCGCGAAAGGTTTTCTTTTTGACGGTTTTCCGCGAACCATTCCACAGGCAGACGCCATGAAAAGTGCCGGCGTCAAGCTGGACTACGTGCTGGAAATCGACGTGCCTTTTGAAGCCATCATCGAACGCATGAGCGGTCGGCGCTCCCATACGGCATCAGGCCGTACCTACCATGTCAAATACAACCCCCCCAAGGTTGAAGGCAAGGATGACGTCACTGGTGAGGCGCTGATACAGCGCGAGGATGACAAAGAGGAAACCGTACGCAAGCGCCTTGAGGTTTACAGTGCCCAGACGCGTCCTCTGGTGGATTACTACTCAAGCTGGGCCAAAACTGCGCCTGATGCCGCCCCCAAATACCGGGCCATCAGCGGGATGGGCGGCGTCGACGAAATTACCGACAGGGCATTCAAGGCCCTTGCCGGTTAATACTGGCTCCGGTACTGTGAAAATGTAAAAAGGCCGTCTGTAGACGGCCTTTTTGCTGTCCTCAAAATCCCTCGAGTAAATGCAGGCGGGCGCTCAGGCAGGACTCGAACGCAACCCGTAGACTTTTCCGTCAACGAACAGGTACTCCACCCGAAGGACAGCAACGCCCCTTTCTCCTGTGAGGGTGAATCCCACCATGGCGACCTGTGAACCCGGTTTGATCTCCGCAACCTGCCATGCCTGCATGCGGGTCAATGGAGCCAGCTCAATTTCCCATCGCCTGTCCTTGCGGGTCGGCAGGACTGCCTTTGCCAGCAGGGCCTTTCCGTCCACCGGCGCAGTCTGCGCCGGCAGGGCCCGCTGGGCAAGATCTGCCGGTACCTTCAGCGTAGCTGGCAGCTCAAGTTCAAGCTCGGCATGCGGGTTCTGCCATATGGTCTTTACCACGCGGCCCTCCAGGTAAATGGGCCGGTCCTGATCAAAGCTGCTCCAGCCGTGGTGGGCAAGCACGCCAGTAGCAAGGATTGCAGCGGGCACGGCCAAAGAAACTTTGAGCAAGTTACGTCTTTCCATCATCAACTCCTTACAGTTTTGTATGGCTGTCTAAACATAGGCAATCCAGCGGCCACACGCCAATACAGCCAGCCAGATCAGGCTTGACACCAACATTTGCGCCTTGGCAAGGACGTCAAGCTTGTCCAGGGATGACCGTCCATGAAACCAAGCCGCATTGCAGCCTGCAGTTGTCAAAAGCAGCATTTTCAGCGTAAAAGCCCGGTTGGCAAGCAACTCGCCCGGCTGGGATGCAAACATCAAAAGCCCCGAAGCAGCAGCAATACAAAACCCCGTGATGGCCACGCCCAGACTCAGGCGCGACAGGTCTTTGACCGCCAGCCCTGCGCCAAGACCAAACACCCTCAACTCCAGCAACACCAGGTTTCCCAGGAGCAGCGCAATGCCCGAGATATGGACGATCTCCAGCGCCGGATAGGCCCACACACTGGATTTCAGGGCGGCAAACACAAGTCAGCCCATCAGGGAAAGCAGCAGGGACACCCGTGTTTTCACGGGACTCAACCCTTGCGAATCCGGCAAGACATCACACGCCCCGGGTATGACACGTCCGTTCAGGCAGCGCGTTGACCGGACAATGCGGACGCCTTTGATCTGCGCGTGCAGCAAAGCACTTTCGAGTGCATGGTGCAAGGTCCCATTGCCGGTGCCTGCGACAACAAGACCGTTAACCCCATCTGCTACCAGCGCCTCGACCATGGCCGCACCCGCACCAACGTGACTCATGATGATCTCGACCCGTGGCCATGATGCCGCATCGGTGAGCTTCCCAATGTTTACCGGGGTTCGCCCGGCCTGATCGACGCCAAGCGGCCAGCCCCTCACCAGGCGCAAGCGCCCTTCCTCAACATATCCCAGAGGGCCGGCATCCCCGGAGGCAAAAGCATCAAGCCGATACGTATGCACCTTTTGTACGTCCTGCGCGCCATGGATGAACCCCGCGCACACCACCATCACACCCCTGGCACCGACATGCCTGGCTACCGCAATGGCATCAACCATGTTTTGCGGCCCATCTGGTGTGAGTGCGGTGGCAGGTCGCATGGCGCATGTCAGCACCACCGGCTTCTCCGGGTTTAGCAAGGTCTGCAGAAACCACGCTGTTTCTTCAAGCGTGTCAGTGCCATGAGTAATGACGATGCCCTGCACATCGGATTGCCCCAGCCAGTGGGTAACGCGACTGGCCAGTTGGCCCCACACCCCAAAGTCCATATCTTTGCTGTCAAGCTGGGCCACCTGCTCGGTCACATGCGTAAAAGGCAAATCTCCCTGGCGTGGCAGTGCAGCAACCAGCTGCTCGATGCCCAGCTGCGCTGCGGTATATCCCAGGTTGTCGCCGACCTCGGATGCAGTACCGGCGATGGTGCCGCCTGTCCCCAGAATCACAATCTTTTTATTTTTCATTGCCTGCACTTGCATTTATTAAAAAGCTGGATAAAAATACAGCTACTGGTTATTAAAACAGTCCTGAGCCATTATTTATAGCGACAGCCCCGGTTAAAGACTTGTGTACGAAGGAATCCATGCCATGAGCAGTCTCTCCGATTTTCCTGAAATGCCCAAACTCACAGCACGTCAGCAACAGATCCTGGAGCTTATCCAGAGCGCCATTGCACGCACAGGCGCCCCACCCACGCGGGCTGAAATCGCGTCCGAACTGGGTTTCAGGTCCGCAAACGCAGCTGAAGAGCACCTGCAAGCCCTGGCGCGCAAAGGTGTCATTGAGCTGGTCAGCGGAACCTCACGCGGCATCAGGTTGCGCACAGACACCCTGCGTTCGCTGAACGAGTCACGAATCAAACAGTTTTCCCTGCCGTTGCAAAGCCTGGCCCAACTCGCCCTGCCTCTGGTGGGGCGGGTTGCTGCTGGCAATCCCATTCTCGCGCAGGAGAACATCGAGCAAACCTATTATTTTGAGAGCAGCCTGTTTCAAAGGCAGCCCGATTACCTGCTGAAGGTCAAGGGCATGAGCATGCGCGATGTCGGCATCATGGACGGCGACCTGCTCGCCGTCAAGCAAGCCAAGGAAGCAAAAAACGGGCAGATTGTCGTAGCCCGTCTCGGTGAAGAAGTCACCGTCAAACGTTTCCGGCGTACCAAAAACACCATTGAGTTGTTACCCGAGAACCCTGATTTCAAAACCATTGTGGTCGAGCCCGGAGAGCCTTTTGAACTCGAAGGACTGGCAGTTGGTCTGATTCGAAACACGATGCTCCTGTAGATATTCTGGCTGTGCACCAGGTGGCGGGCGTTTGGTCATGCTGATGGCCAACACCCTGGTGCAACAGCTTTCGCGGCCCAAGCCGCATGTAATCCTGCCTGTAAAAGCTGAATAAAAGCCTCTTTATAGGAGTTTCATATGGCAATAGCCGTTTTTTCACCCACCGTCTCTCGCCCACCACTGCTGGCGTTATTGTTGACACCATTGCAGGATTTGTTCGCGCTGTTTTCCCCTCATCGCCGCGTACCTGCCGTCATCCCGCATTCAGGTACCTACACCAAAACTGTCCGCCCCGTTCACAGTGGAGCAACACGCGCCATGGACAGGGCGTCATGGCGGGCGCCAGTGTCAGGAATGGCAGTTGGGGCCAGCCCGGATATCGAAAAAAGTACGCTGAAACCTGCTCCACCAAGCCGGCTGAAGGTCTTGCGGGCATTCGATCCTGGCATTGCGCCTTCCTGTGCCGGGCGAATGGTTATCTCGGGGCGTATGGCCGATGTATGCGCTGAACTGGATCGAATGACAAAAAAGGAAGCGTCGACCTGTCGCTGAAACCAGTCAAAGAGTTTCAAGGGTTGATACCGCAATCTGAAACAGTAAAGAGTAAAGCGCATCAGCGGGCCCAACCCCGGCCCCCGCCACTGACAAAGAGCGCAACTCTTCATTGCGTTTGCGCATTGCCCTGACGCGAATCATCAGTTTTAATTTGTCCTGCTCTTTCCGGCTTGCAATAGCAGGACAATCTCGTGTTTTACAGCGCCGGCAGCAAGAGGTCTGAAAAACTTGCAGGCACAATATCGGCATGAATATTGTGATCCTTGATGATTACCAGGATGCGGTGCGCAAGCTGGACTGCGCTGCCAAACTGGATGCCTATCCCGCAAAGGTTTATACGAATACGGTCAAGGGTATTGGCCAGCTCTCGGTCAGGCTGAAAGATGCCGATGTCATTGTCCTGATCAGGGAACGGACCCAGCTCAGCCGCCAGCTGATAGAAAAGCTCCCCAAGCTCAAGATGATTGCCCAGACTGGCCGTGTTGGCTCGCACGTTGATGTCGGCGCATGTACTGAACGGGGCGTGGCAGTAGCGGAAGGCGTAGGCTCTCCCACAGCACCGGCTGAGCTTGCCTGGGCGCTCATCATGGCCGCCATGCGCCGCATACCACACTATGTGGCGCATCTGAAGCATGGTGCATGGCAGCAGGCAGGTCTCAAATCGGCGTCCATGCCTGCCAACTTCGGGCTGGGCGTGGTCCTCAAAGGCAAGACGCTCGGCATCTGGAGCTACGGAAAGATCGGGCAGTTGCTCGCAGGTTATGGCCGCGCCTTCGGCATGCGCGTCGTGATATGGGGTCGTGCGGCATCGCTTGAACGCGCCCAGGCAGATGGCTTTGAAGTCGCCTCAAGCAGGAACGAATTTTTTGAAATGTGCGACGTCCTGAGCCTGCACCTGCGCCTGAACGATGAGACTCGTGGAATGATCACGCTGGAAGACCTTTCCCGCATGAAGCCCACAGCCTTGCTGGTCAACACGTCTCGGGCGGAATTGCTTGAACCGGAATCGCTCATCGCTGCGCTTAACCGGGGACGCCCCGGCCTGGCCGCCGTTGATGTGTTTGAGTCCGAACCCATACTCCAGGGTCATGCGCTGCTGCGGCTCGAGAACTGCATTTGCACGCCTCATATTGGCTACGTGGAGCAGGACAGCTACGAAATGTACTTCGGTGCGGCATTTGACAACGTGGTCAATTTCATCAAGGGCACGCCTACAAATATCGTGAACCCCGGCGCCCTGCAGGTACGTCGCTAGCTGGTCGACTCATGACCAGCGGATGAAAGTCCGGAATCGCCAAAACCAGCCATCTGGAATCCCGGACACCCGATTAACGCCAGGTCAAAACTAGCGCTTGGGCGGCTTGGGTTTGCCTGCCGGGTCAATAGACGAGCTATAGGAATCAAAATCTATCGAGTTGTCCAGATGCCCGGCTGCTGGCGGCGATGCAGCACCTGCCTGCGCTGGCGGGGGAATGGCAATGTCGGCAGCGAACTGCTCAAAGAACTTTGAATCGGACTCTGGTTCCTCTACTGGCGGGGCCGCTTCACTTTCGCTGTCAAAAAGGCTCAGGTCGAGATCAAGCCCCAGATTTGGTGATGACGGTGGAATGACGGAATCTAGAAAGGGCTTGCTGTATTGCTGTTCTTCCGGTTCGGATACCGATGCCGACAAGGGCTGGATGGAGGTAGAAACGAATTTGGTGGTCTTGAGTTCGCTCTCAAACTCCGAGTCCGGCAGATCAAACTTCGGTACTGCATTGCCGACGCTTGCGTCGGGGTGAATGATCTCCCTCGCGACCGAATAAAGCATCAGCAATTCACGATAGGCTTCCAGGTCAAAGGCTTCCGCGCCGGCGTCGGGCTTGCGGAAAATCGACTCTTCAATGATGTCAAGCACCTTGGCAGACGGCCACAACGCCTCAATACGCGACATCGCGATCTGATAGGCCTCAAGGCCAGCCCCTGAATCCTTGTCCTTGTACGACTGGAAGGCCGGTATCTTGGAATTGAAAAGCCGGTTGAAAGTCTGGCGCAAAGCCTCATAATCTTCTTCACGCCCAAGCTGGTGGTACAGGTTGAAGAGATCCAGGTAGACCAGCGCACTGGTCTGAACGTTCTCGCTGATGTGTTCACGAAGCACCTCGACAGCCTGCTCAGTCTGGCCGAGGGATACAAAAAAGTCCGCCTGTTGCTGGACGTCAAAGAGCTCTTCAGCCTTGACCGCCCGCGCGGGGTGGGTCATGCTCATCGCAAAATCTGCACGGTCACCTCGTGACAGAGGCGGCATGGAGTCCGGGTTACCCAGCTGCGACAGGTGCTTGACTTCGGTGAAGCCGGACTCGTTGGCGCCAAGGTCCAGGTCAAGGTCCGAAGGCGTTTCTGCCGGTTTCTTGCCGCCCTTCCCCGCCTTCAGGGCCTTGGCAGCCGATTTCGCGGCCTGGGCCTGTTCTTCAGGCGTCAGCGCGTCAATGTCAGGCGCACTGTTGGCCCAGCCTTTTTCAAGTGGTTCATTCTTGCGCCACCATGGCAGTTCAGCATCGCCGTTACGCCTGAGCAGCAACCAGCCTCGAACAAAGTAAGCCAGCGCCGCCAGGGCAAGCAGCAGCAATGCAGCCAGCGCATACACCAGCACATTGGCGTAGCGCTCGGACTCGGCCTGCCTGACCTGGCCATTAAGGGTTTCAATGGCAAGCTGGTTCTTCTGGCTCTGGGCCTGCAGCGCCCTCACCGATGCTTCAAGCCCCTGCAGTTTCTCGGCGTCGCGCAGGATGTCCTGGGGCTGCGAAGTCAAAGCGCGCCAGAGCGCTGCAGCAGCTGAGCGCTCCTGCGGGCTGGATGACGGGGTACTGAGCATTTCGGTCGACGCCCTCAGCGAGGGGTCGCGTTCGATGGTGAGATCCAGCGGCTCAAGTTTGAGGCGTGCACCGCTTTTGGCTGCAGCTTTTGCGTCCCGGGCGTCTTTCGCGCGCTGGGCCCGGCTGACGGGTGGTGTACCTTCTTTTGGCGTAGCGGCGGCAACTGCGGCTGGACGGCCACCTGCCGCAGGCGTATTTGTTGCCGCACCAGCTTCCGTCGGAGCAGCCCGGTTGCGGGGGCGGCGGGTTGAGTTCGATGCGGCGGGTGCGGAATCTGGTGAGCCCGCAGTCACAGGTGCAGCAGGTGCAACAGCGACAGGCGCTGAGACTGAAGCGGGTGCGGCCTGACGCGCGGCAAATCCCTGAGCCTGCACCTGCGGTGCCTGCTCGGATACCAGATCAGCCAGCACAACAAACTTCTTCTCGTTTTTCTGCACGCAACCGGTACGCAGATAGATGCTGACAACAGGCTCATCTACCGGCAGTGAAGTCCGGACGTGAATGACCGCATCCTGGCCACTACCTGTTCTTTCAGAACTGACCTGGATCCGTCCCCTGGCCAGTTTGGTGTCCGAATAAAAAACATCTGCGTCAATACACGATGCTGCCAGGTCTTCCTGGGCATCAAGCACGGCCTGGATGGAGATGTCCAGCGGGCGGCCTATGACAGCCGCACCACGATGTCGTCCAAGCGACATGGCCATGCTGCTGGATGCAGCAAACAACATCAGGCAGGCAAGGACAATCTGGCTCTTTTTCACAGGGGCTTCACAGTCGCTTGGATAAGGTTCACTGGTCTGATTTTGGCACAGGCGTTACAGCCGGTGTGCTGCGTAATAATACTTTTCCATGAAACCCCTTTATAAAACAGTAGGCGTTGTTGGCACCGGTGCCATGGGACGCGGAATTGCACAGATTGCCGCCCAGGCCGGCAGCACAGTCAAATTGTTCGACCTGCAGGCCGACGCAGGCGCAAAGGCCAAGGCCGCCCTGCATGACCAGTGGGACAAGCTGGTCGCCAAAGGCAGGCTGGAGGACAGCGTCGCAGCTGACCACAAATCACGCGTCCTCACACTGGCCACTCTGGCAGAGCTGGCTGACTGCGACCTGATCGTGGAGGCCGTCGTCGAGCGTCTGGACGTCAAACAATCACTGTTTGCGGAACTGGAAGGACTGGTATCGCCAGAGGCGGTGCTCGCCACCAATACTTCATCGCTGTCTGTTACGGCCATCGCCGCCAAACTCAGGCATCCCGGCCGATTTGCCGGGTATCACTTCTTCAACCCTGTGCCGCTCATGAAGGTGGTCGAGGTGATTGCCGGTCTCAAAACCAGTGCCACAGTCTGCACGCAGCTGATCGACTATGCCCGCCAGATGGGCCACACCCCGGTGCTGGCCCAGGACACGCCCGGCTTCATCGTCAACCATGCCGGCCGCGGCTACGGCACCGAAGCCCTGCGCATCGTCAGCGAAGGTATTGCCGATTTCGCCACCATAGACCGCATCCTGCGCGACCAGGTCGGTTTCAAGCTCGGCCCCTTCGAGCTGATGGACTTGACAGCGCTAGACGTGTCGCACCCGGTCATGGAATCGGTCTACCGCCAGTATTACGACGAAGCGCGCTACCGCCCCAGCGTCATCACCGCGCAGCGCCTGGCTGGCGGGATGCTGGGACGCAAGACCGGGGAAGGCTTCTACAAGTACACCGACGGCGTGATGCAGACCACGCCGGAAGCCCCAGTTCCCGTTGTTGCCGAAATGCCGCCCATCTGGGTTTCTCCCCGCGCCGCGCGCCGTGCAGAACTGCTGCAACTGCTCAAGGAACTGGGCGCCAAAATCGAAACCGGCGCTTCGGCCTCGCCCCAGGCCCTGACACTCGTCGCCCCGCTGGGTTTTGACATCACCACCGTCGCCGTGGTCGAGCGCCTGGACCCGGCCCGCACCATAGGCATAGACATGCTGATTGACGACGCGGCCACCAAACGCCGCGTGCTGGCGACCAACCCTGCCACCCGCACCGACATGCGTGACGCTGCACACGCCCTCTTTGCACGCGACGGCAAGGCTGTGAGCGTAATTCGCGACAGCGGCGGTTTTGTCACCCAGCGCGTGGTGGCCACCATCGTCAACATTGCCAGCGACATCTGCCAGCAGGGCATCTGCAGCCCCAAGGACCTTGAGACAGCCGTGACGCTGGGCCTGGGCTATCCCATGGGCCCGCTGGCCATGGGCGACCGCTACGGACCGACCAATGTGCTGGAGGTGCTGTTCAACATGCAGACGGTGTATGGAGACCAGCGCTACCGGCCGTCTCCATGGTTGAGGCGCAGGGGTGCAATTGGCCTCAGTCTCATGCATGAGGAGAGCTAGATGGCAGGCGCAATCAAAAGTACCAGCGAGGGCCAGACCCTCATCCTCACGATCAGCAACCCCGAGTTCAAAAACGCGCTGGGGCCAGAGATTTACAGCGCCGGGGTGGAGGCCCTCAACGCCGCCGAGAACAACCCTGACATCCGCAGCGTCGTCATCACCGGCGAAGGCAGCATGTTCTGCGCCGGCGGCAACCTGCAGCGGCTGCAGGGCAACCGGCGCGAACCCAAGGAAGTCCAGGCACAAAGCATTGACAGCCTGCACAGCTGGATCGACTCGATACGCACCTACCCGAAACCGGTGATCGCTGCCGTCGAAGGCGCTGCGGCAGGCGCCGGTTTTTCGCTGGCACTGGCCTGCGATTTTTGCGTGGCGGCCGACAACGCGGTATTTGTCATGTCTTACAGCACGGTTGGCCTGTCGCCCGACGGCGGCGGCAGCTGGAGCCTGGCGCGTGCCTTGCCCAGGCCGCTGGCCAGCGAGCTGCTGATGGCCGGCGAGCGCATAGGCGCACAGCGGTTGTTTGACTTTGGCCTTGTCAACCGCGTGACAGGCGCAGGCTCGGCACTGAGCGAAGCCCTCAAGCTGGCAGAGCGCCTCAATGGCCGCGCACCCAATGCACTGGCCAGCATCAAGGAACTGATCAACGATGCAGCCGGCAACACGCTGGGCCAGCAACTGGCCAGCGAGCGAGACCATTTTGTCGAGAACCTGCACGATTCCAACGGCGGCGAAGGCATCAGCGCCTTCCTCGAAAAGCGCACCCCGCAGTACCGCTAGGGGGCGACACCCATGCGACAGCCACCCGGCTGCAGCATGCCCGGGCCGGTGTGACAGAGGCGACAATGAACGTCCAGCGATTCATTTCCCAGTCACCGAAAAGACAGCCCATGGACGATCCCATCCTTACGATAGACGAACGCTCGGCGATCAATGAAGGTCGCTGGTTTTCCTCGCTCTCGCCATCCCTGCGGCACGACATACTCCGATGCGCCTACGTCCAGCGGTACAAGGATGGCGACCTGATCGCCGCGCGCGGCGACCCGCCCGAGCAGTGGATTGCCTGTGCCAAGGGCGCGGTCCGCATCAGCTCGACCTCGATATCGGGCAAGCAGATCACGCTGACCTATGTGGAGCCGGGCATCTGGTTCGGCGATGTGGCGATCTTCGACGGCGACCGGCGCACCCACGATGCCTATGCACACGGCGAGACCACCATACTCTGCGTGGCCAAGGCGGATTTCAAGAAAATACTGGCGACCCATGTCGAGCTTTACGAGGCCATGCTGCGTCTGCACGCGCGCCGCATACGCCAGCTTTTCGGCCTGGTCGAAGACCTCAACACCCTGCCGCTGCGTGCGCGCCTGGCCAAGCAGCTGCTGCACCTGGTGCGCAGCTACGGCGTGCCCAGCCTGTCGGACAACAGCGAGATGCGCATCAGCCTGCAACTGGCCCAGGAAGAACTCGCCCAACTGCTGGGTGCCTCACGCCAGCGCGTCAACCAGGAGCTGAAAGCCATGGAACGCGAAGACGCCATCCGCATAGAACCCGCGGGCCTGGTGGTGCGCGACCGGGACGCCCTGCTGCGCATCTCGGAAACCGACGTCGAAAAATAACCAAGGGACAACATCCGGCATATGAGCAACTTTGACCATTTCGCAGGCACCCGCGCGGTGTCAGGCCAGCATCTTTTTGACACGGCCGCCCTGACAGGCTACCTTGAAGCAAACCTCGACGGTTTTGCCGGCCCGCTCACGGTTGAAATGTTCAATGGCGGCCAGTCCAATCCGACCTACAAACTCATCACGCCGGGCAAGTCGTATGTGATGCGCGCCAAGCCGGGCCCGGCGGCCAAGCTGCTGCCCTCGGCCCACGCGGTTGACCGCGAGTTCAAGGTCATGAAAGGCCTGCACGGCACCGATGTGCCGGTGGCGCAGATGTACTGCCTGTGCGAGGACGAAGCCATCATCGGCCGCGCCTTTTACGTGATGGAGTTTGTCGCCGGCCGCGTCCTCTGGGACCAGTCCCTGCCCGGGATGAGCAATACCCAGCGCGGCGAGATCTACAACGAGATGAACCGCGTGATCTCGGCCCTGCACAAGGTGAAGTTTGCAGGGCGCGGCCTCGCCGACTACGGCAAGCCGGGCAACTATTTCGAGCGCCAGATAGGCCGCTGGAGCAAGCAGTACGTCGCATCCATTACCAAGCCGATTCCCGAGATGGACCAGCTCATGGCCTGGCTGCCAGCCCACATGCCTGCAAGTGCACGCGATGAAAGCATGGTCTCCATCGTGCATGGCGACTACCGGCTCGACAACCTGATGTTCCACCCGACAGAGCCGCACGTGCTGGCGGTCCTGGACTGGGAACTCTCAACGCTGGGCCACCCGCTGGCCGACTTCAGCTACCACTGCATGGCCTGGCACATTCCGCCCGGTTCCTTCCGCGGCATTGGTGGGCTGGACCTGCCCAGCCTGGGCATCCCGAGCGAGGCCGAATACATACGCCTTTACTGCGAACGCACCGGGCTGACAACGCCGGAAGCACTCAAACCCGACTGGGACTTTTACCTGGCCTACAACCTGTTTCGCATCGCCGCCATCCTGCAGGGCATCGCCAAACGGGTGGAAGCAGGTACCGCATCCAGCCCGCAGGCTGTAGCGTCGGCAGCCGGTGCACCGTTGCTGGCAAAGATGGCCTGGGACTTTGCGCAGAAAAGCGGTAGCTGAGACGGCGACCAGCGTCCGGGAATAAAATTTAACGTATACGGCAAAATTTTAATGTATACGTTAAAATTTTTCTTGACGTGTCCAAACCAGCTTCAAAAAGACCCAAAAAGACCCAAAAATAGCTCCAGAATGCCTTTTTTTAGGCATCAAATCGGCTGCAGGCCAATAAACACGTGCGTGAGCAGCTATTAATTCAATAGCATTTCAGCTCCCCTGAACAGCCTTTTCCGCCGCCGCAACCCTGGTTTTGGCGCTTTTGAAGGGCTTGCCTGAGGCGCGTTCAAACAGGGTTGCCAGCTTTTCCGCCATGGGCGTCAGGGGCATGGCGCTGCGCCTGATCAGCACGATGTCCGGCCCCTGCAGCTCTTCTTCTACGGAAATCTGCTGAAGTGAATCCCTGAACATCGGGTTGCTGACCCATTGCGGCGGCAGGAACGCCAGGGTGTCGGTGGACGTCAACAGCGCCACGAGAGGCAGGGTTGTCAGCGTCTCGGTCACAGACCGGGGGGCCGGCAGGCCATGCACCGCGAACTGCTCTACAAACTCCGCATCCACAGGCTGCCGCACCCCCGTCATGATCCACTCGGCGCCGGTCAGCTCGCGCAGGCTACGTGCTTTGCCCAGCGGGTGACCCTTGCGGGCCACGACGACACGCGGGTTGTGAAACAGCAGTTCGGCCGTGTAGAAGCGGTCAATCTCGCCCACAGGACGGGGGCCGACATAAAAGTCCAGGCTGCCGTCCTTGAGCTGCGGCTCCATCGCCGGGAAGAGTCCTTCCGTGAGGCTCAGGCGGGCGTCGGGGTATTCCTTGCGAAAACTGCCATACACCTGCGGCACCAGCGCCAGAAACACGGCACCCGACAGGCCCGCGCTGACACGCCCTTCCCCATTGCCCTTGAGCTGCTCGATTTCCTGTCGACCGCGCTCAACGTCCTGCAATATCGACCGGGCCCGCACCACAAACGACTGGCCATAAACATTGAGCGACACGCCCTTGCCATGCCGCTCAAGCAGCGGCACGCCGAGCTCCTTCTCAAGGTCGCGAAGCCCGCGTGTGATGGCTGGCTGGGCCAGGCCCTGGGCGCGCGCCGCGCCGCGAATGCTGCTGGCGTCGGCCACTGCTACAAGGTTGCGTAAATGATGCAGTTTCATGGTGATGCCCGGTGATGCCCCCGTTATCCTTTGAGGGTGCTTTGGTGATACCAATTGAGTATCGAGACAATGATTTTGCACTCTTCTGGTTTTTTCCGCTTCAACCTACATTCCCCCGGTCACTCACAAGAATCTGGAGACAAGCATGAAGCAGACATTCGCCGCACTGACGGCAGCCGCAGGCATGAGCCTCGCCCTTATGGCCAGCCAGACCCTGGCGCAAACCTTTCCTGCACAGCCCGTGCGCATCATTTCGCCCTTTCCCGCAGGTAGCGGCCCCGACGCCGTGGCCCGCATCGTCGGCGAAAAGCTGGCCGCCAGCCTGAAGCAGCCCATCGTGATCGACCCCCGACCGGGTGCCAATGGCTTTCTGGCCGCCAACGCCGTCAAGGCCGCTGCACCCACGGGCTACGACCTGTTCCTGGCCGATGTTGGCCACCTCACCATCAACCCATCGTTGTTCAAAAAACTGCCGTATGACGCCAAGGCAGACTTTGTGCCGGTCAGCGGCGTCTACAGGGCATCCTTTTTTATTGCCGTCGGTGCCAACAGCCCGATCAGGAACGTCAAGGACCTGATGGCCGCTGCCGCCGTTCCGGGAAGGGTCACCTACGGCTCCAACTCCATCGGCAGCCCGCTGCACCTGGGCGCAGCGCAGATCGAGGCCGTCACCAACACGAAGATGGTGCATGTGCCCTACAAGGAAATCTCGCAGCTCTACGCTGCGGTGTCTACCGGTGAAGTTGACTGGGCGCTGGGAAGCATTGCCAGCGCCGGCCCGCTGCTGCGCGCAGGCAAGCTGCGCTTTATTGCCATTGCCGACACCGCCCGCTCCGCCGTCCTGCCCGATGTGCCGACCTTTGAGCAGGCGGGCGGCCCACGCCCCGTGTCCGCCACCAGCTGGGTCTGTCTCGTCGCGCCAAAAGGAACTCCGGCATCGGTGATCGCCACACTGAATCGCGGCGTCAGCGATGCGATCCGTCAACCGGACGTCGTGGAAAAGCTTGCCGGATTTGGTTTTACGCCGTGGGGCATCACACCCGCAGAGCTCGCCCGAACCATAGACACGGACACCGTTGCCAACGCGGCGCTGGTCAAACGCACCGGTGCCAGCGTGGAATAAACGACAGACCTGCAGACTGGAAAGACCCATGAAAACAACCGACGTTGCCATCATTGGCGGAGGCCCTGCCGGACTGATGCTGGCCATCGAACTGGGCTGCCGCGGCATTGACTGCATGGTGCTTGAAGAAGATGTGGCAGCGCCGGACTTTCCCAAAGCCAACGCCACCTCCTCACGCACAATGGAGCATTACCGGCGCCGGGGTTTCTCAAAGCAGATCCGTGCGCTGGGCCTGGAACCCGACCACCCGCAGGACGTGGTGTACTGCACCACACTCTCGGGCCGCGAGCTGACGCGGTTTGCGATTCCCTCACGCAACCAGGCACTGAACCGCACGTCGTTTGGCGACTACGGCGAAGAATCCTGGCCTACACCTGAACTGCCGCACCGCAGCCAGCAGATGTTCATCGAGCCGGTGTTGCGCAAGCAGGCCCTGCAGCACAAGTCGGTCAGGCTGATGCTGGGCTGGCAGGCGGGTGCGATAGACATGGACGCCACGGGCGTGACCATAGCCGCGCACCATACTGTCAAAAACGAGAAGATGACCCTGCGTGCCCGCTATGTCGTCGGTTGCGACGGCCCGCGCAGCATGGTGCGCAAAAGCTGCGGCATACGCTACAGCGGCCAGAGCGAAGAGGTGCGTGAATTTTTCGGTGGGCAGATGCTGTCGGTTTTCTTCAGCTCAAAAACCCTTTACGACGTACTCGGCAACAAGCGCGCCTGGCAATACTGGGCCGTCAACGCCGTCCAGCGCGGCCTGCTGATCGCCATCGACGGCATCGACAGATTCCTCTTCTGCCTGCAGATGCAGCCCGGGCAGAGCAAAGAGTCCGTCGACTACGAAAGCGCCATGTTCAAGGCCATAGGCGCATCGTTCGAGTACGAGCTGATCGCGGTCGAGCCGTGGAATGCAGGCTTCACACTGGTCGCGGATGCTTTTTCCAAAGACCGCGCCTTCATCGCCGGTGATGCCGCCCACCTGTTCACACCCACGGGCGGCATGGGCTACAACACCAGCGTCGATGACGCCGTCAACCTGGGCTGGAAGCTTGCCGCCGTGGTGCAGGGCTGGGCCGGCGAAGGCCTGCTCGACTCCTATGAGGCTGAGCGCAAGCCGATAGGCCACCGCAACACCACATTCGCTCGTGGAATGGCCGACAGCATAGGCAGCATCAAGGTCCCGCCAAACGTCGATGAGAACACGCCAGAAGCAGAAGAGGTACGCAGGAAAATGGGCGCTGCGCTGCACCAGCATGTGCGCAACGAGTTCAACATTCCCGGCCTGCAACTGGGCTTGCGTTACGAAGGCAGCCCCATTGTGGCTGCCGAGTCTGAAGCGCAAACCCCCGACCAGCCCAACACCTATATTCCAACAGCACGGCCCGGCTCGCGCGCCCCGCACATCTGGCTGGACGGCACGTCGATCTTCGACCTGTTTGGCCGCGACTACACGCTGCTGCGATTCACGACGTCCGGCAAGGCTGCCGCAGAAGCCGACGCGACGCGCTGGTCTGAAGAAGCCGCTGCGCTGGGCATGCCGCTGGACATCCTGTACTGCGACAACGCAGAAGCGCGCAAGCTCTACGGTGCCGATTGCGCGCTCATCCGTCCGGACCACCATGTGGCCTGGCGCGGGGCAAATGGCGCCGATGCGGGCACGCTGCTGGCGATGGCCTCTTCACGACTGACCGGGCAAACCAGTCAGGCGCAACTGCGCACAGCCGCCTGAAGACTTGGGCTGAAGAGGCAGCCTCAGGCCACCTGGCCCAGCTCACGCGCCCACAAGGCCCAGGCACGGCCTATCTGCGAGTCATTCGAGGCGGCGGCGAGTGCGCCTTCGGCTTCGGTCAGGTACTGCACCTCGCCAAGCTTCATGCCCTCTGCCTGAAGTTTGGCATTGAGTTCTGCGTACACGGCGCGGTACACAGCTTGCTCGATGGATGCGCCCGCAACCGTGCTGCCATGGCCGCGCATCAGCACACAGGCGCAGTTGCCCATGGCAGCAGCCAGGGCCTTGCCCAGCTCGGGGCTGCGAATCAGGAGGTCACTCTCACCAGCCGTATCGCGAATCTCGAAATGTGCGGAGCCGCTGCCCAGAAACCCCGACATGTGAAACACCGGCCGCAGGCGCTGACCTGTGATGCCGAAAGGAATCACGCTGGGCGAGTGGCTGTGCACGACCGACATGACCTCTGGCCGCGCACGGTAGATTTCGCTATGGATGAAGCGCTCCAGGTATGGGTTGCCGTCTACCGGCGTCAGCGGCTCGCCGTCCAGGTTGTAACAGCCGATATCGCTGGCCTCGACCAGCGCCGGCGCCCTGCTGCGCGACAGCAGAAAAACGCCGGGGTCACTGTTGTGGCGCACGCTGATGTGGCCAAAACCATCAACGACGCCGCGGGCGTACAGGATGCGGTTGGCCAGCGCCAGCTTGTGCACCAGTTCTGCATCGGGGGCAGCGATCACGCTCATGCTGCGGGAGGTGCAGAGGGCGTGCCCTGCAGCATCTGCAGCACCCACCCTGACGGACCATGTTCCCACACCGCCAGGTAGGTGTTGAACACATTGCGACGGTTGCTGCCGTCCCTGCCGGTCACAGTCGCACGCATCGCAGCACTGACCAGGCCAACTGTGCCAATCACACGGGCCGAGGGCGAGACAAATTCGACCGTTTCATAAAGGAGGTCACCGCCAGAGAGTTTTTTCAGGTAGCTCTGCTTGCTGTCCGTGCCGCCTGTTGAATGCACGTATGCCAGGCCATCGGCCAGCAGGGCCTCAAGCCTGGCAATGTCGTTGTCAAGCATGGCCTGGCGGCGGGCTTCTTCTGCGGCCAACAGGCCTTGTTCGTTATTGGTGGTCATGTTTAAAACCTTGTGGAGTCAGGAGCTATGGAATTTACCAGCACGCCGACCTTGCCGACCTCGATCTCTACCGTGTCACCTGGTTTCATCCAGACCGGCGGCACACGTTTGGCGCCCACACCACCGGGCGTTCCCGTCACGATGACATCGCCGGGTTGCAGGGACGTGAAGGCCGAGATGTATTCGATCAGCACCGGAATGCTGAAGATCATGGACGCAGTCGTGGTCTTTTGCATGACTTCGCCGTTCAGGCGGGTTTCCAGGGTCAGCTCTTCGCCGTCTGCGATCTCGTCGCGCGTCACCATCCACGGGCCGAAAGCGCCGGTACCCGTGAAGTTTTTGCCGGCAGTGAACTGCAGCGTGTGTTTTTGCCAGTCGCGCACCGAACCGTCGTTGTAGGCGCTGTAGCCTGCGACGTGATTCCATGCGTCGGCTTCAGCAATCCGGCGCCCTGCCTTGCCGATGACCACGGCGATCTCGCCTTCGTAGTCAAGTTGGGTGGACTCCGCGGGCATCAGGATGGGCTGCTGGTGCCCGGCCTGCGACTCGCCCACGCGCATGAACAAAAGCGGGAATTTGGTCGGGTCTCGGCCGGTTTCAACGCGGTGTTCTTCATAGTTGTGGCCAACACAGAAGATTTTTCCCGGTTCCGGAATGACGGGCAGGAAGGTGATGTCGGCCAGCTTGATGGCCGCAGCACTCGCCGCAGATGCAGCCTGTTTGAGTTGGCCTGCCTGCAGTGCACTGAGCAGCGTGGGGTATTCGCCGCTGGTTGCGGGGGTCACGGCATCACCGTTGACGACGCCCCAACCGGGTTTGTTCTGGTGCAGGAAGCTGATGACTTTCATGGCTGTCTTTCTTTTTCAGGGTTCAGGAAAAAAGGGGAGGTGTGCTGCTGGCGTATTGAGCCAGCAAGCGCTCTACACGAACGTGGCTTTGTGCATCGCGACTGTCGGCATAGGCCAGCACATAACGATCAGGCCGCAGGAGTACCGCATCGGCGCCAGCACTGCGCAGGATGTTTTCAAGGGTGCCGGTGAAGTCCTGCACGACCAGGTCGGGCACAGCCACATCACCAGGCTGCCTGAGGAAGTCATCGCTTTTCGCGACCACCGCAAGGTGTTTGCAGGCCAGGCCCGCTGCACGCAGCTTATCCAGCAATCCGGCGGCTGTGCTGCCTGCGAGGGTCAGCAGCGCAAAGCCCTCACCGAGCACATCGTCGAGCAATGCGTGGGCACCACCCTGCAGTTCGACCATGGGCTGGGGCAACAACTGGCCGGCGGGCACGATGGCATCACGGGCTTCACCGGCTACAAAGAAGCCTTCAAAAAATCGTGGTTTGGGTTTGAATTTGAGCTGCAAAACGTAGTCACGTACAGGCTTGTAGACGCTGGCAAGCTTGAGCGCTCCTTGCGTCAGCATCGCGGCCAGCCTTGATTTGGGCTGCATGAACTGGCCTATGCGCACGGCCATTTGTATCAACGACCACGCGTGCGGCTTGCGCTCTGGCTCATAGGTATCAAGCAGGGAGGCGGGCACCTGCCCCTTCACGACTGCCGCCAGCTTCCACGCGAGGTTGGCGGCATCACGCACGCCGCTGTTCATGCCCTGCCCGGCAAACGGCGGCGTCAGGTGGGCAGCATCACCGGCCAGAAAGACACGCCCCAAGCGCCAGCGCTCCGCCACGCGCGCATGGAAGGCATAGACCACCTTGCGCGCAATCGCCAGCTGCGCATCTGCCGGTTCGCGCGCATGGATAAGCGCTCGCACAACATCTTCTTCAATGATTTTTTCGGGGTCTTCGCCCTCATGCAGCATGAACTCGTAACGCAGCGTGCCTTCGGGGCCTGGCAGGCGGATTGCCGGGCGAACGGGGTCGCAATAAGTGCGCGTGTGGCGAAAGGCTGTACTGCGGTTGAGCAGGTCGACGATGAGCCATTTCTCGTCATAAGTGCTGCCGGTGAGCCTGATGCCAAGCTGCTCGCGCACCGGGCTGCGGCCACCGTCGCAGGCTATCAGCCACTGGCAGCTGATGTGTTTTGTCTCTTCGCCGTGGCGCACTTCCAGGTGCACGGCTTCACCTGCAAGACCCTCGTCACGAAAGCCCACCAGCTCGTGGCCAAACCAGATATTGGCATGACCAAAGCGCTGCAGGCCATCACGCAACTGGCCGACCAGCACCTGCTGGCGAAAGGCATTGCGTTTGGGAAAGCCGTTTTCCATCGAGCTCGGCTCTATACGCGCAAACTCCCTGTTGCGCCACGAGTAGTAATGAACGCCATAGCCCTGCACAACGCTCGGCAGCACCGCGTTGATGAGCCCGGTCGCCTGGACGGTGCGCAGGCTTTCGTCATCAATCGTGACGGCACGCGGCTCACCGACGGTGCTGGTGCTGCGCTCTATCACCAGTGTCTGGATGCCCTGCACACCCAGCAGGTTGGCCAGCATGAGGCCGGTAGGCCCGGCGCCGATGATCACGACAGGAAAATGATTCTCGCCAGCAACCCTGAGCAGGGATTCGGCGGACAGGGGTGCGTTCATGTGGTCTCCGTTTTCCTGAGGGCGCGGGCTTTCTCGCGCTGGTCCTGCAGTCGGCCTTCGATGCGGCCCGCAGCACTCTGCAGGCGCGCGAGCGTGCTTTTACGCAGGGTGTCATTCATCAATGCCACCGGCATCACAACGCTGAGGCTGCCCAGCAGATGTTCACCATCGCGCAGCGGCACCGCAAAACCCATGGCGTCAGGGTCCACCTCGCCTTCGGTGATGTAGTAACCCACGTCGCGGATGCTTCGCAGCACTTTCACGAGCTGCGTGAAGTCGTCCGGCAAACCAGCGCCCACCAGCGTCTTGCGCTCGGCCATCCAGAGCTGCTTGAGCTGCGCCTGGGGCAGGCAGGCCAGGATGATTTTGGAGGTGGCACCGCGGTACAGCGGCATGGCGCGGCCACGTTCATAACTGACCGACAGCGCCGGGTTGCGGCCATTGACCTGCTGTATGCACATGACCTTGTTGCCATGAAACCGGCACAGCAGGATCGCGCCGCCGGTATCACCCGCCAAGCGGTCCAGCAACTCGCCTGCGGCCTGAATCAACGGGTCAGCCAGGCGAATCTGCCTGTCCAGTTCAACTACCTTGGGGCCAAGCACATAACCCCTGTCGGCGACGCGCTCGATCAGGCCTGCGGCCGCCAGTTCGCCCAGGTCGCGGTAGACACTGGCGCGAGAGACGGCCAGCTCCCTGATCAGCCATTCAGGCGTGATGACGGGCCTGTCCTGCGAGAAGAGGCCCAGTATGCTGAGGGCGCGGTTGGTGCCGGGCATGTTGCTGTCCGGTTCAGCTGCGCAGGATGGCCATGCCCCAGAGATTGAGCGTGCGCTCCTCATGCGCCCACTGGCCTGCCGGACGATCAGGCTCGCAGTGCTCTATTTCAGCCGAGATCTCCGCCAGGTTGCCGTCCGGGTCACGCACCATGAAGAACACATCATTACCAGGGCCGTGACGGCCAATGCCCCAGACGATGGGCACCTTGATGGCGGCCATGTGATCACCCCAGACGCGCATGCTGTGCCAGTCGGGTGCTTCAAAAGACTGATGATCAAAGCAGCTGACGGGCGCAAAAAACAGCGCCAGCGAGTGGTGCAGCGCATCAGTGCGCAGGAAGCAGGCGCGCAACACGCCTTCAGGGTCCTTCACGGCGTCTGACAACACAAAACCCAGCTGCTCTGTGTAAAAAGCCAGCATGGCAGGCAAATTGGTGGTGCGCATTCCGAAGTGCTGCAGCGTGGCCGGTGGCAGCGCTGCCGAAGCAACCCCACCAGAGGCCGCCACAGGGGGCGTGAACACGATGATGTTGCCGTCCGGGTCCTTCAGGGCAATCGCATACTTGTGGGCAGACATGGCCTCGGGTACTGGCTGGTGCTCAAGTCCCTTCACTTTTTCAGTGAAGGCCAGCCACGCCGCATCAGTCTGCAGGCCGTAGTGCGCGTATTTGAGGCGGCTGGCCTCGCCTTTTGAAAGTTGCAGGGTACGGCCAGGTGCGTGGCAAATAAAACCGTCGCCCGCCGGGGTTTGCACCATGTCATAGGTGCCGCTGTAAAAACGGGCGGCCTGCGCGGGGTCAGGCGAGGTGATGTGAAGGCTTTGGAGGGAGGCTTGCAGTTCCATGGATGGCGCTCTTTGATGAATCAATGTCATCACTGTCGCCGCCGCCCCCGACCCTGTCAATGAGAAATCTCACTCAGTGAGAATCTAGGCCCTTAATGCATGCGGGCTGGTTTCAAGCCTGACAAGCACGTCAGATCGTGATGTCCGCGCTAAACCCGTTGATTGCAGCCTGGCTGGCTGTTGTAAAGACCAGCATTGCGTGCTGCAAGGTTGGCAAATCGGCGGGTGTGTACTGCATACGCAAATAGGATTTGCCGCGCAGGATCATGAGAATGAAGGGCACCTGGTCATCCGGTGCGGGCTTTGGCCATGACATCAGCAGTTCAGCCACCTGTGCGTTCACGAATTGCTGGGCCTGCTCTTTCTGGTCCGCCAAAACCGAATAACGATCCCAGAACCCCTCGGGCACGCCGTCCCACCCGGCTTCGGGGTACATGGCGAGCCAGCGCATCTCTTCAGGAAGGCTGGGGTCAGCCGTCGTCTGCAGGGTGTCGGTGTACATCTCATAGGCTTTTTTCTCAAGTGCTTCCTTGAGTGGCCGGTTCATGATGAGAACGGAAACGTCGTCATTGACCTTGAGCTCACCGCGTGCCCGGAGTTCTCGCCACGGATGTAATCGCGCGAAGACCGGCCCCGCTCAAGCTTGAAGGGTTTGCCCGATACCTTGCCGCCCACCGCAAAACCCTTGCCCTCGCCAAAACCCTCATGGGTAAAACCCAAACCACCCGCCCATTCTGCAACCGGGTCCAGCGGGCCGGGAGGCTGCACAGAAGGCTGTGTTTCGGGTTTGCCGGGAGTACCCAGGACTTTCTTGAGCCTGTCAAACATGGTTTGGGGGTTTCTCTTGAAGTACAGCGAACATCATAGTGTCAAAGAGAAAAAAACAGTGCTCAAAGTTTGCCCATGGCCTGCGCCAAACGGCGGCAAGCTTCAGGTGGCTGACCTGCGCAAGCCGCTACGGGCGACAGGGAACGCGAGGCACTGCCCGGCAAGACCGGGTACGCCAAACGCCAGGCTTTGCGGTGCGCGTAGCCTACTGGCGCGGGATTTGCTTATAGTGGTAAATACTGCTTTTCTGGCCGCCTGACTTATGGATCCTTGAACTATTCTTGAGCGGTATCCCAGCAGTACTGGCCCCGGCGCCGCACTCTAAAAGGTTTTCATCATGGAGAGAAGTGCTCCCATCAGATCCATCTGCCGCAGCATTGCCGTGCTGCAGGCCATCAACCGTGCAGGTTCCCTGACCCTGCAGGAAATCTCGCGCAACGCCGATATCCCCTACCCTACCGCCTTTCGCATCATCCAGACGCTGGTGCATGAGGGGCTGGTCGAGTGCGAGCCCCATCGCAAGCGTTACCGGGCTACCGCGCTGACCCAGTCCCTGTCACTCGGCTTTCGCGACAGCGGCAAGCTGGTGGAGCATTCGCACTCCCCCATCGTCGCCATGACGAAAAAAATCGGCTGGCCGATGTCACTGACCACGCGCGCGGGCCAGACCATGATGGTCAGGGACTCCACCCACCTGCTGACCTCGCTGACCTTCAACAACTACTACCCGGGCTACACCCTGCCCATCCTCGGCTGCTCATCGGGGCATGTGTACCTGGCGTACTGTGACGAAGAAGAGCGCACCAGCATCCTCAACGGCATCAGGACCCTGGGCGATCAATCGCCCATGCTCAAATTGTTTGAATCCGGCAGCCTGCGTGAAACCATCCGTGAGAACGGCTACGCCACGACTGACCGCAACCGCAACAACGCCAACCCCGGCAAGACATCGTCGATTGCCGTACCTGTATTTGAAAACGGGCATATTGCCGGCGCATTGACGCTGATCTTCTTTTCATCGGCCATGACACCCGAAATTGCAGTTGAGCGTTACATGGCCGACCTCAAGGAAACCGCCCGCAAGATCGGGGTAGCCGTCAGCGACCCCGACTTTGACCCGGATGCTGTGTCCGCCGTCGAAGAAAGCGTAGACCCGGAACTGCACCCGGAAGCTTTCGCCGAAGCAGATTAAAAGCAGGGCCGAAGGGGCACCTCGCCCCCCTCAATCCGCTTATTTCAACTGGCCGGGCATGTGGCTTTCATGGTTATCGAGGTACCACGCCGCCAGTTCTTCACGCTTGGGCCACCAGACGCCCTTGGTGCCTTTCACATGTTCGATGAACTCGCGCAGCGCGCGGATGCGGTGTGCACGGCCTGACACGTGCGGGTGCAAGCCCACATTCATCAGCCGTCCGCTTTTGGCGCCTTCGGCATGCAGCACATCAAACTCCTCGATCAGCGCATCACGAAACTCATCCGTCGTGTAGTTCTTGCGCGTGATGAAGGTGAAGTCGTTGATCTCATTCGAGTAAGGCGTTGACACGATGGGGCCGTGTGGCGTCTTCAGCAGGTAAGGCTGGTCGTCGTTCATGATGTCGCAGTAGAAGATACAGCCGTATTCGGCCAGGATGTCGGCCGTCTGGGTCGTGCCGCGCAGGCTGGATGACAGCCAGCCTTTCGACTTGCGCCCGGTGAACTTTTCAAACTGCTCCAGCGATCGCAGCACGATGTCGCGCTCCTTGGCCGGGTCTTTTGCAAAGTCCGACAGCAGCTCGCCCTGCTCCCAGTTGTGGCACAGCAGTTCCCAGCCGCGCTCCAGCACCGCATCTGTCATGGCCTTGCGGCGCTCAAACGTCACGGCATTGGTGGTGCATGACGCCGCCACACCCAGTTCATCAAACAGCTCGATCAGGCGCCAGATACCGACGCGCTGGCCGTATTCACGCCAGCTGAAGTTGGGAAAGTCGGCTGTATCACCCGGCAGGATGGCCGGGCCGCCCGCATAGTAGGGTTTGGTGGTCGGCTTGGTCAGGTCCCAGGTTTCAAGGTTGAAGGTCAGTATCAGCGCGAGCTGCGCCCCGCCAGGAAATTTCAGGGGCTGACGCTGCGAAATGGGGATGTAGTTGTATTCCATGGTGTTCAGTGTTCCAGAAAGAGTGATCCAAAATTCTCAAGTTTGTCGTTGATGCCCATGCTGCGCAGGGCGTGCCAGTAGGTTGCGGTGTTGATGGCAATCACAGGCTTCTCCAGCCAGAATTCGGCGATGCCGGCAATACGGGCAAAGGCGAGATTGGTGCCGCACTGGACAATCGCGTCAGCGCCCTCGCCAAGCTCCTCAACCGCGCGCTTGAGGGTGCGTGGCGTTTCATGGGCGATCAACATCGGTGACGGCGATTTCAGGCCCTTGATCTGCGTCACTTCATAGCCCAGGTCTTCAAAAAACTTTTTAACCTGCTTGTCCCCCACAGGCATGTAAGGTGTGAGGATGCCTATCTTTTTGATGCCGCCATAAGCCTTGAGTGCCGCGTCAACTGCGGTCGACCCCATCACGACAGGCACGCCGCCTGTACGCTCCAGCATTTTTTTATGCAGGCGGTCAGCGCCATCAGCGCCATCCCAGAAGGTTTCGGCCGACATGCCCATGATCAGGCAGTCCGGTGACATGGTCATGGAGACATCCACCGCATCAAGGGTGGCGTTACGTATGTTGTGGAGCATGACCATGAAGGAGTCATCGTCTGCCACCTTTGTATCGGGAATGGCGATACGGCAGAAATGATTGGTCACCCCCATGGGCCGCATGCTGTCGTATTCAGGCTGCACGCTGGTGTTGGTGGATGGCGCAATCACTGCAAATTTCGTGCGCCAGCCCAATGTATCGGTCATAGGTTTCCTTTCGCTGGCAGCCATGATGAAACGCCGGTCGCCTGCCTGGCAAGCCGAATTCTGAAAATGTTCGAGGAATGAACAGTTTGCGGTTTTACAGCCTTCCAGCATTGTTGCTCTCGCAGGGCGAACAATGCCGCGCCTGGTTGTAGCCATCGGCCCGGCAAGTGTTTAACGTTCATGCACCGACCATAAACACAGACAAAACAGACAGAAAGACACACGACGCATGGAACACTATCAGGTCATCATTGCCGGAGCCGGCCCCGTCGGTACTGTGGCGGCTTACAGGCTGGCCGAACGCGGCATCAAGGTGCTGCTGCTTGAAAGCGAAGCAGGCGTCAAGGAGGACATGCGTGCCTCCACCTTCCACGCCAGCACGCTGGACATGATGGAAGAACTCGGCGTACTGGACGATCTGCTGGCCCAGGGCCTCAAGGCCCCGGTTTACCAGTACCTGAACCGCCAGACCGGCAAGGCACTCACGCTTGACCTGTCGGAAATGGCGGATGTCCTCAAACACCCCTATCGCCTGCAATGCGAACAGTTCAAGCTGGCCCGCCTGCTCTACAAAAAACTGGCTGACCACCCCAACGCCACTGTTTTGTATTCACACCGGGTGGTGCACTTTACGCAGGACGACAAAGGCGTCACCGTGCACGCAGAGAACCCCTTCGAGATTGCGCATTTCACGGGCGACTACCTGATCGCTGCCGACGGTGCCAGTTCGCTGGTGCGCAAATGGCTGGGGGTGAAGTTCGAGGGCTTTACCTATCCCGAAAAATTCCTGACGCTTTCTACCGAATGGCCGCTTGAAAATCACTTCGACAAACTGCCCTACGTCAGCTATGTGGCCGACCCGACTGAATGGTGCGTGCTGCTGCGCGTCCCCACGTTGTGGCGGGTACTGGTGCCGGCTTCGGAAAGCCAGAGCGACGAGTACCTGCTGTCGGACGAAAAGAAGAACGCCATCTTCCAGGGCCTCATCGGGCATGGCGCGGAAGTGCAGACAAAACACCGCACGATTTACCGGGTTCACCAGCGCGTGGCCACCACCTTCAGGGTCAACCGGGTGTTGCTGGTGGGCGATGCAGCCCACCTGAACAACCCGCTGGGCGGCCTGGGCATGAACTCCGGCATCCACGACGTCTGGAACCTCACTGACAAGCTGCTCCAGATCTTCCAGCAAGGCGGCAACGCGGATGCGCTTCTTGACCTTTACGACCGCCAGCGGCGCACCATCATGAACGAGTTTGTGCAGACCCAGACCATCAAGAACAAAAAAGCGCTTGAAACCAGCGCTGAAGACCGGCAATCCCAGGCTGAAAGCGAGATGGCGCGCATCGTGGGCGACCGCGAATTGCGACGCAATTACATGCTGGAGCAATCCATGCACAACAGCCTGAAACGTGCGGCTGCCATTTCCTGAGCTGTAGTGGCCGCTGAAGCGACCCAAAATTCGCAGTGCGAATACTTCCAATTGAATACCCGTAAAAACAGCGTTTTCAGAGGGGGCGGGGTTAGTATTTATTCAGGCTCACGCCCGCGTGTGATTGATGTACTTCCCGTTTTTTTTGCAATAGCGCTTTAACCGATGACCCTTACCTACCCGGACTAACCGGACTAACTGGAGATCGCCATGAAACTTAAATTCCTCAAGACCCTGCTGGCCTCGTCGGCCTTGCTGATTGCGGGAGTTGCAAGCCCTGCATTTGCCCAGCAAGGCGTAACCGCGCAGGAAATCACCATCGGTGCGCTCGGTCCCCTGACGGGCAGCACCGCCTTTATCGGCGCACCGTCACGCGACGGGATGCAGATGGCCGTAGACACCATCAACAAACGCGGCGGCATCAACGGCCGCAAGCTCAAGCTGGTGTTCGAGCACGCCTTCTCCCCTGCCGAGAGCGTTGCCGCAGCCAAGAAGCTGGTCGAGCAGGACAAGGTTTTTGCGCTGGTTCTGGCTTCAGGCTCCACCGGTGCAGCCGCTGCGGCCGACTATGTGCGCAGCGTCGGCGTGCCCACGTACAACCTGTTTGGCTCCACCCCCGTGATTCGTGAGCCGTTTGCAGCCAACGTCTTTCACGGCGCTGTTGCCAGTACCGAAGTGACGGCCGGTGCGCTGGTCGCGCAGCTGGCCCGTGCCGGCGAGAAGAAACCCCAGCGTGTCGGCGTGCTTGTCGGCAGCTATGCCTACCCTCAGGCCAATCTGGCCGTGCTCAAGCCCCTGCTCGAAAAGCAGGGTGTGGCACTGACCCTGGAAACCTTTGACCAGAATGCCAAGGACTTCACTGCCCAGCTGGTCAATCTCTCGCGCAACAAGGTAGATGCCGTCGTGGTGCTGGGCAGCTTCACCGAAGCCGGCTTTGCCATCAAGCAGGCGCCCCAGGTCGGCCTGATGAATGTTCGCTGGGTACTCGACGGCTCAGCCGTGAACAACGCCATCATCCCAATCATCGGCAATGCCGACGGCATTCGCGGTTACTACAACGCGCCCTACTACCCTGGCCAGAATGCCAAGCCCATGGAAGACTTCGAGGCCCTCTGGAAAACCACCTACGGCACGCCACCCCAGGGCCGTCCCAACCTGTTTGACATCGTCGGCTACGGCTCGACCTTTGTGCTGGCACAGGCCATCCAGGCCGCCGGCAACGACCTGACCTGGAAAGGCCTGATCAGCAAGTGGGACACCCTCAAAGGCGCAGCGCCTTCAAAAATGGGCGGCTTTGACGTGATCTACCCTGAAACATTTACGCCGAAGGATCACCAGGGCAACAAGCTCCTGGGCGCTACCGAAGTCGTCAAGAACAAGTGGGTGGTGGTGAAGTAATGCTTGAACGACCCGAACCTGCAAGCCATCAAAAGCATGTGAGCCATTTGCCATGACTGAATTTGCCCTCATCATTCTTGGCGGCTTGAAGTTCGGGTCCATCTACGCCCTGGCCGCGCTCGGCCTGGTCGTGATCCACAAGGCCACGCGCACTGTCAACTTTGCACACGGGGCTTTTGTGCTGCTGGGCGCATTCGGTGCCTTCTACATCCAGGTCGACAAAAGCTGGCCGGCCTGGGTTGCCTACCTCATCGTTCCCATCGTGGTCGGCGTTTTTTCTTCGGCCATTGAAGTTGTCATACTGCGCCCGCTGCGCCGGGCTGACCTGTTCACAGTGGTCATTGCCACCGTGTTCCTGGGTGTCGTCATTTCCGAGGGCTTCCGCCTGACTTACAAGGCTGAAATTCTGGCTGTACCCTCCACCTTCACCGGCGCCCCCTTCTTTATCGGCCCCGTCATCCTCACGCAGGATGCGCTGTGGACGATTTGCGGCGCCATCGTGGTGAGTGCTGCCTGCATTGCCATCTTCCGCTATGCCAAGGCGGCACGCGGCATGCGTGCCATGGCGGCCAACTACCGGGGAGCACAGCTCTGCGGCTTTTCTGTTGACAAGACCTACGCGCTGGCCTGGTTTTTTGGCGGGGCTATTGCCGGTATTGCAGGTGTTTTTGCCGCACCAGCCAAAGGTGTGTCGCCGGAGCTGTCCATCATCGTCATTGCTTCTGCATTTGTAGCGGCTGTTATTGGCGGCTTCGACAGCCTCAAGGGCGCCATTTACGGCGGTCTGCTGCTGGGCCTGATTGAAACCCTGGCTGCGGCCTATGGGTCCAGCGCCCTCAAGAGTGCGATCAGCTTCCTGGTGCTGTTTGCCGTCATGCTGTTCCGGCCCGAGGGCCTTTTCCCTGAAGCGAAGAAACGACATGTCTGAGGACGTCACCCTTGCCCACCAAAAACCGGTCATGACCTTGAAAAGTTCAGGCAGCAAGCACGAGCAGGGCAAGCTGCTTGCCCAATGGTTGAAGTGGTTTGCACCTTCGCTCTGCGTGCTCGGCGTCTTCCTGATTGCAACCCAGGTTGGCACCTATCCGCAATATGTAGCGACGCTGCTGGTCGTGTCGATGCTGATAGGCACCGCACTGACCGTGCTGGTTGGTTTTGCGCGCTGCATCACGCTGGCCAGCGGCGCCATGCTGGCGCTCGGCGCGTATGGCTCAACCATCCTCGTTGCCAAATTCGGATTTCCGTTTATTCCTGCGCTTCTGATGGGCGCCGTCATAGGCGGTATGGGCGGCTTCATCCTCGGCCTGCCCGCAGTCCGGTTCCGCGGACACAACCTGGCCATGGTGACGCTGGTGTTCCAGTCGGTGGTCATTATCGGACTGCGTGAATGGAAATCCATGACTGAAGGCGCAGCAGGCCTGCAGGTGCCGCTGGTCACCATTGCAGGCATGGAGCTCAAGAGCGATATTTCCTATCTGGCCTTTGCTGCCATCGTGGCCGCCATTGTTTTGCTGATACCCATAGGCCTGCTGATTGGCCGCTTCGGCAGAAACCTCAAGGCCATTGCCGGCAATGAGGTGGCCGCACAGGCTTTCGGCATCTCGATTGCCCAGCACCTGATAGCTGCCTTTGTCATCAGCTCAGCCGTGCTGGCCATTGCAGGTGGCCTGCAGGCGCCGCGCTCACGCATCATCGACCCGGAGAGCTACGGCATCCTCGCCTCCATCGCCACCCTCGCCTACCCCATCGTTGGCGGCATGAGCAGTGTCTGGGGCGGCCTGCTGGGCGGCACGACCTTGCGCCTTCTGCCCGAGTTGCTCAGGCCGGTGGCCGATTACCAGGAGCTGCTGTTTGCCGGCCTGGTGCTGCTGACCGTGCTTTTTTTTCCCGGCGGTATAGCGGGGCAACTGGCAAAACTTCGCCGGACCAGGCCCGCAGAAGCAGCAGGCCAGACGCAGACCCGCAACGCACCCGCACAAACAACCCCCGTGCCAACGCAGGTGGACACATCCGCGCTGCTTCATGTGGGCAATGTCAGCAAGTCTTTTGATGCGCTGCGCGCCGTCGACAACCTCACCCTGTCGGTTCACCCCGGCGAAATCCTTGGCCTGATGGGCCCCAACGGCGCAGGCAAGACCACGCTGTTCAACATGCTCTCGGGTTTCACCAAACCCGACACCGGCAGCATCACCGCATTCGGCCTGTCGCTTGAAAAGGAAGGCGCCACCAGCCGCATGTCGCACGGCATCACGCGCACCTTCCAGCACGTTGCCGTGTTTCGCGACCTCAGCTGCTACGACAACGTGGCCATCGGCCTTGGCGGCAACAGCATCATGCGCGTTATGGGCGGGAGTTTTTCTGACCTGGCAGCTCGCGCAGCCGGTGAGTCTGCCAAACAAAAAATCATGGCAGCGCTGGAAGGTGTTGGACTCGCTGCGCAAAGCAGCGTAATGGCAGGCCAGCTCTCGCTGGGCGACCAGCGTCGGCTGGAGATCGCCCGCGCCATCGTGTCGGGTCCCAAGCTGCTGCTCCTCGACGAGCCGGTCTCCGGTGTCAGCGAAGAGGAGATCCAGCGTATTGGCGAGCTGCTCAAAAAGATCAACCGTGAAACCGGCATGGCCATGCTGCTGATCGAGCACAACATCGGCTTTCTGGCCCAGATGAGCAGCCGCATTTTTGTGATGGCCGCAGGTGCAGCCATCACTGAAGGCACACCGGAACAGGTCATGGCCAACGAATCTGTTCAACAGCTTTATTTCGGGAAAACGGCTGATGCTTGAAGTCAACAATCTGAGCGCGGGCTACGGCTCGGTCATGGCCGCGCAGGGCTTGTCATTGCAGGTCGGTGCCGGCGAAGCCGTCGCAATCCTGGGCGCCAACGGCGCTGGCAAAACCACGGCGGTTGAAGCCATTGCCGGCCTGATCTCCAAAACCGGAGGCACCGTCATGTTCGGCGGCAAGGACATCAGCAAGCTCAAGGCAGGCGCCATTGCAAAGGCCGGCCTGTCGCTGGTGCCCCAATGGCGCGAGCTCTTTCCCACCTTCAGTGTGCAGGAAACGCTTGAGATAGGCGCCAACGCTGCGGGCGACCGCAAGCCGCCGGCGCTGGAAGAAATCTTCACGCTCTTTCCGAAACTCAAGGAGCGCCGTGCGCAACTGGCATCGTCACTTTCGGGCGGCGAACAGCAAATGCTGACCATTGGCCGCTCATTGATGGCCTCGCCCAAAATGATTATTTTTGACGAGCCGTCCGCCGGCCTGGCCCTGGGCATTGTCAAGACCATGGTGGCCTCCATCAAGGCCATTCAGGAACGGGGCGTGTCGATATTGCTGGTGGAGCAGAACCTGGACATCGCGCACGCCATCGCGTCGCGGGCTATCGTGATGTCGGCAGGCCGCGTGGCATGGACCGGGCTGATGGAAGAAGCCAGGGAGTCTGAAGCGGTGAAAGAGGCATTTTTCTCCTGACTCCGTTGGTACGGGAGTCAGTCTGGCTAAACGACTGCCCGGCGGGGGCATCACATCGCGAATGCGCCGCAGACTCCGCGATTCAAATGTAACAGTGAAGATACACTCACGAATTCTCCACTTCCCTTCGTTCGGGTCCATGTGTATCGTCTGCAACCCAGGTCTTTTCAGCTTTCTAAAACAGGGTGCCAGTTCCCGCAGGGAGTTCTTCAAACTGGGGGGAGCCATCGGGTCCGCCGCGCTGCTGCCCGAGAGTGTTCTGGCCGCCGGAGAAATCGCCGACACCATCTTCACCAACGGCACCATCATCACGGTCAATGAGTCCCAGCCAGAAGTGCAGGCCGTGGCCGTCAGGGGGGGAAAGATCATCGCGGCAGGATCGCTTGACGAGGTGAGCCGGCTCAAGGGCGACATCACCCGCGTGGTCGACCTCGCAGGCAAGACCATGCTGCCGGGTTTTGTCGACCCGCACATCCACTACACCTTCGCATTCCTCGACAACTGGCTGGACCTCGGGCCTTTTGCCAACCGCTCCATGAACGAGGTCAAGGCCAAACTGGTGGCTGCAATCGCGGCGGCCAAACCTGGCGACTGGGTGATGGGCCAACTGTTTGACCCCACCATCACGGCCGGCCAGCTGGACTACTCCCTTGAGGCGCTAGACGCGCTGTCGCCCGTCTACCCGGTGTTCATGCTGGAGGCCAATGGCCACATCGCACACGTCAATTCGGCGGCGTTCAAGGCGGCCGGCATTTCCAGCGCGACACCCAACCCGGCTCACGGCCGGTTTGTGCGCGACAGCCAGGGCAAGCTCACGGGACAGGTGGAGGAAACCCAGGCGATCGGCGCCTTTGCCAGCCACGCACCCCATATCAACGGCGAGCAGTATCTGGCCAATGTCGGGCGCTTTTTTGCCATGGCCTCCTCCAAAGGCTGTACCACCCTGCACGACTGCGGCATAGGCTCCATCGACCCACAGGGCGACTTCGGCGTGCTGAAGGCGGCCATGGCCAACAACCCGCCGGTACGCATGTCAGGCTACCTGGTGTCCACCGCCATGGAGACCTGGAAAAAGCTGGGCCTCAAACCCGACAACAGCAGCGAGCATCTGCGCATCAACGGCGTCAAGGCCTGGGTGGACGGCACCAACCAGGGCGGCTCGGGCTACCAGCGCGAGCCCTACCTGGTGGCCGAGTGGAAAAACGGTGCGCCCAACTACACCCAGGCCGACCTCAACGCCGTGGTGCTGGCGGCGCACAACGACGGCTGGCAGGTGGGCATCCATGCCAACGGCGATGCCGGCATAGACATGGCCCTGAACGCCTTTGGCGCGGCCCAGGCCAGCAACCCCAAACGTGACATGCGCCACCGCGTTGAACACTCCACGGTGTGCCACCCCGAGCAGCTTGAAAAAATGAAACAGCTCGGCGTGTCGCCCAGTTTCCTGATTGGGCATGTCTATTACTACGGTGCCATCTTCCGCGACAAAATCTTCGGCCCCCGCCGCGCCAGCATGATTGACCCCTGCAGGACCGCACTGGCCAAAGGCCTGCGGATCTCGCTGCACTCCGACTACAACTGCCAGCCCATTGAGCCCATCCGCTACATCCACAACGCGGTCACCCGCAACATCCGCAACAGCCGCGAGCAGTTCAACCCCGACGAGGCCATCACCGTCACCCAGGCCTTACGGGCGGTCACCCTCGATGCCGCATGGCAGTGCCAGATGGACGACATCGTGGGCTCCATTGAAAAAGGCAAATGCGCCGACTTTGTCGTGCTGACAAGGGATCCCCGAAAGGTTGCCCCCATGGACATCCTGAACATCTCCGTCAGCGAAACATGGATGGGTGGCGTTCGGCGTTACGCCGCCTAGTGTTTCGGCCGGAATGGAGAGCGGGCTTGCGCCTGGGCGCCGGTGTGATGGCCTGTCCGGAGGGGATCGAACCCCCGACCCTCAGCTTAGAAGGCTGATGCTCTATCCAACTGAGCTACGGACAGGTAAACCGGCTGCCAAATCCGACGACGGGACCTGAGGTCAAATATAAGGCAGATACGAAAAAAGCCCACAAAAGTGAGCTTTTTTGCTTTGTTTTTGGTCGGAGTACAAGGATTCGAACCTTGGACCCCCTGGTCCCAAACCAGGTGCGCTACCAGACTGCGCCACACTCCGACAAGTCAAACATTATAGCCCGAACAAATGCGCTTTTCGGCCCGAGGGCGGATATTTCAACAGACTAGGAGGCGTTCATCATGCGGATCTGCTCAAGAAACGCGGCGCGCAGCCTGGCTGGAGGTCAGCATCTCAAAATGTAAAGTCGACTTTACATCTTGACTACCCGGCAGCCGTCAGCGGGCTTTTTTGGCAGTTTCAAGGCCTCAAAAGCCCGATTTTTGGTGCCAAATCAGGCTGCAAGCCAATAGATACGTGCGTGAGCAGCTACGAAATAAATAGCAATCAGCGCATGACCTTGTAGCGGGTACATCGTCAAAGCAATCATCCCGATGGCGCACCCCGGGGGACACCCAATCCCCGTTTGATTCATTCCCCGCAAAGCATTGTTGTCAGACCGTGCGTGCGCCTTGTGCACGTGCCGCAGCAAGGCAGTCCTGCAGCGCGGCGATGAGCCGCTCGGATACCAGCTTGACGATAGGCCCGGGCGGCTTGGTGGCATCCACGGCCACGCTGATCTCCTGTGGTTCAGCCCCCTTGTCCCGGATGGGGATGAAGACCAGCTGGCCGCTGGCCAGTTCCGCCGCCACATCCAGCTCGGACGTGAACACCACATGGTTGCCGCCCAGCGCCAGCTGCTTGACCAGTTGCAGTGAGTTGCTCTCGGTGTAGCGGCGCGGCTCCTTGAACAGCCAGTTGTAGTGCGCCTCAAGGTAACGCCGTATCGTCAGGGCCTTGCTCTGCAGCGCAACCGGGTAGGCCATGGCCTCCTGGAAGCTCACCGTTCCGCGCTGCGCGAGCGCGTGCCCGGGCACCACCACACAGCCCAGCGGCAGCGCACTCTTCCAGAGCACCAGCAGTTCCCGGCGCGGTTTCAGGTTGAAGATGGCCGCCAGGTCGGCCTCGCCGGTCAGCAGTGCCGCCTCGGCATCGTCAGGGGTGGCCAGCGCGATGGACAGGCTCACCAGCGGATGCCGCTCACCCAGATCCCGCACCAGGGCAGGCATGACGCTGGATGCATGGCTGTCCATCGCCACCAGCGACACATGGCCCTGGTTAACGCCCTGGAGGCGCCGTATCTCGGCGACCACCCCACGCTCGTCCTGCAGCCAGTGGCGCGCCAGCGTGATGAGGGCATCGCCCGAGGCCGTCAAGCGCATGCCGCGCGGTAGCCGCTCGAACAAAGGCACGCCGAGTTCTTCCTCCAGCTGCAGGATTTGCCGGTTGATGGCCGAAGCCGCTACGTGAAGTTCGCGCGCGGCCTTCTGGATGGAGCCCGAGCGCGAAACTTGGTCGGCGTAGCGCAGGGCGGCGGGAACAAGCGAGTGGCGCATAGACAAGTTGGTAGGAGTTCAGGCTGAGTGTACTGATTTTGCGTACGCAACGCTGCAAAAATGGTGATGGACGGCAATGATTTGTATCCCTACGATCCCTTCCATGACAACACGATTGAGCCTGGAAACCCTCAACACCTGCACACCCGAAGTGTTTTGCAGCGTGCTGGCCGACATCTGGGAACATGCGCCCTGGGTAGCAGAGGGCATCGTTGGCCAACGAGCTTTTGCGACAATTGACGCCCTGCACGCCGCGATGGTGGGCGTGGTCGCCAGGCTGGATGAACCCGCACGCGTCGCCTTCTATGCCGGACACCCGGAGCTTGCCGGTGAAGATGCCCGCCGCGGCACGATGACCGATGCCTCTATTTCAGAACAAGGCACGCTGTCGCTGGCACAGCTGGATACACACGAGGCCGAACGCTGGAGCGCCCTCAACCGGGCCTACCGTGCGCGCTTCGGCTTCCCCTTCATCCTCTGCATCCGTCGCCACACGCGGACGTCAGCCTTGCAGGCGTTCGAGCAGCGCCTGGATCATGACCGGGCCACAGAGCTGGCGATCACGCTCGATGAAATTGCCGCCATCACCCGCCTGCGGCTGGACCGCCTGGTGTCCGACATGCCAGCTACACCCGTTCTATCCGATGTTTCCCAAGCGGCCAGCCATGGCGAACCCATTCCTTCCTGACAGTCCTTTTGATCTACCTACCGGAGCTCCCCATGAACACTCGACGCAAAATTTCCCTCCTGGCTTGCGCACTGGGCCTTCTGGCTGCGATGCCTGCCAGCGCCCAGGGCAGCTACCCCGACCATCCCGTGAAACTCATCGTGGCGCTCCCCGCAGGCGGCGGGGTGGACATCATCGCCCGCCTGGTCGGCCAGAAGCTGGCGGCCCTCACCGGTCAGCCCTTTGTGGTGGACAACAAGGCCGGCGCTTCAGGCCGCATCGGCCTGCCCGTGGTCGCCAAAGCCGCGCCTGATGGCTACACACTCATGGCATCACCCGCTTCGTTCATGACCACCAACAAGAGCATCTTCAAGGAGCTGCCCTACGACCCGCAGGCCGACTTCGCCCCCATCACCAAACTGGCCAACCAGTCCATGGTGCTGGTGGTCAAGGACAAGCAGAAGTTCTCCAGCGCTGCAGCCTTGCTCGCCGCAGCCAAAGCCAAACCAAGTGCGCTGAACTACGCCAGCTCGGGCGATGGAAGCCCGCAACACCTGGCCGCGCTGATTTTCGAGACACGCGCGCAGGTCAAGATGACCCATGTGCCCTACAAGGGCGGCGCACTGGCCATCACCGACCTGATGGCTGGCAGCGTTGACCTGCTGTTCGCGCCACTGCCAGAGGCCCTGCCCTACCTCAAGTCCGGCAAACTCACCGCACTGGCGCTGATGAGCGACAAGCGCTCGGCCCTGATCGCAGACGTGCCCACCATGCGCGAGGCAGGCATCCCTAACATGGTCATGCAGACCTGGATAGGCCTGCTGGCGCCGGCCAACACGCCGCGGCCGTTGGTGGACCAGCTCAACCGCCAGGTGCGCGCGATCCTGCAGAGCGACGAAGTCAGCAAACATCTGCACGAGATCGGCATGGACGCCGCCCCCACCACGCCCGAGCAGTTCAAGCAAACCATCGCAGAGGAGATCGCGCTGCATGCCGAACTGGTGAAGGCTTCGGGGCTTGTGCCGCAATAGGGATGTTTTTGAAAATCCGGTTCTGTCGCAGCAGTGCCCAGGCTTCCGAAGGCTTGCGGCGCTGCTGGCAGTGCCAATGCCGTGCTCGCAGACGTTTGCCTCGAGCCAAATTCCGGTTGATCAGTGTCGACTTTCGCGCAACGCCAGACGCGTTGCGCCTACAACCGGGTACCGCGCCCTGCCTTATCTTGAAGCCATTACTCAGGAGAGGTCACCATGCAAGCAAGCCAGCGATTTCGTTCTGCAGGTCACGGTGTATCAAACGGCAAGGCCCCCTTTAACGGCGTACGCGGACCATTGCTAAAGGCATTGAGCGCGGCCGATGCGGCTGCCTCCAGATCCGAGTTGCCTGACGCCGGTGAAAGTCAATGCGAGCTGTATGTGCGCCTGCGCCGCGAGTACCGCGAACTGATGGGTGCGCTGTTCCCCGATCTGGTTCAGATCCACAAGGCGCGCCGCGCCCTTGATGCCATTGAAGAAACGATGCGCGTGCAGCGACTCAAGGGCCGCAATGCATCATTGAACCAATGATGCACAGTGCCATCGGTTGGAACGCTTGAACCTCCGGCGGCATCAGTCCATACCACCACCCAGCTCCACAGCAGCCCTGTGGAGCTTGTTTTTTGCCCGGTGCTGTCCCATGGCACTTTTACCCGTTGCGGAGTAGCATGCTGCGGCAGAGGTCTTGAGCCCTGCCTTCAGACAACAACGGAGACAACACCATGACCCTCAAAGACCCGGCCGTCCATCACTGCGGCTCGCAGCCCGACGATGCCCTTTTGTCCTGCGATTGCGCCCCCGCAGGCGGTGCCTGGGGCTCGCGCCGGAGTTTTGTGCAGATGCTGGGCGCTGCCGCTGGCCTGGGCGCGCTGGGTGCGGGCCTGACGGGCTGCACCACCGCTGCCGGTGTGGCAGCGCCGGGCATCATCGACACCCACCACCATTTCTACCCGCCCGAATACCAGAAAGCCTGGCTGGACTGGGAGGTCGAGCGCAAGATTCCGCACTTTCCCCAGCAGGTGGGATGGTCGGCGCAGAAAGCCGTCGCCGACATGGACAAGGCCGGCGTAAAGACGGCCATGCTGTCGCTGGCGTCCACGCCGGGTGTCTGGTTCGACAAGGGGCCGGCAGCGGCGGCAGCGACTGCGCGCAGCTGCAATGAATACGGCGCAAAGATGGTGCGCGACTACCCGGGCCGCTTCGGGTTACTGGCCACCCTGCCCATGACCGACATCGCCGCCACGCTGCAGGAAATCGCCTATGTGTTCGATGTGCTCAAGGCAGACGGCGTGGGCTTGCAGACCAACTACGGCACCGTGTGGCCCGGCAACCCGATGTTCAACCCGGTGTGGGAAGAGCTCAACCGCCGCAAGGCGCTGGTGTACTTTCACCCGCTGGTCGCGTCCTGCTGCGACCGCCTGAGCGTGGGCACCTTCCCCGCCGTCATCGAGGTGCCGCACGACACCACACGCGCCATCACCAGCCTGCTGCTCTCGGGCGCCTTCGTGCGCAACCGCGACATCAAATGGCTGTTCAGCCACGCTGGCGGCAACCTGCCCATGATGGCCGGCCGCATGGCCTATTTCTTCAACAACCGGCCCGATGCGAAGACGCTTGCGCCAGACGGCTTTGCCGCCGAGTTCCGCCGCCTGTATTACGACACGGCCAATGCGACCGACCCCTCGCCCATGGCGGCCCTGCTCAAGCTGGTGCCGGCATCGCAGGTGGTGTATGGGTCCGACTATCCCTACGTGCCCATGGACACGCAGGTCACTGCCTTGCGGCAACTAGGGCTGGACGAGGCCACTGTCAGGGCCATTGAAAGCGGCAACGCGCGTGCCCTTCTGCCGCGGCTGCCCGCCTGAGCGAACAAGCGAAAGAGCGACGGAGCGGAAGAGCGCATGGGTATTCGCATCGTCAGGCTGGGAACACCCCGCTCCCCCGGAGAAGGCTTGCGCATAGGCACGGTGCGCAGGCCACCGCGCGGGGTGCCGAAAGCTGAATTTGCGTCGGGCGACTGGTATGACGTCTGGTACCCCAACCTCGCACCCAGCCTGGAGCTGATGAAGATGGGCAATGCGGTTGAAAGCGACGCTGACTGGGCCGCCTTCAGCAAAAAGTACAAGGCCGAGATGAACCAGCCCGAGCCCAGCCGCAGCCTGGACGTGCTGGCGGCTTTGTCGCATCAGACCAGTTTTTCAGTGGGCTGCTATTGCGAGAACGAAAACCGCTGCCACCGGTCACTGCTGCGGGATTTGCTCAAGGAGCGCGGCGCGCAGCCCGGCTAGAGGCCGGCAGTGCAAAATGTAAAGTCGACTTTACATTTTGGCTGCGCGGCAGGCTTCAACGCCCGTTTTTGGCAGTTTTCAGACCCCCAAAGCCCATTTTTGAGGACCAAATCGGGCTGTAGACCAATAGATACGAGCGTGAGCAGCTATAAATTAGATAGCAACGCCTTGTCGTGCGCGTTCAGAGTTTCACGTACTCGTACTCAACCGGATTGGCATTGATGCCGCGATCCGGCGGTGCAATCCATGCCGCCATCTTGCCGGGCTCGGTCACGCGCTGCATCAGGCTCTTCACGAAGCTGATGTCTTCAGGGGTTGGCAGCCACTGGTCTTTCTTCGCTTCAAAGTCCGCCGCGCTGATCGGGTTGCCCTGCGGGTCGGTGTGTGCGGCCGACCATGCACCCACCTCGCGGCGGAAGCGTGTGGATGGCAAGGCAAACTCGAAATCCACACCGGCGCGCTTGATACCCATGTTCCAGCGGGTCAGGCCGACATTGCAGTCCTTGACGTACTCGGTGCGGGTAATTTCGTTCATGCCGTTGCGGGTAGAAATCGTCTCGGTTTTCAGGCCACCCTTGCCGTCCGGTACCTGGATGCTCATTTCGCTTTCCAGCTCAACGTGGTCGGCAAACTTGGCTTCGTCCGGCCTGCCCTTGATGCCGTTGGCGAAGTAGTTGGCGGCGTTGCTCGACGCTTCGGAGCCAAACAGGTCCAGCGACGAGGTGAACCAGAAGTTCATGAATTTCTGGATGGTGGGCAGGTCGATCACGCCGGCGTTGCGCAGCGTGGCGGGGTCGTGCGAGTCCAGCTCTTTCATGACTTCAAGCGTACGCTTGATGACGCGGCCAATGCCGGTCTCGCCGACAAACATGTGGTGCGCTTCTTCGGTCAGCATGAAGCGCGTGGTGCGTGCCAGCGGATCAAACGCGCTTTCGGCAAACGACTTGAGCTGGAACTTGCCGTCACGGTCGGTGAAGTAGGTGAACATGAAAAAGCTCAGCCAGTTGTCCATGGGCTCGTTGAAGGTGCCCAGGATGCGCGGCTTGTCGGCATCGCCGCTGTGGCGCATCAGCAGCTCTTCGGCTTCTTCGCGGCCATCACGGCCGAAGTGCGCGTGCAGCAGGTAAACCATGGCCCACAGGTGGCGGCCTTCCTCAACATTCACCTGGAACAGGTTGCGCAGGTCATAGAGCGACGGTGCGGTGTGGCCCAGCAGGCGCTGCTGTTCGACAGACGCAGGCTCAGTGTCGCCTTGCGTGACGATGAGGCGGCGGAAGGTGGAGCGGTATTCGCCCGGCACCTCCTGCCAGACGTCCTGGCCCATGTGGTCGCCAAAACCGATCTTGCGGCCCTGCTCCTGGTCGGCCAGGAAGATGCCCCAGCGGTAGTCGGGCATGGGCGTGTAGCCGTAGCTGGCCCAGCCGGATGCATCGACGCCGACGGCGGTGCGCAGGTAAACCTCTTTGGCCTTGAAGTCGCTTGGCCCCATCTCGTCCCACCAGTTCAGGAAGGCCGGTTGCCAGTGCTCCAGCGCGCGCTGCAGCTGGCGGTTTTCACCGAGGTGGACGTTGTTGGGGATGAGGGCTTGCAGGTCAATGGTGCTCATGGTGTTTCCTTTAATGCTTTTTTGTACTTGTCATTGCGGGCTCGACCCGCAATCCATGTTTATCCAGCTGTCAGCGTTTGGACATGGATGCCGGATCGAGTCCGGCATGACAGATTTCTTTAGATGCGTTTCCAATCGAACTTGGCCTTCTTGCCGGTGCCGAAAAGTTTCAGTGCACCGTCTTCACCCACCGCATTCGGGCGAATGAATATCCAGTTTTGCCACGCAGAAAGACGTCCAAAAACGCGCGTCTCCATGGTCTCCTTGCCGGGGAAGCGCAGCGAGGCTTCCATGCCGGTCATGGCATCTGGCGACATCGATGCACGCTCTTCCAGCATGATGCGGATCTCGTCTTCCCAATCGATGTCGTCAGGGGTCAGCGTGACAAGGCCGAGCGCCAGCGCCTGGTCTGCGCGCAGCGGGCTGTCACCGAGTTTTTGCAGTTGATCAATGGTGGCCTCGTCTTCGCAGAACCTTGTCTGCAGGCGGGTCAGGCTGTTGACGGCGGGGAACCAGCCGAAATTGGCGGCGGTCAGTTGCAGGGCTGGCGCGGCATCTGGCGAATCGGGCAGGTCCAGCATGTAAATGCGGTCGCAGGCGAGAGCCAGTTCGTAGAAGGTACCGGCAAAACATGAACCCGAATCGACCAGCGCGATCAGCGAGCGGCTGGTGACGTCGAGGCGGGCCAGCGTGCGGCGCAGTGCGCCTTTGGTTTCCTTCACCAGCCAGTGGTCCTTGAGCTTCTCAAGCACGCCGTCCATGCGCACGACCTGGCCTGCATCGCCCTGCGTCTTGATGACCCATGTGCCGACTTCGAGTTCGTTGGTACGCAGGTTGAGGATGGCGTCGTCCAGTTCACGCTGCAGCTTGAGCGGATACCAGTTCGCGCCAGCGGCTTCAATGGCTTCAGGCGTCGACTCGATGGCGGCAGCAGGCGCCTTGACGGTGATGGTCGCGATGCGGCTGGCGCGGTCCACCTGTACATCGACCGTGCTGTAGTGGTAACCGGCGTCGTCGATCAGCGGTTTCAGCGCCGTGAGCTCGATGCCCTTTGCCGCGCCACGTGTGGACTGCGCTCGCAGCGCATCAATCTCGGTGGCCAGCAAGGCGCCGAACTGCTGCGGCTTGGCATGCGCGTCGATCAGCTTCCAGTCTTTGGCGCGGTCGGCGCGCACGCCTTCCGACGTGGTGCAGAAAATGTCGGCCAGGTCGCGGCGCACCTTGCGTTTGTCGGTCACGCGGGTCAGGCCGCCGGTGCCGGGCAACACGCCGAGCAATGGCACTTCAGGCAGGCTGACGGTAGACGATCGGTCATCGACCATGATGATGCGGTCGCAGGCCAGGGCCAGTTCGTAGCCGCCGCCAGCGCAGGCACCGGTGACGGATGCAATCGCCTTCAGGCCGTCATTGCGTGAAGAGTCTTCAAGCCCGTTGCGGGTTTCGTTGGTGAACTTGCAGAAGTTGACCTTCCAGCCGTGGGTCGACAGGCCCAGCATGTAGATGTTGGCGCCCGAGCACCAGATCTTTTCCTTGCCCGATTCGAACACCACCACCTTGACGGAGGGGTGCTCAAAACGGATGCGGTTGATGGCGTCGTGCAGCTCGATGTCGACACCGAGGTCATAGCTGTTGAGCTTGAGTTTGTAGCCGGGCTTGATGCCGCCGTCTTCATTGATGTCGAGCTTGAGTTTGGCAACATCGCCTTCGACATTCAAAGTCCAGTGCTGGTATTTGGCCGGGTGCGTGGCAAAGCTCACCATCTCGCGCTCCTGGCCTTCGATGACCTGTTTGAATAAAAGCGGCTCTGTCATGGCGTTCATGTTGTCTCCTTGGTGGGTGATGGTTGTGGCACTGCCCTTTTCAGGTCGGACAGGCTTTGTTTGAGGGTGCGGGCGGCCGTATCGACAACGGCGTCGGCGCGCGCATAAAGTGATTCGCGGCTGGCCAGGATGCGGCGCAGGTCTTCCATGGCTTCACTGGTAGCACCCTTCGTAGTGGAGAAGGGTCGCATGTCGCCCTGCGCGACCACACGGGCCATGTGTTCTTCAGGGCTGGCCTTGAGCCAGACGCAGTAAAAGCGGCTTTGAAGCAAATCAAAAGTTTCACGCTCGCTGACGATGCTGCCGCCCGTGGTCATGACCACGCCATCGGGGTGCTCTTCAGCAATGCGGAAGAGCGCGCGGCGTTCATAGCGGCGGTAACCGGCCTGGCCGTGCAGCAGCAGGATTTCATTCATGCTGGTGCCGGCTTCGCGTTCGATTTCGCGGTCAAGCTCGATAAATGGCACGCCGCGCTCCGCAGCGAGCTGCGAGCCCAGCGTGGATTTACCGGCGCCGCGCAGGCCGATCAGCGCAATACGTCGATCACGGCCCAGCGAGTCGTCAAGCCCGAAAGTGCTGCCGAGCAAACCATAAGCCTGGTCAAGCTGCGTGTCGTCCAGCCGCGCCAGCAAACCCTGTGCACGGGCCAACGCAGGGCGCGGGGCGTCCTGCAGCAGTTCCAGGATGGAGATATTGAGGGCGCGGGCGGCGGCTTCCAGCGAGTTGATGGAGACATTGCCCTTGCCGGATTCGACGTCAGCCAGGAAACGCTCGCTCAAACCCGAGTCAGAAGCCAGCGCCTTGCGTGTCATGCCCCGCCGCGCACGCCAGGCGCGCACACGGGAACCCAGTTCGCTGAGCGTGGCTTTCGATTCCTGGCCTGACATGGTTTCCACAAGTACCTCTGGGGGTTAAAGCGGGACTGCTGGTTTTTATTCTTTGCGTTTGGGTTGAATTGCAGTATACTTCCGCTTAATTTGATGTCAAGCAGTTTATTGCATCTTTTATCTGCCCTTCGACGGGCTCAGGATGATCGGAAACAACATGAAACTCAAAATCCTTGTCGGCACCATGACCAGCACTGCAGACTACGTCGCACAGGCGATACAGATGGATTGCGCCGACCTCGTCAGTGATATCGAGATCACCATGATGGACAACCTGGACATGGGTATCTTTTCTGAAGAGCAAGCAAAAGATGCAATATATCTCATCTGCACTTCCACCTATGGCTCGGGCGATGTGCCTGACAACGCACGTGCTCTATATGAATCCATGAGCGCGCAGCCGCAGTTCCTGGGCCATGTGCGCTACGGCGTCATTGCGCTCGGCGACCGCACCTATATGCAGACCTTCTGTTTTGGCGGCAAGAAATTTGACGAGCGTCTGCAGGACCTGGGCGCGCAGCGCGTGGGCGAAGTCTGGTGCCATGACGCGAGCAGCGGCACCATGCCAGAGACAGAGGGCACGGAGTGGTGCCGCCAGTGGTTGTCAGAAGCCCTGCAAACAGCGCCAGCGGCAAACGCCTGAAAACAGCTAATTTAGCTATTACAGCTATTTTCAGACCAAGCTGAGGCGACTACAGGATCCGTAAAAACAGAAAAAGAGCCTCGAAATGTGCCTTTTATGGCATCAAATCGGGCTCCAAGCCAATAGATACGTGCGTGAGCAGCTACAAAAATAGTAGCAACGAAGACAAAAAGAGAATCCGGAGACAAAGACAATGCCACTGAGCACAGCCGACCACACGGCGAGCCCGCCAATCGTCACCATACCGCGCAGCTACAACGCCGCGCACGACCTGCTGGCCCGCAACGCCGGGCGGGCCGGGAAAGCCGCCTTTATTGACGTTGCCAGCGGCAGGCAGCTGACTTACGGCGAGCTTGAAGAGCAGTCGCACCGGTTTGCCAACGCACTGCGCGCCCAGGGCTTTGCGCCTGAAAGCCGCGTCCTGATAGCGATGCTGGACACGCCTGACTGGCCTGTGGTGTTTTTGGGCTGCATCCTGGCGGGCGTCATTCCGGTTGCGGCCAACACGCTGCTGACGACGCCGGACTTTGAATTCATGCTGCGCGATTCACGCGCGCAGGGGCTGGTGGTCTCGAGTGCCCTGCTGCCGGCATTTGAGCCACTGCTGGGCAAGCCCGGTGCGCTCAAGACCGTCATCGTCTCTGGCGCGGACAACACTGTTTCGCCATCCGGCTCCAGCCTGTCGCTGACCGAACTGATAGCCGCACAGCCGGAAACACCCACCATCGCAGACACCTGCGCCGACGATGCCTGCTTCTGGCTCTATTCGAGTGGTTCCACCGGCACACCCAAGGGCACCGTGCACCTGCACAGCCACCTGATACAGACGGCAGAGCTGTATGGCCGCGGCGTGCTGGGCATTCAAGAATCCGACGTCGTCTATTCAGCCGCCAAGCTCTTTTTCGCTTACGGCCTGGGCAATGCCCTCACCTTTCCGATGAGCGTGGGTGCCACCACCCTGCTCTTGCCCGCTCGCCCGACCCCGGCTGATGTATTCGGCATCCTCAAAAAATACCAGTCAACGATTTTTTACGGCGTGCCCACGCTGTACGCCGCGCTGCTGGCCGACCCGGCCAAACCTGCAAAGTCCGAACTCAGCCTGCGCGTGTGCACCAGCGCAGGCGAAGCCTTGCCGGCCGAGATCGGCAAGAAATGGACGGCGCAATACGGCTGCGAAATCCTCGACGGCATTGGCTCGACCGAAATGCTGCATATCTTTTTGAGCAACCGCCCCGGCGAGGTGCGCTACGGCACGACCGGCAAGGCCGTGCCGGGTTACGAATTGCGCATCATGGGCGATGACGGCAGCGAGTGCGGCACCGGCGAAATAGGCGAGCTGCAGATCAGCGGGCCCAGCGCCGCGCTGATGTACTGGAACAACCGCAGCAAGACCAAAAACACCTTCGCTGGCGAATGGACGCGCAGCGGTGACAAGTACACCCGGGACGCAGACGGTTACTACACCTACGGCGGCCGCAGCGACGACATGCTCAAGGTGGGCGGCATCTACGTGTCGCCCTTTGAGGTCGAAGCCTGCCTGATGACACACGCCGCGGTGTTTGAAGTTGCGGTCATAGGCGCCATGGATGCAGATGAGTTGGTCAAACCCAAGGCCTATGTCGTCTTCAAGGCGGGCCAGCAGGCCACGGCCGATGAGCTCAAGGCCCACGTCAAGCAGCATCTGGCGCCCTACAAGTACCCGCGCTGGATTGAATTCGTCAATGAATTGCCGAAAACGGCGACCGGCAAGATCCAGCGCTTTAAACTCCGGCAGTCCGCTTGAGAAATCAGCGCCACCAATACCGCTTCAAACAGCTTTTCAGGCACAGCAATTGCTTTAGACCTCAACAATTTAACCCTCAAGCTCGGGTTTTACACTAGGTTTCCGCCGCTTTTCGGGCTTTACCATTCCAGCAGTCCAGTTTTCCGTCCCAACAAGGAGTTTTTCATGACCTCTCGCCGCCTCGTTCTGTCCCGCAGCGCCGCCGTCATCGGTGCCGCGTCCACAGGCCTTTTGCTGCCTGAAATCGTACGTGCGCAATCCGGCAAGGTGCGTGTCGGCTTCATGCTGCCCTACACCGGCACCTTCGCCCAACTCGGCGTGGCGATTGAAAACGGCTTTCGCATGGCCATCAATGAACAGGGCGGCAAACTCGGCGGCCGTGAAATCGAATATTTCAAGGTGGACGACGAGTCCGAGCCCTCCAAGGGCATTGAAAACGCCACAAAACTTGTGCAGCGCGACAAGGTTGATGTGCTGGTCGGCACCGTCCACTCCGGCGTGCAGATGGGCATCCAGAAGGTCGCGCGCGACAGCGGTGTGCTCAGCCTCATCCCCAACGCCGGTGTCCACGCCGCCACACGCGGGCTCTGCGCACCGAATGTGTTCCGCACCTCGTTCAGCAACTCGCAGCCCACCCGCGCACTCGGCAAGGCCATGTATGACCGCGGCGCCAAGACGGCCGTCTGGATCACCTGGAAATACGCAGCCGGTGACGAATCCTTTGAAGGCTTCAAGGAAGGCTACACCGCAGCCGGCGGCAAGATCATCAAGGAGCTGGGCCTGCCCTTCCCCAACGTCGAATTCCAGGCGCTGCTGACCGAAATCGCAGCACTCAAGCCTGACGCAGTGGCCTGCTTCTTTGCAGGTGGCGGTGCGGCCAAGTTCATCCGCGACTATGCAGCGGCCGGCCTCAAGGGAAAGATTCCGCTCTACGGTTCAGGCTTCCTGACCGAAGGCGTGCTGGACGCAGCCGGCCCTGCTGCCGACGGCATCGTGACCACCATGCATTACAGCGACTCGCTGCCCACGCAGCGCAACGGCCAGTTCCGCCTGAATTACGCCAAGGCGTTCAAGGCACAACCCGATGTGTATGCCGTCCAGGGTTACGACACCGGCCTGCTGCTCATCCAGGGCGCAAACGCCGTCAAGGGTGACCTGAACAACAAGCCAGCGCTTTACAAGGCCATGGAGAGTGCGGTCATCGACAGCCCGCGTGGCAAGTGGACCATGAGCAAGTCGCACAACCCCGTGCAGGACATCTACCTGCGCGTGGTTGAAAACAAGGAAAACAAGGTCATCGGCGTCGCTGCAAAAGCACTGGCCGACTCCGGCGCCGGCTGCAAGATGTAGCCCCCACGGTTGCTCACTGCGTGTAGCGCCCTGCCCCCCGAGGGGGCCGCTGCGCCTGCGGCCCGGCAATGCCGGTTCCGCGGCCCCGGCTGGCCTTGGGTCATTCAAACACGTGGTCGGACAATCTGGGGAGGTTCTTGAACCTCCCTTTTTTTTGAAACGGCCTTGCTGGTACGCGCCGTGCTTTAGAACCCGACACCCACACAATCACGCACCCCGATGGATTTAGCCAACTTTCTGATTCAGCTGCTCAACAGCGTGCAGTACGGCCTGCTGCTGTTCATGCTGGCTGCCGGCCTGACGCTCATCTTCGGCATCATGGGCGTGGTCAACCTGGCCCACGGCAGCTTTTACATGCTCGGTGCCTACCTCGCCTGGTCACTGAGCAGCTACTTTGGCAGCCTGACGCTCGCCATCATCGGCGGCGCAGTGTTGTCGGTGATCTTCGGGCTGGCGCTCGAGTGGCTGCTGTTTCGCCATTTCTACAAACGAGACCATCTGGACCAGGTGCTGCTGACTTTCGGGCTGATCTACATCTTTGAAGAGCTGCGCTCCATACTCTGGGGTGACGACGTTCACGGCGTGACCATTCCCGACCTGCTCAGCGCATCCATTCCGCTGACAGAGAACCTCTCTTACCCCGTCTACCGCCTGTTTATGTCTGCGGTGTGTATCGCTTTGGCGATTGGCCTGTACCTGCTTATCTCGAAGACCCGGCTCGGCATGAAGATACGCGCCGGCGCCTTCAACCGCGACATGGCCGAGTCGCTGGGTATCAACATCAAGCTGATCCACGCGGTAGTGTTCGCACTGGGCGTGGGCCTCGCAGCGATTGCCGGCATGATTGCCTCGCCGATTGCCAGCGTCTACCCCAACATGGGCTCACAGGTGCTCATCATGTGTTTTGTGGTTGTCGTAATAGGCGGCATCGGCTCGGTGCGCGGCGCGCTTATTTCCGCATTGCTGGTCGGGCTGGTCGATACCTTTGGCAAGGTGTTGCTGCCGTCAGTTGCCGGCATGCTTGTCTATATGCTGATGGCAGCCGTGCTGCTCTGGAAACCTGAAGGTTTGTTTAAACAATGAGCACGGCGCAAGCAAACCTCGAAATCCTGCCGCGCGGCGTGCAGGTTGCGCTGAGCCTGGGCCTTATCGCGCTCGTCGCCTTCCCTTTCGTCGGCACCGATTTTTATACCCAGATGGTCACGCGCATGATGATCATGGCGATCTTTGCCATGAGCCTGGACCTGCTGCAGGGCGTCACCGGGCTGGTATCGCTGGGCCATGCCGCCTACTTCGGGCTGGCGGGTTATGCGCTGGCCTTCCTCACGCCGCAAGACCAGGCCGTCAGCCTGTGGTGGACGCTGCCCGTGGCCGTGCTGGCTGCAGGTCTCGCCGCACTCATCATCGGCTTTTTTGTGGTGCGCACCACGAGCATCTACTTCATCATGGTCACCATGGCGTTTGCGCAGATGGTGTTCTACCTCTTCTTCGACAACAAGGTGCTGGGCGGCTCTGACGGCCTTTATATCAACTTCAAGCCCAGCGCTGCCATCTTTGGCTGGGTGCCGTTTGACCTCGACAACAAGCTCACGCTTTATTACTTCACGCTGGCTGCGCTGCTGCTGGTCTATGCCTTTTTACGCCGCCTGCTGTGGAGCCCTTTCGGCCGCACATTGGCCGGTATACGCGTCAACGAACACCGCATGCGTGCCATGGGTTATGGCAGCTTTGGTTACAAGCTCACCGCCTTCACACTGGCCGGCGCTTTGGCAGGGCTGGCAGGCTATTTGTGGGGTGTGCAGACCGGCTACATCAACCCCGAGCTGATGGGTTTTCACATGAGTGCACACGTCATCATGATGGTGATCCTGGGCGGCATGGGCAACTTTGCCGGTGCCATTGTGGGCGCCTTCGGTTTTGAATACCTGCTGCATGTGTTCAAGGACTTGCCGCAGGTCGGCAATGTGAATCTGGGCAAACACTGGCAGCTGTGGATGGGCCTGTTCATCGTGTTGCTGGTTATTTTTGCGCCGCGCGGCATCCTGGGCATTGCGGAAAAACTCATGAAACGCAAAGACAAAGCGGAGGCTGGCCATGAGTGAAGTCCTGCTTTCAGCCAAAAACCTCGTCAAGCGCTTCGGCGGGCTGGCTGCGGTCAATGACGTGTCCGTCGATTTGATGCGCAACCACATCCATGCCGTCATCGGCCCCAACGGTGCCGGCAAATCAACACTGACCAACCTGCTGTCGGGCGACCTGCCATCAACCTCAGGTTCCGTCACGCTGGGCGGCACCAACATCACGGGCTGGACGCCCGAGAAGATTTCAGGCCAGGGCCTGGGCCGCAGTTACCAGAAGACGAATATCTTTTTGCCTTTCAGCGTCTGGGAGAACGTGCGCCTGGCTGCCCAGTCACGCCAGCCCTTTGCAGCGCAGTGGCTCAAACGCGCCGGCAACTTCGCATCCATCAACGAGCGTGCAGAAAAGGCGCTTGAGCTGGCCGGGCTGACACCGCGCAAGAACAGCATTGCCGGCACCATCAGCCACGGCGAGCAGCGCCAGCTTGAAATTGCGATGACGCTGGCCACAGAGCCGCAGGTACTGCTGCTTGATGAGCCGCTCGCAGGCATGGGCGTGGCCGAAGCTGAACGCATGGTCGCCCTGCTGCTGAACATCAAAAAAGACCACGGCATCCTGCTGGTTGAGCATGACATGGATGCGGTGTTCACCCTGGCGGACAAACTCACGGTCATGGTCAATGGCCAGGTGATTGCCAGTGGCACGCCCGCTGAAATCCGCGCTGACGCCGGGGTGCAAGCTGCCTACCTCGGGGAAGAACATTAATGAGCGACCTGATGATCGACGCAAAAGGCGTCAACACCTACTACGGCGCCAGCCACATCCTGCGCGGCATTGACTTCCACGTTGCACGCGGTGAAACGATTGGCCTGATGGGTCGCAACGGCATGGGCAAGAGTACCCTGCTCAAAAGCATCATGGGCCTGGTCAAGCCGCGCTCTGGATCCATCTCCATCACCGGTAAACCCATGATGGGCGCTGCGCCCTATGAGGTCGCACGTCTGGGCATTGCCTATGTGCCCGAAGGCCGGGGCATCTTCGGCAACCTCAGCGTGGTTGAAAACCTCAAGATGGCGGCGCGCGCGGGCACCAGGGGCCAGCGTGACTGGACCTACGACCGCGTGCTCGACACCTTCCCGCGCCTGAAAGAGCGGCTGGGCCACGGCGGCCAGCAACTGAGCGGCGGCGAGCAGCAGATGCTGACGATTGGCCGCGCGTTGATGACCAACCCGGACGTGCTGATTCTTGACGAAGCCACTGAAGGCCTGGCACCACTGATTGCCCGGGACATCTGGCGCATCTGCGCCCTGATTCGCGAGACCGGCATCAGCAGCGTCATCGTCGACAAGAACTGGAAGCACGTCACCCAGATCACTGACCGTAATGTGATCCTGGTCAAGGGCGAGGTTGTGTTTGAAGGCACCTCGTCTGACCTGCACGCAAAACCTGAATTGCTGCAGCAATACCTGGGCGTTTGAAGGTCACGGCGGTAAGGCCGTTACCGAATCGACAATTTCCTGACCGTGTGGCATTATCAATTGCTGCCGAACCTATAGAGCCATCCAGAGGCAACAGGGTCGCTGCAACTGAAAGGTCGCCCGGATGCGCTGGTTTCGAGGACTTGACGCCCAAACTGGCCAATCGCAATTCCCGGCCAGTTCCGAGCCGCATGACAGGCACCCCATTGTCTGGCTGGCTGCCAGCCTGATTCTGGTATCGGGCTTCGGCCTGGCATCCGCCCTGTTTTATTTGCGTGGCGAAGCCCTTCGCACCGGCGAAACCATCATCCGCTCGCTGGCCCATGTGATGGAGGATGAGACAAGCCGGACCATACAGGCCGTTGACCAGCGCCTGGAGCTGGCCATCACCGGCATGAAGCTGCAGGAGGCCGGGAAGCAACCCAACGAAGAGTCTGCGCGTGCCATGCTGCGCAGCCAGTTGAAGGAACTTCCATTTGTTCGCGCCATCTGGATGCTGGATAAAACCGGTCGAATTGTCTTTGACTCAGACATTGGCAACATCGGCGTGGACCTTTCGGACCGCGAGTATTTCAGGTTTTACCAGCAAAAAAAACCGTCTGCCGGGTTTCACCTGAGTGCGCCAGTCCGCAGCCGTACGGTTGGCACATGGCTGCTCAGCGTGTCACGCCCGATTTATTCCCAACAGGGAGACTTTCTGGGCGTCATGGTGGCGGCCATGGAACCCTCCTATTTCGACAAACTCTGGAAGTCCGTAGATCTGGGTGAAGGGGGTTCCATCGTTCTTTTTCGGACAGACGGCACACTCATGATGCGCAGCCCCATGGACGACAACGCCATGGGCAAGTCCTTTGCGGCATTGCCGCTGTTTTCCGAAAAAATTCCGAAAAGTCCGCAGGGCATTTTCTCCTTTACCAGCGTCATCGATTCAGGCGAACGCATCGGTGCCTACCGGGTTTTGGCACCCTACCCTGACCTTGTCATTTCTGTTGCCTCCCTGAAATCGCACATGCTCGCCGCATGGGCGCGCTTTGCAAAGCTTGCGACGGGAATATGGGCGTTTGCCATGCTTGCGCTCACGCTGCTCTCCCTGCAGTTGTTGAAACAGGCTCACAGACGCCAGCGTACGGAGTCACGCTTTCGGCAACTGGCCGATGCCATGCCGCAAATTGTGTACATCACCGATGAACGCGGCAGGATACGGTACGTCAACGACGAATGGCAGAAGACAACAGGACAGCCCAAGGAAAAAGCCACCGGTGGCGAATGGATGGAGCTTGTACACCCCGAAGACCGCGACGATACCGTTGAAACCGTGAAGCAGCGGGCAAGCCTGGGTCTGGCAATTGAACACGAACATCGCCTGCTGTCCAGCGATGGCGGCTACCGCTGGCGCTTGCTGCGCGCAGTTCCCAATCGCAACGAACAGGGCAGGATCATCTCCTGGTATGGCACCTCGACTGATATTGATGACCTCAAGCTGGCGCAAGCCAGGCTCAAGTCCCAGACCGATCTCCTGCGCATGGCAGGGCAACTTGCGCAGATGGGCGGGTGGATGGTTGACATCGGCACACAACATATCACCTGGTCAGATGAGGCATCCAGAATGCTCGACCTTCCCCCAGGCTGCTCGCCCTCCCTGGACTCCATCATCGGCATGTGCTTCCCCGAGTTTCGCGAACCGACCCGCAAAGCACTGGAGGATTGCGCGAGCCAGGGTTTGCCGTTCAACCTCGAAGTCAAGATGCTCACGTCGCCCGGCCGTACGGTCTGGGTACGCTCCATAGGCCAGGCGGTGCGTGATGCCAGCGGAAACATCACCCGCCTGCAGGGGGCGCAACAGGACATCACCACGCGCGTGACGACCGCGCAGAAACTGCAGGCATACCTCTCGACACTGCAGCACGCAACGGAGGCAGCACAGGTCATCACGAGGTGCCAGACGCCCGAGACCATGTTGCAGGAACTGGCGGCCCAGGCAAGAAGCATCGTTGATGCGGCGCGGGCTGTGGCAAGGCTTCATGAAGACCCGCCCGGACGGGCAGCTATCGTCGCCACCTCTGTTGCAGACGCCCAATCCCCCATGGTCGACGACGACACAATGAATGTCCCGTTGACCACGGGCGATGGTGCAGCCATCGGCAGCCTGGTGCTGTCGGCCAGGGTGGGCTGCAAATTCAGCCAGGAGGACACCTACGTGGTGACAGAGCTTGCACAACTGGCCTCCACCGCACTGGATAACCTCCGGCTGCTGGTAAAAGTGCGTGAGCTCAACACTGGCCTGGAAGAAAAAATAACGCAGCGCACGCTGGCGCTGGCCCGCCAGGAAGCCCTTTTTTGCACACTCGCCGAGCAGGCACCTCAACCAATCTGGACTGTGGACACAAACGGTCACGCGACCTTTTTCAGCCGGGCCTGGTATCAAATGTTTGGCGGATCACCGCCTGACTGGCATGGGCTGGCCTGGCTTGAACTGGTGCATCGTGACGACAGGAGCGAGGTCACGCAAAACTGGCGGCATGCCAGCAGCACCCTCAGCCTCTTCACCGGCCTCAGGCGCATGCGGTCCAGGAATGGCGGTTACCACACCATGTCCTACCAGGCATCGCCTGTCCTCAATGAGCAGGGCGAGGTGACGTTCTGGGTCGGCATCGACGTGGACGTCACCGCCCCCAAAGCCATTGAGGCCGCCCTGCGTCTGTCGAACCAGGAGCTTGAAGCGTTTTCCTATTCCGTTTCGCATGACCTGCGGTCGCCACTGACAACCATTGACGGTTTCAGCCGCCTGCTGGCCAAGCGGCTGGCCAGCCAGCCGGATGAGCGCATTCAAAACTACCTTGCCCGCATCCAGTCCGGCATAAGCCAGATGGGGCAATTGATCGAAGGCATGTTGTCGCTGGCGCAGTTTTCCCGCCAGACCATGCAGCATGAGCAGATAGACCTCAGCGCCATGTGCGAAGAAATCCTCGGCGAGTTCCAGTCAAAGGAAGCGCAGAGACAGACAAAGCTGCAGGTCCAGCCCGGCCTTCAGCTGTACGGCGACAGCCGGCTCATACGGGCCGTGATGGACAACCTGTTGGGAAATGCCTGGAAGTTCAGCGCACGCAAGGAGCACACTGAAATTACGGTTGGCCAGGTGGCCCCCGCCGGCGAATTTTTCGTGCGGGACAACGGTGCCGGTTTCGATATGGCCTACGCCCACAAGCTGTTCGGCACCTTCCAGCGCCTGCATGATGCCTCCGATTACGCAGGAACCGGCATTGGCCTGGCCACAGTCGCCCGCGTCATCGCCAGGCACGGCGGACGCATACGCGCGGAATCCGCACCAGACCAGGGTGCGACTTTTTTCTTCACGCTTGATGAGTCCTCTGCATAAGCCGGACAACCGGCAGCACGCTAAAGCAAAGGCCGCATTTCCCGGGCTGCATCCAGCAACAAGGGCAGCAGGTCACTTTGAAGGGCCAGAGGTTCCAGCCGTTCAGGCGTGGTGACCACGTTGAGCGCGGCGACCGTCACCCCACGCATATTGCGCAGCGGTACTGCCAGCGCAAATACGCCCAGCTCATGCTCCTGCCGTGCAACACACCAGTCCTGCCCACGCGCTTCGGACACCAGCGCCTTCAGGGTCCTGGTGTCTGTAACGGTATGCGGCGTCAGGCGCGGCAGTTCGTGGGTCCTGATCCACGTGGAGAACTCATTTCGCGGAAGGCATGCGAGCAACATGCGGCCCGTGGACGTCGCGTGTGCCGGAAGTCGCGCCCCGAGATGCAGGCCATAGGCGAGCACGCGGGGCGCTACCGATTGCTGTTTGTCCGGATAGCTTGAACCCGAGCCCACACTGCGAGCCACGATCACAACCTGGTCTGCATCCAGTACGACGCCCGAAAAAGACTGCTGCGTTTGTGCAGCAAGCCGGTTAAGCGTCGGCTGCAGGACCCGGGGCAACCTTGCAGAAGCCAGATAGCTGCCCGAGAACCGCAGCACCTTGGGCGACAGCCAGTAGTAGCCGTCCTCGCTCTCCAGGTAGCCCAGATGCGCCAGCGTCAACAGGTGCCGGCGTGCAGCCGCGCGGGTGATGCCCGCGCGTTGCGCGGCCAGCGTGGCGTTGAGCCGCTGGCGCTCGGTGTCAAAACTCTCCAGCACCGCCATGCCCTTGGCCATGCCCTCAATAAAGTCGGCTTTTGCGATATCCATCCTTACCCCACAGTTGCGCGATTATCGCACCAGCAGTCCTTTTATCGCACAAACATTGCCTGGCATGATGGCTATTGAACAAGGCCACAGATACGCTTGACCTTCGCCCAATATTGTGGAGACAGACATGCGTACCCAGGTTGCCATCATCGGAGCAGGCCCATCAGGCCTTCTGCTCGGAGCACTGCTTCACAAGGCAGGCATAGACAACATCATCATTGAGCGCCAGAGCGGCGAATACGTGCTGGGCCGCATTCGCGCGGGCATCCTCGAGCAGATCACCGTTGACCTGCTGAAAGAAGCGGGTGCCGATTCCCGCCTCAAGCTTGAAGGCACGGTGCACCACAGCATTGACATCGGCTTCAAGAACCAGCGCCACAGCATTGACGTGCATGGCCTGACAGGTGGCAAGGTTGTGACCGCCTACGGCCAGACCGAACTCACACGCGACCTGATGGACGCACGGCAGGCCGCCGGCCTGACCACCATCTACGAAGCTGGGGACGTCAGCATTCATGACTTCGACAGCAGGCAGCCGAAGGTACGTTATGTGAAGGACGGCCAGAATCATGAACTGGCCTGCGACTTCATCGCCGGCTGCGACGGCTTTCACGGCGTGTGCCGGTCCAGTGTGCCCAAGGACGCCATCACCGAGTTTGAGCGTGTGTACCCGTTCGGCTGGCTGGGCATCCTCGCTGACGTGCCGCCTGTGTCACCGCACGCCATCGTCTACGCCAACAGCGAACGTGGTTTTGCGCTGTGCTCCATGCGCAGCCTCACACGCAGCCGCTACTACGTGCAGTGCCCGCTGGACGACAAGATCGAGAAATGGACTGACGACGTCTTCTGGGACGAGATCCGCCGCCGTGTCGACCCCGACCTCGCCTCGCGCATCATCACCGGGCCATCGATTGAAAAAAGTATTGCGCCGCTGCGCAGCTTTGTCGCCGAACCCATGCGTTTCGGCAGCCTCTTTCTTGCGGGCGACGCCGCGCACATCGTGCCACCGACCGGTGCCAAGGGCCTGAACCTGGCAGCCTCTGATGTGAAATACCTCTCCAGCGCCTTTATTGAGCACTACAACGAGAAGACGGATGCCGGCGTGGACAGTTACTCCGAGCGCTGCCTGCGCCGCATCTGGCGCGCCGAACGGTTCTCATGGTGGCTGACGTCGCTTTTGCATCGTTTCCCGGATACAGGCGGCTTCGGCCAGAAAATCCAGGAGGCAGAGCTGGACTACCTCGTCAATTCGCAGGCAGCTTCGACTTCCCTGGCCGAAAACTACGTGGGTTTGCCGCTGTAGCAAGCCGAACCGACAGCTGCCAGCCGTGTACAAGGTGTAACAAGACCGCTGACACCCAGCGGTAAAATGCACCATGAACAAAAAACCCCTTATAGCGCTGGCGCTTTGCCTTCCATTCTTCGCGGTGCAGGCCCAGCCTTCCCCTGCAAAAAAGCCGCTGGTCGCCCGTATATTGAAATTGCAGCAGCCCGGCATTGACGCCATGGCAACAGCGCTGGCCGAACGCCCTGCCCTGGCCGTGATGGACCGCGCAGAGCAGATCATTGGCACAAATGTCGCCGCCGACAAACGCGAAGCTACAGGCAAGGCCATCCAGGGTGACATCAAGAAGTATCTGGACGAATCGGTGCCCTATGTGCGCGACCGCGCTGTCAAGCTGGCCCCAACCACCATAGGCAGCCTGCTGGAAGAAAAATTCAGCGAAGCAGAACTCAAGCAGGTGGCTGATTTTCTGGAATCGCCGGTGTACAACAAGTACCAGCAACTGGGTGGCGACATGCAAAAAGCCCTGCTCGAAAAGCTGCTGGCAGACACCAAGGGCACGGTCGAGCCCAAAATCAATGCGCTGGACCAGACTGTGGCCAAACGCCTTGGTGTGACGCTACCGGCAAAATAAGAACCGCACCAGGTTGTTCCTGAAATAAAAAAAGGCCGTGAGGCCTTTTTTTATTTACACAGCCCAAGAGAACCTCAGCGCGGCCTGCGTATGCCAGACTTGCCCGCAGGCTTGCCAGACCCGTTGTCCCTGGGTGGCAGGCCGGTATGCTGGGTCAGGATGCGGCCCTTCACCGGCGACGCAACCGCGGATGTCTTTGACACGGTAGTGGAGTTTTTACGGCGCGCGCTCTGGTACGTGCCATCGGTCACGGGCTGGTAGGTCGGGATCAGGTGGTGTTTGCCATTGCCGATGAGGTCGGCGCGCCCCATGTTCTTCAGGGCTTCGCGCAACAGGGGCCAGTTGTTGGGGTCGTGGTAACGCAGGAAGGCCTTGTGCAGCCTGCGGCGGCGTTCGCCACGCACGATGTCTACCGACTCGCTGTCACGCGTGATCTTGCGCAGCGGGTTTTTATTGGTGTGGTACATCGCCGTCGCCGTGGCCATCGGCGAGGGGTAAAAGGTCTGCACCTGGTCGGCGCGAAAACCGTTCTTCTTGAGCCAGATCGCCAGGTTCATCATGTCGTCATCACTGGTGCCCGGATGGGCTGCGATGAAGTAGGGAATCAAAAACTGCTTCTTGCCGGCTTCAAGCGTGTACTTCTCGAACATCTGCTTGAACTTGTCGTAGCTGCCTATACCGGGCTTCATCATCTTGGTCAGCGGGCCCTGCTCCGTGTGCTCGGGCGCAATCTTCAGGTAACCGCCCACATGGTGCGTGACCAGCTCTTTCACGTACTCGGGGCTTTGCACTGCCAGGTCATAACGCAGGCCGGAACTGATCAGGATTTTCTTCACGCCCTTGAGTGCCCGGGCGCGGCGGTACATCTTGATGAGCGGGTTGTGGTCGGTGTTCAGGTTGGAGCAGATGCCCGGGTACACGCACGAAGGCTTGCGGCAGGCGGCCTCGATCTCGGGCGACTTGCAGCCTATGCGGTACATGTTGGCTGTGGGGCCGCCAAGGTCGGATATCGCGCCGGTAAAACCCTTGACGGTATCGCGTATCGCTTCAATCTCGCGAATCACGGAATCTTCAGAGCGGCTCTGGATGATGCGGCCCTCATGCTCGGTGATGGAGCAGAAGGTACAGCCGCCAAAACAGCCGCGCATGATGTTGACGCTGAAGCGGATCATCTCCCACGCAGGGATCTTGGTTGCGTGGTCATGGCTGCCGTTCTCATCCGCATAACTGGGGTGTGGCGCACGGGCGTATGGCAGGTCAAACACGTAGTCCATCTCGGCTGTGGTCAGCGGGATGGGGGGTGGCGTGATCCACACATCGCGTGCGGTGGCGCCTTCGCCGTGCGCCTGCACAAGTGCACGCGCATTGCCGGGGTTGGTCTCAAGATGCAGCACACGGTTGGCGTGTGCGTAAAGAACCGCATCGCTTTTCACCTGCTCATAGGACGGCAGGCGAATGACGGAACGGTCGCGTGGCGGTACACGAATCTTGCCCTGCATCGAAGGCAATGACGGATTCGGTACAAATGTCAGCGGCTTGATGGCGGGATTGGCCTGCTTCACGGCGGCCAGCACGGGTGAGCCGGCAGCCTCGGCCTGGACAGCCACACCAGCGGCCTCATCTTCACGCGCACAGGTCGCGCCCTGCTCTTTCGCCACGTCCGAAATCATCATGTAGGGGTTGACGTGCGCCTCCACCCTGCCCGGTGCATCCACGCTGGTGGAATCAATTTCAAACCAGCCCTGCGAGGTTTCATCGCCACTGCGGCGAATGAAGGCGGTACCGCGAATGTCCGTCATGGTGGCAACGGTTTCGCGGGCTGCGAGGCGGTGCGCGATTTCAACAATGGCGCGCTCGGCATTGCCGTACAGCAGCAAATCGCATTTGGCATCCACCACGATGGAGCGGCGCACCTTGTCAGACCAGTAGTCGTAGTGGGCAATGCGGCGCAGGGAACCCTCAATGCCGCCCAGCACGATGGGCACATCCTTGAATGCTTCGCGGCAACGCTGTGAATACACGATGGCGGCGCGGTCCGGGCGTTTGCCGCCTATGTCGCCAGGCGTGTAGGCGTCATCGCTGCGGATCTTGTGGTCAGCCGTGTAGCGGTTGATCATCGAGTCCATATTGCCGGCAGTCACGCCCCAGAACAGGTTGGGCTTGCCCAGCACCTTGAAGGGGTCTGCGCTTTGCCAGTCGGGCTGGGCGATGATGCCGACCCGAAAGCCCTGGGCCTCCAGCATGCGGCCGATCACGGCCATGCCGAAGCTGGGGTGGTCGACATAGGCGTCACCGGTGACGATGATGACGTCGCAGCTGTCCCAGCCAAGCGCCTCCATCTCTGCGCGGCTGGTGGGCAGAAATTTGGCCGTGCCGAACCGTGAAGCCCAGTATTTGCGGTAACTGGTCAGCGGCTTGGCGGCACGCGCGAAAAAAGAGACGTCGATGGGGGCGTTCATGGTGGTGCGGGGGAAGCTGCTATTGTAAGGTTTACCCTGATTTTTCCCTTGTAAATCAAGGCTTAAAGCCCTACAAAGGGCCGATAAAGCGCGTCTGGCGTGGTTTAAGTGCGTTAACCCTTGCCCCTGCATCCGCCGTGAACTCCTGCTCCGGCCGCGTCATCCAAACCTTGTGATCACCTTTTCGCCATCCACCAGCGCCATGGTCGCAGACCTCGTACTGGTCGCTCACGTCGGCGTCGTCGCGTTTGTCGTACTCGGCCAACTGCTGTTTGTAGTGGGCGGCGTGCTGCATTGGGCATGGGTTCGCAAGGTGTGGATCAGGCTGGCCCATCTGGCTCTGATGATGTTCGTGGTTGTTCAAAGCTGGATGGGAGCCACCTGCCCGCTGACCATCTGGGAACAACTGCTGCGGCGTCAGGCAGGCCAGACCGCCTATGGCGGGTCGTTTAACGAACACTGGCTGTCACGCCTGATCTTCTTCGACGCACCTGCCTGGGTGTTTGTGCTGGCCTACAGCGTTTTTGGCACACTGGTGCTGCTGACCTGGTGGTGGATACCGCCGCGCAGGTTAAAAAAAGCATGATCAAAAGCGCATGAAAAAGGCCGGTGCCCGAAAAAGACACCAGCCCTGTATTGATGCCACGGCCACGACGGCCTGGCCTGTGATGCTGTCTTAGTTGCGCACCGTCATCTGGCCGCGGATTTCGCCTGCCGGGTTGGCGGCGGTGTGGATGTTGGCGTACCAGCCGCCCGCCAGCAGGTCGGCAGCCTGCGCAGCCGTCAGGGTCGCGCTGCCCTCCATGGGGCTGGTGATGGCGCCTGGCCAGCCCAGTGCCACACCCGCATTTGCACCGACCGGAGCCGGGCCGTGGAAGTGGCCGGCCGTGGCGGGGCCGGACAGCCCCGTGTAGCTCACCTTCCAGCGCAGAAGCCGGGTGTCCTTGTTGAACACCGCGTCGACGGTACCGGTGGCGTTGGACGGTTTCGGAGGAACCTCATTGGCGCCCCGCAACTGGGTGGACAGGGCCACCATGTTGGATGGCGGCGGCGGGCTCATGGAACCGCAGCCTGTGACGACCGCAAGCGTGAGTACTGCAAGGGCAGAAAAAGAAGCGCGGGTTGCGACGCGGCGTGTGTAAGGCATTTGAACTCCCGGTTAAAAAATCATTGTTGGCCCGCAGGCAGCAGGAAGTCTTTGGGACAAACCCGATGACCATGCCGGGAATAAAAACAGGATATCTGCCGCTTTCGCACCGTCTTGTAGGCGGTCGCCCCGAATTCGCAATTTGCATGGGAAGCCGTGCCTTGAACCCCTATGATGAAAAAAATTCGCCCAGTGCCCGTCACTTCAGGAGACATCATGAAACCCCTGTTGCCCCTCGCGTTTGTCATTGCATCCGGACTGCTTTACGGATGCCCGGATACAAAGATTCCGAAAGCGCCACCCAAGATTCCCGAACCCAAAGCTGCCACGCAGCCCGACACACCCGCACATGCAAGGGCCATCCGGGCTGACGGCGACGCCGCATGAAAACATTCCGGGCACTCGTTTTTGCGTCGATATGCACGGCGCTTGCAGCCTGCTCTTCAACGTCCGTTGAAAAGGCAACCTCAAGCACGGTCACCATTACGGGTGACGCTTACGCTATCGCCCAGCTCACGGCGGGTACATGGATTGCCACTGCAGCAGGAACCCCCCGGGTCATCAGCGGCAGCGTACCTGGCAAGGCGGCACTGCTTTCTGCCATACAGCAGGTATCAGGTTGCAAAGTCACCGACAGCGACTACTCAAGGCAGGGCATGCAGCTGGATGCACAGGTCGACTGCGGCAGCCGGCTGAAGAACTGAGCCACGCCGCAGGAAGCAGGTGCAGGCCAGCCGGCCTGAAAAGACGGCAGGCACGGCGCCAGGACAGCGAAACGCTATACATTTGATAGCTGCTCACGCTCGTCTTTATTGGCCTGGAGGCCGATTTGATGCTCAAAACAGGGCTTTTTCGGGCATTTGAGGTGCCTTTTCGGCGCTGCAAAATCCTTGAAGCGACAGAAGTTAATATAAAAGTTAACTTTTGAGAAGATTTTAACGCATACGTTAATTTTTTAACGTATACGGCAAAATAGTGATAAGGGCCGCCCCGAAGCGGCGCCGCCACTCAGGCGTCGAGTTCAGGGTAGCGCCTGAAGATGCATTCCTCATTGAAGGCGATACGCCTGTCACTCCCCAGATAGGCAGCCAGGCGCCGGTGCTGACCTGTGCGCTGGTGCAATGCCGAGACAAGAGGCGTCTTTTTCATGGCACGGCGAGCCGCCCTGGGGAACGCATACAACAGGCCGTCGACGAGCTGGAAAACCGACAGGTCGGCGTAACTGAGGCGGGCACCCACCAGAAAGCTGTTGCCCCGGGGATTGCGCTCAAGTACGGTTTCAAACCAGGCCAGGTATTTGGGTATGCGTTTTGTGCGGAAGTCTTTGGCACGTTTGAGCGCCTCCGCCTTCTGGTCTTCGTAATACAGGCTTGTGGCTACCGGGTGATGCGTGTCGTGCGCTTCAGCCACCATGTCGGCAACCGTCAGCTGCAACTGGTGTGTCCAGAGGCGTTGTGCCTCACCCTTGCCGACCAGGTTCAGGCGGGGCCCGAGGTACAGCAGGATGGCGGAGGTCTGGCCCACCACGACCTTGCCGTGCACAAGAAACGGCGGTGCAAACGGCGGATGCTGGACCGAGGCACTGTTCATGATGCGCATCATGGCTGCCATGCCTTTTTCATCACTCAGGTCCTCGCCCTCGCTGGTGCGGCCGCGCGCCACATCCAAGTAGTCGGCGCCCGCAGCCTCCAGCGCCAGCCGCACGAACTCACCGCGCCCCTGGATGGTCGGCCAGTAGTGCAACTGATACATGCTGTTTGCCACCCGATGGCCTTCGGCGTTCAGGCAAAGACTTCGGTATCAACCTCGGACGTGCCCTGCGGGTTGTAGCGCGGGCCTGTCACCGTGTGCTGGTTGATCAGCTCTTCAGCCTTTGCAACCAGCGCAGGATCGAGCTTGACGCTTGCCGCGCCCAGGTCATCGAGCAGGTGATCGACACTGGTTGTGCCCGGGATGGGGATGATGTGCGGGGCTTTTTGAAGCAGCCAGGCCAGCGCCAGTTGTGCCGGGCTGCAACCCGCTTCTTCTGCCAGCGCATGGTAAGCCGGCAGCAACTGCAGGTTCGCGGCATAGTTCTCTTCAGAAAAACGCGGCATGGCGCGGCGGATGTCCTTGGCGTCCAGTGCACTGACATCAATCGGGTCACCGCACAGGTAACCTCGCGCCACAGGGCTGAAGGCCACAAAGGCGGTACCCAGTTCACGGCAGGCGTCGAGCACGGCGATTTCGGGGTTGCGCGTCCACAATGAATACTCGGTCTGCACCGCTGCGATGGGGTGAACCGCATGGGCCTTGCGCAGGGTGGCGGCTGACACTTCGGACAAACCAATGCTGCGGATGTGGCCCTTTTTCACGAGGTCCGCCAGCGCACCCACGCTGTCTTCAATCGGCACTTTTTTATCCCAGCGGTGCAGGTAATACAGGTCGATCACATCGGTCTGCAGGCGGCGCAGGCTGGCCTCGCAGCTTTTGATGAGGGTCTCGGGACGCCCGTCAATGACACGCACCAGTTTGCCGTCACCAGCCACATCGACGCCCGACATGCCGCACTTGCTGGCGAGGGTGAACTTGTTGCGGTGCGGCTTCATGACACGGCCGACCAGCGTCTCGTTCGCCCCAAAACCATAGAGGGTGGCGGTGTCGAACAGGGTCACGCCCGCGTCGAGCGCCGCAAGCAACACACGCTCGCCCTGCTCTGCCGATACCGCCGCACCATAGGCGTGGCTGAGGTTCATGCAGCCCAGGCCGATCTCGCTGACGTTGAAAGGGCCAAGTTGTCTGGTTTTCATTTGTATCCTTGAATGATCTGAATTCTGGTCTTGCGTAGCGCAAAAAACAAAGGGCGGCCCCATCGCATTGCGCTTTGGGTAACCGCCCTATTCTGCTTCGCTTTACAGAAATTTTCTGTCAGCGATTTTCCATGACGTGGCAGCTCAGCCCGCGCTGAGTTGCTGCTCCAGGTCATGCAGCACCTGGTAGCACGGCAGCACCTTCGCAACGCTACTGTTGGGCTCACGGCCTTCCTTGATGGCAGCAAAAAACTCGCGGTCCTGCAGCTCGATGCCGTTCATGCTCACATCCACCTTGCTCACGTCGATCTTTTCGTCCTTGCCGTTGAACAGGTCGTCGTAGCGTGCGAGGTAGGTCGCGGTATCGCCGATGTAACGGAAGAAGGTGCCGAGCGGACCATCGTTGTTGAAGCTCAATGACAGGGTGCAGATGGCGCCATTGGCCGCCTTGAGCTGGATGCTCATGTCCATGGCGATGCCAAGCACAGGGTGGATGGGGCCCTGGATGGCGTTGGCCTTGACGATGGGGCTGCCGCACTGGTAGGCAAACAGGTCAACCGTGTGGGCAGCGTGGTGCCACAGCAGGTGGTCCGTCCATGAACGGGCCTGGCCCATGGCATTCATGTTGGTACGGCGAAAGAAATAGGTCTGCACATCCAGCTGCTGGATGTTGAACTTGCCGGCGGTGATTTCCTTGTGCACGTACTGGTGGCTGGGGTTGAAGCGGCGGGTGTGGCCGCACATGGCCACAAGGCCGCTGGTCTTGGCCAGGTCGACGACAGCCTGCGCACCCTTGAGCGTATCGGCCAGCGGAATTTCGACCTGCACATGCTTGCCGGCCTTCAGGCAGGCGATGGTCTGGTCGGCGTGCATCTGCGTCGGCGTGCAGAGGATGACGGCATCGACTTCCTTGAGCGCCAGGCTCTCGTTCAGGTCTGTCGTGACATGGCCGATGTTGTATTTGGCTGCGACTTCTTTTGTCTTGTCCAGGTCGCGGCTGACCAGCGACACCACTTCAACGCCGTCGATGTTCTTGATGCCGTCCAGGTGCTTGATGCCGAAGGCACCTGCGCCTGCGAGTGCTACTTTAATTGTCATAACTTGGGTCCTTTATTAGTTCAAGACTGCCGCGGAACCGGCTTTGCCGGGCCGCCAGCAGTGCCCCCGGTAGGGGGAAGCGCCGAAGGCGCACAGGGGGGTGTCAGCCATTTTCCAGAATCAGGTTACCGACTGCGGTGTTGGATGCGGGCACATGGTAGAAGCGGTGCTTGACGGTGGGTGGCGGGCCACCGTTCAGGTCTGACATCGCGCCACGCGCTGTCAGCCACATCACCAGTTCAATGCCCTCGCTGCCGGCTTCACGCACGTACTTGATGTGCGGCATGGCGGCCTGGGCTTCAGGGTCCTTGATCATCAGGTCCATGAAGTCGCTGTCGAACTGCTTGTTGATGAGGCCCGCACGCGCGCCCTGCAGCTGGTGGCTCATGCCGCCCGTGCCCCAGATCTGCACATTGAGGTCCTGGTCAAAAGACTCCACCGCCTTGCGAATGGCCTTTCCCAGGTTCAGACAGCGCTTGCCCGAAGGCACGGGGTACTGCACCACGTTGATGGCCACAGGGATCACCGGGCATGGCCACTCGTCGGGCTGGCCGCACATCAGCGTCAGCGGCACGGTCAGGCCGTGGTCAACGTCCATCTTGTTGACGATGGTCAGGTCGAAATCGTCCTGTATCACCGACTGCACGATATGTGATGCCAGTTCAGGGTGACCGATGACCTTGGGCACGGGGCGCGGGCCCCAGCCTTCATCAGCCACGGCATATTCAGCGGCGCAGCCAATGGCGAATGTGGGAATCATCTCCAGGCTGAAAGCCGTGGCGTGGTCATTGAACACCAGGATGATGACGTCGGGCTTGTTGTCCTTGAGCCATTGTTTGGAATATTCATAACCCTTGAAGACAGGCTGCCAGTAAGGCTCCTTGGTCTTGCCCAGGTCTACGGCCGCGCCGATGGCGGGTACGTGGGAGGTAAAAACTGAGGCGGTAATTCGGGCCATGTCAGGCACCCCCTTTGGTTGATGATTTTTTACCCTGCGGCTGGTTTTTCGCCTGAGCGCTACCGTCTTCACCGATGACCCGGTTGCCCTCGATGGAGCGGCCACCGGCCACCATCATGTCGCGGTATTCCTCTTCAGTCATGCCGGTCATGCTGCCGGCCATCTGCTGGAAGCTCTTGCCGTGCGTAGAGCCCAGCTTGGCCAGGAAGTAAATGTTGCCGCCCAGGGAGATCGCCTTGTTCAGGTCTTGCGTGAGCACTGCCTGCTTCTGCTCTTCGGTCATGGGCCATTCATCGACATAGGCCCGTTCATTGGCCTTGAAGCGTTCACGGTTTTCGGGCTTCATCAGCGACATGCAGAACTGGTTGAGCCAGTAACCGGCACGCGACTGGTCCATGTCGAACATGGTCGTGCCGGGCACATCGAGGTAAGGTTTTTCCAAAGACATAGTCAGCTCCAGTAAAGCCGGGTCGGGTTATCCACCAGCAGTTTTTGTTGCAATTCTGGCGTGGTCGCAATGTGCGGAATGAAGTCCACCAGCAAGCCGTCATCGGGCATGTGGTCTTTGAGGTTGGGGTGCGGCCAGTCGGTGCCCCAGAGCACGCGGTCAGGAAACTCCTCAACCAGTTTTTTCGCAAATGGAAGCACATCGCGGTAGGCATTCTGCTCGCCGTCGAGCGCAGGCGGGCCGCTCACCGTCAGGCGTTCCGGGCAGGTCACCTTGCTCCAGACGTTCGGGTGCTGGCGCATGAACTTCACGAACAGCTCGAACTCCGGGCCATCCACGGGTTTGGTCACGTCCGGCCTGCCCATATGGTCCACCACCACCGTGGTCGGCAGCGCGGTGAAGAAGTCCCAGAGTTCAGGCAAATCGACGGCCTCGAAATAAATCACCACATGCCAGCCCAGCGGCTTGATGCGGTTGGCGATCTCCAGCAACTCGTCCTTGGGCGTGAAGTCCACCAGGCGCTTGACGAAGTTGAAGCGCACACCACGCACACCGGCGGCATGCAGGTCCTGAAGCTCCTGGTCGCTCACCGTGCGTTTGACGGTGGCAATGCCACGCGCCCTGCCCCCCGCAGCGTTCAGCGCATCGACCATGGCGCGGTTGTCGGCGCCGTTGCAGGTGGCCTGAACGATCACGTTCTTGTCGAAGCCCAGATGGTCGCGCAAGGCGAACAGCTGCTGCTTGGACGCATCGCAAGGCGTGTACTTGCGCTCGGGTGCGTAGGGGAATTCTTCGCCCGGGCCGAACACATGGCAATGCGCATCGACAGCGCCTGCGGGCAATTTGAATTTTGGTTTGCTGGGGCCGGTGTACCAGTCCAGCCAGCCCGGCGTCTTGGTGTAACCGCCGCTTGTGGGTTTGTCGTTTTGTTGAGTCATGTCTTGAAATCAGTCGATGTATTTAAGGCCTGCTTTTGCGAGCGGTTCACGCATGTTGTACATATCGAGACCCAATACGCCGGCGGCAAGCTTCTTGCGCTTTTCGCCTTCGTTGGCTTCACGGGCTTCTGCGGCGTCGGCAACCTTTTGCGCCCACTCTGCAGGTACAACCACCACGCCGTCATCATCGGCCACGATGGCATCGCCGGCATTGACGTTGACGCCCGCACATACCACGGGGATGTTGACGGAGCCCAGCGTCGCCTTGATGGTGCCCTTGGCGCTGATGCCCTTGCTCCAGACCGGAAAGCCCATGGAGGTCAGCTCTTTCACGTCACGCACACCGGCATCAATCACCAGCGCCTTCGCGCCGCGCGCCATGAACGAGGTGGCCAGCAGGTCGCCAAAAAAACCGTCACAGTTGTCTGCCGTAACGGCGGCCACCACGATGTCGCCCGGCTGAATCTGCTCGGCAGCGACGTGCATCATCCAGTTGTCGCCGGGGTGCAGCAGCACCGTGACTGCGGTGCCAGAAACCAATGCGCCGGCATAGATGGGCCGCATATAGGGTTTCATCAGGCCGACGCGGCCCATGGCCTCATGCACGGTGGCCGAACCAAAGCGGCCCAGTTTGTCGACCGCTGCCTTGTCGGCGCGGGTGATGTTGCGTTTGACGATGCCCAGTTCTGTCATTTTTTTCTTTCGGGGATTTATTGAATGTAGGGCTCAGCGACCCTTGGCCTTCAGCTGCGCATCGAGGCGCGGGAACACGCGGCGCACATTGCCTTCGTAAATCTGGTGGCGATCATCGGCACTGAGGATTTTTGATGCCTCGATGTAGCGCTTGGTGTCGTCGAAATAGTTGCCGGTTTCCGGATCAATGCCGCGCACGGCGCCAATCATCTCCGACGCAAACAGCACGTTCTTCACCGGGATCACGGTGTTCAGCAAATCAATGCCGGGCTGGTGGTACACGCAGGTATCGAAAAAGATGTTGTTGAGCAGATGGTCCTGCAGCAGCGGCTTTTTCAGCTCTTGCGCCAGCCCGCGGAAACGGCCCCAGTGGTAAGGCACGGCACCGCCGCCGTGGGGAATCAAAAACCTCAGCGTCGGGAAATCCTTGAACAAATCGCTGGTCAGGCACTGCATGAAGGCCGTGGTGTCGGCATTGAGGTAGTGCGCGCCCGTGGTGTGGAAGGCGTGGTTGCAGCTGGTAGAGACATGGATCATCGCCGGGATGTCGTACTCAACCATCTTCTCGTAAATCGGGTACCAGTGGCGGTCCGACAGCGGTGGCGAAGTCCAGTGGCCGCCCGATGGATCCGGGTTGAGGTTGATACCGACATTGCCGTACTGCTCGACGCACTTCACCAGTTCGGGGATGCAGGTTTTCGGATCGACGCCGGGCGACTGCGGCAGCATGGCGACCGGCACAAAGTTGTCCGGGAAAAGTTTGCTGACGCGGTAGCAGAGTTCGTTGCAGATCGCCGCCCAGGTCGACGACACATGAAAGTCACCGATGTGGTGTGCCATGAAGCTGGCGCGCGGGCTGAACAGCGTGATGTCGCTGCCGCGCTCTTTCATCAGCTTGAGCTGGTTGGTTTCGATCGATTCGCGCAGCTCGTCATCGCTGATCTTCAGGTCGCTGGCCTTGGGCATCGCGGCCGGGTCCTTGATGCCGGCGATCTGCTGGTTGCGCCAGGTTTCCAGCGCCTTGGGCGCGGTGGTGTAGTGGCCGTGGCAATCGATGATCAGTGACATGGGTGCTCCTCTATTTGAATGATGTATGGACAGCTCAGGCCGTAGCCATGCCGTGTTTTGTCTTGATGGGCGCAGCATCAGGCGATGCCATGAAAGCAAACAGCTGGCTGGCCGCGTCGCCTTGTGCAGACGCTGTACAGGTTGCCGCTGAAAAAATCGTGGTGACTGCCACCGCATCGGGCATGGTGCCGACAACGTCAATGCCCTCCAGGTGCATGAGCTCGCTGAACTGCTGAAAGCCCAGTGCCACCTCGCCGCGCGCCACCAGCGTGCCCACCGGTACGCCCGGCGGTGCCTGAACGATGCGCGGCCTGAGCGTCTCTGCGATGCCCCATTTTTCAAACAGTTTGACAAGCGCTGTGCCGCTGGGGCCGGTTGAATAACCAATGGTGGGCGCGGCCTCAATGGCACTGCGCAATGCGGCTTCTGTACTGATGTCGGGCCTGGCAGCACCCGCCTTGACAGCAATCGCGACACTTGAGCGCACCAGGTCGACGCGGCTGCCAGGCACGGCCTGCCCGCTGGCGATTAATTTATCGATGGCATCCGACGCCAGAACCGCGCCGTCAAAAGCTTCTCCGGCCTGCACACGTCTGGCCGCATCCACACCACCGACGGATTCGATGTTCACCTCCACACCAGACGACTTCTGCCAGGCCGCTGCAAGCTCTGCAAGCACCTGGCGCGTGGCCATGGACGAAATCAGTTTCAGCATCAGGGTCTCCGGAGCCTTATTTATTCATGAATTCTTTGATGGCCTGTATGGTCGGCTCAGGCTTTTCCATGAGCACCATATGGCCTGCGTCCTCAATCACGGCCAGGCTGGCATGCGGCACCAATGCCTGAATGGCCTGGTGCTGCGCCACATCGGCCCAGGCATCCTGTCTGCCGCACAGCACCATGCACGGCGCCTTCAGGCCCACCAGCACCGGGCTGGCATCAGGACGTGAGAGCAAGGCTTTCTGCTGCCGGGCAAAGCGGGCTGCGGTTTTACGCTCGAACATGGTGATGATGGCCTCGATCAGCGCGGCGTCTCCCAGGCGGTCGGGGTGCACCATGCCCTTGACCCACTCGGCGGCCATGGCCCGGACACCGTCTTTTTCGGCAATCGCCAGCAGCGCCAGGCGGCCGGCTTTTTCAGCTTCGCCCTTCTCGCCAGGGGCGCGTGCCAGATAACCGGTGTCCATCACGATGAGCTTTTGGATGCGTTCAGGCGCCAGGCGCACGACTTCGAGCGCGACCCGGCCGCCCATGGAATGGCCTGCAAGGGAAAAAACAGGGGGCGCCACAGCCAGCGCAGCCTGGGCCATGGCAGTGATGGTGTCCGCATCGCCGTAATCAACCACCTGACACTGCACGCCCGGGGGCTGTGAATCCAGCAGGGGCTGCCAGAAGGCATGGTCACACATCAGGCCCGGGAGCAGTAGCAGGGCGCGGTCAGAAGACACGGAAAGATTGTTTGTCACCCGGCCATTTTGAATGCGTAGGCAACTAATGAAAAGCTGCTGTAACAGCTACCAGTTAGAACAAATGCGTATATCGCTCAAAATGTTATGCCGATAAACTAGCTGTATGGACCTCAAGCAACTCGAGTATTTCGTACGCGTCGCCGAGCTGGGCAGCTTTACCCGCGCGTCCATCGCGCTGGACATTGCCCAGCCTGCGCTGAGCCGCCAGATACGCCTGCTGGAGGTCGAACTGCACCAGAGCCTGCTGACCCGCAATGGCCGGGGCGCGCTGCCGACGGAGGCGGGTAACCTGCTGCTCAAGCATGGGCGCGGCATATTGCACCAGGTTGATGTGGCGCGAGAAGAGCTGGGCGCCGTGCGCGGCGCGCTGGCGGGCCGTGTCTCCATCGGCCTGCCGCCCAGCCTGTCGCGCCTCATCACCGTGCCGCTGACACGCGCCTTCAGGCAGCAACTGCCTCAGGCCCACCTCACGCTCACAGAGGGCTTTTCCGTTGTCATGTATGAAGGACTGCGTGTGGGCAACCTTGACATGGCCGTTCTCTACAACCCCGAGCATTCGCCCGAAGTCGAGATGACGACGCTGCATTCAGAAGAGCTGGTGCTGATCTCGAAAAAAGAGGATTCACCCGCTACAGCCCCTGTAAAAAAGACCGCCAAAAGCCTGCCGCGCGCTCGCGAACCCATCAGCCTGGCCCAGGTCGCCGCCCTGCCGCTGATATTGCCCAGCCGCCCGAATGCCTTTCGTATCCTGATTGAAGGCGAGATGGTCGTCATAGGCCGCAAGCCGCAGATCTCGCTTGAAGTTGATGGCCTCAACGCCATCCTGAGCCTGGTGAAAGAGGGCATGGGCCATGCCGTGCTGCCCAGCTACACGCTGAGCAACTATGACGACACCGACCTGTTCACGCTGCGCAGCATTCATTCGCCCCGCATCATGAGCCAGCTCATGCTGGTGCGCTCTGCCCGGCGCCCGAGCACCGAGACGCAGAAGAAGGCGGTTGAAGTCGTGCAGACCGTGCTGGCCGAAGCGATGAAGCCCTACTCCTGAGCACCAGAAGCAAAAACACATGAAACCTTGCCAAAAAACCCGACTGCGCTGGGCGACCCTGTTGCTGGCAGGCAGCGTTTTTGCCAGCGGCCTCTCGCATGCGCAAACGGGTGCTTACCCATCCAGGCCCATACACATCGTCGTGCCCTTCACGCCCGGCGGCAGCACCGACATCCTCGCGCGCTCCATTGGGCAGGAACTGACTAAGGCCTGGGGCCAGCCAGTCATCATCGACAACATACCGGGCGCCGGGGGCAGCGTGGGCGCCGACAAGGTGGCCAAGGCCCCAGCCGACGGCTACACCCTGCTCATGGGCCACATCGGCACGCTGGGCGTCAACCCTTCGCTCTACCCCAACCTGCCGTATGACGCCGTCAAGAGTTTTGCGCCTGTGGCCTGGGTGGCGCGTGTGCCCAACGTGCTGGTGGTGCACCCCTCTGTGCCTGCAAAGTCGGTGAAAGAACTCGTCGCCCATGCGAAGGCCAACCCCGGCAAGCTCAACTACGGCTCGGGCGGCAACGGCAGCGCGGCCAACCTCGCGACCGAATACTTCAAGCTGCAGACCGGCGCGTCCATGGTTCACATTCCCTACCGCGGCACAGCGCCTGCGGTAAATGACCTGATGGGCGGGCAGATACAGGTGCTGTTTACCGGTGCGCCTGCCGTGCTGGGGCAGGTCAAAAACCAGCAGCTGCGCGCCCTCGCCGTCTCCTCACCCAAACGCCTCGATGCCCTGCCCGACCTGCCCACCGTGGCCGAGCTGGGCTACAAGGGTTTTGAAGCCGACCAGTGGTACGGCGTGGTCGCTCCTGCAGGCACGCCGGCAGGCATCATCATGAAGCTCAATGCGCAGATCAACCAGTCGCTGGGAACGCCCGAACTCAGGGCGCGCATGACCAGCGAAGGCGCCATCGCCACACCGACCACGCCTGAAGTGTTTGGCCAGCTCATCGTCCGCGAAATCGCGCGCTGGAAGCCGGTCATCCAGTCAGGCCGGGTCAAGGCGGACTAGATCTGTGCAGGCCCTGGCAGGGCAAACCATCAGAGGCCGCAGGTGCAAACCGGACTACAGTCGCTTGCCCTATTTTTCTATTTCAACCACAACAAACGGAGACAAGACATGCACACATCTTTCAAAATCAGGTCATTGATTGGCGGACTCGCCATCGCGGCAGCCGGCCTTGCATCGGCACAACAGACGGTGCCCATCTTCGGCCTGGTCGAGCTCAGCGGCACCGGAGCGACCTCGGGTAGCAACTTCGACAATGGCGTGAAGCTGGCCGTGAAGGAAATCAACGCCGCCGGCGGCATTCTCGGCCGCCGCATCAACTATGTGTCCATGGACACCCAGTCCAACCCCGGCGTGGCCAAGGCACTGGCGCAAAAGGCGATTGACCAGGGCGCTTATGTCGTCATGGGCCCGGTGTTCTCGGGCTCCATCATGGTCAGCATGGCCGAGACCAAGCGCGCAGAGATCCCCAACTTCACGGGCGGTGAAGCTGCTGCCATCACGCAGCAGGGCAACCCCTATGTCTTCCGCACCTCGTTCACGCAATCGACGGCCATGCCCAAGATTGCCAACTACATCCGCGACACCGTGAAGGCCAAAAGCGTGGACGTGATTTACGTCAACAACGACTTCGGCAAGGGCGGCCTGGACCTGGTCAAAAAAGAACTGGAAGCGCGCGGCATCAAGGTGCCCAACAGCATCTCGACCGAACCCGGCCAGGTCGATTTCAGCGCGGCGGTACTGAAATCAAAACAGTCCGGCAGTGACGCCGTGTTTGTCTACAGCAATGAAGAGGAGTCCGCCCGCGCGCTGCGCGAATTCCGCAAGCAGGGCTACACCAAGCCCCTGATCGGCGAGACCGTGTTGACCAGCCAGAAAGTCATCGAGTTGGCAGGCGAAGCCGCCAACGGTGCAGTGGCCCACGTCGGGCTGACAGCTGACGCACCACAGCCGCTGGTCAAAAAATTCAGCGATGCCTTTGTGGCCGAATACAAGGTCAAGTCTGACCACAATGGCCTCAAGGGCTACAGCGGCATGTACATCGTCAAGGCCGTGACCGAGAAGATGGGCAAGTTCGACCCCAAGGCCTTTGCAGCAGCCATGAAGGGTGTGTCCCTGACGACCAAAGACTACCCCGGCATACTGCTGGACGTGAGTTTTGACGCCAACGGCGACCTGGACCGCGAAAGCTACATGACCAAAGTTGAAAATGGCAAGCAGGTGGTCAGCGCCATACTGCCCGCTGTTGGCAAGAAATAACATCCCGCAACCAAGAGAAAACCCGATTCAATGAGTTCAAAACCCTTCGGCCTGGCCGGCATCATGGGCTGGCCCGTGGCGCATTCGCGTTCACCCATCATCCATAACCACTGGATCAAAAAGTACGGCCTGAACGGCGCCTATGTGCAGTTGCCGGTGGCACCGGGCAAGCTGGCGCAGGCCGTGCCCGGGCTGGCTGCGCTGGGGTTCAAAGGCTGCAACATCACGATCCCGCACAAGGTTGAGGCGCTGCAACTGGTTGATGAAGTCGACGTGATGGCCAGGCGCATGGGCGCCATGAACACCATCGTGGTCCAGGCGGACGGCTCATTGAAGGGGTTCAATAACGACGGTTTCGGCTACATCCAGAGCCTCATCGACGCCCAGCCCGACTGGCGCGCCGATGCAGGCCCCATCACCGTGCTGGGCGCGGGCGGCGCGGCGCGCGCCGTGGTGCTCAGCCTGGCCGACCGTGGCGCAAAGGAGATCCGCCTGCTGAACCGTACGTTCGACAAGGCTGAGGCGCTGGCCAAGGAGTTCGGTTCTCCGGTCAAGGCTTTGCCGTGGGATGACCGCCACGCGGCCCTCGCCGATGTGGCGCTGCTGGTCAACACCACCAGCCAGGGCATGCACGGCCAGCCCGACCTTGAACTGAATCTTGACGCGCTGCCAAAGCATGCACTGGTCTCCGATGTGATTTACGTGCCGCTGGAAACACCCCTGTTGCTCGCAGCCCGCCAGCGCGGCAACCCCACCGTCAACGGCCTCGGGATGCTGCTCAACCAGGCGCGGCCGGCCTTTCATGCCTGGTTCGGCGTGATGCCCGAGATCACCGACGAGCTCAAACAGGCGCTGATCGCCACCTTCTGATGGCGGCGCACATCGACGCATCCCTCTACACGCAGCCCAAGGTAGACACGCACTGCCATGTGCTGGACCCGCAGGGTTTTGCCTACGCTGACGATGTGCCCTACCGCCCTGCCGGGCAGGAAACCGGCAGTGCGGCCTATTTTGAACAGGTGCTCGATGCCTACGGCGTGCAGCATGCGCTGCTGGTCGGGCCCAACTCGGGCTACAGCACCGACAACCGCTGCCTGCTGGCCGCCATTGCAGCCAGCCCCCGGCGCTTCAAGGGCATTGCCGTTGTTGCCAACGACGCACCCCTGGACTATTTGCAGGAACTGAAGGCGCAGGGCATCGTCGGCATCGCCTTCAACTACGCGCTGCACGGCCTGGACCATTACGCCGACAACGCAGCGCTGATGGCGCGGCTGGGCGAACTGGGCATGTTTGCGCAGGTGCAGTTCGAGCTGGCGCAGATGAAGGCGCTCAGGCCGCTGCTGCTGGCATCAGGTGCGCAGCTGCTGCTGGACCATTGCGGCCGGCCTGATGTATCGGCTGGCCTGGCTGGCGACGGGTTCGCGTCGGTGCTGCAGCTGGCTGACAGCGGCCGGGCCACCGTCAAGCTGTCGGGCTTTTCAAAGTTCAGCGCCCGTCCTTTTCCCTTCGACGACACCCGGCCCTATGTGCAGGCGCTGCTGGCCGCCTTTGGCCCTGGCCACTGCATCTGGGCTTCTGACTGGCCTTTTCTCAAAGCGCCCTGCCGGCTCGACTACGGCCCGTTGCTGCAGCTGTTTGCAGGGCAGGTGCCCGATGCCGCAGACCGGCAGAACATCCTCTGGGACACGCCGCGCCGCCTCTTCTGCTTTGCCTGAGGCCTGCCTGGCGTTGAATTTGCTATCTATTCGGTAGCTGCTCATGCACGTATCCATTGGTCTGCAGCCGTTTTCATGCCTCAAAATGGCCCTTTTGGGCCTGTTTTTTCAGGGTTTTGAGCGCCGCCCGCCTGGCCGCTTGTAAAAATTGACATCTGCGTTAATAATTTAACTTCTACGGCAAATTTTTAACGTACACCGCAAAAAGGCAAAAAAATGCAGTCACTCCAGGAAATCGGCACCGCAGTTGCACTACACCGCAGGTCTCTGGGTTTGCGCCAGGGCGAAGTCGCTGCCAAAGCCGGCATCGCCAGCCAGACGCTCTCCCGTTTTGAACGCGGCCATGTCGAAGAGTTCGGCACCCGCAAGCTGCTGGCTGTGCTGGCCGTGCTCGGCATGGGCCTGGACATCATTGACGGTAGCGGCGAAGCCGACGCGCTTTGAAGCCCAGGGCTGCAGCGGCTTATTCCCTGAGCAGGTAAACGTACAGCCCGTCTATGGGCCTGCCCTGCTCTTCACGAATCGGCTGCTCCAGCACATCGGCCACCCTGAAGCCGTAGCTGGATGCCAGCGTTCTCAGGTAATCAGGCGAATGGGCGTAACGCTGGCTGGACATGAGCTGGTACTCGATGCCTGCCCCAGCCCGATCATCCTGTTTCACACGCTCTACTGAAAAACAGAACAGGCCGCCAGGCTCCAGTACGCGCTGTACGCCTGCAAATACCGCCTCCAGTGCGCCGACATAAATGAACACGTCGGCAGACAGCACCATGTCGTAACGCTGGTCTGTACCCTGCAGAAAACTCGCGATATCGGCCTGCACCAGGCTGCCGTAAACACCCAGCTCACCAGCCCTTGTGATCATCTTTGAGGACAGGTCCACGCCGTCGACACGGTCTGCAAAGGCTTTGACCAGTGGGCCGCACAGCCCCGTGCCGCAACCCAGGTCAAGCGCCGCGCGATAGTGTTTTTTGCCCACAGCCTGCGCGTGACCGATCAGCACGCTGTGCGCCTTGTAGCCCAGGACATTGACGAGGTGCGTATCGAACAGCCCCGCATAGTCGTCAAACAATGCCTCTACATACCCGGACGGCGCGGTGGCTGGTGCGCCCTCCCCCGTCAGGGAGGCCAGAAAGTAGCCGTTGAGGGCCGCATCGCCGCCCAGGGCAATGGCCTGCCGGAAAGACGCGGCGGCATCCTCGCGGTAGCCGAGATCCTTGAGGATGGCGGCGCGCTGGCTCCAGGCCCGATGCAGTTTTGGGTCAATCTCAAGCAGGGTGTCGAAGGCGCGAAGCGCATCCTCAAGCCGCTCCAGCCGGTGCAGGGCTTCGGCACGAATGGCCCAGCCGTCGGTGTTCTGCGGCTCGCGCGCCACCAGCCGTGCGCTGGCCGCCAGCGATTCGGCATGGCGGCCCATGCTGTTGAGCAATACGCTGCGCTCATACAGGGCAGGCACGCTGTCGGGCTTCAGGGCCAGCGCGCTGTCGAGGCTGGCCAGCGCATCATCCTGGCGGCCCAATGCCGCAAGCGCCTCTGCACGGTGAAGCCACGCATCGAGATAGCTTGCATCTGCGGCTATGGCCTGTTCCAGCAGCGGCAATGCAGCTTCAGGCTCGCCGAGCTTGAGCAGTGTGGCCGCCAGATTGCCAAGCGTCGAGACACGGCCCGGAACCAGCAGCAGCGCTTCTTCAAAACTGCTGCGCGCCTCAGGAAACCGGCCTGCTTCGTAATGCGCTATGCCTGCGAGAAAAGCACGTTTGGCTTCTTCAAAATTTTGGGGGGTGCTGCTCATGGGGACTGTTTATACATGCTGATGCACCGGCCACAAAAAAGCCCGCCGCAATGAAGCAGGCGGGCTTTTTTCCGCGTGAGCGGGGAAAGCTTACTCGGCCTGGATGCCGAACTCCTTGATGACCTTGGCATAGCGGTTGTGGTCAAACGCATTGAGCTTGCCCAGCGTGGCAGGGTCGCCGCCCACAGGCACCAGCGCCAGGGTGACCATCTTGGCCTGCACGTCAGACATCTTGAGGATGTCGTTCATGTTGGCGTTGAGCGTGCGCACCACATCGGCAGGCATGCCCTTGGGGCCCATCAGGCCTTGCCACGCGCCGACGTTCACGTCAGCAACACCGGCTTCAGCCAGGGTGGGCACGTTGGGCTGCAACGGCGAACGTTTCGGGTCGGCCACTGCAATGTTGACCAGCTTGCCTGAGGTGATGTGCGGCAGGACCGGGCCGAGTGTGGTCCAGAACATGGGCACATGGCCACCGACCAGGTCGACCACGGCGGGACCGCTGCCACGGTAAGGCACCTGCGCAATCTTCACGGCAGCAGCCTTGTTGAAGGTCTCGCCCAGGATGTGCATGGGTGAACCGCTGCCCGGGCTGGCATAACCCTTGACCTTGCCGGCCTTGGCAGCGTCGACCAGCTGCTTGACGCTGGTGATGCCGGTGTCCTTGTTGACAACCAGGAACAGCGACTGGCTGCCCGCCTGGATGATGGGGGTGAAGTCGTTGAGCACGTCGTAGGCTGCGCCGGAACCGGACTTCAGCACCAGCGTGGCAATCGAGATGGTGTTGGGCGTGAACAGCAGCGTGTAGCCGTCTGCAGGTGCCTTGGCCACAAAGGCATTGCCGATGGTGCCGCTCGCGCCGGGCTTGTTGTCAACCACAACCGGAACGCCCAGTTTGGTCGAGAGCTTTTCAGCATAAAGGCGGGCCAGCGCATCGGTGTCGCCGCCGGGCGGGTAAGACACCACGATGGTGATGGGCTTGCTGGGGTAGAGCTGTGCCATGGCGGGAGCCGTGGCAAAGGTGGCGGTGATGGCGGCCATCACACCCAGGAGGGTGAGGGCACGGCGGGCTTTTTGCATGAAGACTCCTTGGAAAGTGGAAACAACTGACGGGTTAAAAAAATGAAAGCGACAACAACGAAAGATTTGCAAGAGCTATGAGCTGGCAGAGTCAACCATCGCATAGGCAACGATCTCAATTTTCATGCCAGGCACGACCAGCGCCACACCTGCGCTTGACCGGTTGGGGTAAGGCGCCGTGAAGAACTCGCGGTAAATACTGTCGATGACGGGCATGTCGGCCACGTCGGTCATGTATATCAGCACCTGCGCCACGTCGGCCAGCGTGCCGCCTGCGGCCTCAAGCGCCATCTTCAGGTTGGTCAGCGTCAGGCGCGTTTGCTCTTCAATCGAACCGGTATCAATCGTGCCGTCCTTGCGCACCGGGCCATGCGCGGTGAACAGCATGCCGGCTGATTTCACGGCCCATGAAAATGGCTGTTTGAGCGGCGGCAGGCCGATGTCTATGACTTCTTTCATCAGGCGGTTTCCAGCTTTGCAGAGGTTTGTGTTTCACCAGTGAATTCAGCGAGTTTGGCGTACCACGGATGGTGCGCATCACGCAGCGATGTGTGCGCGCTGAAGTGGTCCTGCCCCGTCATGATGCGCAATTCAACAGGTGCGTTTTGCAGCTTGAGCAGCGCCTGGATGCGCAGGTTCGATTTCTGCACACGTTCGCTGTCGTGCTCGCCGTGGCTCAGGTAAAACGGCACACTGTTGCCGGCCGTCCAGCAGATCGGGCTCATCACCGCATCAAGTGACGGGTCTTGCAGCACCATGCTGTAGACGCGCTCTTCCAGGCTGCCGGGCGCAGGCGCGGGGTGGTAAAGGTCCATGATCGCGCTGATGGGCAGGCAGCCCTTCACCGCTGATTGCGGCACGCCAAAACGCGCACGGTCAACAGGCCGAAGCGCCACCAGCGATGCAAGGTGCGCACCGGCGGAATGCCCGCCCAGGTAAAGGCGCTCCGGGTCGCCGCCCTGGCGATGAATGTATTGATAGACATGGCCCAGCATGTCCAGGCTGTCGTCAAAAGCTGCAGGCAGTTTCGCCTCGCCCACCAGGCGGTAGGACGGCGACACCAGCACGCAGCCCATGGCGGTGATGTGTTTTGCCATGAAGGCGTTGTAGTCACGGTAGCCGTTGGTCCAGCCGCCGCCGTGCCAGAAGATCACCACTGGCGCGTTCTCTGCGCCTTTCGGGCTGTACACGTCGTAGTGATGCAGCCGGTGCGTGCCGTAGGCGAGGTCCTTGTGGACGTCCATGTCCCCAGCCACATCGCGCGCCCAGTCCATCACCTCGCAGGCGTAGTCTTCTGCCGCCTTGAAAGGCATGGGTATCTGGCCGTCGGGGTTGGCCTGGTCATAAGTCAGCATATGAGCGGATGTTATGAATATAAATTTTTAACGTCAATATAAATTTTGAAAATTCCGTAGAATTCGCCCAAGATGCCGGAATCCGTTTCATCAGTGAAAGACAAGACCCTCGCAGACCGCGCTTTGCGGCTTTTGCGTGACGACATCCTCGCCGTCAGGCTGGCGCCCGACGAACGCCTTCGCATCGTAGAACTGCAAAAACGTTACGACCTCGGCATCAGCCCGCTGCGCGAAGCGCTGCTGCGTCTGATCAGCGAGGGCCTGGTGGTGGCAGAAGGCCAGCGCGGGTTTGCGGTGGCGTCTGTCTCGCTCGAAGAATTGCAGGACCTGACCCGTGCGCGCATCCGCCTCGAAAGCCTGCTGGTCACCGAAGCCATCGCCATGGGCGACGCCGAATGGGAAGCCGGCGTTGTCGCAGCCTTTCACCGCCTGTCACGCGCCACCCTGCCCGGCGATCATCACGACGAAAAAACCACCATGTATTGGGAAGGCTGCCACCGCGCCTTTCACGATGCGCTGGTGGCGGGCTGCGGCTCACCCTGGCTGCTGCGCATGCATGCCCAGATGGTTGATCACTCCAAACGCTATCGCCGCATTCGCCTCTTCCACTCGGTGCCCGCCACCGAGCTTGTGCGTACCGTCAATGACGAACACGAGTTGCTCATGAAGGCCATGCTTGCCCGCGATACGGCACGTGCTGTTGAGCTGGTGCACAGCCATCTGAACAACACGGCCACGGCTGTCAGCTCGTTCTGGAAGCCCGGCATCGGCGTGTAGACGCTAGAGCTTTGTTGTTTTGGCAGGGCTTCCCAGCGAAATGCCCAGGGCGAGAAGTATCAGCATGCCTGCAACTGCAAACGTAACCCGCATACCGCTGGCCACCGCCTCCGCTTGTGCAGTAGCGACATCGCCGGTCGCCGCCGCAAATGCAAAGACCGCACCCATCACCGATGCGCCTGTGATGAGTCCCAGGTTGCGTGACAGATTGAGCATGCCCGAGATGACGCCGCGCTGGTCGGGGCGTATGTCTTTCATGACTGCTGTGTTGTTGGCGGTCTGGAACAGCGCATAGCCCACCGTGATGACAACGATGGGCGCAAGGTAGCCGGGGATGCCGAGCACGGTCGGGACCATGAAAAGAACGAAGCAACCCGCAGCCATCGCGGTGAGCCCCGCCACAGTCATGCGTTGTGCGCCAAAGCGGTCGGCGATACGCCCTGCGGGCACGCCCGTCAGCGCAACGACACACGGGCCGGCCGCGAGCACAAGCCCCACAACAGCCGCTTCGAGACCAAGGGCGCGCGCGAGATAAAACGGCCCGACCACCAGCGTCGCCATCATCACGGTAGCGACGAGCGTGCTGGTGGCAAGGCTGGCGCTGAGCGCACGGTCGCGGAACATCGCCAGGCGGACCAGGGGTGACGCGGCCTTTGACTCGATGAACATGAACAGGCCGCCACCCACTGCGGCCACCAGCAGCAAGGCGATGTTGGGCAGGCCGAAACTGCCACGCCCGCCACCGGGGTGAAGCGTCATGGCCAAGGCATAGGCCGTGAGCGTCAGGGCCAGCAACAAGGTGCCCAGCCTGTCGAAGCCCGCGGCACCGGCCTTGCGATCTGCACGGTCAGGCGGCAGGTAGCGATAGGCAAGACCAAGCGCCACCATGCCCAGCGGCAGGTTCACGAAAAAGATGGCGCGCCAGCCAAGCCATGCGATCAGCACGCCCCCCAGCGAGGGTCCGAGCGCCGTGCCGACGGCAGACATGGTGCCCAGCAGGCCTATGGCGCTGCCGGTCTTTTCTTTGGGCACTGTCTCGCCGACAAAGGCCATGGTGAGCGCCATCATGATGGCCGCGCCCAGGCCCTGCAGCGCCCGGCCGGCCACCAGCAACCACAGCGTGGGTGCCATGCCGCAAAGAACCGAGGCCAGCGTGAACAGCGCAATGCCGGCCAAAAGCAGGCGCCGGCGGCCAACGATGTCGCCCAGCTTGCCGGCACTGACGACAAGCGTGGTGATAGCGAGCAGGTAAGCCAGCACCACCCACTGGACCTGCTGAAAGCTGGCGTTGAACACCTGAGCGAGCGTCGGCAGGCCCACATTGGCAATGCTGGTGCCCAGCGAGGACAGCAGGACTGACAGCGACAGGCTTGCAAGCACCCAGCGGATGGCGCGCCCCGGGTCGCGGGTGGCAACAGCAGCGTGCGCAGGGCCTGGAATGATGGGGTTGGACATGACTTCCTTTGGTCTTTCGGCTCCTGAAATGGAGTTGCCGCAAGCGTAAAACTTTGACCGACAAAGCGGAAGGCGCAGCTCTTTCAGTTAATCAGTGCGTCTGACGCCATATCACCCCAAATTGCGCTATGGTTGCACCCATGGCCCTACCCGATCTGAACCTGCTGGTGACCCTGGATGTGCTGCTGCAGGAAGGCAGCGTGGCAGGGGCCGCCCGCCGCCTGCGGCTCAGCCCTTCCGCGATGAGCCGCGCGCTGGCGCGATTGCGCGACACCACCGGCGACCCATTGCTGGTCAGGGCCGGTCGCGGCCTTGTGCCCACGCCGCGTGCCCTTGAGCTGCGCGAGCGGGTCAGCCAGCTTGTTACGCAAAGCGAAGAGGTGCTGCGGCCCGCTGAAAAGCTCAAGCTGAAAAAGCTGGCCAGAACCTTCACCCTGCGCACCAGCGACGGCTTTGTCGAGAACTTCGGGCCGGACCTGATTGCCCGCGTCGGGAGGGAAGCACCCGGCGTGACGCTGCGATTTTTACAAAAGCCGGACAAGGACAGCACGCCCCTGCGGGGCGGCGCGGTAGACCTCGAAACCGGTGTCATCGGCCAGAACATGGGGCCAGAGCTGCGCGTTCAGGCCCTGTTTCGCGACCGCTTTACAGGCGTGGTCAGGACGGGCCATCCGCTGGGCCAGGGCGAGGTCACACCCGAACGTTATGCTGCAGGCCGACACATCCTTGTGTCACGCCGCGGCCAGCCGGGCGGGCCGGTGGACGAGGCGCTGAAAACGCTCGGGCTGGAGCGCCAGGTCGCCACCATCGTCTCGGGCTTTTCAGGTGCACTGGCCCTCGCCCGCGCATCCGACCTGATCGCCACCGTCCCTGAGCGGCACACCGGCAGGCTGCGCGAGGGCATGTTCAGTTTTGCCCTGCCCGTGGCCACGGCGGAAGTTACCGTGTCGATGTTCTGGCACCCCAGGCTGCACGCCGATCTGGCGCACATCTGGCTGCGCGGCTGCGTGCGGGATGTTTGCGCTGAAGCGGGCAGCTGAACTGCTACATATTTGATAGCTGCTCACGCTGGTAAACAAAGGGCTGCAGCGCGAAATGGCACCTGAAAATGGCCAAAAACAGTGTTTTTTAGCCCATTTTGGTGGTTGGGACGTGGAAAAAATGCCACCCAGGAAGTTAATGCGTCATGAATAAAGCATTAATCACTTAATGAGTCATATATAACTCATAAATCTCGCGCGGCAGACAATTCAGTCCTTGCGCGCCGCCAGCAGCCTGTCGGCGTACGCCTGCCAGGAAGCGTCCTTGCCGACGCCTTCAAAAACCCCGGCTTTGGCCTGGTCGGCCACCCACTGCTGCTTGTCGGCAATCGAGGCTGTCATATAGGGCTCAAAACCGGCTTCGCGCACGGTGTTGGCCGATTCACGCATCTCTTCTGCGCGGCGCTGGCCGTGCTGCACGACCCTTGAGAAAAAGTAGGCGCCGGTTTTTTGCCAGTCCATGTTGGGGAAGGTTTCTTCCAGCGTAGGGATGACGTAGTCCTCGACCCCATAGGCGCGGGCGGTGGCGTAGCTTTCGATCACCAGCGCCTCCATGCCCTTGATCATGACGCTGCGGCACATCTTGATGGCGCTGGCGACGCCCAGCTTTTCACTGACGGCTTTGGCGTCCATCCCCCAGGCCGATAACAGCAATGCCAGTTCACCCGCATGCTCACCGCCCAGCAGCAAAGGTACGCGGATACCGTAGGGCGGCACCGAGGTCATCACACCGGCTTCGACATAACGTGCGCCTGCCGCCTCGATGAGTTCAGCGCTGCGCTGCTTGGTGCCGGGCGATGCGGAGTTGAGGTCGAGGTAGACGCTGCCGGGGCGAATGCTTTTGGCAGCCTCTTCAGCCACGGCCAAGCTTTGTGAGGCGGTGACGGCGGCAATGACCAGGTCGCTGGCCTCGCACAGCGCCTTGCTCGACATCTGCGCCGTGACGCCCGCTTCTTTCGCATGGGCCAGTTCCGCAGCAGCGGTGTCACCCACAAACTTACGGTCCCAGGCTGCCGTTGCGGTGACGCCATCCTTGCCCTGCAGGCCGGCACAAAAAATCTTGCCGACTTCGCCGTAGCCAATCAGCCCGATGGTCTTGAAGTTCACGGCGAAAGTCCTGTGTGCAGCTGCTTACTGCGTCGGGATCTTGGCAGTGGCAATCACACCGGCCCAGCGTTTGGTTTCGCTGGCGAGCAGGTCGGCCAGTTGGGCTGGCGTGCTGGGGCTGGCTTCGATGTTGAGGTCAAGCAGGCTCTTTTTCACTTCAGCCGAATTGACTGCAACATTGATTTCCCTGTTCAGGCGATCCAGAACAGCCTTGGGCGTCTTCGACGGTGCGGCCAGCGCGTTCCATGAAGCGACGTTGAAGTTGGCCAGGCCGCTTTGGGCGGCTGTAGGCACGTCTTTCAGCACCACAGAGCGCTTGGCGCCCATGACCGCCAGTGCATGCACGGCACCGGACTGGATCTGCGGCAGCATGGGGCTCAGGATTTCAACCGCAGCATCAAGCTGGCCACCGCGCAGTGCGGTGATCACAGCTGGCGTGCCGTTGAAAGGCACGACCTGCGCCTGGATGCCGGCGCTGCTCTTGAAGAGTTCTGCCGCCAGGTTTTGTGTGCTGCCGATGTTGATGGTGCCGATGTTGAGCTTGCCCGGGTTGGCTTTTGCTGCAGCCAGCAGGTCAGCCAGGGTCTTGTAGGGGGAGTTTTGCGGCACGACGACGGCGATGTCGAAGTAACCCAGGGTGGAGATAGGCGCAAAGTCTTTCAGCGTGTCGAAAGGCAGGCTTTTAAAGAGGCCTGCGCTGACGGCGGTACCGTTGGACATCAACAGCAGCGTGTGGCCATCAGGCTCAGCCTTGGCGACCGTGTCACCGGCCACCACGCCACCGGCACCTGGCTTGTTTTCAATAACGACGGCCTGCCCCATGTTCTCGGCCATTTTTTTGGCGACGACACGGGCCGTAAGGTCAGCCACACCACCTGCGCCAAAAGGCACAACGATGCGGATAGGCTTGGACGACAACGGCTGGGCCTGCACGGCTGCGGCGATGCCGAAGGCGGCAACGGCGCCAAAAATGGTGTGCAGGACGGTACGGCGGAGATGAAGTTTCATGGATGTGATCCTGGTGAGCGCCCGGGAGCGCGAGGATGAAAAAAGACAGACTGAACTATCGACAGAACCAGACCTGTCCGCAAGCGGAGGAACCCACAACGTGTTATTTAATTTCGTTATAGCGCGATGCTTTTTTGTTGAATTTTTGAGGCCTGGATCCGTTCGGGCTGAGCAGATACGTTGGGGCTGAGCCTGTCCGAAGCCCTGTGCAATCGCAAGAAGAGCCTTCGACAAGCTCAGGGCGAACGGGGTCAGGCTTCTGCAGCAATCTGACGCAGGGCCTGCTCAAACACCTCAGCGGGCTGGCCGCCGGAAATAAGGTGCCTGTCGTTGATGATCACTGCGGGCACCGAGTTGATGCCGAGCTGCTGGTAGAACTGCTCGCGCTTGCGCACATCATCGGCATATTCATCCGAGCCCAAAATTTCTTTGGCCCGGTCAACGTCCAGGCCCACCTCGCCCGCCACACGCGCCAGCACCTCGTGTGAGCCGGGGCTCTGGCCGTCAGTGAAGTAGGCCTTGAAGAGCGCCTGCTTCAGGGCCTTTTGCTTGTCGCCGCTCACGGTCTCAGCCCAGTGCAGCAGGCGGTGCGCGTCAAAGGTGTTGTAGATGCGGCTGCGGCCACCGCCGGGCTCGTCCGGGCCACTGAACTTGAAGCCGACCTGCGCGCCGCGCTGGCGGATGTTCTCGCGGTTGGCATTGGCCTGCTCGGCGCTGATGCCGTACTTTTCGGTGATGTGCTCGGTGATGTCCTGGCCTTCGGGGACCATCTTCGGGTTCAACTCGAAGGGCTGGAAGTGCATGTTGACGGCAATGTCGCCTTCAACCTTTGCCAGCGCCTGGTCCAGCGAGGCCAGGCCCACGGCGCACCAGGGGCAGGACACGTCGGATACGAAATCGATTTTGAGTTGTTTGGTCATGAGGTTCTCCTGTGTTTACCTTGGTACGACTGAAGGCGGGTTCGCGGAATTTTCACCTGATGCCGCAAACCCTGCTTTGCAAGGTCTTTTCGCCCAAATGCATGGCTATCAGGACGGGTTTCAAGAAACTGTCACACAAGCTTCATAAGCTCTGCGGCTGGCTCACGAAGCTAACCACGACTACCCGAACCCCTGGAATAAAAATGACCAACAAGTCCCTGCCTGCCCTGTTTTCTCGCCGCGATGCCCTGCGCTTCATCACCGCCGCACCCATGCTGCCGCTGGGCGCCTTTGCCTCCAGCGCGGTACTGTCGGGCTGCGCCACGACGGCCGGACCTGCCGGGTCTTACGCATCGGCAAGCTTTACATCAATGGCGGCACCTTCGCTGTCCAACCCCGCAGCCATGGCCACGACGACCGTTGCATCCAGCCTGAAAGTCGCCTTCAACGGCGGCGCCACGCAGGACTACAAGCTCGCCTACCACCCCTTCTTCATCACCGGCGACATGGTGCCCAACGGCAAGGGCGGCAATGTACTGGCGGGCGGTTACTACAACATCCTGAACCAGCCCATCATCGACAACTCGGTGCCGGCCAGGGCGCGGCACTTCTTCTCGGACAGCCCGGACGGCACCTCGCTGCTGGCGCTGCCGAATGCCACGGTCAAGGGCATCAAGGGCAAGGCTGTGTTTGCCGTTGTGCAGTTTGAATACACCACCCGCGACCAGGCCGGTGCTGATGCCTACGGCCTGCTGCCCTCGCCCATCGCCGTGCTGACGCTGGACCAGGACCAGGCCACGGGCAAGCTCAGCCTGGTGCAGTACCAGAACGTGGATACCTCGGCGGTCAACGGCCTGTGGATCACCTGCGGCTCCAGCCTGTCGCCGTGGAACACCCACCTGTCGAGCGAAGAGTACGAACCTGATGCACCGTTTGCAGCGGATGACAAGCGCTTCCAGGCCTACAGCAAGAACCTGTTCGGCTCAGCCGGCATCGCCAACCCCTACCACTACGGTCACCTGCCAGAAGTCACCGTCAACCCTGACGGTACGGGCAGCATCAGGAAACACTTCAACATGGGCCGCATCTCACACGAGCTTGTGCAGGTCATGCCGGACAACCGCACGGTGCTGATGGGCGATGACGCCACCAACAGCGGCCTGTTTGTGTTTGTCGCTGACAAGGAGAAAGACCTCTCGGCCGGCACGCTGTATGTAGGCAAGCTGGGGACGGGCTTTTCGATAGACCCGGCTGCGCCCGGTGCCGGCATCACGTGGATCAAACTCGGCCACGCGAAAAGCGACGAGATCGAAAAGATGGCCGACAAGCTCAAGCCGTCTGACATCATGGACGTGCGCAAGACCGACCCCAACGATGCCAGCTTCACAAAGATTTTCTACAACGGCAACCCGAATTGGGTCAAGCTCAAGCCTGGCATGGAGAAAGCCGCAGCCTTTCTTGAAACCCACCGTTATGCCTACCTGATGGGCGGCAGCATGGGGTTCTCAAAAATGGAGGGCACCACCGTCAATGCCAAAGACAAGATTGCCTATTCAGCACTGCAGAACATGCAGGACTCCATGGTCAAGACCGGCAAGGGCTGGAATGCGGCCAGCGGCATAGGCCTGGACAAGGCGCTGATTGCAGGCGGCATCATGGCGCACACACTGGCAGGCGGCCAGAAGGACACAGCGGGCAACGCCATCAACAGCGAGTGGATGCCGGTTCAGATGAAGGCCCTGCTGGTCGGCGAAGACATCGCCTCCGATGCGCTGGGCAACCTGGCCAACCCGAACAAGGTATCGAACCCCGACAACCTGAAGTTCTCCGAAAAAATGCGCACGCTCTTCATCGGCGAAGACAGCGGCACCCACGTCAACAACTTTTTGTGGGCCTACAACGTCGACACCAAAGAATTGTCACGCATCATGTCCATGCCTGTGGGCGCAGAAGCCACCGGGCTGCATGTGGCTGACGACATCAATGGCTGGACCTACATCACCAGCAACTTCCAGCACGTGGGCGACTGGATTCCCGCGCTGCACGGCAAGGTGCAGGCGACGGTCGAGCCGCTGGTGCGGGCCAATTACAAGGACCGCTTCGGCTCAGCCGTGGGTTACCTGACGGCCGACACCACGGGCCTGAAGCTCACGACCTGACTCCGTCTAACCGGCGCCAGTAGGCAAATGCTGACAGGCGCCGGTGTTTCTCCCTGATAGGCGTGTGGCCATGCCCTGCGCATAGTTACACCCATAACTTCAAGGAGAAAAAATGTCTTTTGCGCTCTACATGATTGGTTTTGTGATCTTCCTCGGCGGCGTAATCTGGGGTGCCGTCGTGGCCGGCGTTCCACACCTGTACATCGGCATAGGCGCACTGATCTTTCTGGGCATCGGCATATTTAGCGCCGTCAGCCGCACCCGAAGCAAAGACCCGTCCTGAAACTGGCGCCCACCTAGATTTGGGTGGGCAGCCAAAATTAGTTGACATAGTCAACTAATTGATTGACGATGGCTGTCATGCCGTCGTCAAATTCCTCCCCTGTTCCCGACCATCAACACGCGCCCGATGCCCGCCATGTGCAGGCCATCCGCAGCTTCAACCGCTTCTACACGCAACGCATCGGCGTGCTGAGCGCGTCGTTTGGCGCCGATCTATCCCTGACAGAGGCGCGCGTTCTGTATGAGCTGGCTTATCGGGACCAACCCACTGCAGCAGAGCTTGGCCGTGACCTTGCGCTTGACCCGGGTTACCTGAGCCGCATCCTCAGGCGCTTTGAAAGCCGCAACTGGCTGGAGCGAACACCCTCGCCCGCCGATGCACGCGTCAGCCTGATCAGGCTGAGTGCCGAAGGCCAGGCGGTGTTCATGCCGCTGGAGGAACAATCAAACGCCTCGGCCGCCGGCCTGCTGGCAAAACTGGCGCCTGCAGATCAGCAAACGCTTGTGACCGCAATGGCCACTGCGCAGAGGCTCATGGCGCCCGTTGCACAGGCCGCTGCGACGCGGACAGTGGTGCTCAGGGACCCAGAACCCGGCGACATGGGCTGGGTGGTACAGCAACACGGCGAGGTTTACGCGCGCGAATACGGCTGGAACAGCGACTTTGAAGCGCTGGTGGCCGGCATCGTCGAGAAGTTCATCAGGAACTTCAAACCCGAGGCAGAGAAATGCTGGATAGCCGAACTCGACGGCCTGAAGGTTGGTGCAGTGTTTGTCGTACGACAGTCGCCCACACTGTGCAAGCTGCGCATGCTGATCCTTGCGCCGGAGGCGCGCGGCCTGGGGCTCGGCGGCCGGCTGACCGACGAATGCATCGCCTTCGCACGCAGCAAAGGCTACAAAAAAATGCAGCTCTGGACCAACAGCTGCCTTGATGCGGCGCGGGCCATCTACACCCGCCGGGGTTTTGTATTAACCAAAAGCGAGCCTTACCGGGGCTTTGGCAAAGACCTTGTCGGCGAGACCTGGGAATTCAAACTGCAAACACTGCAAGGTAACGCCAAACTGTTTTGAACTGGCGACGACTGCGAAGCCCAGGGCCAGCCGCGATAATTGCGCCATGCATCCGCCTTCCGCGCCAGACCAGCCGCCGTCACATCCGCAGCCCGAATCCCTCACCGACCTGTTTGTATCGTTCACCTTGCTGGCCCTTCAGGGTTTTGGCGGCGTACTGGCCGTGGTGCAGCGGGAACTGGTCGAGAAAAAACGCTGGATGACGCGTGAAGAGTTCATCGAAGACTGGGCCGTGGCGCAAATCATGCCCGGGCCCAACGTCATCAACCTCTCGGTGATGATTGGCAGCCGCTACTTTGGACTGAAAGGCGCACTGGCGGCGCTGGCGGGCATGCTGGTCGTGCCGCTCATCCTGGTATTGCTGCTGGGTGTGTTTTACGCGCAGTTTGCAGACCATCCCGGCGCGGCTGGCGCCCTGCGGGGTATGGGTGCGGTGGCTGCGGGCCTCATTGGCGCCACCGGGCTCAAGCTGTTTGCGGCCCTCAAAACCAATGCGATGGGGCTGCGCCTGTGCATCGTCTTCGGCGTCGCCTGTTTTATTGCTGTGGCCCTGCTGCGCTGGCCGCTGGTGTATGTGCTGCTGGGGCTGGGTGGACTGGCCTGCGCGCTGACCTGGCAGAAGATGAAACCACCAGACCTGCCATGAACGAGACCATTCACCTCGTATTTGCCGTACAGGACTGGCTGACACTGTTTTTCCACTACCTTTCGTTGTCGCTGCTGTCGGTTGGCGGGGCCATTACGACAGCGCCAGACATGCACCGCTTTCTGGTGGAGCAGCACCACTGGCTGACCGACGCGCAGTTCAACGCATCCATCGCGATTGCGCAGGCCGCACCTGGCCCCAATGTGCTCTTCATTGCACTGCTGGGCTGGAATGTCGGCCTGAATGTCGGTGGCATGGCCACCGGCCTGGTGGGTGTCTTCATCACCATGATGGGCATCATGATTCCCAGCACCACACTGACCTACGTAACGGCGCAGTGGGGCCATCGCAACCGCCAGTTGCGGGCGGTACGCGCCTTCAAGCAGGGAATGGCGCCCATCGTGGTGGCACTTCTGATTGCCACCAGCTGGGTGCTGGCAACGGCCAACAGCCACGGTGATGGCGGCTGGCTGCAAAACTGGCCGGCGTGGCTTGTCACAGCGGTGACCGCGGTGGTTGTCTGGCGCAGCAAGCTGCACCTGTTGTGGCTGCTGGGTGCGGGTGCCGTGCTGGGATGGTACGGATGGATCTGACCAAGGCCAACCATTCGCGGTAGTCTGGCCCTGTATTTGCATCACAACGGCAAAATTGACGGAATCAACTCGATACAATTCTTGTAAAGACTTACCGACAGGAGTGCTCTATGGCGCAGGAAGAAGGACTAATCGAATCAGCCGTGCCGCTGTTTGATGTTGTCGTGAAGATCCCACCCGGGGCACGACTGGAAGATATCCAGAAGCTTGCCGCCGCAGTTCCGGAACTCCCCCCGGAACGCGTTGAGCGCCTGATCAAGGCCCTGCGCAATTCGCCCAACGCCAAGGTTGGCGCCGCCGTCACCAACGAACGGGCCCAGCAGGAAAAGACAAACTTCACCAGGGCAGGCCTGCTCGTCGAGGTGACGCCGCTGCTGTCTGTCGCTGCGGTGACCAAGGGCAGTTACGACGGGCTGGAATCCTGTCCTGCCTGTGGCAAGCGCGTCACCATCACCCCGACACGCCAGTGCCCCGAGTGCAATGTGTACGTCGACAAGATCACCGACGAGTACCTGCTGAAGAAAAAAATCATGGACCAGGAGCGCGGCGCGCTCGAATTCCAGCAGGCCAGATCAGCCAAGAATGCCGAAAAAAGCGCACGCGACTCGGTTGAAGCTGCCATGCGGGCAAAGATTCGCGCAGAGCTTGAAAAAGAGTATGGCGTCGGGGGCAACCGCAAGGTCAAGGGGGCTCTTAAAGGTGCGTTTGTGGTCGGGCTTGTCGCCGTCGCTTTTGTAGGCGGTCAGAGTTTTACGCCTGAAGGTTTCAAGCTGCCATGGAGCAAGTCAGCAGCTGCACCCGGGGCGGGCGGCATGTCGGCAGACAGCCTGCAGACAAAATCAGGTCCTGCCGGCGCGGGTGGCGCAGGTGGCGCGACGAGTGCTGCGGCCGAAGCCAATGGCGCAGCCGTGCCAACCGGCGACGCGGATATCGACGACCCACTCATTCAGGCTGCCGGCGGCAAGCGGATCGGTGCCAAGGGCCTGTCACTGGAGGAGGCTGTTGCCGCCGCATCCACACTGGGCAAAGCCGTCGGCAATACGACTGCCGAAAGGGCCCTGGCGGGTGGTGGCGCGCCCCCCAAAGGCGCAGGCGGTGCGGGCGGAGCGGGAGCTGGCGTGGCCGGGGCCGCCGCAGGTGGTGCCGGTGCCGGTGCTGGCGCCGTTGCGGGCGCGAGCGGAGGTGAAGCTGCAGCGGCCATTCCCAAACAGGCCAAACAGGTGTTGACGGCTGATTTCGCAGCACTGCTGGCAGAGCTCGGGCAAACCTCACGTTCGCGTGAAGTCCTCAAGGCACTGTCGGCATCCATAGACCAGGCTGCAGACTCGGAAGAAACCAGGGCGTTTCGCAGTGCCTCCCTCCGGTCGCAGGCCTGGGGTATACAGAAGCTGGACGGCAGCCAGGCCAAGGCCGCAGCGGAAGACCTCAAGGCCAAAACGATGGCAGTGGTCAATCCCATAGAACGGACCCAATTGCTGGGCAACGTGGCGGTCATCCTCAGCCGCCTGCCGCAAGTCCCGGCTGACATTCCGCGCGCCTTCCTGTCGCTGGGCGCAGAGTCACTCAAGACTGTCGCGGCACCGCAAAACAGCACCTCGCTGGGTGATCTTGCCGTATCCATGGCCCAGGTTTTTTCAAATGAAACAGCGGCTCGCGCCAAATCTGGCGCCTGGAACAAGGCGCAGGCCAGCGCAGCGCAGGTGCAGGACCTCATCAAGCAGGCCCCGGACCCGTGGGCGCAGTCGCGTCTTCAGGCTGTCGACCATCAGATACAACTCCAGCTAGGACAGAATGACAAAGCTGGCCAGAGCCTGGCCGCGGCGCTCGCGCCCCTGCTGAAAAGCGGCACACCGCTGGAGCAGGCGATACGGCTGCGCACCGTCGCACGGCTGTCAGAGGGTGCGGTTGAAGAGACATTCCAGGCTGCAACGGCAAACCTGCAGGCCCAGCTTGAGCCGAAATCGGGCCTGGAGAAAGCCCAGGCGCTGACCCACATATCACTGCTCTACGCTACAGCCGGCCTGCCCGCCAAGGCATCCCAGTTCAGGCAGATGGCGCAAAACACGGCAGGTATCAGCGCGGCAGAGGCCACGCTCGTCAATACCGACCTGATTGTCAGGAGCGACCTGGCGACGGCAAGGGTGTTGCAGAGCGTTGGGCGCTACGCAGAAGCCGAAGTACTGCTGCAGAAAGTAGGCGGCTATCTCTTTTAGATCTTCCAGGATCTTTTAGAAAAGCCGCTCAAGCGGCCCTGCCACGCTGGCGCAGGGCCTCATACAGGCAAACGCCGCTGGCGACAGAGACATTGAGGCTCTCGACCGCACCACGCATGGGGATGCGCACCAGCTCATCACAGGTCTTTCGGGTGAGCTGGCGCATACCCTCGCCTTCGGCACCCAGAACCAGCGCAACCGGGCCTTTGAGGTCCACGTCGTAGATTGTTTTTTCAGCGTCGTCACTGGTGCCTATGCACCAGATATTGCGCTCCTTGAGCTCGCCCAGCGTTCGCGCCAGGTTGGTCACCATGAAATAGGGCACCGTCTCGGCAGCGCCGCTGGCCACCTTGGCCACGGTGGCATTGATGCCCGCGGCATGGTCCTTGGGCGCAATCACGGCATGCGCGCCCGCACCATCGGCCACGCGAAGGCAGGCACCAAGGTTGTGCGGGTCGGTAACGCCATCCAGGACCAGAAGCAGCGGCTGGGCATCCCCGGCTTCCTCAAGCTGCTCCAGCAGTTCGTCCAGCGACTTCACCTGTGCAAGCGGATCAACCCGTGCCACCACACCCTGATGGCCATGGCTGCCGCACATCTTGGCAAGGCGCAAGCCGTCAGACTCAATGAGGCGAACCCCGGCCTCCCTGGCACGATCCGTGAATTGCCGCATGCGGGCATCCCGGCGCGCAACATCGTAAAACACTTCAAAAACAGACTGGGGAGCGGTTTTCAGGCGCACGCCGACGGCATGGAAGCCAAAAAGCACTTTGGGGGAAGAAGACATGAACGGATTATCACTGCAGCGCGGACCGACGGCAGGCGCAAACAAACCGACCGCCGGAAGCGCGTCTGAGCCTAAAATAGTAAGCAAAAGTTAGTCGCGCTAACGACCAATAACAATTTGATCGATGAGGGGTTTCACATGGGCTTGAGGCTTAAATTCAATCTGGTCTTGATCGTCGTTTTTCTTGCAGGCTTTGCCGCCGCGGGCTTTATCACCCGGCAACTGCTGCAGGAAAACGCACGCGAAGAGGTTCTGCGCAACGCACGTCTGCTGATGGACACGGCGCTTTCCGTTCGTGCCTATACCGTCGAGCAGATCAAGCCGCATCTGGACAAACAGCTTGAGGAAGTTTTCCTTCCACAAACAGTGCCGGCTTTCGCAGCCACCGAAACGCTGAACAACATCCAGAAAAAATACCGCGACTACGGCTACAAGGAAGCGACGCTCAACCCTACCAATCCGCGCGACCGGGCCACTGACTGGGAAGCCGACCTGGTGCAGCAGTTCCGCCAGAATTCCGAGTCGAAAGAGCTGGTGTCCGAGCGCAACGGCGGCACTGGCCGCATTCTCTACATCGCCAAACCCATCCAGATCACGAATGCGGCCTGCCTGGTCTGCCACAGCGTGCCCTCCAACGCCCCGGCCAGCATGATCAAGATTTACGGCGAGGCCAACGGTTTCGGCTGGAAGCACAACGAGATCGTGGGCGCACAGGTAGTCACCGTACCCATGGAAATACCCATTCGCAACGCTGACCGCGCCTTCAAGACCTTCATGATCTCCCTGGCGGCCGTGTTTGCCGTTGTCTTTGTGGTGCTCAACCTGATGCTGAGCTGGCTCATCGTCCGCCCCATCCGCAAGATGAGCCAGTCCGCCGACAGGATCAGCACCGGCGACTTCGATGTGCCCGAATTTGCTGACGGCGGCAAGGATGAAATGTCGGTTCTGGGCAGCTCCTTCAACCGCATGCGTCGCAGCCTTCAGAAGGCCATGCAGATGATTGGTGAGTAATCTCCTGCAAAGTCTTCCCAGTGTTAGACCTCGATGACCCCAACATGGGTAGCCCTTCGGCGCCGCCGCCGCCGAAGCCGCGTGTCGATGCCGCAGCCTTGCCACCGGGTCACCGGGTTTTTGAATACCGTATCGACAGGATGCTGGGCGGCGGCGGCTTTGGCCTGACCTATCTCGCCCACGACATCAACCTTGAACTGCCGGTTGCGCTGAAAGAGTATTACCCGGGCGACCTGGCCACGCGGTCTGCAGACTCCTCTGTCCACGTAAGGGCCGCAGAAGGCGCGTCACAGTTCACCTGGGGTCTTGAGCGTTTTCTCGACGAAGCGCGCGCCCTGGCGTCCTTCCGCCACCCGAACATCGTGCGTGTGCTGCGTTACTTCAAGGAAAACGGCACCGCCTACATCGTGATGGAGTACGAGACCGGCGACCCGCTCAAACGCTGGCTGGCACGGCAGTCCAGCCTGGACCAGCAAGGCCTGCTGAACATCGTCTATCCCCTGATGGACGGCCTGGAAGCCGTGCACAAGCTGAAGTTTCTCCACCGGGACATCAAGCCAGACAACATCTACATACGTGCCGACGGTTCACCCGTGCTGCTGGACTTTGGGGCAGCGCGGCGGGTCACCGCAAACCGCGACATGACCAACATCATCAGCCCCGGTTTTGCGCCCTTCGAGCAGTACCACAGCCAGGGTAACCAGGGGCCGTGGACCGACATTTACTCGCTGGGCGCGGTGATGTACTGGATGGTCACCGGGCACAAGCCGCTGGAGTCGGCATCGCGCATCAAACAGGACAAAATGCCCAGCGCGGTTGATGCGGGTCACGCTTTTTTCAGTGCCCCATTGCTCAAGGCCATCGACTGGGCCGTCATGCCCGACGAAAGCAAAAGGCCGCAAAGCGTGGCCGAGTTTCGTGCGGCGCTGGTGGGCCTGGAAGACGACAAAACCAAAACGCTCACGCAACCCAACACCCGGCGTTTCAGGGAACAGACCGAGGCCCGCAGCAACTCCGCCAACAGCGACGTACTGGCTTTCGCCGCCAGTTCACAGTCGATACCGCAAGGCCAGTCCGACAGCCTGCGCAAGAACGTGCTGGGCACCATCATGTTCATGGACCTGGTCTCGTACTCCAAATACTCGACAGACCAGCAGGTCGAATCAAAAGCGCGTTTCAACGAGCTGATCGGCAAGGCGCTCAAGGGCGTGGCTGAACCCTCTCGCATAGTCATCGATACCGGCGATGGTGCGGCAGTGTGCTTTCTTGGCGACCCCGAAGAAGCGCTGCAATCTGCGCTCCTGCTACGCGGCCTGCTGATGCAGAAATACGGAAAGGCGCTGTCGGTGCGCATAGGCCTGCACCTCGGACCCATGCGCATGGTGTTCGACATCAACAACCGGGTCAACGTGGTTGGGGATGGCATCAACGTCGCACAGCGCATCATGGACTTCGCCCAGTCCAACCAGATCGTCGTGTCACGCGCGTACTACGACGTGGTGTCACGCATCACCGATACCGCTGCCGGGCTTTTCAGCCCCATGGGGCCGCACCTGGACAAACACATGCGCTCGCACGAGATCTATGCCGTGCTTGACCCACAGTCCCTGCAGGCGGGGGGCGCGGCCCAGGGCGATAAAAGTTTCGACGACACGGCCTCTTTTTCAACACCCCTCAATTCACTCACGCCGGAAATGGCAGGCGATATTGAAAACGAACTGGCCCGTCTCATCGGACCTCTGGCCAAAGTGCTGGTCAAAAAGTCTCTTCCCCGGGCTAATAGTGCGCAAAGCCTGCGCGACTTGCTGTCCATATCCATTCCCGATGCAGCGGTTCGCGAGGCCTTTGTGAAGGTCAAGAGCAGCACCAGTACAAACGCACACAGCCACAGCCAGGCCAATGCAAATTCATTGACGCGTCCCAACAGCATGCCGCAAAGCGGTCCGGCCAGCCGCTCACGCAGTGAAGCGAGCCAGCCCATGAGCAGGCCTAACGATGCCAGCAGTCATCCCAACAGCCGGCCGATTTCGCGTTTTGGGGATTCACAGCCGGCGTCAATGCCGCTCCAGAACCTGAGCCTTGAGCAGCTGGCCATGCTTGAAAAAGTACTGAGCCAGTACATCGGCCCCATGGCACGAATGATCATCAAGAAGGAGGCGTCACGCCACCTGACGCTTCAGGACCTGCTGCCGGCGCTGTCGCTGCATATCGACAAACCGGCCGACCGCAGCAAGTACCTGGCGTTCATGCAGAAGATGCTCGCTTCGCGCTGACCACGCCTGATTAATCGATATTTGCGACGACCTGCCCGGCTTCGATGGTGATGCGCCGCTCGCACCGCGACGCAATCGCCCTGTCATGCGTCACCAGGACCAGTGTGGTGCCGAGTTCCTGGTTCAGGTCAAACATCAGGGCCATGATTTTTTCACCCGTTGCAAAGTCCAGGCTGCCGGTGGGTTCGTCGGCCAGCAGCACGGCCGGCTGCACGACAAAGGCGCGGGCCAGCGCCACGCGCTGCTGCTCACCGCCGGATAAAACCTTGGGATAGTGCCCCAGCCGCTCACCAAGGCCCACACGCTTGAGCATTTCGGTCGCCTGCGCCCGGGCATTGGCTGCGCCGGAAAGCTCCAGCGGCAGCATGACGTTTTCAAGCGCCGACAGATTACCCATCAACTGGAAGCTCTGGAACACAAAACCGACCTTTTGCGCCCTGAGCGCGGCGCGGTCGTCTTCACTCATGCCAAAAAGGTTTTGCCCAGCCAGGTGAACTGTTCCCTGCGTGGGGGTATCCAACCCGGCAATGATGGACAACAGCGTGCTTTTGCCCGAACCCGATGCCCCGACGATGGCGGCCGTTTCACGCGGGGCGAGCGAAAAATCGATATCGCGCAAAATGGTCAATGTGCCGGTTGAGTCGGTGACGGACTTGAAAACGTGCTCAACGGAAATAATTGAAGGGCTGGCCCCGTCCACATCCACACTTCTTGAAGAAACCACAGGTTCAGACATGTCCACCTTATCAATCAACTGGAAACTCAGTCACGGCGACTTTACCAAGCTTGCCGGCGCAGGGTGGGCAAAACTGGCAAAGCCCTTGTCCGGACTGCTGGCTGCCGCCCTGCTGGCCCTTGCAGTGCCTGCGTGGGCGCAAGGCGCAGATACAGTTCTGATCGTCGGCGACTCACTGAGCGCCGAATATGGCCTGAAACGCGGCACGGGTTGGGTGCCCCTGCTTGAGAAACAGATTGCCCAGGATAAAAAATCGGCGAAGGTGGTCAACGCCAGTATCAGCGGGGACACCACCTCGGGCGGGCGCTCCCGCCTGCCGGCCTTGCTGACCCAGCACAAGCCCAACATTGTGGTGATAGAGCTGGGCGGCAACGACGCGTTGCGCGGCCTTCCGCTGGACATGACCGAAAACAACATCACAGCCATGGTGCAGGCCTCTAAAAAAGCCGGCGCCAAAGTACTCATCGTCGGCATGCAGGTGCCGCCCAATTACGGTGGCGCCTATGCCGCGACCTTCTCGGGCCTGTTTACCAAGGTGGCCAAGGCCGAGAAAGTTGCGCTGGTGCCGTTCTTTCTGAAAGGCATTGCCGACGTGGACGATTCGGCCAGCCGCTTCCAGGCCGACCGGATTCACCCCAACGAGCAATCCCAGGCGAAGATGCTGGCCAATGTGTGGCCTGAACTCAAAAAGCTGCTGAAGTAAGCGACATCACAGCACTCAAAGCAAAAGCCCCTGACGACCATGCCGTCAGGGGCTTTTTGTTGCTGCAGTGGCTGGTGGCCCGTCAGACAGCAGGGTCAACCGGTGGTGTGCCGGGCTGGCCGTCTGTTGCTTCCGTACCTTCCTCGCTGCCATCCTCGGGCTCGTCAGGCCTGCCCTCTGCCTTGCGCTTGAGTTTTTCTTCTTTTTTGCGCTTTTTGGCGAGCTCTTTCTGGCGTTTTTCGTAGGAGTAGTTGGGAGTTGCCACTAAGTGCTTTCGTGAATGTTGAGGCCTGCCGGGGGCAAGACATTAAGCCTTACTGTACTGCATAGCCGCAAGCGCCTGGGAGAGGTCAGCCTGCAGGTCGGCCACAGCCTCAAGCCCCACTGAAAAGCGCACCAGACCACCCTTGTGCGGCCAGCCAGCGCTGCGGATCGCCGGAATGTCGTAGGGCGCGCACAGGCTCATGGGCCCGGCCCAGCTGTAACCGAGCTTGAAGAGCTTGAGGCTGTTGCAGAAGTGATCAATTTGCGGCTGGCTGTAACCGGGCTTGAACACCGCGCTCATCAGGCACGCGGCGCCTGTACAGTCCCGCTTCCAGGTTTCGTGGCCGGGCGAGCCGGGCAAGGCCGGGTGCAGAACCGCTTCCACCTGCGGCTGCCCCTGCAGCCAAGTTGCCAATGTGCGCGTGGCGCTGTCCTGGGCGGCATAACGCAGGGCGACCGAATTAAGGCCGCGGAGCACCAGCTCTGCATCGTTGCCTGAGACACCAAAACCGGTGCGCATATGGCAGAAATGAAGCAGGTGATGCAAGACTTCATCTTTGGTGACCACGGAGCCCATGAGCACGTCTGCGCCCCCGCTGGGGTATTTGGTGAGTGCATGCGCCGAGATGTCGATGCCCATTTCAAACGCATTGAAGGCAATGCCAGCGCCCCAGGTGTTGTCCAGCGCGGTGACGACGCCCTGCGGATGCACGTTCTGGTGGTTTTTGACAACTGCGACCAGTTGCGGCAAATCAGGAAACTCAAGCGTGATGGAACCCGGCGCTTCCAGCCAGACCAGCCGTGTGCGCGGCCCCAGTTTGGCGGCAAGGTCTGCCGGGTTCATGGCATCGTAGAAACGGTGGGTGATGCCCCATGCGGCGAGTTCACCCTGCGCGAAGGCCTTATTGGGGCCGTAGGCGTTGTCAGGGATCAGCAGTTCATCACCAGCCTTGAGCAGTGCCATGCCTACCAGCACGACAGCCGCCAGTCCGCTGGGCACCAGCGTGCAGTATTTGCCCCCTTCCAGCGTGGCGATGCGCTCTTCCAGCGTGAAGGTGGTGGGCGTACCGTGCAGGCCATACGTGTAGCCGGTCTTGTGCTTCCAGTCGCGCGAGCGCAGCGCCGCGACGCTGGGAAAAACAATGGTCGAGGCCTTGTGCACGGCCGGCGGCACGGCTTCAAAGCCTGCCGGTGGCCGGTACGGGTGGTGTATCAGTTCTGTTGAAAGTTTCGCAGGTGTATCGCTCATGGGGCGATGTTAACGGCCCCGCTGATTTGAGTGCAGGACTGACAGCGCATGCACATGCACGTGGGCTCATTGAGGAGATCGTTAGCGCTATTATTTCAGTAGCTGCTCACGCCCGTATCTGTTGGTCTACAGGCCATTTTGATGCCCAAAAAAGGCATTTTCAGCCAGTTTTTTGAACGCCCGGGGGGCGTTTTAACGCCACTCTGGCGCTTGAAAACAGCTGTTATAGCTATATTAGCTGTTTTATTACCCGACACACTTCCGTCCATTGTCAAAACGCAGCGATGCCTTCGCAAGCAGGAGCCGCAGAACCGGCTTTGCCGGGCCGCAAGGCGGAGCGGCCCGCTCGGGGGGCAGAGAACTAGACGAAGTGAGCGCCCGTTGGGGCTACGGCCGCCAGCGCCGGGCCGCCCCAAGCAAGGCCAGCCCCCTCGGGGGGCAGCGTATTACACGCAGTGAAAAGCGTGGGGGCTTAAATCTTCCATTTAGCCATCAACTGCGCCGGCGACAGCGAGTCATAGCCTTCAAACGGCTGGTGGATCCACGGGTTGGTAGGAAGCGTTTCCACCGAATAATCCGGCTGGAAAGTTGACACGCCCTTGGTCCAGATCACCGCGCTGCGCAGTTCGGTGATCGGTTTGTAGTTGTTGCGCAGCTGGTTGATGACCGCGTTGAGTGTGTGGCCTGAGTCAGCCAGGTCATCGACCAGCAAGACCTTGCCTGCGATCTCGCCCTTGGGTGTGGTGATGAAGCGGGCGATGTCGAGGTTGCCCTGCACCGTGCCGGCATCGGCGCGATAGGAGCTCGTCGACATGATGGCCAGCGGCTTGTCGAAGATGCGCGAAAGAATATCGCCAGGCCGCATGCCGCCGCGCGCCAGGCACAGGATGGTGTCGAACTTCCACTCCGACTGGTGAATCTTGATCGCCAGCTTTTCAATGAGGTTGTGGTATTCGTCATAGCTGACGTAGAGATGTTTACCGTCTTCTGTCAACATGAGTGTGCTCCTGATTAGGCCAGATACGGGTGCTGCAGCATGATGGTGTGGTCGCGGTCCGGGCTGGTCGAGACCATCGCAATCGGCACGCCGGTCACCTGCTCGATGCGCTGCAGATAGAGGCGCGCATTGACGGGCAGTTTGTCATAGTCGGTGACGCCGACGGTGCTGTCGCTCCAGCCTTCAAGCGTTTCATAAACCGGCTTGCAGCGCTCGATGTCGTCTGCGCCCATGGGCAGGATGTCGGTGATCTGGCCATCCAGCTCGTAACCCGTGCACAGCAGCAGCTTGTCGATGCCATCCAGCACGTCGAGCTTGGTGATGCAAAGCCCGGTGAGGCCATTGACCTGGGCCGAGCGCTTGAGCAGCGCCGCGTCAAACCAGCCGCAGCGGCGACTGCGTCCGGTGGTCACGCCTTTTTCCGCGCCTATGGTGCTCATGTGATAACCAGGCGTGCCGGGTGTTTCCCAGTCAAGTTCAGTCGGGAAAGGACCGCCGCCCACGCGGGTGCAATAGGCCTTGGTAATGCCAAGGATGTAATGCAGCATGCCCGGGCCCACGCCTGCACCTGCGGCCGCATTGCCGGCCACACAGTTGCTGGAGGTGACATACGGATAGGTGCCGTGGTCAACATCAAGCAAGGTACCCTGCGCGCCTTCAAACAGCAGGTTGGCGCCGGCCTTGTGGGCGTCGTTCAGTTCACGCGAGACGTCTGCCATCATGGGCTTGAGCAACTCCGCGTGGCGCATGGCTTCGTTATAGACAGTGTCAAAGTCAATCGCCGGTGCATTAAGGTAGCCGGTCAGCACAAAGTTGTGAAGGTCTAGCAGTTCGCGCAGCTTGGCAGCAAAACGCTCGGGGTACTTCAGGTCTTGCACGCGCAGTGCGCGGCGGGCGATCTTGTCTTCATAGGCGGGGCCAATGCCACGGCCGGTAGTGCCGATTTTTGTCGTGCCGCCCTTCTCGCGGAAAGCCTCACGCGCCACATCCAGGGCTGCGTGAAAAGGCAGGATCAGCGGGCATGCCTCGCTGATGCGCAGACGCGAACGTACTTCAACACCGGCTTTTTCAAGACCTTCGATTTCTTCAAACAGTTTGCCAGCGGACAGCACCACGCCATTGCCGATGTAGCACTTGACGCCAGGGCGCATGATGCCGCTGGGAATCAGGTGAAGCGCGGTCTTGACCCCGTTGATGACCAGCGTATGGCCCGCATTGTGACCGCCCTGAAAGCGCACCACGCCCTGCGACAGCTCGGTCAGCCAGTCGACCAGCTTGCCTTTGCCTTCATCGCCCCACTGGGTGCCCACGACCACGACGTTGCGTCCCGCTGTCGCGGCTATTTTGTTTGTCATCTTCAATTCTCGTTAAGGGATTCTTGGGATTGGCCGGTTCTACACGGGCCTGCTCAGGCCGTCCTGCCCAGAGGCTGGACGACCCACTTGCCTGCGACCTGAACCAAATGGCGGTCGCAATCGAATTCATTGACTTCATGCTCATGGCCCGGCAACACACAGGCGACCGTGTCGCCGGCTGCGCGCAGGCTGGCGATGGCATCACGCAGCGAAGCATCTTCAGCCCAGGGCGCACGGACAGCAGCCTTAAGCGGCCGGGGTGGCAGGACGCTTACGAGTTCCTTCAGGTCAAGACTGAAACCCGCTGCTGGACGGTTGCGGCCAAACACCGCACCAACCTCGTCATAACGGCCACCGCGGGCAAGTTCTGCACCCTGACCGTAGATGGCGAAACGTGTACCGCTGTAATAGGCATAGCCGCGCAGGTCTGCCAGGTCAAAGCTGACTTGGGCGTCACCGCTTACGTGAGAGGCCAGCCATTGCATATCCCTGAGTGCCTCAGCCACGCCGGGCAAAGGATTGAGCACCCTGGCGGCTTCGGCCAGCACCTTCTCGTCACCATAAAGCTGCAGCAGTGCTTTCAGGCCCTCACGGGCTGGAGCTGAGATATCACTACCGAGGCTTGCGGTCAGGCTGTCCAGTTCGCTGCCATCCTTCGCGGCCAGGGCAGCGTGGATCAATGCAAGTGTCTTTGCCGGGATGGTGGCACCGGCGAGCAGGCTGTTGACGACACGCACATCGGCCATGTCTACGCTCAGGTCGGTCACGCCGGCAACCTTCAAGCCTTCAAGCGCGAGCAGCTGGGCTTCAAGGTCGGCCTCCAGGCCCGCGTGTCCGTATATTTCAGCGCCAAACTGCAGCGGCTCCCGCGTGGCGTGGGGCCTGTCTGCACGTGTATGCAGCACCGGGCCGCAGTAGCACAGCCGGGCCACACCATTACGGTTAAGCAGATGGGCGTCAATGCGGGCGACCTGGGGTGTTGTGTCAGCCCGCAGACCCAGCGTGCGACCAGACAGCTGGTCTACCAGCTTGAAGGTCTGCAAGCCCAGGGCTTCGCCGGTACCAGTAAGTAGGGATTCGAGGTGCTCGAGGAGCGGGGGCATGACCAGCTCGTAGCCATAGCTGCGAGCGGTATCCAGCAACAGACGACGAAGCTCTTCAATGTGACGCGCCTCGGAAGGCAGGACATCGGCAATTTGATCCGGCAATTGCCATGATGACGACCAGGCGGGCATGTATTTATGGGGCGCTGTTAAAAACAGGATTTTACCGGGCTTGGCAGTGGTTTTTGCCGCAGAGTCAGATTGAATACGACAGGCCGTGGAAATCGCGCCCGGTCAAGGCTGAAGCTGGACTGGGATGCTCAGTTAAAAACAAGAACCAGCGCAACGGCGGCCAGCCCTAAAAGCATGCTGCAAAGCCCGAAAAACCGGATCTGCCCATCGCTCATTTTGAGGATCTGCTCGAACATCCTGCGCCATCCGCCTGGCGACAGGAAAGGCAACATGCCTTCAAGCACCAGCATGAAAGCCAGCGCCAGCCAGAGGCTGTTGCCATCCACGGTGAAATATTATTTCTTGCCAGCAGCTGGCACTGCGCCTGAACCAGATCCACGCATGGCCTTGAAGAAATCAGACGATGGATCGAGCACCATCACGTCGCTCTTCTTGCTGAAACTGGCCTTGTACGCGTCCAGGCTGCGGTAGAACTGGGCAAACTGCGCATCCTTCCCGAAAGACTCGGCATAAGTGCGTGCCGCCTCGGCATCGCCCTCGCCCTTTATTTTTTGTGCATCGCGGTAGGCATTGGCAATGGTGACCTCACGCTGGCGGTCTGCATCAGCGCGGATTTTTTCACCTTCAGCAGCGCCGGTGGACCTGAGCTCATTGGCCACACGCTGGCGTTCGGCAACCATACGTTTGTAGACAGAGTCAGTGATGGCCTCAACATAGTCAACACGCGTGATTCGTACATCAACAATATCCACGCCCCACGGCTTGGCGCCCTGCACGGCCTGCAAGACCTCGCGCTTGACATCGGCCATCAGCGCTTCGCGCTTGGCCGAGAGCAGGTCCTTCACGGTACGTTTGTTAATCTCTTCCTGGAAAGCATTGCGCACGACGCGGTTCAACTGGCTGGCACCAGCTTTTTCATCCAGGCCAACGTTACGGATGTATTCGGTGGGCTGTGTCACGCGCCAGCGAACATACCAGTCGATCACCACGCGCTGCTTTTCAAGCGTGAGCATGGCTTCGGCGTCCACGCTGTCCAGCGTGAGCAGGCGTTTGTCGATATACGACACATTCTGGAAGGGTGGCGGCAGCTTGAAGTGCAGGCCTGGCTCCGTGACCACATCCTTGATCTGGCCCAGGGCGTAAACCACACCAAACTGGCGCTGGTCAACAACAAACAGCATGGAACTGGCAAGCGCCAGGATCACCAGCAACGACGACGCGATAAATCCAACTCTGTTCACTTTTGTCTTCCTTAGCGGGTATCGCGGTCACGTGTGCGGGAAGCATCACGGGAGCGTGCGTCAACGGTTGAAGCGGGCGCAGTTACAGCCGGCGCAGTTGGCAAGGTAGCACTACCGGCGCCAAGAGTTGGTTCGGCGGTGGGGCCAGCCCCCTGACCTGTCATCTGCATGATCTTGTCCAGCGGCAAATACAGCAGGTTGGAGCCCTGGCGGGACTCAATCATGACCTTCGTCACGTTGGTGTACACCTGCTGCATGGTGTCTATGTACATGCGGTCACGCGTAACCTGCGGGGCCTTCTGGTATTCAGCCAGTACCGAGCGGAAACGCTGTGAATCACCCTGCGCCTGCGCGACGATGCGCGCCTTGTAGGCATCAGACTCTTCTTTCAGGCGCGAAGCAGAGCCCACCGCGCGCGGAATCACATCGTTGGCGTAAGCCTGGGCTTCATTCTTGGCACGTTCACGTTCCTGTCCGGCTTTTAGCACATCATCGAAAGCGGCCTGCACCTGTTCGGGCGGTCGCACACCGCTTTGTTGCAGATTGATGCCAACCACCTCAACTCCGACCTTGTAACGATCAAGAATGGTCTGCATCAGCGCACGCACGCGCGGAGCAATCTGGTCACGCTCTTCAGCCAGGGCTGAATCCATCTTCATCTTGCCAACAACCTCACGCACTGCGGTTTCGGCCGCCTGGACAACCGCGTTCGCGGGATCTTTGCTTTCAAAAAGATAAGCACGAGCGTCGCTAAGACGGTACTGAACGGCAAACTTGATTTCAACGATGTTTTCGTCTTCGGTCAGCATGGCCGATTCACGCAAACCCGTGGCCTTGATGATGGTGTCACGCCCCACATCCACGGAGCGAATCTGGGTGACCACCACCATCTCATGACGCTGGATGGGATACGGGAGACGCCAGTTGAAGCCCGCACCCACCGTCGAGTTGTACTTTCCAAACTGGGTAATGACGGCTTGTTGACCTTCCTGCACAATGAAGAAGCCAGTACCCAGCCAGATCAGGACCGCAACGCCGGCAATCAGACCGACGCCTATGCCGGCACTTTTCATGTCCGGCTGGAAACCGCCACCGCTTCCGCCACCATTGCCGCCCGGTCGCGCACGACCTGCATTTTTATTACCCCCAAACAGGCCGCCCAGCTTGCGATTGAAATCCCGCCAGAGTTCGTCCAGATCAGGCGGCCCCTGGCTGGGTCCCTGAGCCTGCGGACGCTTCTCGGGTTGCGGGGGCGGCGGAGCACTGCTCTCGGGACTTGCCTTGGGCTCCGATTCATCACCCGCAGGTTTGTCGTCGTTGCGACCCCAGCGAGGATCATTCAGATTGAACATGCCCAGCACGCGTTGTTTCAAACGGCCGGGGAAAGTCACCAGGGTCTGCAGCGCAGGGTTCAGATTCATTGGTTTGAACTCGTTTTTTTCATTACTTCACCATTGTGCCTAATTCGGCCTGTACTCAGACAACGACCTCAGATGTCTCGGGGGTATCGTCCGGCGAGCCCTCTGTCGCATGTTTGACCAGCAGCTGACGCAGCAAAGGCAATCCATCGCCAGTCTGGGCGCTTACAAAAACCCTTTCCACCCGTCGAACAGAGTCAGAAAAGGCATCCTTGAGCTCAAACATGTCGCTTAGTTGCAGCGGCCAGCGCGACTTTTCAATAGCGTCGAGCTTGTTAAACACAAGAATTTGCGGCACCTCCGATGCGCCAATCTCCTCGAGCACCCGCTGAACCTGCTCGATTTGCTCCAGGTGGTTGGGGTTGGCACCGTCGATGACGTGCAATAACAGATCAGCGTCCGCTGCCTCCTGAAGGGTCGCAGCAAAAGCATCCACCAGGCCGTGCGGCAGATCGCGGATAAAGCCGACCGTATCGGAGAGGGACACAGAGCGCGCTGCATCGCCGAGATACAACTGGCGGGTAGTGGTATCCAGCGTGGCAAACAGCTGGTCGGCAGCATAAGCGCGCGCTTTCACAAGAGCATTAAACAGCGTCGATTTCCCCGCATTGGTATAACCGACCAGGGAGATGGTGAAGGAGTTGCGGCGTTCACGCTGCCTGCGCTGGGTCTGCCGCTGTTTTTTCACTTTGGTCAGTCGATCCTTGGTTCGCTTGATCGCTTCGCCGATCATTCGTTTATCAAGCTCGATCTGCTTTTCGCCAGGGCCACCACGAACACCAGCACCGCCCGTTTGCCGCTCAAGGTGCGACCAGCGGCGGACAAGGCGTGTAGAAAGGTATTGAAGACGCGCAAGTTCAACCTGAAGTTTGCCCTCGTGGCTACGTGCACGCTGGGCAAAAATTTCAAGAATCAGCAGCGTCCGGTCATTGACAGGCAGTTCAATATGACGCTCAAGGTTACGCTGCTGCGCCGGGCTCAGGGCCTGGTCGAACAGTATTTCGCTCGCACCGAGTTGCTGTGCAAGCATCTTGATCTCGTCAGCCTTGCCACTGCCGATAAAAAGGGCTGCATCAGGTGCCCTCCGTTTGCAGGTAACGCGATCTACAGGTTGAAGGCCTGCCGTTTTAGCCAGCAGGCCCAACTCTTCAAGGCCGCGATCAAAATTGGGAGCCCCCAGATCAACGCCGACCAAAATGGCCAGCGGCTTCACCTGTGGTTCTCCACGACCGACGGGTTCTCCGGAACTCAGCTGGCAGGGCTTTCTTCAGAATCGGCTGCCGCAAAATTCACGGCACGGCCCGGAACGATGGTCGAAATGGCGTGCTTGTAAACCATTTGTGTCACCGTATTGCGTAGCAGGACTACATATTGATCGAAAGACTCGATCTGGCCCTGCAATTTAATCCCGTTGACGAGATAAATTGAAACAGGAACGTGCTCTCTACGCAAGGTATTGAGAAACGGGTCCTGGAGTAACTGACCTTTGTTATTGCTCACGATATTTTCCGTGTTCAAGAGTTAATGGAGCTTGACAATACCACAGCGATTGTTTAAAGCCTGTAGTCCTAGTCTGATTCCTTGTCCTTGAAGGGGTTGTGCGACGTTTTCATCTGGATGCGCATCGGCGTACCCGTCAGGTCAAACTCCTTGCGGAAGCGCCCTTCCAGGTAGCGCTTGTACGACTCACTGACATGCTCAAGCGAGTTTCCGTGCACGATGATGATGGGCGGGTTCATTCCGCCCTGGTGCGCATAGCGTAGTTTCGGGCGAAATACACCGGACCGCTGCGGTTGCTGGAACTGAACCGCCTCCAGCAACAGGCGAGTAAGTACCGGTGTGGACATCTTGCGATTGGCCGAAGCATGTGCCTGCGTGATGGACTTCCAGACCGGGCCAAGGCCCTGCCGCTTGATTGCCGAGATGTGATGGATGGACGCAAATTTCAGGAACGCCAAGCGGGTCTCAATGGAGCGGGCAAGTATTTCCCGCTGGTATGAATCGACGGCATCCCATTTATTGACCGCGAGCACAACAGCCCGACCACTCTCGAGGATATAACCCGCGATGTGTGCGTCCTGATCCGTCACGCCCTGCGTCGCATCAAGCAGCAGCAGGACCACGTTCGAGTTTTCTATGGCTTGCAACGTCTTAACCACCGAGAATTTCTCGATGGCTTCAAAAACCTTGCCCTTGCGCCGCAAGCCAGCAGTATCAATCAGTTCAAACTTCTGCCCATCACGTTCAAACGGCACTGAAATGGCATCACGCGTGGTCCCTGGCAAGTCGAAAGCAACAAGGCGTTCCTCGCCCAGCCATGTATTGATAAGCGTGGACTTGCCGACGTTTGGCCGCCCAGCTACTGCCAGCCTGATGACGGACGGATCCTGCGCTTCCGCATCCTCATCAACCTCAGGGAGCTCAAGCAGAGCCAATGCATTGTCAACAAGGGTGCGCATGCCCTGACCGTGCGCCGCTGACACAGCCAGCACTTCACCAAGGCCCAATTCAAAGAACTCAGACAGCTGCACGCCTTCAGTCATGCCTTCCGCCTTGTTTGCAGTCAGCAGTGAGGGCTTGCCCAGCTTGCGCAGGTATTTGGCAATGTCATGGTCCTGGGCGTTAACGCCAGCACGGGCATCGACGACAAAAATGACCACGTCGGCCTCAGCCACAGCCTGCCTCGTCTGCTTGGCCATTTCCTTGTAGATGCCACTTTGGGCATCGGGTTCAAAGCCACCGGTATCAATGACGATGTACTCGTGATTGCCCAGCTTGCCATTACCGTAGTGGCGATCACGCGTCAGACCTGCAAAGTCCGCGACGATCGCATCGCGGGTTTTGGTCAAGCGGTTAAAAAGCGTCGACTTGCCTACATTTGGGCGGCCCACCAGGGCGATTACGGGTTTCATCGATGCAATTCATGCGACCAGAGCGGTCATTATTCGGGAACAAAACCGTATACCGCACCATTGCGCGTCACGGCAATCAGTGCATTTCCGGCCAGTGTGGGGGGAGCCGCAATGGCGGAACCGTCAGTAGTAAGGCGATTCAGTGCAGAACCATTTTCGCGCGACAAAAGGTGAACAAAGCCCGCGGAGTCGCCGATGGCGACGGAGCGGCCAATGACCAATGGCGCAGTGAGGTGACGATAGCGCAGATTGTCTGTGGTCCAGGCACGTTCACCGTCAACCTTGCGCCAGGCCAATACAGTGCCATCGGACTCGGTACCGAAAATAAAGCGATCATCGCTGTGAACACCCTGGGATCCGTTGGCTGGTTTTGTCCAGATCAGGCTTCCCCTGAGGGTATTGACACAACCAACACTGGCCTGGAATGCCCTTGCGCAAACGATATCGCCATCCCGCCCAACCCGTCCAACAAGATCCACCAGACGCTCGACATCATTGATGCCGCGCGGGGAAGCAATGGGAGCCTCCCAGCGAATGCTGCCATTCGACGGATTCAACCCCGCAAGTCGACCGGCAAGACCGACGACAAGGGTATCGCCAACCGCGAGTATCACGCCGGACTGACGTAAAACCAGCGGTTCATTGGGGCGTTGCTGGGCCCATAACTTTCGTCCGGTCTGCCCGTCAAAAGCATTGACTGACCGATCAGCAGCAAGCACGAATACACGCCCTCCGGCCACAAACGGAGACGTGTAAGCCTGCGCGCTCAACTTTTGGCGCCATATCTCGCGACCGCCCTGTATAGCGACAACCTCGTTGGCTTGCGTAACAACGGCAGCTACAGTTCCATCGCTGCCGACACCTGCAGCAATCTGGGCGCCCACATTGGTGCGCCAAACGTCGCCGCCAGTTCTTGAATCAATGGCGGCTACAGATCCATCATTTGCCGCCACGTAGACCGTTGTGCCCGTGACATTGATGTCCAGAGGAAAGGTGACTGGACCAATACGGCTGGTCCACGCTTGCCTGGCAGACACAAGACCACTGACAGCCTGTAGCGCGGCTGGCTGTGGTTTCCCGGGGCCACCGTCAAAAATCGAAAACATCGAACAGGCAGACAGGGACGCCAGCGCTATCAGAACAACTGAAGTCTGCAGCGTAAGGCCAAGGCGCCTGGGCAAAAGGAGATTCATTTTTTCACCTCGGAATTGGGTGCGGCAACTGCATTATTTACTGAGGCAGGGTCTACGCCGAGGGCATTAAGCTTGACCTCAACGAGACGCCGGTACTCAGAGCGCTCATCGAAACCTTTGTAAGCGGTCTGGTATTCCGCCCTGGATTCAGCCTTTTTACCCTGGGCCGCCAGAATGTCGCCCCGTCTGTCAGCGGCCAGTGCCGCGAATTCCTTTGGGAACGAACCGGATGCCAGCCTCAAGGCCTCGTCATAAGCTTTCGTTTCAAAAAGGATGCCTGCCAGACGTAACTTTGCTATGGATTGATAACCATCGTCAGAAGCCTTGTCGACGACCCAAGTCAAGGCAGCCCTGGATGCATCAATATTGCCTTTGTCGTAATAGGTTTTGGCTGCCAATAATCCAGCCTGACCTGCGTACACTGTGCCGCCGAAGCGATCTTTCATGTCTGCCAGCGAACGGTCAAGACGGGCTATATCTCCAGACAACGCGGCGCGTTCGACCTCGTCGTACAGCACTGTCGCCTGCGACGCCTGACGGCTTTGCCAATATTGGTAACCATTCCAGGCGGCAACAGCACCAAAAACAACAATCAATGCCCAGGTGATGAGGTCGCCATACTGCTTCCAGAAATGCTTGAGTTCGTCGAGCTGCTCCTGCTCCTCTAGGTCGAGATGTTTTGCCATAAATGTGTTTGTATTGCCCGGCGGCGGCGCCAGTTGAATTGTGTTGATTGTAGTTGGCTGACAGGGCTCAAGGCCCCAGCTCAGCTTCTCAGGATATGCGCCCAGCCCGCAACATCGTCCAGGCGCTGCAGGGTCTGCGCTTCGGCAGAATCGGTTTTGCTGCCGCGCAAAGGCTTGACTGCAACACACCCCTGCGCGAACTCATCTACCCCGAAAATAAGTGCAAAACTGGCCCCGCTGCCATCGGCTTTTTTGAACTGCGACTTCATACTTCCCATGCCATCAGCATTGGCACCCGCATGCATCTGCACACTGACACCGACAGACCGCAACGCAGTGAGGACACGCAGGGCTGCAGGCAGGGTTTGTGCGTCGGGAATGACAGCGTAGGCATCGGGCGCCGGCGTCTCGACTGCCTGACCCTGCTCCCGTATGAGCTCAAGAACGCGCTCAACACCGAGCGCCCAGCCCACGGCCGGAGCCGCCTTGCCGCCAATCTGCTCTATCAGATAGTCATAACGACCACCACCGCAAATGGTGCCCTGAGATCCAAGGCTGTCGGTCACGAACTCAAATACAGTGAGGTTGTAGTAGTCCATCCCGCGCACCAACCTCGGGTTAATACAGTAGGCAATACCATTGGCATCCAGGATATTTTTCACCCGATTGAAATGCGCGAGTGAAACCGTGCCCAGAAAATCCATAAGCTTTGGCGCATTTTCCAGCACGGCCTGCATCAGCGGATTCTTGCTGTCCAGTATGCGCAAGGGATTGCTGTGCAGCCTGCGCCTGGCCTCAACGTCCAGCACCTCATTATTGGCCTCAAGATAGGCAATAAGAGCTGCACGGTGTTGCTTGCGTTCTTCTGGCTGACCAAGACTGTTGAGCTCGAGCCGCACGTCCTTCAGGCCAAGTTCTTTCCATAAAGCGTCTGCCAGCAGTATCAGCTCTGCATCTACCTCGGCGCCCGCAAACCCAAGCGCTTCGGCACCTATCTGGTGAAATTGCCGATAACGTCCGCGCTGCGGCCGCTCATGGCGGAACATCGGTCCCATATAGTAAAGTCGTTTACCGCCTTCGTACAACATGGAGTGCTCGACAACAGCTCGTACAACACCGGCGGTATTCTCTGGCCGAAGGGTCAAGGCCTCCCCGTTGAGACGGTCTTCAAAGGAGTACATCTCCTTCTCGACAATATCCGTCACTTCGCCAAGGCCACGTACAAAGAGTGAAGTGGGCTCAACAATGGGCGTGCGGATATTTCGATAGGCGTAAAGTGCCATCATGGACCGTACCTTGCCCTCAAGCCACTCCCATCGCGCCGAATCGGGCGGCAAAATATCATTCATGCCTTTAACGGCAGTCAGTTTTTCAACCATGGTGTTTTTCAGGCTGCTTCAGTAACGTTATGCTTACCGAAGCGCTTTTCTATGTAGTGTTCGACGATCACGCGGAATTCCTGCGCGATGTGGTCGCCGCGTAGCGTGACGCTTTTTTCGCCGTCAATATATACAGGTGCAGCAGGCGCTTCGCCGGAGCCAGGAAGGCTTATGCCTATATCGGCATGTTTGCTTTCGCCCGGGCCATTCACGATGCAACCCATCACAGCGACTTTCATTTTCTCTACGCCTGGATACCGTTCACGCCAGAGCGGCATCTGGGCCCGCAGGAAGTTGTCTATCTCCTGAGTCAACTCCTGGAAAGTCGTACTCGTCGTGCGCCCGCAACCAGGGCATGCTGTAACACTCGGCACAAAACTCCGCAATCCCAGGGCCTGAAGTATTTCAGAGGCAATGACTACCTCCTGTGTACGAGCCTCACCGGGCTGGGGAGTCAGTGAAACACGAATCGTGTCGCCAATGCCTTCCTGCAAAAGTACGGAAAGTGCCGCAGCAGAAGCCACGGTGCCCTTGGTTCCCATGCCGGCTTCAGTCAAGCCCAGATGCAGCGCGTAGTCGCTACGCCTGGCGAGCTCGCGATAAACCGAAACAAGATCCTGTACCCCGCTGACCTTGCAGGAGAGGATGATCTGGTCACGGTTCAAACCCATGTCTTCAGCCAGGCGCGCAGAATCTATTGCAGAAGTAATCAACGCCTCATACATTACCTGCCTGGTATCCCAGGGAATGGGGCGTGCATTGTTTTCATCCATCAGACTGGCGAGCAGGTCCTGGTCAAGACTTCCCCAGTTCACGCCAATCCGCACAGCCTTATCCCAGCGGATAGCAGCTTCTATCATCTGGCCGAACTGTTTGTCGTGCTTGTCACCTTTGCCAACGTTACCCGGATTAATGCGGTACTTGGACAAAGCCTGCGCGCAGGCAGGATAGTCAGTCAGCAAACGATGGCCGTTGTAATGGAAGTCTCCGATCAGGGGCACATCAATGCCCATTCGATCAAGTTGCTCCCGCACGTAGGGCACAGCCTGCGCAGCCTCGGGCGTGTTGACGGTCAGCCTCACCATCTCAGAGCCTGCCAGGGCCAGCTCTTTAATCTGAATGGCCGTGCCAATGGCATCCACGGTGTCGGTGTTGGTCATGGACTGCACGCGAACAGGTGCATCACCACCCACGGTGACAATGCGGGTACCCCACACAACACGTGCCTGCCGGGATCGTCGCACTTTCGGGTGCGCTACATCTATCGGGACTTGCACTATTTCACCTCAAATCGCGCGACGTTATCCTTTGCCAGGGCACTCAAATCGAATGCCTTGCCTCGTACCAGTACCTGGGTTGCATCCGCCCTGCCGACCACGGCTGCAAGCGGCAGCGCACCCGAAGCACCTGCGACTTCACCGGCCGCGAGTATCCGGCGAAGAACAACCTGGCCTTTGGAGTCCGTGACCTCCACCCATGACTCGCTCTTTGCAGTGAATACCACGACGCCAGATGACGCTACCAGGGGTGCCACTGCAGCGCCAGACAAAGTGGCCACACCAGCAGCCAGCTGTGACGAGCTTGCGGCCTGGGGTTTTGAAGGCAAGGACGACACCGCTGGCGCTGAAGATGCCTGTAAAGACTGCAATGCAGTCGCGGCAACCTGCCCGGCCGGAACAATGGAATCCGGAGGGGTATCAGGCATTTTGGGAGATTCCGGTTCCCGGGTCTCCGTGACAACAGTACTTTCCAGGGCTTTGACCGGAGCGCTATTCTGATTGGACGATCCCGCACCCGCGACGGTTTCACCCATGCCAGTCCTGAGTGAAGGCATCATGATGAGGACAAGTGCAGCGAGCAGAAAAGCCAGCCCGGCAAGAACGGCGGGCCTTGAAACCTGTGTCCACACAGAAGGGCCGGGTCCGTCACTGGGGGCGCGAAACGGGGCATTGATCCCGGTACCCTGATAGATCAACTTCGGACTGCTGGTCTGCGGCAGCAATTGCAGTACAGGACCGGCGTCAACTTTCAGGGTTCTGCATACGCTGGAGGCCAAAGCGCGCACAAAAACTGCATCCGGCAGGAGATCGAAGCGATCTGCCTCCAGGGCCTCCAGTTTCTTGACTGGCACTTTCAATGAAACAGCCAGCGCGGCAATATGCAAACCAGCCGCCTCCCGCGCCATGCGAAGCAGACCACCGGCCGTTGCACCGGCAGTGTCAGGTCTGGATACAGCCCCCTCACCCATTTCAGCAGCCCCGGTCAAGGCCGGGTTACCGGCCTCCGTAAGATCACTCATTGAAAGCCCCTCTCTCGTACCACGCAGCCTCTCTTGACTGGGCATACCGTCTTTTCAGCTGCTCCCCCAACTGCGACACCACATCCCGGTTATTGAGTCGCTGCTCAATCTTTATCCCGAGCCACAATGTCTCGGCATTGGCGAGGGCACTATTATTCAACCTGCGAATATAAAACTGGGCTCTGACCAGTTCCCCCCGGTCATAAAGAAGGCTTGCAAGGTTATAGCCCGTCAACGGGTTGCCGGCGTCAATTTGATAAGACCGCGTAAAACTCTCCTCCGCCTCGGCACGCTGACCAGCGCGGACCTGACAGACCCCCTGCGCCATGAGGCTCCGGGCCTGCCCGGCATAAGTCGGGTTGGCTATTGCCTGTGCAAACATCTGTGAAGACTCACGAAACCGGGATTGCTGGCACAAAAACCATCCATAGTTGTGCGCGACATCGGCATCCCGCGCATTGATAGCAAGCGCCCGTCGAAAGCTGTCCTCAGCCAGAGGCGCATCGTTCAAGCGCATGTAGACCAATCCGCGAAGGTTGTATGCATCAGCAAACGTCGGATCAATCACAAGTGCCTGTTTTAGTTCGTCCAGCGCGACATTTGTCTGACCCTGCTCAAAATAGCCACTGGCAAGCTCAAGCCTCAAACGGGCGCGGCGTCTGGTGGCGGGTTCATCAGATTCCGTCACCATGTCCGTATTCCCGTCAGCCGCACTGCGCACACCACCAGTGTTACCGGCACAGCCTGCAAGCAGCACAGCGCCCCAGCAAACCATCATGAGGGCACTACGAAGAATTTTCATGACACCACCCTTTTGTCGACCACGACCTTGACACCACCCAGCATACCCTGCCGCTGCGATGCCATACGCTCCCGCGCTCCCGTCCGGTCCTGAACATCGCCAGCCAGCTGTCCGCAAGCTGCGTCTATATCGTCACCCCGTGTTTTTCTGACAGTTGTCACAATGCCGGCATCCATCAGGACCTTTGCGAACTGGGCAACTTGCGGCATGGCGGAACGTTTGAGGCCTGATGCAGGAAATGGATTGAAGGGAATCAGGTTGAATTTACATGACAGACCATCGCCAGCGTGCTTTTGCATCAGCTTGACAAGCTCCCGCGCATGCTCAGGCTGGTCATTGACGCCGTCCAGCATGCAGTACTCAAAAGTAATGAAGTCCCGCGGCGCATGGGCTTGATAGCGCAGGCATGCCTCCAGCAACTCGGCGATAGGGTATTTTTTGTTGATCGGCACCAATTGAGTACGCAACTCGTCCGAAGGGGCATGGAGGGACACTGCAAGCGCCACAGGGCAATCGAGTGCCAGCCGGTCAATCATCGGAACGACCCCTGAGGTGGACACCGTGACACGACGCCTGGACATTCCATACGCGTGATCATCCAGCATCACCTTCAAGGCAGGCAGCAACTGGCTGTAATTTTGCAGCGGCTCCCCCATGCCCATCATCACGACATTGGAAATAACGCGCTCATCTTTACCGAATTGCCTGCGCAATTCGTGTTCAGCAAACCAGAGTTGAGCCAGAATCTCGGCAGTCGTCAGGTTTCGACTGAATCCTTGATGGCCTGTCGAGCAAAAACGGCACCCCACGGCACATCCCGCCTGGGATGAAATGCATAAGGTGCCCCGATCAGTTTCGGGTATGAATACCGCTTCAACCACATCACCGGAGCCCACATCAAACAGCCATTTGATGGTTCCATCGGCCGAATCATGCCGTGATACGACAGGCAACCCCTCAATGTGGGCTGAAGAGGGTAGCTTCTCACGCAGGGATTTCGCCAGATCTGTCATTTCAGAAAAATCAGAAGCACCCCGCTGGTGTATCCAGCGGAAAAGCTGCATCGCACGAAAACGCTTCTCTCCAAGCGCCTCGCAAAAAGCAGCCAATCCCTCAAGATCGAAATTCAGCAGGTTGGTCGTCATTGCAGCGAGCGCAACGCGACCTGGCCCCAAGCACGTGGCAAAACCTGCGAAGGCATTGCAAAGCTTGAGGCAGACATGGTTAACGCGAGTAAATGTTCATGCCAGGGAAAAAGAAACTGATCTCCACCTGTGCGGTCTCGGCCGCATCGGATCCGTGTACAGCATTGGCATCGATGCTTTCTGCGAAATCAGCACGAATGGTACCGGCAGCTGCCTTCTTGGGATCGGTAGCACCCATCAGTTCACGATTCTTGAGAATGGCGTTCTCGCCTTCAAGGGCCTGGATCATCACCGGACCGGAAATCATGAATTCGACGAGATCCTTGAAGAAAGGACGTTCCTTGTGGACACCGTAAAAAGCTTCTGCCTCGCCACGGGAAAGATGTGCAAGCTTGGCAGCCACGACCTTCAGGCCAGCGGCCTCAAAACGTGCATAAATCTGGCCAATAACATTTTTTGCCACTGCGTCAGGCTTGATGATTGAGAGTGTTCGTTCGATAGCCATTTTGTTTTCCTTAACCTTTAATTTTCGGGATATTCAAAAAATGAATACAGCCTCTGATTTTAACCTGCCGTTCATCCCGGAAGACCAGTAACGCACGCATTGGCCTACAGGAACTCCGGTATTGCAGGTGGCTTTCTAGCGATTACCACCGCCCCGGTTCCCGCCGCGGTTCTTGCCACCCCCGGTACCACCATTACCGCCTCGTCGTTGGCCATTGCCGCCTGTGGGGCTGGAGCCACCACCGCGCCGAGCTCCCTGGACCTGCCGCTGACGCGTAAAGGTATCTGCGCCTATGTAGCCAAAAGATGTTTTCATCGGATCTGGCTGGGCCCCACCACCGGCCTTGTCATCTCGCGTACCGCGATCATCACGCCGCGTCTGCCCCTGCCTTGCAGAGTTATTTCCCTGATTTCGACCAAACCCCGGAGGCGGCGGCATTGAAGGTGCTCCCGGTCCAAAACCGCCTCCCTGACTACGCCCACGGCGCCTTTTTCCATTGGCGCCGGCAATCCCTCCGACGTCATGCCGAAGATTTGCGGGCTGGATATCATCCTGGTCCAAATCCTCATCCTGCAGGCCCGGCTGTCTGCTGTTATCCGCCTGGCTGGCCGGCGCATTGAACGTCTGTTCGCGTGTTGCGGGACGCTCTCCGCCGCGGACACGGCCACCACGACGCAGTCCTCGCGCGCGGCGGGACTCGCCCCCGGCATCCTGCCCGGACGTCTCCTGCGCCGCGACATCCCTTCGCGCATCCGCACGGGCTTCGCTGCGATTGGCGGCACTGGTCAAAGCCATGATGTCACGCTCATCAAGCTCGACGAATGCACCGCGCTTGAGGCCGCGCGGCAACACCATGGCACCATAACGTATGCGGATCAGGCGACTGACCGCATGCCCTACAGCCTCAAACATGCGCCTCACCTCACGGTTGCGCCCTTCTGAAATGGTGACCTTGTACCAGCAGTTGGCACCTTCGCCGCCACCCGCCTCGATGGACGAGAAAGAGGCATTTCCGTCATCCAGAAGTACGCCATCCAGAAGGCGCTTCTTTTCATCAGCGCTTAATGCCCCCAACACCCTTACTGCGTATTCACGCTCAAGACCAAATCGGGGATGCATGAGTTTGTTTGCGAGCTCGCCAGAGCTCGTCAACAGGAGCAGCCCTTCGGTATTGAGGTCAAGGCGGCCGACAGACTGCCATTTGCCCTGGAACAGCTTGGGCAAGCGACGAAAAACGGTGGGCCGGTTCTGGGGGTCATCATGCGTGACAACTTCGCCTGCAGGTTTGTGGTAGGCAATCACGCGAGGCGGCGGCGGATCAATCCTGACCCTGATAGGCTTGCCGTTGACCTTGACCGTATCTCCGAACTGGACACGCTGCCCGATGTGCGCGGGTTCACCGTTAACCGAGATGCGCCCCTCCAGAATCAACTGCTCCATCTCCAGGCGAGACCCCAGTCCGGCCTGCGCCAGCACCTTGTGCAACTTGGGCGTCTCTGGCTGGGGCAAAAGAACCCTCTTGAATAACTCGACTCCGGGATCAGCCTCATCTTCATCAAAGCGTCCGGTCACCACTTCATCGAAACGAACTGCCTCGATCAAAGTCTTGCGCGGTCCCGGGCGGCCCCTGACAGCACCCTGGACACCATCGGCCTGGGCGACAGAAGATGGCTGCTCGCCAGCCGCATCAGGAGCGTCGGCCTTTTCAACAACGGCTTCGACGTGCGCCGGAAGTGGCTCAAGCGGTGCCGGGGGATCCTGATGGTCTGGTAAGTTCATGCTGTTAATTCATGCGTTGGGTTCATCGGGCTGTTTCTCACGCCACTCGGCAACGTCCTTGCTTTCATTTACTTCATCCGCGGTTTCTACAGGTGCCGCTGGGGGTTGTACCGCCTCCTGCAATTCTTCCACTGCGGGAGCCTGCTCATCATCTTTGGGCAAAACCTCTGCATCCGCCATTCCAAATTCAATCTGCTCAAGCATTGCCGCCTGCCCCGCTCCGCCATCCATGGCTGGCAGCTGATCCAGCGAATCGACGCCAAGATCGTCCAGGAACTGCTTTGTGGTCGCATATAGCGCTGGCCTGCCCACCGTCTCCCGATGTCCGATAACATCAACCCAACCCCGATCCTCAAGCTGCTTGAGGATGAGGCTGTTGATGGTCACGCCCCGAATATCCTCCATATCGCCGCGGGTGACCGGTTGACGATACGCAATGATGGCGAGCGTCTCAAGAGTTGCCCGCGTGTAGCGAGGCGGTTTTTCGGGATGCAGCCGGTCAAGATATTCGCGCATCTGCGGTCGACTCTGGAAGCGCCAGCCGGTCGCCACGTGAACAAGTTCTGCACCCCGCCCCGCCCAGTCATTCTGGAGTTCATCCAGAGCCAGCCTGATGCTGTCGGGCGCCAGTGCACCATTGAACAAAACCCCCATCTCTCGGAGCGGCAAAGGCTGCTGGGCGCAAATAAGTGCCGTTTCGAGGACGCGCTTCGCATCCGTCGTATTCATGATTCTTGTTTCCGAAAATGGTCGGGTAGGGCGCCGGAAGGCGCGACTCACATGGAGCGCAGTACCTGTGAGATGCCATTGCGGTCAACGGCTGGGTTCTGCAGAAGCTTTTAACTTACTCCTCCGGATTGTATCGCAGGCCCAGAGCTTCGACGACGGCTGCGAGGTCTTTGGGCAAGGGTGACCTGAATTCGAGCGCCTTGCCGCTGACCGGGTGATTAAAAGCCAGCCGGCAAGCATGGAGGGCCTGTCGATCCAGCCCCCCAGCGTTCCGGCCGCCATACAGCTCATCAGCAACCAGCGGGTGCCCCAGCGCAGCCATGTGCACCCTGATCTGATGGGTCCGGCCGGTGTGCAACTTGCAACGGACCATGCAGTACTGAGGGTTGCCCTCAAGCACAGATATGTCTGTAGAGGCCGTTTTGCCTGGACTTTTTCCCATATCCACAACGGCCATCCTCAAGCGGTTACGGGGATCACGCCCCACAGGAAGATTGACGTGGCGTGTCGCGGCCCCGACCCATGCACCGTGTGCAACGGCCATGTACTGGCGGTTGACACTGCGTGCGGCAATCATCCTGACCAGTTCGTCCATCACCTGCCGCTTCCTGGCAACCACCATCAGGCCGCTGGTGTCCTTGTCCAGACGGTGCACGATGCCTGCCCTTGGCAACAGAGCCGCCCCGCTGTCCCGCGCGAGCAAGCCATTGAGCAGCGTACCGCTCCAGTTGCCGGGAGCAGGATGTACAACCAGGCCTGCAGGTTTGTTGACCACCAGCAAAAATTCGTCTTCAAACACCACGTCAAGCGTCATGGGCTCGGGCCTGAAGGCCTGACTCTGAGGCGTGGGCCTCAATTCGATGCGGAGTTCGTCAAAAGCCTTGACGGACTGTGATGCCTTCGCAAGCGTCACGCCATTGAGCTGAACCAACCCAGCGGTGATCAATTGTTGCAGGTAGCTGCGGGAAAACTCCGGCACCGCGAGCGCCAGTGTACTGTCCACCCTCTTCCCGTGGGATTCCAGCGGCACGCGCAGCTGGCGCAGTTCAATCTCGCCATCCACCTCGGATTCGTCACCAGCATGATCCGCGGAGTCCGTCATGACAACGCTAGATATAATCGATTTGCTTTGTTCAGAATCAGTCATTAGTAGAGGTCGATCGCAATGTTTTCCACCAAATTATCGGTTGTTCCCAGTGCATCACCCACGGCATTGCCATTTGCGGCCGGGCTGGCATTGCTCTGTGCCCTGATGGCCGGCTGCTCCAGCAAGCCGATAGACCCTACATCGACGTGGAGCCCCAACAAGATATACGCCGAGGCCAAGGATGAGCTCAATAACGGCGGTTATGAGAAGGCGATTCCACTGTTTGAAAAACTTGAAGGCCGGGCAGCAGGCACCCCTCTGGCTCAGCAGGCACAGCTCGACAAGGCGTACGCCCAATACAAGGGCAACGAACAGGCCCAGGCCATTGCAACCCTTGACCGGTTCATCAAGCTGCATCCGGCAAGCCCTGCGCTGGATTACGCGCTTTACCTGAAAGGTATCGTCAATTTCAACGACAACCTCGGCCTGTTCGGCGCGATCTCGCGTCAGGACCTTGCCGAGCGCGACCAGAAAGCAGCCAAGGAGTCATTTGAATCATTCAGGGAACTGGTGACACGCTTTCCGGACTCCAAATACACACCAGACGCCCGCCTGCGCATGACATACACCGTCAACTCGCTGGCCCAGTCCGAAGTGCATGTGGCGCGCTACTACTACTCACGTGGCGCTTACGTTGCGGCCATCAACCGGGCCCAGACCGCGATCAGCGACTACCGTGATGTACCGGCACTCGAAGAAGCCACTTACATCATTTACAAGTCGTACGATGCCTTGGGCATGACCCAGTTGCGGGATGATGCAAGACGCGTTCTCGAAAAAACCTATCCACAAAGCGAATTCACGACCAAGGGATTCAGGGCTGCTGACAATCCCTGGTACAAGTTCTGGTAAGTTCATCCAGCCGCGTCGTGAGTTCTTCATCGGAATTCAGGCGCTGCATGGGTGGAACAGCCCTTAGAAGTCGCTTGCCATAGCCCATCTGCCGGGTTCTGGTATCGCAAATTACCAGCACGCCCTCGTCTGTCTCGCGGCGAATCAGCCTGCCGGCACCCTGCTTGAGTGCGACTGCTGCTTCCGGTAAAAAATAATCATTGAAGGCGCTTTTGCCCTCTGCTTCCAGGCTTCTGGATCTCGCCTCTGCCATGGGGTCATTCGGTGGGGGAAAAGGCAGCTTGTCGATGATCACCAGCTGCAGCGCATTGCCCGGCACATCAATACCTTCCCAGAAAGAAGCTGAAGCCACAAGAATGCAGCCCCGCTGACCATCCGCATTGCCGCGCCGAAACCGCTCGATCAGTACCCGCTTGGGCATGGCCCCCTGAACCAGCACCTCAATCTCTCCTGAATCTGCAAATGTGGTCTGCAGACTTTCACCGATAACGCGCAAGGCCTTTAGTGTTGTGGTCAGGACCATGGTGCGACCTCCCAACAGGCCTGCCCAACGGCCCACCGACTGAGCCACGGCCAGTGAATGAGAAGGATCTGCGGGCTTGGGAAAGTCGGCGGGAACATAAACCGCAGCTTGCAGCGCATAGTCGAATGGGCTGCTGACCTTGAGAACGCGCGCGTCCCCCAGTCCGCAAGGTTCAGTGAACCAGCTCAGCCTGTCGTCATCTCCAAGCGTGGCCGACGTAAAAATCCATGTCTTTGCAGACTCGCCCGAAGCGCCAAGCAATTTTGTCCTGACTGCTTCAGCAATATTGAGCGGCGACTCCACCAGCCGCAGTTGCGTCCCGACATCCACCCACCGCACCAGTGCGGGTGGGCAGGCACGCACGAAAGCGGCTGCGCGCTCAGCCAACTCCGCCGCACGCTCCTGCAGCCTGGGGAAATCGCTGGCAATCTCACTGACGGTGGCCAGAGCCTCGCAGGCGCCAGACAAGGCCGCGCCAAGGTTGTCAAGGGCCACGGTCCAGGCGCCGGCCTCTATTGTTTCCGGGGCGATGCCGGTCCAGCGAAGCTTTGTTCCTGGATACTGCCGCCCCGCACACAGCCTCAATTCACGTGAAGCCTGTTCGCAGGCGCCGACCACGGTTTGCCAGTCAACCAGACCGCGGGCCAGTTGCAGGCCTGCGCCCAGCAGGTCACGGCAAAAATCCAGCAGTTGCCCTGTGGTGAGGTTTTTGCCAAGAAACTGCACACCGGTTTCGTTGATCTGGTGGGCTTCGTCAAAAATGGCGACCTTGACAGACGGCAGCAACTCGGCAACGCCGGATTCACGGACAGCCAGGTCCGCAAAAAAGAGATGGTGGTTGATCACGACCACATCAGCCGCCAGTGCCTCGCGGCGGGCCAGGTTGACGTGGCAGGCACGAAATTGCGGGCACTGGGCACCCAGGCAGTTTTCACGCGTGGACGTCACCAGCGGTATCAAGGGCGAACGCTCGTCCAGCCCCGGCAGCTCGGCCAGGTCACCAGCCTTGGTGAACTGCGCCCACTCTTCAATTTTGGCAAGCGAACGCGCAGCCGTCCGGTCGGCAAGCGCCGGGTCCTGCCGGGCAAGCGCCATGCGGTGCAGGCACAGATAACTGGCACGCCCCTTTAGCAAGGCTATGCGCACAGGAACGTTGAGCGCCTTGACCAGGAGCGGCAAATCGCGCACAAAAAGCTGGTCCTGCAGTGCCTTGGTAGCGGTGGATACCAGCACGCGTTCACCACTGAGAAGAGCTGGTACCAGATAGGAAAATGTCTTGCCCACACCGGTACCGGCTTCAACCACCAGCACTTCAGAACGCTCAATGGCGCGTGCAACCGCGACGGCCATCTCCGTCTGCCCTGCTCTTGCGACAAACTGTTCGGTCGTGCGCGACAGCACGCCATCGGGGGCAAAGGCCTCCTGAACTTCAAGTTCCAGGTACATCAGGCGGGCTCGGGTGGATCCAGCGACAATTCAAGCTGGCAGATCTGGTCCCGGAGGTGCAGCCTGCGCTTTTTGAGGCGGCGCAACATCAGTTCGTCGATGGGGGTGGCATGTGCCGTAATATCCACCAGCGCATTCAGGTCGGCGTGTTCGATCTTGAGTTCGATCAGCCGACGTTGCGGCGAGTGTAAATTTAGGTCCAAGGTATTTTTATCAACGCTCGCGGCTTGCTCTGATAATACGTTGATTACGGAGATAAATCGAGTCCCAATGGCTCGACCAATTGCAAGATGTCAAAAGGCTATCGAATCACGGCTTCAACAGGTATCCACAAGGGAGACCGCGAATACCAGCAGGACCAGGTCAACCTGATCAGCCACCAGCGCATAGCCGGCTGCATTTTGGGCATTGTGGCCGACGGCATGGGCGGCCGCAGCGGTGGCCGCAAGGCATCCGACCAGGTCATGATGACTGCCAAACAGCTGTTTGAGCGTTACTCCCCTGACAGTGACGATGCGCCTTCAATGCTCAAGCAGATCGTGGAAGAAGCCCACATCGTCATCAAGCTGACGGCCATCTCCGCAGAGCAGGAGCCGCACAGCACGCTCGCCGCCTTTCTCATCAACCCTGCCGGCGACTGCCACTGGGTGCATACGGGCGATTCGCGCATCTATCATTTTCATGGCAGCAAGCTCGTTCACCGGACAAGTGATCACTCTTATGTCCAGACTTTGGTCGCCAAGGGCGAGATCACCGAAGAAGAAGCCAATGTGCACCCCCAGTCGAACATCCTGATGGGTTGCCTGGGCACGGAAGACCCGCCCCCCATCAGCCATCACTTTATTCAGCAAATGCAGCCTGAGGACGTATTGATCGCCTGCAGCGACGGCGTCTGGCACTATTTCAGCCCGAGCGAGATGGGTTCTGCCCTCTCCATGCTTTCCCCGCGCGAAGCGACGGAATTCCTGATCCAGAAAGCCCGCTCCCGGGCCCGAGGAGGCGGCGATAACCTGTCGCTGGTCATCGTCAAATTCGAGCCGCTCGAATAGCCTGCGCGGGACTCCGCGCAACTCCGCCCAACACTTCCAGGTGTCCCCGCTGGCTGAGGCGCTTAATGCGTCAAAGCGCCACATCGGCGTTTTCCGCTTCCCGGGCTGCTTCTCCGGCTATTGGCACATCCGCGCTTTAAAACGTTGTACAAATGTGAAATTTGCGCTTCGCCAATGCAAATGTTATTGCGAATCGTTCTCTTTCACATACAATCATTCCCGTACAAAGCCAGCCAACGAGTCCAGGTCACCTGGACAAGCACAGCCAAGCATTTGCTCAATCCCACATTTTTGCCCGACCGGCAAAAGATCACATCGCTTGGAGCTTCCCTTGGCACGCCATACATCACAGAAGAGCAGCGTCAAACGCAGCGCTCGCAACAAAACGTCGTTCCCTACCGTTAATTCCGCCCCCGCAATTTCGGCTCACAAACCAAGAGCTGCGGAGATCAGCGCAATTCCACTCGGTGCACTCATGCTTGCCGCTTCAGTGAGCGGCTGGGCGCAAACCATTACGGCGGTTCCCAGTACGCCCGCAACAGCGACGGCCACTACGCAGTTGGACGGAAAAACGCTCGCCCCGGTCACCATCAAGGACACAAGGGACCGGGCTACACAAACCTATCAAAGCGGAGTCACCACCATTGGCAAGGTTCCGGTCGCTGCCAAAGACGTGCCGCAATCGCTGACAGTGGTCAACGAGAAGCTGATTCATGACCAGGGCCGTGACACCTTCAAGGGCGCCCTGGAAAATGTCGTAGGCATTACCTTTGAAGCCGGCGAAGGCGGCCGCATAGGCGACAACATCCGCCTGCGCGGCTTCAGCGTGGCGGGTGATATTTATCTCGATGGCATGCGCGATATCGCGCAGTACAACCGCGACACATTCAACTACGACCGTATCGAAGTGCTGCGCGGCTCGGCCTCCATGCTTTTTGGGCGCGGGTCCACCGGTGGCGTTGTCAATCAGGTGAGCAAGACAGCCCGGCTGGTGACTGAGAATGAAGTCAACGTGACAGCGGGCCCTGGTTATTTGCGCACGACGGGTGACTTCAACATCCGTACCGGCGAAGAGTCTGCTTTCCGCATCGGGGCCATGACCACCGACGGTGAAACCAAAGGCGGAAAAGTTTCAACCCAGCGCCGTGGCCTGGCTTTGGATTACAGCATCGGTATAGGCACATCAGACGAGTTCAGCTTCAGCTTCTATCACCTGAACTACAAGGACAAACCAGACAACCTGGGTGGGCGCTGGCTGCAAGGTGCGCCTGCGCCATTTCCACAAGGGCTTTCGTATAACGCCGCTTCCGACTACCAAAAAGACGCCGCCGACATCGGAACCATCACCCACACCCACCGCTGGGATGACGGCAGTACCCTGAAAACAACCTTCAGGGATGGTCACTTCAATCGCGATCTGTGGGCAACCCAGCTCAATGGCCTGGCAGCCAACGTCACCCAGGCTAATTTTGGATTCAACACCGTGGTGCCGCGAGGCACACAAACCCGTGCCGGCCGCGATCACCATACGTTTCTTCAAAGTGACTACATCACAACCACCAACTGGTTCGGCCTTAAAAACCAGATTCTGGCCGGAACGGATATCGCCCGCGAAAACGCCACCGTTTACCGCTACGTCAACGTGCCAGCACGAACCAACGTGACGGTGGGCGACCCGACGAACCTGGCGATCGTCGACAGACGCAACCTGATTCGCTCAACGGTTTTCACGTCGACGGCCATAGGCGCCTATGTCCAGGACACCATCAACCTGACGCCATCCTGGAAGCTGGTGGGCGGACTTCGCCTCGACAGCTTCGGCGGCACATATGACCGGTCAGGACTGGCAGTACCGGCCGGAAACCTGTCGCGCAGGGATACAAAACTCAGCAAGCGTGCCGGCGTGATGTACCAGCCGACGGACGAGGTGAGTTATTACGCGTCCTACGGAACCTCGTTCAACACTTCAGGCGACCTTTACCAGTACGACGCAAACAGTGCGAACACACCGCCCGAAAGCAGCCGCAACCTTGAAATCGGCGCCAAGTGGGAGCTGTATGGAGGCGACCTCTCACTGCGCACAGCCCTGGCCCGCACCGACAAATACAACGAGCGCAATACCGACGTCAATCAGGCGACAGGCGAGTTCCTGCTGTCGGGCCAGCGCCACACCAACGCCCTCGAATTTGAAGTCGCCGGCCGCATCAACCCGCAATGGGATGTTTTCGGCGGGATAGTGTTCATGCACGGCGTCATCGACAAGGCAGGTTCTTCCGCAGCAGCGCAGGCCACTGTTGGGCTCAACCCCGGTCTGACCCCCAACCAGCAATCCAACCTGTGGACGACTTACAGGCTGGGCACCAACTGGCGCATAGGTGGTGGTTTCACGCATGTCGGTGCCCAGGCCCCCTCATCGGCCGCAGCAGCGAACCTGATGAACCATGCACCTGCATATACCAAGTGGGATGCGCTCGTTGAATATCGCATCAACCCGGACAACACCATCAAGCTCAACATCGACAACCTGACCAACAAGGTTTACTACGGATCGCTCTACCAGGGCTGGCCAACCCAGTCGCCCATGCGAACCGTCAGGGCCACACTCACGAGCAAGTTCTAGGCATCCGTCCTGAAGCCTGGGCTTTAAACTCGGGCATCCCCGCGCAGGCAGGGATGTCCGATTCTTTTGATGGATAGCAAACATGTTGCTTCGCGTTGCACAGGTATTGACCCCCGAAGAACTGGCACAGGTTCGCCAGCTTGTGCTCTCGGCATCCTGGTCGGATGGGCGCATCACCGCAGGGGTACAGAGCGGTGCGGTCAAAAACAACCTTCAGCTGCCTGAAGAGTTGCCTGAGGCGCAGCAGGCCAGGCATATTGTTTCTGTCGCGCTGGCACGCAACCCCTTGTTCGTCACGGGTGCCTTGCCGAAGTCGGTCTACCCTCCCCTGTTTAACCGGTATGGCGGCCAGTCCAATGAGTTCGGCAACCATATCGACAACGCCGTCCGCACCCATGCCGCCACGGCAAGGCATGTCCGCACCGACATTTCATGCACGCTGTTCCTGAGTGAGCCGGAAACCTATGACGGCGGCGAACTGGTCGTACAGGACACCTACGGCGAGCAGCGCATCAAGTTCGCTGCCGGCGATCTGGTCATGTACCCGGGCACTTCTGTCCACCGCGTGACTCCTGTGGTCAAGGGCGAACGCCTCGCCTGCTTTTTCTGGATCGAGAGCATGGTCCGTTCTGATGCGCAGAGAAGGCTGCTCTATGACATGGACATGGCCATTACAGCGCTTCGGCAAAAAGACCTGGACAGCGCCGGACGCACCCAGGCGCATGTGGAAAGCGACGAGGTCGTGCGCCTGACAGGCTGCTATCACAACCTGCTGCGCATGTGGGCTGACGTCTGAGGCCGGGCCGCTGGTGCCGCGCCCTGCAGCACCCACACAAATGCGACACATTCGCATTTATAATGGGGTCAGCCATCAGGATTGCGGCAGCGACCGCAATCCAGAAGCCAGACACCTACAGCGCCTGACCGCCGGACTCCCGGACGTTCGGCCGGCACTTCTTCCAATATCAGTCAAGCAGGAACCCCAATGAAACGCACGTCCTTCGCACTTGCTGCTTTTTTCTCCCTTGTCGCCGGAAGCGCCGTTGCTCACGGCGACTTCAAATGCACCGAACCCAAGGCCGAATGGAAACCCCAGATGGACCTGCAGCGCAAGCTGGTCGCAGAGGGCTGGCGTGTGCGCCAGGTCAAGGTCGACAACGGCTGTTATGAGGTTTACGGTTTTGACAACACCGGCAAGCGCATCGAAATCTACTTCAACCCCAGGACTTTTGAAAAAGTCGGTGAGGTCAAGCAGCCTTCCTGACCGCCTTCGGACCACCTTCTGACCGCCTGAATCACAGCGCCGCTGATCGCTGTTGAAAGCCTGATGCCCGCCCCGCAGAACACCGTCAGGGTATGGGACGGACTGGTTCGCCTGCTGCACTGGCTACTGGTGCTGTCGGTGGCTCTGGCATGGACCAGCACCCTGGGCTTTGGCTGGTTCAAGGCACATGAACCCGCAGGCTACCTGGCCCTGGCCGTTGTGGTCATGCGCCTGGTCTGGGGTTTCACAGGCAGCCGCCACGCGCGATTTGCCCGCTTCGTCCGCAAGCCGCGGGCCGTACGCAACTACGCACTCCAGCTCAAGGCCGGGGAAGAGCCCCGCTACCTCGGCCATAACCCGCTGGGCGGCTGGATGGTGTTGGCCTTGCTGGCGGTGGTGGCAGCACTCGGCGTCACGGGCTGGCTCTACACCACCGACGCCTTCTGGGGCACGGCCTGGCTTGACCAGTTGCATACAGCACTTGCATGGGGGCTTCTGGTTCTGATTGCGGGCCACCTCGGCGGTGTACTGTTGACCAGCCTCAGGCATCGTGAGAATCTCGTCAGCGCCATGTTCAGCGGCCGCAAACCAGCCGCTGCACCGGGCGACATCGACGATTGAAGCGCCCCGGCGCAACTTCAGCCCCGTACGTGGGCGCCGCGCCGGTCACCTCACGGCGTACGCGATAATCCGGTCTTTCTCCTAGCCAACACAGCACAAAAGGTGCTGATAGCCACGGGGGGCCTGAGTGCCTTACAACAGGAATGAGTAATTCCGATATCGCCGAACTGCTGAAGCGTGCAGGGCTTCCGGCAAAAGACAGCTACATACAGATACTGGCCCTGTTCGCCGCATCGCCCGGGAAGTCATTGACGGCCACGGATGTGTACAGGCACCTGATCACGAATGAACCGGCCGTCAACGTCACCAGCATCTACCGCATCGTGCGCAACCTGCACGCCGCTGCATTGCTGGACTGCGACAAGGGCTCGGGTGGTTATGGGGGCGGCAAGAACATGTTTCGTTTTGCCGTGAAAACACCCGCTGCCGAAAAGACGCGCAGCAAGCCAGGCTAGCCCTGCAGCTGCGCGCCTGCGCAACTAGCGCTTCGTTTCTTCTTCAATGCGCTTGAGCAGCTCGGCCAGCGGCGCTTTTTTGGCGACACCGGGCCGCCCGCCCACATAACCGGCCATGTCTTCTGCCTCTTGCGGAGACACCAGCGCCGTCAGGTAAATGAACGGAATGCCCGCAGTCACCGGGTCTTCTGCCAGAGCAGCAGCCACATCCCCACCGCTGAAGTCAGGCATGTCGATATCGCAAAGAATGACATCGGGCTTCTCGCGTTTGGCCAGCGCCACGGCCGTGCGCGGCTGCGTGGTGCTGGCAAGCTGGTAGTTTTTGGCCAGCTTGGTGACCAGGTAGGTGACGATGGCTTCATCGTCATCAATCAGCAGGATTTTTTTTCGTTCGTCGAGCACTGTTTACTCCGTTTTTTCAATCTTTGTCTGCATCAGGTGGCACACCCGGCAATCTCATTGCTCCACCTCGCCCTTGACGATTGTGGCCGTCTGCAAATGTACGCGCAAGTCATTGACCAGAGCGGCGGCCTGCTGCAGGTCCATACTGGCCGCTGAGGTTTCAATGTGTTTGCCCTGGTCGGCCGCCCAGTGAAAGCCGTACAGGCCCAGACTGCCGGCCAGCTGGTGCGCCCGGCGCCGCAGTCCTTCACGGTCACCTGATGCAATATCCGCACCCATGTCCTCGAGCAGCTTGAGCCGGGTCGGCAAAAAGCCCGCCAGCAGTTCAAAAATATCCGGGTCCACCACGATGGGCGCCAGCGAGCCCACAGCCGCGACCTTGCCCTCCAGTGCCGCGGGTTTTGACGACGATACAAAGTTCAGCAGGGTCTGCTGTATGAGGTCGCGCGTCACCGGCTTGGTGAGGTAATGGTCAAAGCCTGCAGCCAGGCAACGGGCCCGCGTTTCCTCATCGTCGTGCGATGACAGCACCACCACATAGCCACGCGGCCGGCCCATATCGGCCTCCTGCCTGCGCAACAGCCCTATGGCCTCCAGCCCGCCCATGACGGGCATGTCCAGGTCCATGAACATGATGTCGGGCACGTCCTGCCCGACCATCTCAAGCGCAACCCTGCCGTTGAATGCCGTGGTCACGGTGAGTGGCGGGCACGGCAGAAAGCGGCGCACGATGAGCAGGTTGTACTCGTCGTCATCGACCAGCAACACTTTCAATGGCGGCAAATCGGCCAGCACCATGGGCTGACGGTTGCGGTGTTCCATCGCATGGCGCGCGGTCGGCGGCACCTTGCCCGCAGGCGCAGCACGCAGGCTGACGCGCAGGGTCGTACCTTCGCTGGCCGAGGTCTGCATGGTCACGTCGCCATCCTGCGTACGGGCCATCAGGCGTGCCGAATAGGTACCCAGCCCGGTACCGCTGGCCTTGCCTGCGGTCGCGTATTTGGTAAAGAAGCTGTCGCGCACGGCGGCCGGCACCATGCCCTCGTTGTGGATGCCCAAGACAACACTGTCAGAGCCTTCACTGCCGGCCGCAGCTTTTTCGTCCTGCAACGTGACGGTTACTGTTGCGCCCTCGGGCGACGCCTCCACAGCGTTCTTCAGCAGGTTGGCCACCAGTGAATAACACAGCAGCTCTTCAGCCCAGGCGCAGGCCTGCACCTTGCCCGATACCAGCTTGAGCACCACGTTCTTCGACGCCGCATGGCTGCGAATATCCACTGCAACCTTGTCAATCAGGTCGACCAGGTCAACCGCGTCGGGCCTGAAGATATAACTGCCCTGCTCCATCTTGTAGAGGTCCAGCGACAAATTCACCATGCTCAGGATGCGGTAGCCCGCACGCTCGACGATGCCCAGCAGCTCGTCGGCCTCCGCCGTGAGGCGCCGCTCTTCGCGCAGCAGGCGCGGCACGGCAATGATGCTGTTGAGCGGCGTCTTGATGTCGTGGCGTGCAATGCGCTCCACCTCTTCGCGCAGCTTCACGTTTTCCATCAGCGCCTCGTTCTGCAGCTCAAGCTGCCCGGCCTGCGCGGCAATCTGGTCGTGCGAGGCATGCAGCGCCTGCTCCTGGGCGCGGCGTTCGGTGATGTCTGTGAGTGATGCGATAAAACGTGTGGCGTAGCCCTTCTGGTCACGCACCGACACACCCATGCCCTGTACCCAGACGTAGCTGCCGTCGGCACGACGGAGGCGGTACTCAATTGCGTGGTGGAACTCCTCTGCACCCGCCGGCCCCTTGCCCTTGATGTGTTCGGCAAACGCGGCCTGCACACGCTTTGCATCTTCGGGGTGGATCATGTCAAAGTAATCAGGCCACGCCGAGGTATCGGTATCCGCGCTGTAGCCCAGCAACTCGCGCAGGCGGGGCGAATAAAACGCCGTGCGCGTCATGCCGTCCCAGTCCACAATGCCGGCCTTGGCGGCACGCACCACCAGCGCGATGCGCCGCTGCTCGGTGGCCAGCGCCTGCTCCATCTCATGGCGCTCGGTCACGTCGGCGCTGGCGGTCACCACCCCCAGCGGCTCGCCGCGCGCATTGGCCATCACCGTGCGGGTCTGGGTATAACGCCGGCCGCTGGAGGCCACATCCAGCGTCATCGGCGGGCTGTCCACGCCCCGGCGCAGCGACTCGGCGTCCAGCCTCTCGACCTCGGCCGCCTCTTCGGGCTCGCGCAGTTCGCGTGCCGTGTGCCCCATGACCTGCTCGCGCCGCAGCGCGTAATACTGCTCCCAGGTGCGGTTGGCAAACACGTAGCGGCCCGCCATGTCGCGCATCGCCAGCGCCACCGGTACAGAGTCCACCAGGTCGTTGATGAAGCGCACACGGTCTTCAAGCTGGCCGGCCTGCGCGGCAATCTGGTCGTGCGACGCGCGCAGCGCCTCTTCCTGCGCGCGGCGTTCGGTGATGTCGATGATGAAGGCAATCCAGCGCAGCACAAAACCATTGGCATCACGCACCGCCATGCCGCCAACCTCGCACCACACATAAGAACCATCGGCGCGCAGCAGCCGGTATTGTTCGGTGGAATAAAACTCACCCATCGGGCCTTCCGGCCCCTGGCCCTTGATGAAGGGCACCCAGCGCCCGATGATGCGCGCCCGGTCGTCGGGGTGAATCATCACCTTGAAATAGTCTGGCCAGTCAGCCGTGTCTGCGTCGGGTGCATAGCCGCGTATTTCGCGAAAGCGCGGCGAGTAGTAGGTTTCGTGCGTGGCACCGTCCCAGTCAACAATGCCCACGCGTGAGCCGCGCACCACCAGGTCAAGGCGGCGGCGCTCGGTGGCCAGCAGTTCCTGCTGCTCGCGAAAGACCGTGATGTCGAGGTATGACGTGATGATGCGGCGCGTGCGGCCGTCATCGCCAATCTGCGAGACGCTCTCGGCGTGTATCCACAAATAACTGCCGTCGGCGGTGCGCAGGCGGCCCACCATGGGCGGCGCGGGTATGGTGTCACCGGGTTTGCCGGTGAACCCGACCATCTCCCGGAACTGCGCGCGCGCACGTTCACGGTCGTCGTCATGCATGAACATGAAAACGGTCGGCCAGCCTGAGGTGTCGGTTCCCGCCGGGTGGCCCGTCATTTCAAGGTAGCGGTCTGAATACGTCATGACCTCGGTGGCAGCATCCCAGTCGCTGAAGCCCGCCTTGGTCGTGCGCACCAGCAGTTGCAGGCGGTCACGCTCTATCGACAGCACCTGCTCGGCCAGCCGCTTCTGGTTGACCTGGTCTGTCATCTGCGATTCGAGCTGCTTGGCATCGCTGATGTCGATGAACGAGCAGATGAAGCGCAGCGTGCGCCCTTCCGCGCCCAGCAGCGCAATGCCTTCTGCATGCACCCACACATAGTCGCCATTGGCGCGTCGCATGCGGTAATCGAGCGGCTTGTGGTGGCGGGTGCCGCTGGTCACGCTGCGGTTGCGCAGCTCGCCGACAAAACTCGCACGCACGCGTTCGAGGTCTTCCGGATGCAGCAGGTCATAAAACGCCGGCAGGTCTGAGGTGGCCGCGTCTGCCGGGTAACCCAGGATCTCCTTGTAGCGGTCTGAATACGTCACCACATCGCCAATCGCGTTCCAGTCGAGCAGGCCGGCCTTGGTGGCGCGCACCAGCAGGTTGGTGCGTTCGCGCTGCTCGATGCCGCGCAACTCTTCGGCGGCCAGCGCGCGTGCCATGCGCCGCGCCAGCATGACGCCCGGCGCCAGCGCAAACGCCAGCAGGCCGTAGGGGAGCCAGTAGCTGCCCAGCAGGTGCCTGAAGAAGATCCAGTCGTGGCCAACGGCAATCGCCACCGCCACAAAGCCCAGCAGCAGGATGGGCGCACTGCCCTGCCAGCGTGTGCGCATGCTGGCCCGGATCAGCACAAAAGCGATATAGGCCGTCAGCACGACCGCAAACACAACCAGCACAGGCGCAGACAGCGTGAACACACTGCCCGGCGTGAGCACAGACAGCAGGGCACCTGCCCCGCCCACCCAGCTGACCACCGTGATCTGCCAATGGCCGAACTCGCGCGGGTAGGCCGCGTGTACAAAACGGGCGAACATGGTCAACCCGCCGTAAAAGCTCAGGAACATCAGGCACAGGTACCAGTCCCAGCCCAGTGGCCCGAGGATGGGCAGCGCCGCGCGTTCGCCCGACATGGCAATGAACACGCAGCACGACAGGCAGAACAGGCCGAAGTAAAGCGGCGCAGGTTCTTTCCTGCGCCAGGCAAAAAACAGTATGGGCAGCACGCTCAGCAGCGCCAGGCCGCCAAACGCCCCCATATCGCGCACCAGACCGGCCTCGCGCCGCACCTGCATCTGCGCACTGCTGCCCAGCTGAATGCCGCGCACCAGCCCGCCGCGGCGGTGGTCGAAGTTGGAGACATGCGCCACGATGTTGAGCGGGCAACGCGCGTCCGCCAGCGGCACATACTGCTGCGCGACTGCGGGGTCCGAGCTGTCGTCGTCAATGCCCGGCTTGCCCTGGTGCGCCACCTCACGGCCATTGACAAACATGCGCACCGAGCTGTGCTGCACCGGAAAAGCCATGCTCAGGTTTGAAGCGTTGTTGCAGCTGATGTTGAGGCGGTAACTGGCGTACCCGTCAGAGCCCAGCGTTTTGCCATCGACGGCAGTGCCGGCCCAGGCTGCGGGCAGCTCGGCTAACAGGGTGGGCGCGCCTGCAGGAGCGGCGGGATCTACGAACTGCCGCCAGTAGAAAGCCCACTCGCCGCCCAGAAACACCGGCCCGTCGCGCTCGAAGTTCCATTGCCGCAGATCGAGCTCACCAGCTTTGGCCACGGGCTCGGCGATATCGCTGCGCGCTGCTTGTGCCTGCCCCTGCAGGGTAAAAAAAGCCGCCGCAAGAATCAGCAACTTCATGAGTACGGCGCGAACAATCGGGAGCGTCAAAGGCATGGCAAAGGATAGACGATTTGTTACGTTTCTCCCCTGCGCGCCGCTCTCCGCTGGCGCTGCCTGTTGCCCTTCGGACACAGCAGGCGCGGCCCCTGTGTCATGGGGCAAATGTTAATACAGGAGTTAACATTTGCAGCAAAAGTTAATATGGAACTTAACTTTTCACCCGTTTAGGGTCCCGCAGATCTCAAAAAAGCCAAAATTTGGCTCAAAAGGCCGTTTTTTAGACCCTCAATCGGGCTGCAGGCCAATAAACACGAGCGTGAGCAGCTACTGAATCAATAGCAAATCAGGAGTGTTATGCGCCTTTTTACCAGCTCGTGGCGATGTACTTGGCTTCGGAGAATTCCAGAATCCCCTCGTGCGCGCCCTCGCGGCCCAGGCCGCTTTGCTTGACGCCGCCGAAAGGCGCTGCCGGGTCTGAGACCAGGCCGCGGTTAAGCGCCACCATGCCGCTTTCGATCTGCTCGCTGACGCGCAGGCCCCTGGCCATGTCTTTGGTGTAGACGTAGGCGACCAGCCCGTATTCGGTGTTGTTGGCCATCTCTATCGCTTCTGCCTCGGTGTCGAACACCACCAGCGGCGCGACGGGGCCAAAGATCTCCTCGCCCAGCAGCTTCGCATCCAGCGGCACGTCAGCCAGCACTGTAGGCATGTAGAAATAGCCTTTGCCCTCAGGCCGCTTGCCGCCTGCCATCACCCGTGCACCACGCGTCACAGCGTCCTCCACCAGGTCGCTGACCTTGTTCACCGCCTTGGTGGTGATGAGCGGGCCGCAGCCGGTCGCAGCGTCCAGGCCGTTGCCGACCTTGATGGCGCCCATGCGTGCGGCCAGTTTGGTGGCGAAGCTGTCGTACACGCCGCGCTGCACATAAAAGCGGTTGGCGGCCGTGCAGGCCTCGCCGCCGTTGCGCATCTTGGCGATCATCGCGCCTTCAATGGCGGCGTCGATGTCTGCATCGTCGAAGACCACGAAAGGCGCGTTGCCGCCCAGCTCCATCGAGCAGGAAATCACCTGCCCTGCGGCGCTGCGCAACAGGGTGCGGCCGACCTGTGTCGAGCCCGTGAACGACAGCTTGCGCACGCGCGGGTCAGCCAGCATTGCGTCGACCACCGCGCCGGGCTCGGAGGTGGTCACGATGTTGACCACGCCCGCGGGCACGCCAGCCTCGGCCATGATGGCGGCCATCGCAAACGCGGTCAGCGGTGTTTCGGATGCAGGCTTGAGCACGCAGGTGCAGCCCGCCGCCAGCGCAGGCGCCATCTTGCGCGTGGCCATCGCTGCAGGGAAGTTCCACGGCGTGATGAGCACAGCCACGCCAATGGGCTGGTACTGCACCAGGATGCGGTTGGCGCCGCCGGGCGCCGTGCCCAGCTGGCCGTTGAGGCGCACGGCCTCTTCGGAGAACCAGCGGAAGAACTCTGCCGCATAGGCCACCTCGCCGCGCGCATCGGCCAGCGACTTGCCGTTTTCGTACGAGATCAGCTCGGCCAGATATTCCTTGTCGCGCATCATCAGTTCAAAGCAGCGGCGCAGCATCTCGGCGCGCTCACGCCCCGGCAGCTTTGCAAAAGCCGGCGCGGCGCGGCTGGCGGCGGCGACGGCATCCAGGCCGTCCTGCACGCTGGCGTCGGCGACTTCGGCGATCATTTTTTCCGTGGCGGGGTCGAAGACAGGCAAGCGGCGGTCTTCAGTGGCGTTGCGCCATTGACCATCAATAAAAAGCTGGGTGGGGGGAATGCGAGGTGTCATGAATATTGGGGAGCTGTGGGAAATGGATACGGTAAAAGATGAAGTCGTGGGCGGACTCAGGCATGCACGGGCACACTGCCCTGGTGAGCAGCACGCGTGATGGCCGCCATGGCGGCTTCGTCCAGCAGGCGCGGGTTGTTGTTGACCAGCCGTGCCGCCAGCATGGACTGGCCGGCAACGTGCGCCAGGTCGTCGCCCGACAGCCCGATGTCCTTGAGCGTGGCGGGTATGCCTATGGTGCTGAACAGCTGGCGTACGGCATCTATGGCGGCATCTGCCAACGCGGCCTCATCGCTGCCCTGCACACCCATGGCCGTGGCGATTTGCGCAAACTCTGCCGCGCAGGCAGGCCGGTTGAACGCCATCACATAAGGCATCAGCACAGCCACGCCAATGCCATGGGCGGTATGCGTCAGCGCTCCCACCGGGTACTGTATGGCGTGGGCGGCTGCCGTGCCTGCGGTGCCGAAGGCGAGGCCCGCATGCAGCGCGGCCATCATGACGCCGGCACGCGCCTGGGTGTCCTTGCCATTGGCGACTGCAGCGGGCAGGTGTTTCGCAATCAGGCCGATCGCCGCCAGCGCGTGCACATCGGTCAGCGCGTTCTTGCCGACAAAAACGCGGCCCGTGGCCAGGTCGGGGGTGGCATCCCTGCGTATGGCGGTGAAGGCTTCGATAGCGTGCGTCAGCGCATCCGCGCCTGAACATGCCGTGAGCCCGGGTGGGCAGCTGTGTGTGAGTTCCGGGTCGCAGATGGCGGTGTGCGGTATCAGGTGCGGGCTGGAGACACCAACTTTCAGGTCACGCCTGTCGTCAGCCACGACAGCGACAGCAGTCACTTCAGAGCCCGTGCCCGAGGTGGTGGGAATGGCAATCAGCGGCATCAGCGGCCCCGGTACCTTCATCTCGCCGTAGTAGTCAGACAGGTCACCGCCGTGCGTCAGCAGCAAGGCAACCAGCTTGGCCATGTCCATGCAGCTGCCGCCGCCTATGCCGATGACGACGTCCGGCGCGAAGGCGCGGCCCAGCTTTTCGCATTCAAAAACACCGGCAATCGGCAGTTCGGCCTGCGTCCGGTCATACACCAGGGTTTCAAGGCCAGAGGCCTGCAAGTCGCTGATCATGGCGCCGAACATGGCGTCGGCTGCAAGACGCTCATCGGTACAGACCAGGGCGCGCTGGCCCAGTTTGCGGGCGACGGTGCCCAGCGCGTGGCGTTGACCGTCGCCAAAAAGAATGGCTTGTGGCGAACGCAGAAACCCGGCATTGACCGGCGTGGATATGGACATGGAAGTTCCTGAAAATCTTTGGTTTTAAAATCGTATCGTATTTTATTTATCAATCCATTAGGGTAAATCCGATACGATATTTGATTTTCAGGATTCAGAATATAGCCCATGACTTCCGGAAGCCCCATGCCAAACCCAGACCAGCCACCCGTTTTTGGCGATGAAGATTCAGAACTGCAACTGCGCACCCGTCGCTCTGTCGGTGACGACATTTATGAAGTGCTGCTGGCCCGGCTGATCTCGCTGAAGATCCCGCCCGGTGCCCGCATCTCCATCGACAAACTGGCCCGCGAGCTGGGCGCATCCCAGACCCCGATACGCGCCGCCCTGATACGCCTTGAAGCCGAAGGCCTGATCGTCAAGACCCATCTGGTGGGCTACAGCGCCACGGCGATTCCTTCGTCACAGCGCTTCGGCGAAATATTCCAGTTGCGGCTGTTGCTGGAGCCGCATGCCGCCGCCCAGGCTGCCACAAAACTCACTGCGGACGAACGTGAAGACCTGCGCGGCCTGGTCAACAACATGTTTGAGCCCTCAAAGGATGATGAAAAACTGGCCTATGGCAAGTTCGCCCACTGGGACGCGCACTTTCACCGGCTCATTGCCACATCCGGCGGCGGGCAACTCATGGCCGAGACGCTTGACCGGCTGCAAACGCACATGCACCTCTTTCGCGTGCTGTTTCATTCGAGCGTGACGCAGGAAGCCATCAAGGAACACGAGGAACTGCTGGACGCCCTCATCACCGGCCACGCTGATCGCGCGCGCACCGCCATGAAGCGGCACATACAGCTGTCGTTCAAACGCATCGCCCCGGTTCTTGAGGCCTACGGCGATAGCGGTGCCCTCCGCAAAGAAATGGCCGCCAGGCGCCCGGACTGAACACGACAGCATTCAAAGGACAGACAGATGAAACGCAGAGAACTTGCCCTCGGAATGGGCGCCCTCCTCACCGGCCTGGGCACGCGCACGGCTTTCGCGCAAACCGCAGCGCCCTACCCGGCCAAACCCATCACGCTGGTGGCATCTTTTTCGGGCATGACCGACCAGATGGGCCGTGTTCTGGGCGATGCCATCAATGCCAAAACCGGCACCTCGGTGGTTGTGGACACCAAGGCCGGCGCCAGCGGCATCATCGCGGCCGAATATGTACTCAAGCAGCCGGCAGACGGCTATGTGCTGTTCCACACCACCAACACCACGCATGCGGCCAACCAGTCGCTGTTCAAGACCCTGCCCTACGACTACGTCAAGGACTTCATCCCCGTCACCGGCGTGCTGCGCGGCGGCCTGATGCTGGTGGTCAGCAGTGCCTCGCCGGTCAAGAGTGTGAGCGAACTCACGGCGCTGGCCAAAAAGCAGCCGGGCAAGCTGTCCTTCGGTTGGGGCGCTTCTGCCGTGCGCGTCGCCGTTGAGCAATACCGCCAGATGGCGTCGCTTGATTTTGTTTCTGTCCCCTACAAGACCAATGCCCAGGCCGTGGTCGACCTGATAGGCGGCCGTCTCGACTTCATGGTGCTGGACGCCCTGACCGCCGCACCGCACATCAGCAGCGGCCGCATGCGCGCGCTCGCCGTCACCGGCGAAAAACGCATGGTGGGCCACCCGGCTGTTCCGACCATGCAGGAGTCCGGCCTGCCTGGTTATTCCATGACCTTCTGGCAAGGCATCTACGCACCTAAAGGCACGCCCGATGCCGTGGTCAAGCGCGCAGCCGCACTGCTGACCGATGCCATCAACAGCCCGGCTGCGCAGAAGTTCATGAATACCGTCAGCGTCGAGCCCTTCCCGATTTCAGGCGAGGAACTCATGAAGTTCCAGCAGGCCGAAGCCGTGAAGTGGAAGGCCATCATCTCCGCTGCCGGCATTCAACCCGAATAAACATACAACTCCCCTGCAACACCGAAAGACAGAAGCCAATTCATGCGTAAAGTTATCGTCACCTGTGCCATCACCGGCTCCATCCACACGCCGTCGATGTCGCCGCACATCCCTGTCACGCCGAAGGAAATCGCCGATGCCGCCATCGAGGCACATGCCGCTGGTGCATCCATCGTTCACCTGCATGCCCGCGACCCGAAAGACGGCCGGCCCTCGCAGGATGTCGAACTGTTCAAGCAGTTCCTGCCCCAGATCAAAAACGCCTGCGATGTGGTCATCAACCTGACCACAGGCGGCGCGTCCACCATGAGCATCCAGGAAAGGCTGCGGCCAGCACTGGAGATGAAGCCCGAGGTCGCCTCGCTCAATATGGGCAGCATGAACTTTGGCCTGTATGAAATGCTGGGCCGCTACCCCAACCTCAAGCATGACTGGGAGCGCCCTTACCTCGCCGACAGCGACGACCGCGTGTTCAAGAACACCTTCAAGGACATCGCCTACATCCTGCAGTCCTGCAGCGACAACGACACCCGCTTTGAAATCGAGTGCTACGACATCGGCCACCTCTATACGGCAGCGCATTTCCTCGATCGCGGCCTCATCAAGGCGCCGATGATGATCCAGTCGGTCTTCGGCATACGCGGCGGCATAGGCGCCGATGTGGAAGACCTCATGCACATGAAGCGCACGGCAGACCGCCTCTTTGGCGATGACTATGTGTGGTCGGTGCTGGGCACAGGGCGTGCGCAAATCCCGCTGGCGACTGCCAGCATCGTGGTCGGCGGCAATGCCCGCGTCGGCCTGGAAGACAGCCTCTGGGACGGCCCCGGCAAGCTCGCAACAAGCAATGCCGTACAGGTCAAACGCCTGGTGTCCATCATCGAAGCGCTCTCGCTTGAAGTGGCCACGCCTGCCGATGCGCGTGCCGCGCTCAAGCTCAAGGGCCGGGACAACGTCGCGTTCTGAACGCCGCCTTCAAAAACATCCTTACGGAACCCATCATGTACGACAAGACCGACCCCCGCTCCACGCTGTCAACGGCAGCCCCCGCAGCCGCAGCAGCCCTTGATGCCAGCACACCCTACGGCACCGCCTCATGCATCCACTTCAAGGAAGGCCCCGCAGAAGAAGACGCCCTGAGCCGCAAGTGGTACGGCCGCGGCCACAACTTCGTCATCTGCTACGTCGAAGCCAAAGCCGGTGCCCGCATCACCCGCGTCGGCCAGCCCGATGAGTACGTCATCCTCTCGCCCCAGACCACCACGGCCCTGCACATCACCTCGGATCATGGCTCGGCCGATATCCCCGGCTACTCCGTCGTCATCGTCCCCGCAGGCGCCAGCAGCATAGAAGTCAAAGCCGCAGGCAGCTTCTTCATCCTCTACACCACCCAGAGCAAGGATCTGGCTGCCAAGGCCGTCAATGCCGCCGCCTATGCCGCCCCCCGGCACCACGTCGCCCCCTGGGCCCCCTGGCCCGAGCCGGTTGGTGGCCCCAAGATTCGCCGCTACAGCATGGAAGTCGCCAATGAGCCCGGCCGCTTCGGCCGCATCTGGCGCTGCTCCACCTTCATGGTCAACCTGTTTGTGGAAACCGCTCCCCGCGATGTCGAAAAGGTCTCGCCCCACTACCACGACGACTTCGAGCAGGGCTCACTGCTCATGACCGGCACCATGAGCCACCATATCCGCTGGCCCTGGACCACCAACATGCGCAACTGGCTGCCCGATGAACACATGGACTGCGGCAGCCCGTCGATTGCCATCATCCCGCCACCGGCGATTCACACCTCCAACGGCACGGGCACCGAGCTGCGCCTGATGGTCGATGTGTTCTGCCCGCCCCGCATCGACTTCTCGCAAAAGCCAGGCTGGGTGCTCAATGCCAACGAGTACCCCATGCCCGCGCAGGAAACCGCCGCGGCCTGACAGCCAGTACCCCCCCAAAACAAGGCACACCATGACCACACCACAAGGCGTACCCGCGGGTACGCGAGCCGCTGCATTCCGTGAACGCGTCCTTAAACGCGAGAACGTCTACGGCACTTTCATCAAGACATCGACCAGCCACAGCATTGAAATCATTGGCGGCGCGGGCTACGACTTCGTCCTGATCGACGCAGAGCACGCCCCGTTTGACCGGGTCACCACAGACACCTGCATCCTGGCTGCACGCGCTGTCGGTGCGGCGCCGCTGGTAAGGGTGGCTTCGCCCAACGACATCCTGGGCGCGCTGGACGATGGCGCTTTCGGGGTGATGGTGCCGCACATGACGTCGGCCAAAGCGACCAAAGAAATCGTGGACCTGTGCCGCTATGCCGGCAAACGCGGTTTCTCGAACTCGCCGCGCGCCGGCGACTACGGTGTGCGTACGACCTGGGAGCACATCGATGCATCAGACAAGGAGGTCTTGCTGCTGGGAATGATTGAAGATCCTGAAGCCATAGACAGGGCGGACGAGATCGTGGCGGTTGACGGGCTGGATGCGGTCTTCATAGGCCGGGGCGATTTGACAGCAGCCTATCGCGACCGCGAGGCGGGCTCGCCAAAAGTGAAGGCGGCAACGCTGAAAGTCATTGAGGCCTGCAGGCGCCACAACAAGCCCGCTTTCCTGCTCACGGCAAATGCGACAGAAGCTGCCGAATACGCGGCGCTGGGTGTGAGTGGCTTTGTGACCGGCTCCGACCAGGGGTTCATGCGCACCGCAGCGACTGCGGCCTTGCGTGAGTACCAAGCGGCACTGGCAAAGAAGTAATGCAGGAGGCAGACATGATCGCAAGAGTTTTATGCGCCCTGTGTACGGCGATGTGTATGGCAACCCTGCCGGCGGCAGCGCAGGAAAGCTTTCCGAACAAGCCGATCAGGATCATCGTGCCACTCGGCGCGGGCGGCTCATCGGACCTGGGCGCCCGGATTGTGGCGCGCAGGCTCACCGAAGAACTCAAGCAGCCGGTGGTGGTCGAAAACCGTTCGGGCGGCAACCAGGTCATAGGCATAGGCGCCGTGAAAAGCGCGCCCGCCGACGGCTACACCCTGCTGTGGACCACCAGCGGCATTTTTGCCGCCTCTGTCGTCAACAAGGCAGTCCCCTTTGATGCATTGAAGGATTTCGATCCCATTACCCTGGGCGGACGCACCAATGCGATAGTCATCGTGCACAACTCGGTGCCGGTCACCGACCTGAAATCGTTTGTCGACTATGCGAAGGCCAACCCCGGCAAGCTCAACTTCGCCTCCACGGGCGGCTCCGTCACGCTGCTGATCCAGCATTTCATGCAGACCGTGGGCATAGACATGCCCATCATCACCTACAAGAGCCAACCGGCAAGCATGAATGATTTTTTGAGCGGCCAGGTGCAGGTCATGATCGACAGGCCCAGCGTGTACAAGTCGCAGATCGCCACCCACGGCCGCGCCATGGCAGTTACCGGCGCAAAGAGGGACAGGGATACACCCGAGGTGCCCACCGTCGCCGAGCTGGGCTACAAGGGCTTTGACATCGACACCTGGCAGGCCATGTTCATCAGGTCCGGAACGCCCCCCGACCGTCTCGCAAAAATCCGCAGCGCCATGGGAAAAGTCATGGCCGACCCCGAGGTGCGCAGGCAGTTTGCAGACATCGGCGTGGAGCCGGCAGGTTCAAGCGCCGACGAACTGGCCTCGCTGAGCCGCAGTGATGCCGCCCGCTGGAAAGCCGTTGCCGCCCGTTCCAGGTACCAGGCTGAATAGCCCCCCGGCAGATCCCCCATTTCAATTTTTAAATCGACTCACAAGGCCGCACATGGTTAACGACGACACCCTCAAACTCAACGCAGTCCTTTCGCTGCAACTGTCCGAATACTGGAACGAAATCGACGTCAACGGCGGCAAGAACGCGCACAGCTATTACACGGAAGACGCCGAGTTCCACGGGCAGTCGGCCTCCTACCTGGGCAAAGCCAAGATCCAGCAGTTTTATGACTGGCGCGTCAAACAGGGCCCGCGCCTGTCGGTGCACAGCTTCACCAACTTCAGGGCCTGGTTCACGGGGCCGGACACCGCTGAAGCCACCAACTATCTCTGCCTTTACGCCGCCAACGGCGTTCGCATATTGCCGACCCATGCGCCCATCACGATCTCGCTCGCGACCGACCGCTACAAGCGCGCCGTAGACGGCCGCTGGCTGTGCACTTACCGCCGTTTCGAGCACTGGTTTGAAGGCGGTGCGCCCATCACCAACCCCAACCTGGATGACAAGTAACCGTCTCCATCCGCCGCAGTTTTTCAACGCCCCTCCAGCGATGGGCAATTTCCCCGAGGTAAACGAATGTCTGAAGTCATCATCATCACCGGCGCCAGCAGTGGCATAGGCGCAGCCACCGCCCGCATTCTTGCGGCGCAGGGCGCGAGCATTGTCATCAACTACGTCAGTTCAAAAGCCCTGGCCGAAGGCGTTGTCGCCGAGGTCAAGGCTCTGGGCGGCAACGCCATCGCAGTGCAGGCAGACATGGGCAAGGAAGCCGACATCGTCCGCCTGTATGAAGAAACCGACAAGGCCTTCGGCCCCGTGACAGGCGTCGTCAACAACGCAGGCGTCAATTCACCCACCCATACAAAAATAGCAGACTACACATTTGACGAAGTCATGCGCGTGCTCGGCGTGAACGCTGCAGGCGTGCTGATTTCCTGCCGCGAAGCAGTCAGGCGCATGTCGGCCAAAACCGGCGGCAAGGGTGGCGCCATCGTCAATGTGTCGTCGATAGGCGCGCTCACCGGGTCACCGGGCCGCTTCATTCACTATGCAGGTTCAAAGGCTGCTGTCGACACCATGACCATGGGCATGGGCGTCGAGCTGGCGCGCGAAGGCATCCGTGTCAATTGCGTTCGTCCAGGCATGGTCGACACACCCATGCACGGCAAGACCGGCCAGGCCGACCGCGTGGCAGAAGCCGGCGCCGCGACCCCGCTGGGCCGCGCAGGCCGTCCGGAAGAAGTGGCCGAATCGATTGTCTGGTTCCTCTCTGACAAGGCATCGCTGGTCACAGGCGCCTGCCTCAACGTGATGGGTGGGCAACGCTGATGACGCAGGCGATTGAAAACGCAAGGACGGGCGCCCCCGAAAAAGGCGCATGGCGCACCGCCAACCCGGGCCTGAGCAAGTCACTGATGGTGGGCGCCGTTGACCTGCACTGCCACAGCGGGCCATCGGTCATGCCGCGCTACTTCGACCACTACGAAGCCATGCAGGAAGCATCGGATGCCGGCGTGCGCGCCCTGCTCATCAAGGACCACTACTACTCGGCGACGCCGGTCACCGAGCTGCTGAACAAACACTTCAGCCACATGAAGGTGACCCTGCTGTCGGGTGTGCCGCTCAACAACCAGGCTGGCGGGCTGAACATTTACGCCGTCGAGCACGGCATCGCCCTGGGTGCAAAGCTGGTATGGATGCCGACCTTCTCGGCGAAGAACCACATCGCCCACCACAAAAACGGCGCGACGCCGGGTTTCCCGTACGCCAAAAAACCCATGAAGGCAGCGACGCCGCTGACCATTCTTGACGACGCGGGCAAGCTGGTGCCCGAGGTGTTCGAGATTCTTGATGCGATTGCCGAGCACGACGTGGTGCTGTCATCGGGCCACCTCCACATCACCGAGATCTGGCCGCTGTTTGAAGAAGCCATACGCCGTGGCGTCAAACGCATGATCTGCAACCACCCGACCTATGTCATTGATGCCACGCTTGAAGACATCACACGCATGGCCGGCATGGGTGTGTACATCGAGCATTCGATGTGCATGTTCTCGGAACTGGCGAAATGGAGGATCTATGAACCCGCCGCCCTCGACAGCCTCATCCAGGCCGCAGGGGTGGACAAAACCATACTCGGCTCGGACCTCGGCCAGGTCGGCAACCCGCGCCTGGTCGACGGGTTCCTGGATGTCATCGAAACCTGCCTGGACCTCGGCTACAGCGAGGCAGATATCCGCAAGATGGTCTCGACCAATGCGGCACAGCTGGTGGGTCTTTAGCGACCGCTGAAGCCATCAAAAAAGCCGGCCATACCGGCACCAATAACCTCAAGGAGACAACAAATGACTGGACAGTTAAGCGTATTCCTGCGCGCCTGCATTGTGACGACCGCCTGTGTGCTGGCCTCGCAGGCCATGGCGCAAGCCTTCCCCACCAGGCCTGTGAAGCTGGTGGTTCCCTACCCACCGGGCGGCCCGGTGGACGGCGTCGCGCGCGGCGTGGCAGACCGCCTCTCGAAAATCTGGAACCAGCCCGTCGTGGTTGAAAACAAGGTTGGCGCCAACGAGGTGATCGCGGCTGACTATGTGGCCAAGGGCTCCAATGACGGCTACACCATCCTGTTCGGTGCCGACCCGACGTTTGCCACCAACCAGTTCCTCTTCAAGAAGCTGCCCTACGACCCGGTCAAGGACCTGGTGCCCGTGAGCCGCGTCGCGATTGTGAACATGGCCATCATCCTGAGCGGCACCTTTCCGCCGAACAACATGAAGGATTTCGTGTCGCTCGTGAAAGCCAACCCCGGCAAGTTCAACTACTCGGCCGGTGCAGGCACGGCAGCGCACGTCCAGTTTGATGCTTTCCTGCGGCAGCAGGGCCTGGACATGACGCACATTGCCTACAAGGGCACGGCGTCTGCATTGCAGGACATCCTCAGCGGCCAGATACAGGCCACCATGGGCGGCATCACGGTGGCCAAGCCCCACCTGGCATCCGGCAAGATGAAGCTGCTGGCCATCAACGGCAACAAGCGCACAAAATCGCTGCCTGATGTGCCGACCTATGCAGAGGCTGGTTTCCCCAATACCCAGGCCTTCTTCTATGTGGGTCTCGCCGTTCCCAAAGGCACGCCGAAAAACATCATCGATGCCATCACGACGGCCAACCGCAAGGTTGCCAACGATGCTGAATTCATCGAGAAGACGCTGGACCCGTACGCCTATGAGCCGATCACCGAAACGCCGGAGGAGTTCGCGAAGTTCCTCGTCGGCGACCGCAAGCTGGCCCAAAAAAGGATTCGCGAAGCAGGCGCGCGCCTGGAGCAATGACACGCCGATACGCCATCAACAACACCAATTCATCACAGGAGACAACCATGACAAAGAAAACATTCATCAACACCTTGCTGCTGGGCGCCGCGTGCCTGCTGTCCGCACACGCGGCGGCGCAAAGCTACCCCAGCAAACCCATCAAGCTGATCGTGCCCTACGCTGCCGGCGGCCCCGTCGATGGTGTGGCCCGCGGATACGCGGATCGCCTGTCAAAGGAGTGGGGCCAACCCGTGCTGGTCGACAACCGCGCAGGCGGCAATGAAGTGATCGCAGCAGACCTGGTCGCCAAGTCGCCCGCCGACGGCTACACCATGCTCTGGGGCGCCGACCCGACGTTTTCGACCAACCAGTTCCTGTTCCGCAAGCTGCCCTACAACCCGCTGACCGACCTCATCCCGGTCACCCGCGTGACCTTCGTCAACATGGCCCTCATCGTTGACGGCAGGCTGCCTGTGAACACCATGAAGGAGTTCGTGGCGCTGATCAAGGCCAACCCCGGCAAATACAACTTCGGCTCTGCAGGCGCCGGCAGTGCAGTCCATGTGCACTTTGATGCCTTCCTGCGCCAGGAAGGGCTGCAGATGACACACATTGCCTACAAGGGCATCGCACCTGCCGTGCAGGACATGCTGGGTGGACAGGTACAGGCCATGATGGCCGGCATCACGGCGGCCACGCCCTATCTCGCCAACGGCAAGATGAAGATCCTGGCCATCAACGGCAGCAAGCGCGCCAAGATGATCCCGAATGTGCCGACCTTTGCCGAAGCGGGCTTTCCCAACACGCAGTCCTATTTCTTCATTGGCCTGACCGTGCCCAAGGGCACGCCAAGGCCGGTGGTCGACGCCATCGTGAGCGCCAACCGCAAGGTTCTCGCGGATCAGACGTTTGTCGAAAAGATCCTCGACCCCTATGCCTTTGAACCTCAGGCTGACACGCCGGAGCAGTTTGCAGCCTTCCTCGTGACCGATCGCAAGCTTGCGGAGAAGAAGGTCAAGGAAGCGGGCGCACTGCTCGACAACTAGCCCGGACATCACTGCATGCCCATCAACTGCCGCGCGTGCCTTTGGGTGCCGCGGCAGTTTTTATTTCCCGAAATCAAGGAGACAAATGATGAACGCCATCCACAAGTATCGTGACGCCCTCGACAGAGTAAAGCTGCTCTCCATCGCCCTTGCGCTTGCCGCGAGCAGCCATGCGGCAGTCGCCGCCGGTGAGCGTGGGCAAGCGAATGCGGGCGCGAAGCCGCCCATCGTGCTGCAGTCGACAGGCGCGTATGAGGTCGGCGGCAAGATCATCTCCAACCCGGCAGACCCCAAGCAGACGCTGTCGTGCGACCACGGCTATGTGGAGTACTTCATTCCTGCCAGGCCGCGCAAGACCGGCCTCATCATGTGGCATAGCTCCAGCACCAAAGTCTTCGAGAACCGCTGGGACGGCGGCGAGGGTTACAAGAGCATGTTCCTGCGCAAGCGCTATCCCGTTTACCTGTGGGACGGCCCGCGCGTAGGCCGCGCCAACTGGAGCTGTGAGCCCATCAACTACAAACCCGAATACTTCGACCAACGCAACTTTGTCGCATGGCGCTTCGGCATCGAGTACCCCAACTGGACGCCGGGCCTGCAGTTTCCGGCCAACGATCCGGAAGCCTGGAACCAGGCCACCCGCGCGCGCTACGATGAGTTCGACACACTCGACAACGCCCTGCTGCAGGCCGAGGCCGGCGGCCAGGCCATCGACAAAATCGGGCCGGTTGTGGCCATCACCAACTCTGCGGGCGGCTGGCGCGCCATGCTGTCGGCACTCAAGGCCCAAAGCGGCAACATGAAGGGCATCGTCGCCTACGAAACCCCGGGCTTTGTCTTCCCCGAAGGCCAGGGCCCGGCGCCTGACCCTAAAGGGCCATTCGGCCCGCATGCAGTTCCGCTGGCCGAGTTCATGAAGCTGACGAAATTCCCCATCCAGTTGGTCTTTGGCGACAACACCAACGTGGGCAGGCCGTTCTGGGCAGACGCACTCAAGACGGCGCGCACTTTCTGCGACATCGTGAAAGGCCACGGCGGGGACTGCGAGGTGCTGGTGCTGTCGGACGCCGGCCTGAAGGGCAACACGCATATCGCGTTTGCCGACCTGAACAATGAAGCGGTTGCTGCAGAGTTGTCAAAATGGCTGCGTCGCAAGGGCCTGGACAGGTAACGACCCTCTGTCGGCTACAGGCAGGGATTCAATGCGAATGCCTGTGGTGTGCATCCGGGAAATGCGCGTGGGTATGCGAGATGGGTTGATGCCGATGCGCATGCACATGCCTGATGCCCGCGGCGACCTCGCCTTCGTGCCGGTGGTCATGATGGTCATCGCCAGCGCCGTGTTCATGCTCGTGGCTGTGTTCCAGCGGTTCATGCGTGTGGGCATGCGCGTGCCGCTCTGACAGGTGCAGCCATAGCCCAAGGGCCATCAGCAGGCCTGCAATGACCAGGGGCAAGGTCAACGGCTCGCCAAGAATGGCAATGGCCAGCAGCGCACCCGCAAACGGCGCCACCGAAAAATAGGCACCGGTGCGGGCCGTCCCCAGGTGGCGCAGCCCGACCACAAACAGCACCAGGCTGACGCCATAGCTGGCAAAACCCAGCAATGCCGCAGATGCCACAAGCGCAAGACCGGGCCATTTGGCGCCCAGCAGCAAAGCCAGCGCGAGGTTGGTGGCACCGGCAGCCAGCCCCTTCACCATGGCGATAAACGAGGCATCCGCCAGGGACACCTTTCGCGTCAGGTTGTTGTCCACGCCCCAGGCCAGACAAGCACCCAGCACTGCCAGCGCCGGCCACACCGCGCCAAAGCGGGCCTCTGATGGCCATGACAAGACCAGCCCTCCGGCCACGATGGCCAGCATGCCCAGCGCAATACGCCTGTCAAAGTTCTCCTTGAAAACAAACCAGGCGATCAATGCGGTGAGCACGCCCTCGGCATTGAGCAAAAGCGAAGCACCCGAGGCTGGCATGCCCGACAGGCCATACATCAGCAGCACAGGTCCCACCACCCCGCCGGAAACGACAGCGCCAGCCAGCCACTTCCCCTCACCTTCAGGCAGTTGAACAGGCACCGAGCTGCGCAGCGCACGCAAGATGAAAAGTCCAAGGCCTGAACCGAGATATAGCAAGGCAGCCAGCAGCCACGGACTCGTCTGCCCAAGCAGCACTTTCGCCAGCGGCGTACCTGCGCCGAAGAGGGTTGCCGCAGTGAGCGTGGCCAGCACACCCGGTTGTGTCAGTGATTTCAAGGTCGGTCCTTGTGAATACGCGCCATGATAGCCAGCCACCTTCAAAAGGATGCTCAACGCTTCGAAGCTGACGCCAATTCCAGAGTTGGGCCAGCCTTCAGTTGACGGCCAGCCGTGTAAGACAAATTCGGTTCATGCGCCAACAGGCTATGCAGATGCAGGCAGCCGCTTTAGCATCTGCTTACATCTCCCCTGTACCAGCAATACCGTCAAGGAGATGCGCCCAAAGCTCGAGCAATCAGAAACAGAAACACCAAGAGGAAACCACCATGAACACAAAGACAATTCTTGCCCGTACCTGTGCATTGGCATGCGCAGCTGTGCTTGCAGGCTGCGCGGCCCCCGTACCCCCGCCGCCACCGCCCATGACCAGCCCTGTGTTCACGTTGTGGTCTCCCACCTTCCCGGATGGCGCGTCCCTGACCGCTGCCCACGCGGGCAACCTGCCTGGTAACCCGAACTGCACGGGCCAGAACGTCACGCCGCCACTGGCCTGGGCGAATGTGCCGGCCGGCACCAGGAGCCTGGCCCTGCTGGTGCACGACCAGGAAGGCCGCGGCGGACTGGGCGTGGCGCACTGGGTGGCTTACGGCATCTCGCCAGCCATTACGGGCTTTGCTGAAAACGAGATCGGCGTGCTGTCCAGCAAATACTTAGGCGGCAAAAGCACGCTGAACCTGGGCAGCTACATGGGACCCTGCCCGCCCGCAGGCACCGGCCAGCACCACTACGTGTACACCCTCATCGCCACCGACGCTGAACCGTCGGAAATCCCCGCGGGCCTGACGATGCAGGAGCTGCTGACGCGCCTGCAGGGCAAAGCCAAGGTTGCCAGCAGCATCGTGCTGCGCTACGGCCGTCCGTAAAGGTCGGCGCGACCCGGATTCACCAGATGTAAAGTCAACTTTACATTTTGGCGATTTCCGGGATCCAAACCGGGCAGCATTGCCAGAAAATGCCTCAAAAAGGCCTCTTTTAGGGCATTAAATCGGCTGCAGGCCAATGAATACGCACGTGGGCAGCTACTGAATCAATAGCATATTGAGCCTGACGCCCCGCTCGCCATCATCGGCACAGCCGCTCCCCGCGGCCACGCGAGCGACGCAAACAGGCCGCGCAGCACCGCATACAGGCCCCACAGCAGCAGCACCGGGATGATCAGCGTCTGCAGCAGAAAGATCACGATGAGTTTGACGATGTGTTCAGTCACACGCTCTGCCGCCTGCCTGATCTCTTCAAACCGCGCCTTCACGTCGGCGGTCTTGCTGATCCATTCCTTCATGCGCTCCAGGATGCCCGTGCTCTCGGGCGGTGCTGGCGGGTTAAGTTTGTTGGCCTGCGATGAAGCGCCATCAATCGCCTGCTGGGTCGCCGTGTAGTCCGCCGCCAGAAACTTCTGCCACAGCACGTCAGTGCCCAGTACGGCCACAGGTATAGCAAAGCGCACCATCAGCAAAATGATGAGGATGCGCGACAGCCACACCGGCGAGCGCTGCCGGCGAAAGCACAGCCAGGCCCAGCCCGCCACGGCCACCGTCAGCGCCAACGAAACTGGCCAGTAAGCGCCAATCGCAATCGCCGCCTTCATCACGCCGAAAGCCACGCTGGCCATGAGCATGAAGTCAGAAAAGTTCTTCACCAGGTCATTCACCGGCGCCAGCAGTTGGCCTGGTGTCAGGCTGACGCCCACACCCAGCGGCTGGGCAGAGAACTGCGTGCCCTGCACCACCGACAGCACGCCGTGCAGCGCACGGGCGGTGGCAAAGCTGATGAGGGCGCGTTTCAGGCCCGCGTCCACCTGCGTGGTGGCGGGTGTGTCCATGGGCGCCAGCCAGGCGCAGGCGACTGCGATTGCAAGGCAAACGGCGGCTGCGATCTGGCGGGTGAACTTCATGGGCAATCCTTTGGCGGCAACTGGCAAAGAGTAACCCGACGAGGCCCCTGCTAACGGCTTTTCCACTCACCCTGCTCGCTCACCAGAGTTTTTGCACCCTGCCGCACCTCAAGCACGCCGCCTTCAGTCACGGTGTAAACGGTCTTGCCATTGCGAAACTCCCAGCCCAGAAACCGGCTCGGCGTCACACCGTCTGCGCCCAGGGTGTGCAGCGTTCGTCCTGTCAGCCTGATGCGGCTGCCGTTCTTTTTGCTGACCCCGCTGTATTTGGCGTTGTCGCACGACACCTCGCCCTCGGCACAGCCGGTGATCGTCACTGTGAAAGAAGGGGTGACCAGAACATCCTGGGCCTGTGCGGCGGTGGCGGCAAGCCACAAGGCGGTCAACACAATCGTTCGCATGGGCAGTTCCTGAAGTGACGCCCTGACTCTACCAACAAGCCGGCAGGATCAGGCCAGCACGGCAGGCCTGAGCACTTCTTCGCACCACTGCCTGAAGCTGGTCGGCGTCGTTGCTTCGGCGGTGCGCGGTTCGGCCTTGTCGAGCCCGGCATTTTTGGCCAGCATCATGTCGAGCGCGCCCTGTGCCATGGCTTCTGACGTGCCGAAGCCCAACAGCCTGGCCTTGAAGGCCTCACCCGGTATTTGCTGGAAGCGCACAGGCTTGCCCAGCACCTCCGACATGATTTGCGCCATGTCGTCGAAGGAGAGGTCTTCAGGGCCGAGCACTGCAAGGCTGCCCTGCCCTGTCCAGGAGTCGTCGAGCAGCAGCCTTGCAGCAGCAGAGGCGATGTCGCGGGTAGCGCAGGCCGGGTTTTTCAGGTCGCCGGCGATGGGGGAGACGAACATACCCTGCGTTTTGATGGACTGAACCTGCCGCGACAGGTTCTCCATGAACGAGGGCATGACCAGGGCGCGATAAGCCACGCCGCTGGCGGCGATCAGGTCATCCATCGCGAGCGACGCCGTCACGTAGCCGGCGCTCTTGCTCATGGGCGTGCCGCGGCCCAGGGCGGAGACGCCGACCACACGTTTCACACCGTGGCGCACAAAGGCTTCGCAGGCGGGTCGCGTGAAATCGATGTACGCGGCCTCAAGGCTTTCGGCGCGGGGGTTGGGCGGCAGCAGCCAGAACACGGCATCGGCTCCGGCGAATGCCTTGTCGAGCACATCGGCATCACCGTGCGAGCCCTGCACGACATCCACGCGATCACGCAGGTGCGCGGGAAGGCGCGCCGGGTCGCGCGCAATGACACGAACGGGCTGGCCGCTTGTGAGGATGTTTTCAAGAACCTGCTGCCCGATACCGCCGGTGGGCGCTGTGATGACGATCATGATGTTTGCTTTCTGTCAATGCTGGCTTAGGATGGCCAGTGAGTCCATATCATCCCCAAACATCCAGATGCAGAAAAGCCGTGAGCTTATACAGGTATGAGCACTAACACCCTGCCCGATCCCGTCCTGACACTGGGCAGCTTCCTGCGTGACCGCCGTGGGAGGTTGCCGCCCACGCCTGGCGCTAACCGCCGCCGCCGTACCCCCGGCCTGAGGCGCGAGGAAGTCGCCACGCGTGCCCACGTCAGCGTCACCTGGTACACATGGCTTGAACAGGGGCGCGGCGGCCCGCCTTCCGACGAGGTGCTTGAGCGCCTGGCGGGTGCGCTTGAGCTGGACGCCGCAAGCCGCGAGTTCATGTTCCTGCTGGCACAGCAGCGGCCACCGCCCATCAAGGCCGCACACGCATCTGGCGTGACGCCTGCCCTGCAGCGCGTGCTCGACGGCATGACCGCCACGCCTGCCATCATCAAGACGCCGGTGTGGGACATCGTCGCGTGGAACGCCGCCGCCGCCGCGGTGCTCAGTGACTACACATCGCAATCACCCAGAGAGCGCAACCTGCTCAGGCGCCTGTTCATCACCGACAGCGTTCGCAAGTCCATGCCCGACTGGGAAGCCGATGCGCGTTTTGCGCTCGCTGCATTTCGTGTGGATGTTGCGCGCGCGGGCGACTCAACAGAAGCCGCCGCGCTCACGGCAGAACTGCAGGCCGGCAGCGCTGACTTTCGCCGCATGTGGGCCGAGAATGAAACCAGCGGCCACTATGTCGGCCTCAAGCGCATTCAGCGGCCGGGGGCCGGCACCATCACGCTTGAATACCAGTCGCTGTCAGTCGACAGCGCCGCGGGACTGAGCATGGTGGTGTTTGCCCCGCTGACACAGGCAGATGCGGACGGCATCGCCCTGCTGATGTCAGGCCAGGGCTGAGTCAACGTCCTGGCGCTGCAGCCTTGCCTTGGCTACTTCATGCCGCAACTGGTCAAAGCCGGTTGCAGGCACCGTCTCACCCTCGCGGTCAGCAACTTCTTCCATGCGGCCAATCAGCGCTTCAGCCTTCAGTTCGGAGGGCTTCAGGAAGATGCCTTCGGTCATGGTGATATGAGCCTGCTCAAAACCGCCTGCGCCTGCCAGAAGAATGGTGCGCGTCGGCGCGTCTTCAACCACCAGCGCCACCAGGCCGGGGCTGACCGAGGTGGGGGCCAGCATGGCCAGGTCTTCAGGCGTCAGCAGTTCTTCGGTCATGGCCGTCGCAGCCGTGGGCGCCAGGCAGTTGACGCGCACATTGTTGCGCTCGCCTTCAAGTGCCAGCGTCTGCATCAGCCCGACCAGCGCCATCTTGGCCGCGCCGTAGTTGGCCTGGCCAAAATTGCCATACAGGCCTGACGATGACGACGTCATCACGATGCGGCCGTAGTTCTGTGCGCGCATGATGTTCCACACCGCATGGGTGCAATGCACGGCACCCATCACATGCACGTCCATGACGAGACGGAAGTCATCCAGGCCCATCTTGGCAAAACTCTTGTCGCGCAATATGCCCGCGTTGTTCACCAGAATGTCGACCCTTCCCCATTTGTCGACCGCCTGCTTCACCATGGCCTCGACCTGATCAGATTTGGTCACATCGGCATCATGCGCAAAGGCTTCGCCGCCCATGGCCTGGATTTCTTTCACAACGCCTTCTGCGGGCGAGCCGGGCTGGCAGGCGCCTATGTCATTGACCAGCACCTTGGCACCGTGGCGTGCCAATTCAAGCGCGTGCGACCTGCCGAGGCCGCGGCCTGAACCCGTGATGATGGCCACGCGGTCTTGCAGAAGTTTTGTCATTCCAGAGTTCCTTTAAAGATAGCTGGCCATCCGCCGCTGCGAATCGCCGATGTTTTTTTGAATGGGGTATGTGACTCCCGGTCTGCACATTGAAGTGACGCGGGCGGGCACAACTGCCGTGTGTGATTGTCGGTGATGGCGCAGCCGGTTTCAGACGGTACTGTCATCCTCAGGACAGTGCCCTGAGGCAGTTAAGCCAGGGCTGACTTTGACCTTGCGGCGGACGCCACACGCACAACACCTGCATCAACCAGTGCCTCAATGGCACCGGTTTCAAGACCCATCTCGCTAAGCACGGCATGCGTGCTCTGCCCCAGGGTTTCAGCACCGCTGGCGCTCGCCCCGCCGTCATGGGCAAAACTGAAGCCCAGCCCTTTGGTGCGCACATCCTGCGTGGCCTGGGTGAAAGTGAAGTCGGGCAGCTCGACCTTGCCCGTGCCGTCCACCTCACGCAAAAACTCGCCCAGCTTGCGCACCCGGGCAGAGGGCACGCCTGCCGCATTGAGGCGGGTTTCGAGATCAACCGCGCTGTGGCTGGCAAATGCTGCGCGCAGCCGGCCAACGACATATTCGGTGTCACGCGGCACCACAAAGCCGCCCGGCGAATTGAAAGCATGAAGGTCAAGCGCGCGCGCATCCTCGCACAGCGCTTCTATCTCCAGCACCGCTGCCAGCTTGCGGAACTGCCCCGGCGTGTTTGCTGCCACGGCCAGCCAGCCGTCGGCGCAGGGGTAGGTATCGGCCGCAGGGCTGCCGGTGTAGCCGCGGTTGCCAATGCGCTGCGGCTCGGTGCCGTTGGTGAGAAACGCACTGGCGTTTGGGTACATCAGCATGAGCGAGGCCTGCACCATGGACGAATCGATGTACTGCCCAACACCGTCACGTGCGCGACGGTGCAGCGACGACACGATGGACAGCGCGCCCAGCATACCCACGGCCACATCAATCACCGGAAAGCCCACCTTCAGCGGCGGCGCGTCGGGGCTGTCGCCGGACATCATCATCATGCCGGTCAGCGCCTGCACCACATGGTCATAGGCGCCACGCGCAGACCAGTCGCCCTCCTGGCCGTAGCCCGAGATGGAACAATAAACGATGTCTGGCCTGATGGCCTTGATCGACTCGTAATCCAGCCCGTACTTCGCCACCACGCCGGGGCGAAAGTTTTCAATGAACACATCTGCCGTCAGCGCCAGCGAGCGCACCAGCTCTGCGCCCTCGGGTGTGCGTATGTCCATGGCCAGAGAGCGTTTGCCCGCGTTGCAGGCGACGAAGCCGGTAGGTGTATCGCCTTCTGCCGCCGACTTGCTGGCCCGCATCACCTCACCGCCCTTGGGCGGCTCGATCTTGATGACCTCTGCGCCCATCTGGGCCAGATAAAAAGAAGTGAGCGGCCCTGCGATGACATGCGACATGTCGATGACGCGAACGCCTTCCAGTGGTTTTGACATGCTGCCTGGCCCTTAACCTGCTGTCACGCCAGTGAGCTTGATGATCTCGGCCCATTTGCGGTATTCGTCTTTCACGAAGGCGGCATCGGCCTGCGGGCTGCTGCTTTGCATCACGGTGTTGCCGCCCGCCTCAAACATTGACCTGACCACAGGGTCGGCCAGCGCCTTGATCGTTGAAGCGTAGATCTTGTTGACCGCCTCTGCCGGGCTTTTGGCGGGCAACCACAGGCCGAACCAGAACTCCTGCACCGTCAGTTCGTTCTTCATCACTTCATTGAGCGTGGGCACGCCCGGCAACTCTTTGAGCGGCGCAGCACTCGTCACGGCCAGCGCGCGCAGCTTGCCGGCCTTGACCTGGGGGATGACCGTACCCGCAATGGCAAACGCAAAGTCTGTGTCACCGCGCAGCAGCGACAGCGGGATTTCAACGGACCCCTTGAGCGGAATGTGCGTGGCCTTGCCGCCGCTCAGCGACATCAGGGTGGCACCACCGAAATGAGCCCCCGAGCCGATGCCGCCAGAGCCGTAATTCATCTTGCCGGGGTTGGCCTTGACCGCTGCAAGCAACTCTTCGACCTTGCGGTAAGGTGAATTGCCAGGAACCACCAACACCGTGGGAGATGTGCCGATGACGGTGACGGGTATGAAGTCACCCACCGGCTCGAACTTCAGCGAAGGCTGCAGCGCTTTCTGTATCAGGTGCGAATTCGAACCCATCAATACGGTGTAGCCATCGGCGGGGGCCTGCGCCACAAACTGCGCAGCCAGCACACCACCTGCGCCGACCTTGTTCTCAATCACCACGGCCTGCCCCAGGGCCTCACCCAGCCTGGGCCCGAACTGGCGCATCAGCACATCAGGCCCGCCGCCAGCGGCATAGGGAACGATGACGCGTACCGGCTTGTTGGGAAAGGCGTCGGCAGCATGCGCACCGGTGGCGGCGAGCAGGCTGGCAGAAAAGCTGCTGAGGCAGAACGAGCGACGGTCCATGGATGTCTCCTTTTTATTAACTTGAAGTGAAGCATAGTGGTGGTCATGAATATCTAAAAGTGATATCTTTTCAGTCATTGCATACCTTTGGTTATCACCCATGCCACCACCATCAACCGATTCACGCGACACCGAGCGCCTTGTTTCGCGACTGCGCTTTCGCCACCTCACGCTCATCACCGAGCTGCAGCGCGGCGGCAGCCTGCGCGCAGCAGCTGAAGTGCTGAACCTGACGCAACCGGCCCTCAGCAAGGCACTGGCAGAAGTTGAAGGCGCTTTCGGCTTTGCACTTTTCAACCGTACCGCGCGCGGCCTCACACCCACGGCGCAAGGCGCAGTCGCGCTGCGCGGCACCGGGCTGCTGCTTGAAGAACTGGCCCACCTGCGGCGTGAAGCGGCAAGCGGCGACAGCGCTGTCGCCACGCTGCGCATAGGCGCGCCACCTTTTGTCGCGCAGGGCCATCTGCCCGAGGTACTGAAAAAGCTGGTGATGCGCGACCCGCCCGTGCACGTGCAACTGCTCGAAGAACGTGTGCCGGTGCTGATGCAGGCACTGATGAATGGCGAGGTCGATGCGCTCATCACCAGCTATCCCATGCACATGCCGGAGCCGGGCGATGTGGCACTGCAGTATGAAAAACTGTTTGAGGTCGAGTTCAGCGTCATCGCGCCGCACGACCACCCGCTCGCACGTGCGCGCCAGGTCAGCTGGGAGCGCCTGGCACAGGAGCCCTGGGTGCTGCCCGCACGCACATCCATGGCGCGCCGCATGATTGAAGACGCCTTCATGCGCGCCGGCGTCGTGCCCCCCGTGCCGGTGATCGAATCCACCAGCCCGGTCACCAACGTGCAGCTGGTGGCTGCCGGCATTGGCATCGGCATTGCCCCCGACATGACTGCCCTGCGCCACGCGCAGAACATGAACCTGGTCAAGCGGGTGCGCGCATCACCGGCGATACCGCCGGGGCCTGTAGCGCTGATCTACCGCGCAGCCGTGGCTAATCCGCGAGTCGCATTACTCAGGGACGTACTGGGTCTGGCTTGATTGACAGCCCTGCAGGTCAAAAAAAAGCCCGGCAGACGCCAGGCTTTAAAAAACGGAATGAACCGCCGGAGACAGACGCATTGAGAGCGCCTCGTTAACAACACTCACATATTACGAAGCGGGCATGAAACCTATGTGACAAGCCCGGAGAAGTTCTGCCGCACCAGCGGAAGCGCCCAGTGACGCACCCAGGTCGCCATGGTCTTTGTATGGTCGCCAAATTCAAAACTGGCATTGAAGCGGGCTTGCCCCAAAGACTTTGACACCATGGTCTCAACGGCGGGTGTGGCTGAATCGGCCACCCAGTCAAAAAATGTCGGGGCCACCGTCATGCGGTTGGCTTCAACCAGTTCAATCACCAGGTCGTCAAGTGCCTTGATGGCAAGAATGGAAGCCTGGTCTGCGGTCAGATTTGGGGAAGTCATGGGGTCTGGAAATCAACGGGTGAAGTGAAAAGGAGATCAGGCAGGTTCTGCCTCAACAGGTTCAAGGGGCAACAACATGGCAATACGTTCGCTCAGCCCATCAGCCCGCTCCTGGCCTGCGATGTCAGCGACGGTGAACAGCATCTGGTCAGCGATCTTCAGCATGGCCGCACGGTCACGCGCCTCCCTCAACTGGTTGCGGTACTGGGTGGCGAGTTCGGGCAGCTTCCTGACAAACATGCGTTCGCAGATGTCGAACAGAAACATGCGGGTTGTCGCCAGCGAGCGTTTGCCGTCAAAACTGTCTGAGGCGCTCTTTTCAATCACGGGTGGGGTCGCCACATCAGAGGGGGCTTCCGCGGTAATTGCCTTTGGCGTAGCAGCCGGCATCGCAGCAGGCTTTGCTAAGGCCTGAATGGCCAGATAGCCTTCGCTCAGCAGCTTGTCGAGCACACCGCCGCTGTCCTGCAACAAAAGCATCATCTCGTTCCGCGTCTTTGTGCCATCGGCCAGAAACAGCGCACCGCGCTCGCGGACAGACAACACACGCTCTCTGGAGGCAAGTTCGGCTTTGGCTTTGTCGGTGCGATGGAGTTGCATGATGAGGTGCCCGGGTAGACCTCAAATCTAGTGCCGCTTGATGTCGGCACCGTGACGCAACAAGGTGTTTTAACAAATACCCGAGCGCCGCAACGGGTTGAATTATTTTTTTACAAATGTGCGCCGCACGATAGACAGGCTTGTCATCACGTCTACATAATTTTGAATTGTGCGGCGCATCGCGCCCTCAACCAAAGGATGAAGAAACCATGAACGCCATCAAAAAAGCCCGCCGCCTGATCAAGGCCGATCCCACATCACCCACTGCCGTAACACTCGCCGCCCTTGTCAGGGCACTGGAGTCAGACGAGGTGTTTGCCCTCGGCGATCTCTACAAGCTCGGGTTTGACGACTTCAACCTTGGCCTGGACATGTTGAAGGAGTGGCGCCTGGACCGTTACTACATGAGCAAGGGCAAGCTGATTGATATGGCTGTGCAGGTGCATCAGTTAAATTGAGCTTTTCAATGCTTTGCATCAAGCAGAGGCGGCTTGATTGGCCTATTCGTAGGTTTAACAACAACTGGCGTCAGTTTCTGCTGTCTAACCATTTCAAAAGCATTGAATGCAGGTCGTGCTTTGAAAATCGACACTGATTTTTCAACACTCCCTACATGACTCCGAAGTTCGGACGGTTTAATTTCGCATCGGTGCCCGATGATCACCTCTCTCAATACCACGCTCGGAGACAGATCGTAGTAGTACTTGTCGTCAGTATCTCTCTCGACTCGCTGGGTAAATATTCGAAACTCCTTCTCGTAAGACCATTCCTTGAACTTCGTTAACACGATGGTGTTGATGAGATCAGCTGTAATGCCTGCTGTCTTGTGCTGTAAATCAATGACTAAATTTAGCTTTTGCGGCGAATATTGAACCTCTCTTGGAGCTGCGTCTTCGGACACGTCAAACCCTAAGCACAAACCGTGATGTTTGTCGGCATAGTGAGCCCACATCACAGGACTCTTCCAGTCGGTAGTCATGCAAAGCATCCCGAGTGTGGAAACCCAGTGGGAATGAAGCGTTTTCATAATGCTTCTAGTTTTCTTTTCTCCAACGCTGGCACCCAACAACTCAAACGGGTCATTAGCGTCATTAATCAATGAAATCTTCAGTCGTCGCTCTCTCAGAATCTTTAGCGCCCATCTTTCTTCGGTCATGTAGTAAAGACGCATTATTGATTTCTGATTTGGTAGCTTAGTTAGCTGGATATCGGGCACGCACAGACAAACATTTCACCAATGCCGCTCACGCAAACAGCGCCTCAAACCCATCCAGCGGTTCAAACAGTTTGTTCCGATACCGCAGCCGTAACGGTCCGGGCATCGCCCTCACCTTTACCGGGTGGTGTTCATCGCCCGGGTAACAGATCACACGTTCGCCATCGAGCTGGAATGAATGCGGCAGGATGATGGCGGGCTTGCGGCTGCGTGCGTCGGCCATGGCGGCTTCTACGGTGGCAAAGCGCGATATGTGGGCCAGCGTCATGATCTGGGGCGGTGCCATTTCAATCAGGCCGTCGCGCTGAAGCTCGAGTGCTGCCCGGGGTGTGAGCCAGGTGCTTTCGGTAGCTTCAAAGTTGTCATGTGTGGCGACCTGCCCTGCGGGTGCGGCGGCGACGAAGAAGCGGGTGTCGAAGCGCTTGTTCATCACCGTGGGGCTGACGGGGGTGATCCAGCGTGACCAGGGCGCGAGGCTTCTGGTCTGCAGGCGCAGCTTCATCTTGGCGAGCACGGCATCAAACGGCTGGCCTTCGCGCAGCAAGGCGGTGGCCTGCTCTGCGTGCGCGTGTGTCGCGCCCTCGGCAAACAAAATACCGGACTCTTCAAACGCTTCACGCACGGCGGCGATGTAGAGACCTGCGGCGGTCAGATGGTCGATGTCTGATTCATTGAGCGCGCTGTGCAGGTCTGGCAGCGGCTGGTCGAGGTGTGTGGTTGTGTCGAGCTCGGCGTCGAGCCTGTCGACCTTGCCGCCGGGGAAAACAAAGGCGCCACCCAGTACGTTGGACTTGAGGTGGCGTTTGATGAGGAAGACTTCGAGGCCCTTGGCGCTACCGTCGCCTGTGCCGTCGCGCAGCATGATGACGGTGGCGGCTGGGCGGGGTGGGTCGGTGACGATTTCGTGGTTCAGTTCCATTGGGGCTTTGTCTCTTCTTCGTTCTTTGTAGTGGCAGCCTTCACTATGAAATTCATAGCTGCTCACGCTCGTATCTATTGGTCTGCAGCCGTTTTAACCCCTAAAAACAGGCCTTTTTGGGCCATTTTGGCGCCCGACACGCCCTTTTTCGTCGGCCAAACCACCCAACAGCCTGAAAATGTAAAGTCTTCTTTACATTTTCAGGCATGCGGCTAGAAATCGCCGCTGCCGCCGTTGGCCAGGCTTTCGAACTTGGTGATGCGGTTCAGGAAGGCGAGCTTGACGGTACCGGTCGGGCCGTTACGCTGCTTGCTGATGATGACCTCGGCCACGCCGGGCTCCTTGCAGGCTTCCTTGGTGTAGTACTCATCGCGGTAGATGAACATGATGATGTCGGCGTCTTGCTCGATGGCGCCTGACTCGCGCAGGTCGCTCATCATGGGGCGCTTGTCGGTGCGTGACTCGACACCCCGGCTGAGCTGCGACAGCGCAATCACGGGGCACTGCAGCTCTTTGGCGAGCATCTTCAGGCCACGCGAGATTTCGCCCACTGCCGTGGCGCGGTTTTCGTCGGCCATGCCGCCGGACACGCTCATGAGCTGCAAATAGTCGACCACGATCAGGCCCAGCTTGCCGCACTGGCGCGCGAGGCGGCGGGCGTTGGCGCGCAGCTCGCTCACCGTGAGGCCGGGGGTTTCATCAATGTGCAGCGAGACGGTGCGCAGCTTTTCAATCGCCTCGGTCAGGCGCGGCCACTCTTCATCGGTGAGCGCGCCTGTGCGCAAATGGGTCTGGTCGATGCGGCCGATGGAGCCGACGATACGCACCGCGAGTTGCGACGCGCCCATTTCCATCGAGAACACGGCCACGGGCAGGCCGGCTTCAATGGCGACGTTTTCTGCGATGTTGATGGCGAGTGCGGTCTTGCCCATGGAAGGCCGTGCGGCCAGGATGACGAGGTCGCCCGCCTGGAAGCCGGACGTCATGCGGTCGAGGTCGTAGAAGCCCGTGGGCACGCCAGTGACGTCCTGCGGGTTCTCTGCCATCTCGGTGACGCGGTCGAGCAGGCTGACGACCAGCGTATCCATGCTCTGGAAGCCTTCCTTCATGCGCGAGCCCTGCTCGCCTATCTTGAAGATCTTCTGCTCGGCCTCGTCAAGAATGGTGGCGACGTCCTTGCCCTGCGGGCTGAAGGCGTTGGTGGCGATCTCGTCGCTGGCAGACACCAGCTTGCGCAGGATGGAGCGCTCGCGCACGATCTCTGCATAGCGGCGGATGTTGCTGGCGCTGGGCACGTACTGCGCGAGCGAGTTGAGGTAACCCAGGCCGCCCATTTCTTCGGCCTTGCCCTGGTTTTGCAGGTGCTCGTACACCGTGATGACGTCAGCGGGTTTGCTGGCGTTGATGAGGGCGCCGACGGCGGCATAAATCAGCTTGTGCTCGGCACGGTAGAAGTCGGTGTCGACCAGCAGGTCGCCGACGCGGTCCCACGCGCCGTTATCGAGCAGCAGGCCACCGAGCACGCTGGATTCGCCCTCAATGGAATGCGGCGGAATTCGCAGCTGGGCGATCTGCCTGTCAGGGCTGTAGCCGGGGTCGTCAAAGGTGGAAAGTACGGCGGACATGGGTTTCCTTAGCAGCCTTAGATGCTATCGCCCGGCTCTTGTGAAGTCACGGGATAACACTGTTGATAACTGGTGATTAAGCGGCGCACAACCCTGTACAAACTGTGAAGTGGCACAGGGATAAAAAAAGCCGCTCAGCGAGCGGCTTTTTGCAGGGAGAGAAAACGCGTATTAAGCGGTTTCGCCCAGCACGGTGACGGTGATGTCAACCAGCACGTCGGTGTGCAGCGCAACGCTCACAGCGTGGTCGCCGGTGGTCTTCAACGGGCCGACAGGCATGCGGATCTGCGACTTGGCAACGGCGAAGCCTTGCTTGGTCAGTTCTGCAGCGATGTCATGGTTGGTGACCGAGCCGAACAGACGGCCGTCAACGCCAGCCTTCTGCGTGAGCTTGATGCTGGTGCCGCCGAGCTTTTCGCCCTGGGCTTGTGATTCGGCCAGCTTGGCAGCGGCTGCTTTTTCGAGTTCGGCGCGCTTGGCTTCAAACTCGGCCTTGTTGGCTTCGGTGGCGCGGCGTGCGCGGCCAGAAGGGATCAGGAAGTTACGTGCGTAGCCGTCCTTGACCTTGACGATTTCGCCAAGGTTGCCGAGGTTGACGACTTTGTCGAGCAGGATGATTTGCATGGTCGTTGCTCCTTACAGGGTACGGTGCTGGTCGCTGTACGGCAGCATCGCGAGGAAGCGGGCACGTTTGACAGCAGTGTTGATCTGGCGCTGGAAGATCGCGCGCGTGCCGGTCAGGCGTGCGGGGATGATCTTGCCGTTTTCAGAGACGAAGTCACGCAGGGTGTCGATGTCCTTGTAGTCGATTTCTTCGACGCCGGCAGCGGTGAAGCGGCAAAAGCGCTTGCGCTTGAACAGCAGTGATTGTGTGTTGCGCTTTGGGCGCTTGTCTTTGTTAAAACGTTTTGGTCCGGGCATGATGGACTCCTTAAATTTGGGTTCTTAAACCGTGGTTACGGCCTGGATATGGAAAACAATGCTTTTGCTTGTACGTGCGTTGATCAGGAACCCGGTGAACAGCTGGGGTTTGCCTAACTCGGCTTTGGCTGAAGTTTCAGCCAGTGCACCGAATGCGACTGCCCTGACTGTCAACTTGACCTGCCTTGTGACACCTGCCTCTTCAACTTCGGACTCGTGTTCGAGAACAAGGTTGAGGGCCGGTATGCCGGCTGGCGTGTAGCGAAGAGGACTGGCCTCGGCGATGCACGCGGTCAGATTGACCTGGTTCAATGACTGATCAGTTGTTGCCTGCGTACTCTGCCTGCTGGGTCTTGCGCGCTTCTTCGCGCTCGACGTTGCGCATCATCAATGAAGGGCCGGTTTCGGCTTTCTTCTTGACCACAGTGAGGTGACGCAGGACGGCATCGTTGAACTTGAACGCGTGCTCAATTTCTTCCATGACTTCCTTGGTGGCTTCAATGTTGATGCACAGGTAGTGGGCTTTGGCGAGTTTCTGGATCAGGTACACCAGCTGGCGGCGGCCCCAATCTTCAACACGATGCACTTTTCCACCGCCGGCGGTGATCATGCCCTTGTAACGTTCCAGCATGGCTGGGACTTGCTCGCTTTGATCCGGGTGGATCAGCAAGACGATCTCGTAGTGACGCATAAAACTCCTTTTGGGTTGATTGAGCTGCCCCAGCGTCGGGTAGGGTGCAGCAAGGCGAAGCCCATGATTATAGCACCCCCACGGTTGCTCACTGCGTGTAGCGCCCTGCCCCCCGAGGGGGCCGTCCGCCTGTGGCCCGGCGAAGCCGGTTCCACGGCTCCGCTTGCACGGACACCGCTTCGTCTGGGAGCTTGGATTCGCCTGGGGCTCGGGTACGAATACCGCCTAGAGGGATTTGAGGTCCGGATACCGGATGTACTCGACGAGGTCCTGGGACTTTTGGCCGGGTTTGGGGGTGACCAGGCTGACCAGGATGATCACGGCGAAGCCTACCGGCACGCCGAACACACCGGCTGAAATGGGGTCTATGCCCCACCAAAGCTCAACGGGCCGGGTGATGCGGAAGGTGGCCCGCAGCCATGTCTGGTTGACGAGCATGTAGTAGAAAGTAATACCCAGACCCGAGATCATGCCCAAGGCGGCGGCGATGCCTGTGGCGCGTTTCCAGAAAATACCGAGACTGAGCGCGGGGAAGAAAGAGGCCGCCGCAAAAGAAAACGCTGCCGATACGAGGAAAAGGATGTCGGCCGGCTTTTGCGCCGCCACATACGCTGCGAGTAAAGCGACGATGAGCAGCAGGATTTTCGACACAGTGACCCGGCTCACCGTGGAAGCATTCGGGTCAATCATCTTGTAATAGAGGTCATGCCCCAGTGCATTGGATATCGTCAGCAGCAGGCCATCGGCCGTTGACAGCGCGGCAGCCAGCCCGCCGGCCGCGACCAGGCCGGACACCACATAAGGCAGGCCCGACAGTTCAGGGGTGAGCAGCACGATGATGTCACCGCTGATGGTGAGTTCGTTCAGTTGCAGGATGTTGTCCCTGTTGATGTCCACCACCGACAGCAGCGCCGGGTCGACCCGGTTCCATGAGCTGACCCAGGCCGGCAGGTGGTCAAAGGGCATGCCGACAAGGTTGGTGAACACCTCGTACTTCACCAGCACGGCCAGCGCCGGTGCCGTGAAGTACAGCAGCACGATAAAAAACAGCGACCAGGTCACAGACTGCCGCGCCTGCCGTACGCTGGGCACGGTGTAGTAGCGCATCAATATATGGGGCAAGGCTGCGGTGCCGACCATCAGGCAGAACACCAGCGCCAGGAAGTTGCGGCGTGAGGTGTCGTAAAGTGCCTGCTCCTTCGGCGTGCCGTCGGGGTCGCCAGAGAACTGGGCCGCGTGCGGCGGCATGCCGTTGAGTGGCTGGGTCTTGATGTCGGCAGCGCGCTTGGCATCCGTCCAGGCCTTGACGGCGGCGGCTTCGTCCTTGGGCATGTTGGCCATGAGCTTGCCAGCGGTTGAAATCGCAGCAACCGAGGCATTGCCGCCCTTGAGTTCGTCCATCTTGCGAATGGCTGCGGTCTTGTCTTCAGCGAGTGACTGTGTGGGGTGTTTGAGTTTTTCAGCAAGCGCCTCGGAGCGTTGCTGGAACAGCGCCCTCACCTGCTGCTCTTTGGGGTCAAGGGTGAGTTCTTTTTCCTTGGCGGTGACTTTTTCAAGCTGAAAGCCGTAGATCAGCTGTGGCACTGGCACGCTGGTCTGCTTCACCGACAACCACACCACGGGGATGAGGTAAGCCACCACAAGAATGATGTACTGCGCCACCTGCGTCCACGTGACCGCGCGCATGCCCCCCAGAAAAGAACACACCAGAATGCCGCCCAGCCCGAGAAAGATGCCCAGCTCGAAGGCAATGCCCGTGAGATAAGACGTGATTAGCCCCACGCCGTAGATCTGCGCCACCAGGTAGGTGAATGAACACAGGATGGCAGCGCCCAGGCCGATCAGCCGGGGCAGATGTCCGTCATAACGCTCACCCAGAAAATCAGGAATCGTGTACTGGCCGAACTTGCGCAGGTAAGGCGCCAGCACCAGCGCGACCAGGCAGTAGCCACCCGTCCAGCCCATGATGAAGGCCAGGCCGCTGTAGCCGGTCAGGTAAAGCGTGCCGGCCAGGCCGATAAAAGACGCCGCCGACATCCAGTCGGCGCCTGTGGCCATGCCGTTATAGACAGCAGGCACACGGCGGCCGGCGACGTAATACTCCGACGCCTCTGTCGTTCGGCTCATCACGCCTATGCCCGCATACAGGCCGATGGTGGCCATCAGGAAGGTAAAGCCTATCCACAGCCGCGGCAGGCCCATGCGCTCTGCAATTGCCAGCGCCAGCACAAACAGCACAAAGCCCGCCGTGTACCAGCTGTAGACACGGTTGAGCTGCGCCCGGAACTGCGGGCCGGACATCTTGATGCCGTCGCGGGTGCCGAAGAAGCCTGCCATCAGTCTTCTTCCTCTTCAACACCGTGTTCGATGTCGAGGCGGTTCATGTACCAGGCGTAAAAACCAATCAGCAGGCAATACACCAGCAATGCTCCCTGCGCGCCCATCCAGAAGCTGAAGGGCCAGCCAAAAAACGTGAAATTGAGTGCGCGTGCAAAGTAGCTCACGCCGAAGGTGACCACAAACCAGATCATCAGCAACACCGCAATGACCATGCGGTTCTTGCGCCAGTAGCTGCGGTGGCTGGCGGTGATTTCAGCGTGCGGCATGGGGAATCGTGCTTGCGGGGCCATGAAGGGCGGTCTGCCGCTCAAGCTGGGCCGCAACTTTGGGCTCGAACTGCTTGAGGTGCAAAAGAACTTCACGCGCTTCATCGTTCCTGCCCAGCGCCAGCAAGGCTTCTGCAAGCCGGTACCAGGCGTGCGGGCTCATGGGCTGAAGCACAGTGGCCCTCTCGAAGGCCGCAGCGGCTTCGTCAAACTGCCGGCCCTGCATGAGTGCCAGGCCGAGGCCGTACCAGGCGCGGTCCATACGCTCATCGTTTGCAAGGGCCTGCCTGAAAGCGGCCTCGGCGTCGCCATGCAGCGCGGCTTGCTGCAACAAGAAGCCAAGATTGAACCAGGCCGAGGCGACGGGCGTGGTTTTAACCAGCGTCTGCAGATGCGCGATCGCCAGCGAAAGATTGTTGTTTGCTGCGTGAAGGTGTGCACAACTGGCCAACGCGTAGCTGTCATTCGGCTTGAGCTGCAACATGTTTTCAAAAACATGCAGGGCAGCCTGCGGCCGCGCAAACACCAGCAAGGTTCGCGCCTTCAGTTTCAGGAAGGCGAAGTGAATGGCCCAATTCATTTGCAAAGCGCCACGCCTATCTGCAGGCAGATGCTGACCTTGGCGACAACAGCCGCACACCACAGCACCAGCAGCACAAGGAAAGCGCCCCACGCCACCCCGCGTTCCGACACCGCACGCGGCAACACCGCCCGCATCGCACTCACCCAGGGTTTTGTGGCGACCTGCAAAAAACGGTAGACGGGGTTGTGCACCCTGCCCGCCCCCGCCAGCACGCCCACCACGGCTTGCGCCGCGAAGGCGAACAAGGCGATTTCTGCAATCAGTTTGGTGAGGACGACAAGGGTGAGCATGGGTAAAAAGAAAGCCCCCCGATTGTCATCGGAGGGCTTTCCAATTGCGTCCTGCGTGAGGCTCAAAGCACCCGGGGTTTTCCCTCGGGTGTGTCAACTGACGTTCAACTCGCCAGGCGCTTCCAGGTATCGATCACCGTGTCGGGGTTCAGGGAGATGGAGCCTATGCCCTGCTCTTTCAGCCAGATGGCGAAGTCGGGGTGGTCGCTGGGGCCCTGGCCGCAGATGCCGACGTACTTGCCCTGCTTCTTGCAGGCGGTGATTGCCATGGTCAGCAATGCCTGCACGGCAGGGTCACGCTCGTCGAAGTCTTTCGCCAGAATCTCGAGGCCGGAGTCACGGTCCAGGCCCAGCGTGAGCTGCGTCAGGTCGTTGGAGCCGATGGAGAAACCGTCGAAGTATTCGAGGAAACGCTCTGCGAGCACGGCATTGCTCGGGATCTCGCACATCATGATGATGCGCAGGCCGTCCTGGCCGCGCTTGAGGCCGTGCTGCGCGAGCAGTTCGGTCACGGCCTTGGCCTGGCCCAGGGTGCGCACAAAGGGCACCATCACCTCGACATTGGTCAGGCCCATGTCGTTGCGCACACGCTTGAGCGCTTCGCACTCCATCGCAAACGCTTCGGCAAAGTCTGCGCTCAGGTAACGCGCTGCGCCGCGGAAACCCAGCATCGGGTTTTCTTCTTCCGGCTCATAACGCGATCCACCTATCAGCTTGCGGTATTCATTCGACTTGAAGTCCGACAAACGCACGATGACCGACTTGGGCCAGAAAGCCGCGCCAATCGTCGCAATGCCTTCAGCCACCTTGTCGACGTAAAAAGCACGCGGTGAGGCATGGCCTCGGGCCACGCTTTCTACAGCTTTTTTCAGGTCGGCATCGACATTCGGGTAATCAAGAATCGCCTTGGGGTGCACGCCGATGTTGTTGTTGATGATGAACTCAAGCCGCGCCAGGCCCACGCCTTCATTGGGTATCTGGCAGAAGTCGAACGCCAGTTGCGGGTTGCCCACGTTCATCATGATCTTCACGTCGACAGGCGGCATTTCCCCGCGCTGCACTTCGGTGACTTCGGTCTCAAGCAGGCCGTCATAGATGTTGCCCGTGTCGCCCTCGGCGCAGCTGACCGTGACCAGCATGCCGTCTTTCAGCGTCTCGGTCGCGTCACCGCAGCCGACCACCGCCGGAATGCCCAGCTCACGCGCAATGATGGCGGCGTGGCAGGTGCGGCCGCCACGGTTGGTGACGATGGCGCTGGCGCGCTTCATGACGGGTTCCCAGTTCGGGTCGGTCATGTCGGTCACGAGGATGTCGCCGGCCTGCACCTGGTCCATGTCCTTGATGTCGTGCACGATGCGGACCGGACCAGTGCCGATCTTCTGGCCAATGGCGCGGCCTTCTGCCAGCACGGTGCCCGTGCCCTTCAATTTGTAGCGCTGCTCGGCCTTGCCCTTGGACTGGCTCTTCACTGTTTCAGGGCGTGCCTGCAGGATGTACAGCTCGCCGTCAATGCCGTCCTTGCCCCACTCGATGTCCATGGGGCGGCCGTAATGGTCTTCAATAATGAGGGCGTAATGGGCGAGTTGCTCAACGTCGTCATCAGTCAGGGAATAGCGGTTGCGCAGCTCGGTCGGCACATCGGTCGTCTTGACCAGCTTGCCGCCGGCTTTTTTCTCTTCTGCCGAGGTGAACTCCATCTGCAGCAGCTTGCTGCCCAGGTTGCGGCGGATGACGGCGCGCTTGCCCGCTTTCAGGATGGGCTTGTGCACATAGAACTCGTCAGGGTTGACGGCGCCCTGCACCACGGTTTCACCCAGGCCGTAGCTGGAGGTGATGAAGACGACGTCTTCAAAACCGCTTTCGGTGTCAATGGTGAACATCACGCCAGCGGCGCCCTTGTCGCTGCGCACCATGCGCTGGATACCGGCAGACAGGGCCACGTCGGAATGCGCAAAACCCTGGTGCACGCGGTAGCTGATGGCGCGGTCGTTGTAGAGCGAGGCAAACACCTCTTTCATCTTGTGCAGCACGTCTTCAATGCCGACCACGTTGAGGAAGGTTTCCTGCTGGCCGGCAAACGATGCGTCTGGCAAATCTTCTGCCGTGGCAGACGAACGAACCGCAAAACTGGCTTGCGGGTTGCTGCCGCACAGGGTGACAAAACTTTCGCGCACGGCTTTTTCAAGATCGGCCGGGAAAGGCTGCGACTCGACCATCGCGCGAATCTTGCCGCCGGCTTCGGCCAGCGCCTTCACGTCGTCGGTGTTCAATGCATCAAGCACTGCGTTGATTTTTTTATCGAGGCCGTCGTGGGCCAGGAAGGCCCTGAAGGCATGGGCCGTCGTCGCGAATCCGGTGGGAACCCGCACGCCCTTGGGTCCGGTGGGCAGTTGCGAGATCATTTCGCCGAGGCTGGCGTTTTTACCGCCTACTGCCTCGACATCTGTCATTCTCAGGTTTTCAAACGGTACGACCAGGGCGGTCGCCTCAAACAGGTTGGACATGAAAATACTCCGGGAGGTTTAAAAACCGGCGAATCCACCACGTGCGGCGTGCAACCTTGTTGTTCTTTGAAGGGGTTGGGGCGGGACATGGTGTGACAAATCTGGATAATTGCCCTAATTGTAGGGGGCTGGCGTACTTGCCGTGCGGTCAGTTTTTTACCCCCTTTGCTGAAGTCTTACCGCAGTCTTTTGCCGTATTTATCTACCAACAAGAAGCCGCCATGTCCAACCGCACCGTGTTTTTCATCTCTGACGGCACCGGCATCACCGCCGAAACCTTTGGCAACGCCATCCTGGCCCAGTTCGAGATGACACCCCGCCATGTGCGGCTGCCCTTCATCGACAGCGTGGACAAGGCGCACCAGGCCATACGCCAGATCAACCACACCGGCGAAGTCGAGGGCAAGCGCCCCATCGTGTTCACCACGCTGGTGAACATGGAAATCCTGGCCGTCATCAAGACCCACTGCAATGGCATGCTGCTGGACATGTTCGGCATGTTTGTCGCCCCGCTGGAAAGCGAGCTGGGCCTGAAATCAAACCACCGCGTGGGGCGCTTCTCTGATGCCTCGAAAAGCAAGGAATACGATGACCGCATCGAGGCGATCAACTTCTCGCTGGCGCATGACGACGGCCAGAGCAACCGCGACCTCGAAGGCTCTGACGTCATATTGGTGGGCGTCAGCCGCAGCGGCAAGACGCCGACATCGCTTTACCTCGCCATGCAGTACGGCCTGAAGGCGTCCAACTACCCGCTGATTCCCGAAGACTTCGAGCGCCGCCAGTTGCCGCCTGCGCTGGTGCCGCACCGCAAAAAGATTTTTGGCCTGACGATTGCGGCCGAACGGCTGGCCCAGATCCGCAATGAACGCCGCCCCAATTCCAAATACGCCAGCCTGGCCAATTGCCGCGACGAAATCCATGAAGCCGAAGCCATGATGCGGCGCGAAGGCATTCGCTGGCTGTCGACCACCACCAAGTCGATTGAAGAGATTGCGACCACCATCCTGCAGGAGATCAGGCCTGAGCGGCTGGTTTATTGAAGGCGCGGTGATCATCTACACGTTTCAGGCATCGTCATCCCGGCCTTGAGCCGGGATGCATGTCTCTTTGCTGCGCTGGCAGGTGAACCAGGCCATTTTTTAACGTACACGTTAAAAAACACTGAAAAGTTAACTTCCATATTAACTTTTGAGGTTTTCGGCCCGGCTCAGGTCGCCAAAAGCCCCCAAAAACACCAAAAAAGGGCCGTTTTAAGGCATCAGAACGGCTGCAGGCCAATAGATACGTGCGTGAGCAGCTACTGAATTAATAGCAACTCGTCTGCCAACCGGTCTGTCAACCCAGCACCGCCACACCCTTGACCTGGGCAAACACCGCCTTGCCGGGTGCCAGCGCAAGCGCATCAGCCGATTTTTGGGTCACACGGGCCAGCAAGGTGCTTCCGCCCGCGTCCAGGCTGACCATGACCTGGCCGGGGTTGTCTGGCGACAGGCCGCTGACCACGGCGGCAAAAACGTTGAGCACGCTGCTGCCCTCCTGGCGAGCCAGGGTCAGGCTGACATCCCGCGCCTGAATGCGCACCCGCACACGCTGGCCGACCTGCAGTTTCGGGTTGAGCAGGCTGATGCGTCCGCCGGCAAAGTCGGCGTGGCTGAGGTGGTAGTGCGGCTCAAGCCCGCTGACCGTGGCATCAATGATGGCTGCGGCGCTGTCGCCGTGGGCCATGGGCAAATCCATGCGTGTCATCAGCTCGCGCGCAGGGCCTGAGGCCAACACCTTGCCGCCTTCAAGCAGTACCAGATGGTCGGCCAGCCGGGCGACTTCGTCGGGCGAATGGCTCACATACAGCACAGGCATGTTGAGCTCGTCATGCAGGCGCTCAAGGTAAGGCAGGATTTCAGCCTTGCGCTGCACGTCGAGCGAGGCCAGCGGCTCGTCCATCAGCAGCAGGCTGGGGCTGGTGGCAAGCGCACGCGCAATCGCCACGCGCTGGCGCTCACCGCCCGAGAGCGTGTTGCTGCGGCGATCGAGCAACTGGCCTATGCCCAGCAGTTCAATCGCCTGGTCCAGCGGCACACGCCTTTGGGTGGCAGGCACCCGCTTGAGGCCATAGTCAAGATTGCCCTGCACATCGAGGTGGGCGAACAGGCTGGCTTCCTGGAAGACGTAACCCAGCGGGCGCTGGTGTGCAGGCACAAAGACGCCAGCCCTGTCGTCCTGCCAGACTTCGCCGTTCACCGACAACTGGGCGCCTTTAGCGCGCTCCAGCCCGGCGATGCAGCGCAGCAAGGTGGTTTTGCCTGAACCTGATGGCCCATAGATGGCGGTGACGCCGCGCCCGGGAATCGCCAGAGAAACATCGAGCGAAAAATCGCCATTGCGCTGGCTGAATGTTGCAGTAATGCCTTTCATGCCTCGCCCCGCACACGCCCGCGCCGCCTGCCGGTAGGCTGCAGCATGTACAGCGCCAGCAGCACAACAAAAGAGAACAGCATCAAACCGCCGGCCAGCCAGTGGGCCTGGGTGTATTCAAGCGCCTCGACATGGTCGTAGATCTGCACCGACATCACCCGCGTCTTGCCGGGAATGTTGCCGCCCAGCATGAGCACGATGCCGAATTCGCCCACCGTGTGGGCAAAGCCCATCACGGCGGCCGTCAGGTAAGCGGGCCGCGCCAGCGGAAACACCACCGTCAGGAAAGTGTCGAGTGGCGACGCGCGCAAGGTGGCTGCAACTTCAAGCGGCCTGTCGCCTATGGCTTCAAAGGCGTTTTGCAGCGGCTGAACGACAAAGGGCATGGAATACAGCACCGAGCCAATCACCAGCCCGGCAAAACTGAAAGGCAGCAGCCCCCAGCCCAGTGACTGCGTGAGCTGGCCCAACGGACCGTTCGGCCCCATGAGAACCAGCAAATAGAAGCCCAGCACCACAGGCGGCAATATCAAAGGCAAGGCCACCAGCGCCCCCACCGGGCCTTTGACCCACGACCGCGTACGCGCCAGCCACCAGGCAAGCGGTGTGCCGAGCAGCAGCAACACGACGGTGGTGGTGGCGGCCAGCCTGAAAGTCAGCCAGATGGCCTGCAAACTTGCCTGGTCCATCAGTTGATACGCCTCAAGGCTGGTAACCGAAGGACCGGGTCACGGCTTTGGCTTTGTCGGTCTTCAGGTAGGCCATAAGCGCCACAGCCGCTATGTTGCCCTTGCCTTTGGTCAGCAACACCGCGTCCTGGCGAATCGGGCTGTGCAGGTTGTCGGGGACTATCCAGCCCGAACCGCTCTTGATCTTGCCGTCCTCAACCACCTGCGACAACGCCACAAAACCCAGCTCGGCATTGCCGGTGGAGATAAAACTGAAAGCCTGGCCAATGCTTTCACCTGTGACGAGTTTGGGCTCCAGCGTGGCCATCAAACCCAGGTTGGTCATGGTTTCAACAGCGGCAGCGCCATAAGGTGCCAGCTTGGGCGCAGCGATCGCGATTTTCGAGAAAGCGTTTTTCTTCAGCACCCCGCCCTGCGCATCGACCACGCCGGGCTGCGCCGACCACAGCACCAGCTTGCCGGTCGCATAGGTAAAGCGGCTGCCGCTGACGGCGCTGCCTTGCTTCTCAAGCTTTGCAGGCGTTTCGTCATCAGCGGCCAGGAAGACCTCAAACGGCGCGCCGCTGGTGATCTGCGCATAGAAGCGGCCCGTGGCACCGAAAGCAAGCGTGGCCTTGTGGCCGGTGTCTTTCTCGAAATCAGCCGCGATGCGTTTCATGGGCGCTGTGAAGTTGGCAGCGACGGCGACCTGAACTTCATCAGCCAAGGCCGATGCACATGAAAGTGCGGCAAGCAGCAATGCGGAGACAAAACGTGCGGGACGCAGAAAATACATGGGGAGCTCCGGAAAGGCCAGTTTCGCTATTCTATTTTAGAATAGCGCCTCCCCGTCTAACTCGTTCTCAGCCCGGCATTTATACAAACACAAGCCAGCCATGCCGTCCAAAAAAGTTACACCGCCTGCACTGTCGTTTGACAGCGCACTCAGCCACGAGCCCGCCGACAAGCGCATAGACATCCTGTGGCTGGTCGGCGAGAGCGGTTCAATCTCACAGGCCGCACGCGACGCGGGTGTCAGCTACAAGGCCGCCTGGCAGGCCATAGACACGCTCACCAACCTGGCCGGTGTGGTGCTGGTCGAGCGTGCGGTGGGCGGCTCTGGCGGCGGCGGTGCAACGATCACAGCGGCAGGCGCGCAGCTTCTGGCAGTCGCGAAACAGCTGGCCGATTCGCGCACCAGCGTGTTCGCTGCCGCATCAGCAGCCTCATCGTCGCCACCCTCACCTGCCCTGCCCTACATAGGCGTGCGCACAAGCATGCGCAACCAGCTGCCCTGCGTGGTTGAGAAGCTCGAAATCAAAGGCCAGGTGGTTCGGGTGTTTTTAAAACTTGCCGGTGGCAGCGTGCTGGTGTCGCGCATCACCAAAGCCAGCGCCGAATTGATGGGCTTAAAAAAAGGCCAGTCCGTTCTGGCACTCTGCAAGGCGACAGCTGTCACGGTCAGCCCCGGCACAGGCCTGGCCGCATCCACAGCAGGCCAGCAAAAACTCGGCGGTGTCGCGCAACGCATCAGCCGCGGCAACAGCGGTGATGAGGTATCGCTGCAGCTGGACGTCGGCCTGCAACTGGTCGGGTTTGCGAAGGCTGGCAGCGGTATCAAGGCCAAGGCCATCGTGACGGCGATGGTTGATGAATCTGCGCTGGTGATTGCGCTGCCCGCCTGAATGAGGCAAACCGCCTTGCTCTGACGCGGACTGTTATGCGAAACTGGATTTGCAAATCTGCGGGGTTTCGCGGATCCTTTATAGCTGAATAAATCTGTACAAGATTTTTGACAAAGCCAGCAGGCATGCGGCATCCGGGAGGATTTTGATGACCACCTTATATTGCAGCGCCATTTTTATACCGCAGGTTTTGCGGCATACATTACGTTAAATCTCATGAAAACTTATGGGTATCCCGTAGGCGCGCCTCTGAACGAAGAGGGACTGGTTGAGCTGACAGAAGTCTCTTTCCAAGCGGACGCAGGGACGATACGGCGCATTGCACAATTCCTGCTGAAGCAAGCGGACGAAATGGACGCGACGAGCAACGGCTTTGGTCACGCTCACGCCCAAGATGAAGACCGTCCGTGGCCGGAGGATTGGCCAGATGTCATCGTTGTGGGAGCGGGTTCAACATGAGATTTAACAGGTCGTTTGCAACGTTGGGCGTCACTTTAAACTTGCAGCATGAGCCTCGATTTCTTACAGACAAAATTTGAGAAGGCCAATTACTTGGTCAATCTCCTTGTAGCCCATGCTACAGGCGGCTCTGCGGACTCGTCTGAATACGAAGCTCTTCGGCAAGAGCTGCTAGCGGATGCGGAAGTGCGTCCTTTGATGCCATCGTTCGTCAGAACGAACAGAAATCTTACGTCGTTCTGGGGATTCATCAAGGGCAAGTACGGCACCTACGCAGAGCGTCGAACCTATCTGTCTCAGGAATTCACCGCTCTGCTCGATCAGCTTGAATTCGGAACGCCAACGGAGTTGACGGCTCAACCTCAAGTCGTTGCCAAGCCAGTGGTCACCAGAAACAAGCGGAAGGTGTTCATCGTTCACGGACGAGACAACGAAACTAAGCAAGAGGTGGCTCGGTTCATTGAAAAGGTCGGCCTTCAGTCAATCATCTTGCATGAACAAGCAAGTGCCGGTATGACAATCATCGAGAAGATCGAACGATATTCAAACGAAGCAGATTTTGCGCTTGTTCTTTACACGCCTTGCGATCATGGGCGAGGTGTGCACGAATCCAAGCTCCCCCCTAAAAATCGAGCGCGGCAGAACGTGGTGTTCGAGCACGGTTACTTGATGGCAAAACTCGGCCGTGAAAATGTTTGCGCTTTGGTAAAAGGCGAGATCGAAACACCAAACGATATTAGTGGCGTGGTGTACGTAAGCTTCGATGCTCAAGGCGCGTGGAAGAGCGAGGTATCGAAGGAGCTGACGGCTTGCGGATATGACGTGAAGAATTGGTTCTAGCATCTGTAATGCCGGGACGCCCAACCTTTCCTTCCCCGGACGCCTTCGGCGCCGCTGAAGTCCATCGTAGCGCCCATGTGCTCGACTCCTGAAACCGTCGCAGCGGGTCTGTACGTGCTAATCCTGCTGTGCGTCTGCGTCGGTGTTCCGTATGAATATCGATTTATGACCTATCTTGAGAATCATCACTCCGGCTTGTGGCGCGATCTCGCTACCCGCAGCGGCTAGCTTGTGCCGGAGGATGGAAACTACAGCTATGCGGGGGCGCAATGGCATCTTATTTTTCGAGGCGAGTACAAGTCTATTGATGACTCGACTCTTCAAGCTTTGGGTTTCAAAGCACGTGTGGTGTCTTTCGCTATGCTTGGGTGTGTGGCGACTCTTGGAGTTTTGGCAATGGTTGTGCAGAATTTTCCCTCCCCGGTTTGTCTGGTAGCTTGGGCTCGCTAGGTTTTACCGTGTCCGAGGTTTCAAACCGCGCTAATAAGTCGGCTCAACCGCGACTGCCTCCGACCGCGCCTGGCCTCCAACGCAATCCGTGACAAAACGCCCGACAGCATCATCTCGGCCTTCCCGCCTGCTGATCGTAGGCGTTTGGGTTGCTGGCATCGCGGCCATTGGGGGCATCGTCGGAATGGTCTTCATCGCAATCGAGAAGGTGCGAACTGGGCGTGGGCTCGACACTTATCGAACGCACTGGCTGATGGAATTCAATTGGATAGGCTTTCTTGTGTTCCTGGCTGCGGTTGCCGTGGCGCTGGCCGTCGGTTTTTTCATCCGATACAAGGAGTGGCGTGAAATTCGGAAACTTCAGGACAAATACCCGGCAGAGCATCCTGAATAACAGGTCGGCAAACACAACCCGCCTGCAGAGGGCTTCGCCGCGAAAGTTGCGATCCGGTTGCCTCCACCGCTAGGCAGCAGAGAATGCTCCCCATGGCCCATACAACGCTCCCAAGACACATCCAGATCCTCCTCGTCGTTTTCTTCGCGGCGAACCTTGTGCACTTCACGCACAACGCTGAGTACATCGCCTACTACCCGGGCATGCCGTTCTCGTTCACCCGGGAGAAGATTTACCTAGCCTGGGTTGCAGGGGCAGGCGTCGGGCTTCTAGGCTTGCTTGCGTACAGGGCAAGGTTAAAAATCCTGGGACTGGCCTTGCTTGCGGCATACGGAGCCGTTGGCATCGACGGATTGGCACATTACACATTGGCGCTGTGTTCCGAGCACACGCTTGCAACAAATCTGACCATCTGGTTTGAAGTCCTGGCCGGCCTTTCATTGTTGCTTTCATCCGCAGTTTTGATCGGCAAAACACTCTCAAGGCGGTTGCAAATCTCTTCACAAAGGAGCACCTTTGATAGTTAAACGCGTTGTCGCCAACATCAAAACCGCAGATCCAGCTCTCGCGAAAACCTTCTACGCGGACATACTCGGCCTTGATCTGCAAATGGACATGGGCTGGATCAGGACCTATGGCAGCAACACAAAGATGTCTGTCCAGGTCAGCTTTATGACGGAAGGCGGCTCCGGGACACCCGTGCCGGATTTGTCTATCGAAGTGGATGACCTCGATGGCGCTCTACAGAAGTTCAGAGAGGCTCATTTCGTCATTGAGTATGGCCCAGTGGTCGAACCTTGGGGAGTACGCCGCTTCTCTGTTCGCGACCCCTCCGGTCGGCTGGTGAATATCTTGTCTCACTGATCCAGGCCTGTGCCGAACATAGGTGCAGCCAACACTTTCAATAGTAAATTACTATCGATATTTGTTATTTAACAGTGCTAAACTATCAACTCGAAACGTTTCAACCACCCTCCAGAAGGAACCCAACATGTCATCTTTGATCAATACGCAAGTCCAGCAATTCAAAACCGAAGCCTTCCACAACGGTAAGTTCGTTCCTGTGTCGGACGAAACGCTGAAGGGCAAATGGTCTGTGCTGATCTTCATGCCGGCTGCGTTCACATTCAACTGCCCCACCGAAGTTGAAGACGCTGCTGACAACTATGCAGAATTCCAGAAGGCTGGCGCAGAGGTCTACATCGTGACGACCGACACCCACTTCTCGCACAAGGTGTGGCATGAGACCTCCCCCGCTGTTGGCAAGGCCAAGTTCCCGCTGGTCGGCGACCCGACCCATGTGTTGACCAAGGCATTCCAGGTGTACATCCCTGAAGAAGGCCTGGCACTGCGCGGCACCTTCGTGATCAACCCTGAAGGCGTGATCAAGACGGCTGAAGTGCATTCCAACGAAATCGCACGCGACGTGAAAGAAACCCTGCGCAAGCTTAAAGCTGCCCAGTACACCGCTGCCCACCCAGGCCAGGTCTGCCCTGCCAAGTGGAACGAAGGCGCCAAGACCATCGCCCCTTCGATCGACCTCGTCGGCAAGATCTAAGCGCCCTGCGCCTTGAATAAAGGCCCGGGCAAGGTGCACACGCTGCACAGCCCGGGCTTTTTTGTTTCCAACTGAAATTGAAAGTGAGTTTTCCATGCTCGACGCTGCCACCAAAGCCCAACTGAAAAGCTATCTCGAACGCGCGACTGCGCCCATCGAAATCGTTGCTTCGCTGGACGACAGCGAGGCATCGGGCGAAGTGCTGTCGCTGCTCAAAGACGTGGCTGAATCGTCGCCACTGGTCACGCTGACGGAAAGCCGCGACGACAACCACCGCAAGCCGTCCTTCTCGATCAACCGCCCGAGTGAAAACCACGGCCCGCGTTTTGCCGGCCTGCCCATGGGGCACGAGTTCACCTCGCTGATTCTTGCCCTGCTCCAAATTGGCGGCTACCCACCCAAGGTTGAGGAAGAAATCCTGCAGCAGATTCGTGCACTGGATGGCGACTTTGAGTTCGAGGTGTATGTCTCGCTGACCTGCCACAACTGCCCGGACGTGGTGCAGGCGCTGAACCTGATGGCGGTACAGAATCCGCGCATCAAGACCACCATGATTGAAGGCGGCACCTTCCAGGACGAGATAAAAGAGCGCGAGATCATGGGCGTTCCCACGGTTTTCCTCAACGGCACCATGTTCGGCAACGGCCGCATGAGCCTGGAAGAAATCCTGGCCAAAATCGACACCAGCGGCGTCGAACGCGAAGCCAAAAAGCTTGACGCCAAAGACCCCTTTGACGTGCTGATCGTCGGCGGTGGCCCCGCAGGTGCGGCCGCTGCCGTGTACGCCGCGCGCAAGGGCATTCGCACGGGTGTCGCATCCGAACGCTTTGGCGGCCAGACGCTGGACACCATGGGCATTGAAAACTTCATCTCGGTCAAGGAAACCGAAGGCCCCAAATTTGCCACGGCGCTTGAGGAGCATGTGCGCGCCTACGACGTGGACATCATGAACCTGCAGCGCGCCAAGTCACTGGTGCCCAACACCGGCCCGGGCCACGACCTGATCGAGATCAAGCTGGAGAGCGGCGCAACACTGAAGAGCAAATCGGTGGTCATCTCGACCGGCGCACGCTGGAAAAACATCAACGTGCCCGGCGAACATGAGTTCAAGAACAAGGGCGTGGCCTACTGCCCGCACTGTGACGGCCCGCTGTTCAAGGGCAAGCGCGTCGCTGTGATTGGCGGGGGCAACTCCGGCGTTGAAGCGGCGATCGACCTCGCAGGCCTGGTCGGCCACGTCACGCTGATCGAGTTTGATACTGCCCTGCGCGCCGATGCCGTGTTGCAGCGCAAGCTGAACAGCCTGCCGAACGTGACTGTGTACACCAACGCGCAGACGACTGAAATCACCGGCGACCAGAAGGTCAACGGCCTGGTCTACAAGGACCGCGCCAGTGGCGAGCTGAAGACGGTTGAGCTTGAAGGCGTGTTCATACAGATCGGTCTGGTGCCCAACACCGACTGGCTCAAGGGCGTGGTCGAGCTGTCGAAGCACGGCGAGATCGTGGTCGATGAGCGTGGCCAGACCTCGGTGCCCGGCGTGTTTGCGGCGGGCGATGCGACAACGACGCCGTTCAAGCAGATCATCATTGCTGCGGGTGAAGGCGCAAAAGCAGCCTTGAGCGCGTTTGACCACCTGATACGCACCTCGGCACCGGCCTGAGCCCCTGACCGGCGGGTTACATGAATAGCAGGTTACGTCCCCGTGACGTGGCCTGCTATTTTTTTGGTAGCTGCTCACGCACGTATTCATTGGCCTGCAGCCGATTTACCCCATAAAAACAGGCTTTTTTTGCCGTTTTAAAGCGTTTTTCAGCGTTCAAAAACCCAGGAAACTGACTACAACTGGCAAAATGTAAAGTTTACTTTACATTTTGATACCGCCCCGGATGTCTTCCGGGTGGGTGAGCGGCTTGCAGCCAATTAACACAAATAAGAATCAATCTTATTTGCTGCTATAGTTCGGTCCGTCCCCAGTCGCCAGCCGACCTCCCCGCAGCGCCATGCTGCAACAGGTTCAGCGAGCCATTAATCCCCCAATCCCCGTTGCCCCAAGGCGCCACAGCCGCGCCCTGACGTGGATGGACGCTCGCCCTGGAGTTTTCACCTTGCCCCTGCTGCACCTGATGCCGTACCGCCAGACACGTGCCTTGCTGCACGGCGGGAAGCCCTGCGCGCGGATGTAGCCATCAAGCCATTCACACCTCCTGCTTTTCAATCACCAAAGGAATGACCATGCGATCAAACATCTCCACAACCTTCACTTTTCGCCAGGGTGGCCTTGCCCTTCGGTCCATAGTGGCTGGCTGCACCCTGCTCTCGTTGGGCACGGCCGGCGCCCACCAGGCCTGGCTTGAGCAAAATGCAAAGGAAGCCACGCTGTACTTCGGCGAGTTCGGCGAGAACCTGCGTGAGACCTCGCCCGGCCTGCTGGACAAGTTCGTCCAGCCCGTTGCGCAAAAGATATCTGCCAAAGGCAACGCGCCCCTGGCGGTGGCCAAGTCTGCGAACGGCTTCCCGATCTCGGGCCGTGCGGCCAAAGGCGAATCAATCGTTGCCGAAGAGCCCGGCTATCCCGTCAGCGAACGCAAGGACGGCGACAAGGTCACGCGCAGCATTTATGTGCCGGCGGCGCGCCTGGTCACCGACTTCAGCCAGCAGGCGCCGGTTCTGACGCTGGACCTTGTGCCCACCGGCCAGCCAGTCAAAGGTGCGGTAGAAGTGCAGGCCTTCTACAAGGGCCAGCCGCTGCCCAAGGCCAAGGTGGTGATCGTGACATCTGCGGGCTGGTCGCAGGAGCACCGCACCGACGCGCAGGGCAAGCTGACGGCGGCCTTGCCATGGAAGGGCACTTATGTGCTTGAGCTGACACACAACGACACCACCGGTGGCGAGCGCAATGCAGAGAAGTACCACCGCGCCAGTTACGTCACATCACTCACGCTGCCGCAAACCGCTGGCCTGGGCGCCCTGCCCGCCTCACCACCGGCCACACCCAACAAATAGGAACTCGAAGAAGAACCCGAAGGCGCAATCACCATGCGCCTCTTTTTTGCCAGCACGAATACACAGCAAATACCCGACCTACATATGACAAAGCTCCGCCATCCCCCCATGCGTTTTTTCGCACCGAGGCTGCAACCGCTGGCCGCTGCCGCCGTGGCCGCGCTGTCGTGCGGCTACTTCACGCCAGCCCAATCACAGACGCCGAGCCCGACAGCCGCCACAACAACCGCGACCACGCTGCAGGAAGTGAAGGTCACCGACACCGGCACGGCGAGTGAAGGCAACGGTCTCTACACCGTGCGTGCTGTGAGCATAGGAAAAATCGAACAATCACTGAAAGAAACGCCCCAGTCGGTCAGCGTCATTACCCGCCAGCGGCTGGATGACCAGAACTTCACCAAGGTTGAAGACGCCATCAAGCAAACGACGGGCATCACCGTGACCCGTCTGGATGGTGCGGGCAACTACAACACCATACAGTCACGCGGCTTCGATATCGGCGCCTTCCTGCTTGATGGCATTGCCATCAGCCAGGGTGCCAACTACGCGACCGCACTGGACACGGCCATTTATGACCGTGTGGAAATCCTGCGCGGCCCAGCCGGCCTGCTGCAAGGCGGGGGGGAACCCGGCGGGTCCATCAACCTGGTGCGCAAGCGCGCCTATGCACCGCTGGCCATTGGCGCCAACGTGACGGTGGGCTCTTTCGGTTTGAGGCGCGTGGATGCAGATATCGGCGGTGCGCTCAATGCCACAGGCAGCCTGCGCGCCCGCGTGGTGGCCGTCAAGGACGACCGCAACAGTTATGTAGATACGCTCTTCAACAACAAAACGCTGGGCTACGGCACCCTGGAGTTCGACTTCACGCCGTCGACCACCCTCTCGGTAGGCTACACCAGCCAATCGGTTCGCTCTTCTGTAGACCAGGGCCTGCCGGCTTATGCCAACGGGCAGCTGGCCATCCTTCCCCGGTCCACCTTTGCAGGCCTGCGCGCCAACCGGCAGAACCTCGAAACCAGGGACACTTTTGCAGAACTTGAACACCGGCTGGACAACGGCGGGCTGGTGAAGTTTTCAGCGCGCGATGTTTACCGTTCGTCGCTTTACCAGTCTGCACGCGCCAACAGCGTCCTGGCGCCCAACGGCAACTACACCCTGCAGACGGTAGACAACTACGGCGAAAGCAAGGACCGCAATTACGACCTGTTCTTCACCAGCCCTGTCCGGATCGGGCAGGCCACCCACAAGGTGCTTGTGGGCATGAGCAGCAATATGGGCGACTCCCTGGGCGGCGCGTTTGCCTTCGGCCCAAATATTGCGGCCAACATCTACAGGCCCAACTACGACCTGGCCTACCCCGCCATCACCCTGCCGACCGCCAACCTGACGGTGACCACCCGCCGCGAAAATGCCTTGTACGGGCAACTGCAGCTCAGCGCGAGCGAACGCCTCAAGGTGCTTCTCGGCGGACGCCTCAGCTACGCAAAGGTCGATACCGTGAACCTGACCACCAATGCCACCACATCGTCATCGCGGCCAGGCCGGCAGTTTGTGCCTTCTGTGTCTGCCATCTATGAGTTGAACCAGAACCTGTCCGCCTACACCAGCTATGCCGAAACCTTTGTGGTGCAGACCGTGCTTGATTCAGCTGGCGGCCTGCTGCCCCCGAGAACCGGCTCGCAGGTCGAAGTTGGCCTGAAAGGCGAGTTTTTCAACAAGCGCCTCAATGCACACGCAGCGATCTTCCGCATCAAGGACAAAAACAGGGCCATCACCGACCCCGCAGTCCCGACGGCGAGCATCCCGGGTGGTGAAGTACAAAGCCAGGGCCTTGAAGCCGAAGTCAGCGGCCAGGCCTCTCCGGGCTGGGACCTGATCGCAGGTTATGCCTACACCGACACCGTCTACCTGAAGGCGCCTGTGGCCCAGGTCGGCCAGGTGTTCAGCCCCGTCACGCCAAAACACAGCGTCAACCTGTCAACACGTTATGCCTTTCGCACACCCGGCCTGCAGGGCTGGAGCGTGGGCGGCGGCATGTCGTACCGCAGTGCGTTTTTTGCACAAAGTGGGGCCATTCAACTCGTATCAGGCAACTACTCTGTCTTCAATGCACAGGTGGCCTACCAGATCAACGACAAGCTGTCGCTTAGCCTGAACATCGACAACCTCTTTGACAAGACCTATTACGAGAAGGTATCGGGCACGACGCGCCAGAACTTCTATGGCGAACCACGCCGGGTGGTGCTTGCCCTGAAGGCGCGTTACTGATCGACGGGTGCGGCCGCCACCTGAGCGGCCGCCAATACGAACAGTTATCACAATCACACGCAACAAAAGCTGAAAGCACGGGATTACTTGAGTTCGCCCGCCTTGCAACAGACAATAAGTCATTGCAAATAACAACCAAGGACCAGCCATGAAAGGCGACGCTCAAGTCATCTCCCATCTTCAGGCCCAGCTCAAGAACGAGCTGACTGCCATCAACCAGTACTTCCTGCACTACCGCATGTACAAGCACTGGGGCCTGGACAAGCTGGCGAAAAAGGAATATCAAGAATCCATCGGCGAGATGAAACACGCCGACAAGCTCATGGACCGCATCTTCATGCTCGACGGCCTGCCTAACCTGCAGGACCTCGGCAAGCTGATGATTGGCGAGAACGTACCCGAGGCCATGGGCTGCGATTTGAAAGCCGAAGTCGGCGCGCAGGAAACCATCAAGGCCGGCATCGCGCAGTGCGAACTGGTTCGTGACTACGTCTCGCGTGATTTGCTGCAGGGTATCCTCGACGACACCGAAGAGCACATCGACTTCCTGGAAACCCAGCTGGAGCTGATCAACAAGGTCGGCATACAGAATTACCTGCAAAGCCAGATGGGCGAGCTGGAGTAATACCAAACGTGAAGACCGGCAGATTCCGGCAACAGATGACAAAGGGCCTCAAAGGCCCTTTTTTTATTTCCGGTGACAGTTATGCGGCAGCCCGTACACGGGATCAGGCAGCTGTTAGACCATTAAACAGAGAAAGGTATTCAAACTGATTGCAAATGCGATAGATTCGCATTTATAATTGGCTCACTGAATTAAATCATTCAACCAGCAAGCCAATCCAAATGATCGTCTGCGTCTGCCACCGAATCTCCGACCGCGAAATCGCCCGCCACGCACGTGCCGGCATGGGTTTTGACGAGATTCAATTTGAACTCGGTGTTGCCACCCAGTGCGGGCAGTGCGAAGGTTGCGCCAGGGATGTGGTGGCGCAGTGCAGCTCCAGCTGCCCCAGCGCCAACATCAAGCTCGCCAGCAATCTTCTGGAAGGCAGCACATGGCAAACATTACAACCTTTTTCGCAGCTCTCCCCGTCAGCCTGATACTGGTGGTGGGCTCGGCGTGGTGGGTTTTCAGGCGCTGACGAACAAAAAGTCACTTTTTCCCTGCGCACACGGCACACTGCCGTGACATGCTTTCCTTCACCTTCCCGCCCATGAACGCCCCTGCACATCCATCAGCCTCAGGCATGCCATCGCTTGGCCTGCCGCCCGGGCTTGACAGCAAGAAAAGCCCTGCGGCCAAAGCTCCGCTACTGAGCCGCAATGCCACCATTGCCGTGGGTGTTGTCGGCCTGCACGTTGCATTCATCTGGGCCCTGCAAAGCGGATTGCTGATGCGGGCGGTGGAAATCATCGTTCCGGCTGAGGTACTGACGCAGTTCATCGAGCCACCGGCGCCCAAGGTGGAGCCCGTTCCACCCAAGCCCCCGGAGCCCGTCAAAAAACCTGTCGTGAAAACGCCTGTGCCGCCGCCCATGCCACTTGCGGTTGCCGACCCGACGCCCTCGCCCAATGCGCCCGTGGGTGTCACCACACCTACCCCGCCCGCGCCCCCCGCACCACCGGCACCAGCACCTGCCGCACCGCCAGCGCCACCGGCCATTCAAATGCCGTCCAGTGATGCGAGCTACCTGCAGAACCCCAAGCCACCTTATCCGCCCATCAGCCGGCGGCTGAACGAACAGGGCAGATCCATCATCCGTGTACTGATTGGCATCGATGGATCGCCGCAAAAAGCCGAAATAGCCAAATCCAGCGGCTTTGACCGCCTGGACGAGGCAGCGAGATCCACCGTGATGCGCTGGCGTTATGTGCCCGGCAAACGCAACGGCGTGCCTGAAGAGATGTGGTTCAACGTGCCCATCAACTGGGTCCTTGAATAAGCCCCCAGCCCGATCATTTTTTGTCTTTTGGAGTATTGATTCATGAATTCCCAATTCGGCCTTGCCAACGTCTGGACCCAGGGCGATATCGTCACCAAGTCCGTGGCCATTCTTCTGCTGGTGATGTCCCTCGCGTCGTGGATGGTCATCATCATCAAGACACTTGATCTGATCAAGTACAAAAAAATTGCCAGGTCCGCAGAAGATTTCTGGCACAGTGAAGACTTCGCTGCAGGCCTGAGCAAGCTGGGTGCCGACCCGGCCAACCCTTTCCGCCAGCTGGCGCTTGAAGGCCGTGAAGCCACCCTGCACCACCGCAACACCAAGGCACACCTGCATGACACACTGGATGTCAGCGACTGGGTCACGCGCACGCTGCGCAACGCCATTGATGAATTCACCTCCAAACTGCAGTCCGGCCTGGCCATCCTGGCATCTGTTGGCTCCACCGCGCCGTTTGTGGGCCTGTTCGGCACCGTGTGGGGCATCTACCATGCGCTGCTGGCCATCGGCATGGCAGGTCAGGCCACCATCGACAAGGTGGCGGGCCCGATTGGCGAGTCGCTCATCATGACGGCGCTTGGCCTGGCAGTCGCCATTCCCGCCGTGCTCGGCTACAACGCGCTGGTTCGCGGCAACAAGGGCGTGTTGCAAAAGCTCAATCGCTTTGCGCATGACATGCACGCCTACTTTGTGACGGGTGCCCGCGTCAGCGCAGGCAGCTCTGCAAAAGTGCTGCCAATGGCCAAAAAAGCCTGATTTAAAAGAGAAGCATCATGGCTTTTGGAACACAGGACGACAGCGACGAGGTGATGAACGAAATCAACATGACGCCCATGGTGGACATCATGCTGGTTCTGCTGATCATCTTCATCATCACCATACCGGTGATGAAACACTCGGTGAACATTGACCTTCCGCGCGCAACCAACGAGGCGCAGAACATCAAGCCCGAAACCATACGCCTGACCGTTGATGCGCAGGGCACTTACTACGTCAATGAAGCGCCCACCACTGACGAGCAGCTGGTACCGCTGTTCAAGGCGGCCGCCGCCCAGAACCCGCAGCCTGACCTGCACATTCGCGGCGACAAGGCCGTACGTTACGAACGCGTGGCGCAAGCCATGGCGGCCGCTCAGCAAGCGGGGCTCCGCAAGATAGGTTTTATTACCGAGCCGAAAAGCTGACGCACTGAAGCTCAGGCGTCAGGCTTGAATAAAAGCAGATTTGTAAAAATTTTATTCAAGCCCAAACTCGCTTGACTTTTAAATGCGAATCGTTATCATTAACTCATTGATTCCTTAAACGGCAACCCAAACAAGGTTTAACCATCATGTCCCTAGCGATGCCAATGTCCAGCACACTCAGCCTTCCGCGTTCTGCGCAACCTGCCCAGCCGGATACCTCCGCCAGCATGTCTGCATCACCGCAGGCCTGCATGAACAGCAACGACATACTGCGTGGCCAGAAGGCAGTGGAAATCAGCCACAACGGTTCAACCTATCGCCTGCAGGCCACCCGCCTGGGCAAGCTGATCCTGACCAAATAAACCAGACACGCCTGCGGGGTCCACACACCGCAGGCACCGCTTTCATCGTGGGGCGATCCGGGGCTCTTACCAGCCTCCAAGATCGTTTTTGCCAGCCACGGACTTTTTTAAAGTCGACTAGCCAGGCTTTTTTTTCTCACGCAGCACATTCATCCTTCACAGGAACAAAAAAGCCGACATCAGGTCGGCTTTTTAACGGCTGACGGAGGCTTGACGCTCAGAGGCCCACGGCCGCCATTCCCGCACGCGCGATCTGCGCATCCTCATTCGACTTGACGCCGCTGACGCCCACAGCGCCCACGCACTGGCCGTCCTTCATCATGGGCACGCCGCCCTCCAGCATGCCCTGGATGGTGGGTGCGCTCAGGAATGACACGCGGCCGCCATTGATCATGTCTTCGTAGGTCTTGGTTTCGCGGCGACCAAGGGCAGCCGTGTTGGCCTTGGCCGGTGCGATGTGGGCAGAGGCCGGTGGCGCGCCATCGAGGCGCTGCAGGTGCAGGAGATGGCCGCCATCGTCGACGATGGCGATCGTCACGGCCCAGTTGTTCTTGACGGCCTCTGCCTCGGCTGCGGCGGCGATGGCCTTGATGTCGGCAAATTCAAGCATTGCTTTCGATTTCATGGTTTTCCCGGAAATGGTTGGTGAAACCCTTGAGGATACGCAAAATTCGGCTTATTCAGCTGCGTGCAGATTCAAATACTGAATGCCGCCTGTTCCAGAACCCCTACCAAAAATAGGAGGTGCCCGGTTTCTTGATAAAGCGGGTCTCCACCCTAAAATGAAGTTGCCTGCATTTGCCGGCTCCAAGGAGATCACTCTCATGACTGAAAACGTCCAAACCATTGATTACGGCCTGGCTGCTTCCAGCGAACAGCGCAACAAGGTCTTGCGCAACACCTACTGGCTGCTGGCCCTTAGCCTGCTGCCGACCGTACTGGGTGCCTGGCTGGGCGTTGCTACGGGCATCACCCGCTCGCTGAGCGGCGGCCTCGGAATGATCGTGTTCCTGGCGGGTGCATTCGGGTTTATCTTCGCCATTGAAAAAACCAAGAACTCCGCAGCGGGCGTTCCTGTTTTGCTGGGCTTCACCTTCTTCATGGGCCTGATGCTATCGCGCATGATTGCCATGGTGCTGGGTTACAGCAACGGCGCATCGCTGGTCATGACGGCATTTGCCGGTACGGCAGGCGTGATGTTTGTGATGGCAAGCCTGGCAACCGTCATCAAGCGTGACATCAGCGGCATGGGCAAATGGCTGTTTGCCGGTGTCCTGGTTCTGCTGGTTGCCTCGGTCATCAACATCTTTGTCGGCTCCACCATGGGCATGGCCGTGATCAGCACGCTGGCGATTGCGATTTTCAGCGCCTACCTGCTGTATGACCTCAAGCAGGTGATTGATGGTGGCGAGACGAACTATATCAGCGCCACCCTTGCCATCTACCTTGACCTGTTCAATATTTTCCAGAGCATGCTGGCGCTGCTGGGCATCTTCGGCGGCGAACGCGACTAAGCCGTCGACACGTAAAAAAAGGGCCTCACGGCCCTTTTTTTATGTGCGGTCGAATACCGCGATGCTCTCGACGTGGGCCGTATGCGGGAACATGTTGACGACCCCTGCCGAGGTACAGCGATAGGCGCCGCTCTCCAGCAACACGCCGGCATCGCGCGCCAGTGTGGCCGGGTTGCAGCTCACATAAACAATGCGCTCGGGCAGCACCCAATCGCCCAGCACAAGGCTTTGCTGGTGTTTGCCGTCGTCACACGGCACACCCGTCACCAGCTGCTGATGGAGCGCAGCCAGTGATTTGAAAAGCTCGAAGGCGCCCTCACGCGGCGGGTCAACCAGCCACTTCTGGGCGGTGCCGTCCCTTGCCAGCATGGCGGGCGTCATTTCAAACAGGTTGCGGGCGACGAAGCTTGTGGGTGACAGCGCACCACGTACGCTGCTTGCGCCCTTGTTCCTCTCAAAGTTTTCGCGTGAGCGCGCGACCAGCACCTCGCTGCCTTCGATGCCCAGCACTTCACGTGCACGCGTTGCCAGCGGCAAGGTGAAGTTGCCCAGGCCGCAGAACCAGTCAATCACACGCTCGTGGGGCTGAACATCCAGCAGGCGCAGAGCACGCGACACCAGCACCTGGTTGATGTGCGGGTTGACCTGCGTGAAATCCGTGGGCTTGAAGGGCATGACCACGCCGAACTCCGGCAGGCCATAGTTCAATTCTTGTGGGGCCTCATCAAGCAGCTTGACGGTATCCAGCCCGCCAGACTGCAGCCACCATTGCAGGCCTGCATGAACTTTTGCAAATTCGCGCAGCTTTGCCATGTCGCCATCGCCCAGGGGCTCCATGTGCCTCAGCACCATCGCCGTCACATCGTCACCGCAGGCCAGTTCAATCTGCGGAATCGTTTCTTTCGCATCCATGCTGGCGATCAGTTCACGCAGTGGCAGCAGCATGTCGCTGACATGTTCAGGCAGCACCAGGCACACATTCATGTCGGCCACATAGCTGCTCTTGCGCTCATGAAAGCCGACCAGGACAGCGCCCTTCTTGCGCACATACCGCACCGACAGCCGGGCGCGGTAACGATATCCCCACGCCGGCCCTTCTATGGGGCGCAGCAGGTTCTCAGCCTTCAGTTTGCCGATGTGCCAGAGGTTGTCTTCAAGCACACGCTGCTTGACGGCGACCTGCGCACTCACATGCAGGTGCTGCATCTTGCAACCGCCGCAGGCACCGGTGTGCATGCCGAAGTGCGGGCAACCCGGTCGCACACGCTGTGACGACTCGTGGTGAATCTCCATCAGCGTGGCTTTTTCAAAGCTGCTCTTTTTACGGAATACGCTGGCCGTGACACGCTCAAAAGGCAATGCGCCTTCGATGAAGACGACCTTGCCATCTTCCCTGTGGGCAATGCCCTGGGCTTCAATATCAAGCGACTCTATGGTGAGGATATCGGGGAGATATTCTTTTGCCGCCGCAGCAGGCGGCAGGTTCTGGGTTTCTTCTGACATGCATCAATTGTCTCAGGTGCGATCACAGGGCCGCCTTGCCGGCTTTCGCGCATACATACAACACACACGACAAGGCTGCAAACATCTGCCTGGAATTTGCATGCGCCAGCATTCATCAATATAATGAGAATGATTCTCATCTTTTCAGGTGAGGTATTCGCCAGCCCAGCGACAGCACACACGTGCCAGTCCAGCCAGCCGCTTGTTCCATCCATTTCTGCCGCAGCCCGCCCAGCCTGACTAAAGGCGGGTGGGTGATTTCGCGGCAGACAGGTTTACGTTCCTACGCTCGCCATGACCCACCACGTGCCCCCACATCCGTCTGCCGCCGCCTTGCAGGCAGATGTTTCTCCGTCCACACGCCATCGCTGGCTCGCTGCAGTGTCTTCTGACGGCCTGCGCTACCGCCTGGGTGTAGCGGTTCGCGCTTTTGCTGCGATAGGAGGCGGCTATGCACTTGCAGCCCTTTGTGCCGCGTCGTTGTCTGTCACCTTGCCTCTGTCGCGTCCCGAAGCCTCGATGACCGGGACGCTGGCTTCGTTTGTGGTTTACGCCTGCGCAGTCATGTGGGTGTTTGCGGCGCGCACCGCGCTGTGGGCCTGGCTTGGCCTGCTCATGGCAGCCGTGCCCTTTGGCCTGATGTTGCTGGTTTATTTTTACGGCGGGAGCGCAGCATGAAAGAGGGTTTCCGCCAGTCCATGGCCTGGTTGCACACCTGGGCCGGCCTGCTCGTCGGCTGGGTGCTGTTTGTCATTTTTGTGGGCGGTACCGCGTCCTATTTCAAGGAGGAGATCACCCTCTGGATGAAGCCGGAACTGCACCAGTCGTCGCGCAGCGAAGCCACGCAGGCGCAAGCTGCCGAACATGCCGTCGCCCTCCTGCAAAAACGCGGGGCCGACAGCCCGCGCTGGTTCATCGACATGCCCAACGAGCGCGAACCGGCCGTGCGCATGCTCTGGACCGCACCACCGCAACCCGTGGTGCCCGGCGAGAAACCCAAACGCCAGCGCTTTAGCCAGGCATCCATGGACCCGGCCACCGGCGAAGCCGTCAACAAGCCACGCGACACACGCGGGGGTGAGTTCTTCTACCGCCTGCACTTTGACCTGCACTACATGCCCGCCATCTGGGCGCGCTGGATCGTGGGCTTTTGTGCCATGTTCATGCTGGTCGCCATACTCTCCGGCATCGTCACGCACAAACGCATCTTCAAGGACTTCTTCACCTTCAGGCCGAAGAAAGGTCAGCGCTCCTGGCTTGATGCACACAACGCCACGGCCGTACTGGCCCTGCCCTACCACCTGATGATCACCTACACAGGCCTGGTGACCTTGATGTTCATGTACATGCCGTGGGCGCAGCAGGTCGCCTACAAGGGTGACCAGAAGGTCTTCCAGGCCGAAATCTTTCCGGCGTTTGCTTCAGGCAACGCCAAACGCACGGGCCAGGCCGCGCCCCTTACACCCATCGCACCGCTGATTGAACAGGCTTCAAAACACTGGGATGGCGGTTACGTGGGGCGAATCTCGGTCAACAACCCCAACGATGCAGGCGCCACCATCACACTCACGCGCAAGGACAGCCACGACATCTCATTCGACCAGCCGTCCATGGTCTTTAGTGGCGCCACCGGCAAACTCCTCTCGACTGCAGGCGATACGGCGCGGCCAGCGGCAGAGACGCGCGGCGTGCTCTACGGCCTGCACCTCGGCCGTTTTTCCAACCCGCTGATGCGCTGGCTGTTTTTTGTATCGGGCGTTGCAGGCTGCATCATGGTGGCCACCGGCCTTTTGCTGTGGGCCGTCAAGGAACGCCAGAAATACGCCAAGGCACTCGCCCACGGCGGCCGCGTGAGCTTCTGGCTCAGGCTTGTTGACGGGCTGAATGTAGGCGCCATCGCCGGCATGCCGATTGCGATGGCAGCGTTCTTCTGGGGCAACCGTCTGCTGCCCATCGATATCGCCGAGCGGGCGCAGGCAGAAATCACGGTGTTCTTTGCCGTCTGGGGCATTGCCACAGTTGCTGGCCTGATCTGGCCTGCACGCCGCATGTGGCAGGCGCAACTGGCTGCAGGCGGTGTGCTGTTTGCAGCGATTCCGCTGCTCAATGCATTGACCACAAGCAGCCATCTGGGCATGACGATCCCTGCTGGCATGTGGCGCATCGCCGGGGTTGACCTCACATGCCTGGTGTTCGGGCTGGCACTGCTCTGGTCTGCATGGTGGGTGGGCAGGAGTGCGGAAAAGAAGGCGAGCAAAGCCCTCAAGGCCGAAAAAGAAGCCGATGGCGGACAGGTGCCTGAAGGCAACTGGGCCGGTGCAGGAGCGGAATAATGGCACTTGTTTTATGGGCCATAGCCGCTTTCACATCGGCACTCTCTGGCTTTGCCGTACTGGGCCTGGCGATGGACAGGCATTACGAAGACACCTTTGGCCGCGGCACGGACCCCGGGGCACGCCGACGCTGGATGCAGGCTGGTGGTGTGATCGCACTGGCGCTTTCCCTCGGCGTCTGCCTGTTAATGGCTGGCAAGGCACAGGGCTGGGTGCTGTGGTTTGGTGAGCTCACGGCCGGGGCCATGGTGGTCGTGTTGACGTTGACGTATGCGCCACGGCGGGCCGTGCCCCTGGCAACGGCAAGCGCGGCCGTTGCCCTGCTTGCGCTGTTGATCGCCGCATTCACCTGATCACGCCGTTTCAGACAGGCAAAAAAAGAGGCCGCGCAGGCCTCTTTTTATGGGTTGAAGTACTGATTACTTCGCAGGCAAATACTTCGCCGGGTCCACCGGTTTGCCCTGGCGGCGCACTTCAAAGTGCAGCTTGACGCGGTCGGCATCGCTGTTGCCCATCTCGGCAATCTTCTGGCCTTTTTTGACCGTCTGGTCTTCCTTGACCAGCAGCGTCTGGTTGTGGGCATAAGCCGTGAGGAAGGTATTGTTGTGCTTGAGGATGATCAGGTTGCCGTAACCGCGCAGGCCGGCACCGGCATACACCACGCGGCCATCTGCCGATGCAAGGATGGGGTCACCCGCCTTGCCGGAAATATCAAAACCCTTGTTCTTGACCTCATCAAAACCGGCGACCAGCGTGCCTTGTGCCGGCCAGATGAAAGCCAGGTCATCTTCGCTGGCCGATGCCGTCTGGCTGCCTGCAGGCGTAGAGGCCGGTGACACAGGCCGTGCCGCGCTGGCCACCTGCGCCGGGGCCACTGTGCCGGTGTTGGCATTGGCCATGCCGGACGTCACAGGCCGGGTCACGACCAGCGGGTTCTCGCTGGTCGGCGGTACCACACGCAGAACCTGGCCAACTTCGATCAGGTTGGGGTTTTCAAGGTTGTTCCAGCGCACCACATCGCGCCAGTTTTGCCCGGTGTCCAGGCCGATGCGAATCAGCGTGTCGCCGGGCTTGACGGTGTAGTAGCCGGGTTTGCCTGCATTCTCAAAACCGGGTGGCTGTTTGACGCCGGGGTCCACTGCAGCGGCCGGGGCGCGTGAAATGCCTGTGCCACGGTCTTCAACAGGCGCGGGCGTCAAGGAGCGTGAGCTGCAGCCTGCAGCCAGGATGACCACGGCAAGCAGGCAGGCGATGCCCGCGCTGGTCGGTGATTTTCGTTTTTTGTCAGGTAGCGGAGTTTGGAAAGTTGCCATGTTGCACCCTGTGTTGTTTGATTGCTTTTTTGATGGACGACACCGGCAGCAAAGCAGCCGTAGCGATCCCCTGTCAGCTTGTGCCTGATTTTAAAGGTACAAAGTGCACAGCCTCCAGCAGGGTCTGCTTGACCCCTTGCGGCGTCTTGTCAACCACCACCAGCGCCTGTGTGCCATTGGCCGATTGCAGGGGCGCGACCAGCCTGCCACCTATGGCAAGCTGGTCAATCCAGGTGCCGGGAATGTTCTCGCCGCCGGCTGCCGAAATGATGGCCGCATAGGGTGCGCCTTTCGCATAGCCGATCATGCCGTCACCAAACAGCAGGTGCACGTTGGACAGGCGAAGGGGCCTGAGGTTGTCGCGCGCCTTGTCATGCAGGCCGCGCAGGCGTTCGATGCTGTAGACCTCTTGCGCCAGCTGCGCCAGTACCGCCGCCTGGTAACCGCAGCCGGTGCCAATTTCAAGTACGCGGCCCAGCTTGCCCTGACGGCCTTCGTTGCCGCGCATCAGCAGTTCAAGCATGCGGGCCACCACATTCGGCTTTGAAATTGTCTGGCCCAGGCCTATGGGCAGGCTGGTGTCTTCGTAGGCCTGGTTGACCAGCGCGCTGTCGACAAAACGGTGCCGCTCGACCTGGCCCATGGCGGCCAGCACCTGCGGGTCGGTCACGCCTTGCGCGGCCAGCTTTTGCACCATGCGGGCGCGCACGGCATGTGAGTCAAGCCCCAGACCGCTGGGAACCGGCTTTTGCGCAGTTTTCAGGTTCGCAGTATTGGAAGCACGCAACGGCGGCGCTGTCATGTTTTTATTGGCAGTCGGCACGCCAGCTGCGGGTTTCAGTTGCACCGGGAATGAGGGGCGGCTGGCAGTCACGCCGCTTTTTGGCGCCGCCACAGATGGCTTGCTGGCTGGCTTCATGCAGCCTGCGTCAGTGTCACCGCTGCCTGCGCGGCAGACTGTGCAAATGACTGCGCCCAGTACGGCAGCCGCTCGTGGTCAGTCAGGTCCACATGCAGCGGGGTGATGGCCACAAAGCCCTTTTTGGTGGCGTGAAAGTCCGTACCCTCGCCTTCATCCTTGGCCGGGCCTGCGCCGCCTATCCAGTACATGGTTTCGCCACGCGGACTGGTTTGGGTAATCACGCGCTCCGCCGCATGGCGCCGGCCCAGGCGCGCAACCTTCACGCCGTGGATCTGCTCATACGGCAGGTTGGGAATGTTCACGTTCAGCAGCCACGGCGGCACGCTGGGTGCCTTGCCCTCGGCAATCACTTCGAGCGTGGGCATCAACTGCAGCACCAGGTCGCGCGCGCGCTGCGCTGCCGCGTCTATGTGTGCCCAGCCTTTTTCGGTTTGAGAAAATGCAATGGCCGGAATGCCAAACAAATAGCCTTCCATCGCCGCGCCTACGGTGCCCGAGTAAATGGTGTCGTCGCCCATATTGGCGCCGTTGTTAATACCGGAGACCACCAGGTCAGGCCGGTAGCCCAGCAGGCCGGTCATGGCGATGTGCACACAGTCGGCCGGCGTGCCATTGATGTAGCGAAAGCCGTTGGGCGCCGTCTGCACGTACATGGGGGAATGAAGCGTCAGCGCGTTGGACTTGGCACTGTTGTTCTGCTCCGGGGCGACGACTTCAACATCGGCTACATCCTTGAGCGCCTCGTACAGGGCAACAATGCCGGGAGCCTGGTAACCGTCATCGTTGCTGATCAGAATTTTCATGGCTTGATTTTAGGGCCTGTCCTGGTCACTGGTGCGACAGCCACAGGCGTTTGACCCCTCTGGGCAGCCCGTTTGCAGATTTGTTTTGCCTATGATGGCGCATTGCCCTCAACAGACGACGAACGGAGACGACATGCACGCCTGGCTTTGTGAAAACCCTGTAGGGGTCGATGCCCTGACCTGGGAGGAATTGCCCACGCCCGAGCCCAAGGCCGGCGAGGTGCTGATCGAGATCAAGGCCGCCAGCCTGAACTTCCCCGACCTGCTGATCGTGCAGAACAAGTACCAGATGAAACCGCCCCTGCCCTTTGTGCCGGGCTCTGAATACGCCGGTGTCGTGAAAGCCGTGGGTGAAGGTGTTACCCACCTCAAGGCAGGCCAGCATGTGGCCTGCCTTTCGGGCACCGGCGGCTTTGCCACCCATACCATTGCACCCGCCGCGCTGTGCATGCCGTTGCCGGCAGGCTTCCCGTTTGTCGATGCGGCTGCCTTCATCATGATTTACGCCACCTCGCACCATGCGCTGGTCGACCGCGCACAGCTCAAGGCTGGCGAGACCGTGCTGGTGCTGGGCGCAGCCGGCGGTGTGGGCACCTCGGCCATCCAGATTGCCAAGGCGGTGGGCGCGCGTGTGATTGCTGCTGCGTCGACCGACGAGAAATGCGAATTGTGCAAATCCATAGGGGCAGACGCGACCATCAACTACAGCAAGGAGAATTTGCGTGATTCGATCAAGGCCCTGACCGGCGGCAAAGGCCCCGACGTGATCTATGACCCCGTGGGCGGAGACTTCAGCGAGCCGGCTTTCAGGTCTATCGCCTGGCGCGGCCGTTACCTTGTCATCGGTTTTGCATCCGGCCCCACGCCGTCCATACCGCTGAACCTGCCGTTGCTCAAAGGGGCGTCCATCGTCGGCGTGTTCTGGGGCGGCTTCGCCAAACAGGAGCCCAAGGCCAACGCCGCCATGATGCAGGAACTGGCCACCTGGTACGGCCAGGGCAAGATCAAACCCGTCATTGACAGCACCATGCCCATGGCAGACCTCAAGGCCGCCTACGCCCACATGGGCTCACGCGGGGTCAAGGGCAAGCTGGTGATGGTGAACTGACTCTCCAGAAGCTTCAGTAGAGATTTTTTATCGTAGATATTAAGTTTTTAACGTATACATTAAGAATTTGCGAAGTATGTACTTAACAAACCTAAAGTAACTTTAAGGTTTGCCTTGGACAATAAAAAACCCGCTCTAGGCGGGTTCTTAACTTTAAGCCGCCATTTTCAGCGGCACCAAAGGCTCCCGTTTGGGCTTGGCATTTTCTGCCTTGAGCTGCTCCTCAAAGATTTCTTTGAGAGCGCCTTTAACGAACCGCGTCATAACGTCACGCATGAGAGGTTGGTAACCAACTCCGTGATATCCGGCGATCAGCTTGTATTGGCGAACCAGGTCTTTGGGCACGCGTATGGAAATTGCCTGCATTTCCAACGCTTCTTGCAATGCAGCTTCGTGCGACTCGTCGGCCACTTCCACAAACTGCTCTTCGCGACCTAGTGCACCGTTCTCCCAAGCGTCGAGGGTGTCCTTGATCTTTGCGGTAGCCATATCATTCTCCATTTAAGTTGTTAAACCTTCTTACCGTACTTGAGATAGATTGCCGTTTCTATCTCATTGGGCTCGTAGGCTGTTTTCAGGTGAATTTGTAGTCCAACCTGTATATACACGATCTTCAAGGATCGAACCTTGTTCGTGTCAGCAATAAACCAAAGTGTGGGCGGATTTGTCCTTGTCAAGGCGCGATTGTCAACTAACAATCGACCTTTTCTATTGAGAAAACATTGTCGTACTTCTGCAATAGTCACATTGTGATCATTGGCAATCTTTGCTTTGACGTGCTCAGAAAGTACCAAGTTTTTCATTTTTTGGATTGTATATACAGAATCCCAAAAAGATTAGGTATATGCCCTATGTCCCGACCAGTGGGGCAAATTAACAACTAAACGGCGTTAACCCCGCTTAGGCTCTGGCTTGGGCGGGGTTTTCTGTTTCGGCTTGGGCGGCGTATTGAGCATCCGTCTCAGGATGTCATCCGGATTGTGTGGGCTCTGATCGGGCGTTTGCTGCTTAACTAGCATTCGCCATCTTCTTTTTGAGCGAGGATGCCAGTTCTAAAGTCATCCATTGGTTGGCTTCGGCTTGCATGTAGAGCTTGTGCTCATTGCGCTTCAACCCCACGTAAACCTGCGTTGTTTCATTGTCCGAGTTAAACCTGTAACCAGCTGCCTTCATCCCGTCTGTGATCTCACGGACAAACAGCGGTCGGGCAACGGTGGACATGAACTTGTGGAGCGCTTTTGAGAAAGGTAACCCCTCATATCCGGAAGTCTCTGTGGTATCTAGTCCTAGATCACTTTGGGCCGGATTTGAATCTTTGTCCGCATCGGTATCTAACAGCGCACGCATCGAGGTAAATGCAGCGCGAACGTTTGCAAGACGATTTTGTAGAAAGCTAATCTCTTCAGTAAGGCTCAACTCTTCAACGCGCAAAGCTTGAACTGCTTGCGCAATCGCATCGCCCGTACGGTCTTTAAGCATGGACATTCCCAATTAATTAACTTAAAATAAAAGAGTGCCCCCTGCAGGATTCAAACCTGCGACCCCAAGCCTACGAAGCGAGAGCTCTATTCACTGAGCTAAGGGGGCGTAAAGGCCAACCTAGATTGGCCTGGTGTTGGAGAAATTATCTCCGGATGGTTTTTTTAAACATCATTCACTTTCCCGGCTTACGCCGTGTCGCTGTCACTAGCAAACTTAGCCACCCCGTCCCCACGGGGTGGTCCTCTTCCCGACCAGCAGGAATTAGCACGGATTTTAGCCTGCGCCCAATCAAGTGCGCAAGCATTATTTTTCGGAATGATTGTTTTAATGCTTGCCCATCAATTTTGATAGCAAGCTATTGAAGCTAGCCGGCTTAGTTGCCGTTAATCCGCCGATAGGTGAGGCGCTTGCCTGCGATGCCTTTAAGCGTGGCATCAGCGCGCATCACGTCATCAAAGCCGTTAGCAGAGCGGAAATTCCACTTGAAATCGAACTCCGTGGCGTAGCGCTGCAGATGACGTTCTGAGACGCTGTGAAAAGTACCGTTCAGGCCACGCTTGAAGATGGCGAATGAAGCCTCTACGGTGTTGCTGGTGACGTTGCCGCGCACGTATTCTTTGTGAGCATGGTTGACAGTGCTGTGAGCGCTGAAATGCTTGCCTACGCGCTTGTAAACAGGGGATTCATCGGTCATCAAGTGCGTCTCAGGGCGCACTTGCGATTTCAGAACTGCCTCGACAGTGTCAGAGGTCACGTTAGCAACGTGGAAAGAACGCTTTTGGCCGGACTCACGCTCGACCAGTGAAACCACCTTCATTTTGTGGCCGTGGCCTGCACGGGCTTTGTACAGGTTGCCCCAATAGGTTTCGTCGGCTTCTACGATGGTGTCAGGGCCACCCATAGGGCCAGCGGTTGGGCTGATCGTCATGGCTTCGCGGATGCGGTGGCACATAAACCAGGCCGTCTTGTATGACACGCCCAACATGCGCTCGATCTGCTTTGCGCTAATGCCCTTCTTGCTGGCGCTCATGAGGTGAACGGCCTGCAACCAGATATGCAGCTTGATTTTTGAGCGCTCAAACACGGTGCCAACAGTCACGGTGAATTGATCAGAGCAAGCGCCGCACTTGTAAACGCCGGGGCGGGTTGATTTGCCCTTCAGTGCGTAGTGACCGCCGATAACGCCGCAATGAGGGCAAACAACGCCATCAGCCCAACGGAGGTTTTCAAGGTACTTGCGTGCCTCGTCTGCGTCTTGGAAGTGGGGGTGTTCGAATATTGCGGCCATTTGTTTCTTTCGGTATGGCTCTATTATGCAAAGGATCTAAGGGTTTGTCAAGTACATACTTCGCAAGAATTTAACGTATACGGCAAAATCTCCTTACTCAGCCATTGTGGATGGCCAAAAATCAGCTTCAAGGCATCAAAAACGGCCAAAAAAGGCCGTTTTCAGGTGCCAAATCGGCCTCCAGGCCAATAGATACGTGCGTTAGAAGCTACTTAATTGATAGCACTCAACTTCCGGCAGGCCTTCGCAAAGTGCAGTCTGCGGCCCAGTTCACCGCCGCCCGGCGTCCAGGCGCGCCTTCACATGCCGGAGCAGGCCTTCACAGGCATCCTCGACCAGGTCAAGCACCTCGTCAAAGCCGTCGTCTCCACCGTAGTAGGGATCAGGCACGACCGCGCTCTCATGCGTCAGGCAGAACTCGGTGAGCCGGCGCACCTTGCGCTGGTGCTCGGGCGGGCAGTCGGCCTGGATCAAGGCCAGGTTGTCCCAGTCCATCGCCAGAATCAGGTCATACGTGTCAAAGTCAGAAGCCGTCATCTGGCGTGCCCTCTGCGTTGAGAGGTCATAACCGCGTTTGAGGGCGCAGGCCTGCGAGCGCTTATCCGGCGGGCTGCCGGTGTGATGGTTATGGGTACCGGCCGAATCGACCTTAACCTGCCCGCTGAGGCCCTGCCCTGCCACCTTGTGCAGGAACACACCATGCGCGGTCGGGCTGCGGCAAATGTTGCCCATGCAGACGAAGAGGACTGAAAGGCTTGCGGGCATGGCGATGTTTGCAATCATGATGGACTGAAACCAGACCGCAAATTAAAAAGGCCTCCCGTTCAGGAGGCCTTCAAATTTTGGGGTGGCTGATGGGGCTCGAACCCACCTCTACCAAAAACCTCTTGAAACCCGCACCATTACTCACTTTCGCTAAATCCAGCAGGTTAAAAAACGTGGTGAAAGTGGATGACCTATGTGGATGACTTGTTGATTGTGCCAGTCATTCCGGTAACCCGCTGACGCCGCTGACACTGCTGACGCCTGCTGACGCTGCTGACGCTGCTGACGCTGCTGACGCTGCTGGCACTGCTGACGCTGCTGGCACTGCTGACGCCTGCTGACGCCTGCTGACGCCTGCTGACACTGCTGACGCTGCTGACGCGTTGGTAAGATTCAAACCAACTAAGACATCCGCGAAAAAGGCGCTCACATGGCATCAGAACCAAAGACAGCACGAACAAAAAAACTTCCTGTCAAGGCGGGGCCCGAGCCGGTTGCCACAACAACCAAAAAAGCTCCGAACAAAAGCGTGCCCAATCCGATCAGCAATGCAACGGAAAAGGAATGGGCCGCCGCGTGGCGCACCGTCATCGCCCCACATGAAGCGTTTTGGCGAAAACACGCAAAAGAATCGGCTAAGCCTGACTTGATTGCGGAGCAGACAAAAAACGGCATCAAACTCGTCGAAGAGTTACTTGCCGGACTGGGTCAAGGCACTTGGCCCACCCTAGATGACTGCATACCCAAAGGCAGCATTCTTGAAGTCGTCGATAAGTTTTTCTACGAAAAGACTGACCTCGCCCGCGAACTGCCTTTTTACACGGTTCTTCACTACGTGACAGCGTTAATGCTCCAACAGGGCGTCTACATAAAAAAATCAGAGATGCAGAATATTTATCCTGACCTTTGGACGCTGTTGCTGGCTGACACAGGTGGGGGGAAGACCATGACCTTAAACGCGATATCTAATGCGTTAGAAGGGAAAGTAAAAATGTTCCCTGATGCAAAGTCTTACCCGAAATTTTTTGAAAACCTCGAACAAAACAACAACAGTTTCTATTTGAAAGATGAGTTTGCTAAATTTATTCGAGCAATAAACAAAGACTCAAAAATGGAAGGCCTAAGGGGCTGCCTCTTAGAAGTTTATTCAAACTCAAAAGTAAGTTACGGCACGATGGTCGGATCGCCAACGGTTGAAATACCTGCGATATCCATACTTGGACTTAGTCAAATCGAGAACATCACGGAGATTCCGGAGTCGATGATTAAAGATGGATTCACACAACGATTCGGATACAGCTTTGCGAGAAAAGATGGTCGGCCAAGAGTTCTCAATTACAAGTTTGATGGCCTAGCTTCGCAAGTGGCACCGCTTTGGCAAAAGCTGACGGACACGCCCTTTCATCCTGTTTACTACCTTGATGACGTAGTCGAGGAGACTTTTACCGCTGGTGGAAATCTTGTTGTAGATAAAGCTGATGAGGTTGGTGTTAGCGAACCCTTTTCCCGCCGCATAATTTTTCGAGCGTTCAAATACGCCCTTGCCTATCATGTCCTGACAGGAAAGACAGATAAGTTTTTACACGCGGACGATATGGCACAAGGTCTAAGACTTTGTGCACGAGAGCTTCACGGCACGATGGAATTCCTAAACATGTTCGGCCTCCTCAAACCAAAGCCATCGAACAAGACGCAAGTGTCTGCAACCCCGACCAGCGCAGCCAGCACAACGCAGTCGCAAAATGCCTTGCCATCGTCAAGAATTCCGCCCCCCATGAAAAGCAGCAAATTGGCCTTGATGCAGTCCACCTTGCAACTCCGAAAAAATGCCGGTGCACCCGCCATCAGCATAAGTAAGTTGATGGCTAGCGTGCGAGCGTTTCGGGCCAATGCAGCCGAAACCCGGGCCTTGGTTGCACAAGTGATTGCAGATGATCCGTCATTGGCACCCTTCGTAAAAGTCTAGCAAATAACAAACTGCGGGAATGTTCGCCACAGAAAAAATGCCACATGCATTGATGTGGCATTGGTTAACTTTTAACTATTCGTGGCGACCTCTGAAAACTTCGACAAAGCGTCGATTTTTGCGTCCATCTTTTTCCAGTCCGCATCGGTTGGCTCGGCTCTCTTGCCGCATTCCTTGAACGCGTCGGCGTTGTGTTTGCGCAAGTTCTGAACTTTGCCTTTCCAGCCGAATTCAGTGGCAAGGTGAACGACATGCTCCGACTCGCGCTCGAACACCCCAGCCGTCCGTAGTGATTTCAAAGCCCTGGACACATTCTGCTTGTGCATTTTCAAAATTTCAGCAATTTCCGTAGGGCGAATCGAGATAGCATTTTCATAGTCCATGCGGCTGATCATGAGCAACAAGACCCTGAACGACTCTCCCTTTAATTTGGATTTCGCCAGCTCCTCAAATCCTTGTTGGTTCGCCATAAAAAACCCCTTTATTCGCAGTTTTCGCGGTATATGAATCGTTACCCCGTCATCTAACATTTCGCCTGTGTTGGTGTCAATCATCCTGACCTGAGACGTCCCGCTCGTGCTTTTTTTCGCCTTGGATTGCGAGTGTTGTTGTTCTGTCTTCATCTAGCCTCCGCTGTTGTTAGTAATCCTGTGTGATTACCAAGTAATCTCAAATGATTACTGCGAAGTCAAGTTCTCCAATGAAAAGAATTTTCCTTCTATGTGTATGGATAAGCGTGCTGTCGCACGCTCTAAATCCATACACATCGAACCTTTAAGGCAGATGGCTGCGTCCGCAGCCATCGACAGCTCTTTGAGTCATTGACTCCGGAAGATTTCGTTGTCATCGTGAAGCGATGACAACCCCGGAGAAAGAAAATGGACGCACAGCCGCAACCGAGCCCAATGCTTCAAGCCATCGATTTACTAAGAGTCAATGTGGCAGCACTGCAACTCGATGATTTACATGCTCATTCAACTACCGTCCTTGCGACCATCGCGGCGTTGAATGAATACATGAACAGCACAGCCCCCAAAAGTGCCAATGCTTTACGGAATGCTCGAATGCTCTCCCACAAGCTCAGCTTGCACATGGCGAGGCTTCGCGACATGTTGCAAGGCAAGCAGTCAGCGATGGCATTTATTCAATCTCATGCATCCCCCGACTTGCTGCCACCGACACCGGCCCGTCGTATGGGCCTCGGTTCTCGCAGCGTTATCCGGGCGCCTACCGGCGCGGATAACGCTGCTTCCGGCCCCTTGGAGATTTTGGGAGATGAGCCGCAGGCTCAGGTCCCAGAAACTCGAAGGGGTGGCGAAGCCAAGGAAGGGGAGCCCACCGACCGCCTGGCGAAGCCGGGCGGTGAGCGTAGCGAAGGAGGTGGGCGGCGATGGTGAGCTTGCGGGAAAAGCTGGCGACATCCGACACAGACGCAGCATTGCGTCTTGTGGCTGAGGTCAGGCCCAAGCTTTTTCGCAAGGTCGCCGAGCTGAGAGACGCCCACCTAAAAGGTGGCGGTGAGCTTTCTGACAGGACACGGGATAGCTATGCAGCCGACGCTAGACGCGTCGCATGCTGCGGAGGCAATCCCTTGTCTCTGGCTGGCACTGCGTCATCTTTCAGGAAGCTGCGGGCGGCCTGCCTTTGGAAGACCCGCGAAGACCTACGCGAGTGTCTTGCCCGTGCCGACCGGTTGCGAAAAAAGGGGGGGGTCAGGAGAACTCGAAGCTCTATGCATCTATGACGAGCATTTGAGTTTTTTTGAAGCACGCCTCAAAGAAGTAGCTGCAATGAAGTTCGAACCACATACAGCTTGCAGGAGGGAAAAAACACATATGCAACGCCAGAAACTCGGACGACTTCCAAAGGACTGGATCGCTGCGGTCCACGCTCGCACACGGTCCGGCAAATACGGCAATGCTGTTGCAGTGGGTGTGCTGATCCCCGTGCGACCTGAGGAGATTTCAAATCGCATCCGGATCACGATGGACTCAACCAATGCCCTCGTGTTCCACGTCGAGGGTTCAAAACTTCGCGACTTCGGGGCAGGCATCGCCGCTCACGTTCACGGCATCGGGCAGCCACTACGCACGATCACGCTTTCAGCCGTTGACCATACCCGGCAGGAGGCATTTGACTGGCTGAGGAATCAGGTCAGGGCCAGCGGTGGCAGCTTGATCGTCGGGAAGGGACTGACAGCACGGGGGATGTGCTCAGCGTTTCGAGCGATGTCCCGGCGGCTTTTCGATCACTCAAAATCTCCGCCTTCGTTCTACGCTCTGAGACACGCAGCATGTGCGGAGCTAAAAGCAGCCGGCCTTGATCCGTTCGAAGTCGCTCGGGGCATGGGTCATGCGTCAGCATTGAGCCAGAAGGCCTACGGGACCGCCGCACAGGGCTCTGGCCGGTATGGGGTCAAGGCAACGGCTAGTGACCCTGTGCGCGCGTCTGGGCTCTGTGGTGTGCTGCCCTCGCAGCTTCGAAACATCCCAAAAGAGCACAACCGGCAGTCGGTGCCCCCAAAGAGAAAGCCTAGGCCTTAGCCCAGGCTGCAATGATGCAGCTAAGAAATAGAGTCGTCTCGCTCATCGTCAACCGCATCGGGCACCACGATTACCCCGCGGCGCCGAAGGTCCTGCACGGCGTCATACCGTTGTTTAGCCAAGTCAAGCAGGCGTGTGGCCTGAGACACCATTGCACGCCGTAAACCGGGATTTACATCGCGTTCACTAATCTTTTGAGCCAACTTCGCAAGCGTGGATGCACGCCGTGCGATGCGTAGATCAGGATGATCTCGCAGCCTTTTGACCTCGTCAGAAACCACCTGACCGCTGATTTCCGTAGGAATTTCGACCTGATAGCTGTCAGTGGGGCGAATCGGATCTTTCTCATTTAGAAAACTAAATTCCTCGTGTTGCAAACTTTCAAACACTTGGAACTCGAGTGCGTTCAAGTGTCGAATTGCAGCGGTTCGCTCTTCTTTTGGTGAATCCTTGGTTACTCGCTGAAACTGCGGAAGGGGCCAAACTTTTATGCTGTGCACCTCGAAGGGGTCAAGCACATTCATCGCGACCACGTCGGTTCGCTGATTGGTCAAATGCCTTCCAATCCGATCCCCAAAAGTGGCCTTTGTTTGACCTACATAAATCGGTTTGCCGTCGTAATCAAAAAATGCATACACACCCCACCGCACGGCACCAAGGCGGGTTTCGCGTCCATCTTCGAATTTAAAAACCTGATTTGTAAACCGCGACAGCCCCGCCCGAAGTTCTTTGGTTTCAAAAGGCAGATCGGTGGCGGAAACGGTAGGAAGCCCTGCCCCCTTGTCCCCTTCGATCAATGCCGGGTCTCCCAATAAATCAGGCTTGGGCTTTCCTCTTGACCGGCTCATGCTCGGCGTTGCCGGCTAGGGACAGCAGCCAACTGCCGGTTGGCGAGAAGCATGGGAGAAAGAATATGAGCCCGGAGATGTGCAACAACTGGCACCACCACACCATCACCAAGAAGGTGATACGCGTCGTTGTAGCGATCAGGTAATTCGTAGTCCTCTGGCAAGCCCATGAGTCGAGCCATTTCACGAGGAGAGATCAATCGCGTTTTTACATTTGGTCCATCGACAACCATGATTGTTTGACGACTCGACCCGCCCGAAGGAGTTCTAAGGCACCCAGCAACGCCATCAAAGCGAACCTCGGCACGCTGCACGCCGTTACGAGTGCGTCGATATATCGTCCCCACCTTCAAAGCCCCAAAACGCTGAGCCTCCATGACCTTTCGCCGGTTTACATCGCTCATCATGTTGAGAAGTTTTTGGGTTTCCTCACTTGTGTGCCATTTCACGCCCTGGGGATTTTTTTCGATGATGTCATCCAGCGTTCCTGTCCGTTGAGTCGGTGACGCAGGGTTCCACCAGCGCCAGGCGTCTTTTGCAGCTTTGGGAAGCCGGTTGTATGCTCGAATTAGCGCGTCGGGATGCCAAGACGGACAAGGAAAGTCTGCGAACGTTTGCGAAGGTATGGCCATGCTGGATTCGACTCCAACAATAAACAAGCGTGGTCGTGACTGAGGCGAAAAGTGAACGGCGTCCATCACCACAGCGCCCAAAATGTAACCTTCACTCGCCACAGCCTTCGCTATTTGCTCGAAATCTTTTCCGTCATGAGAGGTAAGAGTTCCGAACACATTTTCAAGCACAACCATGCGAGGTTTGCGGCCCGCCCGATTCAAATTGCGGATGAGTTTCCAAAAGCCCCAGAAGGCGCCGCTGCGTTCGCCTTCTAGTCCAACGCCATTGCCTGCCAGCGAAAGGTCCTGGCACGGAAATGAGCCCCAAGCCAAGTCAGCGTGTCCGGGCAGATTTTTGGCTTGAACATCAAACACATCTCCGATCATTAGATGATCGTCGCCCCAGTTGACCCGGTATGCGTCGCCCTTCTTGGCGCTGATGTCGTTCGCAAAAAGGCATTCCCACTCGGGGCCTAGACCAGCTCTCGCCATGCCGCCACCTGCAAAAAATTCGTAATATTTGCCCATTGCTGCCAGTCTGATGGTTGGTGGAACTGTGGTTCGTTTAAGATTTTTGCTCGATGCTAAATCTGGGTCGAATGATACCAGTTGGGCCTACATTCACCAATGGAATGCTCTCTGTTTTCAGAGTGTAGGCAGAGCTTTGCTGGTCTTCATTTTTTGCTGCTCTATGCGCTTTGCGATCGCAGGCAAAAATGCGTTTGGTGGTAACTTCAATTTGCCAAAATCCACGCCTTCAAAAGTCAGTTTGTTGATGGCAGTTTGCAGATTTTCGACGGTCAAAGCATCCAAGTGGGTGTAGTCATCATGAGCTGATGTTTTAGTGTCGATGTCGTGGCCCACCATCGCACGCTTCAACCCTTCGTTTACGCCCTTGCCGGTCAGCTTGGTTACGACAGTATGGCGAAACGAATGAAACACTTTGAGTGGATCAACGATGTTTACCTCAGGCAGGTCCAGATACTCACCGAACATTCGGCACATATTTTTCTTGTAACCGTTCTTCCCGTCTTGAAGGTGTGGGAATAATTTTTTATATCCGGCTTTTTGCAGGCACTGCACGTAGTCCACGAATCCCAATGCCAATAGCTGCTCATGCACTGGCACCTTCCGCACAGCGTTTGCGGTTTTGCCATCCAGAATATCAATGATCCATATACCGCCGTCAGTGTAAATTTGATCCAGGTCAAGGCTTGCGATTTCCTCCGCTCTTGCCCCTGTAAACAAGCCGACAAGGGGACCCCAATAAAAATCCGGCAACTTCATCTTTTTCACGTAAAGCTCAGGCTGGAAAATCTTCTGCACCTCGGCCAACTTAAATGGCTCGTAAGACTCCGCTTTGTTGTGAGCTCCGGGAATCAGCAGGCCACGGGCTGGATTTGTCATTGATGCCACCTTGTTGTCGATGCAGTAATCAAAAAAACCAGTGAGCACCACGAGGTGGTCATTGATGGTTGTCGGCGCCTTTTTCTCGGCCAACAATTTCTTTTTGTAATCTTTAACGAGAGTCGGTTGCACCATGGCCACATCAACATTTCCGGCGAAGGCTATGAACGCCTTCAACACGCCTTTGATTTTTGGGATGGTGCCTTTTTCGCTCAATGTAGCTGAGCGTTCAACCAAATAATCTTCCTTGGCCTGCTCCAAGTGTGTGCCGGATCGGGAAGATGGCAGAGCCGCCATGGCCTCTTGAACGGTGCCGTGATTGCCCCTCTTCAACTCGGCCACAATCGCACGGGCCTCTTTCGCCTCTTCCAGCGTATCTGCCTCAATGTGGGCGTCCCCATTTTTGAAGACCCGCACATTTATCTTGTAAGCCTCATTGCTACTTTGGAGGAAGGACAGCAAATCGTCCGGCATAGGGGGAAGTGCTTTTGCGTTCTTGTTGCCTGCCATGAATGCCTCCATTTGTGCCGACAGCAGCAAAGCGGCCTGACGGGCGATGGAAACGTCCTTGGTCCGCAAACTGCGTCGAATTTCCGTCTTTTTGACGGTATTACGCCATGATAGCGGGACGATTAGGCGAAAGTAACAGACGCCGCAGCGGTCTCGAATGAGGCGGGGGGCTTTGATGCTCATAAACAACTCCGTGATGGAGCTGGATGAGCGAAGTGGATGACGGCTAAGCAGAAATCGGCTTGAAAGCCGCTTCCTGCTTAGGTTTCAAGATTCTGGGGTGGCTGATGGGGTTCCACCCCACGCGCATTTACAAGCTGTTGATAAATAAGGATTTTTTAACATTTGTATTTTAACTCTGAAAAAGGACTGCTACCGCATGTGCTACCTTTTTCGGAGGACAAATCGAGTTGAAAAAGGCCTCTCTATTCCTGTAATTTACTGCTCAAATTTGAGCGTCCATCTTTCAGCCAAGCGAAAAACATTCCCTTGACGGACTATTCCATGGAGGGTATATTTCAGACATGAGTTGCGAAGTCGAATTTACTGACGAATTTCAAGCGTGGTGGAATGGACTCACCGAAGCAGAACAGGTATCTATTGCGGCTTCGGTTGGACTGCTTGAAGCCTCTGGTGTCAATTTGAGAAGTCCACACAGCACGGGAATCAAAGGCTCAAAACACGGTCATATGCGTGAGCTACGCACACAGCATGAAGGCAGGCCTTATCGGACGCTCTATGCCTTCAATCCTTTGCGCAATGCGATCCTGCTAATCGGTGGCGATAAAACCGGTGACGACAGGTGGTATGAAACGAACGTTCCGATAGCCGACAAACTTTACGATGTCCACTTGGAAGAATTGAAGAAAGAAGGAGAGAAAAATGGCTAAGAAATTTGCAGACCTCCGCGCAGCTATGTCTCCCGCTGCCCAGGCATCGGCAGCAAAAAGGACTGGTGAAATGCTGGCCGAAATGCCCCTCCAAGAGCTACGCCAGGCACGGAACCTTACCCAGAAGGCACTAGCCGACATACTGCATGTCGAACAACCCGCTATCGCCAAGATGGAAAAGCGGACAGATATGTACATCTCCACACTTCGCAACCTCTTGCGTGCAATGGGTGGCGACTTAGTTGTGACTGCCAAATTCCCCGATGGTGTAGTCGATATCAGCAACTTTCGGGACATTGTTCAAGGTAGCAGCCTGGATGAGTTACATCAAAGAATGTCCGAGGCGGGGTTGCAAGACGGTGCAGCAGAGAAAGCAGCAAGGAGCCCAAGCTTCAAGAGTTTTCAGACTCCACGAATCGCTTGATGCCCACAAATATTTGGCACAAGAAGTAGCCTTGCCGGGACGCATCAAAGGGAACTATTGTCGTAACTCCTCAGGGCTAGACACCTCCAATAAGAGAGATCCTTTTATCGAACGATGTGCACAGGGCACTCGCCCCCCTTAGAATGAGCGTTATCCGAATTCGGATAAGTATTTTAGGAGTCCGCTCGGACGCCGTAACGCCAACAGAAGGGCATCTATTTGATGACAAATGACAGCTTTTCAGACCATTTGGCAATAAGTTCAGAACTGGATGGCGATTTCTGTGTGGTCGCAGAACCGGAGTCTGCTCTGGACAAATGGCGCGAAGTTGTCAAGCAAGTACGCGAAGACTACCTAGCCGAAAATCAACGCTTTCCATGGATCATTGGGTTCAGCGGCGGGAAAGATAGTACTTTGGTTGTGCATGCGGTCGTGGATGCGTTAATGTCCATCCCTCCGTCCAGGCGCACTCGCCCCGTTCACGTTGTGTCAAACGACACACTCGTCGAGAGTCCTGTTGTGATCGCCCACTTGGACAAAGTTACCAAGGCCATTAAGGCAATGGCGGATGAGTTAGATCTTCCAATAACAGTTGCTCGCACCACTCCAGCCATCGAAAAGTCCTTCTGGGTACTCCTAATCGGAAAGGGATACCCCAGCCCAAATCAGTCGATGCGATGGTGTACGGACCGGCTCAAAATTCAGCCGACCAGCGAATACATCAAACGCCATATCTCAGAGTCGGGTGCTGCAATAGTCGTTCTTGGAGTCCGAACTGACGAGAGCGGTTCACGCCAGCGGTCTATTGAAAAACACCAAAACCATCGAGATAGTCGATTGGCTCCCCACAGTGAACTCTTAGGCGCTTTAATTTACCGGCCAATCGTCCACCTTTCGACTGACGATGTTTGGGAGATATTGGGCACCTACCCTGCTCCATGGGGTGGAACGCACGTGGACCTGTTTCAGCTTTATCGGGATGCAGAAGGCGGTGAATGCCCGGTGGTATTAAGTAAAGAAGAAGCGCCTGGATGCGGCACGCCGAACAGCCGTTTTGGATGCTGGACATGCACTGTCGTAGAAAAAGACCGAAGCCTCCAAGGTTTCATCGACGTTGGAAACCATCAATTCAAGCCCCTTGTAGATTTTCGTGACTGGTTAAAGGCCATTCGAAATAAATCTGAGAATCGCCAAGCCTATCGCCGCAATGGCCGGATGTCGTTCGATTTGCAGGGTAAACATATCCCTGGGCCTTTCACCATCCAAACAAGAAAGCTGATACTTGAACGTTTGACCGAAGTGCAAAAAGAGTTCGGTGAACAACTCATTTCCGAAGCAGAACTTGATTTGATTTACCAGCACTGGTCGACCGACTTACAGCAAGAGAAGGGGTTAGCAGATGGATGATGAATATTCAGAGTCGCCTTTAAGCGACTTGCCTTTATGGGGCGACGAAGCTGCCCAGGCCGTGCTAGAAGCAGTGTGCTTGAAGTACAACGTGCCCATGCAGGTCATCACCGAACTGGTCACAGTTCAACGAGAGCGCCAGCATCAGGAAAAAGCACGAGGTATCAATCCGCGCTTTGAGGAGATTCTGGGCGCAATCGAATAACAAGAGTCGGTCGTGGAGGAGCAGTGATATGTGGATTTCAAAGCTTGAACTTACATGCTTCAAGAGCTATCAACATCAAGTTTTCGACTTTCCTGCCCCCGAGGAAGGCAAGAACATTATCTTGATTGGCGGGATGAATGGTTTCGGCAAGACGACCATTCTGGAAGCTCTGTATCTGTGCCTATATGGCAAGGATGCGATTATTCATTTAGCCAGGGCCGGTTTAAAAACTGACGACAAAAAAGGCTACCCAACATTTCTCGAAAGCGCCTTTAACGGCGAAGCCAAGCGCGACGGCTTGGACACGATGATGGTGCGCGTCACTATCAACAGGACCAAAACCAAGGCAATCGACATTTGCCGGAAGTGGTTTTTCAAATCACATGGCAAGAACTGGACCGGAGAAGAGGAAGCAGTGGTCCGGGAAGTTGTCCGCGGCATTCCCAATAGTCCTCGAATAGATGGCAAGAACGGGTTTCACTTTTCCGAGTTGCTGGACGAAGTATTCGTTCCGGCACACGTAGCGCCGTTCTTCTTTTTCGACGGCGAAGAAGTCAAAAAACTGGCCGACCAATCCCGCGTTGAACAGGTAAAGCAAGGCCTAGAGGGTTTACTTGGGGTCGTTTTACTCCGCTCGTTAGCGGACCGCCTGAAGAGTTTTGAAAGCACGAAGCGGGGCGAAGTTATTTCTGTTGATGAAGATCGCCTGCAACAGTTGGCCGAGCAATTAAATGCTGGCGAAGAACAACTGCGGAAGCTAAAGGATTCGGCAACAGATGCAGATCAAGAAAAGACGCAACTACGAGCCGAACAGCAGTCTCTCCTAGAGCGCATTACATCCTCAGGCGGCGGCGGCGGCGATATCGCTACGGTTAAGGAGCTTGTCGAAGAGCGGGAGCAGCTTCGCAACAAGCTGCGTGAATCACATCGCGCACTTGAAGAAATCCTGTCCGGTCGCCTGCCCTTTCATTTGGTTCCCAAAGCCATCACAGATGCCTACAGGATACAACTGGAGGCGGAAGTTAAATGGTTTGAACACGAGGCTAAAAAGCTGTCGCTTGCGCCCCGAAAAGTTGAGTTTCAAACTGCTTTTACTTCGCAAGGAGAACCGCCAATTGATCCTGTACTTTCGGAATCGCAGCAGAGCGCAATTAAAGTCCGATTGGATGCGGCGTGGGACTCACTGTTCTACCCACCGCCCGATGACTGCGCAGACGAAATAGTTCATGACTATTTGCACGAAGGTCAACGCGTCAAGTCACTTGAGTTTCTTGGTTCAGTCAGCCTGGGGCAAAAGGAAATTCAAGACCTCGTGAACGAGCAGCACACCCTGCAACAGCGCACTGATGAACTCGGACGCAAGATTTCCCGATTGGAAGGTATTGACCGCGACGGGACTTACAACGGTCTCAAGACAAAGCTGGAGGAAGTAACGGCACAGATTGAAGGCCTTTCGGAGCGTGTACGTATTGATGATCGCACGATGGTGACGCTGGAAGCTCAGGTCAACAACATGCGCGCTGACTACAACCGCGAGAAGGGCAGACTGGACGAGTCAAGCCCAGTTCGAGCAGTGATTGAAAAGTCGGAACGCGTGAGAAAAATTCTTGACGAGGTGATTCCTGCACTATTCCCTCTGAAGGTGAAGGCACTTGGGAAGGCCATGACGGATGTTTACAAGCAACTGGCGCATAAGCACCAAGTTGATCGCATTGAAATCCTTGACGAAGGCACTGCGCGCATTCTCAGTACCAATGGGCGTGAGATCGTTTTTGAGCGTTCAGCGGGTGAAAACCAGATTTTTGCAACGGCGTTGATTGCAGGCTTGGCTCGTGTGTCTGGGGTCAAGGCCCCCATGGTCGTTGATACTCCACTAGGCCGACTAGATAGCAAACACAGAGACAATATTCTCAAATTCTGGACTTCAGACCCGACTCGACAAGTGATTCTGCTCTCGCAGGATGAGGAGATCGATTTCCACTTTCACAAAGAAATTGCCGGGAGTGTTTCGAAAACCTATCTGCTCGAACACTCGGACGTTGGCGACGGAATTGGCAGGACTACCGCCAAAGAAGGCAAGTATTTTGCGAAAGGTCGTCGATGAGCACGATTGCACTTCAACAGTTGATGACCTCGCGGTTTCGGACCAGCAGTGAGGCAGATAAAACGACCTCTGCCCTGATGACCAATCTTGGGCTATCTACCAAGGCAAACGTGGCACGTCTCGCCATAAGCCGCTCTCTGGCGCTTGGAAAATCGTTTGATGAAAATGTGGACTCCAAAGGTCTGGAAATTCCTGCATCGGTTCTCTTCACCCAAGACGACATAACCGTCTGGGTAGGCTTAATCGTCACGCACGCAAAGACCAACGGTGGCGATCCGGTTGATTCGATGGACGCTTTCCGGGCTGCTGTGCGTAAGCACTGGCATAGAGGCGCGCAATTGCTTATGCAAGACTGGCAAGAGTCAAACGGTAATTTCGACAAATTTTTAGAAACTTTAATTATTCGTCGTGCCGACCTGCCTGACGTGGCTCCCCAAGCGGCTAAGAGAGGTTTGCAGGTAAAGGCAGAAAAACCTCAAGATGCGTCCTCGATCTTGATAAAAGCACTGGCGGAAATTGGCGTCAGCGCCGAAATCAAGGGGTTAGTGCATGGACCTAGAGTGTCTAGATACAAAGTCTTTTTGCCAGATGTCAACCAGATTGACAAACTGCGCCGTGGTTTGGAACGCTTAGCACTTGCGCTGAATTTGCAAAAGTCACGTCCCATTTTGTCCACAGGCGACGAGGCAAAGACAGTGAGCCTGGATGTACCAAGGCCGCAAGCAACGTGGACCCAGGTAGGGTTCTCACAGTTTCAGGATTGGGTAGCAGGATCGAAGATGGCGTCGGGTCAGCTTCCCGTTTATCCAGGCGTGGACATCATGGGTAACCCATACTCCTTCGACTTGGCCGCTGCGCCTCATTTGCTGGTAGGCGGCACGACTGGTAGTGGCAAGAGCGTGTGCCTGCATGCGCTTATTTTGTCCTTAGTTGCCAGAATGCCAGCATCGGCCTTGCAACTCGCCCTTATAGACCCCAAGCAAGTTGAGATGGCGGTATATCGTGGTAGTCCTTATCTTTATCGCGGTGAAATAGCTGTCACAGCCCCTGCTGCCAGGGAAATGCTCGTCGAACTTGTGGCCGAAATGGAAGCCCGTTACTCGACATTCATGACGGCTGGCGTCAGCAATATCGATGAGGCTCGACGCAAGCGCATGGACCTCCCGTACATCGTCATCGTCATCGAGGAACTGGCTGACCTACTGACTATGGGAAAAGACATCGAAGACCACATTATTCGCTTGGCCCAAAAGGCTCGCGCCGCTGGAATTCACTTGGTCATTGCCACCCAGCGACCAGACGCCAAGACGTTCTCCGGATTGGTTCGCAGCAACATCCCTGCACGCATCGCGTTAACCGTCCAGAAGAGTACAGAGTCCACAATCATTCTGGACGAATCAGGAGCCGAAGACTTGCTTGGAGCCGGCGATATGCTTGTGAAAGCAAAGCCAGGTGGTCAGCCGGAACGCGTACACGGCGTGAGAATCGAACGTCAAGACATTGAAAGCGTACTCCGCGACAGAACGGGAAAATAGCGTTGGACCCAGGGGATGCTTCCGCACCCCCTCGGCTGCGCCTCACCCCTAATACCGCGCTCTAGGCCCCGCCTACAGCGCCAGCTACGCCTAAAACCCTCGCGTAGTGCTCAGCCAGCTCCATTGGCCTGAGCAGATCGCTAGGTTCGGGGCGTGGGAAAGGAATACCCTCATTTCCGACCCCCATCTCTTGGTAAAGACGGAGACACGTGATCGTTTGGAAGAGGTCACCGGATGCCTTGGTTACATTGGCTAAACAGAAGGCATCTTCCGGAGGCTCCGTGGCATCTTCGTCAGTACTGGAGGTCAGCGCCCATCTTCTACCAGGCTTGGCATCCTCAAAATGTCTTGCAGGGAGCGGCAACATGCGGTCATAGACGGATGAAGAAAACTTCATAGCCGTCTCCAACCAACCGAACACGCGCGGTTGAAGATCAAATTCTAGATTGTCCACATGAAGCCTCGCTTCAGAATACTCATCTACCAAGGCGCTTAAACTCGCGTGGGTCTTAGGTGGCCTCCCGCTATCTCCAATGTATCCTTCGTCTTCGTGTAGCTCGTCAATAAGCTCATTCACAACGGCGCGGAAATCCGCAGCGAGCGTTACTGCTTTCCCGATAGCGTAAAAAAACGCGGTTTCCTCTACCCGCTTGGTCAGTTCGCGCATTCACTTCTCTCCGGTTTGATTTTGGCTGTAGGCGTGTCCATCTTAGTAGGTGGCTCTATGCCGAACAAGCGATAGTCGAACTGCGACAAAAGGCATGCCTCGGCGAGCTTCGCCCCTACTTTGGCGGCATCACCACCACACAACTTGAACAGCCATTTGCCGGCCAGGACAAGCCGCCGTGTTTCCTCTGCTCTTGCGATTCGCGCCTGGCGACTCCGCAGGCCTAGCAATCGATTTTGCAACTGCTGTTGCTTTGTTTCCAGAGACTCGATCTGGTGCGAAATTTTCTTCATCTGATACCCCCTTGACATTTGATTCTTGATTTCTTAGTTAGAGATATCAGAGCCGCAAAGGAAGTCAAGGAGTCTGAAGTGCACGCTTATACGTTCTGGCGAACGTAGCTTGTGCGGAAGTCACTTTGCGGTCGAACCAAGAGAACACAAGGCATGGCAATTTTTCACCTCTCAGCAAAGATCATCAACCGCGCACAGGGCCGCAGCGCCACTGGTGCGGCTGCATATCGTGCAGGTGAAAAAATTGCAGACCCACGCACTGGCTTGACGTTTGACTATCGTCGCCGCAAGCACGTCGCATTCAAGGAAATTTTGTGCCCACCAGGGGCACCACAGTGGGCCAAGAATCGAACTCTGCTCTGGCAAGCGGTGGAAGCGGCAGAGGTTCGCAAAGACGCGCAGCTTTGCCGGGAAATTGAAATCGCCCTTCCTCACGAGCTATCGAGGGAGGCGCAGATCACGTTGCTGAAGCACTACCTGCGCCGCTGCTACGTATCCAAAGGGATTATTTGCGACGTATGCATCCATGACAACGAAAACAACAACCATGCCCATGTGCTCATGACCACAAGGGACATCTCGCCAGACGGCTTTCAAAAGAAGAACCGCCGTTGGAATGACAAGGAACTTTTGCACTGGTGGCGTGAGAGCTGGACACGTTCAGTGAACGCAACGCTCGACAGATACGAACTCGAAGAGCGTGTAGACCATCGCAGTCTGGCCGCCCAGGCGGCATCAAAAATTTTTAAGGAGGTCACTATGACTAAAGAAGAAGAGAGCCACGGCGTTACAGGCGCGCCCATGGAAGACAACTCACCCCCCAAGCATTGGGATTCGGGAATCTTGCTACCGGAGTTCATGATTCCGTTGCCGGAGATCATGCCCGACGAACAGTTCCTGGACGATAGCTGCATGCAGTATTTCAAAGAGATGTTTCTGCGCCTGTTTCCCGCCCAGGCTGTGTCCATCCAGCGCGACGAAGAAACCGGAGGTCCCGGATATATCGTCAAGGTCGGTGACGATGTGAAGTTGACTGTGCGACCAGACCGAATCACGGCATCCACAGGCTCACCAGCGGAAATAGCCGCCATGGTAAAGCTCATTCTGGATATGGAGTGGACTGGCGTTCACCTGCGCGGCAGCGACGAATTCAAAAAGGCCGCTTACGAAGCGTTAATCGAAGCTGGTTTTGAGCCCCATGAAATAACTGGCTATGAGCCCATCGAGATTCCACCACCAGAGCTGAGGCTCTTGCCGCGTCCACGTCCAGGAGGTCGGAGATGAGCACCGTTCCATTTCACATCAAGTTCTCCCCGACTGAGTATGAGCTGCTCACGTCTGCATGCTCCTACGCTGAATTAGCGCTGTATTTCTCGATGAAAAAGCGAGCCAGTTTTGCGACTGGAATAGTTGGCGGTTTTCGGCCGCTGACCTATGACGCCCTCGCAAAGTTGATTTCACGCCCAAAATTTGGGGATCAGCCAGCGCTGGTATTTGATCGAAGTCAGGCCAGAAAACTGCTCTTGGCCCTGGAGACAAAAAAAGTCGTCGGAGACGTGACCAGCGAAGACGGGGTGAAATGCAAATTAATTTACGCAGTGCCGACACGATCCAAGCCATCAAAGGCACCTCACGATGGACCTCCCTACTACTCGTTCAATTCGGTCGAATATGAGTTGTTAGGCAGGGACTGCTCGCATGCTGACTTGGCCCTGTACTTCTCGCTGAAAAAACAGGCTGATTTCCGGACAGGAGTTGCGGGCCAGCAATTTCAATTGACATGGGATGACATTGCCAGGTTTGTATCGCGTCCGTCATCGCAAGGTGTGCCGGCAATAGCGGCGGATGAGGCTTATGCACGCTGGTTGATGAAGCGGCTCTCCAAAGTCGGTTTGATCGAGGTTATGTCGGAGAAACCTCGGTTAGTTTGCTTTTTAACGCATTCGACGCTTCATTTCCCAGACGCGCAGGACAAGCAGAATCAGCCAGTGAGTCTGGAGCGACCAGAAGCGAAGTTGACACACGGAATTGACGACGATTCTGCTGTCAGCCAGGCTCAGCTTGGCTTTGCGCGTTTTGAGAAGGCTCTTACAGTACTGGCAGTAGGTTCCAGTACTGACAGTCCCCCTCAATACCAAAGAAACACATCATCAGTACTGAAGCCGGAGGCGCAAAATACGGATCAGGGGGCCTTGCCCCCTACGGCCCGCCTCGGGCCTACCCCTGCCTTGGGGTTGGCTTCGCCAGAGGCGCTGACGCGCGAAGACCAAGACCTAATCAAAGAGTATCAAAAATGTTTACATGAGCGTGGTGATTTTGAGCATGTCTTCAGCGGAGGGAGTATGAAGAACTACGTCACCTGGACTGAATATAGGATCAGAGCGGACACTGTTGCTTGGGGTGCTGATCTATTTCGGCAAGCAAAGCCCAAAGGTCTCCTTTCGCCTTATGGATTGGCCCCCTACGTGTTTAAGGCGCACGAAAAGCAAAAGAAAAATGGCAGGTATGACGGAGGAGTCGTCCTCTAAAAAAGAAACAGCGCGGCTTATCCGCGCTGTTTTTTTGCGGATCGGCCTTATCCGAGCACCAAACAGCTAGGCATGCCTACATCAACCGACCCTATTGGGCTTCGGCGATTTCGGCTTTGAATCCTTACCCGCCTTAGCTTCGGCCTTGGTCTTGGCTCGTTTTTCAGCAGCGATTTCAGCTCTACGCTTTGCGACAGCCTGTCTGGCTAGCGCCGCTTTGTGTTTGACCATCAGCTTTGGGAGCATGTCTGAAAACTTAGGGCCAAGCTGATACTTCGAAAAATCAATCCCGGTGTCCAATGCATCGATGCGGTTTTGAATAGTCGGCAGGGTGATATCTCCCGAGTAAGTATCCGTCGTCACATCACTTCCCATCTCGTGGCCAAGAATCTTTTTCCGCAACGGCAAGCCATAGTCTGCATCAGACATTGCATAGCCGAAATTTTTTCGCAGGCTATGGAAGGTCTTTCGCTCCGCATCTGCCTCAACCTTTCTCCAGCCCTCTACGCCAGAAGGTTTTTCACCCTTTTTCAAAGGTGATTTCAAGGGCACAAGGGGCGATCTTTTGTGCTCTGTGAAGTTGTAGCCCAGGTTCTTGGAGTAACCATTCTTGGTTTTGATGAGGTAAGGGTACAGAAGTGCATCCTCCCCAAACTCGCTTTTCACATAAGCGTGGTACTGCAAAAAGTCGGTAGAGAGCAAAGCCGCTGAAAGCGGTACCTTCCTTTTCGCAGCCTCCGTTTTGACCTCTTTGTCTTCGCTGTTCATATTGATGTCGAAAACCCAGATACCGTCCTTCTTATCGCGGTAAATGTCATTCACCCTGGGCTGGCAAAGTTCCTCCAGCCGCAGCCCCATGGTCAAGGAAATGATTGGGCTGTAAAACAGGTCTGGCTTTTTGAAACGCTTCTTGTAGTCACCGAGCAGAAACAAGGCTTTCAGCTCAGTGTCCGAAAAAGGCAGCCAGCTCTTCGTGACGAACTTTCGTTTGGCTTTAGACACCAAGCCAAGGTCATTAAAGGGGTTGGAAAAATTGTATTTATGACCACCGATTGCATAAACAAAAAACTGTTTTAAGGCGTTGGTGTAGCTATCGACGGTCAAGCCGCTGTCTTTCTGCGCGTCGATCAAATCCCGAAACTCGACAGCCAAGTCTTTGCGCACCTGGCTGATTCGCGTGATCTGCTTGATTGCGCAGAACTCAATGAAGCGCTCGATCTTGGGGAAATAGCCGTTTTGCGTGGCTTCGGCGTAGGTTTTGCTCTTGGAAATCTTGAATGTCTTGAAGACATCCAGCAAGGTGTCACCAGTTGTGGATTTACGACTGTCTTCAACACTGGTAGCGGCTTCAGCGTCAGCCAGCCGGGTCCGCTGCAGCTTTTCACCCAGAGCAGCCATGCGAAGGGCCATAAATTCGTCATAAGCCTGCTTTTCCTCCGGAATTTTGAGGTCAAAGTCCATTTTGTCGCCCAAATCAGTGACGACAGTCAGGCCACGCAACGCATCACCACCTGGAACGATCCCTTTAGAAGTCATTTCAGCCGCCCATTTCTCAAATTGAAGGTTCATTTTCAAGGCCAAGACAAAAGCAGCTTTGTGGTCTTTAGTCCTCAAACTGCAAACGATTGTATTGGGGCCTGCTGAACTCTGGATGCGCTTGGGCACGAATAAACGGATGTAATAAACACCGTTTTTAAGATATGTACGAGGGGGACTAGGAAGTGGCACGGCGAACTCCAAGTGGGCTTGGATGCGTGCTACCTTAAGTGCTACTCTGCCGAAGGCAAAGTTTTTAAAAGTTCGTTGATTTAAAACGACTTTTTAGTATTTGGGGTGGCTGATGGGGCTCGAACCCACGACAACAGGAATCACAATCCTGGACTCTACCAACTGAGCTACAGCCACC
>JAZKAY010000021.1:0-100607 GCA_040388905.1 Pseudomonadota bacterium
TCATGTCGACGATCAGGTCGCGCACCACCGGCAGGCCGGGCAGCGGCTTGAGCACAATGGTTCCCTTGAGCGTGTTCATGTTGGTCAGGCAGGCCAGACCGTTCTTGCCGTTGATGTTCATCGCGTCAGAGCCGCAGACGCCTTCGCGGCATGAACGGCGGAAGCTGATGCTCGGGTCCTGCGCTTTCAGCTTCATCAGCGCGTCCAGCAGCATGCGCTCATGGCCGTCCAGCTCGACCTCGATGGTCTGCATATAAGGCTTGGCGTCGGTATCCGGGTCGTAGCGGTAAATCTGGAAGGTACGTTTGGTCATGTGGGTTCTCGATTTTTATGGATCGCGGGGCCGACTGCTTTAACTTTGTGGCGTGCGGGTTAGAACGTACGCGTTTTCAGCGGCACGGACTCGACCGTCAGTGGCTTCATCTGCACAGGTTTGTAGGCCAGGCGGCTGCCTTCGCTGTACCACAGCGTGTGCTTGTGCCAGTCGGTGTCGTTGCGGCCGTTCGGGTGCTCTGGCGTATCGCCGTAGTCATCCACCGAGTGCGCGCCACGGCTTTCCTTGCGGGCAGCGGCGGAGACGATGGTGGCCTGCGCGGCTTCAATAAGGTTTTCAACTTCCAGTGCCTCGATGCGCGCGGTATTGAAGATTTTTGACTTGTCTTTCAGGCCGATGTTGGCCACGCGCTCGCGCATCGCGGCAATCTTGGCCACGCCTTCGTCCAGGATGGCCTGGGTGCGGAACACGCCTGCATGCTGCTGCATGGCGTTGCGCAGGTCGTTGGCAACGTCCTGTGCGTATTCGCCACCGGTGGCGTTGTCCAGGCGTGCAATGCGGGCCAGGGTTTTGTCGGCAGCGTCTGCAGGCAGGGGTTTGTGCGTGGTGGTCTTCGCGTATTCGACGATGTGGTTGCCGGCAGCCTTGCCGAAGACCAGCAGGTCGAGCAGCGAATTGGTACCCAGGCGATTGGCACCGTGCACGCTGACGCATGAGCATTCGCCCACCGCGTACAGGCCGTTGACGACCTTGCTGTTGTTGTCCGCATCCTGAGTCACAACCTGTCCATGGATGTTGGTCGGGATGCCCCCCATCTGGTAGTGGATGGTCGGCACGACGGGGATGGGCTCCTTGGTGATGTCGACGTTGGCAAAGTTGTGGCCAATTTCAAACACCGAAGGCAGGCGCTTCATGATCGCGTCCACGCCCAGGTGGGTCATGTCCAGCAGGATGTAATCCTTGTTGGGGCCGCAGCCGCGGCCTTCCTTGATTTCCTGGTCCATGGAGCGCGAGACAAAGTCACGCGGTGCCAGGTCTTTCAGCGTCGGTGCATAACGCTCCATGAAACGCTCGCCTTCGCTGTTGCGCAAAATTGCGCCTTCGCCGCGGCAGCCTTCGGTCAGCAGCACGCCCGCGCCGGCCACGCCGGTCGGGTGGAACTGCCAGAACTCCATGTCTTCCAGCGGGATGCCGGCACGTGCCGCCATGCCCAGGCCGTCACCGGTGTTGATGAAGGCGTTGGTCGATGCGGCAAAGATGCGGCCTGCGCCGCCGGTGGCCAGCATGGTGGTCTTGGCTTCAAAGATGTGAACGTCGCCGGTTTCCATTTCAATCGCGGTCACGCCAACGACGTCGCCGGCCTCATCACGAATCAGGTCCAGTGCCATCCACTCGACGAAGAAGCTGGTCTTTTCTTTCACGTTTTGCTGGTACAGCGTGTGCAGCATGGCGTGGCCGGTACGGTCGGCTGCGGCGCAGGCGCGCTGCACCGGCTTTTCACCGTAGTTGGCGGTGTGGCCGCCAAAAGGCCGCTGGTAAATTGTGCCGTCGGGGTTGCGGTCGAAAGGCATGCCCATGTGTTCAAGGTCATAGACAACCTTGGGTGCTTCACGGCACATGAATTCAATCGCGTCCTGGTCGCCGAGCCAGTCGGAACCCTTGACGGTGTCATAGAAGTGATAGTGCCAGTTGTCTTCGCTCATGTTGCCGAGCGAGGCACCGATGCCGCCCTGGGCCGCAACAGTGTGCGAACGGGTCGGGAACACCTTGGACAGCACGGCCACGTTCAGGCCTGCACGCGCCAGCTGAAGCGAGGCGCGCATGCCTGAGCCGCCGGCACCGACGATGACGACGTCAAATTTGCGCTTGGGGAGTTTGGAAGTTGCGGTCATGATTTTTATGTGGGGTATTTGTTGTCGTGTGGTCTTTGCGTGATCAGACGCGCCACAGAACCTGGATCGCCCAGCCGGCGCAACCTACCAGCCATGCGATCGTGAAGACATTGAGCACCAGCTTGAGCCAGACCGGCTTGATGTAGTCCATCCAGATGTCACGCATGCCGACCCACACGTGGTACAGCAGGGCAATGATGACCACAAAGGTCAGCGTCTTCATCCACTGCGACGAGAAGATGCCGGACCATTTGTCGTAACCGATGGGGCCTTTGCTGAAGATGAATTGCGCCAGGACGATCAGGGTGAACAGGGCCATCAGGGCGGCGGTGACACGCTGTGCCAGCCAGTCGCGCAAACCGTAGTGGGCACCGACAACGATGCGCTTGGAGCCGTAATTAACTGCCATTTTCTGATGCTCCTTATTATTAGTACACGCCGAACAGCTTGGCGCCCAGCACCAGCGTGAGGCCAATGCTCAGGACCAGCGTGACGATGGCTGAAGTCTTGCCGAATTCCTTGCTCACGGCATCGTGGCTGGTATCCATCCAGAGGTGGCGCAGGCCTGCGATGAAGTGGTGAAGATAGGCCCAGATCAGGGCCAGGGCGACCAGCTTCCAGACGAAACCTGGCAGGTAAAGCATGCCGACATTGAAGGCGGAGGTGAATCGTGCGAAGGAGATTTCCGAAGAAATCGAAGTGTCGAACATCCAGATGATGAAGGGCATCAGCAAAAACATGATTGCCCCGCTGATACGGTGGAGGATGGAGACAATGCCGGCAGCTGGCAGGCGGTAGGTGGGGAGATCGGTGATGGCGTTGATGTTGCGGAATTCGGGCCGCTTCTTCACTGCGGTTGTCGCTGATTCGGACATACGTGGCTTTCTATATTTTGAGTAACTGCTTGGTAACCTGCAATATTTGCTCAACTTTGGATTCTATTGCAATGCAGCATGAGCTTATGCACGGTGCTTGCATGACTGAAATTTTTGGTCGGCTTTTGGGGCATTGAGGTAGTTTTACCGTCGTTTGCATGCGTGTTTGGCTTGATCAGTCCTAGAGTGCGCCGAGATCGCCCAGCATTTCAGCTGCACGCAGGCCAACTTCTTTGCGCTGGGCTGTTGTCATTCGCTGGAGGTTTTTGGCCATCAGTGCAGTGCGCGGGTTATTTGCCAGCGCTGCCTCATGCGTGTCCATGAAGTTCCAGTACAGCGTCGTCATGGGGCAGGCCGCGGGGCCGGTACGGGTTTCAGGCTCGTACTTACAACTGCCGCAATAGTTACTCATGCGTTTCACGTAGGCGCCGCTTGCGATGTAGGGCTTTGACGTGAAGCGCCCGCCATCCGCGAAGAGGGCCATGCCGGCCGTGTTGGGCAGTTCCACCCACTCGACGGCATCCACATAGACGGCAAGGTACCAGTCGCACAGTTGCTGTGGCGAGATTTGCGCGATCACCCCGAACATGCCGGTCACCATCAGCCGCTGTATGTGGTGTGAATAGCCGTTGTCCAGTGTTTGCCCAATGCACTGTCGCATGCAGTTCATATGTGTATCGCCCGTCCAGTACCAGGCGGGCAAGGTATTCGTGTGGCCAAAGTGGTTGGCGGTTTTCAGCCCGGGCATGTCGAGACAGTAAACACCCCTTATGAATTCCCGCCAGCCCAATATCTGGCGAATAAAGCCTTCAACGCTTGCCAGGTCCAGACCCCGTTCGCGCCATGCCTTCTCTGCCGCGAGGATGACCTCCAGCGGATTGAGCAGCTTCAGGTTGAGCGAACTCGACAGCAGGGAATGCCAGCCGAAATCAAGATGCGTCCACATGGCGTCCTGATGGGCGCCAAAGAGGGGTAATCGGTGCTCAATAAAATCATCGAGTGCGCGCAGGGCATCCCTGCGTGTGACAGGCCAGTTGAAGTGCTCCAGCTTGCCTGGGTGGTCGGTGAACTCCTTTTCCACCATCGCCATTACTTCGCGGGTCGTGATGTCAGGTTCAAACACGGGAAGACCCGGTACATCCCGGGGGCCTGCGCGGCCAAAGCCCTTGCGATTTTCAGTGTCGTAATTCCATTTGCCGCCGACAGGTTTGTCGCCGTCCATCAGCACCCGGTATTGTTTTCGCATGGTGCGGTAGAAAAATTCCATACGGAGGCTGGCCGACTGGCCGGCCCACGCCCTGAATTGAGGAGCACTGCATAGAAAGTGTTTGTCTTCGCGCCATTCCAGATTTGTTGCGGAAGCAGAAGCAACCTCTGCTTCAATCGCTTGCCTGACCCGCAGGTCGCCGGGCTCGACACAGATCACGCGCTGGGGCTGATGTTTCAGAAGGGCGGCCCCCAGCCCATCGGCCAAAGTGGCATCACCTTCAATGTGCAAGGATCTGTATTCGACCCGCAAGGAGGCAAGGCGCTGCGCAAGGTCATGCGCAAAGTGGCGCATGGCAGAAAGGAACAAGGTGGTACGCGCCTTGTGCGACCACACGTGGATGGACTCCTCTTTCGCCTCAACCATCAGAACGACGTCCTGGGCCACGTCAAGGCCATCAAAGGCTGACGAATCGTTGTCCAACTGGTCGCCCAGAACAATGACGATGTGTCGACATGGCTCCAATTTCATACCGATCATTCTAATTTGTGACTGATTGGTATTTTTCTGTTTGTTCGTTAACCCGGTCGTGATGACGGGCTTTCAGGAAGTCTGCGGATTGCCGGACTTTTTGGGATTGTTCTTGCCGGTACGACACGCATCGGAGCAGTATTTGACGTCGTCCCAGTTCTTTGCCCAGCTCTTTCGCCACACCATCTCACGCCCACAGGCGATGCAGGTCTTCCTGGGCAAGCGTGCCTTGTTACCCTTGAAACCTGCCGCCACAAACCTGTGCTCAGTTCAGCGTGTTGTGATAGTGGTGAGTGTCAGTGCGGTAGTAACCGCGGCGCAGCTCCATCGGCACATCCTGGTAGGTGTAGGCAATGCGCTCAACACTGAGCAGTGGGGCACCGTGCGGCACCTTCAGCAGTAACTCACGTCCTTCGGTTGCGGGTTCCGCGCGAATCTTTTCTTCGGCCCTGACCATGCGGACGTTGAACTCGGTCTCAAACAGCGCATACATGGGGCCGTGGTAGTTGGCCAGGCGTTCGGCCGTCAGGCCCTTGAAGGGCGCGGCTGGCAACCAGATGTCTTCAAGAATGGTAGGGGTGCCGGCAAAGCTCAAAACCCGGCGTGCCTGCAGAACAGAATCTCCGCTGCGCAAGGCCAGCGCGCGCGCAATATCGGCAGGGGCACGCAGGCGGCGGCAGTCGATGATCTCGCGCTGTGCAGGGCCTTCGCTGCCGGGTGTACCGCTGTCGGGCACGAGCTTGAGAAACCGGAATTGCACCGTCTGCTCGGCATGTGTGGCGACAAAAGTGCCCTTGCCCTGTCGGCGCACGACGAGGTTGTCAGTAGCGAGTTCGTCAATCGCCTTGCGCACCGTGCCCTGGCTGACGCGGTAACGTGCGGCGAGATCCATCTCCGAGGGGATTGCCTCGCCGGGTTTCCATTCGCCGGACTGCAGGCTTTGCAATATCAGTCCTTTGATCTGCTGGTATAGCGGGCTGAAAGCAGGCGTTGCCCCTGCAAAGTCATCGGCAGAAGGCGCGGTCGGGAAAGGTGGAACGGCAGCCATGGTTTTGTATGGAAATGACCGTCAATCATATCTTATATAAGACATAAGACAAATTGACGTTTACCCTTTTTCAGGCGTAAAATCCTGCGCTGAACCAGCGCTCCGGCTGGCGTGTTGCTACATGACAAACGCCGCATTTCACATCCCGATCTTCCAGATTTCCAATCTAACCAACTTGAAAGTCCTTCAATCATGAGCAAGAAACCCGTCCGCGTTGCAGTTACCGGTGCAGCTGGCCAAATCGGTTACGCACTGCTGTTCCGCATTGCTTCCGGCGAAATGCTGGGCAAGGACCAGCCCGTGATCCTTCAATTGCTCGAAGTGCCGGTTGAAGGCCCGCAAAAAGCGCTCAAGGGCGTGATGATGGAACTCGACGACTGCGCTTTCCCCCTGCTGGTCGGCATGGAAGCCCACAGCGATCCGATGACCGCCTTCAAGGATGCCGATTACGCGCTGCTGGTCGGTTCGCGTCCACGCGGCCCCGGCATGGAGCGTGCAGAACTGCTCGCCGTTAACGGCGCCATCTTCACGGCACAGGGCAAGGCCCTTAACGCCGTTGCCAGCCGCAACGTCAAGGTGCTGGTCGTTGGCAATCCTGCCAATACCAATGCCTACATCGCCATGAAGAGCGCACCCGACCTGCCGCGCAAGAACTTCACCGCCATGCTGCGCCTGGACCACAACCGCGCTGCCAGCCAGATCGCCGCCAAGACCGGCAAGGCCGTGGCCGACATCGAAAAGCTCACCGTCTGGGGCAACCACTCGCCCACGATGTACGCCGACTACCGCTTTGCGACCATCAACGGCGAAAGCGTCGCCAAGATGATCAACGACCAGGAATGGAACGCCAACACCTTCCTGCCGACCGTAGGCAAGCGCGGCGCTGCCATCATCGAAGCGCGCGGCCTGTCTTCTGCTGCATCGGCCGCCAACGCCGCCATCGACCACATGCGCGACTGGTCCCTTGGCACCAATGGCAAGTGGGTCACCATGGGCATCCCTTCTGACGGCCAGTACGGCATTCCCAAGGACGTCATGTTCGGTTTCCCCGTGACCTGCGAAAACGGCGAATACAAGCTGGTCGAAGGCCTGGAGATCGACGCTTTCAGCCAGGAGCGCATCAACAAGACCCTGGACGAGCTCAAGGGCGAACAGGACGGCGTCAAGCACCTGCTCTGATGTGACCTGATCCAGACCCGCTGAAAGCCAGAAACTTGACCCATCAGTGCGCATGAGCGAGTGGAATCCATCGCTCTACAGCCGTTTTGAAGATGAACGGACTCGCCCCGCGCGTGAGCTGCTGGGTCGGGTGCCGCTTTTAAACGCAGCGCATGTGGTGGATCTGGGCTGCGGCCCGGGCAACTCCACCGAGTTGCTGGTCCAGAGGTTCGCGGGTTCGGCAGTCGTCGGCACGGATAACTCAGAAGCCATGCTGGCCAGCGCCCGCAAGCGCTTGCCGGCTGTGCAGTTTGAGCTGAGCGATATTGCTACCTGGAGGCCGTCGCAAGCGCCCGACGTCATTTATGCGAATGCCGCCCTGCAATGGGTTGGCCAGCACGAAACCCTGATTCCGCGCCTGTTTGCATCGCTCGCACCTAGTGGCGTGCTCGCCATCCAGATGCCCGACAACCGTCACGAGCCGACGCACAGGTCCATGCGGGACGTTGCGGCGCTTGAACCCTGGTCGAAGGCAATCGGCGAAGCCGCTGCGGTGCGCACAGCCATCCTGCCTTTGCAGGCCTACTACGACCTGTTGGCGCCTCATGCCGCGCAGGTGGATGTCTGGCACACGATCTACCAGCACCCCATGGCTTCACCTGCGGCGATTGTCGAGTGGGTCAGTGCCACAGGCCTCAAGCCGTTTGTCGAGCCGCTCAATCCTGACTTGCGTGCTTCTTATCTGGCCGAGTATGAAAAGCGCATTGCGGCTGCATACCAGCCTCGCGCAGACGGCAAATTGCTGCTGGCATTCCCGCGCATGTTCATCGTGGCCCAAAAAGCATGAGCCCGCGCGAAATTCTTTTGGGCGCACAGGCCGGTGCAATAGTGTTGCCGGTCTGCGACCACTACAGTGGTGTTGAAGCGCGCATGCGCAAGAGCCTGCAACTGCAGGCCGAGATGATCGAGGAATTCGGCGCCTGCGTGTTTGACGTCACGCTTGATTGCGAAGACGGCGCGCCTGTCGGCGGTGAATCCGACCACGCCGCGATGGTGGTGGCGCTGGCCGCGCTGGCGGCGGACAAGGCCCGCGTCGCTGTGCGGGTTCATGCGGTAGACCACCCGGCGTTTGAAGCAGATATCGCCGTGATCGCCGGCAAGCTGTCGCGCCACCTGTGCCACATCATGGTGCCCAAGGTCGAATCGGTTGACGATGTGGTGAGGGCTGAAAAAGCATTGCTTGCCGTTTCAGCGCAGGACCTTCCGCTTCATGTGCTGGTTGAATCTCCGCTGGCCGTTCGCAATGTGTTTGAGATTGCCGCGCATCCCCGCGTGCAGTCCATCAGCTTCGGCCTGATGGATTTTGTCTCCAGCCACGGCGGCGCCATTCCTGCGGGCGGCATGAGCGGACAGGGCCAGTTCACACACCCGCTTGTTGTCCGCGCCAAGCTCGAAATTGCATCTGCCTGCCATGCGTATGGCAAGGTTCCTTCGCATTGTGTTGTCACAGAGTTCAAGGACACTGCAGCGATGGCAGCTGCCGCACGCCGCGCTTCACGTGAACTGGGTTACACCCGCATGTGGAGCATTCACCCGAACCAGATCCGACCCATCCTCGAAGCCTTTGCCCCCGGCGAAGGCGAGATTGATACCGCTACAAAAATAATAGCCGCTGCTGCTCGTGCCGATTGGGCCCCCACCAGTTTTGATGGAGCGCTGCACGACCGTGCCAGCTACCGTTTTTTCTGGCAGGTGCTTGAACGTGCACACCAGACGGGCCGGGCATTACCGGAGGAGGCTAAGGCATATTTCGCCTGAGGCATTCACCTATCCATCCACCTGTGCCGACTGTTCCAAGGACACCCATGAAAATTTTCCTCACCATTGCTGCGATGATTCTTGCGGCCCCTGCCGCAGTTCTGGCCCAGACGGCTGCGCCCGCCGCGCCGGTCAAGGCACCAGCAAAACCAGCCGCTGCCACTGCAGCCGCCAAACCCGCTGCCAAGCCAGCCGCGAAGAAGAGCCCGGCGGAAGTCAGGCGCTCCGCCCTCAAGGCGGTTGAAGAAGTCACGCCGATTGATGATGATCCGAACGTCAAGCTGACCGATGCCGATATGGAAATCGCAAAGAGGGTGTATGTCGGTGTGATCCCCTGTGAACTGGGCGCCAGTGTCACCATCACCCCAAGCGAGAGGCGTCCAGGTTTTTTCCTGGTGCAGACCAAGGGCGCGCGTTTCAGCATGCACCCGGTTGAAGCCCGTACTGGCGCCATCCGCCTTGAAGACCCGCGTCGCGGTGCTCTCTGGATCCAGTTGGGCAACAAGTCCATGCTGATGAGCCAGAAACTCGGCACGCGTCTTGCTGATGAATGCATGAGTCCGGCACAGATGACGATGGCTGAAGACATCAAGAAAAATCCGGTCCCCGGCCTGCTGGACGCGCCGGTGAAGCCGGCCTCGGCGGCGACCGCAGCCGCACCCGCAGCATCTGCCGCCAGATAAAAACACCATTGCCTCACGATTTTTGATTACAGGAGAAGCCCGCATGTCAGCCGAAACAACCAGCAGTTTTCTGCAAACCTACCGTAACCACGTTGCCGAGCGTTCGGTGCTCGGCATTCCGCCGCTGCCGCTGTCCGCAAAGCAGACCGGTGAAGTCATCGAACTGCTCAAGAACCCGCCCAAGGGTGAAGAGGCTTTTCTGGTTGACCTGATCACGCACCGCGTGCCGGCCGGTGTTGACGCGGCTGCCAAGGTCAAGGCCAGCTACCTGGCGGCTGTGGCGCATGGCACTGAAAAGTGCGCGCTGATTTCGCGTGAAAAAGCCACGCAGTTGCTGGGCACCATGCTGGGCGGCTACAACATCAGCCCCATGATCGAGTTGCTTGACGACGCTGAAGACAGCGTTGCCACACAGGCCGCCAGCGGCCTGAAGAATACCCTGCTGATGTTCGACCAGTTTCATGACGTGCAGGAAAAAGCCACCAAGGGCGGCAACAAGTACGCCAAGTCGGTTCTGCAAAGCTGGGCCGATGCCGAGTGGTTTACCAGCCGCCCTGAAGTGCCTGAATCCATCAAGCTGACGGTCTTCAAGGTGGCCGGTGAAATCAACACCGATGACCTGTCACCCGCGCCAGACGCCTGGAGTCGCCCCGACATCCCGCTGCACGCCCTGGCGATGCACAAGAATGCCCGCCCCGGCATCACGCCTGAAGAAGACGGCAAACGCGGCCCGGTCAAGTTCATCGACGAACTCAAGGCCAAGGGCAACCTGGTTGCCTATGTCGGCGACGTGGTCGGCACCGGCTCGTCACGCAAGTCAGCCACCAACTCGGTGTTGTGGTTCACCGGTGAAGACATTCCTTTCGTGCCAAACAAGCGCTTTGGCGGTGTTTGCCTGGGCTCAAAAATCGCCCCGATTTTCTACAACACCATGGAAGACTCAGGCGCGCTGCCTATCGAGCTTGATGTGAGCCAGATGGCCATGGGCGACGTGATCGAACTGCGTCCCTACGAAGGCAAGGCACTGAAAGACGGCAAGGTGATCGCCGAGTTCAAGCTGAAAAGCGATGTGTTGCTTGATGAAGTGCGCGCCGGCGGCCGTATTCCGCTGATCGTTGGCCGTGGGCTTACTGCGAAGGCGCGCTTTGCGCTGGGCCTGCCTGTGTCCACCCAGTTCCGCCTGCCTGTCGCACCTGAAAACAACGGCCGTGGCTTCACGCTGGCACAAAAAATGGTCGGCCGCGCTGTCGGCCTGCCTGAAGGCCAGGGCGTGCGTCCCGGTACCTATTGCGAACCCAAGATGACCTCTGTGGGCTCGCAAGACACTACGGGCCCGATGACCCGCGACGAACTGAAAGACCTGGCCTGCCTGGGCTTCAGTGCTGACCTGGTCATGCAGTCCTTCTGCCACACGGCGGCATACCCCAAGCCGGTTGACGTGAAGATGCATCACGAACTGCCAGACTTCATGAGCGACCGTGGCGGCATCCCGCTGCGCCCGGGCGACGGCATCATCCACAGCTGGCTCAACCGCATGCTGCTGCCTGACACCGTCGGCACCGGCGGCGACAGCCATACGCGTTTCCCCATCGGCATCAGCTTCCCCGCAGGTTCCGGCCTGGTCGCTTTCGGCGCAGCCACCGGCGTGATGCCGCTGGACATGCCCGAGTCGGTGCTGGTGCGCTTCAAAGGCGAAATGCAGCCCGGCATCACCCTGCGTGACCTGGTCAATGCCATTCCTTTGTACGCCATCAAGGCAGGCCTGCTGACGGTTGCCAAGCAGGGCAAGAAGAACATCTTCTCTGGCCGCATTCTTGAAATCGAAGGCTTGCCAGACCTCAAGGTCGAGCAGGCGTTTGAACTCAGCGACGCTTCTGCAGAACGTTCTGCCGGCGGCTGCACGGTGCACCTGAACAAGGAACCCATCATTGAGTACATCACCAGCAACATCACCATGCTTAAGTGGATGATTGCTTCGGGATACTCCGATGTGCGCACCATCAACCGCCGCATCGCCGCCATGGAAGCCTGGCTGGCAGACCCGCAATTGCTCAAGGGCGATGCAGATGCCGAATACGCCGCCGTCATCGAGATTGATCTCGCCGACATCCACGAACCCATCGTGGCCTGCCCGAACGACCCTGACGACGTGAAGACGCTGTCGGATGTCGCGGGTGCCGTGATCGACGAAGTGTTCATCGGCAGCTGCATGACCAATATTGGCCACTTCCGCGCAGCGTCCAAGCTTCTGGAAAACAAGCGTGACATTCCCGTCAAGCTCTGGATGGCGCCACCTACCAAGATGGATGCCAAGCAGCTGACCGAAGAAGGCCACTACGGCGTTCTGGGTTCTGCCGGTGCCCGTATGGAAATGCCGGGCTGCAGCCTCTGCATGGGCAACCAGGCCCAGGTGAAAGAGGGCGCGACGGTGTTCTCTACCTCCACCCGCAACTTCCCGAACCGCCTGGGTAAAAATTCCAATGTCTATCTGGGTTCTGCCGAACTGGCCGCGATCTGCTCCAAGCTGGGCCGCATTCCCACCAAGGCGGAGTACATGAGCGACATGGGTGTGTTGACCGCATCAAGTGATCAGATTTACCAGTACCTCAACTTCGACCAGGTCAAGGATTACACCGATATGGCAGATACGGTGAAGTCGACTGCGACAGCCTGATTTTCTTGCGGACATAAAGAAGCCCCGCAGCTTGCTGCGGGGCTTTTTGTTTTGATAGGCCCAAAAGCTCTAGAGCCCGGCAGGCAACGGGTCCATGATCCGCAGCTCCGATCCGTCCACAAAACGTATGTACCAGAACTCATGCGTTTCCGGAATGTTGGGCCTGACGTAACTCACATTGCCCGGCGCAATATAGACGGTGGCTGCTCCGTTTCCCGGCGTAGTAGCAAGGTAATGCCGGGTTGCACCGACAAGACCCGGCGCTTTTAATGCAGCAGCAATCGAACTGACGACTGTGCCAATGGATTCAGTGACGGCGTTAACTACCGTCCCCTGTCCAAGCATATGGATTGTGGTCTGACCGAGCAGGTCGGCGCGTGAGGCTTCCACATACAAAACAGCCTCGGGGTTGATGCGCAGATCATCCGGGGCCGTCGGGTCGGTGGCTTTGTTGAAGGCGAGAAAGGTCATGGACCATTCTCGCTGATCACATTGACCTTACCCATCGCGCCCAAATCAGGAAACACTCAATTCCTTGTGCTCACCGAGTTTTTTCGGTGGCTCGCCGGTAATCGCGGCCTTGGCCATCTTGGCCAACTGCACCATCTTGCTGTCAGTAACGTCCCAGTACTCGGCATGGCCGATGGCGACCTTCAGCAGCGCCAGGTCAGGGTCAGTCGCGCCGCCTGGAAACCAGGCCTTGGCCATAGCTGTGAAGAGCGCTTCTTTTTTTGCCTGGTCTTCGACAATCGAAGCCGTGCCTGACACCGACACATAGCTGTCATCTCCCGGGTCGGCGTAGGACACGTTTACATTGCCGTCTTGCGGAATGCGCTGGCCCAGCTCACTCTTGCGCGAGATGAAAAAGTAAAGGTTTGCGCCTTCATCGTCCGACTTGTTCTGCGTCGTCAGCGGGTGGCTGTGCAGCTCGCCGTTGGCGTGGCGGTGCGTCAACATGCCGAACTTGATGTCCTTGATGAGGTCCCACAGGGTTTGCTGGGTGGTCTTGCTGCTCATGGTTTGCTCCGTTGATTGAGTGGTTAATGTTTCACTCTAGGATGCGCACTGGCGCCTCTACATCAGCAATGAGCGGTGAGGTCTGTCAGTCATGACCGACAGCGCGCAACCGACGGCAGGGTCACAGTGCCTGCAAGACCTGCCGCGTGAAATCATCCGCCGGAAAAAATGTTTCAAGCGCCAGTTCCTGCAGGGTCACATCGACGGGCGAGCCAAAGATGGTGGTGGTGCTGATGAACGACAACACGCCATGCGGCGTGCTGAATCTCAAAGGCATGACAACCCCTGCATGCTCCCCTTCCAGCGCATCATTGCCAGCACCGTCAGGCACAGGGTAGGCCTTGAGTTCTGCCAGGAGCTCAACCAGCACAGGGTCCGCCGTCGCGGCGATCTGCTGGCGCAGGCGTTCGAAAAGATGGGTGCGCCATTGCACGATGTTGACTATCTTGCCGGCAATGCCTTCGGGGTGCAGGCTTAGTCGTAACACGTTCATGGGTGCCTGCAGCAGTGATGGATCTGCGTCCGCCATCAGCGGCGCCACCATGCGGTTGGCGGCGATGAGGTTCCAGTGCCTGTCTATGGCCAGCGCAGGGTAGGGCTCATGGCTCTTGAGGATGAGCTCGACTGCCTGCCGGGCGGCGTCAAGAGCGGGGTCAGCCAGCGGGCGTTCGCGGTACATGGGTGCGTAACCGGCTGCCACCAGCAGGGCATTGCGCTCGCGCAGCGGAATGTCCAGGCGCTCGGTCAGGCGCATCACCATTTCCCGGCTGGGCACCGACCTGCCGGTCTCGACAAAGCTCAAGTGGCGGGTGGAGATATCGGCTTCCTGCGCGAGGTCAAGCTGGCTCAGGCGCCTGTGCTGCCGCCAGTGCCGCAGGTGGTCACCAAAGGCTTGCGGTGTGCTGCGCGGGGCAGGGCGGGTGTGGTGTGTGGATGCACTCATGCCGACATGGTAAGGCCCGCCGCGCATGCCTTCCATTACCTCCCGCGTTATGGCTTTTGGCGGGTCAGGCCGCAAGAATTTGCCCATGCCGCACCGATCGACGGCCCGATGCGCAAAGCTTGTTCCACTGGCTGTCAGCACTTCAAGGAGTTACAAAATGTCTTCCGCCTCTCTCTTCTCATCCCCTAGCTTCATGCGCAATGTGCTCCGTGTCGACGCACTTTCGTGTGTGGCCTGCGGCCTGCTGCAGCTGGCATTTCCAGCGCAGATGGCTGAACTTCTGCGCCTGCCCGCACCGCTACTGGCCTATACCGGCGAATTTTTGCTGGTGTATGCGGCCGTTGTGGCCTTTGTGTCCACACGCGAGCCCATACCGCGCAACGTGGTCTGGTTGCTGGTGGCCGGTAACCTGGGCTGGGCTGCGGCCTGTGTGCTGCTGCTGGTCAGCGGCAGCGTGCAGCCCACGCTGCTGGGCATGGCTTATGTGAGCGTGCAGGCGCTGACGGTGGCGGTATTGGCCGAACTGCAGTATTTCGGCCTGCGGCGCACCGCGCTCCAGCCCGTCTGGTAAGGCTCATAACCGCCTTTCACAGCCAATAACGCACGCGGGGGTTGGGTTATGGCCTGGGTCTACAGCCGGGGCTGGCGGTGGATGACAGAATGGGGGCTGTGGTTCAATAAAAAGGAGTCTGCCTTGGCCAAGTCCCCCACCCCACCCAAATCATCCGCCCCTGCTGGTCACGCTTTCAAATCGACCTTCAAGTCCTTCAAGACGGCATCCGGCAAAACCGGCAACTTTTTCTCGTTGCCGGCACTGGCCAAACAGTTCCCCAATGTGTCCCGCCTGCCGGTGTCCATGCGCATCGTGCTGGAGTCTGTGCTGCGCAATTGCGATGGCAAACGCGTCACGGCAGAACACGTGGCCGAGCTCGCCAACTGGAAGCCCAACGCTGCACGCACCCAGGAGATCCCCTTCGTCGTCTCACGCGTGGTGCTGCAGGATTTCACCGGTGTGCCGCTTCTGGCCGACCTGGCCGCCATGCGCAGCGTGGCCGTCAAGCTGGGCAAGAATCCCAAGCAGATTGAGCCGCTGGTGCCGGTTGACCTGGTGGTTGACCATTCCATCATGGTCGATTACTACGGCAAGAAAAATTCGCTCGACCTCAACATGAAGCTCGAATTCCAGCGCAACAACGAGCGTTATGAGTTCATGAAATGGGGCATGCAGGCTTTTGACACCTTTGGCGTCGTGCCGCCGGGCTTCGGCATCGTGCACCAGGTCAACCTTGAATACCTCGCGCGCGGCGTGCACAAGACCGCAGACAACGTCTATTACCCCGATTCGCTGGTCGGTACCGACAGCCACACCACCATGATCAACGGCATTGGTGTGGTCGCCTGGGGTTGCGGCGGCATTGAAGCCGAAGCCGCGATGCTGGGCCAGCCGGTTTACTTTCTTACGCCAGACGTCGTGGGCTTCGAGCTGACCGGCCGCCTGCGCGAAGGTGTCACGGCCACCGACCTGGTGCTGCGCGTGACCGAGCAGCTGCGCAAGGAAAAAGTCGTCGGCAAGTTCGTCGAGTTTTTCGGTGAAGGCACGCGCACGCTGGCGCTGCCAGACCGGGCCACCATCGGCAACATGGCGCCCGAGTACGGCGCAACGATGGGTTTCTTCCCGGTCGACGAAAAAACCATCGACTACTTTGTCGGCACAGGTCGCACCAAGGCCGAGATCGAAGCGTTTGAGGCTTACTTCAAGGCGCAGGGCCTGTGGGGCGTGGCAAAGGCAGGTGACATTGATTATTCGCAGGTGGTCAGGCTCAACCTGGGCGATGTGACGCCCAGCCTGGCAGGCCCCAAGCGCCCGCAGGACCGTATTGAGCTCGGCAACGTGGCCACGCAGTTCAGGTCGCTCTACAGCAAGCCCATTTCAGAAAACGGCTTCAACCAGCCCGAGGGCATGCTCAAGACCCGGCACCAGGTGCGGCACAGCGACGATGGACGGATTGACACCCTTCCGTCTGCACCGCCCACACCCGCAGGTGCTGCACGTACAGTTGTAGAGATGGAGGGCAATCGCCCGACGATGGCGCACGCACATTCCACCACGAATGCAACGTCTGTGGCGCCCGCTGCACCTGCCTCGCAGTCCGCCAACGGCATCACCGTGGGCAATGGCGATGTGCTGATTGCAGCGATTACCAGTTGCACCAACACCTCCAACCCCAGCGTGCTGCTGGCGGCTGGTCTGCTGGCCAAAAAGGCTGTTGAGGCGGGGCTCAAGGTACAGCCGCACATCAAGACCTCGCTGGCGCCCGGCTCGCGCATCGTGACCGAATACCTGACCGAAACCGGCTTGTTGCCTTATCTTGAAAAGCTTGGCTTCGCACTCGCCGGTTACGGCTGCACCACCTGCATCGGCAATGCCGGTGACCTGACTCCTGAGCTGAACGAAGCCATCACCAAGAGCGACCTGGTGTGCGCTGCCGTGCTGTCGGGCAACCGCAACTTTGAGGCGCGCATTCACCCCAACCTGAAGGCCAACTTCCTGGCCAGCCCGCCGCTGGTCGTGGCCTATGCTATTGCCGGCACGGTGATGCGCGACCTGATGACCGAGCCGGTCGGCAAGGGCAAGGGCGGCAAGGATGTTTATCTGGGCGACATCTGGCCCACCAGCGATGAAATCCACAAGCTGCTGAAGTTCGCGATGAATGGCAAGGCCTTCCGCGAGAACTACGCCAAGGTCAAGTCCGAGCCTGGCAAGCTCTGGGAAAAGATCAAGGGCGTCAAAGGCAATACCTACACCTGGCCGACCAGCACCTACATCGCCGAGCCACCTTTCTTTGCTGACTTCACCATGGCGGTGGGCGCCGAGACCAGCGTGGCTGTCAACGGCGCACGCGTCATGGCGCTGTTTGGCGATTCCATCACCACCGACCACATCTCGCCGGCCGGCTCCATCAAGGCCTCATCTCCCGCAGGCCAGTGGCTGCAGGAGCACGGTGTGCTCAAGGCCGACTTCAACAGCTACGGCGCGCGGCGCGGCAACCACGACGTGATGATGCGCGGCACCTTTGCCAATGTGCGTATCAAGAACCTGATGATCCCGCCGGATGCCAGCGGCTCGCGCGAAGAGGGTGGCGTCACGCTGTTCCAGCCTTCGGGCGAGAAGATGTTCATCTATGACGCGGCCATGAAGTACATCGCCGAGGGCACACCCACCGTGATTTTTGCGGGTGAAGAGTACGGTACCGGCTCATCACGCGACTGGGCTGCCAAGGGTACACAGCTGCTGGGCATCAAGGCCGTGGTCGCGCGCAGCTTCGAGCGCATTCACCGCAGCAACCTGGTCGGCATGGGCGTGCTGCCGCTGCAGTTCAAGCACGGCGAATCCTGGCAGCACCTCAAGCTCGACGGCACTGAAACGATTGACGTGATTCCAGACCAGAAGCTCACACCGCAGAGCGACGCAAAAATCGTCATCACCCGCGCAGACGGTTCGCGCCAGGAGGTGGTGGTCACGCTGCGCATCGATACCCCCATTGAGGTGGACTACTACCGCAACGGCGGCATCCTGCCTTACGTCCTGCGCCAGCTTCTGGCTGCATGACGGGGCGTCATGCTCTTATCGCTGGAGGTGGAATAGGCGGATTGGCAGCGGCGTTGGCGATATCCCGCGCTGGCTGGGATGTGCGCCTGTTTGAAAAAGCGCCTGAGTTCAGCGAGGTAGGTGCAGGCATACAGCTTGGCCCCAACGTGATGAAGGTGCTTAATGGCTGGGGCCTGGCATCCGCATTGGCCCAGGTCGCAGCCTTCCCGGAAAAACTGCAGGTCCGCAGTGCCTTGACGGGTGAGTTGCTGGGTGAATTGCCGCTCGGCCAAACCATCGCCACCCGCTACGGCGCACCCTATGCCACCGTGCACAGGGCCGACCTGCATGGCGTGCTGCTCGACGCCGTCAACCAGACCGATACCCGCCTGCACACCGACCGCGCCTTGCAGGGTTTCAGCCAGACGCCGCAGGCCGTGTCTGCACAAACCGCCGACGCGCTGGACGTTGAAGGCGATGTGCTGGTGGGCGCCGACGGTTTGTGGAGTGCCGTGCGCCAGCAACTGCTGGGCGATGGTGGCCCACGCCGTACCGGCCATCTGGCCTATCGCACACTGGTCAGGCAGTCGGATCTGCCCGAGGCCCAGCGATCAAGCAATGTCACGGCCTGGCTGGGCCCGCGCATGCACATCGTCCAGTACCCGGTGCGGGGCGGCGACTGGCTCAATGTGGTGGCGCTGGTTGAGGGCGAAGTCGCCGACGGCGCCGACCCCTGGGACATTGACGCCAATGCCGCTGACGTGACTGCCGCAACAGCCAGCGCCTGTGCACCGCTGCAAGACCTGGTGACCGCGCTGCAGGGCTGGCGTGTCTGGCAGCTGTGCGACCGTGCGCCGCTGCAGGGCGCCTGGCAGCAGGCGCTGGGCCGCGTGGCCTTGCTGGGCGACGCCGCCCACCCCATGCTGCCTTACCTGGCGCAGGGGGCGGGCATGGCGATTGAAGACGCCGCCGAATTGGGCCATGTGCTGTCGGTCGCCCGCGACCCGGCGTTTGATGTGCCGACCATGCTGCAGCGCTACGCCCTCAACCGCTGGCAGCGCAACCGCACCGTTCAGGCACGGGCGCTGCGCAATGCCCGCATCTTCCACGCCAGCGGCCTGCTACGCTGGGGGCGTGACCTGTCGATGAAGCTGCTGGGCGAAAAGCTGCTCGACATGCCCTGGCTGTACGGCGCGGCGGTAAAAAAGGCGAATTTTTAACGTGTGCGTTAAAAAATTCCGAAAAGTTAACTTCCATATTAACTTTTTGGCTTTTCGGGTTGCCTTATGTCCCTGCAGAACGAAAAAACAGCCAAAAATCATCAAAAAGAGGCCATTTTTGAAGGATAAATAGGCTGCAGGCCAATAAATACGTGCGTGAGCAGCTACTGAATTAATAGCACATTGATCTGGGTGACGCCGGGCACCCGGGCTGTCAGGCTCAAAAACGGGTTCCGGGCCTGCTGGTTTTGCAGGGAAGCGGCGTGCCGGGCTTCGCAGCAAAGTGCTGGGGCACAATTCCTGAATCCTCAAAAACGACAAGGTTTGCCATGACTTCACCAGACAAAAACAATAGCAAGGTCGCACTCGTCACGGGTGCCGGTACCGGCATAGGCAGGGCGGTGGCGCTGGCCTTTTTGCGCGAAGGCTACAGCGTGGTGCTGGCTGGCCGGCGCATGGAGTTGCTGGAGTCGGTTGCAAAGGAGTCGGGTTCAGTCAAAGCACTGGCCGTCGCCACCGATGTCGGCAACCCGGAATCGGTGAATGCGCTCTTCGCCCGCATCGGCGAACAGTTCGGCCGCATCGATGTGCTGTTCAACAACGCAGGGGTCAGCGGCATAGGCAAGGGTTTTGAAGACATTGATTTTGAGCACTGGCAGAACATCGTCAACGTCAACCTGACCGGTTCGTTTCTCTGTGCGCAGGGCGCTTTCAAAATGATGAAAGACCAGCAGCCCCAGGGTGGCCGCATCATCAACAACGGCTCGATCTCCGCACACGCGCCCCGGCCCAACTCTGCGCCTTACACCTCGACCAAACACGCCATCACCGGCCTGACCAAATCAATCTCGCTCGATGGCCGCAAGTACAACATCGCCTGCGGGCAAATCGACATCGGCAACGCGCTGACAGAACTCTCGGCACGCATGGCCAAGGGCGTGCCGCAAGCCAATGGCGAAATCGCCATTGAGCCGATGATGGATGTGACGGAAGTCGCCGATGCGGTGGTGCACATGGCCTCGCTGCCGCTGTCGACCAACGTGCAGTTCATGACCATCATGGCGACGAAGATGCCGTTTGTGGGACGGGGTTAAGAGACAAAAAGCGCGCTTGGTGGGCAGGCGCGCTCTTCACGCAGAGGCCGGGTCTCGCCCCAGCGGTTTTCTGACTTTGTTTTCCTGCTCCCCACCCCTGCTGCCCGTAACTAAGTGAAGGGACGCGGACTGGGGGTCGCCTTTTCTTTTGGTTACTTTTCTTTTGGCGAAGCAAAAGAAAAGTGACTAGCTGCCGGGCTACCCCCGGCCTGGTCGTGAAGGGCACACCCTCCTGTCCCAATCCCAATCGTCACTGTGGCCACCCCGTCATCCATGCAGCGGGGCAGGTCTACTCGACCGCAATGTTGAGGTCCTTGACCACTTGCTGGTTGCGCGCGTAGGTGTCACGCGCCAGTTTGGCTGCATCGGCCGATGTGCCGCCGGTGATCTGTACACCCATGCCGCGCAGGCGTTCCTTGAAGTCTGCGGTCGCCAGGATGGCGTTGATCTCGGTGTTCAGGGGCTGTATCACCGGTGCGGGCGTACCTGAGGGCGCGAGGATCTGGAAGAACACCGCCGTCTCGACACCGGTGATGCCTGATTCGGTCATGGTTGGCAGGTTGGGGATCAGCTCCGACCGTTTGCTTTCGACCAGGCCAACCGGCACCAGCTTGCCTGCCGCGATGTGCGGTGCGGCGCCAGCCAGCGCAACGATGGAAATCGGCACTTCACCCGACAGCACCGCATTGACTGCAGGCAACACGCCGCGGTAAGGCACATGGGTGAGCTGCACACCGGTCGAGCGCTTGAGCATCTCGCCGGCAATGTTCATGGGTGAGCCGGTGCCGGGGCTGCCGTAGCTCACGGGGCCGCTTCGTTTGGCATAAGCCACCAGCTCCTGTGGTGTCTTGACGTTGATGGACGGGCTGGCCACGATGAGCAGCGGCGCATTACCCGCGGTGAGGATGGGCGTGAAGTCCTTGATCACATCGAAGTTGGCGCCGCCGGCTTTCGGCGTGAGGATGGGGGCCATGTAGACATCGCTGGGCACGATCACGATGGTGTGGCCGTCCGGTGCAGAGCGTGCCACGCTGGATGCACCGACCAAGCCGCTGGCACCAGGGCGGTTGTCGACCACGACGGGCTGGCCGAGCCGTGCCGGGAGTTTTTCGGACAGCATGCGGGCGATCAGGTCGTTGCTGGAGCCGGGCGCAACAGGCACCACAAAGGTGATGGCCTTGGTCGGCGCCCAGGCCTGCGCGGATGCCGCCACAGGCAGCAGTGCCACAGCAGCGATGGCGATGACGTGCTTGATGAAATGTTTCATGGTTTGTCTCCTGGTTTAAAAATTACAGCGTGATGTTGATGTTCTTGCTCTGCGTGAACGACAACAGCTCTTCAATCGATTCTTCGCGCCCGATGCCGGATTGCTTGTAGCCGCCATAACCGGTGCCGAGAAAGTGCGGCCCTGCGTTGTTGACCCAGATAAACCCCGACTGCACGCGTGATGCGGCGCGGTGGGCTTTGGCCAGGTCTTTGGTGAAGATGGCGGCTGTCAGGCCGTACTCGACACGGTTGACCTGCTCGAACATGGCTTCTTCATCGCTCCATTTGATCACCGAGAGCACCGGGCCAAAAATTTCTTCATTCGCGATTCTCATGTCCTGAGACACGCCGGTGAAAACAGTGGGCTCGACGTAGAAGCCGCCCGCCAGCGCCGGTTCGGTGGGTACCTTGCCGCCATACACAAGCTCGGCACCCTCTGATTTGGCGATCTCGATGTAGTGAAGGATTTTGTCCTGCTGCGCTTTTGAAACGATGGCGCCCATGGTGGTGGCGTGGTCGGTCGGAATGCCCGGCTTGTAATGGCCGATTTTTTTCAGGATGCCCGCCACCACTTCATCGTGGATGGACTCATGCAGAAAGAGCCGCGAGGTCGAACCGCAGGACTGGCCGCACCAGGTGAAGTTCATGCCGGCAATCGCGCCCTTGATGGCGCGTTCAATGTCTGCATCGCCGTAAACGATGCAGGGGTTCTTGCCGCCGAGTTCAAGTGAGACATGCTTGAGTTTTTCGGCTGCCGATTTTGCCACGGCCCGGCCTGTCGGCACACTGCCGATCAGCGAGACATAAGGCACATCAGGGTGTGCCGTCAGCGCGCTGCCGCACTCGGTGCCGCCGCTCATGATGCTGAGCACGCCGGGCGGGAAGATGCCGTCAATCAGTTCCATGAAGCGATAGGCCGACAGCGGCGCCTGGTAGGGCGGCTTCATGATGACGGTGTTGCCGGCGGCCAGCGGTGCAGCGCTTTTGGCGGCGGTGAACATCAGCGGGTGGTTGTAGGCCACGATGCGGCCCACGACGCCAAAGGGCTCGCGCACCGACAGGTTCACCACGCCTTCGCCCATGGGCATGGTGTTGCCTTTCAGTTCGGTGACCAGGCCGGCAAAAAAATCAAACTGCGCGGCGGCGTTAAGCACATCGCGCTCCATCTCGGCAATCGGGTTGCCGCAGTTGATGGCGTCCAGCATGGCCAGTTCAGTCGCGTTGTCGCGCAGGATGACGGCGACCTTGCGCATCATCGCGGCCCGGTCTGCGGGTTTGGTGCGGCTCCATGCGGGGAAGGCCTGGTGCGCTGCGGCGACGGCGGCATTGATGTCCGCAGTGTTGGCCTCTGCACAGGGGCCCAGTGATTCGCCGGTGCCGGGGTTCAGGGTGTCGAGGTAGCCGCCCTGGGGCTGGTGCCATGCGCCGCCGTAATACAGGTCGCGGTGCGCGGGGAGCGGGATGGGTGTGTTTGCGGGCTTGTGCGAAGCGACGGTCTGGGCGCCTGGGCTGATGCGTTGCTGAAGTTGCTGTTCCATGTGTCTGGCTTTCCTTGGTGTGGGCCAGATGGTAGGCAGCACGTCTCAGTCAGGCAAATGGATAGAACGCATTGGGGAAATGGACGTGGTGAATTTGGCTGGCGTTAGTCCGGGTATGGCCGTGTCTCGCCAGCGCGGTAACTTTCTGCACACAGGTTGCGAAACCACTGGTTGGCCGGGTCGCGGTGCATGCGGGTGTGCCATTGCATGCACAGGTCTATTTTGGGCAATTCAAAGGGCAGGGGGACGATGCGCACATTCGCCAGCCGGGTCATGGAGATGGCCGGGCCGACAGGTGCAGTCAGGATCAGGTCGCAGGCCGCGATAGTGGACGCGAGGCCGCTCCAGTAGGGCACCGACAAACCAATCCTGCGCTTGATGCCCTTGGACGAAAACTGCGACACCAGCAACTGGTCAAGGATGGAGTGGATGGAGACGGCCGGGTGGTAGGCGATGTGCGAGGCGGCGATGTATTCGGCCTCAGTCAGCGTCTTGCCTATGGTCGGGTGGTCGTTGCTGACCACGCAGGTCCAGCTTTCGGCAAACAGCGACTGGCGGTGAAAGTCCGCACCCAGGTCGGGCAAAAAGCCCATGGCGAGATCCAGTTCGCCATCGACCATGGCCTGCTTGGCCTCGCGCAGCGGCAGCGCCACGGTTTCAAGCGCCACGCCGGGCGCCTTCTGCCTGATCTCGGACACCATGAGCGGCATGTGCACCAGCTGCGCAATGTCGCTGAGCAGCAGGCGAAAGGTGCGTGATGCAGTGGAGGGCACAAACACGCGCGTGCGCTGCAGGGTGTCGCGCAACTGGTCGAGTGTGTTGCGTATGGGGATTTCAAGCTCCATGGCCAAGGGCGAGGGCTCCATCCCTTTGGGCGTACGTATGAACAGCGGGTCACCCAGGGCATCACGCAGGCGCTGCAGCGAGTTGCTGGTGGCCGATTGCGAGAGACCGATTTTTTCACCCGCCAGCGTCACACTGCGCGTGCGCATGAGCGCATCAAACACCTGCAGCAGGTTGAGGTCCAGGGTGTTGAAGTTCATGGGTGCACCGGTTTTTTTTGATGCTCACGCATAAAGTTTCCCGCCTGACAGCGCATCAATGGCATTTTGAAGATTCACCCTTGCCATCGCTTCAAAACGCTCCTTAAAGCGCGGCGTACTGTAGATGTGCGGCCGCTCAAGAAATGACTGCAGCACGGCACTTCGACCCTGCACATAGCGCGACCAGCGAACCCAGCGGTATTCACTGCGCACGTCCCGCTCGAATCGCCTGTAAATCTCATCGCTCTGGCCGAGTATGGCCAGATCAATATCGACGACCAGCATGGCATCAGGGTCGAGCGGCACGGCCTGGTGGCGGGTATCCAGAATGTGCTGGCGCACTTTGGCCTGGGCGGCTGCGCTCAGCTCCATGCGCTGCATGAAACGGATGGCCCAGTCAGCGCTTTTTTCCTCGTTGAGAGGCCGCCATGGCCAGTAAATGGCATCATGAAACCAGAGGGCCAGTTCAGCCGCATCCGGGTCGGCAAAGTCCGTCCTGGCGTCCGAAAAATGCCTGAGACAAGCCATGAGGTGAACAGTGTTGTGATAGCGGCGCGGCCACCGGGACCAGCTGCGAATCAGTCGGGCTCCCTCCATGTCCCAATCGGCACCAGGGCGCTTGAAGTGTTCACCCAGCTCGCGCCATCGCTGAAGTAACTCCTCACGATGTGCGGGGGCGAACAACATGGGTTTCAGGCCAGCTTGCCCAGCAGAAAATACTCCATCAGCGCCTTCTGCACGTGCATCCTGTTTTGGCTCCGGCACGCAGCCGCTGGCTGCTTCACGTGCGCGTTGCACACATGAGCCTGCACCGAAACATGATACCGGCGCTGTCGCGCCGTCCTCCCGCATTTCATGCGAGCCGCCCGAGCAAAAGGTACTCCATGAGTGCCTTTTGCACGTGCATCCTGTTTTCTGCTTCATCCCACACCACCGACTGTGGGCCGTCGATGACATCGGCCTCGACCTCTTCGCCACGATGCGCTGGCAGGCAGTGCATGAAAAGTGCGTCGGGTTTGGCAGCCTTCATCATCTCGGTGTCCACACACCAGTCTTCAAAGGCTTTTTTGCGCGCCTCGTTTTCGGCCTCGTAGCCCATGCTGGTCCAGACGTCTGTGGTGACCAGGTCGGCGCCTGCGCAGGCTTCCATCGGGTCCTTGAAGACCTTGTAGCTTTCGGCTGAACGTATGCCGGCCAGCGACTGGTCGACTTCATAGCCGCCTGGTGTGCTCAGGTGCACCTTGAAGCCGAGGATTTCACTGGCCTGAAGCCAGGTGTTGGCCATGTTGTTGCCGTCGCCTATCCAGGCCACCGTCTTGCCCTTGATGGAGCCGCGGTGCTCGATGTAGGTGAAGATGTCAGCCAGGATCTGGCAGGGATGGAACTCATTGGTCAGGCCGTTGATGACGGGCACGCGCGAATGCTCGGCAAAGCGGTCAATCTTGTCCTGCTCGTAGGTGCGGATCATCACGATGTCGACCATGCGGCTGATGACCCGGGCGCTGTCTTCAATCGGCTCGGCGCGGCCCAACTGGCTGCCTTCGGTGGTCAGGTTGACCACGGTGCCGCCCAATTGGTACATGCCGGCCTCGAAGCTCACGCGGGTACGTGTCGAGGCTTTCTCGAAAATCATGACCATGGTGCGGTCCACCAGCGGCTGGTGCTTTTCGTAGGCCTTGAATTTTTTCTTGATCAGCGCTGCGCGATCGAACAGGTAGGCGTACTCATCCGCCGTCAGGTCACTGAACTGCAGGTAATGTTTGATCGCTTTTGCGGGTGCCTGGGCGTTCATGCTTTTTCTTTCAACAGCTGTTTGATCAGCGGCACCAGGATGGCCACGACTTCATCGGCCTCGGCCGTTGTCATGGTCAGTGAGGGCACCATGCGGATCACGGTGTCTGCGGTCACGCTGAGCAGCAGGCCTTTCTCAGCGGCGCGTGACAGGATCTCGCCGCAAGGCACTTTCAGCTCGATGCCAAGCATCAGGCCCCGGCCACGGATTTCTTTCAGGCCGGCTTCGCCTTCAAGCGCATGGCTAAGGGCGGCGCGCAGGTGCTCGCCGACCCTGACGGCATTGGCCAGCAGGCCTTCTTCTTCCATGATCTTGATGGTCTCAAGCCCTGCGCGCATGGCCAGCGGGTTGCCGCCGAATGTCGAGCCGTGGTTGCCCGGCTGGAAGATGTGGGCGGCCTTCGGGCCTGCGACAACCGCACCCACCGGCACGCCGGAACCCAGGCCCTTGGCCAGCGGCATCACGTCGGGTTTGATACCGGCCCACTGATGCGCAAACCACTTGCCGGTGCGGCCCATCCCGCATTGCACTTCGTCGATCATCAGCAGCCAGTCGTTCTCGTCGCACAGCTTGCGTACATCGCGCAGGTAGTCGTCCGTCATGCTGTGAATGCCGCCTTCGCCCTGGATGGCTTCAAAGAATACGGCCACGACATTCCTGTTGCCAGCGGTAGCTTTTTTGAGTGCATCCACATCATTGAGCGGCACGCGGATAAAACCCTCGACCAGCGGGCCGAAGCCGGCCTGCACCTTGGGGTTGCCGGTCGCGCTCAGGGTGGCAATGCTGCGGCCGTGAAAGGCCTTTTCATAAACAACCACTTCAGGCCGGTCTATGCCCTTGTCATGGCCGAACTTGCGTGCCAGTTTCAGTGCGGCTTCGTTGGCTTCCAGGCCGGTGGAGCAGAAGAAAACGTTCTGCATGCCTGAGAGTTCGACCAGCTTTTTGGCCAGCGCTTCCTGCAGGGGGATGTGATAGTAGTTGGAGGTGTGGATGAGCTTGCTGACCTGGTCCTGCAGCGCGGGTACAAGTTTGGGGTGGTTGTGGCCCACGGTGTTGACCGCAATGCCACCCAGCGCGTCTATGTATTCCTTGCCGTTGACGTCCCAGACGCGGCAGCCCTGGCCGTGTGACAGGGCTATGGGCAGGCGGCCATAGGTGTTCATCACGTGGGGGGAGGCGGCTTCGATGTGCCTGGAAGGTGCTGCGGTCATTGAAAACTCCGGGGCTGTCGGTTGATTCAAAAAGGTGATTCGGTCAAAAAGCAAACCCGCAACAAAAGCGCGGGCTGGAATTGATTTTAGGCGCATAGATACAGTGCATTTGTGACGATTGCTCATCACAGCGATGATGTGATCAGTGGCTGGCAGCGCTTGCAAAACCGGTGGCCAGTCTTATATAAGATAGAATCATGGTGCGCTGCAACAAGGGGCGGTATCCCACCCCCATGGCACGCAAAAACCTTCCATCAGATGGTCTCAAACTCCGCCAAAGAAGTCTTTATCCAGGGTGTCACCCTTGACGGCAAAACCTTCAGGCCCAGCGACTGGGCCGACAGGTTGTGCGGCGTGATGAGCCATTTCCGCCCGGGCGGCCCACAGCCCGGCAGCCACCTGAACTACTCCCCCTGGTGCGTGCCCACCGTTGTCAACGGCGTGAAGTGTGTGGTCGTCAACGCCGAGTTGCGCGATGCCGAGCCCATGGCTTGGGAGTTTGTGATCAACTTTGCGAAAGACAATGAGTTGCAAGTCGCGGAAGCGTGCCTGATACCAGACGCGCCAAAAGGATGAGTTGGTAATCTTTCCGAAAGCGAAAACAAAAAAGCCGTCTTTCGACGGCTTTTTTGACTTCGCTTTCAGCGCACCCTACAAAACGGCGGAAGACTTTTTTTTCAAATTGCCTTCCGGGCTGTTTTGCCTAATTGCTTAGGCGGCCTTTGCTGGGGCTGGGGCGGATAAGGCCAGGGCTTTCACCTTGGCCGACAGGCGGGACTTGTCGCGCGCTGCCTTGTTCTTGTGGAAGATGCCCTTGTCGGCAACGGTGTCCACAATGCTCTGGGCCTTGGCGAACAGGTCTTTGGCCTTGTCCTTGTCACCGGCTGCAACGGCTTTTTCCACGTTCTTCACAGCGGTGCGGTATTTGGAGCGCAGCGAGGTGTTCGCGGCATTGAGTTTGACGTCCTGGCGGACGCGTTTGCGGCCCGACGCAAGGCGTGGGTTCTTTTTCTTGGGTTTGGCGGTTGCCATAGATGTTCCTTTTGGGGTCTGCGGATGTTAAAAGCGAAGCTCTCCATTATATGCTGCCGCGCCAACCTGGTGGTTAACTCCAAATCCCGGGGATTTCAACGCGGAGGCGCGGAGGACCCAGACGGACAGGAGGAAGGCAAAACCAGCCGATTCAGGCGTTTTCATCTCATATAGTCCGATGCGCCTCTGCGGTGAAGCCGTATGGCAGCGCATAAACTACCCCGGTGTCACTCTTCAAAGCCGCCTCCACTGTCTCCCTCCTGACCCTCGTGTCGCGTATCACCGGCCTGATGCGCGAACTGCTCATTGCCTCGGCTTTTGGCGCCAGCGCCATGACCGACGCGTTCAACGTGGCGTTTCGCATCCCCAACCTGTTCCGCCGCCTGTTTGCCGAAGGGGCTTTCAGCCAGGCGTTTGTGCCGGTTCTGGCGGCCAGCAAGGCGCAGAACGGGGAGGAGGCGACCAAACTGCTGATTGACCGGGTCGCCACCTTGCTGACCTGGGCGCTGCTGCTGACCTGCGTGGCCGGTGTCGCCGCCGCCCCGGTGCTGGTCTGGGCCATGGCCAGCGGCCTGAAGCAGGACCCGCGCGGTTTTGAGGCGGCTGTGTTCATGACGCGCTGGATGTTCCCCTACATCGGCTTCATGTCGCTGGTGGCGCTGTCGTCGGGCGTGCTCAACACCTGGCGGCGGTTTGCGGTGCCGGCGGCTACGCCCGTGCTGCTCAATTTGTCGATGATCGTGGCGGCCTGGCTGGGCGCGCCCTGGTTCAAGGCGCATGGCATAGAGCCGGTTTACGCGCTGGGCGCTGGCGTGATGGTGGGAGGTGTGCTGCAACTGGCGGTGCAGGTGCCGGCGCTGCTGCGCCTGGGCTTGCTGCCCAAAATATCGTTTAACTGGGCTGTCATGCGTGCCGCCTGGGCCGACCCGGCCACCCGCAACATTGCACGCCTGATGGTGCCGGCGCTGCTGGGTGTCAGCGTGGCGCAGATCTCCCTGCTGATCAACACCCAGATCGCCTCGCACCTGACGCCGGGCAGTGTGAGCTGGCTGACCTATGCCGACCGGCTGATGGAGTTCCCGACCGCCATGCTGGGCGTGGCCATAGGTGTGGTGCTGATGCCGCAACTGGCAGCGGCCAAGGCGGCGAATGACGCAGAGCGCTATTCGGCCATGCTCGACTGGGGCCTGCGCATCGTCGTGCTGCTGGCTGTGCCTTGCGCCGTCGCGCTGCTGACCTTCTCGCAGCCACTGGTTGCCACGCTGTACCACTACGGGGCCTTCAGCGACCGCGACGTGCAGCAGACGACGACTGCCCTGATGGGCTACGGCGCCGGCCTGGTGGGGCTGGTCGCCATCAAGGTGCTGGCGCCGGGCTTTTACGCCAGCCAGGACATCCGCACGCCAGTGAAGATCGCCGTGCTGGTGCTGGTGATCACGCAGTTGCTGAACATCGCCTTCGTGCCGCTGTTCGCCCACGCCGGGCTGGCGCTGGCCATAGGCATAGGCGCGCTGATCAACGCGCTGCTGCTGCTCATCGGGCTTATACGCCGGGGCAGCTACACACCTGCGCCGGGCTGGGTGAAGTTTGTGCTGCAGGTGGTTGCGGCGAGCGCCTTGCTGGCGGTGTTTTTGGTCTGGTCCGCCGGCTATGTGAACTGGACAGGCCTGAAAACCGCCGCGCTGCAGCGCATAGGCCTGCTGGCGGCGGTGCTGGCCTGCTCGGCGGTGCTGTACTTCTCGGCTTTGTGGGTGACGGGCCTCAAGGTACGCAAGCTTTTGAGACGCTGAGCGGGCAGTTTTGCTATTTTATTCATAGCTGCTCACGCTCGTCTTTATTGGTCTGCAGCCGTTTTTATGCCTGAAAATAGCCTTTTTCGAGGCATTTTTCTTGTTTTTGGCCGCCGGAAAACTCATGGAGGCCAAAATGTTAACCTGCAAGTTAACATTTGCCTTAATTTTAACGTATGCGTTAAAAATTTGCCGTATACGTTAATTTTTGATCTTGTCGCTGATTACATCCGCAGCGGCGCAGCATACCCGGTCATTTCCAGGTAGCCACTGCCCACGCGCTTGCCGTTGCTGTCGATGAGCTCGCTCAGCCCTTCCCAATAAATGGAGCCTGTGGACTGGCGGCTGTCGAGTTCCTGGTTGTCGATGACGGCCTTGACGGTATAGAAATCGGCCGGGGTGCGCACCATCCACTCGACCGGGTAGGTGGCCTGGGTCAGTGGGCTTGTCCAGAGGCGGGTGGGTTTGAAGATGACCTCGCCGCGCGTGAACACATACACATCGCCTTTGGCCGCACGGAATGAGCCGCCATCCCACAGCGCGTCGCCGGCCTTGGCGCGCAGGCGAAAGGCGGTGAGGGCGCTGCCGTCATCCAGGTTCATGCCTATCCAGTCCCAGCCGGTGGCGGCGCTGTGCAGCAGCTCCTGGCTCCATTCGTGGTCCAGCCAGGCCTTGCCGGTCACGTCGAAGTTCTGGCCCTTGAGCTGCAGCGTGCCGGTGGTGGCGAGCTGCGGCTGGCTGTAGTAATAGCTGGCCTGTTTTTCTTCGGGGCCCTTGCGCGACAGGCCTTGTTTACCCTGCAGCAGCACCGGCTGGGTTTCAGAGAACTGCAGCCGTATGGCGAAATCGCTGGCGACAAGATTGGCGGTGTAGCGGCTGCCTTTGCTTTCAAGCGACCAGTCTCGCAGTTTGATGTTCATGTCGGCTTCGCTGCTTGATGCCACACCAAAACCATCGCGCGAGATGCGCTGGTCGTGCCAGAGCTTTTTGCCATCCACATCGGTGATCGCCGCATGCGCGAACACCAGCTGTTTGGCCGCAAATTTTGAGGTCATGGCCTGCGTGCTGTCGACGCGCGACCTGAAAAACGTCAGCTGGAAACCGAACACACGTTTGCCTGATGTGGCCTGCCCCGTGATGTACCACCACTCGGTGCGAAAGTCGGGGTGCGCGCCACGGTCGCGCGGGAAGGTGAGGGTTTTCAGGGGCAGGGCGTGCGCCTGCTGCAGCAATGCAGACAGCGTCAGTGAAGCCGCAGCGCTGCCCAGCAGGAGCCGGCGCCTGAGCATCAGGCTTCGGCCTTCATGGCCGCCATGGATTGCATCATGCGTTGCTGCGCTGCGCTGCAGTCACCGAAGCGTTCCTGAACCCAGGCGGCGTCGTGGTAAGTCGGCAGGTAGCGCTCGCCCGAATCACAGAGCAGCGACAGGATGGAGCCGCTTTCGCCGCGCGCCAGCATCTCATGCGCCAGCGTGCGCATGGCGACGAAGTTGGTCCCGGTAGACGGCCCGACCTTGCGGCCCAGCACTGTAGAGAGCGCCTGCATGGCGGCGATGGAATCCACGTCGGCCACGTCAATCATGCGGTCTATCACCGTGCGTATAAAGCTGGCCTCCACACGCGGACGGCCAATCCCTTCTATGCGCGAGCCGGCACCGGTCAGGGTCGTATCGCCACTCTGGTGATAGGCGCTGAAGACCGAGCCAGTGGGGTCAGCCACGCAAAGCTGGCAGCTGTCACCGTGGTGGCGCTGGTAACGCATGTAGCGGCCAATGGTGGCGCTGGTGCCGCCCGTGCCTGCGCCGACGACGATCCAGCGCGGCACGGGGTGGCGTTCAAGTTCCATCTGGCTGAACATGCTTTCGGCAATGTTGTTGTTGCCGCGCCAGTCGGTGGCGCGCTCGGCATAGGTGAACTGGTCCATGTAGTGGCCACCGGTTTCCTGGGCCAGACTGCGCGCCTCATCGTAGACCTGCGAAGCACTGTCAACCCAGTGACAGCGGCCGCCGTAATGTTCGATCTGCGCAATCTTTTCAGGCGAGGTGGTTCGCGGCATCACGGCGATGAAGGGCAGGCCCAGCAGGCGCGCAAAGTAGGCCTCGCTGACAGCGGTCGAGCCGCTGGAGGCCTCGACCACGGTAGAGCCTTCGCCAATCAGCCCGTTGCACAGCGCATATAAAAACAGCGAACGCGCCAGCCGGTGCTTGAGGCTGCCGGTGGGGTGGGTTGATTCGTCCTTGAGATAGAAGTCGATGCCGTGCGCCGCAAATTCGGGCATGGGCAGCGCGATCAGGTGGGTGTCTGCGCTGCGCTGGAAGTCGGCCTCGATGCGGGCGATGGCTGTGGTCAGCCAGTTGACTTCTGTGCTGCCTTCCTGCGCGGGGGTACGGATAAGTGCCATGCGCCCGATTCTCGCAGCAACGCCATTCCTGGTTCATCGCGATACGTTGTTACCCCGCCTTGCCGTGCTACAGCACTGTCTGCGGCAGGGCGCCTAGTCTCGCAATGAACCAGGAATGGCGTAACACCTCAGACCATCGTGCGGGCGGACAAGACCAGAGGCAAGCCTGTCAGGTTTTTATTCCTCGCCTTCTGCTGCAGGGGTTTTAAACACCACCTCACCAGTGGGCACATGCACCACACGTACTTCCTCGCAACTGGGGTCGGCCACTATTTTTACGGCCACCGCGACGGCGAGGGATGCGTCGGCATACAGATGTTTGATGTCGGATTCGGGCAGCAGGCTGTCGTTGGTCGATGCGCTGCTTTCAATGCGGAAGTCATGTGGCGGTGCGCCTGGAAATGCCATGAAGAGCTCCTTGTTGAAGTGAGCTTTCATCCTAAGTGCATAACAACGGCCCGACCGGATCAAGCGGCAAAAGACAGGTGAACGAGGTAATAAAAAGAAAGGGCGCTTGCCTCATCGCAGCGCGGTGGGGAATTTATAGCCGGGTCAGGCGAGCGGTGCCGGGGCAGAGGTTTCAAACATCACTTCACCGCTGGGAATGTGCACCACACGCACCTGCTGGCTTGTCGGGTCTCTGACGCTTTTGACCGCCACTGCAACGGCGAGCGAGCAATCTGCAAACACATGATTGAAGTCGGTGGGCGGCAACCTGCTGGCCTGCAGCGGGTCGCGGCTTTCAATGCGGTACTGAGCGGATGCCATGATTGCCACTCCTTGTGTTGATTGTTCATCGTAGTGATGCACCGCCGGGCTGTCATGACAAAGCCGGGGCACGTCATACCATTTTTGGTAAGCAAACGAAAACAGCCATTGACCCGGCTGCTGCGATAGCGTCTGCTTTGGTCTTACCAGTCTTCTTTTACCGCCAGTACGGCATCCTTGCCTGCAGCCGCCCGCCCCGCCAGCCAGGCCGTCACGGTACCGGCCAGCACCACAGCCGCGCACAGCCCCAAAAGCCGCGGCCAGGGCAGCACGAGGTCCATGGTCCAGTGAAAGCTTTGCGGGTTGACCACATGCACCAGCACCACGGCGACGGCCAGGCCCAGCGCGAGGCCTGCGACGGAGCCGATCAGCGTCCATGCTGCACCTTCACCGGCAACGACCGCCAGGATCTGCCGCTGCGTCAGGCCCAGGTGCGCCAGCAGGCCGAATTCCTTGCGCCGCGCCAGCACCTGCGCGCTGAAGCTGGCCGCCACGCCGAACAGGCCAATCGCAATCGCCACGCCCTGCAGCCAGTAGGTGACGGCAAAGCTGCGGTCAAAAATTGTCAAAGAGATGGCGCGTATCTGCTGCGTCGATGCAAACTCGATCAGGCCACCGGCGTTTGACTGGCGGTCTGCCAGCGCGCGCACAGCCTGCTCAACGTCCGTTGCGATGGCGTTTGGCTCCAGCCAGATGGCGAGGTCGTTCACGCGGGTGTCGCCTGTCAGGCGCCCGAAGTCGCTGCGCTCCATCGCAATCGCACCGAACTGCCGGGCGTAATCACGCCAGACGCCCGCCACAACAAACACTGCCGAAGTATTTGATGCGCTGGGGAACGATGCCGACAGTGGTTTAAAAACCATGCCTGGTCTTGCGCCGTACAAGTCGACCATGGCCTCGCTGACGTAGACCGGAATGTGGCCTTCCGGTACCTTCACCGGATCCCCGACCAGCGGAAGGGTTTGCGCGGCATCGCCAATCTCACGCGCAATGAGGGCGACATTGGGTTGAGCTGCGTCAAGCGACAGAGCCGTGGTGCGCAGGGTGCTGACCCGGTTCACGCCCTTGATGCTGGCGATAGCTGCGGTGAAGTCCGGCGTGAAGTACACCGTGTCGCCCGCACCCGATGTTGATGAGGGAGGAGCAGTGCGTACATACAGGTCTGCGGGCAGCACGGTGTCCAGCCAGTGCGTGACTGAATCCCTGAAGCTGGCGACCATGACCGTCAGCGCCACGGCCAGGCTGAGTGATGCGACCACCCCGCTCACGGCAACTGCGGCGCTTTCACGTACCCGACGCGCCCGCTCCACCGCCAGCATTGGGAGCAACCGGTGGGCGACCCAGGGGTTGAGCCTGTCGTAAAGCAGCGCAATCAGCCACGGCAGGGCAGTGATGCCGCCTATCAGCAGCAGGGCCACCGAGACATACGCGCCCAGCGGAATGCCCATCACCGGCGGCAGCAGGGCCATGCCTGCACCCAGCGCGATGAGAAGCAGGCTGAGCCAGTGGCCGCGCCCCTGGCTTGCTGCAGCACCCAGACCCTTGAGCGTTTGTGCGGGCGGCAGTTTTTGCGCCGCACGTGCTGGCCACCAGCCGCCGACCAGTGCCGCTGCTGTGCCCAGCAGTCCGTAAGCTGTGGCGGCAACGCCGCTCCATTGCAATGAAGGCGCGACGCCTGAAAAATAGCCGCCACCGAGATCCCCGCCCAGAAGCCGCAAGGCGAGCGCCGCCAAACCCGTGCCCAGTGCAACTCCGGCCACGCTGCCCACGAGTCCCAGCAGGCCTGATTCGGCAAGTACGAGAGACAGGCGCTGACGGCCCGTCAGCCCCAGCACGCCCAGCAGCGCAAACTGCTGCGCGCGCTTGGCCACGCTGAGTGACAGCACAGAGAACACCAGGAAGGCGCCCGTGAACAGCGCCACCAGCGCCAGCACTGTCAGATTGACGCGGTAGGCGCGTGACAGGTTGCTCACGCGCTGTGCGGCATCGCCGGGCTCAGCGCCCTTGATGTTGGGCGGCAGCGCGAGTGAGGTGAGAAAGGCTGCGCGGTCGGTGCCGGGTTTGAGCTGGATATCGATGCGCGACAGCTGACCCTGTTTGCCGAACAGCTCCTGCGCCGCAGCGATGTCCATCACCGCCATGGCCGCCCCGCCTGCGCTCACGCTGCCGGCCACGCTGACCTTGATCAATTGCAGCCCGCTTTGCAACTGGAACGTGTCGGCGGGCAGGCTTTGCCGCGCGGCAGGGTTCAGGAACACAGCGCCCGGTGTGAAGAGTGCAAACCTGTCTGCACCGGCAGAAGGCACTGGCATGAGCGCAGGCGCCAGCCGCGCCACCACCAGTGCATCGAGTCCAAGTACACGCACGGCGATACGCCTGTCGGCACCGGCGCTTGCGTAGCTGGCAAGCTCCAGCACCGGGCTTGCCACCTCGACCTGCGGGTGGGTCGCCACCTTCGCAAAAATCGCTTCGTCAAAACTGCCTTGAACCGCGCGCAGTTCAAGGTCAGGCTGGCCGTTGACCGAACGTACCGCCTGTGAAAACTCGCTGAGCGCAGATGCATTGATGAGGTGCACGGAAAACGCCAGTGCCACGCCCAGCATGACGGCAGCCGCTGCGGCCAGGTTCCGCCACGGGTGGTGCAGCAGCTCGCGCCACGAGAAGCTGCGCAGCAGGGCGGTCAGCGCGCCCGCGTTTTTTGGCAGCGCTGCAGTGTCAGGCACTGATGCCATCGCTGCGCAAATACAGGATGCGGTCCGCACGCGCGGCCGCCACCTCCGAATGCGTGACCAGCACCAGCGACGCGCCGTGCTCGCGGGTTTGCAGCATCAACGCGTCCATGACTTTTGCAGCTGTGGCCGGATCGAGGTTGCCAGTGGGCTCATCGGCCAGCAGCAGCGAAGGGCGGTGCACAAGGGCGCGTGCAATCGCCACACGCTGCAACTGCCCACCGCTGAGTTGCTGGGGGAGTCTGGTACCCAGCCCCGCCAGGCCGACCGCATCAAGCATGGACTGCACGCGGCTGTCATCGGGCTGGCCCAGCAGCAACAGCGGCAGCGCCACGTTTTGCGCAACGTCGAGATGCGGCAACACATGAAAGGCCTGGAAAACAAACCCCACATGCCTGCTGCGCAGCAAGGCGCGCTGGTCATCTGTCAGAGTCGCCAGGTCTGTGCCCTGCAAGGTCACGCTGCCTTCGTCCCACGTGTCCAGCCCGGCCATGCAATTGAGCAGGGTTGATTTGCCGACACCGGAATCGCCGACGATGGCGACGAACTCACCGGGTGCGACATCGAGCGAGACGTGGCTGAAGACCGTGGCCTCGCCGTAACGTTTGCCGAGGTTGCGTATCGCTAGAGTCATGGATGCAAGGTCTTCACTGTGGCAAGCACCTGCGCCAGTGCATCAGGTGCATCGCAGGCAATGATGTGGCGCTGCGTCATGGAGCGCAGCCATGTGATTTGCCGTTTGGCGAGCTGGCGCGTCGCAAAAATGCCCTTGTCACGCAGCTCGTTCATGGGCGATGTGCCGTCCAGCGCCTCCCATGCCTGGCGGTAACCCACGCAGCGCATGGAAGGCAGATCGGGGTGGAGGTCGCCGCGTGCACGCAGGGCCTTGACCTCATCCATAAAACCGGCGGCCAGCATGGTGTCGAAACGCTGGGCAATACGTTCGTGCAGCCAGCTGCGGTCTTGTGGTTCAAGTGAAATAAGCGTCGATGTGGGGTGCCTGGTCGCAGGGGTCTGGGCGGCTCGCTGATGAAAGAAGGACAGCGGCTGGCCTGACACGCGCCATACCTCCAGCGCGCGGGAGATGCGCTGCGAATCCTGCGGCTCCAGCCGCGCGGCCGTGATGGGGTCAATGATGGCCAGTTCGGAATGCATGGCAGGCCAGCCTTTTTCAAGTGCTTCTGCTGCGATGACGGCGCGCACAGCCGGGTCGGCTTTGGGCATGTCATCAAGGCCGTCAAACAGGGCCTTTAAATAAAGCATGGTGCCGCCGACCAGCAGGGGCAGCTTGCCGCGTGCCGCGATGTCAACAATCAGTTGCCGTGCATCAGCTACGAATTCTGCGGCGCTGTAGGCATACAGCGGGTCGCGTATGTCTATGAGGTGGTGCGGCACCGCGGCCAGTTCTGCTGACGTGGGTTTGGCTGTGCCTATATCCATGCCCCGGTACACCAGGGCTGAATCCACGCTGATGATTTCAACCGGGTACTGCTGTGCGATAGCCAGTGCCGCAGCTGTCTTGCCGGATGCGGTAGGCCCGGCCAGCGCGATATACGCGGGCAGGTTTTCAGGGCTTTGCGGTTTCATGCGCGGGTTCACCGAATTTCTGTACGGCCGTCCATGCTGTGCCGGCCAGCAGCACAGTCCAGAACCACATGCCGTTGGTCATGGGCAGCACGGTGCCGTCCATGTGCCGGCCCATCCACCCGCCCATGACAAAGGCCATGGCCATCATCATGAAGCCGTTCATCGCAGACGCGGCACCGGCGGCCTGTGGAAATGGCCCTGCGACACCACTCTGGCTGCAGGGCTGGTGAACGCCGTGGCCAATCATGAAAATGAAGTGCGGTATGGCGACGGCCCACACATTGCTGATGCCTGCCCAGGCCAGCAGCCCCATGCCCGTACCGCCGGTCAGGCTCATCACACCTGCGATGGCAATGGTCTTGCGAATGCCAAAACGCACCAGCAGCCGCCTGCACAGCATGGTGCCCACAATGTAAAACATGGATGCAACAAACAGCAGCAGGCCGTACTGCGTGGTGCTCAGGCCCAGCACCTTGATGAACACAAATGAAGAGCCGGCGAGGAAGGTAAACATGGCCCCGTAGGATGCAATCGACAACGCAGACCAGGTGAGGAAGACCGGGTTGCGCAAGATCATGAGCCATGTTCGTGCCATGGTGGACGGGTTGAGTGCATGGGGGTTTTTAAGCGTCAGTGATTCCTGGAAACGCAGGGCGATCAGCAGCAGGGTGGCGGCGCTGAACACCGCCATGGATGCCAGGGCCGTGCGCCAGCCCAGCAAGCCGGCCAGCACTCCGCCCAGCGGCGCGCAGATGCCGGCGATGATGCCCAGCCCTGTGAGCGCCCTGGACATGACGCGCGCGCCATCGGTGGGTTTGTAGAGGTCGCGCACGATGGCTCGTGCGCACATTACGACCGCCCCCATGGCGGCGCCCTGAACGACCCGCCAGCTGATGAGCTGGCTCATGGTGGGCGTGAAGGTGCTGGCAATCGACGCCAGCGTGTAGGCAGCCAAGCCCCAAAGAAGGATAGGCCGCCGGCCAAAACGGTCTGACAGCGGGCCCCAGACGAGTTGCGAGATGCCGAAGGCCAACAGCAGCGCGCTGAGCGTGAGCTGCGCATGTGTCATGGGCGCCGCAAAACTTTCCGTCAATGCGGGCAGCGCAGGAAGGTAAAGGTCGGTGGTGATGGGCTGTATGCCCAGCATCATGGACAACAGCAGCGCGATCAGCGCGGGCGACATCGGTGCCTGTGTCAGTGGGGAATTGACGGGGTCTCTGGCAGTGTTTTCCGGTCGCGTCGCAGGCATTTGCCTGAGGTTAGCAGATTGACTGTGGGGGTAACTGCAGCCAGCGGCATGTCCCTGCCGCGCAGGGCGCTTCTATTTCAGTGCAAAAAGTCTCGCCAGGGCCTCACGGTATAGCGGCTGGCCGATCTGGTTGGTGTTGTGGTGCGAGCCGCCTTCCACCAGCACAAACAGCTTGGGCTCGGCTGCCGCTTCATACAGCTTGCGACCCAGATCGGGCAGTATGAGCTGGTCTTCATTGCCGTGGACCACCAGCAGGGGTGAGCCTATCTTGCTGACCTTCTTCACGGCCTCAAAACGCTGCGTGATGAGAAGCGAGACCGGCATCCAGCCCCAGCGCGAACTGGCCACCACATCGGCGATGGATGTAAAGGTGCCCTCAACAATGGTGCCGCTTTCGTCCCTGACTTCTGTTGCCAGGTCGATGGCAATCGGCCCGCCCAGCGAGTGGCCGAAGATGTAGCGCGGACGGTCGGGGTACTTCTGGGCCAGCCAGCTCCATGCGGCGCGGGCATCCTCATAGGCCGATGCTTCCGAAGGCAGTTCGTTGGTGCTTTTGCCGAAGCCGCGGTAGTCAATGGCCAGCACTGAAAAACCGAGCTCCTGCATGCGGCGTATGCGCGGGGCCGAGCCCGTGACGTTGTAGCGTGCGCCGTGCAGGTAGAGCATCACGGGGGACTTGTTTGCAGCCGGTGTATCTGCCGCCAGCCAGAGGCCGTGCAGGCGCACAGGGTAGTCATCACCACCGGTCAGCGCGCCTTTTTTGGCCTTGTAGTCAATCCAGACCTCGTCCATGCCCTCGGCGGCCATCAAGCCGCCGCTCCAGGTGCGGTCACTGGGCTGGAATATCCAGGCGCGCTGTTTTTCATCCAGCGTGGCGCAGCCCGTCAGCAGGGCGAAGGTGGCAAGAAATGCCAAAAGGAGGCGAAGGTGCAGTTTTTTCATGCTGTGTAACAGACTGAAGCAGTTCCAAAAAGTTCGCGATGACAGCTGGGAGGTGTGTGAAGTTTTGAAAAGTCACTGCCTGGCCGTCTGGACACGGCCTTGTGAACTAACGAAGCACGAACTGCGCCGGTAGACAACCCGGGGGTCTGCCGTTACAAATTGGCGGAAAACCCTGAGAGTTGCTGCTTTAGCGACCGCGCAAAAAAAGCGCATCGAGCTCGCGAATGCTCACCTGGCGCCAGGTTGGCCTGCCGTGGTTGCACTGGTCCGAGCGCTCGGTGGCTTCCATCTGACGCAGCAGGGCGTTCATCTCGTCAATCGTCAGCTTGCGGTTGGCGCGCACCGCGCCGTGGCAGGCCATGGTGGACAGCAACTCGTTCTGCGCGCGCTGTATCACCGTGCTGGCATCGTGCTGGGCCAACTCTGCCAGGACGCTTCGCGCCAGCTCCACCGCATCACCCTGCGCAAGGCTGGTCGGTACGGCACGCACGGCCAGGGTTTTGGGTGAAAAGGGCGTGATCTCCAGTCCTAGCGTGGCCAGCACCTCATGGCTGGCTTCTGCAGTCGCAACTTCCTGCGGGCTGGCGGCAAAGGTGGCCGGTATCAGGAGCGGCTGGCTGGCAATGCCTGCGCCCGCTCCGCCAATACCGTCCATCTGGGCCTTCAGGCGCTCATAAACGATGCGTTCATGAGCGGCGTGCATGTCGACAATCACCAGGCCCTGGGTGTTTTCTGCCAGCACGTAAATGCCTTGGAGCTGGGCAATCGCACGGCCCAGCGGCCAGTCGCCTGGGGGCAGGTCGTTGGCCGTTTGGCTCGTGCCGGCTGCGGCGTATGGCGCGTCGGACCCTTCGACAGGCTCAGAGCGAACGGGGGATGGCCACATGGCTTCAAAGTCAGAAACGCCGTTGCTTCTGCTTGCTGAAAAATTCATGGCAGGTTGTGCCCATGAGTAGGATGCCGGCGTGGCCGGTGCGCCGAACGGGGTTGGCGTTGCTGCCATTGTGCCGTCAGCAGCTGCCTGCGCGCCGGAGCGCGGTATGGCCAGCGCGTTTTCGGTGCCGTGACGCACGGCCTGGTGTACCTCGCGGCTGTCCCTGAAGCGCACTTCGATTTTGGTCGGGTGCACATTCACGTCCACCTTGGCAGGGTCTATTTCGACGTAGAGGGCATACACCGGCTGGCGGTGGCCGTGCAGCACGTCTTCATAGGCGCTGCGTGCGGCGTGCGTCAGCACCTTGTCGCGTACATAACGGCCATTGACATAGGCAAACTGGTGGTCGGCACGGGAGCGCGCTGCATCGGGAATGCCGGCTCTGCCCCAGATGCGTACTGCGGGCTGGCCATCAGGCCGGCGCGCACTGCTCTCGTAATTGACGGCGACGGATTGCGCTACAAAGTCGCTGCCCAGCACATCGGCCAGGCGTTGTTCGTGCGCTGTATCACCGATGCACGCGCGCCACTGCTCGACCAGCTTGCCCTCGTGCCAGATGGCAAAGGCCACGTCGGGCCTGACCAGCGCATGGCGGCGCACGGCCTCGATGCAGTGGGCCAGTTCGGTGGCATCGGTTTTCAAAAATTTGCGGCGGGCAGGCGTGGCGTAAAACAGCTCGCGCACTTCAACGCTGGTGCCGCGGCTGCGTGCAGCGGGTTTGATCTCGCCAGTGCGGCCATCGAGCTGCCAGGCGTGTTCTGCATCTTCTGTGCGCGAGAGCAGGCTCATATCGGCAATCGAATTGATGGCGGCCAGTGCCTCGCCCCTGAAACCCATGGTGCCCACGGCCTCAAGGTCCTGCAGCGAAGCAATTTTGCTGGTGGCATGCCGCCGCAGCGCAATCGGCAATTCTTCGCGGGGTATGCCCTGGCCGTCGTCTTCAACCAGTATCAGCCGCACCCCGCCCGCCATCAGGCGCACTGTGACGCTGTGCGCGCCTGCGTCCAGGGCGTTGTCGACCAGTTCGCGCACGACCGAGGCGGGACGTTCGACGACTTCACCTGCCGCTATCTGGCTGATCAGTTCGTCGGGCAGTTCAAGAATCGGGCGGCGGGCCGCAAGAAGGGCAGTCATTGGAAAGGGATTTTAGGCCGGGAGCGCAAATGACCTGTCAGAATCACGGCCATGGAAATTGTGACCTACCTCATTGACTTCATCCTCCACGTCGACAAGCACCTGGAAACCTTTGTCACCAGCTACGGCGTGTGGGTTTATGCATTGCTGTTTTTGATCATCTTTGTAGAGACAGGCGTGGTGGTCATGCCCTTCCTGCCAGGCGACTCACTGCTGTTTGTGGTCGGTGCGATGTGCGGTATAGGGCTGATGAGCTACCCACTGGCGGTCGGGCTGCTGTTTGTGGCGGCGGTACTGGGTGACCAGTGCAATTACATGATTGGCCGTTATTTCGGGCCCAAGGTCTTTCAATGGGAGCAGTCGCGTTACTTCAACAAAAAGGCGTTTAACCAGGCCCATGCTTTTTACGAGCGTTATGGCGGTGTGACCATCATTGCGGCGCGCTTCATGCCCTTTTTGCGAACCTTTGCACCTTTTGTGGCGGGTGTGTCAGAGATGACGCGCAGCAAATTCACGGCCTACAACTTCATTGGCGCCGTGCTCTGGGTGGGTGGCATCATCACCGCCGGTTATTTTTTCGGCAATGTGCCATGGGTCAAGGCCAATCTTGACAAGATCATCTGGGCGATGATTTTGATACCGGGTCTGCTGGTGATTTATGGGGCGTGGAAAGCTGGGCGTAAAGTTTCCCCGCCCGTCGCCTGATACCTGGTTCGTTCAATCTGCACTACAAACAAAAAAAGCGGCCCCTGAACCAGGGGCCGCTTTTTTTGATGTTTAACCTTGGTATCTGGGCGAGGGCTCAGCGTTTTTTGCCGACTTCATTGCCGACGACTGCGCCGACAGCGGCACCGCCAATGGTGGCCAGTGGGCCGCCCAGCAAAACGTTACCTGCCACACCACCTGCAACAGCACCTACAGCTGTGCCAATTTGTGCGTTGGTGGGGTTGCTGGCGCAACCGACCATGCTGGCCAAGGCCAGGACTGAAACGGCAGTTGCCATCAAAAGTTTCGTGTTCATTGTTTTTTCCTCTTTTTTATTGAGCTTCTGGCTCATTGCTTTTAATCGTTCACGATCACCCTCAAATCGATGACCTGACTATCAGGCTGCCGGCCTCATGGCGTGAGCCAGATGCCAGCAACCATTCAGTCACTTAGCGTTTCTTGCCGACTTCGTTACCGATCAGGGCGCCAGCGGCTGCACCGCCTACTGTTCCCAAGGTGCTGCCACCGGTCAATGCACCACCTGCTACACCGCCAACCACGGCGCCTACGCCGGTGCCGATTTGTGCATTGGTGGGATTGGTTCCGCAACCGACGAGTGCGAGTGCAAGTGCGGAGGCTGCTGCTGACATGATGATTTTCGATTTCATTTGGTTCACCTTTGTTAAGAGTTTCAGGCTCTTTCACTGCTCACATCCGCGTCCCGCGACTGCCTTGATGTGTTGGTCCTGCCTGTGACTCCAATGTAGGTGTGGCCCATGCCTGGAGCTGTAGGAGAATATCGCCGCGAAATGTCGGCTCTATGTAGTGAAGTGCAACATCCGGTGCACTCTGTCACAGGTGCACAGCCATTGGATGGGTTTTATATCTGGCGATTGCGTGCGAGTGGCGGGTTGCGTGCGAAGTAGCGGCCGATGCCGCGCATCAGCGCATCGGCCAGTTGCACCTGGTATTCATCACTGCGCAGTTTGGCTTCTTCATCGGGGTTGCTGATGAACGCGGTTTCTACCAGCACGCTTGGAATGTCAGGAGCCTTGAGCACTGCAAAGCCTGCCTGCTCGACCCTAGGTTTGTGCAATTTGCCGACCGCGCCTATCTCGCCGAGCATGGCGGTGCCGAGCTTCAGGCTGTCGTTGATCTGCGCCGTGGTGCTCATGTCGAGCAGGGCTTTTGCCACCTGCGCGTCTTTGGCCTTGACGTTCACACCGCCTACGAGGTCGGCGGAGTTTTCCTTGTCGGCCATCCAGCGTGCTGCGCTGCTTGATGCACCCTTGTCGCTGAGGGCAAACACGCTCGCGCCCTGGGGTCGCGGTGTGAAGAAGGCATCGGCATGAATGCTGATGAACAGGTCGGCCTGCACGCGGCGCGCCTTTTGCACGCGTATGTGCAGCGGTACAAAAAAATCTGCATCGCGCGTCAGGTAGGCGCGCATGTTGGGCTGCTGGTTGATGCGGTCACGCAGGCGGTGTGCAATCTGCAGCACCACGTCTTTTTCGCGAGTGCCGCCCGGGCCTATTGCGCCGGGGTCCTCGCCGCCGTGGCCGGGGTCGAGTGCCACGATGACGAGGCGGTCTGTTTTGGCCCCAGGCGCTGCTGCCACTGCTGCAGGTGGGTTGGGTGCGGTGGGCAGCGGCCTGTCTGCCGGCCTTGATGTGGCCGATCCCGGAGATCGTGATGGCGGTGCAGGTGCAGGCCTGCCGGCCTGCTGCGCGATCAGGTCGCCCAGCGGGTCATGGGCCGGTGCGGCAGGCGATGTGCTTTCATTGCCTGCAGTTCGGGGAGGGGGCGCATTTTTGTCGGCCAGTTTTTCTGCAATCAGTGCTTCGAGCGGGTCTGCGGTTTGTGCGGGGTAGAGGTCGAGCACCAGCCGGTATTTGTAGGCCGCCACTGGGGCCAGGGTGAAGACCTGCGGCAATATGGGCTGCTTGAGGTCAATCACCAGGCGCACCACGCCGGGCGCGTTCTGCCCCACGCGTATGCCCTGTATGTTGGGGTCATCAGACTTGACCTTGGCCACCAGTTCGCGCAGCGCGGGTATCAGGTCTATGCCTTCAATATCCACGGCCAGACGGGGCGGCTCGGACACAAAAAACTGCTTCGTTTTGATCTCGCCATCGGACTCAATCGTCAGGCGTGTGTAGTCTTTTGAAGGCCAGACACGCACCGCCACAATCGATGCGCCGCGTGCAATGTGCTGCGCACCCAGGGCCAGGACCACACTACCCAGTTGCAGTGCCTTGCGGCGGGTCATTGCCGTGGGGAAGGGGGCGGGCAGGGGCTTGTTCATGCGATAAGCTCCGCACCTTTGGGTGTGTGGGCCGTCATCGTCACTTCGCGCGAATCATCAGCCTGCAGTTCGATGGCCAGAAGAAGGTCTGGTATGGGCAGGTGGCCGGTGGCTTTTTCGGGCCATTCGACCAGTTTGAGTCCCTTGCCGCCGAAGATGTCGCGAAAGCCGGCTTCTTCCCATTCGTCAGGGTCGTTGAAGCGGTAGAAATCAAAGTGCCAGATGTCCAGCGGCTGATTGAGCGATGAGGTTTCGAGAGCGTATGACTCCACCACAGCGTAGGTCGGGCTTTTGATACGGCCCTGCACGCCGAGGGCGGCCAGCAGGTGGCGTGCAAAGGTGGTCTTGCCTGCACCCAGGTCGCCGTGCAGTTCAATCAGGGCATTGGCGATGGCAGGCCGGTCGGCCAGTGCCGATGCGAAAGCCTGCGTGGCAGTTTCGTCTGGCCAGGCGATCCTTTTTACAATCGGCAAGTGAGTGTCAACAGTCGTCAAGGTAGTCAGGAGCTCGTCAATCAGATTCAGGACTGGGCGCGCGAGCTTGGATTCTCGCAAATCGGCATTGCAGACGTTGATCTCTCGTCTGCCGAACCTGGATTATCAGCCTGGCTGGCGGCCGGCTTTCATGGCGACATGCATTACATGGCCTCTCACGGGCTTAAACGGGCAAGACCTGCGGAGCTGATTCCCGGCACGGTCAGTGTCATCACGGCGCGCATGGACTATTTGCCGGCCTCTGCGCCGACGCAAGCGGGGCAATGGCAGGCGCTGGAGTTCAGCCGCCTGGATCGCCCTTCAGAAGCTATCGTCTCGGTGTACGCTAGGGGGCGCGACTACCACAAGGTGATGCGCAACCGGCTGCAAAAACTGGGTGAACGCATCTCTGCCCATATGGGCAGCCTGGGGCATCGCGCCTTCACCGATTCGGCCCCGGTGCTCGAAGCCGAGCTGGCCGCACGATCCGGCCAGGGCTGGCGCGGCAAGCACACGCTGCTGCTGAACCGCGAGGCCGGGTCCATGTTTTTCCTGGGCGAGATTTATGTGGACCTGGCTTTGCCGCACAGCGAGCCGGTTACCCCGCACTGCGGCAGCTGCACATCCTGCATGGACATCTGCCCCACGCAGGCCATCATTGCCCCCCACAAGCTGGACGCCCGGCGCTGCATCTCCTACCTGACCATTGAGCACGAAGGCCCGATTCCCCTGGAACTGCGTCCGCTCATGGGCAACCGCATTTACGGCTGTGACGACTGCCAGCTCATCTGCCCGTGGAACAAGTTTGCGCAGCGCAGTGCCTTGCCCGACTTTGACGAGCGCCAGGGGCTGACCGGCCAGCAACTGGTGACGCTGTTTGCCTGGACTGAAGCTGAGTTTCTCGGCTTTACCGAAGGCAGCGCCATACGCCGCATTGGCCACGAGCGCTGGTTGCGCAATATCGCCGTCGCCATGGGTAACGCCCTGCGGCATACGGACCTGCAGGCTTCCCCGAACGACAGCAACGCGGCTTCCATCCGTTCCGCCTTGCTGGAAAAGCTGGACAGCGCCACGTCCCTGGTGCGTGAACACATTGAATGGGCGCTCGAGCCGGTTTAACAGGATGATGTACATCCTGATTTGCTACTTTTTTAATAGCTGCTCACGCTCGTATTCATTGGCCTGCAGCCATTTTTTGCCCCTAAAAATGGCCTTTTTTGATCTTTTTCGACCTGCAGCAGCGTTTTCAGAGACTGCCCCTTTGCCTTAAAACAGCTGTTATAGCTAAAATAGCTGTTTTTGATGGGAGTGACCGCAATGAGCACCTTCTCTGCACTCGAAGCCAAAAACCGCTTGGGCCAGATCATTGACGCTGCGCAGCGCGAGCCCGTCACCATCACCCGCCATGGAAGGCCGGCGGTTGTGGTTCTGGCAGTGCAGGAATACGAGGCCTTGCTGGCAGGGACCTCAACACTTATTCGTTTGCAGAAACCGCCTGAACTCTGACGCAAAAACCTTCACGGTGTCCTAGCGCAGGATGCCCAGCGCAAATGGCAGGCTGAGCACGCCCAGCATGGTCGACAGCGTGACCAGTCCTGCCACATAGGCGCCGTTGTAGCCCATGCGCGCTGCGAGCACATAGGCGCTGGACGATGTGGGAAGGGCAGAAAAAGCCAGCAGCATGGTGGTTTGCACCGGCGACAGGCCGAACAGCCGCGACAGCCCCCACGCAATCAGCGGCAACATCAGGTGCTTGATGGACAGCAGTGCCACCGTCAGGGCTCTGGATTGTGCGAGATGGGCGAACTGCAGCCCCGCGCCCGCAGCCATCAGGCCAAGTGCAAGGGAGGCCGCGCCAATGCGCGTGATGGTGGGCTCCAGCCAGGACGGAATCGTCAAACCCAGCAGGTTGGCCGCCAGCCCTGACACTGTGGCAATGATGAGCGGATTGCGCAGCAGTTCGCCCACAAGGTTGCGCTGTGCATGTCTGGCCATGGGCCAGACCGCCGCCACATTGAACAGCGGCACGCAGACGCCAATCAGCACGGCAATCAGTTGCAGGCCCTGGCTGCCGGCGAGCTTGTCGGCCAGCGCCAGCGCGATGAATGAATTGAAACGAAATGCAATTTGCGCACTGCCCGCATGTTCGCGCGGATTGATGTGTTTGCCCAGCCAGGGCAGGTGGGGCAGGCTGTAGGCCAGCGCGATGCCGCACAGCCCCAGCAGCAGGCCTGCACCTATCAGGCTGGAGGTGGCTCCAAGGTCCAGCGGGCTTTTGACGATGGACTGGAACAGCAGCACCGGGAACAGGAAGAAATACACCAGGCTCTCGACCTTCTCCCAGACAGAACGGTTGAGCGCGGTGTACCGACAGACCAGGTAGCCACAGATGATGAGCGAAAAATCGGGGAAGAGGAGTTGGGCGTAATTCACGGCTAGGGCCTGTTCAGGTTAGTCAGGAGTGTGAACAGACCCTGAAGAATAACCTTGAAAAATCTGGCAAATCGGGGTTTGCCCTTATGCGTAATCCACAACTGCGGGGCGTACTTCTTGCACGTAATATTCAGGCTGTTTTTTACTGAAGGACCAGATCATGCAACGTCGCCGCCTCTTTGCCTTGCCAGCACTGTCAACACTCTCTGCCCTTGCGCTTGCAACAGCTGCAGGCTCCGTCATGGCCCAGGCTTATCCCAACAAGGTCATCAAGCTCCAGGTGCCTTTTGCACCCGGTGGCACCACCGACATTGTGGCGCGCGTGATTGCCGACCCGCTGGGCAAGGTGCTTGGCCAGAACGTGATTGTCGAGAACAAGGCGGGTGGCGGGGGCGTGATCGGCGCGACGGAGATCGCACGCTCGGCACCTGACGGTTACACACTGGGGGTAGCTACGGTGTCCACCACGGCGGCCAATCCGGCCATCAACCCGAAGATCACGTACAACACGCTAACAGACTTCACACCCATCATCAACATCGCGGCAACGCCCAACATCATTGCAGTGCACCCGAGCTTCCCGGCCAAGAACTACAAGGAGTTCATCGCCGAGATCAAGAAGAACCCCGGCAAATATTCGTACTCTTCATCTGGCACCGGCGGCATCGGCCATCTGCAGATGGAGTTGTACAAGAGCCTGAGCGGCGCATTCGTGACGCACATCCCTTACCGTGGTGCAGGCCCAGCATTGAACGACACCGTCGCCGGCCAGGTCAACATGATTTTTGACAACCTGCCGTCTGCCTTGCCCTTCATCCAGCAAAAGCGTCTGATCCCCATCGTGGTGGCCGCGCCGCAGCGCCTTGCAGTTCTGCCTGATGTGCCGACCTTCAAGGAACTGGGCCTGGAGCCCGTGAACCGCATGGCCTATTACGGCATTCTTGGCCCCAAGGGCCTGCCGAAGGAAGTGGTTGACAAGGTCAGTGCTGGCGTCAAGAAATCGCTGGAAGATCCGGCCGTGCGCAAGCGCATCGAAGACACCGGTTCGCTGATCGTCGCCAACACACCAGAGCAGTTCACGGCGCAGATCAAGGCTGAGTTTGAGGTTTATAAAAAGGTGGTGGACACCGCCAAGCTCAAACTCGACTGAACGCCAGACAGTCAAGCTCAATAAAGCCGCCGCGCAGGTTTTGCCCGGCGGCTTTTTCATGTCTGATTTTTTGGTATGGTCAACAGCATGCCAACTTCAATCCAGGCCAGTCAGTCCAGCATTGATGCCTTTATTGATGCCTTGTGGCTGGAAGATGGATTGTCGAAAAACACGCTGGCAGCCTACAGGCGCGACCTCACGCTGTACGCAGACTGGCTGGGTGCGAAAGAGCAGCAGGGGCGCAGGATTGACGACACGGTCGAGAGTGACCTGAACCGTTATTTCGCTGCAAGGCATGCCCAAACCAAAGCGACCTCGGCCAATCGCCGCCTGACGGTCTTCAAGCGATATTTCCGCTGGGCCCTGCGTGAGCGGTTGTTGACTACCGACCCGACGCTGAAACTTCAGTCAGCCAAACAGGCCCTGCGAGTGCCCAAGGTCATGAGTGAGCAGCAGGTAGAGGCGCTGCTTGCCGCGCCGTCTGAAGACACCCCGCTGGGCCTGCGCGACAGGGCGATGCTGGAGCTGATGTACGCCAGCGGCCTGCGTGTCAGTGAACTCGTCGGTCTGAAAACCTTTCACCTTGGCCTCAATGAAGGTGTGCTGCGGGTGATGGGCAAGGGCAACAAGGAGCGGCTTGTGCCTTTCGGCCAGGTTGCCCGCGATGCTGTGGTGCGTTATATCGCCGAAGGGCGGCCGGTCATTCTTGGCGGGCAACAGACAGACGATCTGTTTGTCACCGCACGCGGGAGCGGCATGACCCGCGTGATGTTCTGGATGCTGGTTAAAAAATACGCAAAGCTGGCGGGCATCCATTCACCGCTGTCGCCGCACACCCTGCGCCATGCATTTGCCACCCATTTGCTGAACCATGGCGCAGACCTGCGTGCGGTGCAGATGCTGCTGGGCCATGCCGATATTTCAACGACCACCATCTACACCCATGTGGCGCGTGAGCGTCTGAAAAACCTCCACGCACAGCATCACCCGCGCGGCTGATTTGGGACGCCGGAATCAACGCTGGTAGATATATTCGCGGTTATATGGATAAACCGACTGCGCACCCTTGAGGCTGCCGTCCGCCAGGTTACCCGAGGGCCGCGTGGCCAGCATCTGGTGAAGTGAAATCCAGCCCTGCTCGAAACTCATGGCGCTGCCGGCAAGGTAGAGGCGATAGGCGCGCAGGGTTTTCTCGGCGCGTTCGTCGCCGCCGTCCCTTGCCAGCACCTCACGCGCCATGTCCAGCTTTGTTTCAAGCGTGTCCGACCAGTCCCAGAGCGTGCGCGCATAGTGGGGGCGCAGGTTTTCGGTGTCCAGCATTTCCAGCCCGGCGCGCGACATGTGCTCCAGCACGGCGCTCACATGCAGTAACTCGCCGCCGGGGAATATGTACTTCTCGATGAAATCGCCCATGCCGGCACCCAGCTGGCTGTTTTCCAGCCCGCCAGCCGTGATGCCGTGGTTCATCACAAGGCCTCCAGGCACCAGCAGGCGCAGGATTTTTTCAAAATAAGCCGTCATGTTGGCGTGACCTACATGTTCAAACATGCCGACTGACGAGATTTTTTCAAATGGTTTGTCCTCGGGCAGGTCGCGGTAGTCACGCAGCTCGACCCTTACGCGACCGCTCAGGCCTTTCTCGTCAATGAGTTTCTGTACATGGGCATGCTGGTTTTTTGAAAGCGTGATGCCGGTTGCATCGACACCGTAGTGTTCGGCCGCCCACATCAGCAGCGCACCCCAGCCAGACCCAATGTCCAGATAGCGTTCGCCTGGCTTGAGCATCAGCTTGCGGCAGATATGGTCGAGCTTGGCTTCCTGCGCCTGCGCCAGCGACATGGCTGCATCGCTGTAGTAGGCGCATGAATACACGCGGCGTGCGTCTAGCCAGAGCTCGTAGAAGGCGTCAGACACATCGTAGTGAAACTGGATTTGCGCGGCATCTTTCGCATGCGTGTGCGCTGCAAGCGATCTGGCGCGGCGAAGCAATTGCGAGAACCAGCCCATATCGCTTTCGACAGGATTGCCCGGCAACATGCCGGAGACAACCTTCATTACATCGCGCATGCGCCCGTGAATGTTGAGTTTGCCTTCAACATACTCTTCGCCCAGGGCCCCTATCTCGCCAGCCTTGAGCCGGGCCAGGCTGGTCCAGCTTGAAAAATCGAGTTGGACGAGTGCATCCTTGGGGCCGACCACGTTGCCTTCGGGTAACTGCAGTGCAACGGGGGCAGACAGCTGTGTAAGACGGGATTCAATCTCCGGAATCAGGCGCTGGAACATGTGCAACTTCCTTGTTAGGTCTACAAAGGCGAGCTGATTTTCTTTTACTAAAAGTTTAGCGAAATTCCCGCGTTCCCGCTGTTGCGAACTCCGGCGAGAGACCCGGCTTCAGCCCTGACCGTGTGTAGTCAAAAGCATCAATTCGTTTTCGCTGAAGCCCGCAAGGCGTCGTGCTTCAAGGTTCACGGGACCTTTGCTGCGTGGCGCGCCGTATTGCTCTGCCAGTTTTGCATAGGTCGCTACAGGTTCAAGGCCTCGTTGTTGGCAAAGGTACCGGTACCAGTGGTTGCCAATGGCGACATGCCCGATTTCATCCCGGAGGATGATGTCCAGGATGTCCACGGCGCGCAGGGCCCCTGCTGTAGCGACCCGGCGCAGTTTCGCCTGCATGGGAGGGGTGGCATCAAGCCCGCGCGCCTCAAGAGTGCGTGGGACCAGCGCCATGCGGGCCAGAACATCGCCGCGCGTTTTTTCCGTCATGTCCCACAGGCCTGTGTGGGCCGGGAAGTCCCCGTAGTCATGACCCATGCTTTGCAGGTGTGCGCGCAGAAGGGAAAAATGAAGGGCTTCTTCAGATGCCACCTTGAGCCAGTCAAGGTAGTAGGCTGCCGGCATCCCTTCAAATCGCCAGATCGCATCCAGTGCAAGATTGATGGCATTGAATTCAATATGCGTGACCGAATGAAGCAGCGCTGCAAGGCCCTCCGTAGTGAACGGCGAACGCTTGGGTACGTCAAGATGCGAGCGCAATTCCGGCCGCAGAGGGCAGCCGGGTACCCCGTGGGGTTCCTGCAGGGCGTAGCCGGGTTCGATCAAAAGTGTGCTGCGTCCGGTTTGCAGGGACTGGGTCAGCTGCACCTTGGTCGCGGGATTTTTTTCAAGAAGGGCCTGCATCGCCAACTGGCGCAATTGCGGTGCGGGTGGCGTAGCAGTCATGGCTCAATTGTGCTTTAAACGCTGTGGCCTTCCATCGGAACAGGCAGACTACGGGTGCGGTCTTTACAATGGTTTGGTACCCCCATCCCACTCATACGGCAAAAAAAGACATGGCTATCTACCAACTCGAAAATCTCGCCCCCTCGGTCCACCCGTCGGCATGGGTCGCCGGTAATGCGCAGGTCATGGGTCATGTGACCCTGGCACAGGATGTCAGCGTCTGGTTCGGCGTCGTGATTCGTGGCGATACGTCCACCATCACTGTTGGCAAGGGCTCCAACATCCAGGACAACAGCGTCATGCACGCAGATGAGGGCAAGCCCTTGACGGTGGGTGAAAACGTCACTGTCGGCCACCAGGTCATGCTGCATGGCTGCACGATCGGCGACAACTCGTTGATCGGCATTGGCGCCATCGTGCTCAACGGTGCAAAGATCGGCAAAAACAGCCTGGTGGGCGCGGGGTCGCTGGTGACAGAGGGCAAGGAGTTCCCGGATGGCTCCATGATCATGGGCACGCCTGCCAAGGTGGTCCGTCAATTGACCCCTGAGCAGATCGAGGGTTTAAAACAGAGCGCGGAGCACTATGTAGAGAATGCGGCCCGTTACAAGACGGGCTTGAAGAAGCTTGATTGAGCTGCCTGAATTCTCTTTAAAAAATACTATGTCCGAACTCCACAAATTCATTTTCGATGGGCTGCCCGTGCGTGGCATGCTGGTTCGCCTGACGGACTCATGGCAGGAAATACTGCGGCGCCGCAAGGCTGCTGGCGGCTACCCGGTGGAGGTGATGCACCTGCTGGGCGAAATGACGGCGGCGGCCACCCTGATGCAAGGCAACATCAAGTTCAATGGTGCGCTGATCCTGCAGATATTTGGCGATGGCCCGGTCAAGATTGCGGTAGCTGAAGTTCAGCCAGACCTGACGGTGCGTGCCACGGCGACCATCACCGGCACGGTGGATGCCGGAGCCACGCTGAGTGATCTGGTGAACGTCAACAATGAAGGGCGTTGTGCCATCACGCTTGACCCCAAGGACAAGATGCCTGGCCAGCAGGCTTATCAGGGCGTCGTGCCGCTGTTTGGTGACCAGCATGAAAAGATTGAAAACCTGGGCGAGGTGCTGGAACACTACATGCTGCAAAGTGAGCAGCTTGACACCAAACTGATTCTGGCGTCAGACGGCAACATCGCTGCGGGTCTGCTGATACAACGTTTGCCCGTGAAGGGCGAAGGAAACCTGGAGGGGCAGGTCGACAGGGATGCCAACGAGGACCAGATCGGCGTCAACGAAGACTACAACCGTATAGCCATGCTGGCGGCCACCCTCAAGCGTGAAGAGTTGCTGACGCTGGATGCAGACACGATTTTGCGCCGGCTGTTCTGGGAAGAGCCCATCACCCGGTTCGAGGTGGCTCAGCCGGCTTTCGCGTGCAGCTGTTCGCGTGAGCGTGTCAGCAACATGCTGCGCACGCTGGGTGCAGAAGAAATCGAAAGTGTGATTGCCGAACGCGGCAGTGTTGGCGTCACATGCGAGTTTTGCGGCGCGCAATACGATTTTGATCCGGTCGATGCGGCGCAGCTGTTTACGAACCCTGACCGGCAGCAACCGCCTACGGCAACAGTTCAGTAATCCTGCTTTGCCGTTTGGCAAGCAGGCCAGTCAGCAACTGATGCTCGCACTGTGGGTCGCTGCATTTGTCGCATGTCCAGACCCATCGGGCGCATGGCCCTCCGGCTTGGTCTGAAACTACTTCCTGCGCTGACCCTGAAGAGCCTGGTTGATGGGAACGCGTGCTTTGAATGGCCTGCAGCGCCTGTGTCAGGCATTCGTCTGTCGTGCCGTAAAGCACCTGGTAAGAAATGCAGTGACGGTCAAGGTCTGACCTCAGCAGGCGCTCTGCATGGGCATCATTTGCACGCGGGTTGTTCGGCACCAGCAGGAATGTCAGGCCTTCCTGGCTTGCTGGCAGTACAGCATCGGGCGTGAAAATCTGAACGGTTTGGTCGCAGGAGCGAAGTTGCCCGGCCAGCGCCGTTTTTAAGAGGGCCGAGCTGCCCAGAAGTGTCACCGAGAAGGCGGACACAGCGTTATTTGTTGACCTGGACAAAAATTTCGTTGGGCTTGACCATGCCCAGTTCGCTGCGGGCTTTTTCCTCGACCATTTCCAGCCCTTCCTTGAGGTCCCTGACCTCTGCAGCGAGCTGCTCATTGGCTATCTGGGCCTTGATGTTCTTCGCATTTTGCTCATCAAGGCGCTGCTGCATGTTGCGAACCGTGGGAATACTGCCCCTGCCCAGCCACAGTTGCGCATGGAACAGGGCCAGCAGCGCAATCAGGATGGCGGGGACGAAGCGGTTTCCCAAGGCTGCCTTTTCAGTCAGCGCAAATTGTAGAAAGCGGCGCGACCAGGATAGGACGCGACATCACCCAGATCTTCTTCTATGCGCAAGAGCTGGTTGTACTTGGCCATGCGGTCCGAGCGTGACAGGGATCCGGTCTTGATCTGGCCGGCATTTGTGCCAACAGCGATGTCAGCAATTGTGGTGTCTTCGGTTTCGCCCGAGCGATGCGAAATCACGGCGGTGTAACCGGCGCGCTTGGCCATCTCGATGGCGGCGAACGTTTCGGTCAGCGTGCCGATCTGGTTGATCTTGATCAGGATGGAATTGGCGATCTTTTTATCGATGCCTTCCTTGAGGATCTTGGTGTTGGTCACAAACAGGTCGTCGCCGACCAGTTGCACCTTGCTGCCCAGGCGCTCGGTGAGGATCTTCCAGCCATCCCAGTCGCCCTCGGCCATGCCATCCTCAATGCTGATGATGGGGTATTTGTCGACCCAGGTGGCCAGCATGTCAGTCCATTGGGTGGCATCCAGGCTCAGGCCTTCCGCGCCCAATACGTACTTGCCATCCTTGTAGAACTCGCTGGCTGCACAGTCCAGACCCAAAGCGATTTGCTCGCCTGCAACAAAGCCGGCTGCGTCGATAGCCTCGAGGATCATCTGGATGGCTGCTTCATGGTTGGCGACGTTGGGCGCAAAACCGCCCTCATCACCTACGGCAACACTCATGCCCTTGTCATGCAGGATCTTTTTCAGCGCATGGAAAACTTCTGCACCGTAACGCACGGCTTCGCGAAAGCTGGGCGCGCCGACCGGGATGATCATCAGCTCCTGCAGGTCCAGGTTGTTGTTGGCATGGGCACCGCCGTTGACCACATTCATCATGGGCACGGGCATCTGCATGCCGCCGCTACCACCAAAATAACGGTAGAGCGGCAAGCCGGCTTCTTCTGCTGCTGCGCGCGCAACGGCCATGCTGACTGCCAGCATGGCGTTGGCGCCCAGGCGGGATTTGTTGTCTGTACCGTCAAGGTCAATCAGGGTACGGTCCAGGAAGGCCTGCTCGCTCGCATCCAGGCCCAGAACGGCTTCGGAGATTTCCGTGTTGATGTGCTCGACCGCCTTGAGCACGCCTTTGCCGAGGTAACGCGACTTGTCGCCGTCGCGCAGCTCAATGGCTTCGCGCGAACCGGTTGATGCGCCCGAAGGCACGGCTGCCCGGCCCATCACGCCGGACTCCAGCAGAACGTCGCATTCGACGGTTGGGTTGCCACGGCTGTCGAGAATTTCGCGGCCGACGATATCAACAATTGCGCTCATTTATCTCTTTCAAAAATCAATCAAAAAACTGAAAAACAAGGTGATCACACGCCTTCAACCACAACCATCCGCATGACTGATGCGCCGCTTCTTGCCTCAATGGCAGCGGTGTACTCGGGCGAGTTGTAGTAGGCCCTGGCTTTTTCGACGGAGGGAAACTTGAGGAGAACCACACGTTCTGGCGTCCAGTCACCTTCCAGTACCTCTACTTTGCCGCCCCTGGCGCAAAATTCTGCGCCATAAACCTGTACCGCAATACCCGAAAGCTTTTTGTAGGCCTCATATTGCTCGGGGTTCGTGACTGTGACGTTGGCGATGATGTAAGCAGAGGGCATGGAATTTTTACGCGCTGAAGTTGTTTTCAAGAAAACCGTTTTTCTTGGTCACGCGATCAAGTTCGAGCAGCGTTTCCAGCAGGGCCTTCATGTGTTTGAGGGGAACGGCATTGGGGCCGTCGCTCATGGCTTTTGCAGGGTCAGGGTGCGTTTCCATGAACAGGCCTGCAACGCCGACAGCAATTGCGGCGCGGGCCAGAACAGGCACCATTTCGCGTTGGCCGCCGCTGCTGGTGCCATTGCCACCCGGTAACTGTACGGAGTGTGTGGCGTCAAACACGACTGGCGCTTTTGTCTCACGCATGATGGCCAGGCTGCGCATGTCGGATACCAGATTGTTGTAGCCAAAACTGGCACCGCGCTCGCAGGCCATGAAGCGGTCTTCATCAAGGCCTTTTTCACGCGCTGCAGCACGCGCCTTGTCGATGACGTTTTTCATGTCACCCGGGGCGAGGAACTGGCCTTTTTTAATATTGACTGGTTTGCCTGACTGCGCCACCGCGTGAATGAAATCCGTCTGGCGGCAAAGAAAGGCGGGTGTCTGCAGTACATCAACCACGGCGGCAACCGCCGCGATATCTGCCTCTGAATGCACGTCTGTCAACACCGGCACGCCCAGCTCGCGCTTGACCTTGGCAAGGATGTCCAGCCCTTTGTTCATGCCAGGGCCACGAAAGCTGGTGCCGCTGGAACGGTTGGCCTTGTCGTAACTCGACTTGAAAATGAACGGAATACCCAGCGAAGCCGTGATCTCTTTCAGGGTACCGGCCGTGTCCATCTGCAACTGCTCGGACTCTATGACGCAGGGGCCTGCGATCAGGAAGAATGGCTTGTCAAGGCCGATATCAAAACCACACAGCTTCATGCCACCACTTTCAGCGACTTGCCTTCGACCTGGTGGTCAAGCGTGGCCTTGATGTAGGCATTGAACAGGGGGTGACCTGCCCACGGTGTGGACTTGAATTCAGGATGGAACTGCACGCCTACATACCAGGGGTGCGTGGCTTGTGGCAATTCCACGATTTCCGTCAGTTGTTCGCGCTGCGTCAACGCTGAAATGACCAGGCCGGACTCGCGGAGCTTGTCCAGGTAGTTGACGTTGGCTTCATAACGGTGACGGTGACGCTCGGTCACGACATCGCCATAGATCTTGTGTGCAAGCGTGCCTTTGGCAACGTCGGAGCTCTGCGCACCCAGGCGCATGGTGCCGCCCAGATCAGACTGCGCATCGCGGGTCTTGATCGTACCGTCATGGTCTTTCCATTCGGTGATGAGCGCAATGACGGGGTTGGGCGTATTCACATCGAACTCGGTACTGTTGGCGTCCTTCAGGCCCGCGACGTGCCGCGCAAATTCAATGGTGGCCACCTGCATGCCAAGGCAGATGCCGAGGTAGGGAACCTTGTTTTCACGGGCGTATCGTGCTGCGCAGATCTTGCCTTCAACACCGCGCACACCAAATCCGCCAGGCACCAGGATGCCATCAAATTTGGCCAGCCGTGAGACGTTGTCGGGCGTGATCGTTTCGGAGTCGACGTACTCAATCACCACCTTGGCGTGGTTGTTCATGCCGGCGTGGCGCAGGGCTTCGTTCAGGGACTTGTAGCTGTCGCTGAGATCCACATACTTGCCCACCATGGCAATGGTGACTTCTTTTTTCGGGTGCTCGGTTTCGTAAACGAGGTCATCCCAGCGCTTGAGGTTGGCAGGTGGAGTGTTGAGGCGCAGCTTGTCGCAGATCAGGCCGTCAAGTCCCTGCTCATGCAGCATGCGAGGCACTTTATAGATGGTGTCCACGTCCCACATGGAAATGACGCCCCATTCTGGAACGTTGGAGAACAGCGATATCTTGCTGCGTTCTTCCTGGGGGATGCGCCGGTCGGCCCGGCAGAGCAATACGTCTGCCTGGATACCGATTTCACGCAGTTGCTTGGCGGTGTGCTGTGTGGGTTTGGTCTTGAGCTCGCCTGCAGCGGCAATCCATGGCACATAGCTCAGGTGAACAAAGGCAGTGTTGTTGGCACCCAGACGCAGGCTCATCTGGCGTACCGCCTCAAGGAAGGGCAGGGACTCAATGTCGCCAACTGTGCCGCCGATCTCGACGATGGCGACGTCGACGGCATCTGCCGTTTCATAGCCTGCACCTCGCTTGACGAAATCCTGAATCTCGTTGGTGACGTGTGGAATAACCTGCACCGTCTTGCCGAGGTAGTCGCCGCGGCGTTCTTTTTCAAGCACGCTTTTATATATCTGCCCGGTGGTGAAATTGTTGGCCTTCTTCATTCGCGTTTCGATAAAACGCTCATAGTGGCCAAGGTCAAGATCAGTCTCTGCCCCATCATCGGTGACAAAAACTTCGCCATGCTGGAATGGCGACATGGTGCCGGGATCCACGTTGAGGTAGGGATCCAGCTTGATGAGGGTGACTTTGAGGCCTCGCGATTCGAGAAGCGCAGCGAGGGAGGCTGAGGCGATTCCCTTGCCCAGGGAAGACACCACACCGCCGGTGACGAAGACAAATTTGGTCATGTCAGGTACGAGCCGATAAGCTCGCAGAGGTGGGAAATGCTGATTATAGAGGGTCGCTTTTACCCAGGACCCTCGCGCGGACAAACTGATACATTGCGGGCATGACGAATCAAGCAAATACGGCGGCAGGCAGCGCGAACCCGGGTGAGTCTCTTGACCTGGCGGGAAAACACATCCTTCTGGGACTGTCAGGCGGCATCGCCTGCTACAAGGCCGCAGAATTGTGCCGTGCGTTGATCAAGGCGGGCGCGACAGTGCAGGTGGTGATGACGGAAGCTGCCGAACAATTTATCACCCCCGTCACCATGCAGGCATTGAGCGGCAGGACGGTATACACAAGCCAGTGGGACAGCCGCGAGCCCAACAACATGGCGCATATCAACCTCTCACGCGAGGCAGATGCCATCCTTATCGCACCCATGAGTGCGGATTTCATGGCGAAATTACTGCACGGACGGGCTGACGACCTGCTCAGCCTGATGTGCCTTGCGAGACCCATAGACAAGGTGCCTTTGCTGGTGGCGCCCGCGATGAACCGCGAGATGTATGCGCATCCCGCGACGCAGCGCAACTTCGTGCAACTCGATGCGGATGGTGCGACCGTGCTGGGCGTTGGCACCGGGTTTCAGGCCTGCGGGGAAACGGGCGACGGCCGCATGCTGGAACCGGACCAGATACTTGAAGACGTCGTCAGTTTCTTTTCCCCGAAAGTACTCGCCGGCCAGCATGTCCTGATTACTGCGGGGCCAACCTACGAAGCGATTGACCCTGTGCGCGGCATCACCAACCTGTCCAGCGGCAAGATGGGTTTTGCGCTTGCGCGTGCTGCCCACGAAGCGGGTGCGCACGTCACCCTGGTTGCGGGGCCGGTTGCCCTGGCTACGCCGCGGGGTGTAACAAGGATTGATGTCAAGTCGGCACAAGACATGTTTGAGGCCGTGATGGCGCACGTTCAAACGGCGACTGTTCTGGTCGCAGCTGCAGCTGTCGCCGACTGGCGTGTTGCCAAACCATCAGAGCAAAAAATCAAGAAGGACGCGTCGGGCCAGACCCCGCAACTGGCGTTTGAGGAAAATGCGGACATTCTTGCCACGGTGGCCCTGTTGCCGCAGGCGCAAGCCGGCCGCCTGTATTGCGTGGGGTTCGCGGCAGAAAGCCACAATCTCGTGGAAAACGCAGAGGCCAAACGGCTGCGTAAAAAAGTCCCGCTGCTCGTGGGCAATATCGGGCCTGACACTTTCGGCAAAGATCACAACGCCTTGCTGCTTGTCGATGAAAAGGGCACCACGCAATTGCCACGCGCTTCAAAGCTTGCGCTGGCACGTCAGCTTGTGCGCGAGATGGCCCTTCGCATGGCCGCGCTCAAATCCTGATTCGACACAGTTTTACAACCATCCAGAAACATATACGTAGCCATGAAAATTGACGTCAAGATCATCGATCCCCGCCTGCAGGGCAACCTTCCCGAATACGCCACGCCGGGCAGTGCGGGCCTTGACCTGCGCGCCTGTCTGGACGCGCCCTTGACCCTGGCTGCAAATGCCTGGCAACTGGTGCCCACCGGCATTGCCATTTACCTTCGTGATCCGTCCTACGCGGCGTTGATTCTTCCCCGCTCGGGTCTTGGACATAAACATGGCATCGTGCTCGGTAATCTTGTGGGCCTTATCGACAGTGATTACCAGGGCCAGTTGATGGTCAGCGCCTGGAACCGCAGCGATGTGCCTTTTACCATCGAGCCGATGGAGCGTATCGCGCAACTCATGATCGTGCCGGTGGTGCAGGCCCAGTTCAATGTCGTTACCGACTTCCCGGCAAGTGAAAGGGGCGAGGGGGGCTACGGCTCTACAGGTAAAAAATAGGCGCTTTACCTGTCGTTCATGTGAGGTCGTCTTCCGCCTACATGCATGCTGAGGCATATCCTAGGCCTCCATCCTCTGTTGACCGATGCGCACTGCGACCAAAGACCATTTGAATATGCACATCAGCGGTTTCTGCCGTGTTGATATCTTTTCAAAGGAGAACTCTCATGCGCTCATCACATCGTTTTGGTTCAGCTATCGTTTCCGTGGTCATGGTTGCAGGCTTGGCGGCATGTGCCGCACCCCCCGGCCCCACCTATCCTGCAGGTACTGCTTATCCATCAGGCAGCGCTTACCCCGCAGGAAATGCCTACCCGACCTCCACAGCGCCATCAGCTGCCGTTGAATATGGCCGCATCACCAATGTAGAAGTTGTTCGCACGCAGGCACCTGCAGGGAGCAATGCAGCAGGTACCATCATCGGCGGTATTGCCGGTGCGGTTATCGGGCACCAGATCGGTCAGGGCAGGGGCAGGGATCTGGCCACTATTGCCGGGGGTGTCGGCGGTGCGGTGGCGGGAAATGCCATTCAGCGTAACGCCAATGGCGGAGGTGCTGTAACCGACGTTTATCGTGTTTCAGTACAGGTAGATAGCGGCGCATACCGCGCATATGACCTGTCCAATCCAGGTGACTTGCGTGCCGGCGATCGCGTCCGTGTCGAGAATGGCCAGATCCAGAGAATCTGACCCTCTAAAGTCCAAAAAAAGCGCCAACACGGCGCTTTTTTTTATCAGTGCAGCGTGCTGTTGCCAGGAAGGCTGGATTCCAGCCTGAAAAATCCGGTTCCCAGGGAGCCCTGACCTATTTCGGTTTCAGTCGCTTCCCTTACTGATTCCACTTTTAAAGACAGGCGCAGGGCAATGCCCGCGAGCGGATGATTGCCGTCCAGCACCACATGTTCGGGATAGATTTCCGTCACGGTGTAAATATTGTTTTGCGGCGTGTCGGGGTTGGAGCCTTGCGGGAGTGCGAATCCGTCGAAGGTCATTCCTTCTTCCAGCTCTGCCGGGAAGATCTTGCGCGCCTCAAGGAATACCAGGTTTTCATCGTAGTCGCCGAAGGCTTCTTCTGGTTCAAGATGAAGATCAGCCTTGTCGCCGGCCTCGTGGCCTTGCAGCGCTTCCTCAATTTTTGCCAGCAGGTCATTGCCGCCAAGCAGGAACTCGACAGGTTCATCAAGTTCATCGAGTACTTCGCCCAGGGTATCTTTCAGCGTCCACGTCAGGGCAACGACGCATTGAGGGGTGATTTTCATCGGACAATTGTCCCATGGATGTAAATCAGGCATTGCCCCTTCTGGCTGGACTCAGTCCCGCACAATTCATGCGCCGGTACTGGCAAAAAAAGCCGCTTCTGGTCAGGGGGGCCATACCCGGATTCTCGCCTGTCCTCAGCCGTCGCGAGCTGTTTGGTCTTGCTGCGCGCGAGGACGTGGAGTCCCGGCTCGTCGTGCAGGGAAAATCCGGCTGGCGGATGAAGCAGGGCCCTTTTGGAACCCGCGCCCTGCCAGCATTAAAACAGCCGGGCTGGTCCTTGCTCGTTCAGGGCGTTGACCTGCATGTACTGAAAGCTCACGAACTGCTGCAGCAGTTCAGGTTTGTGCCCGATGCGCGGCTGGATGACCTGATGATTTCCTTTGCCACGCCTGATGGTGGCGTAGGTCCGCACTTTGACAGTTATGACGTATTTTTGCTGCAGGCCAGTGGCCGCCGCCGGTGGAAAATCGGCAGGCAAAAGGACTTCACGCTGCAAAGCGGGGTGCCCCTGAAGATATTGCAGAACTTCGAGCCTGAGCAGGAGTTTGTCCTGGAGGCGGGCGATATGCTTTACCTGCCGCCGCGCTACGCCCATGACGGTATTGCCGAATCGTCAGAACCCGGCAAACAGGCTGGCGACTGCATGACCTATTCGATTGGATTTCGCGCGCCGGGGCAACAGGAGCTGGCTTCGGCATTGCTGCACCGCATTGCCGATTTTGCCGGGGACGCTGCTGATGAAGATTCTTCAACGCGACGCCGTTCCGCAATGCCTCTTTTGTACCGTGACCCCGATCAGGCCGCCACCCCCACGCCCGCTGAAATACCGGGGGCGTTGGCAGGGTTTGCCGAAAAGGCCCTGCGCAACACACTGAAAGATCCGTTGGCACTGGCATGCGCGTTGGGTGAGTACATGACCGAGCTGAAGTCCTCGATCCGGTTTGACGAACCGCATGAGGCATGGCCATCTCCCGGGTTCGGGGTCTGTCTTGATGCCAAAAGCCGGATGATGTACGACGCGCATCATGTGTTTTTGAATGGTGAAAGTTATCGTGCGGGGGGCGCGGATGCCCGCCTCATGCGGCTGCTTGCAGATCGGAGAGCCCTGTCTGCGGCTGAGATGGCGAAAGCCAGTCTCCCGGCCATGGAACTGCTGGCTGACTGGCATGACGCGGGCTGGATAAGGGTAGGCCTGCAGGCGGCCCTGACACGGAGTCCCAAAAATGGAAGTGCCTGATTCATCTGGTGTGCCCGCAATGCCGGTGGGCCGTTTTGAAGGGCCGGCGGAATTTGCAGACCTGATTCGCCGGGCGTTTGAGGTCGCTGCGAGCGAGGGATGGCGGGAAATCATCCTCAGCGACCGGAGTTTTGAAGACTGGCCTCTTGGAGAGCGTGCAGTGTCTCAATCTCTTCAGGCGTGGTCGCGATCAGGTCGAAAGTTGACCATGCTGGCCAAAAACTATGACGAACTGATACGCCGTCATGCCCGCTTTGTGACCTGGCGCCGGACGTGGGCGCACATCATTGATTGCCGCAGCAATACGTCAATTGCGGCAGACGACTTTCCCAGTGCGTTTTGGAGCCCTGGCTGGGTGTGCCAGCGTCTGGATCTGGATCGCTGCACCGGTATTTCGGGTACAGAGCCAGCCAGGCGCGTGCTGCTGCGCGAACGCCTTGACGAGTGTTTGCGTCGCAGTTCAGCCGCCTTTCCTGCCACGACGCTGGGAATCTGAAGCACTGCGTCAGTGCGTCATTGCATGTGAGTCCGGCCTGCTGGCAACATCGCTACGGGCGCTTTGAGCTGAATTGGTGCAGTCCTTCATGTTGTGAATACTGGCTATAATCCGAAGTTGGGTAAAAGAGCTCGAGTCCTTTTGCCCGGTCATATGTGCCTGTGTCAGGCATGTACTGACAATTTCCGGAAATTGTTTTCTTTAATCATCAAGGATATTAAAAATGAATAAGTCCCTCATCCTGGCAGTCGTGGTTGCTGCTGTTGCTCTCGCTGCTTGCGGCAAGAAAGAAGAAGCTCCTGCACCAGCGCCAGCACCTGTTGTTGCTCCAGCTCCAGCTCCAGCAGCAATGTCTTCCTCGCCAGCTGCTGACGCTGCTGCCGCTGTCGCTTCTGCTGCTACCAGCCCTTCTGCTGGTGCTGCTGTTGCTGCACAAGCTGCTTCTGCTGCTGCTTCCGCTACCTCCGGTGGCCCAGCTGCTGCAAAGTAATAGGCACCGCGCTCAGGCGCAGTGAAGAAGCCACCGCACGGTGGCTTTTTTTATGCCCGGACTTTACCTGCGCACTGGTGTATCAGGCGCGAAGCCACGGCGTACCTCTACTGGGATCCGCGATGACTATCTCGCCCTCAGCACACCCCAAAGCTGTGGCCATCGATGTCCGGGCCAGTCCGGGCAGATTGTTCTGCCTGCTCAGGTGTGCGGCGACAAGGTGCTTGAGTTTGGGGTGGCACACCTCAGCGGCAATTGCGGCGGCTGCTTCGTTGGACAGATGGCCGAGATCCCCGCCTACGCGGCGTTTCAGGAAATGTGGATAGGGTGATCCTGCGAGCATGTCGCTGTCATGGTTGCATTCCAGCACCAGCGCATCACATGCCGAAAGATGTTTGAGCACATGCGGCGTAGCGTGGCCCAGGTCGGTGACCACTGCCAGTTTTGCTGACCCGTCTGTGCAGCTGATCTGAAGCGGTTCACGGGCATCATGGGGGACGGCAAAGGGCATCAGCTCAATCCCGCCGAGGTCAATCCTGTGGCCATCCCGCGCAAAATTCAGCAGTCCCTCAAAATCTGGTGAACCCAGGGCTGCATACGTACCCCGGCTCATCCATACGGGAATCCTGTAGCGCAATGACAGCGCCCTGGCGCACCCAATATGGTCACCATGTTCGTGAGTGATAAATATCGCATGAAGGTCTTCTGCCTGCAGACCAGCTTCTGCCAGCCTGACTTGAAGTTGCCTGATGCCCAGGCCACAGTCGACCAGCAGCCTGAGCGGCGTCAAGCCGCCCGCTTCGATGACTGTGGCGTTGCCCGAGCTGCCACTACCCAGGCTTTTGAATCGCAACACCCGTTTCAGTGAGCTGGTAAACTTGGTTTCGGGAGGGGGCGCAGGCGCGTCCCCTTATTTGAGGTCGTCTGAAATCACCTTCACGATGCGCTCCGCATTGGCGGATGCCTCGGCCGCACCCTGGGCATTCAGCACCGAGACTGTGGTGGCACTGCCCTGGCTTTTCACCGTGATACGGTATTTCAGTGGCGGAACCGACGCTTCAGATCGGCTGAACAGCTTGCCGAAGAAGCCGGGCTCTTTCTTGTCGGCTGTTGGTTCGACATAACGGACAAAGTAGGTACCTTGCGCGCGGTCGCGGTCTTCAACGGTGAAGCCGGTGCGGTCCAGCGCGAGGCCCACACGGCGCCAGGCGCGGTCAAAATCCTCGTCCATCTGTACCACCGGGACCCCATTGACGTTTGCCACGCGCGAGCCAGGACGCCCGGGGGCCGAAGAAGCCACCAGCGCCCTTGACTGCTCCTGGGTGACACCCAGTTTGACCATCAGCCGGCGCAGGAATTCTGCTTCCAGCTCAGGATCCGCTGGACGCGGCTCCCAGATCGTGTTGTCGCCCGTCTGCCCGGCATTGGTGTTTTTGGAGCGGACTGTCTCAATCATGCCGCGGTGGCTGATATAGATCTCCGTTCCGCCGGCGGCATTGCGTTCAAGCCGGGTGCGGAACTTGTCGCGCTCACCGGTTGAGTACAGGCCATCAAAAACTTTGCCGATGGTGGAGCGGATGAAATCCTGCGGGATTTTCGCGCGGTTTTCAGCGTAGTCGGTTTCCATGATGCCGATGTTTTGCTGGTCAAGCGCCAGCAGGAAGCCGCCCTCCAGCCAGAAATCACGCACCGGGCTCCATAACTGGTCAGCCGGGCGGTTCACGACCAGCCAGCGCTGGTTACCTGCACGTTCGATGCGGACATCGCCCACGGTGGTGGCGGCAACCGGCGCATTTTGTGAAGACGCCTGGCCAATCTGGAATGCATTTGCGCTCACGGTAGTGCCTGGCACGACATATCGTGTTTCGCGTGAAAGTTGTGTCAGGTCAGGCGGTACATCCAGCGAGGGTCCGGCCTTGCCATTGGATTTGTAATCTATCTTGTCGCCCGACATGAGATCGCTGACGGTCGAGCAACCGGCCAGCAGCATGGCGGCAGCCAGCAGGGAGATGCCCGCCACGCTTTTTGCTGTCCGCAGGCCACTGTGTTTTTGCAAAGTCTTCACTTGGGTTTCCTTAAAAATCAGATCAGGCCGCAAAGGCGCAATGCGCCGTCGACGGTTGCTTCATTCGATGTTTCGAGCGGGGTCATGGGCAGGCGCAGGGTAGGGCCGCACAGGCCCATGCGGGCCATGGCCCATTTGACGGGAATGGGGTTCGCTTCCACGAAGAGGTGCTTGTGCAGAGGCAGCAGTTGCATCTGCAGTTCCATGGCGCGCTTGGCATCGCCGGCGACTGCTGCCTTGCAGAGTTCGTGCATCAGGCGTGGCGCAACATTGGCCGTCACGCTGATATTGCCCTGGCCGCCGCACAACATGAGGGCAACGGCAGTTGGATCATCACCGGAATACACGGCAAAGCCTTTCGGCACTTCCTTGATCAGCCACTGGGCACGTTCAATATTGCCTGTGGCTTCCTTGATGCCGATGATGCCAGGCACCTGTGCCAGGCGCAGCACTGTGGCATGCGCCATGTCTGCAACGGTACGGCCCGGCACGTTGTACAAAACGACAGGGAGGTCACCAGTGGCTTCAGCGATCGCCTTGAAGTGCTGGTACTGGCCTTCCTGGGTGGGCTTGTTGTAGTAGGGCACCACCTGCAACTGGCAATCAGCACCTACGCCACGGGCAAATTTCGCGAGCTCGATCGCTTCTGCTGTTGAATTGGCGCCGCAGCCTGCCATGATGGGGACGCGCTTGTTGGCCTGCTCTACCGCCACGCGGATGATCTCGCAGTGCTCTTCAACATTGACCGTCGGCGATTCGCCCGTCGTGCCGACAACGCCAACGCAATCGGTGCCTTCCGCAATATGCCAGTCCACCAGCTTTCGCAGGCTGGGGTAATCAACCTTGCCGTCTTCAAGCAAGGGAGTAGCCAGTGCAACGATGCTGCCAGTAATGGTTTTCATGTCTTGGAAATGTCTTGGTAGTGTCCTGGAGTCAACCAGTCGGTCTTTTACAAGGGCCGGAAGGCGAATCCAGCATTCTACCCAGAGCTAGGACAGGTCATAACGCGCAGGCCCAGGTATTGCCGCCTCCTCCGGTGCCTCCCTCACCGCCGCAATTCGCTGTATAAAACGCGGCAAATCCGCATTCGGACCAGCCTGAAAGCCGTCCTCATAGGCCACTATCCGTAATCCGGCGCAAACCTCAAGCAATTCGCCGTGTCTTAAAAGGAAGTCAGACCTCGAAGGCTTGCCCACAGTTTCATTGCCCTGGGTAAAAGTTTCGTAAATCAGCACGCCGCCGTTGGCCAGGCTGGCCAGCAGGGTGGGCATCAGCGGCCGCCAGAGGTAATTGGTCACGACCACGCCGTCAAAAAGCCGCCCGGCAAATGGCCAGGGCCCGTTTTCAATGTCCGCCACCACGGCTTCACAGCAATTGCGGGGCAAGGCGAGTGACTCAATCGCCTGCTGCGACCGGTCTACTGCAGTGACCGGATGTTGTCGCGCATGAAACCACTTCGTATGGCGGCCATGACCGCAAGCCACATCGAGAACCCTGCCTGCTGGTTTGACGAGGTGTGACCAGCGCTGAACCCATGGCGAGGCCGGCTCGGTGCCGTGTAAATGAGCTTCCATCAGTGTGATCCGGGTTTGACGTCGTCCTTGAGCGCGGCCAACGCCATCGCCTCGACCCGTCCCGGCGCGATCAGCTTGAGCCAGCGCCCAAGTTTGCCTTTGGCCGTCATGACGACTTCCCGTTGGCGTTTGTCCATGCCTTCGATGATGAGCCGGGCGCATTCTTCCACGCTCATGGCGCCGTCTTCCTTCAGGCCGCTGGAGCCTGCCGGAAGACCGGCGGCGTTGAAACCGTGGTGCCGGATATTGGTCGACACCACGCCGGGGTAAGCGGTTGTCACGCTGACGCGCGCTGTTTTCATTTCCGCGCGCAGGGCTTCAAAAAATCCGGTCATGGCAAATTTGGTTGCGCTGTAGGCGGTGCGGCCAGGCACGCCCACCAGTCCGGCCAGGCTTGATACCGCAACGATGCTGCCGCGGCTTTGTTTCAGCCAGGGCAGGGCGGCGTGGGTGCACCAGACGCTGCCCCAGAGGTTGATGCGCATGAGCTGCTCATACCAGGCGAGGTCTTCGGCCTTGACATCTTCGAGCAGCGCCTGGGCCGACATGCCGGCGTTATTGATGAGCGCGTCAATGCGGCTGAACTTTCCTATGGCGGTGGCGATGAGCAGTCTGCATGCGGCTTCCTGCGATACATCTGTTGGCACCACCAGTGCTTGCGCGCCAAGCTTTGTGCATTGGGCTGCCACCGCCTGAAGCCGGCTTTCATCGCGCGCGGCAAGTACAAGGCCGACTCCGGCCCCATGGCGGCCGGCCAGCTGGCGAGCCATTTCCGCGCCTATACCGTCGGAAGCACCCGTGATGACGATAGTTTTCATATCTGTTGACGCCTGCCCGTTTTGGATCGTGACCTGTTCAATGCTTCAAAAGGCCCGGTTGGGCAAGCTTTGAAGTCAGCAGGGCCTAAAAACAGGCCCAGACCTGGTTGGCGAGTGTGACGAGAAAATCCGGCTGTGTGTACAGGGCAAACACGCCCAGGCAGGCCGCGACGGCGCCAGTCCACGCAGCAAGCCGGAGCAGCACAGGCCGCTGCAAGATCAGGCCCCCTGGCCCAGCGGCACGGCCACCTTGCGCTGTATGGGCGCTTCCTTGATCGGCAGGTTGATCAGCCCGGCGAAGATGCCCAAGCCTATGGTGATGTACCAGACGACGTCATAGCTGCCCGTCTTGTCGTACAGGTAGCCCCCCAGCCAGACACCCAGGAAGGAACCTATCTGGTGGCTGAAAAAGATGAAGCCCGCCAGCATCGACAAATGCTGCACACCGAAGATCTGGGCCACCACGGCGTTGGTGGGCGGCACGGTCGACAGCCACAGAAGGCCCATCATGGCGGCAAAGACATAAACACTCATGGGGCTGAGCGGCACCAGCAGGAAGACGCTGATAAACAAGGCGCGCAGGAAGTAGTTGGCGGCCAGGATGTTTTTCTTCTGCATCTTCTGGCCCAGCGCACCCGCCGCATAGGTGCCAAACACATTAAACAGCCCGATCAGGGCCAGTGCATAACCCGCGACCTGGGGCGACAGGCCCTTGTCTTTGAGGTAACTCGGCATGTGCACGCCGATAAACACCACCTGAAAGCCGCATACAAAATAGCCCGCCATCAGCAATTTGAAGCTCGGGTATCTAAAGGCTTCGCGCAGCGCCTGGCCTATGGTTTGCTCACGTTTTGGCATTGTGGCGCCGCCGAAGCCGACTTCGCGCAGGCCCAGTGCGAGCGGCGCGATCAGCAGCACTGCGCCGCTCAGGAGCAGCAGCGCTTCCTTCCAGCCCATGTGGCTGATGAGAAAGCTTTCAGTCGGCACCATCAGGAACTGCCCGAAGGAGCCTGCCGCCGCCGCCACACCCATGGCCCAGGAGCGTTTCTCGGCCGGCACGTTCCGCCCGATAACGCCATAAATCACTGCATAGGTGGTGCCAGCCTGCGCCGCCCCTATCAGTACCCCGGTCGTCAGCGTGAACATCAAGCCGGTTGGCGAGAGGGCCATGCCGGCCAGACCCAGCGCATACGCGACGGTACCGGCTATCAGGATACGGAAGGCGCCGAAGCGGTCAGAGAACATGCCCGCAAGAATGCCGAAGACGCCCCAGGACAAATTCTGGATGGCGATGGCAAAAGCGAAAGTTTCGCGCGTCCAGCCCTGTGCCTGGGTGATGGGTTGCAGCCACAGCCCGAAGCCGTGCCGTATGCCCATGGACAGCGTCAGGATGGCGGCTCCGCAGGCCAGGACTTGCGCGGTGGAGAGGGTTTTGCTTGGGGCGGGGGCACTTGATGACATGCAGCGACTTTAACGAAAATACGTTTTGGCTGCCGTCACCCCTGTTGCAGTGAGATGGTTGTACTGTATATTTAGACAGCATTTTTCATCGCCCGTCTACAATCGCCGCAAAATCCTGATTCCCCATGGCTGCCAAATTACCCTCCGTACCTCCTGAATATTCCGAGAGTTCCATCCGTGTGCTCAAGGGGCTAGAGCCCGTCAAGCAGCGGCCGGGCATGTACACGCGCACAGACAACCCGCTGCACATCATTCAGGAAGTTCTGGACAACTCTGCAGACGAAGCGCTCGCTGGCCACGGCAAAAAGATCAAGGTCACCCTGCATACCGACAACTCGGTGAGCATTGAAGACGATGGGCGGGGCATCCCCTTCGGCATGCACCCTGAAGAGAAAGCGCCGGTCGTCGAGCTGGTTTTTACCCGCCTGCATGCTGGCGGCAAGTTTGACAAGGGCAAGGGAGGTGCCTACAGCTTCTCGGGCGGTTTGCATGGTGTGGGCGTGAGTGTGACCAATGCACTGTCCAAACGTCTTGAAGTCACCTCTTACCGCGAAGGCATGGTCGCGCACATCGTGTTTTCCGGCGGCGATGTCACCGAAAAACTTCACCTGCGCAAGGCCGATCTGACCAGTGGCGGTGACCGCAAGCTTGGCACCACGGTACGCGCCTGGCCAGACGCCAAATATTTCGAGTCATCTGCCTTGCCGATGGCCGAACTGACGCACCTGCTGCGCAGCAAGGCCGTGCTCATGCCCGGCGTCACCGTCACGCTGACCGTCGAAAAGACCAAAGAAACCCAGACCTGGCTGTACAAGGGCGGCCTGCGCGACTACCTGATGCAGACGTTGACGGCCGACCCGGTCATCCCAATGTTCGAGGGTGACGGTTATGCAGATGCCGCGCACGACAGTTTTGCAGAAGGTGAGGGCGCCGAATGGTGCGTGGCCTTTACCGAAGACGGCCAGCCGGTGCGTGAAAGTTACGTCAACCTGATTCCCACCAGCGCCGGCGGCACCCATGAAAGCGGCCTGCGCGACGGCCTGTTCACGGCAGTCAAGAGTTTTATTGAGCTGCATTCGCTGCTGCCCAAGGGCGTCAAGCTCCTGCCAGAAGACGTGTTTGCCCGCGCCAGCTATGTACTGAGCGCCAAGGTGCTTGACCCCCAGTTCCAGGGCCAGATCAAGGAGCGCCTCAACTCACGCGACGCCGTGCGGCTGGTATCCAGTTATGTGCGGCCGGCGCTTGAGCTTTGGCTCAACCACCATGTCGATTACGGCAAAAAACTGGCAGAACTTGCCATCCGCGCTGCCCAGTCGCGGCAAAAGGCCGGCCAGAAGGTCGAAAAACGCAAGGGCTCGGGCGTGGCGGTGCTGCCGGGCAAGCTGACCGACTGCGAAAGCCGCGACCTGGCACACAACGAGGTGTTCCTTGTTGAGGGTGATTCGGCCGGCGGCAGCGCCAAGATGGGCCGCGACAAGGAAAGCCAGGCGATTTTGCCCCTGCGCGGCAAGGTGCTCAACACCTGGGAAGTCGAGCGCGACCGCCTGTTTGCCAACACCGAGATTCACGACATTGCCGTCGCCATAGGCGTTGACCCGCACGGCCCCGACGACACGCCCGACCTCAGCGGCCTGCGCTACGGCAAGGTTTGCATCCTCAGCGATGCCGACGTTGACGGCTCGCACATCCAGGTGCTGCTGCTCACGCTGTTTTTCAGGCATTTCCCCAAATTGATAGAAGCCGGCCATGTGTATGTGGCCCGGCCGCCACTGTTTCGCGTGGATGCCCCGGCACGCGGCAAAAAGCCCGCTTCCAAGGTTTATGCGCTTGATGAGGGTGAATTGACAGCAATTCTTGATAAATTACGCAAGGAAGGCGTCAAGGAGGGCTCCTGGACCATCAGCCGCTTCAAGGGCCTGGGCGAAATGAGTGCGGAACAATTGTGGGAAACGACGCTCAATCCTGATACCCGCCGTTTGCTGCCCGTTCAACTGGGTAACCAGAGCTTCTTGCAAACAGAAGACCTCATCACCAGATTGATGGGCAAGGGCGAAGCTGCGGCACGCCGTGAACTCATGGAACTGCACGGTGACGCCGTGGAAATAGATATCTAGATACTTGATGCAAACTGCCTCGCCTGAATTGACTTCACCATTGCCTTCAGCCCTGAACACGGCTGCACGGCTCATGCGCGCCTGCCTTTCCGGCGCAGGGGTCAGGCAGCTTGCCGTGGTGCTGGCCTTGGGATTCATTTTTGCAGCCCCTGCCCGCGCCGATGTATGGGGGTATGTCGATGCCAGGGGCGTGGCGCATTTTTCTGCCGAAAAGCTCGACGAGCGTTACGAGTTGTTCTTTCGGGGTAACGAGAGTTTTTCTGCCGGCGGCCTGAAAGCAGCGCAGGGCCTGGGTGACAAAAACACCAGTGTTCCCCGCACCGGTACCGGTAACGCCTATGCCCCGCCCAAGCTGCTGGCGTATTTTGACGTGTCGCCCAACTACAAAGCCGTCAAGCATCTGCTGCGCGAAGCCTCCGCCATGCACGGCATTGACTATGAACTGCTGCAGGCGCTGATTGCCACCGAGTCGGGCTTCGACACCCACGCCGTGTCGCCCAAAGGCGCGGTCGGGCTGATGCAGCTGATACCGCCGACGGCGGAGCGTTACGGCGTGCGGGCAGACAAAAAGTCTGCCATCTCCCAGAAATTGACCGACCCCAAAACCAATATCAGGGCCGGTTCCAGCTACCTGCGCGACCTGATAGACATGTTCCCCGGCCAGCTTGAACTGGCCGTGGCCGCTTACAACGCTGGTGAAGGCGCTGTCCAGCGTGCGGGCAACAAGATACCGAATTACCCCGAGACCAAAAATTACGTCAAGACCGTCATGCAGCTCTACGGCCACCTCAAACCCGCCGGTGTACTTGCTGATGTCCGCCGCACGCCGGGACGTGTGCGTATGGAGATGATGGGCGGTGCGTCCGGGCGCGGCAACATGCCGCCGCTGGCCTCTGCGCAAGCTGCTGATCCGCGCCGCTTGTCAGACGGTCAATCCGAATAGTGGCGAACAGCGTATTGGCAGCATGCAACTGATTTTTAACCCCGATGTTTTTTCGCTGGGGCTGGCTGTTGGCGTGCTCAGCCTGGTGCTGCTGCTCAGCCTGATCATTGCCTATGCCTATGAAGAGCGCACGCTGCTCTTTTTGGCCGCCTATATCGCCGTGATGGTAGGGCTGGTTTTTGCCGGCGAAGAGTGGCTGCCCGGCCGGGAGCTCATGCAACTCGAGCTACTGGTTGCCGGCCCTGCGCTGGTCACCATTCTTGTGATGTGGCTGCTGCGCAATCGCCACAACTCCGGCATTGACAAGGCGGTCATGCTGGTGATCGGCCTGGCGACCTCGGCGTTGATGGTTTTTTATGCGCTTGTCGGCGTTCCTCCCGGCCTGGGTACTGAAGCCGGCCGTATCTCGCTGGGTCTTGCCCTTGGGTGGCTTGCGCTGCTTGTCGCAACCTCGATTTACCTGGGCATGGAGTCCTGGGACAGCGCCGGCCCGTGGAAGTGGTGGCTTGTGGTGGGTGATGCATTGGGCATTGGTGTGGCTGCGGTGTTTCTTGGTGACCTTGTTGATGCCCAGAAGCCCTACTGGCCAGTGGTGCTGATGCTGGTGCTGCAGGTACCGCCCATTTACCTGTCGCTGGTGTGGCGCAGCCGGCTGCTCAATGAAGTCCGTCTGCGCAGTGCTGCTGCCAATGTCGCCGATCCGCTGACCGGCCTGGCAACCACGCCGGTGCTGGTCGAACGGCTGATGCGCATCACCTCACGTGCCAACCAGTCAAAGCATGGTCAGTCGAGCAGCGCGCTGTTCATCATCCAGGTGCAGAACTGGTCCGGCCTCATCAACGAACTGGGCGCTGAATTCAACGAAAAGCTGCTGCTCGAAGCCGCCCTGCGCCTGCGCCGTTCGATTGGTGACAACGACCTCGTCGCGCGTATCAGCGGTGGCCGCTTTGCGGTCGTGGCCCAGGGCCTCACCGATGCGGGTGAAATATCGTCCATGGCGACCCGGCTGGTGGTCAGTGGCCTGCGCATCGACAGCCCGCAACTGCCCGGCGTCGAGTTGCAGTTCCGCGTGATCATGCGCCCACTGACCTTCGCAAAACCCATGTCCATGCCTGCCGTCAATGACTGGCTTGTCAGCCTGGCCTCCCGTTTTGAGGACTGGCCGCGCAGCCACCGCGCGCGCAGCATACTTGTTGTTGAAGGCGACGCCAGCAAACCCACCGTGGCCTGATGCCCGCCGGGCACCTGCTGCGGCCTGGTGCGAAGTTGTTTACCTGATTGTTTATTTCACATTCGTACTGACACATGGATCTTTTCACCGCCGACCCTCAATCAGTCACCCCGGAGCCCGCCGACCAGGACTCGCTGGCCGCCTACGCCCAGCGGGCCTACCTTGAATACGCGCTCAGTGTCGTCAAGGGCCGGGCCCTGCCCGACGTGTGCGACGGCCAGAAGCCCGTGCAGCGGCGCATCCTGTTCAGCATGGCGCGCATGGGCCTGGGCTTTGGCGGCGCCAACGGCGCCAGCGGTGCCAAGCCGGTCAAGAGCGCCCGTGTGGTGGGTGACGTGCTGGGCAAGTACCACCCTCATGGCGACCAGGCCGCCTACGACGCCATGGTGCGCATGGCGCAGGATTTTTCGCAGCGTTACCCGCTGGTCGACGGCCAGGGCAATTTCGGTTCGCGCGACGGTGACGGCGCTGCCGCCATGCGCTACACCGAGGCGCGCCTGGCCCGCATCACCAGCCTGCTGCTTGATGAGCTCGACGAGGGCACGGTCGACTTTGTGCCCAACTACGACGGCTCGTTTGAAGAGCCCCGCCAGTTGCCGGCGCGCCTGCCTTTCACCCTGCTCAACGGCGCCAGCGGCATTGCTGTCGGCCTGGCGACCGAGATCCCCAGCCACAACCTGCGTGAGATTGCCGACGCCTGCATTGCGCTGATCAAGTCGCCCAAACTTACGGACGAAGAGCTCTCTGCCCTCGTGCCCGGCCCTGACTACCCGGGCGGCGGCCAGATCATCTCCAGCGCTTCAGAAATCGCTGCCGCTTACAGCACAGGCCGCGGCTCGCTCAAGGTGCGCGCACGCTGGAAGATTGAAGACCTCGCGCGCGGCCAGTGGCAACTGGTGGTCACGGAATTGCCACCCGGCGTCAGCACCCAGCGTGTGCTGGAAGAAATTGAAGAGCTCACCAACCCCAAGATAAAGGCCGGCAAGAAGGCGCTCAGCGCCGACCAGGTCCAGCTCAAGCAGACCGTGCTCTCGGTGCTGGATGTGGTGCGTGACGAATCGGGCAAGGAAGCCTCTGTTCGCCTGGTGTTCGAGCCCAAGACCAGCCGCATCGAGCAGTCAGAACTCATCACCACGCTGCTGGCGCACACCAGCCTTGAAAGCTCATCACCCATCAACCTGACCATGGTCGGCATCGACGGCAAGCCCGCGCAGAAGTCGCTGCGGCAAATGCTGGCCGAATGGATTGAGTTCCGCCAGACGGTCATCCAGCGCCGCTCACAGCACCGGCTCGACAAGGTGCTGGCCCGCATCCACATTCTCGAAGGCCGGCAGCTGGTGCTGCTCAACATCGACGAAGTGATCGCCATCATCCGCCAGTCAGACGAGCCCAAGGCCGCGCTGATTGCCCGCTTCAGGCTTACTGAAACACAGGCTGAAGACATTCTCGAAATCCGCCTGCGCCAGCTCGCCAGGCTTGAAGCCATCAAGATCGAGCAGGAGCTCAAAAACCTGCGTGAAGAGCAGGGCAGGCTGGAAGAAATCCTCGGCAGCCCGGCCGCACTCAAGCGCCTGATGGTCAAGGAGATTGAGGCTGACGCCAAGCAGTTTGCCGACGCCCGCCGCACGCTCATCCAGGCCGAGAAAAAGGCCGTGTTTGAAGTCAAGGTCATCGACGAGCCCGTCACCGTTGTCATCAGCAGCAAGGGCTGGCTGCGCGCCCGCACCGGCCACGGCCATGACGCCGCCAGCTTCGCCTTCAAGGCCGGCGACGGCCTGTACGGCACTTTTGAATGCCGCACCATCGACAGCCTGCTCGCTTTCGGCAGCAATGGTCGCGTGTATTCGATTCCCGTGTCGGCACTGCCAGGCGCACGCGGCGACGGCCAGCCCATCACTACCATGATCGAGCTGGAGACCGGCACACAAATCCTGCATTACTTCGCCGGCGCCGCCAGCGCCTGGCTGCTGCTGAGCGGCTCGGGCGGCTACGGCTTTTTGGCCACTGTCGAGAACATGCTGTCACGCCAGAAAGCCGGCAAGGCCTTTATCAGCTGCGCCGCAGGCGAAACCATCTGCCGCCCCTCACCCGCCAACGTCGCACCGCAGGTAGCCGCCACCCAGGTCGCCTGCGCTTCAACGGGCGGTCGAATCCTCACCTTCGAGATCTCCGAACTCAAGCCCATGGCCAACGGCGGCCGCGGCCTGATGCTGATAGACCTCGAAGCCAAAGACACCCTCGCAGGCGCAGCCGCCTACACCCGCAGCGTGAAGATCAGCGGCATAGGCCGGGGCGGCAAGGCACGCGAAGAAACACTGGAGATCCGCAGCCTGAACAACGCCAGGGCCGCACGCGGCCGCAAGGGCAAGGCGGCTGACCTTGGATTCAAGCCGGCTTCTGTGGAGCGGGTGGAGTAGTTCCAGGCGTTCAGCGAAGCGCCCGGGCAGTTTCAGAGGAATTTTGCCGTACACGTTAATAATTTAACGTGTACGGCAAAAATCGATGAAAAGTTAACTTCAATATTAACTTTTAGGGTTTTCGACCCGGTTCAGGTCGCCCAACTGCCTCGAAAATACCAAAAAATGGCCTTTTTAGGGTATAAAAACGGCTGCAGGCCAATATATACGTGCGTGAGCAGCTACGAATTAAATAGCAAAAAGCAGCTGATCTCAGCCCATTCCCAAGCCAGAAACTCGCAATGCACTGGACTTCTATACGCCCCAGGCGTACAGTGACCTGAATGCTCACGGTCGTCGAAACTCTTTTGTTCCAGAAGCAATGGCCCATGTACTGGACCGAGGAAGAGAGGGGTGACTTCGCGGCCTACATTGCCGAAAGCCCAGACGCTGGAGATGTGGTGCCTGAGTCTGGTGGAATCCGAAAGGTCCGCTGGCGTCGGGCTGGTACAGGCAAGTCCGGTGGTGTTCGTGTCATCTACTTCATGCGTACATTAGAGGAAGAAGTCGTGCTTCTCACTCTGTATGCCAAGGCGAAGACGGACAACATCACCGGCGCAAAACTGAAGGAGATTCGTCGTGTCCTTGAAATCTAAACCCCTTACCGATGCGCAACTGCGTGTGTATGAATCCAGGCGCGACCTTGCCGCCGAGCTGCTTGAGTCTGTGCGGCAAATGAAGGCGGGCAAGACGCAGCTTGTCTCGTCCCCTGCAGCAGAGGCGCGGGAGCGCACCGGACTGTCCCAGTCACAGTTCGCCGACCTGCTGGGTGTATCAGTGCGAACACTTCAGGGGTGGGAGCAGGGTCGCAAGCAGCCGAGTGGTGCCGCGCGTACCCTGCTCACCATTGCGCGCACCAATCCGAAGGCCTTGCTGGCTATTGCTGGGAAATGAGAGTGGGCATGACCGGTCTCTCTGCTGCGCAGATTCGACAAGCGCAAGCGCGCAGGCGCATGAGGCCAACGAAATGAGCCTCTTTCGATGAAACGCGAGTACGTTTCTCTCCTTATAGGCTTGGCCCTTTTCTCATTTGTATTCCTGTTTTCAGGGTGGCTTCAGTGGGTCTTCCTTGGGGGTGCAACAGTTTGCTTTGTGTTGAGCAAGTATTGGTCGGATATACGAGACTGTGATCATGACGCTTAACCGGTTCGTTGATGATCCAGTGGACGGCTTTTGAGTCCACGCTATCAACAAGATGCGCGCCGCCTACTTAACCACCGTCGCCTTATCAGTCATCTGCTTTGGGTTAGCTCTGGTCTGCCTCTTGATCATCCCGACCACGAAAGTCCCGACCGAACACAGCCTCGCGACGATTGAAAGTGTTGCGGCCAAAACCCGCATGATGCCCAAAGATCTCGCGACCCTGAAGGTTCTTGTTTCGCGGGTTCGGAGCAACGATGAACTGTTCTGGGCGAATTTCAAAGGGCTCAAAAGCCTGGCTGTCTGGGGATTCGCGGGCCTGGGCGTTGCTTGTCTGCTGGTGGTGTGGCTGATCCAGAAGGGTGACAAGCCCCGGCGTATGGCCCTCGACCAGAACCGGGGCGAGGCGCTCGTGCGTGAGGCTTTGGCGCTCAACTTCTCTTCGCCGTCATATCACCTGCTCAACAATGTGACGCTCCCGATCAAGGCCGGCACGACGCAGGTCGATCACATCCTCGTATCGCGTTACGGGATCTTTGTCATTGAGACCAAGCACTACACCGGGTCGATATTGGGTGACCCTTACGCTGCCGAATGGACGCAGGTGCGCTTTACCAAGCAGTACAAATTTCAGAACCCCATCCGGCAGAACTATCTGCATGTGGCTGCGGTTGCCGAACTTCTTGAGTTTCTGCCTTCAGAGCAGATCCATTCCGTCGTCGTGTTCACTGGAGATGCCACCTTCAAGACCGAGCGCCCGCCGCAGGTCGTGATGCTTGGCGAGTTGATAGCACTGATAGACAAGTACAGCGCGGAACGCCTGACGCAAAACCGCATGCATTTCTGCGTTGGACGCCTCGAGTGCCACCGCAAAGCCATCTCCGGCCAAACCGACGTGGAACATGTCGAACACCTGCGGCGCAGGTTTGGACATACGGCTTGAGCACCTGCCTTGGCTTTAGTGACGCACGGCAAATGCAGCAACCCCCTGACGATCTGGAGCGATACCCGAACCCTGAAGAGTAAGAACCGCATGAAATCAACGACTGACATGTTGAATCGCCAAGGAATCACTGTTTTAGCCAGTCACCTCATGAAAAAAATCCTTCTGTTCCTGACATCACATGTCTTCGTTCTGGCTGTCGGCTTTGCGCTGGGCATCTATGCGCTGCCCATTCTTACCGCACCAGACGCGCCCACCGACGCGCAGGCATCTTCTGCCGCCAGCCAGGCGGTCTATACGGGCAGGTTTCGCCGCGACCTCAAGGACAGCGATGCGCTGCATTGGGGCGAAGGCACGGTGTCTGTCAGCCGCCAAAGCATCGTGCTGGCCGGAAAGCTGGCACCGGGGCCTGATTACAAACTCTATCTCTCGCCCGAGTTCGTTGAAACAAAGGCAGATTTTCTTCGCCTCAAATCACAGATGACGCGCGCAGGGGATGTCCGCACCTTCGAGAATTTTGTGCTGGCTGTTCCCGGGGGCATCGATGTGTCGCAGTACAAGGCGGTCATCATCTGGTGCGAGTCGTTTTCGCAGTTCATCACTGCTGCGCAATACAGGCCGTAGCCACATGATGCCCGGGGTTGCCGGCTCCAGGCGACGTGGCGAATTGGCTATCTGACTGGATGAGCTCGGATTTTTTAACGTAAACGTTAAAAATTTAACGCGTACGTTAAAAAATGCCGAGAAGTTAACTTCCATATTAACTTTTCGGGGTTTCGACGAAATTCAGGATGCCACAAAGCTCAAAAAACACCAAAAAATGGCCATTTTCAGGCATAAAAACGGCTGCAGGCCAATAGACACGAGCGTGAGCAGCTACTGAATTAATAGCAATTACGGCTGCCGCGCCGTCAAGCAAGCTACTGCAGCTTGATGCCCAGGCGCTTGACCAGCGGCTCCATGTCCTTGCGGTCTTTCTGGATGGTGGCGGCCAGCTCTTCGGGGCTGCTGCCGACCGGGATCATGCCCAGCGTTTCCATCTGGGTTTTCATGGCGGGCTCTTTCAGGATGGTGGCGACTGTGGCCTGGATCTGGGTCACGGTGGCTGCCGGCAGGCCGGCGGGGGCCATCAGGGCAATCCAGGGTTGCGATGAATAGCCCTTGAGGCCGGCTTCATTCAGCGTGGGGGTGTTGGGCAGGCCCGAGAAACGCTCGGGGCTGGTGATGGCCAGGGCGCGCAGCTTGCCGCTGTCGATGAGGCCTTTGGCGCTCGAAGGTGCATCCAGCACCACATCGAGCAGGCCGCCCATCAGATCGAGCTGCGTCTTGCCAGATGACGGCGAGGGCACATATAGCGCCTTGATACCGGCCTGGCGCGCCGTCTGCTCCCACACCAGGTGAAAGGCGGTGCCGACCGAGAGCGAGCCCAGGCTCATGTCCTTTTTGCCCGCTTGCTGCACAAAGTCATTCCAGGTCTTGAGCGGGCTGTTTTGCGCGACCACAAATACAAAGGGGGTGCGCGCCACCAGCGAGATGGGCTGCAGGTCTTTCACCGGGTCGTAAGGCAGGCTGTCCACCGCAAACGGCATGATGGTGATGGCCGACGCCACAAACATGCCCAGCGTGTGACCGTCTGGCGGTGACTTGACGAGTGCGGATGTGCTGACGATGCCGGAGCCGCCGGGCTTGTTCTCGACAATCACGGGCTGGCCCCAGACGGTGGACAGGCGCGTGGCCAGCACGCGCAGCATGACGTCCACCGGGCCGCCGGGCGGGTTGGAGACGATGATCTTCACCGGCTTGTCGGGGAAGGCGGCCATGGCGGTGGCCGAGAAAAACAATGACAGGGCGAACGCGCTCAGGGCTTTTTTCATCATGCGGGTCTTTCAGTGAAGGCGGATTGAAGGCGGGGTGAAGGCGTGAAGGGCGTGCTTATCCAAAAATCTTCAGGTGGTCTGCGTCGGGCGTGGCGGGTGTCCATGGCGCCGTACCGGTGCGGACAAAAGCTATCCATGCGGCTTGCATCTCACGCGAGAGCGTGATCGCCTGCTGGGTGTCCAGACCCTTGAGCATGGGCGCATCGGCATAGGCGTCCAGCGTTCCGAAAATAAAGGGCAGCTCAATGCAGTGGCAGGCGCCGAAGGCTTGCGACGGCGCGTGGTCGAAGCGGTATGCCCAGGCCGGGCGGCCTGCAGATGCGGCATTTCTCGCCCACTGGAGCGAGGGTGCGCCAAACAACTGGTCACCCATGGCACGGCCGGCTTCGCCTGCAGGCGCACCGGGAAAGGAGCGCATTTCTTCACGCGTGCTGCCAATGATCACGTCGACCTTGCCGGCTGCAGTTTTGAAGCCATCTGTGTCATGCGCTGTGCTGTCGGGTATGAGCACCCCGTCGGCGACAGGCCCGAACACGCTGCGGCTGCTGCGTTCGGCCTTGAGTGCCGCCATGACTTGCGGCGCCTGCTGCGCCTTGAGAAAAGCCTCTGCCGGCAGCTTGCGTGCCGCGTCAAGGCTGTCTGCGCCTGCAGCTTCAAGAAAGACCTGGCCCAGTGTTTCTGCCTGGGCCGCATTGCGCAGGCCCCGGCCCAGCGGCGTGCTTTGCAATATGGCGCGTTGAAAGCGCGGTTCGCGCGCCAGCATGCAGGCAATAGAACCTGCACCTGCCGACTGCCCCATGACCGTGATGTTGGCCGGGTCGCCGCCAAAACTTTCCGCGTGCGCGATGACCCACTCGATGGCGGCCTCCTGGTCCAGCAGGCCCACGTTGGCGGTCTGCCCCGGCACATACAGCCAGCCCAGTGCACCCAGCCGGTAGTTGGGCGAGACCACCACGATGTCGCCCTGCGCTGCCAGGTGCGCGCCTGAATACCAGTCGAGTGCGCCAGCGCCGCTTTGCCACGCACCGCCGTGCAGCCAGACCAGCACCGGTCGTTTTTTGTTGTCTGCAGCTGGCGTCCACACCGTGAGGTTCAGGCAGTCTTCGGATTGCGGCGCGTTGATGTCGCCCATGGCCTCGCGCAGGCGGGACGGGGTTTGCGGCGCGATGGGGCCGGGGCGTGTGGCGTCCAGATGCCCCTGCCATTCGGCGGGGGCAGGTGGCTGCCAGCGCAGGCTGCCTGTGGGTGCCGCGGCGTAGGGGACGGCACTGAAGCGGCAGACGCCGTTTTTCTCAAGCGTGCCTGCGATGGTGCCGCGGCTGGTCTTTGCTACTGGTACTGCTTCTGCTGTGCCTGTCATCGTCGCGCCTTGTGGTCAAAACCTTGTGCTGCGATGGTAGGGCGCAAGTGCCTTCAGCAGGCATGCGGGTTTTGAGAAAAGCCATGAGCAAGCCGCATACCTGTGAACCTGCAGGTTGCGGTACAGGCAGGCTGCCTGCGCAGTGCCGTATCAGCCCTGCAGCGCCTTTTCAGCCTTGATGACTTTGGAAAGCGTGGCCGAAAACGCCCGCACCTCGCGTGTGCTGGGCCTGTCGCGTCGCCAGATGGCGGCCATGGGTGAGCGCCGCAGTGCGACCTCGAGAGGCAGCACGTGAATGGCGCTACGGTCACGCATCACTGCTGCCACGCTGCCGGGCAACAGCCAGAGGTAGTCACCGGTTGCCAGCATTTCGCGGCCAAACTCGGGCGACAGCGCTGCAATCATTTCAGGCGCGGCCAGGTTGTGGGTCTTGAGCAGGCCGTAGAGTTCCGCGCGCAGTCGGCTGCCGGGCATGGGCGTGATCCACGGGAAGGCCACGCAGTCTGCCAGCGTGACTTTCTTGCGGCCTGCCAGCGGGTGGTTGGGCGAGCAACCGAGCACGATGGCATCGTCAAGAAGCGACAGCGAGCGGTAGGTCTGCGGGTCCAGGCCCGGTGTGTAGCGGCTGACGAGCACATCGATGTCGGCCGAATCGAGGTCTTTGATAAGGCGTTCATGCGTGCCGATTTGTATCGTCAATGTGACCTTGGGGTGCGAGGTGCGAAAGGCCTGTACGGCATCTGCCAGCGGCCAGCCGCTGAACATCGAAAAGCAGCCTATGGTGATGCTGCCCAGGTCGCCGCCGGCAATCGCCGCAAGGTCGGACTCGGCCTTGCGAAAGTTGCCGAGCAGCGTACCCGCATGGCGGCACATCGACAGGCCCAGCGGCGTGCAGCTCATGCCGCGCGGTGTGCGCTCGAACAGCCGGCCGCCAGCGAGTTCTTCAATCTCTGCAATGGCGCGTGACAGGCCTGACTGCGTCATGCCCAGTTGAGTAGCGGCGCGGGAGAGATTTCCGCAATCAGCGACGGCCAGAACAATTTCCAGGTGCCTGATCTTCAGCTTGCCCTGAAACGATGTCATGGTGCTGCCGGCGGTTTGACGGGGCTCTGGTTGCTCAGCCTACTTCGGCAATCAGTTCGATCTCGACGCACGCACCCATGGGGTTCTGCGCCACGCCGAACGCGCTGCGGGCGTGTTTGCCGGCATCGCCAAAAACCTCGGCCAGCAGTTCGCTGGCGCCGTTGGTGACGAGGTGATGGTCTGTGAAGTCGGCGGTCGAGTTGACCAGGCTCATGAGCTTGACGATGCGTTTGACCTTGCCCAGGCCGACAGCTGCTTCAAGCGTGCCCATGAGGTCGATGGCGACGGCGCGTGCGGCGGCTTTTGCTTCTTCAGTCGTGATGTTCTTGCCGAGCTGGCCGACGATGACCTTGCCGTCTTTTTTGGGCAGGTGGCCGCTTAGAAAAACCAGGTTGCCGGTTTGTACAAAAGGCAAGTACGCGGCCACCGGAATGGCCAGCGGGGGCAGGGTGATGTTGAGGGCTTTCAGCTTGTCGTAAATCGGTCCGGTGCTCATGGGTTTCTCCTGCGGAAATAAAAATAAGGGAATCAGCCTTGTTGCTGGTTGGTCCAGGGCATCCAGCCCTGTTCCTGCATGTTGTTTTGATGGCTTTGCACGGGTTCGCTATGCGGAACGATGGCAGGTTCATCGACGGGTTCAACCGTCACGGCCACATCAAGCACGTGGCGTGCGCCGCCGCGAATCACGCCGCGCATGGGCGACACATCCAGAAAATCGCGGCCCGTGGCCAGCGTCACATAGTCTTCGCCGGGCGGCCTGTCGTTGGTGGGGTCGAAGTCAAGCCAGCGACCGCCGGTGGGGCTTGGGCAATACACGGATGCCCAGGCGTGTGAGGCATCGCTGCCGATCAGGCGTGGCTGGCCCGGTGGCGGTTTGGTCAGCATGTAGCCGCTGACGTAGCGTGCCGGCAGGCCCATGGCCCGGCAGCAGGCCACCATGATGTGCGCAAAGTCCTGGCACACGCCCTTGCCCTGGCGCAGCGCGACCAGAGCCGGTGTACTGACCTCGGTGCTGTTGCTTTCGTAAACCATGGCGCGGTGTATGCGCTCCATCAGGTCGTGCGCAGCCTCGGGCAGGGGTCTTCCCGGCGTGAAGCTGGGGCGCGCGAACTGCACAAAGGCATCGTCGCGCGGCACATAGGGCGAGGCGAACAAAAATTCAGACGCAGCGTTGTACGCTGCGCCCGCGCTGTAGCGGAACTGGTCACGCACCTGCTCCCATGAAGGGGCGGCCTCGCCAAAGTCTGGCGGCTGGATGGGGCTGGTGGCAACGACGCTGTCAGATATCACACTCAGGCTGTCATGACTGGTCTGCAGCGAAAAGAAGGTGCGGTAGTTGCCGTATACATCGGGCACGTCGCGCTGTTGAGCGGGCGCCGGGCTGATGCGCAGGTGGTGGCTTTGCAGCACCTGGCTGGCGTGGTCTATGGGCTTGAGGTGAACAACGTGGTGCGCGTTCTCGACCGCCGGGGTGTAGAGGTAATGGGTTTCGTGAACGACGTGGAGCAGCATGGAGCGCCAAGTTTAAGCCCGGCAGAGCCGGAGCTCAGGTACCCAGGCTGTGGTTGCCTGAAGCTGCGTGGCTGAAGTACTGGCGGCTGATGTTGTCAGACAGTTCAAACGCGGCGTCGTTGCACTGGTCCAGCAGTTCTATCAGCTGTTCGTAGCGGCTGGTTTCTGGTTGTGCGGAAGGCGCCTGAACCAGCTCGGACAACACCCAGTTGCCGGGCTCGGGCAGGTGGCCGGCCAGGTCGGGCACTTCACCGGTTCCGCCCGGGCTGCTCTGCGCGAGTTTGGCCAGCCGGCCCTTGAGCGTTTGCACCACCCAGCCCAGCGAGCGCGGGTTGTCGCGGTCAAGCACCAACAAATCGAGCAGGGCGGGGATGTCGCGCCGCTGCTGGTAATGGGCGTGGAAGGTGATGGTGCTGTCGAACAGTTCGATCATGGCCCCGAAGCCGCCTTCGTCAAACACGGCTTCGGTACGGAAGCCTTCGATGAGTGCCGCAGAGAGCATGCTCAGGCGTTCGATGTGCCGGCCCGTGCTGAGCAGGCGCCAGCCGTCATCACGCATCATGCGGTCGGTCTGTGCGCCTGTCATGGCGGCCATGAAACCGCTGGCCAGCTCAAGCGTGCGCAGCGCTTCAACCGACGAAAACTCATGCCCGTGGGCACCGAGCTGGCTGGCCTTGTTGAAGGCTTCGCAGCGGTTGAAAAAATCAGCTTCGGCGCGCACGATGACATGCCACTGCTCCTGCGACAGGCGCTCTCGCACGGCCGATGCCGCACTTTTGAGCGCGCGCAGGTTGAAGCCGACGCTGGCCGGCTGCGACGTCTGCGCCAGCCCGGCAATCAGCGAACGCTCGAACACGCGGCGTGCATGCGTGGCGGGTGGCACGGTGTCGAGTACCAGCGCATTGTTGACGGCCATCTCCGTCAGCCATTGCAGCAATGGTTGTGAAGACTGGTCTTCCCCGCCCAGGCTGTGCAGTGTGAGTTGCGCCAGTCGTATGGAGTTTTCGGCACGCTCTGTGTAGCGGCCCAGCCAGAACAGGTTTTCTGCAGCGCGGCTGGTGACGGGCGGCTTGTAGCGGCTGAAGGTGGAGGCCAGCACTTCCTCAGGCGCCAGTGTGGTGGCGGGCTCGGCAAGCTCTTCGGCGGCTTGCGCAGCGATGTGCGCCGTTTTTTGCGCTGCTTCGGTGGGCGCCATGGCCTCGCGCAGGGTGCGGGCCGGGGTGCCCGCAATCGTTACATCACCGCCGCTGTCATCAAGCACCCAGACATCGGCGCTGCTGCCGCCGTGCTGCATGGAGGCAATGTTCTGGTTCTTGCCGGCCAGCCGGGCCAGGCCGCCGGGCAGCACCTGCCAGCCGCCCTTGCCGTCGGCCACTGCAAAAACGCGCAGCATGGCCGAGCGCGGTGCAATACGTTCACCCTGCCAGGTCGGGGTTTGCGACAGTGGCAGGTAGGCCTGCACGGTGTAGTCCTCACCCTGGCGCACGATGCGGCCTGCCCACTCGTCTAGTGAGCGGCGCGACAGGCTCTGGCCTATGACGGATTCGAGCCGTGAGCCGGGGTAGGTTGGCTTGATCACGCAGTCCTTGAGCTGGGGCAAGACCTCCTGCATCACAGCCTGCTCGCCGCACCACCAGGTCGGCAGAGAAGGGATGCTCAATGTCTCGCCCAGCAAATGCCGTGACAGCGCAGGCAAAAAGCCCAGCAGCGCGCTTGATTCAAGAAAGGCCGAGCCCGGTGCGTTGGCGACCAGCACATTGCCGGCGCGTATCACCTGCAGCAGGCCGGGCACGCCGAGGGTGGAGTCCGAACGCAGCTCAAGCGGGTCAAGAAACTCGTCATCCAGCCGCTTGAGAAGGCCGTGTACGGGCTCAAGGCCCTGGAGCGTCTTGAGGTAGAGCTTTTCGCCGCGCACCATCAGGTCACTGCCTTCGACGAGTGTCAGGCCGAGGTAACGCGCCAGGTAGGCGTGTTCAAAATAGGTTTCGTTGTAAGGGCCGGGCGTCAGCAGCACAATGCGCGGATTGTTCGAGGGGCTGGCTGACTTCATGCCATCGACCAGTGCCTTGTACGTGGCCGCCAGGCGCTGGACTTTCATCTCGCGGAAGGCTTCAGGAAAGAGCAGCGAAATCGTCAGGCGGTTCTCAAGCAGGTAACCCAGGCCTGAGGGTGCCTGCGTGCGCTGCGAGACCACCCACCAGCGGCCGTCAGGCCCGCGTGCAAGGTCAAACGCGGCGATGTGCAGGTAGGTGCCGCCTGCAGGCGTGATGCCCTGCATGGCGCGCAGGTAACCGGGGTGGCCCTGCACCAGCGCGGAAGGCAGCAGGCCCTGAGACAGCAGGCTTTGGGGGCCGTACACATCGGCCATCACGTGGTTGAGCAGGCGCGCGCGCTGGCGTATGCCGGTGTCTATCTGCTGCCAGTCCTGCGGCGAAATGATGAGCGGAAAAAGATCAAGCGACCAGGGGCGCTGCGGGCCGTCGGCGTCGGCATAGACGTTGTAGGTGACGCCGTTGTCGCGTATCTGCCGCTGCAGGTTGGCGGTGCGGCGGCTCAGGTCGTGAAAGCCATCAGTGCCGAGAAAATTGAAAAAGGTGGTCCAGGTCTGGGCCAGCGGTGCGCCCGGCGTGTCGGCCTGCTGGCCATGCGCGGGTTTGGCAACAGCAGAAGCCTGCTCGCTGCCTGCCAGGAAAAGTCCTGTTCCCTGGCTTTGCGACTGGGTTTGCGTGGCTTGCTGTGTGGGGGCGATGAGCGGCGGTTTTGCCACCGTGCGCCCACGCAGTTCGTCAAAGTGGCCTGCAGGGGCCGGAGGTGCCAGGGCCGACGCCAGTTCTGCCGGGTCTTCCAGCGAATCGGCTGCAAAAAGTGACTTGTTGTTGTTTTCCACGTGGCCCAAGGGGTGGCAAGCTGCAGGGACTAGCGGGTTGGTTGCAGGCAATTGAAAAAGTCAGGCCCCCTGAGGAGCCTGACTTTCATTCTAGTATGCGCGGCTGTATACACATTGCCTTTGCGTCCGGCGGCATGGCAATGTGCCTGTGCCTGTGCCTGTTGTGTTAACGCAAATCCAGCGTGAAGGGGAATTCACGGCTGGGTTGTGCCGCCGCCACCAGCATGCGGCCCGGGGTGTGGCCCATCTGCAGGAAACGGGTCAGGCGCCGGCTCTCGGCCTCGTAAGAATTGACGGGCAGGCTGGCGTAACTCAGGCCGCCCGGGTGCGCCACATGGTACTGGCAGCCGCCCAGCGAGCGCTCCATCCATGTATCGACCACATCAAAGGTCAAAGGCGCATGCACACCAATCGATGGGTGCAGCGATGAAGGCGGGTTCCATGCCTTGTAGCGCACACCGGCCACGTATTCACCGACGGTACCGGTGTTTTGCAGCGGCAGCGCGCGGCCATTGACGGTGATGACGTAGCGGTTGTCATTCAGGCCCGTGACGCGCACCTCGATGCGCTCCAGCGATGAATCAACGTAACGCGCGGTGCCGGTGGACGAGCCTTCCTCGCCCATCACATGCCAGGGTTCCAGTGCGCTGCGCAGGGTGAGCTCAATGCTGTTGGCCTTGACTTGCCCGATCATCGGGAAGCGGAACTCGAAGTGCGGCTCAAACCAGGCCATGTCAAAGCCGTAACCGGCTTCGTTGAGCTCGGTCAGCACGTCCTTGAAGTCCATACGAACAAAGCTTGGCAGCAGGAAGCGGTCATGCAGCTCGGTGCCCCAGCGCGTGACGCGGCCGTGGTAGGGCTTGTTCCAGAAGCGTGCAACCAGCGCACGCAGCAGCAACTGCTGGGCAATGCTCATGCGGGCATGCGGCGGCATTTCAAACGCGCGCAATTCAAGCAGGCCGAGGCGGCCGGTGGATGAGTCAGGCGAATACAGCTTGTCGATGCAGAACTCGCTGCGGTGCGTGTTGCCGGTCACATCGACCAGGATGTTGCGCAGCGTGCGGTCAACAATCCAGGGCGGCATGTCCTGGCCGTATTTTTCGCGGTTGACCGCGATCTCGCGCAGGGCAATTTCAAGTTCGTAGAGCTGGTCGTTGCGGGCTTCGTCAATACGCGGTGCCTGGCTGGTCGGGCCGATGAACATGCCCGAGAACAGATAGCTCAGTGACGGGTGGTTGTGCCAGTAGGCAATCAGGCTGGCGAGTACTTCGGGCTTGCGCAGGAAGGGGCTGTCGGCAGGCGTGGCGCCGCCCAGCACAAAGTGGTTGCCGCCACCGGTGCCGGTGTGGCGGCCATCGGTCATGAACTTTTCTGCGGACAGGCGCGTCTTGTGTGCGATGTCGTACAGGAACTCGGTGTGCTCGACCAGTTCGCCCCAGTTGTAGGCCGGGTGAATGTTGACTTCGATCACGCCCGGGTCAGGGGTGACGGCCAGCATTTTGAGGCGCGGGTCTCGCGGTGGCGGGTAGCCTTCAATGACGATTTTCAGGTTGAGCGTCTGCGCAGTTGATTCAACTGCCGCGAGCAGGTCGAGATAGTCTTCAAGACGCTCCATGGGCGGCATGAAGATGTAGAGCGCGCCTTTCTCGCCGCCACCCACGGTGGTCTGGCCGGCTGCCTTGGCATCGGCCTCCTTTTTGGCCTTGGGGCCGTTGGCGCGTTGCGGGTCGCGCACCTCGACGCAGAGCGCCGTGCGCGTCAGCCATGCAGCTGATTCAAAAGCGTTGGGCACACGGGCTGTCGGTGCCTGTGTTTGCGCCTGTGCGGGTGTGAGGCCTTGTTCGCCCAGGGGGTTTTGCATGACCCGGCGTGCTTCGTAGCGCGGAGGTACGTTCTTTGTGAACCGGGCGAGGTATTGTTCGACACGTTGAGCCGAGCCCTCCGTGCCTGCGCCGACCGCATAACGGCCTGCAAAGGCGGCCGTCGACGGCAGCGCATCGCGCGGTGCAAACGGGTCCGACTCGATCATGTACGGGTAGTCGGTCTTCGACACCCAGGGCACCGAGTCGAGCGGCAGGCGATAGCCCATGGGCGAATCGCCCGGCATCAGGTACATGCGTTCGTCGCGGAAGAACCACGGGCCTGTGGTCCAGGCCGGGCCGGCCAGCGGCGCAGAAGAGCCGGGAATGACTTCACGCGACTTCAGTGGCAGCACATAACCGACAACCGAATCAAGCCCCTGCATGAAGACGCGGCGCAGGCGTTCCCGCTCCATCGCGTCGTCGAGCTTCGATTCAAACGGGTCAACATTGACCGGCAGGCGGCGCTCGCGCCAGAGGTAATACCAGACGTCTTCAAAACCGGGGGTGATGAAGTCAGGTGCAAGGCCGAGTTTGTCGGCCAGCGTGGCGGTAAAGCGTGCGGCGTCTTCTGCTGTGTAGTTGCAGGGCTCGCTCTCGTTGGCGAACAGGGCGGGGTTCTTCCACACCGGCTGGCCGTCCTTGCGCCAGAAGATGCTCAGTGCCCAACGCGGCAATTGCTCGCCCGGGTACCACTTGCCCTGGCCGAAATGCAGGAAGCCGCCCTGGCCGTATTCTTCGCGCAGCTTTTGCACGAGTTCTGTGGCGTAGCCGCGTTTGGTCGGACCGAGCGCGTCGATGTTCCATTCGGCCGCATCGCGGTCGTTGGTCGCTACAAAGGTCGGCTCGCCGCCCATGGTCAGGCGTACGTCGCCGGCGACCAGGTCGCGGTCTACCGCTTCGCCCAGTGCCAGCACCTGCGCCCACTGGTCTTCGGTATAGGGCTTGGTCACACGCGGTGATTCGTAAATGCGCTGCACGCCCATGTGGTGGGCGAACTCGACTTCGGATTTGTCAACGCCGCCTTCGATGGGGGCAGCGCTTGAAGGTTCGGGCGTACATGCCAGCGGGATGTGGCCTTCGCCGGCCATCAGGCCGGAGGTGGGATCCAGCCCGACCCAGCCTGCGCCTGGCAGAAATACTTCGCACCAGGCGTGCAGGTCGGTGAAATCGACTTCGGTACCGCTGGGGCCGTCGAGTGACTTGACGTCGGCTTTCAGCTGGATCAGGTAGCCCGACACAAAACGGGCTGCCAGGCCCATGTGGCGCAGCAGCTGCACCAGCAGCCAGCCGGTGTCGCGGCACGAACCGACGGCCAGCTTGAGGGTTTCTTCAGGCGTCTGCACGCCGGGCTCCATGCGGATGGCGTACTTGATGTCCTGCTGGAGCTGCTGGTTGACGCTGACCAGGAAGTCGTTGGTGCGCCTGGGCGTTTTGTCGATCTTGTCGAGGTAGGCCTGCACCAGCGGTGTGGCGGGCTCTGCCACCAGGTAGGGGGCGAGTTCTTCAGCCATGGCCTTGGCGTACTTGAAGGGAAACTCTTCCGCTTCAGGTTCGAGGAAGAAGTCAAACGGGTTGAGCGTGACCATGTCGACCACCATGTCCACCGTGACCTTGAACTCACGTGTGGGCTTGGGGAAGACCAGTCTCGCCTGGTAGTTGGCGAAGGGGTCCTGCTGCCAGTTGATGAAATGCTCGGTGGGCTCGATCCTCAGCGAATACGACAGCACCTGGGTGCGGCTGTGCGGGGCAGGACGCAGGCGCACAATCTGCGGCCCCAGGGTGACCAGCCGGTCGTATTTGTAGTGGGTGATATGGCTGAGGGCGACGTGGATGGACAAGGGCGGTCTCGCTTTTTTGCAGTTGTGCGGTTTGTGCAGGTACTTCTAGCTTACTCTGAGGCTGGCCGGTATTGCTGACCGGGGACTGTTAACAGGCCTGAAGCCCCAATGCTAGCAAGAGACGAGCCAAATGGGCGTTTGTCGGCGATTTGAGGGGCTTGTTCGTTGAACATGCAGCCATGCGCCTGCCGCATGACAAAAAACATAAAAAGCTTCAGGGGGACGGTATTTCAGTCACAACATCTGGCGAGGCCGACGAGGCCCGGAAGACCAGCCGCTTCGCGCCGGCATCGGCCTTTGTTGCCCTGCCGGGAGGATTTATTGCCGGGGTGGCCATGCAATTGCAGCAGGCGGCGCTTTGGGACTGGCGCGTGTATGCGGCTCCGGTGGGTATTTTGGTCTGCGTCATGGCCGTGGGATTCAGCCGGCCTTCGCACAAAACGTCCTGGCGTATCCCCTTTTTGATGCTGATGCTGCTCGCTGCCATGGCCCTTGGCTTCGGCGTCACAGGCCTGCGCGCTGTGGCTTTTCAGCAGACAGCCCTCAATCCGGCGCTTGAGGGCAGGGATATTGCGATTGTTGGCCAGGTGGAGGCCATGCCGCAGACTGGCGAAGATGGCATCCGCTTCCGTTTCAGGCTTGAATCGGCCCGCCTTGACGGGCAAACCGTGGCCTTGCCGCCGCTCATCTATCTTGGCTGGTATGCAGGTTTTGGCCCAAGACCGGTCAAGGCAGCGCCACCCAGGCCCGTAGACAACGACAGTATTGAGCCACCCGAATTCGCGCCTGACCAGCGCCTGCCGCAGAACCTGCGTGCCGGGGAGCGCTGGCAGATGACGGTGCGCCTGAAAGCGCCGCACGGCAACAGCAACCCGCATGGCTTTGACTACGAGCTGTGGCTGTGGGAGCAGGGTGTGCAGTCCACCGGCTATGTGCGCACCGGCGTGCGTGATGCGCCACCACGAAAGCTTGGCGATACCTGGTGGCATCCGGTAGAGCGTGCCCGCCAGGTGGTGCGGGAAGCGATTTATGCGCGTGTGGACAACCGCCAGCTGGCGGGCGTCATCGCGGCGCTTGTGGTGGGTGACCAGAATGCGATTGAACGTGTCGACTGGGATGTGTTTCGGGCGACAGGTGTGGCTCATTTGATGTCGATTTCGGGCCTGCACATCACCATGTTTGCCTGGGCTGCGTCGCTGGTGCTGGCCTGGGTATGGCGGCGTTCCGTCAGGCTGACGCCCCGGCTTTGCCTGTGGGTGCCGGCGGCTACTGCAGGCGCGCTGGGCGGTCTGGCCCTGGCCGCGCTGTATGCGCTTTTTTCGGGCTGGGGCGTCCCCGCACAGCGAACGATCTGGATGCTGGCGACCGTGGTGTTGCTGCGCCAGAGCGGCCGGCAGTGGCCCTGGCCCATGGTCTGGCTGCTGGCCATGGCTGTTGTTGTCGCGCTGGACCCCTGGGCTTTGATGCAGGCGGGGTTCTGGCTTTCTTTTGTCGCAGTGGGTGTGCTTTTTGCTGCCGATTCAGGCGCGATAAAAGAGGACGTGGCCGACGGCCAGAAAACATCCCGGCACTGGCTTGCCAAACCGGCGCTCGGGCTGCTCAAGGCAGCGCGCGAACAATGGGTCGTCACGCTGGCGCTCACCCCTTTGTCACTGCTTCTGTTCAACCAGGTGTCGCTTGTCGGCCTGCTGGCAAACGCAGTGGCCATTCCCTGGGTGACGCTGCTGGTCACGCCGCTGGCCATGCTGGGCGTGTTCTGGTCGCCGGTGTGGGATGTGGCGGCCCTGTCCGTCAGTGTCCTGACAGTGTTTTTGCAATGGCTTTCAAGCTGGTCGTTTGCATCCATCAGCGTCGCTGCCGCACCTTTATGGTTTGCCATTGCAGGCGTCATCGGCGGTGGCCTTCTCGCCATGCGTTTGCCATGGCACTGGCGGGTTATGGGTTTGCCTCTGATATTGCCTGTCTTGTTGTGGCAGCAGGTACGGCCTGAAGTGGGTCAGTTCGAGGTGCTGGGCGCCGACATTGGCCAGGGCAACGCGGTGATCGTGCGGACCGCCAGCCACGGCATGGTCTACGACACCGGGCCGAAGTTTTCGCGTGAAAGCGATGCCGGTCACCGGGTGCTGGTGCCCCTGCTGCGGGCCATGGGTGAGCGCATTGACCTCTTGATGTTGAGCCACCGCGACATTGACCACATTGGCGGCGCGCAGGCCGTGCTGGCCATGCAGCCGCAGGCGCAACTCGTCAGTTCCATCGAAGACAGCCATGAACTGCAACTGGTCCGCAAATCAACGCGCTGTGTGGCGGGCCAGCGCTGGCAATGGGATGGGGTTGATTTTGAAGTTTTGCAGCCTGCCGCTTCTGACTATGACGGCACCAGCAAGTCCAACGCCATGAGCTGTGTGCTGCGCATCTCAAACGGCCAGCGCACCACCCTGCTGGTGGGTGATATTGAAGCGCCGCAGGAGTTAAAGCTGGCCAGCGACGAAACCATGAAGGCCAAACTGAAGGCCGATTTTTTGCTGGTGCCGCACCACGGCAGTAAAACCTCGTCCAGCCCCATCTTTCTTGATGCCGTCATGCCGCAGTTTGCGCTGGCACAGGCGGGCTACCGCAACCGCTTCGGGCACCCGGTGGAGTCTGTCATGCAACGCTACGCGGAGCGTGGGGTTCAGGTGGTCAACTCACCTTCGTGCGGGGCTGCCACCTGGCGCAGCGAGCACGCGGAAACGGTGTTTTGCCAGCGAAAAGAAGGGCTGCGTTACTGGCACCACCAGCCCTGAACCCTCTTTTCCCGTCACCGGCCACGATGCCATCATGTAAAAAAATCTGCGGCAGTCAAACCTTTGGCGCATAACTTGCTAAGCTAGAGCTACAAGAAAGCGATGCCCGCAGCCGGAGATAAAGTACATGAGCCGACCGATGTTTGATGAAATGAACCTGACCGCCGATTCCGTCAGGGAACACTACAAAGGCTATCAGCGCTGGCTGGCCCGCCAGCCAGCTGACACCATGCAGGCGCGCCGCGCTGAAGCCGAAATGATCTTTCGCCGTGTCGGCATCACCTTTGCCGTTTACGGCGCCAAGGATGAAGACGGCGCCGGCACCGAACGCCTGATCCCGTTTGACCTGATCCCCCGCATCATCCCCTCCCACGAGTGGGCCAGCATGGAAAAAGGACTGGTCCAGCGCGTCACGGCCCTGAACCGCTTTATCCACGATGTTTATCACGACCAGGAAATCCTCAAGGCCGGCGTCATACCGTCCGAGCAGATTTTCCAGAACGCGCAGTTCCGCCCCGAGATGATGGGCGTCGATGTGCCGGGCAACATCTATTCGCACATCAGCGGCATCGACATCGTGCGTGCGCCAGATGCCCAGGGCAACGGCGAGTACTACGTGCTCGAAGACAACCTGCGCGTGCCCAGCGGCGTGAGCTACATGCTGGAAGACCGCAAGATGATGATGCGGCTTTTCCCCGAGCTGTTCAGCGAGAACCGCGTGGCGCCTGTTGCGCATTACCCCGATTTGCTGCTGGAGACCCTGCGCGCTTCGGCACCGCCTGCAACCGCCGACCCGACCGTGGTCGTGCTGACGCCCGGCATGTACAACTCGGCCTATTTCGAGCACGCCTTCCTGGCGCAGCAGATGGGCATTGAACTGGTTGAAGGCCAGGATTTGTTCGTCAAGGACAACTTCGTCTACATGCGCACCACGCGCGGCCCCAAGCGTGTCGACGTGATCTATCGCCGGGTCGATGACGACTTCCTCGACCCGCTGGCTTTCCGCCCGACCTCGACTCTGGGTTGTGCCGGTCTGCTCAATGTGTACCGCAGCGGCAATGTGGCGCTGTGCAATGCCATTGGTACAGGTGTCGCCGACGACAAGTCGATCTACCCCTACGTTCCCAAGATGATCGAGTTTTACCTCGGTGAAAAACCCATCCTGAAAAACGTGCCCACCTACATGTGCCGCAATGCAGAAGACCTGAAGTACACCCTGGCCAACCTGAAAGACCTGGTCGTCAAGGAAGTGCACGGCGCTGGCGGCTACGGCATGCTGGTCGGCCCGGCGTCGACCAACGCAGAGATTGAAGAGTTCCGCGCTGCGCTGCTCAAAAACCCTTCCGGCTATATCGCCCAGCCCACGCTCAGCCTGTCGACCTGCCCGACCTATGTCGAGAGTGGCATCGCACCGCGCCACATCGACCTGCGGCCGTTTGTGCTCAGCGGCAAGGAAGTGCAGATGGTGCCCGGCGGCCTGACGCGCGTGGCACTCAAGGATGGCTCGCTGGTCGTCAACTCGTCGCAGGGCGGCGGCACCAAGGACACCTGGATTCTTGAAGCCGAGGGTGCACCGCCCAAACAGTCGCAGTCCCAATCGCAATCCCAAAGCGCGGGAGCTTAAAAATGTTATCTAGAACCGCAGATCACCTTTTCTGGATGTCGCGCTATACCGAGCGCGCAGAAAATACCGCCCGCATGCTGGACGTTAACTACCAGACCTCCATGCTGCCGCAATCGGCCGGTGCCGCCCAGGTTGGCTGGGAAGGCCTGCTCAGCATCAGCGAGCTCAAGCCGGCGTATACCGCCAAGTACGGCAACAGCATCAATCAGCGCGACGTGATGGACTTCATGGTGCGCGATGAGGCCAATGCATCCAGCATCGTCTCGTGCCTGAAGAACGCGCGTGAAAACGCCCGAGCCGTTCGCGGCACGCTGACCACGGAAGTCTGGGAGACCGAGAACCAGACATTCCTTGAAGTCATTCGCATGCTCAACAACGGCGACTTCGAGCGCGACCCCGGCCAGTTTTTTGAATGGGTGAAGTTCCGCTCACACCTGTCGCGCGGCGTCACTGCCGGCACCATGCTTCAGGACGAGGCCTTTCACTTCCTGCGCCTGGGCACCTTCCTCGAACGCGCAGACAACACGGCGCGCCTGGTCGACGTGAAGTTCCACGCCGTGCAAAGCGATTTCCTGGGGCTTGCGACCGAAAAAGACCTGGAGTTCGACTTCTACCACTGGAGTTCCATCCTGCGCAGCGTCTCGGGTTTCGAGATTTACCGCAAGGTGTACCGCGATGTCATCAAGCCCGAGCGTGTGGCCGAGCTGCTGATTCTGCGTGCCGACATGCCGCGCTCACTGCTGGGATGCCTCAATGAAGTGATGAGCAACCTGGCCATGGTGACCAGCGATTCGTCCAGCGAAACCAGCCGCCGTGCCGGCAAGCTGCGCTCAGACCTGCAGTACGCCCGCATCGATGAGATTCTTGCGAACGGCCTGCATGCTTTCCTCACGCAGTTTCTGGACCGCGTGAATGAACTCGGCGCGCACCTGAGCCGCGAGTTTCTCGTACCCGCGACCAACTGATCTCTTTTTTCTTCAAGGTGTTGCGCGGCAAAAATTTCATTGGGACCATCTGATGAAATTACATGTGAGGCACATCACCGATTACCGCTACAGCGAACCGCTGCACTACGCACTTCAAACGCTGTGGCTCACGCCGCAAACGGGAGCCGGGCAAACCGTCAAGTTCTGGAGCGTGGGCGCGCCCGAAAAGCTCTACATCCAGAAAGATGCCTTCGACAACACCATCCAGTCGTACACCTTCGTCGGCAAGGATGCAGACAACGTGCGCTGGAGCCTTGTGAATGCAGCAGGCGATGTCGAGACGCTGGGCATTGCCGAGTTCAATGACCCTGAAACCCTGCCGCACCCGTATTTCTTTCTGCGCGCCACACATCTCGCCGAACCGCACTGGATGCTGGCGGAGTTCGGGCGCAAGTACATTGCGCAAAGCGTGGACGGCAGGGCTGATTTGCAGGCGCTGCTGGCGCTGAGCCATGGCGTGGCTGACGCGGTGGGTTACCTCAAGAACAGCACCACGGTGACAACCACCGCGCTGCAGGCCTTTGAAAACGGCGCCGGTGTCTGCCAGGATCAGGCCCATGTCATGGTGGCGATCTGCCGCAGCCTGGGCTATCCGGCGCGCTATGTCAGCGGATATTTCTACGCGGCCAACGAGCCCGACCTCGCCAGCCACGCCTGGTGTGATGTCTGCCTGGATGTGGCGACGCGCCGCTGGGTCAGCATAGATGTCACGCATCACTGCCTGATCGACGAGCGCCATGTGCGGCTGGCGATGGGCACCGACTACAACGCCTGCCCGCCCATCAAGGGTGTGCGACAGGGCGGGGGTGAGGAGTCCATGACGGTGGACATCACCATAGTGCCGCTTTGAACCAATTCTGGCTTTCTGGTGCCTTAATGCATCGTAAATAACACCTTATCGGCTTAATGCTTCATATATGACGCATTATTTCCGGGTCAAGTGAAATGTCTGCATTTTCGGGTTCAGAATGACCTGAAAACAGCCTGAAAAGCCCTTTTTAAGGTGCCAAATCGGCCTGTAGCCCTTTAGATATGAGCGTGAGCAGCTATATATTTGATAGCGTCTTGAACGAGCCTGCCCTCGCTGGCGGCTATTGTGAAGCCGCGGTCAGCGCTTCACGCGGGCGGCAACTTCCCGCCCCAGCTCAATCACCGACATCGCGTAGTAACTGCTCCAGTTGTAGCGGGTGATGACGTAGAAGTTCTCGGTACCGGCGACGTATTGCGGCGCGTCCGGGCCGTTCAGCAATTCGATAAGGGCCAGCGGCCCCTTATGTTCCAGCGCCGGGCCTTCGATGACCGCGCCGTTGGCCGTAAAGCTGGCGACGCTGAAGGTGGGCAGGATGTCGGGTGCCATGAGGGCATCCTTGTCCAGCCTGCTGTTGTCGAAGCTGACGGGGTAATGTGTGGGCATGCCGGTCTGCCAGTTGAATGCCTTGAAATAACTGGCCACCGAGCCAATGACGTCTGCCGTGCTGTTCAGCAGGTCGATGTTGCCGTCTCCGTCGAAGTCGACCGCGTATTTGACGATGCTGGACGGCATGAACTGCGGCATGCCCATGGCGCCGGCATAGCTGCCGCGCGGCTCGAACGGGTCTGCGCCGCGGCGGCTTTGCAGGGTGAGGAACTGCTCGACCTCGCCCTTGAAAAAATCACTGCGCTCCTGCGCGCGAGGGTGGCTGGACGGGAAGTCGAACGCCAGCGTGGCCAGCGAATCCATCACCCGGAAGCTGCCCGTATCGCGGCCGTAAATGGTTTCAACGCCGATGATGCCGACGATGATTTCTGCGGGTACGCCGTACTCTTTTTCAGCCCGATCCAGCACGGCCTGGTTGGCGCGCCAGAAACGCGCGCCGGCTTCTATACGAATCGGGTCAATGAAACGGCTGCGGTAGACGCGCCAGTTCTTGACGAAGGGTTTGGCGGCCGGCTGCATGAGGCGTGCGACCGTGGCGTTGTAGCGCGCCTGGCCGATGGCATCACGCACCCAGGCCGGGTCGAGGTTGCGCCTGGCTGCAAGGTCGTCGGCAAACTGCATGACCTCGGGGCGCGTCGAATAGCTGGGGCCTGCGGACTGGGAGGTTTTGGCTGCGGCGGCTTTTTTGGGTGTCTGGGCGGAAGCGGTGTTCGCCAACAGCAGGCCGGTGAACAACAGGAAGGCGCATGCCAGCGGACGAAAGGGTTGGGCGGGCAGGGGTGTAAGTGTCATGCAATGTTGTGGACGGGGCTGGCCATTGATTTTAGGTGGGCCAACTGAGGGTACCGAACTGCTTTTGCAATTGCTGTAGTCCCTTTTCGGGTCTGGCCGCATAACGCTGCGCTTCAAGCTGCATCAGCCAGTCATACAGCGCTTTCGTCTGGCCACCCTCCGGCGTGCCGTAAGCCGCCTTCAGTTTTTCTGCAAGCTGGCGCGGAGGCGTGGCGGGCGTGCTGGTTATGCCCGCTTTGGCCAGGTGCCTGCGCGCGCGGTTCAGCAGGCGCAACCAGGGGTCGTGCTGCACACGCTCCCACAGCGTCCACGCAGCGCCTGTGACGGCGGCCAGCACAACAATGCCGATCAGCACATAGCTCAGGTCAGACCAGCTGGGGGATTCAAACCCGATGTCCTTGAGCAGGTTGAGCTGCTTGCCCTGGGTGTAGTTGAGCACCCACTGGTTCCATGCATTGTTGACGGCCTCCCAGGTGGCGCGCAGTTGCACCGAAAAGCCCGGGCTGATGGTGCCCAGGGCCTGCGCCACCACGCCCTGCGGCGCGGCCAGCCGCTGGAAGGCGCCGGTGCGGCCTGGCGATACGGCAGAGGTCGGGTCGACGCGCATCCAGCCGCGCCCCTCCTGCCAGACCTCGGCCCAGGCATGTGCATCGCTCTGGCGTATGACCCAGAAGCCATCGACCGAATTGAGCTCACCGCCCTGGTAGCCGGTGACGATGCGCGCCGGCACGCCCAGGGCGCGCATGAGGATGACAAAAGACGATGCAATGTGTTCGCAGAAGCCTGTCTTGCGGTCAAACCAGAACTCGTCGGCGGTGTTTTCGCCGTAGACGCCTGGCTCCAGTGTGTAGGTGTAGCCGCCGGTGCGCAGCCTGTCCATCACCACCTGTACCAGTTGGCTGTTGTCTGCACTGGCATAACGCACATCGCCGCGTATCTCGCGGGCCAGCGCAAGCGTGCGCGGGTTAAAACCCTGGGGCATTTCCGTGAACACACCCAAACCGGCAACGCCCTTGAGCGGGCCATGCGTGAAAGCCGGAAAGCTCTGGACCTTGTACCTGACGATATCCGTAATGGGCCGGTTCACCATCCACTGCAGGTCGGCCTGCATGGCGACCTGGTAGCCCGCGAGCTGGGGGTTTTGTTCGGCAGCCTCCATGACAAACAGCCAGGGGCGGTTGGTCGGCTCCAGCGTGACTTCATATTTGACGGGCTCGCCCGACACGGCAAGTTCTGGCAGCACGCCATAGCGCTGTGCCAGGTTGTTGCGCGGTGGCCGCCATTCGCGGCCATCAAAGTCGGACAGCACCGGCCCCCGAAAATACATTGCTGGCTGCTCTGGTGGGCGCCCTTGAAACCTGATGCGCATGGCCACACTGTCATCCAGCGCGAGGCTGGCGATGGTGCCCACCTGCATGCTGGAACTCAGCCCGCTGCGGCCCGTCATCGCATCGCTGGGCACGCCCCACAGCGGCGCGAGGCGCGGAAACAAAAGAAACAGCACCAGCATGATGGGTGCGCCCAGCAGCGCCATCCAGCCGGCAGTTTTTGCCGCCTGCATAAGTGGCGGTTTGCCGACCGGCATGTGTGCATTGACCAGCACAGTGAGCAGGCCCAGCAGGCCAACCAGCATGTTGAAGGCTGTCAGCAGTGACTGCGAATAGAAAAAATTGCTCAGCATGCAGAAGAAGCCGAGAAAGAACACAACAAAGGCATCGCGCCGTGCGCGCAGCTCAAGCGTCTTGAGCGTCAGAAGCACCACCAGCAGGGTGACACCCGCGTCGCGGCCGAGGATGGTGCGGTGGGTGATGAGCGTTCCCGCAATCGCGACTGCCAGCAGCGTCAGCAGCCACCATTTGCCTGGCAGTGTTTTCGACCCCATGGCCAGCCAGCCACGCCAGACCAGCACGCCTGTTGCGAGGGCTGTGCACCAGAGGGGCAGGTTGGGGGTTTGGGGCAGGAGCAGCCAGGCGATGACTGCCAGCAGGAAGAGGGTGTCGCGGCTGTCTCTTGGGAGGTGCTGGAGTTTTGCTGAGATTTGCTTCAGCATTTGTTGCTCCCGGGGGTTGGAGCTATGCCCTTCACGACCGAGCCGGGGGTTGCCCGGCGGCAAGTCACTTTTCTTTGCTTCGCCAAAGAAAAGTAACCAAAAGAAAGGCGACCCTGTTCGTCGTCCCTACGCTTCGCTGCGGGCACCCTGCGATGCTCGGTCCAGCCGGGGTCTGAAACAACTCGCCTGCGGCTC
>JAZKAY010000022.1:0-65775 GCA_040388905.1 Pseudomonadota bacterium
AGAGGAGCCGAGAAGCGCAGGGCCAGACGGATCAGGGCTGAAACTTGTTTGAGCCGCAGGCGAGTTGTTTCAGACCCCGGCTGGACCGAGCATCGCAGGGTGCCCGCAGCGAAGCGTAGGGACGACGAACAGGGTCGCCTTTCTTTTGGTTACTTTTCTTTGGCGAAGCAAAGAAAAGTGACTAGCCGCCGGGCTACCCCCGGCTTCTGCGTGAAGGGCAAAGCGCCAACCCAACGGGCGTACGCCGGTTTTAACGCCTACAGCAAAAATTTAACGTACACGTTAAAAATCCGGCAAAAGTTAATATAGGTATTAACATTTAGCCACTCGAAGCCCGCCCCAGGGGGTTTTTGAGCAAAAAACGACTAAAAAAGTGTCATTTTTAAGGCCTAAAACGACTGCAGCCCAATGAATACGCACGTGACCAGCTACGATTTAAATAGCAAATCCAGCCTGACATCAGGCTTTCAAAAAGTCAGCCTTCCCCCCCAGCCACCGCGCAATATGCCGATGCGCCAGCTCCGTGTGCTGGTCCAGCATGCGGGGCGCCAAGTCCCTCGCCCAGGCGAGCCAGTCGCCGTCGACAGTCAGATCAGCGAAGCGCAAAAGCGGCGCACCCGATTGCCGGGCGCCCAGAAATTCGCCGGGTCCGCGTATTTCCAGATCCCGCCGGGCGATCTCGAAACCGTCGTTGGTCTCGGCCATGGCCTTGAGGCGTGAGCGGGCCATCTCGCCCAGCCGGGGCGCGTCACCGGTGGAATAGAGCAGCACGCAGGCAGATGCCGCCGCGCCGCGCCCGACCCGGCCGCGCAGCTGGTGCAGCTGGCTGAGGCCGAAGCGTTCGGCGTGTTCGACCACCATCAGCGAGGCGTTCGGCACATCCACACCGACCTCGATCACCGTGGTGCTGACCAGCACGCCCATCAGGCCGTCGGTGAACAGCCCCATCACGGCCTTTTTCTCGGCGACGCTCATGCGCGAATGCAGCAGGCCGACCAGCACGCCGGGCAAAGCTGCGCTCAGCGACTCGTGGGTCTGCGTGGCGTTGACGAGGTCTATGGATTCGCTTTCTTCAATCAGCGGGCACACCCAGTACACCTGCCGGCCCTCGGCAAGCTGGTGGCGTATGCGTTCAATCACTTCGTCGCGCCGGGCATCGCTGACCACCTTGGTGACGATGGGCGTGCGTCCCGGGGGCAACTCGTCAATCGTCGAAACGTCGAGGTCGGCGTAGTAACTCATCGCCAGCGTGCGCGGAATCGGCGTCGCCGTCATCATCAGAAGATGCGGCTCCTCGCCACCGACGGTCATCTTGCTGCGCAGCGCCAGCCGCTGCGCGACCCCGAAGCGGTGCTGCTCGTCGATGATGGCCAGCGCCAGGTTTTTGAACACCACCTTGTCCTGGATCACGGCGTGCGTGCCCACCACTAGCATGGCCTCGCCGCTGGCAATCGCCGCCAGTGATTCGCGGCGCTGTTTGGCCTTCTGGCTGCCAGTGAGCCAGGCGGTTTTGATGCCCAGCGGTTCCAGCCAGGCCACCAGCTTGCGGAAATGCTGCTCGGCCAGGATTTCAGTCGGCGCCATCAGGGCGCACTGCCAGCCGGCATCGATGCAACGCATGGCGGCCAGCGCGGCGACCACGGTCTTGCCGGAGCCCACATCGCCCTGCAGCAGCCGGTGCATGGGCACGTTCTTTTTCAGGTCCTGCTCGATCTCATCGCTCACACGCTGCTGCGCGGCCGTCAGGCCAAAGGGCAGGCGTTCCATCAGCTGTTCGTACAGCGTGCACTGGGGGCCGCGCATGGCCGGGCCGTTGAGCGCCGGTGCGCGCATCGCGGCGCGTATGCGTTTGGCCTGCAGTTGCGAGAGTTGCTGGGCCAGCAGTTCTTCGGCCTTCAGGCGCTGCCAGGCCGGATGCGTGTGGTCTTCAAGCGTGGCCAGGGACACATCGGGTGTGGGGTTGTGCAAAAACTGCAGCGCCTCGCGCAGGCCCAGCATGGCCTGCGACGGTGTTTTCTGCAGGAAAGCGGCGGGAATGGTTTCACTGAGGTCGGCCCTGGCTGTGCCGCTGAGCACGGCCTTGCGCAGGTAGGCCTGTGGCAGGCCGGCCACGGTCGAATACACCGGGGTCAGCGCGCCCGGCAATTCGCCGCCGGCCAGCTTGAAACTGGGATGCACCATCTCGCGGCTCACAAAACCGCCACGCAGTTCGCCGCGCACACGCACACGCGCGCCCACGCTGAGGGTTTTCTGGTGTGAGGGGTAAAAGTTGATGAAGCGCAGCGTGCAGCTGTCGCTGCCGTCGTCCACCGTCACGCGCAGCTGCCGGCGCGGCCTGAAGCTGACCTGGCTGTCGGTGACAGTCGCCTCGATCTGCACCAGGTCGCCGTCGCGCGCGTCCTTCAGCATCACGATGCGGGTTTCGTCCTCATAACGCAGCGGCAGGTGCAGCGCCAGGTCGATGTCGCGTTTCAGGCCAAGCTTTTCAAGCGCACGCTGGGCCTGCGATTTTTCCGCCGCCACGGGCGCGGGTTTGGCTGCAGGCGGGGACGCCTGTTTGGCTGGTGGCGGCATGGGACAATTGTGCCTTCATGAAGACGCATTTCAGCCTGGGCGATTTTGATTTCAGCCTGCCCGACGAACTCATCGCCCAGCACCCCGCGGCCCAGCGCAGTGCTTCGCGCCTGCTCGACGGCAGTGAGCCCACGCCCGTCGACCGCCGTTTCACCGATCTGCCCGGTTTGCTGCTGCCCGGCGACCTGCTGGTCTTTAACGACACAAAAGTGGTCAAGGCGCGGCTGTTTGGGCAAAAGTCCAGCGGCGGCAAGCTGGAGCTGCTGATTGAACGTGTGCTGTCGCCGGATGCAGATTCCGGCCATGAAGTTGCCGCGCACATGAAGGTCAGCAAAAAGCCCCTGCCCGGCGCGGTCATGCAAATGGATGGCGGCTTCACCGCGACGCTGCTGGGCCGCTGGCCGAACGAAGACGGGCCGCTCTACAAATTCAGGCTCAGCAGCGACCCCTACGCACTGATGGCCGCGCATGGCCATGTGCCGCTGCCGCCCTACATCACGCATACCGACTCTGAAGACGACGAGCGCCGCTACCAGACGGTGTTTGCGCGCAACCCCGGCGCGGTGGCTGCGCCCACGGCTGCCTTGCACTTCGACGAAGCCGTGCTGGCCCAACTGGAAGCGCGCGGCGTACAGCGCGCCAGCGTCACGCTGCATGTGGGTGCAGGCACCTTCCAGCCCGTCAAGACAGACAACATTGCCGATCACACCATGCACTTCGAGCGTTTTGAAGTGCCCGATGCGACGCGCCAGGCGATTTTCGACTGCAAGGCGCGTGGCGGCCGTGTGGTGGCCGTGGGGACGACAACAGTGCGGGCACTGGAATCCGATGCCAAATTCGGCCCTGAATGCCGCGACACCAATATCTTCATCACGCCAGGTTTTGAATTCAAGGTCGTAGACCTGCTGCTTACCAATTTCCATCTGCCCAAAAGCACGCTGATGATGCTGGTGAGCGCGTTTTCAGGCTACGAACACATCATGGCGCTGTACAGCCACGCGATTGCCCATCGCTACCGCTTCTTCAGTTATGGTGATTCAATGCTTCTGGCACGAAAAACGCCCACCTGACTCTAATCAGAGATGCCCGGGGCCACGCCGGGCAGTGAAATCACACCTGCGACAATTGCCCGATGCTTGAATTTGAAGTTCTGAAGACCGATGAAAAGGCCGGTGATGGCCCGGATGCACGGCCTGGCTCATACGCCAGACGCGGCCAGCTGACCCTGAACCACGGCGTGGTGCAGACGCCCATCTTCATGCCGGTCGGCACCTATGGCACGGTCAAGGGCGTGATGCCGCAGTCGCTTGAAGACATGGGCGCGCAGATCATCCTGGGCAACACCTTTCACCTGTGGATGCGGCCCGGCCTCGATGTGGTCAGGCAATTCGGCGGCCTGCACCGCTTTGAAAGCTGGAACAAGCCCATACTCACCGACAGCGGCGGCTTCCAGGTCTGGTCGCTGGGCGGAACCGACGGCAAGGGACGCAAGATCACCGAAGAGGGCGTGAAGTTCTCGTCACCCGTCAACGGCGACAAGCTGTTTTTGACGCCCGAGGTCTCGATGCAGATCCAGACCATATTAAACAGCGACATCGTCATGCAGTTTGACGAATGCACCCCTTACGACACCGCAGGCCACATCACGACCGAAGCCGAAGCGCGCACATCCATGGAACTCAGCAAGCGCTGGGCCAGCCGCTGCATGACGGAGTTTGCGCGGCTTGAAAACCCGAACGCACTCTTCGGCATCGTGCAGGGCGGCATGTTTGAAAACCTGCGCCAGGAATCACTCGACGCGCTGGTCGAACTCGACCTGCCGGGTTATGCCGTTGGCGGCGTCAGCGTTGGCGAGCCCAAGGAAGAAATGCAGCGCATCATGGCGCACACGCCGCACCGCCTGCCGGCGCACAAGCCGCGCTACCTGATGGGCGTGGGTACACCGGAAGACCTGGTTGAGGGCGTGGCTGCGGGTGTCGACATGTTCGACTGCGTGATGCCGACCCGCAATGCGCGCAATGGCCATATGTTCACGCGTTTCGGTGATTTGAAGATACGCAATGCGCGCTATAAAACCGAAGACGCACCTGTGGACGCGACCTGCACCTGCTACACCTGCAGAAATTTCAGCCGCGCCTACATGCACCACCTGGACCGCTGCGGTGAAATGCTGGGCCCCATGCTGTCGAGCATCCACAACCTTCATTACTACCTGAACCTGATGCAGGAAGTGCGCGATGCCCTGGACGCCGGCACATTTGGCGAGTTTGTGCACCAGTTCAGGGCCGACCGGGCGCGAGGCGTATGAACCTGGACCTTCAGCGCTGGATAGACCGCTGGGTGGGCATACCGCTGTGCGCAGCTGTGTCGCTGGCCGATGCAGTGACCCGCCCCTTCCGCCCATCGGGCCTGGCAGACAAGGCGCCGCGCGCCATTGTCATCATCCTGTTGTCCGAGATGGGCAGCCTGGTGCTGGCGCATGACATGTTCACGCGCCTGAAGACCCGCTACCCCGATGCAGAACTTCATGCGCTGCTGTTCGGCAAGAACCGCGAAATCCTGGACCTGATGCAACTCATCAAGCCGGAGAACGTGCACGCTGTTGATGACAAATCGCTCAAGGGTTTGCTGGCCAGTTTGTGGCAAGCCATCAAGGACCTGCGCCGCGCCAATGTCGACGTGGCCATCGACTGCGAGCTGTTTTCCAGGATCAGCAGCCTGCTGTCGTTTGCCAGCGGTGCGTCTGTGCGCGTGGGCTTTCACCGCCACACGCAGGAAGGCCTGTACCGTGGCTCGCACATCAACCGGCCTGTGCCCTACAACCCTTACCAGCACATCAGCGCACAGTTTTTGACGCTGGCCCGTGCGATTGATTCAACGGCCGTGCCCAAGTCCAAGCAGGCCATCACTCTGTCGGGCAAGCCGCCGCCACACGTGCAACTTGATGCAGCACTGAAGGCCGACATTGAACGCCGGCTGGCCACTGACTTCCCCGCGATTGCCGGCAAGCCGCTGGTGCTGGTGTATCCGGGCGGTGGCATTTTGCCGATACGCGCCTGGCCCCTGGCCTCTTACACCGCGCTGTGCGAAGGCCTGGTGGCTGACGGCTGTGCGGTGGCCGTGATCGGCCTGAAAGATGACCGGGCACTGGCGCAGCAACTGGTCGCCAACATACAAGCAGCCGCGCCGGGAAGCACCGCACTTGATTTGACGGGCTACACACGATCAATTGCCGAGTTGCTCGCGCTTTTTCATTTCGCGAAGCTGCTTGTCACCAACGATGGCGGACCCGGCCAGTTCGCGGCGCTGACACCGATCTGGACGCTGATGCTCTTCGGCCCCGAAACGCCCGGGCTCTATGCGCCGCTGACGCCGCGCTGCCATTCGTTTTACAGCAGCTACCCCTGCTCGCCCTGCCTCACGGCCTACAACCACCGCTCTTCTTATTGCGATGGCGACAACCAGTGCCTGAAGGTGATCGAACCTGGCGCAGTGCTGGCGAAGGCGCGCGAGTACCTTCAGCAAACCGGGGCGATGGTTGCATGAGCGCCTTGCGGGATATCGCCGGGCATTTGATCGCGCTTCTGCCTCCGAAACTGCAGCCCATGGCGCGCTGGCGCTTTATCCGCTTCGGACTGGTGGGCGCCAGCGGCACGGTTATCAACATTGCCGTGCTGGCTTTCTCGCAGGAGTATTTGTTCAGGCACATTGCCGATTCGCATGACCGCCTGAACTACTCGATTGCGCTGGCCATCAGCATCGCGACCATCAGCAACTTCTACTGGAACCGCCGGCTCACCTGGCGTGACCGCCAGAACGCCGTGCAGCAATCGGCTTTGGTGCTGTTTGCCAAATACGTGATGGCGGCGGCGCTGTCGATCACCATCCAGTTCCTTGTGACCAAGTGGCTGGCAATTTACCTCCACTATGCGATTGCCAACATCATGGCCATCGCACTGGCCAGCGCCTTCAACTTCCTGGCCAACGACAAGCTGACGTTTCGCCGCCGCAAGAACGAGCCGCCGGACCCATCGGATTCCCCGCTCGGCAAACCATGAGCAAGCCGCAGCCATCGCGCCAAAAGATTCCCGCGCATCTTGTGTGGCTGGGCCTGGCGGTTGTGGCCGCAGTGGCCTACCTGTTCCAGCTGGGCGGTGACCACATCCCGCGCAACGGCGATGAGCTGGTCTACGCCCACATCGCACGCCTGACAGCCGAAAGCGGGCACTGGCTGCCGCTGGTGAGCTCGTATGACTTCATGCGCAACACCAAGCCGCCCATGTTGTTCTGGCAGGCCATGGTGGCGGGTGGCTGGGGTGAGCACTGGACGCTTTTGAGGCTGCGCTTGCCGAGTGTGATTTACCTGTGGGCGACGGCGCTGGTGGTGGGCCTGCTGACGCGAAAAATTGTGATGAATGCGCAGGCGGGGAGCCCTCACCCTGGCCCTCTCCCAGGGGGAGGGGGAACAACACTGGGTGCGATTGCAGCGCTGGTCTTCCTGTCTTTCTTCAGCACCTACCGCTACGGCCGGCCCTACCTCACCAGCGCGCCTGAAACCTTCTGGCTGGGCAGCATCTTTTTTGCGATGGCCTGGTCGCCCGCGAAGCTGCTGGCTTCACGCTGGAAATTTCCCGTGCTTGCGGGGCTCGCAGTAGGTGTGGGCTGTCTCTACAAATCGTTTGCCATGGTGGCGCCTGTCGGCCTGGCGCTGGCCCTGTGTTACCAGCTCATTCACGCGCGCCGCGCGCCGTGGCAGATCGTCAGGCCCGGCCTGTTTGGCGATGCACTGAAGACCACCATCATCTGTGCGCTGGCACTCGCGGTTTTCAGCCTCTGGTTTGTGCTGGACCCCTTGCCCGGTGAAGTCTGGCGCGAATTTGTCGTCGGTGAAAACGCCGGCAAGTTCAAGTCAGGCCCGTCTTACCTGTCCCTGGCCTTCAGCGGCTCGGGCGGCATACCCGTCATCCTGACCGGTTATTTCGTGAATGCGGGCCTGCTGTTTCCGCTGTCCGTGGGCGCTGCATGGACGGCCTGGCGTAGCTACCGCGCCAGGCGCGAGACAGGCGAAAAAATCAGCGATGCAGAAAAAGTCATGTGGTTGTGGCTGGTGGCACTGGCGCTGGTTTTCATGCTGCCCAGCCAGCGTTCGGCCCGTTACCTGATACCCGCCATGCCGGCAGTGGCCGTGCTCATCGCGCTCTACTGGGGGCGCATCAGCCGCATCTGGTTCAGCCTGACACTGGTCTTTGCCATACTGGGCGCGCTGGCCATGGCGTCCATCGGCTACGGCGCAGTGAAGGCCACGCAGGATTCAGCTGTGTATTCGCCGCTATTTTGGCTGTTGCTGGCGCTCATGGTGCTGGCCAGCCTCACCGGCATCTTCAAAAAATCATGGACGCAGGCGCTGACCCTGCCCTGCAGCTTTGCATTTCTCATCGCCATGGCATGGGTCACCGCCCCGTTCAACGGCCCCATTGGCCACTTCAAGGACAGTACGGTGGCCCTGATGCAAGGCCAGACCGTGCGCGTGCCCAACAACTTCAACGGCCAGTTCGAGCGCTACCAGTTCCTGCTGACAGGCGCAAAAGTCGCGGCCTATGACGCACCGCAGCCGGTGGACTACAGCGACGCAGACATTGAAGCCCTCTTCAAGACCAGCCGCTATGTGCTGGTGCAACGCAGGCTGGGCCAGCCGGCATGCGCCAGCTGCCGCGTCATCGATGTGCGCTGGGATATCCGTTCACGCCAGGACCCGAAGGAAGGCACCTCGGCTGCCTTGAAGACGCCGGACACCTTCTGGTATTCACGCGAATACCTGGTCGATAAAATCCAGCCCTGAACCTTGCTGGTCTTGAGTTCGCTCAGGCCGGCTGCGAGTCTCCGGGCAATTCAGGTGCACGGGCATTGGCATCACCCGCCTTCAGCAAAGGTGTCAACAATTTGCCGCGTTCAGCACTGCTGCCGCACGCATGGCAAAACTTGGCAAAAGCACTTTTGCGTGTCTTGCATACGGCGCAGTGGTCGAACAGGCCGATGCCGCAGTGCGGACAAAAATCAATTGACGTGTTCTTGAAGTCCACCGCGCGCTCGCAACCCGGGCACACCCCTTTGGACAATCGCGTCAGTGCCGTGTCGTAACTCAGCTCTTCGCGGCGTTGCGCATCAGGCAACTGCTCGGCGAGTTTCTGTTTTTCAAGGTAGCGGTTCAGTGAGACGATGGCCTGACGCCCGACCACGACCGTGACGATGATGCCGACGATGTAGCGCACATAACCGCCGTAGCTCGGCAGGTAAGGCACCAGCTCGACAAAGAAGGCAAACAGCGCAAAGATGATGAAGCCCCATACAAAGGGCCAGTAAGTCGTCTTGCGCTTTTTTGCAAACAGCCAGCCGGCCGCCACCAGCAGCGGAAGCGTCAGCGCCAGGCGGTACAGAAAAACCCGCAGTTCAATGCGCCTGTATTCTGCATTGAGCTTTTGCTGCGCGACGGCTTCCATATCGGCCAGCGTGCGGCGTTCACGTGCCACCGCCTGCCGGGCATCAAGTGCCGCCTGCTGCTGCGCCTCGACCGCGACACCGGCAGCGCGCTCCCTGTCTTTCAGTGCATCGAGCGCTTTGGTGCGTGCGATCAATTCCGGGTCCTGATCGGCCTGCTGCGTGGCACGCCGTGTGGACAGCCAGTTGTTGAAGGTCTCGCGGGCGGCAGCTGAATCTGCCTGGGCAGCCTTGCGTTTGAGCAGCGCCTGCTCCAGCGCGGTTTCGGCATCCTGGCCTGCCTTTTCAGCCGCGCGGATGTTGTTGCGGGCGGGCACTGTGATGGATGCATCCATATAGTCTTCGACCAACAGCTGCTTCTCTACTTTTGGCAAGTCACCCACAACGGTACCGCCCAGGCCGATAAGGAAGCCGGCAAACACCAGGGCGACAAGCCACAGGCCGCGGTGAAACCACTTTTCGGACAAGCGAAGCGCCTTGCTCATGAATATCTCCTGGTGACTGACAAACGGAAGTATTGCCCGGCTGGGCCTGCCCATGCTCCCCCCGACAAACTTCAGGCCTTCAGCAGTGAGGCCACAGCCTCTTGCAGGACCTGCGGCTGCACGTCTTTTGCGGCGACAGGCATGCCCACATTCAGACCTACGCTGCTCCATACCCCGCGCCTGAATGGCTTGGCCATGGCCACACCCTTTTCGGCACGGCTGAAGAAAGAGCCCCACAGGTTGATCAGGGCCATGGGAATCACGGGTACATCGAGCCCGTCGCGCTCTGCATTCTCGAGAATTTTCATGATGCCACCCTTGAAGGCCTGCAACTCCCCGTTTTTGGTGAGGCCGCCTTCAGGAAAGATGGCCAGCAGGTCCCCATCACGCAGCACCTTGGCGGCGGCTTCAAAAGCGGCTTCGTAAAGCACCGGGTCTTCGGATTTCGGCGCGATCGGTATGGCTTTGGCCAGTTTGAAGAACCAGCCCAACACCGGCGTTCTGAAGATGCGGTGATCCATCACAAAATAGATGGGGCGGGGACTGGCCGCCATCAGCAGCACCGGGTCTGCAAAACTCACGTGGTTGCAGGTCAAAACGGCTGCGCCTGAGGTGGGGATGTTGTGATCGCCCGTGATGCGAAACCGGTAAACCAGCCGTGAGACCAAAAATGCCACAAAACGCAGCAGGTATTCAGGCACCAGCATGAAGATGTAGAAAGCCACCACCGCATTGGCCAGGCCGACAAAAAGAAATATCTGCGGCACCGTGAAGCCCGCGCCCAGCAGCGCGCCCGCCAGGATGGAACTGACGATCATGAACAGCGCGTTGAGGATGTTGTTTGCAGCGATGATGCGGGCGCGGTGCGTGGGCTGGCTGCGCAACTGGATCAGCGCATACATGGGCACGCTGTACAGGCCTGCAAACAAACTGAGCAGCGCCAGGTCGGCCATCACGCGCCAGTGGTAGTGCTGCGCAAGAAAGCTGCCCACACCCATCAGATCAGCGGCAGGCATGCTGCGCGAGGCGAAATAAAGGTCTATGGCAAACACGCTCATGCCTATGGCGCCCATGGGTACCAGCCCGATTTCCACATGCCGTTTGCTGAGCACCTCGCACAGCAGAGACCCCGTGGCGATGCCGATGGAAAACACCACCAGCAACAGCGACGCCACATGCTCGTCACCGTGCATCACGTCTTTGGCAAAACTGGGGAACTGGCTCAGGAAGACGGCACCAAAAAACCACATCCAGCTGATGCCCAGCATGGAGCGGAAGACCACCACATTGTCATTGGCAAGTTTGAGGTTGCGCCAGGTTTCGGTGATGGGATTCCAGTTGATTTTCAGGCCGGGGTCGGTGGCGGGTGCCAGCGGGATGAACTGCGCCATCAGTCGCCCCACGACGGCCAGCAGCACGCAGCCCAGTGCCACATACTGCGGGCCGGCGCCGGGAATGGCCACGATCAGGCCACCCACAATATTGCCGAGCAGGATGGCGACAAAGGTGCCCATCTCCACCATGCCATTGCCACCTGTGAGTTCGCGTTCAGTCAGCGCCTGCGGCAGGTAGGCAAACTTGACCGGGCCGAACAATGTGGAATGCAGCCCCATGAGGAAGGTACACCCCAGCAATACCGGCACCTGGTAATTGATGTTGCCGCTGACAAAACCCGAGGCCGCCAGCAGCATGATGGCGATTTCAAGGTTCTTGACAAAGCGGATGACACGCGTTTTTTCAAACTTGTCGGTCAGTTGCCCGCTGGTCGCTGAAAAAAGCAGGAAGGGCAATATGAACAAGGCCCCGATCACCAGCCCCGCCATGGCCGGCGGCAACCAGCTCACGCTGAGCTGGTAGGTCACCATCACGGTGAACGCAAACTTGAACAGGTTGTCATTGGCTGCACCCGAGAACTGCGTCCAGAAGAAGGGGGCAAACCTGCGCTGGCCCAACAGCGCAAACTGGTTGGGGTGGGCGTGCGGGTCAGGTCCAGTCGCCAGGTCACTGGCCTGCTTTTTTTTCTCGTTTGCTGCGTCAACACTCATGGATGTTCGTTCCGTTCAATGTGGCTGGAATAGCCGTCTTCGCCGCGCTGCGGCGGCAAGGTGCGACACAAGGCGCAGGACAGATGGGAAGCAACCTGGGGCTAACGCGTGAGCGTCGAGCACATGGACGCCTGAGCTTTCACGCAACCGCCCGTGCATACGGCATCGCCATACTGGCCTTTGGCCGCCGCGCCGCCGCTTTCTTTTGAGCAGAAAGGATCGCCGCGTATGTCGAGCACGCAGCGGCCCGGGCCACATTGCACCGCGCCGTAACGGTCAACAATCACACCTCCCTCAGGCGGCGAGCACTTGACGCTGCGGCTGTTGCTCTCGAGAACGCACAGGGTCTTGGCAGGCGGGCAGACTGTGTTGTTGTACTGGTCCACCACACATTCGCTTGACTGCGCAGCAGCGGGGCCCATCATGGTGACCAGCAAGGCGCTGACTACAAAAGCAGCAAGCAAGGCATGCCACGCGGTTTTGAAAAAATTCATGTTCAGGCCCTCCTCAGACCTCTTTCTCAGTGAACACGGTCAGCACACCGGTATAGCCGTACAGATGGTGGCGGGCGATTTCCCCTCCTGCAAAAAAGCCCACCAGCGGCACATCACCCAGCGCGCGGCGGACGATCTGCAGCTCTGCACCGGGCGCGCCAAAGTGCGGGCCACCGCGTCCAGAGCAGCTCACATATATGGCGCCGGCGATGCGCCTGGCAGCATGCGGTGCTGACTCGGCTTCGGGCGCGCTCAATGCGCTGGCGACTTCAAGCGTGACCTCTTCGGGCTCAAGCTCTTCACGGATTTCAGCGCACACGCGGATCAGGTCGGCACGTGCGGCCTCGCGGTTGCGTTCGCAAAACGCCAGGGTCATGCCGACCGATGGCGCTTCAGCAATCGCGATGCCCTTGCGCGCAGGGTCCAGGCCGATGATGTGGCGCACCACCACTTCTGCCCCAAACTGCCCTGCATGATGAATGCGCACGTCATTGAGCCTGTCATCCGGGTGGCTGAGACCCACCAGCGTGCTGCGTACTTTGGCCAGCGCCTCGCGGGGTGCGTCCAGCGATACACCCAGTTCGGCCAGCATGAGGTCCAGCGCTGGCTGGCCGTCGAGTTCAGTCACGACATTGCCTTCACATGCCGTGATTTCATGGTTGCCCGATACAGGCTGGCAGCCCTGGGTCACCCGCGACATCAGCGCCATGCCGCCTGACATGTCGCGCGCAAATGCCACACCGCTCAGGCCGCCGCTGAACACGCCGCCGGCCGCACCCTGGCCCTTGACGTTGCCATGGCCGCTGAGCGCGAACTGCACGGTCTCCGACCGGCTGGACGCCAGGCCCCCAAACACATAACCGCTGTCCGTGCGCTCTGCCATCTCTGCAATCAGTTCAGCCACCTCGGGCGTGCCCGAGTCCGCGTGCACGAGTGCGGTATGCGCCTTGAAGCGATGACTGGATGGCGGCAGCGGCGAGACACCCGAAAACACACGGTACTGGTCATGAGGAAGCTCGCACAACATCACCGCCAGTGCCGGCTCGTCAAAGTATTCAACGTTGTTGGACGCGATGCCCACGCCGACCGTACCGCTCCAGTCGGTCACCTCGGGTAATTCAGCGCTCAGGTGGTCAAGAATGTCCTGCGCATGGGCGGCGTAGTGGTCGGTGATGTAGAGCAGCGCAAGCGTGGGCGCCGTGGCGTAACCGGGTAGCGCCATGTAGGCGCGCAGTTGCGCCAGTACAAGACCGGCCGCCATCTGCCATTGGGGGTGGGTGGCGTGGCCGTAGGGAAAGAGTTTCATGGTCTTGCGGATCAAAAAAATTGCAGAAAGCGGGTTCTCCGCGACCATTTTTCCAGATGGTCTAACCCATTCTTAACGCGAGGTTTTGCGGGCCGCCTTTCGCGGTGCAGGTTTGGCTTTGGGCTTTGCTTTGGTGCCTGGGCGGGATGACGACGATACGGGTTTCGAGGCCAACGGAGACGGCCAGGCCTGGCTGCTGCGCAAGGCGGTATTCATGGCTGCCCGCGCCCCGCCCGCCACCGTCTTGCCTGCGCTTTCAGCCATGCCTTTGGCCATGCCAGTCGCAGTTTTCATTGCGTCTTTGGCGAGCCCGGTTGCCAGGTTCTTGCCGGTGTTCATGGCCGTCTTTTTGGCGGCGTCCTTCATCGCATCGGCTGCAATGGTCTGGAACTGCTGGGTCAGTGCGCCCCACCACTGCATGGGGTCCACCACCCCACCGGGCGCTGGCGCAACGGTTTTGGCTTTGGCCGCACGGGGTTTTGGCGCCGCTGCTTTTGTTCCTTCAGAAAAACTTGTCGGCGGAATCTCAAGGCCTGAAAAGGTTTTCGCCTTTTCAGTCACACTTTGCACACCGCTGGCCATGCTGTCGGCCACCTTGAGCTTGAAAGCATTGGCCACATCGCCCATGTTGAAGTTCATGCCCTTGAGGGTGGCCAGCGTCATCTTCTGCACTTCAAGCGCCTGTATGGTGGCCTTCAGGGCCATGGCATTCTGGTCAAGCCAGAACTGCACGGCCTTGAGTTCTTCAATGCGCTTGTCCAGCTCTTCAACATTGAGCGTCGGCGCGACCCAGTTGCCAAGGTTGGGCAGCTGCGGAATTTTCTGGGCAGCACTGCCTGCTGCCTGCGTGGCCAGGTTCTGCAAAAAATCAAAGCCGGGTACGAACTTTCCGAAACCGGCAAACGATGGATTGTCTGAGTCGCTCATGGGTGTCTCCTGGCGTGGTGTGCGCTGTTGAAGTTGTCTCTTTATGTATTACGCCTTCATTGTGCAGTGCCTGAGGGGTCCGTCAACCCATTTTTGCAAGGCCATCAGAAATTGCGCTCTTTCTGGCGCACCAGCGCCGTCAGCGAGGCATTGACCGGCGCGACCATTGCGCATTTGGCGGCCTCACGCGGCACCGCGCCGTTGATGAAATCGATTTCACTGCGCCTGCCCGCGTCATGGTCAAGCAACACCGAAGGGCGGGCATTGCGTACCCGTTCACCAAAGGCCCTCACATAGGCCTCGGGGTCACTGACATTGATGGCGATCTTGCGTGCGCGCGCCACGCGCCAGGCCTCCAGTGACGCGGCCATGCCCAGCGGCCCGATGTCGGGGTCGTCCATCGCCTCGCCCACAGTCATGCCGGTCAGTGCACAGGGGGCGCTGAAGGCGACGTTGCACATGAGCTTTTCCCACTGCATGGCGGCCACGTTGTCTGTGGCCTCGGCATTGAAGCCTGCGGCGCGCCAGAGCGCGGCGATGTCCTCGACGCGCGCATCAGGCAGGCCCGCATGGGCGCCCAACTTCACGGCATTCATGTTGTTGTGGTGCGCATGACCCGGGCCGCGCATGGATGCGCCAAAGGCTGCGGCGATACCCACAGCCAGCCTGTCCTTGCCCACTGCTTGCGCAACCATGTCTGCGCTGCCCAGGCCGTTCTGTATGGTGAGCACCAGCGTATCGGCGCCCACAAGCTTCGCAGCGGTTCTGGCGGCATCCGCCACCTGCACGGCCTTGGCCGCCACGATCACAAGGTCAACCACATGGTCGGGTGCGCGGTCAGGACTGAAGGCGCGCAGCTTCACCGTCCGGTCGCCGCTGGCGCCTTCGATGCGGAGACCCTTGTCATTGATGGCATCGACATGCGCCTGCCAGCCATCGACCACCAGCACCTCATTGCCCGCATCGGCCATCAGGCCGGCGTAGACGGAGCCCATTGCGCCGCATCCAACAATTGCCACTTTCATGTCTGTCTCCGCTGTTTTTGTGTTGTGTTCAGGCTGTGAGCTGGCGTATGAAGGGCACCAGCTCGGCTTTTTCTTCAAGGCCAAAGCCGGGCGCAGTGGTGGGCATGACCAGCCCGCCACCCACAGCGCAGCCCGCCGGGTAACCGCCAAAGGGCTGGAACACACCCGGATAAGCCTCGCAGCCACCCAGCCCCAGACCGACGGCGATGTGCAGATTGATCAAATGGCCTCCATGCGGATGGGCATCGGCACGGCTGAAACCACGCGACTCCATCAGCGCAAGCATGCGGCCGTATTCGAGCAGGCCATAGCTCAGGCCCGGGTCCATCTGGAAAACATCGCGGCCCGGCCGCATGCCGCCAAACAGAAGCAGGTTGTTGACATCGGGCACCGAAAACAGGTTCTCGCCCGTCGCCACGGTACCGCTGTAGGTTTCAATCACGCGGCGGTTCAGGTCGTAATCCAGCGGGTCGCCAATCTCCTCGTACCAGCGCAGGTCCAGCGGCTCCATGGCTTTTGCATAGGCCAGCGCCGTTTCAAGGTCAAAGCGGCCATTGGCATCAACGGCCAGGCGCCTGCCCTGCCCGGCGACATCAAGCGCAGCCTCAATGCGCGCCATGTCCTGCGCCAGCGATGCGCCGCCTATCTTCATCTTGAAGGCGTCAAAACCCATGTCCTGGTAGGCGCGGAATTCATCGCGCAGGCGCTGGGTGCTGTCATCGGGGTAGTAATATCCCCCGGCTGCATAGACGTGTACACCACCGGTTTTGGCGTCGGTGCCGAAATGGCGCGCCACGGTTTGCCATGCCGGCTCATCTGCCAGCTTGGCGTTGATATCCCAGAAGGCCAGCTCAAGCGCGCCTATGGCGGCAGCCCGGTCACCATGACCGCCGGGCTTTTCATTTTTGAGCATGAGCTGCAGCAGCTTTGGCACATCAAAGGCCGTACCGCCCGCATCAAGCAGGCCGCCAGGGTCAGACCTGCTGGCGGCCATCACACGCGGGATGATGCGTTCACGCAGGATGCCACCCTGCGCATAACGCCCTATCGAATCAAAGGCCAGCCCGACAACGGGTTTGCCGTCGCGTACGGCATCTGTAAAAACAGCAACCAGTGAAATGGTGTGCTCTGAAAAATTCACCAGGGCATTCGCCACATTGCCCTGCAACTGTACGGAAAGCTCGCGGATATCGGTGATGCGCATGATCTGCGGGGTTCTTCAAAAAACTCAATGACTCCCTGCGAACGTTCTCTGCAAGTCTCTTTGTACTTTGTATCGATTTTGCACCCTTGCAGGGGTGCGCGTCCGGCTTGCCTTCGCATGCGGCCCTGATAAGCTGACAGGCATGAAAAGCCTGTTTCACTTTGCATTCAATGTGCGTGACCTCGATATGGCCCGAAGCTTCTACGGCGGCGTGCTCGGTTGTACTGAAGGCCGTTCCACCGACACCTGGGTGGACTTTGATTTTTTCAGCCACCAGATCTCGCTTCACCTGGGCGAGCCCTTCAAGACCGAGCGTACCGGCCATGTGGGCGACAAGCTGGTGCCCATGCCGCACTTCGGGCTGGTGCTGGGCCTGACTGACTGGAAAGCGATGGCACAGCGGTTGCAGTCAGCAGGCACAGAATTTGTACTTGAGCCGCAGGTGAGGTTTGAAGGCGAGCCCGGCGAACAATGGACCATGTTCTTCTGTGACCCCTTCGGCAACCCGCTGGAGATCAAGGGGTTCAGGGACCTGGAAGCTGTTTACGCCACATGACGTATACCTTCGCCTCCGCGACGATTTTGCTTTTGCTGATCACCGATCCGTTCGGCAACATCCCCATCTTTGCCAACGCACTGCGCAATGTCGCGCCGGAGCGCCGCATCAAGGTGATCCTGCGGGAGGTGCTGATCGCCTTTTTGCTGCTGCTGGCCTTCATGTTTATCGGCGACGGGTTTTTGCGTGTGATGAATCTCAGCGCCCTGTCCCTGCAGATTGCAGGTGCGGTGGTGATGTTCCTGATTGCGCTGCGCATGATCTTTCCGTCATCGCTGCATGCACCCGAACCACTGGAGGGAGAACCGCTGATCGTGCCACTGGCCATCCCTGCGCTGGCCGGGCCATCGGCGCTGGCCACTGTCATGCTGCTGGTCTCGCAGGCACCCGCACGCAGGCTGGAGTGGATCGCCGCACTGTGCGTCACCATGGCCGTCTGCGCCGTGGTGCTGGTGTTGTCCGAGCGGATACAGCGCGTGGCAGGTGACCGTGTGATGATGGCCTTTGAGCGGCTGATGGGGCTGATTCTTGTGGCCGTAGCCGTAGAAATGTTCCTGCGCGGCATCAAGGCCTTCGCCGGGCAGGCGGGCTGAAGCTTCGCACCCGCGCCTCGCGGGGGTCAGGACGAATTTACCTGGCCGCTGCCAGCAGACCCTGCAGTTCGCGCGACATGGGCAGATCAAGTGCCTTGTTTGCCGGCGGTATGGGTTTGGTGAACCATTTGTCGTAGACCTCGGCAAACCGGCCGTTGCGCATGGCCTCCACAACCGACAGATCCACCAGTTTTTGCAGTGCCGGGTCTGCTCTCCGGTAGGCGATGGCGATGGGTTCGGACGACAGGCGCTCCGGCAACAGCCTGAATTCCGCCGGGTCTTTCAGGGCGAGCATGGCATTGCTCAGCAGTATGCCGTCGCGGGCATAGCCGTCGGTCTGGCCCAGTTGCAGCTGGCTTATGGCGGCGTCATGTTCCAGGATATTGGCAATTTGCCATTTCAGGCCGTTGGCTGCGGCGTAGGCATCCAGCGCACCCCTGGCAGTGCTGCCGCCGATCTGCACCAGGTTTTTGCCAGCCAGTTGCTGCACAGAGTCCAGCTTGTCGCGGCTGCGTACCATCACCCGCACTGCGGCGTAAAAAATCGGCGGTGAAAAAGCCACCAGCTTGCGCCTGGCAGGCGTATCGGTGAGGTTGGCGCACATCAGGTCAATTGCGCCGTTTCTGAGCAGGTTGACAGCGCGCCCCAGCTCGACGGCCTGGTACACCACGCGCAGGTCGTTCGTGGCGGAAGCGCCGGCGATGCGTTCAATGATGGGCGCGCACAGGTCAATGCTGTAGCCTGCGGCCGTCTTGCCGTTGGTAAACGAGAAAGGTGATGCGCTGTCGAGATAGCCCACCACAAGCATACGGCGGGTCTTCACCTTGTCGACAGTGTTTTGCGCCCACGCGGCAGGCGCCAGCAGTGCGGCCAGGGCCAGTACCGCTAAAAAATGCCGAATCGGTGTTCTGTTGCTTTCCATCAGGTCTCCGGTGCGGGCGATTATTCGCCTGATGTGGCCATTATTGGTTAACGGGCGCGCTAACGCAAAGCAGCAAAGCGCGCGCGCCATGTTCAACCGTAACGGTTCACCACCTTCTGGTCAATCGCCCCAAACACCGATTGCCCGTCCTTGCCCTTGGCCTCGATGCGTATGGTGTCGCCAAACTTCATGAACTCGGTTTTGGGCTTGCCGTCTTCAATCGTTTCAATCGCGCGCTTTTCGGCGACGCAGCTGTAGCCGTGGGTCCAGTCCTTGTTGCTGACGGTGCCTGAGCCGACCACGCTGCCGGCGCGCACATTGCGGGTCTTGCAGATGTGGGCAATCAGCTGGCCGAAGCTGAAGGTCATCTCGGGGCCGGCTTCGCACATGCCGACCTTGCGGCCGTTCCAGGTGCTTTGCAGCGTCAGGTGCAGGCGGCCGTCTTTCCAGGTGTCGCCGAGTTCATCGAGCGTCACGGCGACAGGGCTGAAAGCTGTGGCGGGTTTGCTCTGGAAAAAGCCGAAGCCCTTGGCGAGTTCATCAGGGATCAGGTTGCGCAATGACACATCGTTGGCCAGCATGACCAGGCGTATGCCTTCAAGCGCCTGCTCGGGCGTGGCGCGCATGGGCACGTCGGCGGTGATGACGGCGACTTCGGCCTCGAAGTCGATGCCGTAGTCTTCACTGGCCACCACCACATCGTCGCAGGGGCCTATGAAGTCGTCGCTGCCGCCCTGGTACATCAGCGGGTCGGTGTAGAAAGACGCGGGCACCTCGGAATTGCGCGCCTTGCGCACCAGCTCGACATGGTTGATGAAGGCCGAACCGTCGGCCCACTGGTAGGCACGCGGCAGGGGCGCCATGCACTGCGCCGGATCAAACGGAAACGCATGCCGGGCCTTGCCGTTGTTCAGGGTCTGGTACAGGTCTTCGAGCTGCGGCGACATGAAGTTCCAGTCGTCCAGAACCTGCTGCAATTTGCCGGCAATGCCCGTCGCATAATGGGCGGTCGAGAGGTCGCGCGAGACCACAATGAGCTGGCCGTCACGTGATCCGTCTTTATAGGTAGCGAGTTTCATCAAAGTCCTGTCTGGCTGGATTTCAGCGTGATTTTGGGAGTCAGTCTATCAACATGCATTCGTAACTCCCCTGATAAAGTTACGATAAGTGAAATTGATTTACCTAAATGTAATTCGCAATTCTAATTCAAGAGCATGAACAAGCGCGCGCAAGCAGAAGATACAGACCTTGAGGACGATGGGCCGCAGCGCGCCGGCATCCAGTCGGTCGAGGTCGGTTTCAGCCTGCTGCAGGTTCTGGCAGCATCCGGCGGGCCCCTGATGCTGCGCGACCTGGCTGCAGCTGCAGGCATGAATGCCGCCAAGGCGCACCGCTATCTGGTGAGCTTCCAGCGCCTGGCCCTGGTGGTGCAGGATGCGGGAACAACCCGCTATGACCTGGGCCCTGCGGCCCTGAAGTTAGGGCTCGCCTCTCTTGCTCGCCTTGACAGCGTGAAGCTGGCCCGCCAGCGCATAGGCCCGCTGATGGAAGACATAGGCCAGACACTGGCGCTGGCTGTCTGGGGCAACCAGGGGCCAACCATGGTGCACTGGGAAGAATCGCCACAGGCCATCACCGTGAATCTGCGCCTGGGTGATGTCATGCCCCTGCTGTCGTCTGCCACCGGTTTGTGTTTTCTGGCCTTTATGGGCCTGGGCCGCAAAACAACGGGTGACCGGCTTGCACTGCTGCTCAAGGATGAGCTGGCGCGCACCCAGAAATCCGGGCGCAACGATGTGCCATCGACCATGGCCGAAGTGACAAAAACACTTGAAGAGATACGCCAGCGCGGCATCGGCCGTGTGGTCAACACGCTGATGCCCGGCGTCGCCGGTTTTTGCGCGCCGGTATTTGACGCCGACGGCCACATGGTGCTGGGCATGGTGGCGCTGGGCTCGCTGGCGAATTTTGATTCGGCATGGGACGGCCAGGTTGCGAAGCCCCTGAAAGCTGCAGCGGCCCGGCTCTCGGCTGACCTCGGGTTTGTCGCCGCATGACGCGCAGCAAGGGCATGCCTTCCTGGCGGCAACTGGCGCTGCTGGCGCTGCTGGTTCTGGCGGTACACCTGCTGGCGCTCAAGGCGGCACCCGGCAGCTTCGGGATGAAGCTGGACCCGGGCACCGCGACCGCGGCCTTCACCACGCGCAGCATAGAGCCCGAGCCCCCGCCCATAGCCCCCATGGCGCCCCTGCCGCCGCCGGCTCCCGTCGTCAAACCCAAACCTGCGCCGCAGCCGCCCCCGACCCAACCTGCGTCCGTGCTTGCCGAAGCACCTGCCGCCACGCCCGCTGAACCGCCATTGCCAGTCACCGGGCCGGACACCTCGCAGGTCGCCGTGGCGACGCCCACCATCACGCCAGCGCCCGCCTCACCCACGGTGGCGGCCACCACCGCCACGCTGCCTGCCGGGCCGGCGACCACGCTGGTGACGTCGGTCAACCTGCCCTCCTCCGTCGTTCTGCAGTACAAGATGACGGGCGGCTCCAAGGGCCTGAACTACTACGCCAATGCCGAACTGGGCTGGAGGAGAAACTTCGGGGAATACGACGCCTACATGAAGGTCAGCGCCATGTTCATAGGCTCACGCACCATGACCAGCGTGGGCAGCGTGACTGAAGCCGGGCTGGCGCCCACACGCTTTGCCGACAGGTTCAGGAGCGAACAGGCCGCGCATTTCGACCCCGACAAACGAAAGATCACCTTCAGCGCCAACACGCCCGATGCACCCTGGGTAGAGGGCGCGCAGGACAGGGTCAGCGTGTTCATGCAGCTGGCCGGCATGCTGGCCGCCAAACCGGGTGATTTCCCGGCGGGCAGTGAGATCACGCTCTACACCGCAGGCCCGCGCGATGCCGACACCTGGACGTTTGTCGTCGAAACAGAGGAAAAGCTGCAATTGCCGGCCGGGGAGTTCACAACCGTCAAGCTGACACGCAAACCACGCCGCGAACACGACCAGAAAGTCGAGATCTGGTATGCGCCCTCCCTGGGCTACCTGCCGGTACGCAACCGCATCACCCAGCAAAATGGCGACTTCATAGACCAGAACCTGTCGGAGATCATCAGGCCGCTTTGATGCATTACCCAGGCCCGCCGTAGGCCAAAGGTGTGCATTTTTCTCCATAAGGCCGTTCAATCTGACCCTAAAGACGCTGATTTACATGGCCGCCCTTGAACTTGGCACCATCGTTGCTATCTCAGTCACAAGACCTCAACAAAAGGAAGCCCACCATGCAGATGCTTTACGACTCCGAATCCTTTGTGGTGGTGCAGATTCACGCCAACGCGCCCGAGGAATCGGCCCCGGCACCCAAAGTACCCGAACTTGAACGCCACGGCTTCGAGATCGTGGACAAGCGCTCCGGCAAAGAGGTTTATCTGGACGGCTCATGGGCCGAGATGTTCCAGCAACGCCTGAGCGCCTGGCAGCAAAACACCCCCACCCAGCAGGAAATCGAAGACACACTGGAAGGCTACAGCGGCCTGGCGAACACACCGATTTCACTGCACTGAGCGGCGGCAGCAGGTTATTGCTATAAATTCAGTAGCTGCTTACGCTCGTATTTAAAGGGCTGCAGCCGATTTGAGGGTTAAAAAAGGCCATTTTTCGGCCTTTTTTCCGTTCTGCAGCGAGGTTTTGGACGCTCAAAACTGCTCCACACGACCAAATGTTAAGTTCCATATTAACTTTTGATGGTTCAGGCCGACGCGCCTGTTGCGCCAGCGCAGGCCCGGGAACGTCCGCAAGGCTTAGTATCCCGGCATGTCTTCTTATTTTTCAACCACCCGATGGGCCGCGCTTGCCATCCTTGTACTTGCAGGCGGCTGCGCCAGCAAACCCGAAGCGCCTGTCATACGCCCGCTGGACGCGGCCATTGCCACGGTCACCGCTGCGCGCATTGACCCCTTGCTGCCCGCCGATGTGCTGCTGATTGGCGAGCAGCACGACGCCCGCGAGCACCAGCAGATCGGGCAGCAGGTGATTGCCCTGCTCGCGCAGCGCGGCGTGCTGGCCGCCGTGGCGCTTGAGATGGCCGACGCGGGCGTCAGCAACGCCACCCTGCACCCCAGTTCAACAGAGCAGCAGGCCAAAAGCGCATTGAAGTGGAACGACAGGGGCTGGCCCTGGGAAGCCTACGGACCGGCGGTGATGACGGCGGTACGTGCTGGCGTGCCGGTGGTGGGCGCGAACCTGCCACGCGCGCAGATGGCTGCCAGCATGGCCGACGGCAAGCTCGACGGCCAGTTGCCCGGCCCGGCACTCAAGGCCCAGCAGCAAGCCATACGCCTGGGCCACTGCAACATGCTGCCGGAAAGCCAGATCACGCCGATGACGCGCATACAGATTGCCAAAGACATCAGCATGGCCAACACGCTGGGGCAGATGCTGCTGCCGGGCAAGGTGGTGGTGCTGCTCTCAGGCAGCGGCCATGCAGATAAAAACCTGGGTGTGCCCCAGCACCTGAAGGCCGACATCACACGCAAGGCCTTGCGGCTGCATGCCGGGCCGGTTGCCGACGCTGAAAAGGCAGAGGTGTTTGATGCAGTCTGGCTGACGCCCGCGCTGCCGGAAAAGGACTACTGCGAGGACTTCAAAAAGCAGATGGTCGGCAAGTAGACGCCAGCCAAGCGCTGTCATCCCGGGCTCGACCCGCGATCCATGAATCCTGGATTCAGAATCCGAGTCTGCAATGACCGGACGAATAGCAGATTTCGCTTCGTTTCAGCGGTGAGAGCAAGGCGCACAGCCGCAGACAGTGCTCCAGCACGGCAAGGCAAAGCAACGCCGCTATCGCCGTTGAAACGAAGCGAAATTACCAGGCGCCGCTGAAAGAGCCGCCATCCATCAACAGGTTCTGCCCGTTGATATAGCCCGAATTCGCGCCGCATAAAAAGGCGCAGGCTTGGCCAAACTCTTCAGGCCGGCCGAAACGATGCGCCGGATGTTTGGCAAGCCGCTTTGCCTTGACCTCTTCAACACTTGCGTTTTCACGTTTGGCCTGCGCGGCGAAATTGCCCGCCAGACGATTGGTATCAAACGTGCCCGGCAGGATGTTGTTGATCGTGACATTGCGTGCCACGGTAGTACGGGCCAGCCCGGCCACAAAACCGGTGAGCCCGCTGCGTGCGCCGGTGCTCAGGCCAAGTCCATCAACGGGGGATTTCACGGCACTCGACGTGATGTTGATGATGCGGCCAAAGCCGCGCGCCATCATGCCGTCGACCGTGCGTTTGATGATCTCGATGGGGCTCAGCATATTGGCATCCAGTGCGGCCAGCCAGGCATCACGGTCCCAGTTGCGAAAGTCACCGGGCGGTGGCCCGCCCGCATTGGTCACCACGATGTCGAAGTCGGGGTGCGCAGCAAAGATACGCTCCCGGCCTTCTGCAGTCGTGACATCAGCGGCCACCCATGACACTTTCGTTTTCGGGATCGCCGCCAGACGGGCCGCAGCCTCTTTCAGCGTTGCTTCTGTGCGCGCGGCAATGACCAGCTCAACACCTTCTTTCGCCAATGCCTCGGCACAGGCAAAACCAAGGCCGGCACTGGCGCCGCAAACCAGTGCCTTGCGGCCGGCGATGTCGAGATCCATCGCCTACTTCGCCATCAGCTGTTTCAGGGCCATGTTCTGCATGGTCTTGCGCAGGCGCGACAGGCCGATGTCGTGCTCATACAGGTGCTCGCGCTGGTTGGCATCGGGCTCCATGGTCTCCAGCATGACGCGGTCCTGCTCCAGCACCACCCAGTGGCGCTGCTCGAGGCGGTTGCGGTACAAAAAGCGCCACACATCGCGCTGCCAGCCCGTCACCTTGCGGCAGCGCCAGAAGAAGACGACGGAGAGCTGCGGGCTCACCGGTGTGTAGCTGCCGATGACGGTGAAGCTGCCGCCGGGGCCGCCGGTTTTTGGGTAGGGAATCGCCAGGCGCATCCACTGCGTGCCGGTATCGCCCCACTCGGTCCAGTCGAAGTTCACGTCGCGCTGCCCGTCTTTTTCAAACATGAAGCCGTGGTCGGTCTTGCGCAGCTTGAACTTGGCGCTGATGTCGCCTTCGCTCATGGAATGCGACTGCTTGTGCACGAAGCTGCCGTGCATGGGGTCCATCACGTTGTCGGCCACATAACGATAGTCGCCGCGCCATTCCACGTAGCAAAGGAAGGAACTCCACTCGGGGCTGCTGATTTCTTCAGGCAGGTTGAGCGGTGGCGGGGTCTCGACATGCTCACGCGCGTTATAGATCCAGATCGACTCTGCGGCCTCGACCACATGGAAGGAGCGCGTGGCGCGCGTGCCTTCGAGCGTGCAGCCGGGGCTGGCAGGCACCTTGGTCACCGTGCCGTCGCATCGCACCTCGATGCCATGGTACGGGCAGGCCAGGCGGTCACCCAGGTTGACGCCCATGGACAGCGGCGCGCCGCGGTGCGGGCAATGGTCTTCAAGCGCGTGCACCTTGCCGTTGGCATCACGCCAGACGGCAATCTTGTAGCCGAGGCGGCGCATGGAGACCGGCCGCTCTTTCACAAAATGCGAAGGGCAGATCGGGTACCAGAGGTCGTAGAGGCCGCGTTCGAGCAACTTGTCGACTTCTGCCGGTGTGGGCGCAGGTTTTGCGGCAGCAGGTGTACTCACGGGTGGGGTGGCGGTTGCGGTGTTCATGTCACTCTCCCAGTGTTTTCATGAGGGTTTGAAACGATTCGGCTGTCCACGGCTCGCCGTTGGGTCCCAGCGGGCCACCCTTGTTCAGGTGCGCCACCAGCGCGTCCAGCTCCCAGTGGCCGGCAGCAAAACCGCGCTCTATGGAATCGCCAAGCAGGTCTTCAAACGTGGTGGGCGGACGCTGGCGCGCCTGGTGCGGCTCCAGATAACGTTCCTGCAAGGCGTTGATGGGAATGCTGTTCAATGTCATGGTGGGGTTCTCCTGAAACAGAAAAATTATTCCGCAACGATGTTGCGGGCTTTGATGATCTTGGCCCACTGCGCAGTCTCAATGCGTATGTAGGCAGCGAATTCAGCAGGCTTCATGAGTGTTTCAGTCAGGCCCTGGGCCTTGAGCTGTTCACGCACTGTTGGCTGGGTGAGGATGTCTGCCGCGTCTTTGGCAAGACGCTCCGCAGTCGCAGCCGGAGTGCCGGCGGGTGCAAGGAGACCGTACCAGGACGTGACCACCACACCGTTGATGCCCTGCTCTGCGAGCGTGGGTATATCCGGCGCACTCGGGCTGCGAGCCGCCTCGGTCACGCCCAGCGCCAGAAGCTTGCCGCTCCTGATGTGCGTAAGTGTGGCCGGCAGGTTGCTGAACATCAGCGGCACCTGTCCGCCCAGCACATCATTGAGCGCCGGGCCTGTGCCCTTGTACGGCACATGCAGCAGATCTACATCGGCCTGCTGTTTGAAGAGTTCGCCCGCCAGGTGCAACCCGCTGCCGATACCCGGCGAGGCATAGGCCAGCTTGCCGGGCCTCGCTTTGGCCATGGCCACCAGCTCTTTTGCATTCTTCACGCCGAGCGCAGGGTTGGCGACCAGCACATTGGGTGCCTTCGCCAGCATGGTGATGGGCACAAAATCGCGTTCGATGTTGAACGGGAAGTTGGGCATCAGGGTCGGGTTGATAGTCAGGTTGCCCGCGGGCACCACCAGCAGGGTCTGGCCGTCGGGCTTGGCGCGCCTGACTTTTTCAATGCCGATATTGCCCGCCGCACCGGCGAGGTTTTCAACCACAGCACTTTGTTTGTAGCGCTCGGTCAAACCTGCTGCAAGAATGCGCGCCAGGGAATCAATCGGCCCGCCCGGCGGGAACGGCGCGACGATGCGAAAGCCTTCGCTGCCGACCTGCGCCTGTGCGTGTGCAGCCATTGCTGCCAGCGCAGTCACGGTCAACAGGGCAGCGCGCCTTTGCATGATTTAACGCTTCTCCGTGAGAAAGCCAGTGCCAGCTTCCACCTTGGGCTGGCGGCGCGTGTTGCCATCAATGCCGCCGTCAATCGCCCACTCGGCAAATGCCGTCGGGCTGGGCGCGAACTCGCGCGGCACCCAGTTCTCTGTCAGGTGGTCTTCGTCGGCGTTGTATTCGATCAGGCCGCCACAGGGATTTTCAAAGTACCAGAAGATGGCCGATGAAATCGGGTGTTTGCCCGGGCCGAGCTGCGTCTTCCAGCCCTTGCGGCTCATGTTCATGCCGCCGCCAAACACCTCATGGATATCGCGTACGGTGAAGGCCACATGGTTCAGGCCTGCGGGCTTGTTGGGTAGCTGCAGCAAAAAGATGTCGTGGTGGCCGCCGATGGCGGAGCAGCGCATGAAGACACCGCGGCCGGGGTAGCGGTCAGAGGTTGTGAAACCCAGCGCTGCATAAAACGCTTCGGCTTCGTCAATACGGTCGGTGAACAGAACAACGTGACCAATTTCAACCGGCTGCGCCGATTCGTAAATCGGCGACGGCATATCGATACGGCTGACCTTGCCCCAGGCATTGGTGGCGACACCCGTCACTTCGACAGCACGCTTGGCACTCTTCTGGAAGACGATGCGCAGGCCGTGCGGGTCCAGCGCCTGCACGGTGCCGTTGACGGCGCGCTTGTCTTCAAAACCCTTGACGCCCACCAGTCCGGCGGCAATCGCATTGAGGCGGGCATCGTCCTGCACACCCCAGACCACTTCACGCAGCGTCGGGCCGCTCTCCATGGGCGGCGGCAGCGACGGGTCATCGGTGCGGCGCACGTAAACGAATGAGCCGTTCAGTGTTTCCCAGGTCTGCAAATCGTTCGACTGACCAACATTCTTCAGCCCCCAGTCACCCAGGAAGCGCGCAGCCTCATCCCACAGGTCGGTGGAATAGGTGATGGCGTCAATACCTTCAATCATGTGTTACCTCAATATGTTTTCCGTTAACCATGCACATCAGATCGTGGCCCACGGCATGGGTGCTTCATTGGTGCCCCAGTAATAACTCTTTTGTGTCGTGTATTCAAGAATGCCGAGCCGGCCTTTTTCGCGGCCGGTGCCGCTCATCTTCACACCGCCGAACGGCGTGCTGGTGGAAAACACCTTGTAGGTGTTGACCCAGACCGTGCCGGTCTGCAGCGCGCGCCCAAGGCGCCACACAGTCTTGTAGTCTTTGGTCCAGATGCCGGAGGCCAGGCCGTAGACGTTGTCATTGCACTGGGCAATCAGGTCGGCTTCGTCGCTCCATGGCAGCATGGCCAGCACCGGGCCGAAGATTTCTTCCTGGCACATGCGGGCGCTGTTGGGCAGGCCTTCCATGACGGTAGGCGTGTAATAGCTGCCCTTGTCAAAGGTTGCGCCCTGCGGCCTGACACCGCCGAACAGGACCTTCGCCCCTTCGTCGATGCCAAGCTGCACATATTTTTCAACCGAGGCGCGGTGGCTCTGGCTGACCAGCGGGCCCATCTGTGTGTTCTCGCTGATCGGGTCTCCCACACGCAGCGCCTTGACGCCGGCCAGCAAGCGCGACTTGAATTCGTCATACAGGCTGGCGTGGATGAAGGCCCGCGAGCCGGCAATGCACGACTCACCCGACGAGCTGAAGATGCCGTAGAGCACACCGGCCACGGCGTGGTCGAGGTCGGCGTCGGCGCAGACGATGGTGGGTGACTTGCCGCCCAGCTCGAGTGAGGTGGGCATGAGTTTTTCAGCGCCTATGCGGGCAATGCCCATGCCGACGTTGGTACCGCCGGTGAACGCAATTCGTTTGATGAGCGGGTGTCGCACCAATGCCTCACCGACGATGGAGCCCTTGCCCGGCAGCACGCTGATGATGCCGTCAGGCACGCCGGCTTTCTGCGCGATGTCTGCCAGTTCAATCGCCATGCGCGGCGTGATTTCTGCGGGCTTGAACACGACGGCGCAACCTGCGGCCAAAGCGGGCGCGAGTTTTTGCGCTTCGCTGGCAATCGGCGAGTTCCATGGCGTGATGGCACCGACCACACCCAGCGGCTCGTGCACGCTCATGGTCACATAGTCGCCGCGTGATGGGGTCATCGCATCTTCATGCGTTTCGCAGGCAGCGGCAAAAAACTGGAAAGTACCGGCGGCGCTGGCCACCAGTGCGCGTGTTTCCTTGATCGGTTTGCCGTTGTCCAGGCGCTGCAGCTGGGCCAGCTCTTCACCGCGCTCGCGGATGCCGGCAGCAATGCGGTGCAGCATGCTTGCGCGCTCATGCGGTTTCAGGTTGGCCCACTCGGGCTTCATGCGGGCTTTTTCGGCGGCCTGCACGGCTTCATCGACATCGGCAGCGGTGGACGCGTTGAGCGTGGCCACCACACTGCCATCGTGTGCATAGTCTGTCGTGTACGACGGTCCGGACGCATCACGCCACTGGCCGGCAATCAGGGATTTGAGATGGGGTGTGGTCATGGTTGTCTGTCTTTTTATATCGTGAGGGGCGAGGCACGGTTATCAAGAAAACGCAGTGCCGAAAGCACGGTCAGCGCCGATGTTTTCGGGTTCTCTGCCAGCGGCTTGCCGCGCATGGTGACCTGCATCTCACCGAATTCGCCGCTGGCGTTGATCTCGTGGATGTTCTCGGTCACGGCTGGGTCGGCGATCAGGCGTACGCGCGTGGCGTCAAGCCCCATACCGGCGAGCGACACGGTGGCGGCAACGTTGGCGTTTTTCGGATAGAGGCTGGCAGCTTCGCGCGCCGTGCCTTCAAAAATGATGGCGGCATCCTTGAGCGAAGCCAGGTCGACCACCTTCTCGGCAGCAGAACCCTTCCAGCCCAGCGGCGGTTTGCGGCCTGTGTAAGTGACGTTGCTGAGTCCCGCCTGGCGTGCAGCAGCAATCGCATCAATGCCGCCGATTGCACCTGCCAGCAAGTGAACCTGCGTCTTGCCTTGCGCTGCAGCAGCGGTCAATTTTTCAGGCAGGCCCGCTTCAGAGAGCGCACCCACCGACATCACCGCGCACTCCACGCCTTTTTCAAGCGCGCCCACCACATGGGCAGCAAGGGCTTCATGGCCTGCGCATTCGAGCGCCAGTTGTGTACCTGGCGGCACTTCAGACACTGCCTTGATGGTTGAAGAACCCAAAGCGGCTTGCACTTCAGCAATGCGCTGCGGCCTGACCACCACATGCGTGACGTTGACCCGCGCGCTGCCCTGCAGCCGGCGGCAAATCGCCTGGCCTATGGCACCGTAGCCGATGAGTACAACGTCGAGCACGTTCAGTCCTTCTTCAGGATGGGGCCGGCAAACTTGGCGGCGAACGGGCCCCAGGTTTTCATGTCGACTTCAACAACCACCGGGCCAGTGGCGGCAAAGGCTTTTTCAAGCACGTCTTTGGTCTGCGCAGGTTCGCCAAGGCTGAAATGCGTGACCTTGAGGCTGGCGCAGAACTGCGCAAAGTCCGGCGTGTGCAGGTCGACATAACAATGGCGGCTGCCGTAGATGTCGTCCTGGATGTTCTTGATGACGCCGTAGCAGCTGTCGTTCATCAGCAGCATCACGATGTTGGCTTTCTCCTGAACGGCGCAGGCCAGCTCGCCCACATTGAGCATGAAGCCGCCGTCACCGATCAGCGCCACCGTCTTGCGGTTGAGTGCGTGTTCCCTGTCTGCAATCGAGGTACCGATCGCCATGGCCAGGCCCTGGCCGATGCCGCCACCTAGCGCATGCACACCGGCGCGCGGGTTGTCGAGCATGGGCGCGCGGTTGCCCCACATGCTGTTGGACAGCGTGATGTCACGCACCCACCAGAGGTCCTTGCCGGCCTGGGCCGCCACACCATTTTTCAGTGCGACATAGGCGCCCAGCGTACTGTCAACCATGCCGCCGGCCTCCAGACGCGCCTTCTTCACATCGGCTGCCAGTGCGGCGTCGACCTTCATGCGGCCTTCGAGCTTGTCGGCCAGCGCGTTGAGTGTGGCGAGGGCATCGCCCTGCACAAAATATTCGCTGTTGTAGCCCCGGTTGTGCGCCAGCGCATTCGCATCGATGCGGTACAAGGTTGGCAGCTTGAGTTTGTAGCGCAGGGTTTCGTTGCTGCGCAGGCGCGAACCAACGACCAGCATGGCATCGCAGCTCTGGTACAACTCTTCAGCAGGCTTTTGCAGGTTGTAGGAACCGAGGCTGGCCGGATGGTCTTCAGGCAGCACGCCGCGGCCCTGCACCGAGGTGACCACACCCCAGCCCATCTTCACAAAACGCTCCACCGCAGCACGTGCGCCGCGCGCGCCACCGCCCAGCCAGAGCATGGGGCGTTTGGCGTTAACGAGTTTTTCTGCCAGCGCATCGATTTCGGATGCGGCAGCCTGCACAGGTGCGAGCGGCAGCGGTGACAGGTCGGCCGGCAGATCAAGCAGCGTGGCCTGGATGTCAATCGGGATTTCGATGCTCACCGGACCGCAGGGCGCGGTGAACGCCAGGCGGTGCGCCTCTCTCAAGGTCGCCAGTGCGGTCTCGGGGTTGCGGATGCGGAAGGCGGCCTTGCCGACGGCCTGCAACATCGCGAGTTGCGCCGGTGCTTCATGGATAAAACCGAGATCGCGGTCCAGGTAGTCGGACTCAATCTGCCCGGTCAGGTGCAGCATGGGTGTGCCTGCCGTCAGCGCTTCAACCAGTGCGCCAGCCGCATTGCCCGCGCCGGTACCGGTGCTGGTGACGCACACACCCATGACACCGGTGACACGCGCATAGGCGTCGGCCATGTTGCAGGCGCCGGCTTCACCACGCGCCGACACGAAGCGGATTTTCTGGCGCGTATTGAAAGCGTCCAGTATGGGCATGTTGTGGATGGAGATCACGCCGAACGCGGCCTTGACGCCGCATTGCTCAAGGAAGCGGGCGGCAAGTTCACCGACCGTCACGCGGGTCTTGCTGGAAGCGTTGTTTGTAGTGGTTGTCATGCGGCGATCTTTTCCTGTTGGATTTTCTGGGTGGCCTTGGCGCCGCCCTGCTGCGGCGGCAGGTGGCTCATGCGTTGTGTGAGTTGCGCGGCGGCCTCCATGACCTGGGGCACCAGCGTGTCTTTCTGGGTCTGGTCCAGGTGCTGCGCAGGGACCGTGATGCTGACGGCTGCCACCACTTCATGCGCGTCATTGAATACGGGCGCGGCAATGGTGGAGATACCGGTTTCATACCCTCCCTGGCTGATGCCGTAGCCATTGGCACGGTCTGCATCAATGAGTTTTTTCAGCTCGACCAGCGAGGTGGGGGTACGCGGCGTGTAAACGGGCAGCGGCGATTCGGGGTAAAGCTCGGACAGGCCCGCCATGGTGAGGTCGGACAGCAATTGGCGGCCCAGCACGGTCGCATGCGCTGGCAGGCGTGCGCCTACCTGTATGGAATGGAAGAGCGCGCTGCGGCCAACAGACTTGGCCACAAACACCACATCACGCTTGTCACGCACCACCAGGTGGGCCGAGTAACCCGAGAGATCACGCAAGGCATCAATCACCGGGCGGCCATGCTCGGTGAGTTCCATGGACGCAAGGTATTCAAAGCCCAGGCGCAGCACGCCTATGCTGAGTTTGTAGCTGGTGCTGTCGCCCACGCGCTCAACAAAACCGGCTTTCTCAAGCGTATGCAATATGCGGAAAACCGAGGCGCGCGGCAGGTCAAGCTGGCGTGCGAGGTCGGCACCTGTCAGCTCCGGCGTGTGGCGGCTGAACTGGCCCAACAGGTCCAGCCCGCGTTGCAATGCAGGGACGGTGTAGCGGTCGTCGCCTGCCGTTGTGGTCACCGTCGCAGTCATGCAGACACCTTTTCGTTTTGATTTGTCAGACCGAGCAATCCGTTCACGCCAGCTGCGGCATCAAGGGCGCAGGCATGGCCGGCATCGCCGAGATCTGTCCATGGCACACCCGCAGCTTCAGCCACCTTCTGGCAACCGGCCATCGGCGTGATGGTGTCGGCGCGGCCACTGCCCACAGCTATCGGGGATGTCACCTGGGCAATATCGGTGAGCAGGTCGCCGCCCACCAGCAGGTGCGAAGCCTGGGTGTAGCCGGCAGGATGCACCTGAGCCATGATGGATTGCACATAGGCGACGCGTTCTGCGCCGGCGGTCGGCGACAGCATGGCCGCACCGCGTTTTTGCGCCATGCCCTGCACGCCCAGCGTGTTCAGGTTATTGAGGCGATCACCCAGTTTTTTGGCACGTTCTTCTTCGCTTGCGCGGGCGTAGCCCTGCGCAGGCGAGAGCAACACCAGGCGCTTGACCTGTTCAGGCCGCTGGACTGCCGCGCGAGTAGCCATCACGGCGCCCAGTGAATGGCCGCACAGCGTGACGGCTTGCGTTACGCCCAGCACATCGAGCCAGGCCCAGAGACGGCTGGCGTAATCACCAGCATCGGGCACTGCTGGCAGCACCGGGCTGCTGTTGCCGTAGCCGGGCGCCTCCCATGCCAGCAAACATACGCCTTCGGTGATGGCAGCCGCTTCAAGCTGCATGAGCCAGCTGCCGGAGCCGGAGCCGATGCCGTGCAGCAGCACATGCGTCACGCCCTGCGCACCGCTACCCGCCTGGCGAAATTCGATCTCGCCCAGCGGGGTGGTGACGCGTGCAGGCGAAAAACGCTGCAGGCGTTGTGCCAGCGATAGCTGTGATGGCGCGGCGCTCATGGGCTTGGCAGTTTGAACGCTGGCTTATTTCGCAGCGGCCAGCATGTCACGCTTGATTTTGGCGAGCGGGCTGTCGGGTGGATAGGTGGGCGTGATGGGCTTGGGTGTGCCCAGCATCACGCACATCAGCGCGTCTTCATCACCGATATTGCTTTCTTCACGGTAAACGCCTGGCGGCACCGAGATCAAATCGCGCTCGCCGAGCACAGACTCCCAGCGTTGGCCGTCTTTTTCGCAGACGATCTTCATCTTGCCGCGCATCACGAAGAACACTTCTTCGACGTCGTAGTGGATGTGCGAGGGGCCGACGTTGCCGGCCGGGATGACCATGGTCGAGAAGGTGAAGTGACCCGAAGGCACGGTGTTCGCATCTTTCGCCACGCCGGTGCCACCGGTACCGACATAACGCATCTGCGCGCGGCGGTAGGTGGGGTCGTAGTCGGCCTGGAACTTCAGCGCGTCCCAGTCATACTTGCGTGAACCAAAACGTGCGACGCGGCTTTCCAGCCAGTCGGCAAAGCTCTGGCCGTCAGCCTGCATCATGGCGCGCTGGATGTCTGCCTCTGCAGGAATGTTGGCGTCCATCAGGCCGCGTTCGTTGAAGACGGGCTGGTTTGCTGCGGGTGCGTTCATGTTCATTCTCCTTAAGTGCGTTTCGGTGTATGCGTCATTTCATGACGAAGCCGCCGTTGACTGGCAGCACCTGGCCGGTGATGTAGCCACTGCCGCGTGACAGCAGGAACATCACGGCGGCCGTGAGGTCTTCGGGCACCTGGGCGCGCTCGATGGCGCGGCCATTGCGGTAGTGGTCGTGCCTGGCCTGCGGCACGTATTCGGTTGCCTCGACCAGGGTCAGGCCGGGAGCGATGGCGTTGACGGTGATGCCCTGCGGGCCGAGTTCACGCGCCATGGAATGTGTCATGGCAACGACTGCACCTTTGCTGGCGACATAAGCCATCAGGTTGGGGGCGCCCCAGAGCGCGGTGTCGGAGGCAAGATTGACGACACGGCCGTAACCCGACACGGCCAGGTGCGGCTGCGCAGCCACCGTGGTGAGCCAGGTGCCGCGCGCGTTGACGCTCATCACGCGGTCCCAGGTATCCACAGTGATGTCGCCCATCACCTTGCCGCCGGAGTTGGTAATCGCGCCGTTGTTGATCAGGCCGTCGAGGCCGCCCAGGTATTTTGCTGCAGCATCTACACCGGCCTTGATGGCATCGGCGTCGCTGAGATCCATGGGCACATAAAACACCTTGTCACCCAGTTCAGCGGCCAGCTCTTCGCCGCGCTCATGCAGCACATCGCTGATGACCACACTTGCGCCTGCGGCGACCAGGGCGCGCGCAAACGCTTCACCCAGGCCACGTGCGCCGCCAGTGACCAGCACCTTGCGGCCGGCAAGCATGATTTCGGGTAACGAGGTTGTCATCTTTTTCTTTATTGGTTAAGCCGAACGTCTTTCGGAGCTGGGCAGGTAATGCAGCACACGTTTTTCGGCAATCACCACGGCGTAATAGGCCGCAATGCCGATGACAGTCAGCGCGCCAATCACCACAAACACGGCGGCAGTGTTGCCCTGGCCTTCAAAGAAGACCAGCAGGTAACCCAGGCCCATGTTGCCGCCGACCAGCTCGCCAACGACGACGCCAATCACCGCCAGCGTGCTGGCAATGCGCAGGCCCGAGAACAGAGCCGGCATGGTGGTGGGAAACTCAACATTGCGGAAAACCTGCAGGCGCGTGGCCGAAAACGAGCGCGCCAGGTTGATCATGTCGACGTCCATGGTGCGCATGGCCGACAGCACGTTAATCAGCACCGGGAAGAACACAATCAGCACCGCGACAAGGATTTTTGGGTACATGGTGTAGCCCATCCACATCACAAAGAGCGGTGCAAACGCCACCTTGGGCGCAATCTGCAGGGCCAGCAGGTACGGTGACAGCACGGCTTCGACGCGGGGCGACAAACCGAGCGCATAGCCGATCAGCGCCCCCAGGATCGAACCCAGCACGAAGCCGACCACCACTTCAGCCGCGGTGATGCCGGCGTGCCAGAGCAGCCTTTCGCTGCCCCAGATGCGCACGGCTTCTTCACAGACCTTGCTGAAGTGCGGCAACACAAAGTCGGGGACGCCAAGCAGCCCCGGACCCCACTGCCATGCCGCCAGGAAGACGACAAGGACGAGCAGGCTCCAGCTGGTGGTAACGAGACGGGCGCGGTTGGCGGTCATGTGAAACTACTTTGCGGAAATTACTTGGCGACAAACTGGTTGGTGTACAGCTCTTTGACCGGCGCTTCCTTGGCGACCACACCGTTGGTCACGTAGAACTTCTGCAGCTCGCCAAGGCGCGCTTCGTCCATCTGGCCGGGGACTTTCTGGCCGGCGTACACGTACTTGTTGTAGAGCTCGAAGTTGGCCTGTATGGTGGCTTCCTTGCCCTTGTACATGGGTACATGCTTCACGTACACCGCCGTGGCGGCCTTGGGGTCGGTCATGATGTCTTTCATGCCCTTGAGCGTGGCGCGCACCAGCTTCTGTATCAGCTGCGGGTTCTTCTGTATGGTTTCGTCAGAAGCAAGAATGGCCTGGGCCATGCTCTTGAAGTAGACGTCAGCAGGCAGGATGTCGACCTTGGCGCCGGCTTCCATCGCGCTCACGGTCCAGTCGGGCACACCCGCCATGGCGGTGGCCTTCTTGCTGGCGAACTGCTGCCACACACCTGCAGGGCCTGCGGCCTGGATGTTGACGTCGTTCTTGGTGAGACCCACCTTGCTCAGCATGCCGAGCAGCGCGTAGTAAGTGGTGTCGGTGTAGGAGATGACGGTGACCGTCTTGCCCTTGAGTTCACGCGGGCTCTCGATTTTTTCATCCTTGTGGCTGACGAGCTGCGTCAGCGAGCCGCTGCCCAGAACGGCCACGGCCTTGATGGGGATGCCCTGTGCGCGCGCGATGATGGGCGTGTCGCCAATCGCGCCGCCGATGACGGCGTTGCCTGCGCCGACCTGCTTGGCAACGTCCACGCCACCACGGCCGGAGACGAATTCAACTTCAAGGCCTTCAGCGGCGTAATACCCTTTGGCCTGGGCCAGCATCCAGGGGCCGAAAGCCGGCAGCGTGCCCGGTGCAGGCAGCAGGTAGGTGATCTTCTGCAGTGTCTGGGCTTGCACGCCAGCGGCGCCCAGCAGGGCGGTGGAGGCGAGGATGGCCAGGCAGGTACGGCGCATCAGTGGAAGGTTTTTGAAGGACATGGAGATTCTCCGGGTGGGTTGTTGCTTGCTAAACGGGAAGGAATGTCGAAAAGGGTGATCAGTGCACTTCGGTGCTGGCGTCGAGCTTGAGCAGGTCCATCAGGCGCGCGACATAGGGGCCGACTTCAGCCAGCTTGCGGCGCGCCATGGGGTTTTTACGATCAGGCAGGTCAACCGTGATCTGCTCGACGATGGTGCCCGGGCGCTCGCTCATGACGAGGATGCGGTCAGACAGCGCCACCGCTTCGACCAGGTCGTGCGTGATGAAGAGCACGGTCTTTTTATGTTCGTGCACGGTCTGCGCCAGGTCCTGCTGCAGGATCATCTTGGTCTGCGCGTCGAGTGCCGAGAAAGGCTCGTCCATCAGCAGCACCAGCGGGTCTACCGCCAGCGTGCGCGCGAGAGCTGCGCGCTGGCGCATGCCGCCCGAGAGCTGGTGCGGGTAGTTGTTGCCGAAACCGCCGAGGTGGCATTGCGCGAGGAGTTTGTCAGACACTTTTTTGCGCTCGGCTGCGGCGATGCCGCGCAGTTCAAGGCCGAACTCGATGTTCTGCGAAATCGTGCGCCAGGGCATGAGCAGGTCTTTTTGCAGCATGAAGGACACATGCGCATTCGGCCCTTCGACCAGCTGGCCGGCCACCTTGACGATGCCGGCGCTGGGTTTGGCCAGGCCCGAGCCCATGTTCAACAGCGTGCTCTTGCCGCAACCCGAGGGGCCGATGATGGAGACGACTTCACCGGGCGCAATAGCAAAATTCACGTCGCGTGCGGCCAGCACTTCCTTTGAATCGCCACGCGCGGGAAAGCGCTTTTCAACGCCGATGAATTCAATGGCCGGTGTGCCTGCAGGCGAGGCGCTCATGCTGCGACTTTCGCGATGGGAATGATCGGAATCTGGATCTGGACTTTGCCTTCCACCACACGCACGGGGAACTGATGCAGGTCGCGCTCGCCGATTTCAACCAGGCATTTGCCGGTGGCGATGTCAAAGCGTGCGGCGTGCAGCGGGCATTCGATGACGCCGTCTTCCTGGAAGCCCTGCGACAGCAGCGCATAGGCGTGCGGGCAGATGTCTTCCAGCGCATGAACCTCGTCGTTCAGCAAAAACAGGCCCACCTTCTGGCCATTGACGTCCACGCCGACCGGAAAGTCCGGGTCCAGCTGGTCGCGTGATGCAACGTCGTGCCAGGGAAGGTCTTGATCGCCAGTGGGAGTGCTCATGCTTTTCTCTTTAAAGGTGGGGCTTGCCGGACTTCTTTAATTTGTTTCACTAAAGAAACATTGATTCACTAAAGATTCATTGTTTGCTTATGTCTTTTTGATGTCAATCAATAGCCAACTGATTTAGTGGGGTAAGGATCCCGCAGGCCACGCGCCAGCATCAGGGGGCCGGTTGCAGGAGCGAACGACACGCCCTGGCAACCATGCATACGGCATAAATGCTATTGATTTAGTAGCTGCTCACGCTGGTATTTATTGGGCTGCAGCCGTTTTAATGCCCAAAAACGGCCATTTTCAGGCTGTTTCAAGGTGTTTTGGGCCGGCTGGCGAACACTCAAACCGCCCGGCAGCCCATTTTTTTAACGTATACATTAAAAATTTAACGTACACGTTAAAATTTGGTTTTAGCAGCCGCTGACGATCTTGCCAGAGACTTTTCGGGCAGTCCCGCTTTTTGCGGAGGCGGATGCCACCTCCCCCCAACCTGGGATATCCAGCGCCTGCGGCTACAAGCGAAGATGCAGCCTTTGCAGCCAGTAAAGTCCGAATCGACGACAGATCCATGAAACACCACACATCCATGATCAAGAACCTGCTGCGCGCTTTCGCTTTTTCCATTGCCCTGCACGCTATGGCCCATGCCCAGACAACGCCGCCGGCCGAAATGGGCAAGTTTGATCGCGTGACCGGCAGGGTCAGCGTCACGGCTCCCGGCAGCGAGGCGCGTGTGCCAGACCGCGGCAGCGTGGTTTTTTCTGGCGAAGTGGTGACGACTGAAGAAAACAGCGAAGCGGTGATCACCTCGATGGATGGCGCACGCATGACGCTGCGTGCGAAGTCCCGGCTTGAAATGACGGACTACCGCTACGACCAGAGCAACAACAACGGGTCTTTCATCACCAGCCTGCTCAGGGGAAGTGTGCGCATGATTTCCGGCCTGATCGGCAAGACGCAGCCCCGTAACCACCAGGTCATCACATCTACGGCGACCGTCGGCATACGCGGAACGGACTTTGAAGTGGTGGTCACGGAAACCGACACCGATGACATGCGTGCGGGCACCTATGACCACGTGTTCGACGGTGAGACTTTCCTGACCATCGCCAGCGGCGAAACGCTGGATGTGCCCAAAGACAAGACCGGCCTGGCGCTGGCCAATCCGCGCGAGGGCGAAGCACGCCTTCAGCTGCTCGACAGCAGGCCGGCGTTCATCAGGGGCGGCGGCTTCGACGCCATGCAGCTGCTGCAAACCCGGCCGCTGATGATCCGTCGCTAGGGCCTGTCCTGGTCTTCGAGGCATGACGCCCGCGCCAGCGCGGGCCAGGCACGCAGCCAGCCGGAGTCGTGGTCAAAACCCGCCTGCACCACTTCCCGCGTTCGCGCACGTGCCATAAACAGCGCATTGACACCGGCCGGCACAACTGCATCAAAGCTGCCTGAAAAATGCGTCATCCGCAGCTTCTGAAGCGCTTGCGCAACATCGGCAGGGTTTTGCGATTCACTGAGGGGCGCCACTTTCATGGCCAGTGACCATGCAGCCGTGTCCAAGGGTGCGGCTACCGTGACCAGGCACGTGACATCGCCCCGCTGCGCTGCCAACAGGGCGGCAGCTGTACCACCGCCTGAATAACCCACCAGCCGTAGCGCCGCATCGGGCTCCCCTGCTTTCAGCGCATCGATCTGCCGGTTCAGCAGGGCGAGCGGCTCAACGCCAAACCGGGCTATCGTCCACCACCGGACAGGGCATCCGGCAAGCTGTGCCGGAGAAAGATACTGGCAGGGCCTGCCAAGGTAGGCGACGGCTTCATCCCGCTGCGGAAGGTGTACAGCAGCCAATTTCAGCGCCAGGGGGTTGGAGGGTGTCGGGTCGGCAGGCGGCAATGACGTGCGCGGCCAGGGCGCTCCGTCGCTTTCGATAAACACCGTCAGTTTCCGCGGGGCAGCCCCTGCAGGCTTTATGGCCGCCAGCAAGGGCACGGCCCCGGCAGTCGAAGCGGGTACAACGACGAATTTTTGCGCCGACAGCACGGCCCTCGCCTGCTGGTCAGGAGATTGCAAAAAGCCGGGCGTCGAGGTGCAGGCCACGCAGGAAACCATCGCCAGCGCGATGGCCACCCGCGCCAGGCGCCGCCGGTCAGAACTTGAGGCTGATGGTGCCAACAATGCCGTTGTTGCGGTACTGGTCGCGCACTTCGCTGCTGACTGCCACGCTGCCGGAGATCTTCTGGCCGGCGTTGATGTTCAGGCCGGCCTGCAGCAGCACGGATTGACGCGCATTCGCCGGCACCTGCCCGCCTGTGCCGGGAACTGCCGTTTGCGCAAGGTCCGTCGCCAGCGCCATTCCTGCGTAAGGCGTGAACGTGCCGGAACCCCAGGTGGCGCGCATGCCCGCGCGCAACTGCGCCAGCCCGCTGCTGGCCTGGCCGATGATCGCCCCGTTCGACTGCACAAATGCGCGTTGCGTGGTGTTGGCGACGAGCAGCGCACCGTTGCCTTCGAGTTGCCAGTTGCCGTAGGTCGTCGCATAGGTCAGGCCCAGCGAGCCGAATGTGCGGCGCTCGGAAGTCGCGCCCGAAACCCCGGCCCCGGCGTTCTGGCTGACGTTGCCCGAGCCAAAGCCCAGGCTCCCGTCAAGCGTCCATCTGGCGCCCAGGGGCATCATGAAATAAGGCGCAATGCTGTAGCCGTTGGTGCTTATGCTGCCGTTGTTGAAGGCGGTAGACGTGCGTGACGAATCCCCCCCGATTGCAACGCCCACCAGCGAACCGCCAGCGAGGCTGTAATCGGCCCCGAACAGCGTGCTGTTGACATGACCGGAAGATGCAAGCGGGGCGAAACCGAAGGCAACAGAGCTGTAGCTCTGGGCCGCCCAGCCGTTCCAGCGGCCATCACCGGCCGCGCCCGCCAGGCCGGTGCCGAGGTCCAGGCCAGCGATACGGGAGCCGCCCACACCACGGCTGGCCTTGGCCTGGTCGGAAATGGTGTTCATCTGCCCCAGCCCGAGCGCACGCACCGCAGGGTTGGCTTTGAGAAGCGCCTCGTTTCCGCTTTCGGAGTGGGAGCTGGACTGCGACTGTGACTGCGCCATGGCATGGCCGGTCAGGCCAAGGGCAATAACCAGCAAGCTCTGGCGGCCTGCGAACTTGAAGACGGGAAGAAGAGTCTGGATCATGGTTGGCGCCGATGAAAGAGTTGGAAATACGCCCTGAACAAGCAGCAGCCTGGGGCAAGCAGATGGATTGTAGGTAACTTGTAAGCAGTTGATACAAGCCCACCGCGTCGGTGTTGTGGCCCGGCGACACGCCGGGTCACACCCTCAAGCTGCCTTGCGGATGGCGCCCGCCACAACCTCGACGATCCGGTCAATGTGCTGTTGCTCGACGATATAGGGTGGGCACAGCACGATGTTCTCGCCTGCCGGCCGCACCAGCACGCCGTGGTGAAAGCAGTCCATGAAGATGTCGTAGGCGCGTTTGCCAGGCAAGCCGGCGATGGATGACAGCTCGACTGCGCCAGCCAGGCCCAGCGTCCGTATGCCGATGACATTCGGCAGGCCCTTCAGCCCCGCATGCATGGCGTCGCCCAGCTTTTTGCCCATCTGCCCGGCGCGTTCAAACAGGTTTTCGGCTTTCATCAGATCCAGCGTGGCAATTGCGGCCGCGCAGGCGACCGGGTGGCCGGAATAGGTGTAGCCGTGAAAGAACTCGATGGCGTGCTCGGGCGCGCCTTCGTTTGCCTTCATCATGCCGTCGTAAATACGGTCGGAGCAGACCACGCCACCCAGCGGAATCACGCCATTGGTGACGCACTTGGCAAAAGTCAACATATCGGGCACCACGCCGTAAAAGTCTGCGCCAAAGCCGGTGCCCAGGCGGCCGAAACCGGTGATCACCTCATCAAAGATCAGCAGGATGCCGTGCCTGTCACATATCTCGCGCAGCCGCTTCAAATAACCTTTGGGCGGCACATACCAGCCCGCGCTGCCGGCCACGGGCTCGACAATGACGGCGGCGATATTGCTGGCGTCATGCAACGGCAGGATGCGCTGCTCAAGCTCCAGCAGGATGTCTTCGTCCCACACCGGCTCTTCGCCGTTGATGTAGGCGTGTTTCACCGGGTCGTGGATGAAGCGCAGGTGGTCGACACGCGGCAACAGCGCCGCGCCGAACACCTTGCGGTTGGCCGGTATGCCGCCCACACTCATGCCGCCAAAACCCACACCGTGGTAGCCGCGCTCACGGCCTATGAAGACATTGCGGTGCCCCTCACCACGCGCGCGGTGGTAGGCCAGCGCCACCTTGAGCGCAGTGTCCGCAGCTTCGGAGCCCGAGTTGCAGAACAGCACCTTGTTCAAATCACCCGGGGCCATCGCGGCAATCATCTCAGCGGCCTTGAAGGCCTGGTCGTTGCTGGCGTTGAAGGCGGTGGCGTAGTCCAGTGTGTCGAGCTGCTTCTTGATGGCCTCGTTGATGGGCTTGCGGTTGTGGCCCGCGCCCACGCACCACAGGCTGGAGATGCCGTCGATGACCTGCCGGCCGTCATGCGTGGTGAAGTGCATGCCGTCGGCGGCGACGAAAATGCGCGGGTCCTGCCCGAAGCTGCGGTTAGGGGTGAAGGGGAGCCAGTGGTGCTCCATGTTGAAGGTGGGGGTTGTCATGGATGTCTCCTGCTGTCGATTTCTTCATTCTGGCACTGATGAAGGGCTGGCCTGCGACTGTGGGCAAGGCCCTGCGTCTCCTGCGACAATCCAAATCTCCCCGGGCGCTTTTCGGAAATTCAGATTTTCGGGATGAAGTGCAAGGCGCACGGAGCGCAGGACACCGGAATGCACTTGTGTGCATGAGGATTCCGAGCACCGCGCAACGCAGCAATTCGCCCGAAAAATGAATTTATAAAAGCGCCTATGAATGCATACATCCTGACCCTGTCCTGCCCCGATCGCCTGGGCATCGTTCACGCCGTCTCCGGCTTTCTGCTTGAGAACGGCGGCAACATCGAAGAAGCCGCGCAGTACAACGACCCCGACACGGGCCTGTTTTTCATGCGCGTGCAGTTCGCCTGCGACAAGCTCTCGTTTGAAGAGCTCAAGGCCAGCCTGGCCACCTTCGCCGTGCCCTTCAAGATGGACTGGAAGCTGCACTCGACCGAATCGGCCATGCGCACCGTCATCATGGTCAGCCGCGACGGCCACTGCCTGAACGATTTGCTGTTCCGCGCCAAATCCGGCCTGCTGCCGGTGGATGTCTGCGCCATCATCAGCAACCACCGCGATTTTTACCAGTTGGCGGCCAGCTACAACGTGCCCTTCCACCACATCCCGGTAACCGCAGCCACCAAGGCGCAGGCCGAAGCAAGGCAGCTGGAGATCATTGAATCAGAAGGCGCAGAGCTGGTGGTGCTGGCGCGCTACATGCAGGTGCTGAGCAACGACCTTTGCACAAAACTCTCGGGCCGCGCCATCAACATCCACCACAGCATGCTGCCCAGCTTCAAGGGCGCCAAGCCCTACTACCAGGCGCACGACCGCGGCGTGAAGGTTATAGGCGCTACCGCACACTACGTGACCGCCGACCTCGACGAAGGCCCCATCATCGAGCAGGACGTGACCCGCGTGGACCACAAGGACACCGTCGAACACCTGACCGCGAGAGGCAAGGACACCGAAAGCCGCGTGCTGGCGCGTGCCGTCAAATGGCATAGTGAGCACCGCGTTTTGCTCAATGGTCACAAGACCGTCATCTTCAAATAAGCATGGCAACGGCGGCGGGGCGGATTCCGCCGATCCAGTGTCTACTTACTTTTGAGGCATTGGCCCGACTGCGCAGCGTGACGCAGGCCGCTGAAGAACTCTGCGTCACGCCCAGCGCGGTCAGCCACCGCGTCAAGCAGCTTGAACAGATCATCGGCACCAAACTGTTCGGCCGCGCCGATTTTTCACTGACCACCGAAGGCAGCGAATACCTCGCCCATGTGCGCGAAGGCCTGACGACGCTGCAGAAGTTTCCCGGCGCGGCCGGCACCAGCGGCACGCCCGGCAAACGCAAGCTGCGGCTGGCGGTGACGCCCACCTTCGCACGCTCGCTGCTGATCCCGCGCTTGCGGCAGTTCACCGAGGCCTACCCCGAAATTGACGTGACGCTGGGTGTATCGATACCGCTGCTTGACGTGGTCGCCGAAGACGCGGATCTCATCGTGCGTTTTGGCAGCGGGCGCTACGCCGACATGGAAAACGTATGCCTCACCAAGGACGTCGTCACGCCGCTGGCATCCCCCGGCTTTGTGCGCGAGCACGGCCCGTTTGAAACGGCGGCAGACCTCGAAGGCGAAAGCCTGCTGCGCTCGCCGCTGGAGCCCTGGCGCACATGGTTTGCCGCGCATCACCTGGACTGGGCTGAGCCCGTCGACGGCTCGCAGTTCAATGACATCGGCCTCATGTGTGATGCCGCAGCAGCAGGCATGGGCATCGCGCTGGTACGCCTCAAGCTGGGCGCACCCTGGCTGGAAAACGGCTCGCTGGTCCGCCTGGGGGCTGGAGAGACTTTCACGCGCGGCATTCCGAGCCCGCATGCGCACTACCTGTGCTGGCGGACGGGCACCATGGACAGGTGGGAATGTTCGGCCTTTGCCGAGTGGTTGCAGAAAAGCCTTGCCTGAGACAGCAATCCTGGGAGGTCTGGCAGTGAAGGGCAACGCGGTCGTCTGGCAGGGATGCTGCGGCGAGCTAAATCGCAATCGGGTCCACATCCACCGCCCACCTCACAAGGCTCTTGAACTCACCCTGACGCCGCGTCTCAAACAGCACCGGCTGCCAGGCCGATAAAAACCGTTGCAGCGCCACGCGCGAAGAACTCTCCACCAGCATCTGCGCACGCTCAATATTCGCCACCCGCTGGATCATCATGGGCACGGCCGGGTAGGCCATGACCTGCGGATGCTCTTCTTCAAACGACACGGCCGCCGCTGCGGCATTCAAAAACCCCTGTGCAACAGATTGCTCTTTCGCCTCGGCCCGCACCAGTGCTGAATAGCCGAAGGGCGACATGCCAGCCGCCTGGCGCTCGGCAAGTTGCTGGTCGGCAAACTTCGGGTAGTCGTGCGCCTTGAGGGCTGCGAACAGTGGATGTGTGGGGTGAAAGGTCTGCACCCACATTTCGCTGGCTTCGCTGTGTCTGGCGTCACGCCCGGCCCGGCCTGCGGCCTGCATGAGCAGGCTGAAAAGCCGCTCGGGTGCGCGGAAGTCGCTGGAGAACAGCGCGCCGTCGGGGTTGATGGCGGCGACCAGCGTGATGTGGCGGAAGTCATGGCCCTTGGCGATCATCTGCGTGCCGACCAGCACATCGACCTCACCGGCATGCACGCTGGCCAGCTGTGATTCGAGCGCGCCCTTGAGCCTGGTGGTGTCGGCATCAATACGCGCGATGCGCACCGCCCCGCCGCCGGGTCGCGTCACGCCGGACAGCAACTCTGCAAGGTGTTCTTCAAGACGCTCGGTGCCGCGGCCCACAGGCGCGATGTCGATGTTGCCGCAGCTCGGGCAGGCGCGCGGCACACGTTCGGTAAAGCCGCAGTGGTGGCAGCGCAGCGTGCGGTCTGTCTTGTGGAAGACGCGGTAAGCACTGCAGTGCGGGCATTCGCTCTTCCAGCCGCAGTCATGGCAGGCCAGCACGGGCGCGTAACCGCGGCGGTTCAGAAAAATGAGGGACTGCTCGCCGCGCGCCACGCGCTGCGCAATCGCGTCGAGCAAAGGTGGCGCAATCACGGCATGTTTGGGCTGGTGGTTCATGTCCACGCCGCGGACCTGCGGCAAGCCCCCACGTTCGCTCACTGCGTGTAGCTCTCTGCCCCCCGAGGGGGCTGGCCTTGCTTGGGGCGGCCCGGCGCTGCGGCCGGCCTCTTCGCTTGATGGCCCTGACGCACCCACCCGGTCACTCATGATGAGACGCTGGTAGCGTCCCGCGATGGTCGCCTGCCAGCTTTCAAGCGAAGGCGTGGCCGAACCGAGCATGACCTTGCAAACCTGTCCTTCGCCAGCTTCTTCCGTCTCCAGCCTCGCGCGGTAGACCGCCAGGTCGCGCGCCGAATACCGCGCACCTTCCTGCTGTTTGTAGCTGGGGTCGTGTTCTTCATCAACCACGATAAGCCGCAGCCTGGGCATGGAGGCCAGTATCGCCATGCGTGTGCCGAGAATCAGCCGCGCATGGCCGGCGTGGGCCGACAGCCAGCTTTTCAGGCGCTGCGCCGGCGTCAGGCCGCTGTGCAGCGACACCACGCGCTCCTTGCCCAGGTGCGCAAAGCGTTCCTGGAAACGCGCCTGCAGCTGCGGCGTCAGGTTGATCTCAGGCACCATTACCAGCACCTGTGCGGTGGGGTCCTGCGCCAGCACTTTTTCGGCGGCATGCAGGTAGACCTCGGTCTTGCCGCTGCCGGTGGCGCCAAACAGCAAGGCCGGGCGCGCATCGGCTTCAAAACCGGCCAGCGCCTCCAGCTGCTGCGTGCTCAGTTCGACGCCGCTGGGCCGCTGTTCATGGCTGGAGTCTGCTTGGGGGCGCTTGAGGCGGCGAGCGAGTTGCACCGCCGTCATGTCGCGCAACTGCGGCGGCAGTGCGGCCAGGGCTACTTCGCCCAGCGAGCGCTGGTAATACGAGGCCGTGAATCCGACCAGCTTGCGCCAGGTGGCGGGCAAAGGGTTCAGCCCCTCGAGCTGGCCAGCAATGCTTTTTGTCTGCATCTCCAGCAGATCGCCGCTGCCATCGCGGTTTTCCCAGACCACGCCGAGTACCTCACGGCGGCCCAGTGGTACACGCACCAGAGTGCCGGGCGTGAGTGGTGATTCACTTTGATAGGTCAGCGGCCCCGCGATCGCACTGTGGGCGGGGGCAGCGACAGCAATATCCAGCCAGTGGCTCATGAGAGGTAAGCACTTGTTGCAATAGCTACATAAACACTTGCGGAAAGCGCGCTAAGTACTTGATTTGATGACGCTTTAGAGATCTTCAACTTTTCTGTGGATAACTTTGTTGATAGATCGCCTTCGGAGCGGCCAAAGCCTTTGAAATCAAGGACTTTGCCAGATTGCCCGCAAAAAAAGCAATTTAAAGAAGCTATATGAATCAATGACTTACAGGCGCTATTGCTTTGATAGCGAAGTATGTGTCCGGCGGCCCATCTTGCCGCACCGCAACACAAATTTTGTGCATAAGTCTTGCAGCGCAAAGCAGGTTTTGTGCTAGCCATGAATAAAAACGGCTTGAAAACCCGCGCAAGAAAGGAAGAAAAAAGTGCTTCAGCCTGCGGGGCTGCGCATTTTTCGAGAGTGAGCGTGCACTGCGTTCACCAGGACCTCCACATTTTCAGGCGGCGTGTGCTGGCTGATGCCGTGGCCGAGGTTGAAAATGTGCGTTGGCCCGGGTTTTGAGGTGTCCATGTGCGGCTTGCCGAAGCTGTCCAGCACCTTCGCCACTTCGGCTTCGACCTGTGCCGGGTTTGCGAACAACACATTGGGATCCAGGTTGCCCTGCAGCGCCTTGGGCCGGGTTCCGGCTTCGCCGACCAGCGCACGGGCGTTGGCCAGATTGACCGTCCAGTCCAGGCCCAGCACCTCGCAGTCAAGCTCACCCATGGCCTTGAGCCAGAGCCCACCGCCCTTGGTAAAGACCAGGCGCGGAATGACCACGCCGTCATGCTCGCGCTTGAGCTGGGCCAGCACACGTTTTGTGTACGCCAGGCTGAACTCGTGAAAAGCCGCATCGGCCAGCACGCCGCCCCAGCTGTCAAAAATCATCACGGCCTGCGCGCCGGCTTCAATCTGGGCGTTCAGGTAGGCGGCCACCGAATCGGCGTTGATGGCCAGCATTTTGTGCATCAGGTCAGGGCGCTGGTAGAGCATGGTCTTGACCAGGCGATAGTCGTCGGAGCCCGCGCCTTCAACCATGTAGCAGGCGAGAGTCCAGGGGCTGCCCGAAAAACCGATCAGCGGCACCCGGCCCTTGAGCGCCTTGCGTATCGACGTCACAGCGTCAAACACATAACGCAGCTTGTTCATGTCGGGCACCTGCAGTTTGGCAACGGCGGCTTCGTCACGCACCGCGTGCGCGAACTTGGGGCCTTCGCCGAGCGCAAATGACAGGCCCAGGCCCATGGCATCGGGAATGGTCAGGATGTCGCTGAACAGGATGGCCGCATCCAGCTTGTAGCGCTCCAGCGGCTGGAGCGTGACTTCGGTCGCGTAATCGGTATTGGTGGCCAGGCCCATGAAGCTGCCGGCCTGGGCACGCGTGGCGCGGTATTCAGGAAGGTAACGGCCAGCCTGGCGCATCAGCCAGACGGGGGTGTGGTCTGTGGCCTGGCGCATGCAGGCGCGCAGAAAAGTGTCGTTTTCGAGTTGTGCAAACATGAAAGGCATTGTAGGTGTGGCCCCCACGTTCGTTCGCTTCGCGTAACTCCCTGCCCCCCGAGGGGGCCGCTGCGCCTGCAGTCTGGCAAAGCCAGCCCTGCGGCCCCTGCTTGCGAAGACATCGCTTCGCTGGCGGGGCCTGACTACCAATTCATCTGACAGGCAGGAATTGAAGGAAGGTCCCGCCGAGCAGATTTTGAACATAGGTAATCACCGCCCGCCGGGTCTTCTCGGTCAGCACCACGGCCAGCAGGTCCAGGCGGCCGATGATCTTGCCGAACTCGCGCTCGAAACTCAGGTTGCGTTCGCGGTCGGTGATCTCGTCGGCCAGCAGCAGTGGCTGGCCTGCGGCGTTGCGCCGGTTTGACAGCATCCACACCGCGATCTCTATGTTGCGGGCCGCGTTGTAGACGTACTGCGCGTCGAGGTGGTCGGTGAGGTAAAACGCGCTCTTGCCGCCGTGCGCGGTGATGAGCATGTCAGCGCTGGCATAAATGAAGGCCGCCACGCGGTCGCCCCTGAAGTCGGGGCCGAGTGCGAGCGACAGCGCTGCGATGTCGCGCCGCCCCTGCAGCTCGGGCCACGGCGCCTGCGATGCAATCGTGGCGCGCAGTTTCTCGAGCACCGCCTCGCGGCTGGCGCCGGCCTTGCGCCATTCGGCCGGGTTGCGGCGGTAGAGCTTGTCTGCCAGGCGCAGCAGGCTGTCGATGTTGTCACGCATGCCCAATGTGGCCATGCGGTTGATGTCCGACTGCGCAAGTTCCGATGAGGTCATCGCCGCGCCCTGCGCTTCACCACGTGGTGTGGGCGCTGGCGGCGGGCTGGCACATGCACCGAGAAAAACAAGCGAAAGCCACAGGGCCGGGCGCAGGGCTTTCATGGCTGCATTCAGGTCGTCACAGCCGCGGGCGCGGGCAATGATGCATCGGCCTGCAAACCCGTCTGCTGGGCAAAGGCATTGAGCGACTGCCTGAACAGGTGGCGGGCCGCCTTGCTGGCATGCTGCAGGCGCGCAAAGTCATGCGGCATACCGGGCGCACCGTAAAACTCGCAGCGCGCGCCAGCTTCGCGCAACCAGTCGTAGAGCGCGGCGGCATCGTCATGCACGCAGTCCTGCTCTGCCGCCACGATGACCACTGCGGGCGGGCGCTGCACGGGCTGGTTGCCATGTAGCAGCACAGCGCGTTCATCCCAGATCTGCCAGCGTCCGCCCAGCAGGCTGTGCCAGCTGCGCACCGCATCGTCGCGCGAAAAAGTCAATGAATTGGCGCAGCGTATATAGCTGGCGGTGTTGAAGTCGGGCTTGACCAGCGGTGTGATGGCCAGCACCGCGTCAACACTGGCGGGCGACTGCCGCGCCATGCGCCAGGCCGCCTGCAGGCCCAGGTGGGCGCCGCTGCCGTCGCCGCCCACCATCAGGCGTTCGGTGTTGACGGCGAGTTTGTCACGCGCCCTGGCCAGCGTCATCAGGGCCTGCACGGCCTGCTCGGCCGGTTGCAGAAACCCCCGGCCCGGCTCCTGCGCGATGTGTACGCTGGCTACCGCCACGTTCAGGTCGCTGCAGATCTGGCGGCACAGCATTTCGTGGCTGTCCAGGCTGCCGGCAAGCCAGCCGCCACCATGGAAAAACGCCATCAGCACGGGTTTTTCAACACCTTCGGGCATGTAGAGCCGCGCTTCGAGCCGGGTTTTTTCGCCCGAAGCCAGCACGTTGAGGTGAAACGGGCCTGACAGGACCCGCAGGGGCTCGGCAGGCTCAGGCAGTGTTTTGGCGACTGCCTCATAACGCCGGGCAAAGGCGGCCAGATCATTGGGGTCACGCGGCAGCGGGTGCTCAAGATGCAGGCGCTGCAGGAACAGAAAGAGTTCTGCGTCCATCATGGATGCAGCGAATGGTTCAGCAACTCGGGAGGGCGGCAGGCCGGGCGGGCATCAGGCATGCCCGTACTTTAACTGCGATGCAGGGGTATTTAAAGCCGCGTCAAAGAACGCCGCTGGAGAGAAGCACGCGGTGGTCAATCTTCAGGCAGTGGTCCTGCACCGTCAGCAGGCCGGCGGCCTCGGCTTTGGCCGCTGCCTCGGGGTTGCTGATGCCCAGTTGCATCCACACGGCCTTCGCACCTATGGCGATGGCTTCATCGACGATGGGCGGAATGTCTTCGCTGTTGCGAAAGCAGTTCACCAGGTCAATCTTCTCGTGCTGGGCGGCGGCTGTCAGCGATGCATAGGCTTTTTCGCCCAGCACCTCGATCTCGTTCGGGTTGATCGGGATGATGCGGTAACCGTGGCCCTGCATGTAGCGCGAGACATCAAAGCTGGCGCGGTGCGGTTTGGGCGACAGGCCCACCACCGCGATCGTGCGGTAGTTCTTGAGGATGTGGGGAATGCGGTCTGCTGGGGCGATGCTGTCCATGCGGGTGTCCATGTCCTGTTTATGTTTTGTACTTCACCGAGCAGCCATACGCCCTGCTGACAGCCACGCTCACAGGCTTGCCGGCAAGAGACTCGGTCAACCCCTGGCGCACAAAGTTGGTGGCGGTCTTGATGTCATCGGCGCGTGACGACGCAATGCTGTCGATGGCACCCGCATAAACCAGCTGCCCCTGCGGGTTGACGATGTACATGTGCGGCGTGGTTTTTGCGCCGTAGAGCTGGCCTATCTTGCCCGACTCGTCCATCAGCATGGCGGTGGGTTTGGCCTGCTTCTCATTCACCCAGCCTGCCAGTTTGGCGGGCGCCAGGTAGTCATAGCTTTCAGTCTCTGTCGAGTTGACAGCCAGCCACACCACGCCCCTGGCGGTGAACTCTTTTTGCAGCGACTGCATGTTGCCGCTGTAGTGCTTGCGCACATAGGGGCAGCCGGGGTTGGTCCATTCAAGCACCACCAGCTTGCCCTTGAAGTCGCTGAGCTTGTGCGTCTTGCCGGCAATGTCGACAGCTGAAAAATCAGGTGCGGCCTGACCTACAGTTGCTGCGGCGTGAGCGGTACCCATGAAGGGCACAGCCAGAGGTGCGGCTGCCAGCGAGGCAGAAAAAACGCGGCGGTTCAACATGGTCACGCTCCTTGTAAAAGGGGGGAAATCACAGTTTAGCCAGCTCGGCCCTGACCTCACTGACAGAAAGGATTTCAGAAAGCACCACAGGCGCGCGGCCCGGTTTGTAGATGACATACACCGGCACGCCGCTCCGGCCCAGCTGCGTGAGCGCGGCGGTCACGGCCGGGTCACGGCGCGTCCAGTCGGCGCGCAGCAGCGCCACTTTTTTGGTTGCCATGTCGGCCAGCACATCGGCATTGGCCAGCGTGGTCTTCTTGTTGTACTGGCAGGTCACGCACCAGGCGGCAGTAAAGTCCACAAACACGCTCTGGCCCTGGGCGGTGAGCTGGTCCACGCGGCCCGGCTCCCAACCCTGCCAGCCATTCACGACCTGGCCTGAAGGGGCTGTTTCCATCAGCTTCACCACGTTGGGGCCGACTGACCACAGCGCCACCGCCAGCAGCGCAACGCTCACCGTCGAGAGTGCCACACGCGCGCGGCCACTTTGCGTGAAAGCCCAGATGGCCAGCGCCATCAGCACCAGCAGGCCCAGCAGCGCGCCTGCGCCGTCGATGCCGCTTTGCTGGCCTATCACCCAGACCAGCCACGCCACCGTTGCAAACATCGGGAAGGCCATCAGTTGCCTGAAAGTCACCATCCACGCACCGGGGCGCGGCAACACATTGGCCACGGCGGGTATCACGCTGGCGGCGAGATAAGGCAGCGCCATGCCGATGCCGATGGCGGCAAACACGGCGAGCGCTTCAACCGCAGGCAAGCCTATGGCATAACCCAGCGAAGCACCCATGAAAGGCGCGGTACAGGGCGAAGCAATCGCCGTGGCCAGCACACCCGACAAAAATGCATTGACGGTCGGGTTCTTTGCCTGGGCGCCAGCCAGGCGGCCCGGTACAAAACTGCCGAACTCGAACAGCCCCGCCATGTTCAGACCCATGAGCGTGAAGAGCGCAGCCAGGGCGGCCACAACCGCCGGGCTTTGCAGCTGAAAACCCCAGCCGAGCTGCTCGCCCGCCGCCCGCAAACCCAGCAGCAGCGCACCCAGCGCGAGGAAAGAGATCACCACCCCCGCCGTGTAGGCCAGACCGGTACGCACGCGTTCGGCCCGGTCTTTCACATGCACAAAACCTACCACCTTGATGGCCAGCACCGGGAAGACACAGGGCATGAGATTGAGGATCAGCCCGCCCAGCAAGGCGCCCAGCAGTGCCGCGACAAGGCCTATCGGTGAAGAACTGTTTTGTATGGGCGCCGCACCCGACGACGCATTGGCCTTGAGCGCCGCTTCAAGCGCGGGCGGCAGGGTGGCTGCGGCGGCAACCTTTGGCCATTCGTTTTTGACGGGCGCCTCGATGCGGTAAGCCGCATCGTTAAAAGCCACGACGAGTGGCATGGCAGTGGGGCTTTCACTGCGCTGGGCTGACAGCGGCACATTCGCCGTCCAAACCGCGCCCTGCCACGCCTGCTGCCATTTGCCGGCAGGTTCGATCACGCCGCCGGTTTCAGGGAAGAACTCCAGCGTCTTGCCCTGCAGCGCGGCGGGCAGGCCGCTAAGGGCCACCTTGATGGCCTGGCCCTCGACGGTGACCTGGCTGTTGCCTGTGGGCAGCACCTTCGGCGTGGCGGCAAAGGTGTCCTGGAAAATCTTGCCGCTGGTACCCAGCGAGCTTCTGGCCGGAATGCTGAGCGCGAATTCGCCTTCCTGCGGAATGCACTCTTTGCGGCAGACCAGCCAGCTGGCCTTGAGTTTGATGTCGAGTTGCGCGCTCTTGAAGGTTGGCGCCACCGTAACGGGCACCGGCAGCAGCACGGTCTTTTCGTAGCCGTAGTTGGCCAGCGTGCCGATCGGGATCTTTTTCGGCGTCGGCCAGGCAATCTCGCCGGCGTCCAGACCGGCAGGCAACTGCCATTCAAGCACCGTCGGCAGGCCAGAGTCGCCCGAGTTCTTCCAGTAGGTATGCCATTCCGGCTGGTGGTCCAGCTGCAGGCCCAGCCAGACCTGCTTGCCCGGCGCAACGCCATCCGGCGCCCAGGCCAGCAGTTCGGCGCGCACCTGGTCGGTGGTGACCACGGGTTTGGCGGCGCTACGGCTGCCCAGCGCCGTCACGCTGTTTGTCTGGGCCTGTGCATGCGCTCCCAAGGACAGCGCCGCAAAAAGGGACAAGGCTGCCAGCGGTCGGAAAAAGGTGGGAAGAACGTTCATGCTGAGGGTGTGAGGGGAGCGGGAGGGCATTAGTTCCTGATGGGGGCCGAGGTGCCGGTGATGTATTGGTCAGCCGGCGCCCGCTTTTATTACAGCTGCCTGGCCTGCAGCCGTGGGTCAGCGCCAACTACAGTGCCGTGCCTTGCGCATCCTCAAGCCGTACATGCAGCGTGCAGGCCACCGCGTCAGCCAGCCGGCCCATGGTCAGCATGGACAGGTTGCCCTTGCCGCCAAACAGCTGCGTGATGTAGCTGCGGGAGGTGCCCATGCGCTGCGCGAGTTCGACATGCGTCAGGCCGAGCGCCAGCATGCGGGTGTGGATGTCGATCAGAAAAGTGGCTGCTGCGTGTTCATGCGTGCCAGCTTCGGCGGTGGCCAGACGCTCCTGCAGGGCGGCCAGGGTTTTGTTGCTCATGGGGGTTCCTCTGGGAGGGTTGGTTGAAAGTTAAGCTCCATATTAACATTTTGGCCAAAAGTTAATATGGAAGTTAACTTTCAGGGTTTTAGGAGCATTTTGAGCCTGCCAAAGACGCTTTTAAAGCAAAAAGATGCCATTTTCAGGCATCAAATTGGCCTCCAGCCCTTTAGATATGTGCGTGAGCAGCTATAAAAAATATAGCAATTGGGCGCATTCTCCAGATTTCTGATCAGGCCCGGACTTGCGCTGGTTTGATAATGACCGCATGCCCTCCCCGCAAACTTCGCCGCCTGTTGCCCCTGGACCCACCATCGTCCTGGCAACGCTGAATGCGAAGTACATCCATGCCTCGCTGGGCCTGCGCTACCTGCTGGCCAATATGGACACGCACGGCGGCGCCGGCCTGCGGGCGCAGACGCAGTTGCGCGAGTTCGTCATCCAGCAAAAGCCTCTGCAGATTGTTGAAGAACTGCTGGCGCTGTCGCCACGGGTGATCGGTTTTGGCATCTATATATGGAACGTGGTCGAAACCACCCAGGTTGTGCAGCTGCTGAAAACGCTGCGGCCCGACATCACCATCGTGCTCGGCGGCCCCGAGGTGAGTTTTGAAACCGGCGAGCAGGAGATTTGCAAACTCGCCGACCACATCGTCACCGGCTGGGGCGATGTGAGCTTTCCCAAACTCTGCCGCGCCTTGCTGGACGGCCCACAGCCGCTGATGAAGGTGATTGCCGGAGAACAGCCCGCGCTTGAATCGCTTGAACTGCCCTACGGCGAGTACACAGACGAAGACCTCGCCAAACGCCTGCTGTATGTCGAGGCCTCACGCGGCTGCCCCTTCAAGTGCGAGTTTTGCCTCAGTGCCCTCGACAAGACCGCCTGGGCCTTCGAGCTGGACCGTTTCATGGCAGAGATGGACACGCTCTACAGCCGTGGCGCGCGCAACTTCAAGTTTGTCGACCGCACCTTCAACCTCAAGGTCGATTTTTCGGTGCGCATTCTGCAGTTCTTCCTGGACCGCATGGCCCCCGATTTATTCGTGCACTTCGAGGTTGTGCCCGACAGCCTGCCTGACCGGCTGAAAGATCTGATCAAACAATTCCCGGCAGGTTCGCTGCAATTCGAAGTTGGCATCCAGAGCTTCAACCCCGACGTGCAGCAGCGCATCTCGCGCAAGCAGGACAACCTCAAGACCTCAGACAACCTGCGCTGGCTGGTCAGCGAAAGCCAGGCGCATGTGCACGCCGACCTGATCTTCGGCCTGCCCGGTGAAACAGTAGAGAGTTTTGCCGAGGGCTTCGACCGGCTGCATGCGCTTACGCCGCATGAGATCCAGTTCGGCATATTGAAGCGCCTGCGCGGCACGCCGATTACCCGCCACACAGCGGACTTTGCGATGACCTATGACCCGCAGACGCCCTACACCATCCTGCAGAACTCGACGGTTGATTTCAGCAACATGCAGCGCATCAAGCGCTTTGCCCGCTACTGGGAGATGGTCGCCAACTCGGGCCGTTTTTCTGCGGCGCTCAAACTGCTGCTCGCGCCCGGTTCGGCCTTCGGCAACTTCCTCGTGTTCAGTGACTGGCTCTGGGCCACGACGGGCAAGACGCACGAGTTTGCGCTTGAAAAACTGCATGACCTGCTGTTCCAGCACCTGACTGAAGCCCGTGGGCTGCCCCCTGACGAGGTGCGTTCTGCCTTGCTCGCGGACTACCAGGCCAGCGGTGCGCGCGGCAGGCCGCAGTGCCTTGCCGACCTGCTGGCCGCCGTGCGGCCTGCCACTGGTGAAACGGGCGGCAAGCTTCGCGCAGCGCGGCAGGAGCGCCATGTCAGCCAGAATCACCATCGGGCAGAGATACAGAAGGCTGCCGCCGCAGCCTGAACCCGCCAACGAATCAACACCGGAAACCCATGCGCACAAGAACCGCTTTTTCACTGCCCGCCATTCTGGCCATCGCCGCCCTGCTGGCCGCCTGCGAGCAAAAACCAACGCCTGTGGACACCTCGCTGCCCGCACGTATCGCGTCCATTGATGCAGGCGCCGCCAGGGGCGAAGACGACCCCGCTTCTGCACGCGCGCGCACGGCGCTGGCCGCCACGGCGCAGGCCTGCAAGGCCACTGAACTGCAGGTCGCAGAGATGATTGCCAAAGTGCGCAAGGTGCTGGTCGGCGAAGGCAAGACTGTGGTGATGACAGAACTGCTTGAAGACACACCGGCGCTGATGTCGGACGCGTCCGTCGATGCCGACACCTGCCAGAAGTTGTATACCGCCTACACCGTGGCGCGTCAGGGCGGGCAAAACCACGCTGCGGCGCTGGCTGCCATCAAAATACGCAAATGACCGCCAGCACCACACAGCAGCCCACACGCTTCTGGGCAGACCTGAAGAGTCCCGACTTCGCGGGCATTGATCTGGCCCGCTGCATCGCGGTGCTGCCGGTCGCGGCGGTCGAGCAGCACGGCCCGCACCTGCCGCTGAACGTCGATGCGTCCTTGGCCGACGGTGTGGTGCAGGCGACTCTGCCGCACATCCAGAACGATTTACCCGTGCTGTTTTTGCCCACGCAGGCGATTGGCTTCAGCCCCGAGCACACAGGGTTTGCAGGCACCTTGACTTTGAGGTCCGAGACCGTGATTCGCCTGTGGACGGACATCGCAGAATCCGTTGCCGCGACAGGCGTCAAAAAGCTTGTGCTGCTCAATTCACACGGCGGCCAGGTCGGCATGCTCGACATCGTCGCGCGCGATTTGCGCGCACGGCTGGGCATGCTGGTCTACAGCGTCAACTGGTTCAACCTGCCGCTGGTGGGTGAGAACGACGAGCTGGTGAACGAACGCTTCAGCGCCGAAGAGCACCGCTTTGGCATTCATGCCGGCGATATTGAAACGTCCATGATGCTGGCGCTCAAGCCGCATCAGGTCGACATGGCCAAGGCGCAGGATTTCCAGTCCACCTCGAAAGACCGCGCACAGAAGTTCAGCATCCTCGGCGACGGCAAAAGCGCCAAGCTGGCCTGGCAGATGCAGGACTACAACCCGCAGGGCGCGGCCGGCAATGCAGCAGCAGCCACAGCAGAAAAAGGCCGTGCCGTGCTCGAGGCCGCAGGCAAAAGTTTTGCGCAACTGCTGCTCGAGATAGACAGCCTGCCTGCTGACACGCTGCGAAAGCCCGGCTAAAGAACAAACCCCCAGACCGGCGGTAACCAGGCTGGGGGCTTGTACTGCGGGCCTTGCCGGTAAACGCGGCTGCAGTGTGAAACAAGTATCTACTGCTGCGGACCGAAAAGTTTGCTTTGTTTGCTGCTTATTTCCCATAATTCAGGAAATTAATCCGTATAAGCACAACGAACAACTGAATTATCCGTGCCCGGGGCTTTTACCCGAAAATCCTTCAGGCTTGACTCAGGAGTAGGTGACCCACTCCGCATGCTCGGGCGCATCGAGGTGCGGCAGCGTGTTGTAGGTCACCAGCATGTGGCGCTTTGGGGTGAACGCAAACTCGGTGACCGAGGCATTGCGTATGCGCAGGTTGAGTTCAATCGTCGTCTCGGGGCTGGTGCCCAGCACATGGCCGACGGCAGTTGATATCGGCCCACCACTCGATACCACCAGCACGTTGCCTTCAAAGTTGGTGCGCACATGGTCAAGCAGGCTGGTGACGCCGGAAACAAAGTCCGTGTACTCCGGCATGCCTTTGGGGCTGACAACCCCGTCCATCCACTGCTTGAGGCCGTCTTTCAAAAGCCTGAAGTGGCTGCGGTACATCTCGGGCGTGGTGGCTTTTTCGAGCTTGTGCGGGTGAATCGCGCTGATCACGGCTTCGCTGTCGTACTCATTGAGGCCTTGCCACTGGCTCGCGTCCAGCGTTGCGCCCATGCCTTCACAAATGCCCGCGTAGGTCTTGATCTGCCTTTGCAGTGTGCCGGTAAAGGCGGCATCAAACACAATGCCCTTGTACCTGAACCATTCGCCCAGGCGCACGGCCTGGCGATAGCCCATGTCGCTGAGCACGTCGTAGTCGTCGGCGCCAAACGAGGCCTGGCCGTGGCGCACAAGGTAGAGGGTTCCCATGGGTCTGATTGTGTGTCCGCCTCGCCGGGGTCGAAGTCCCCGTGGTGACGGAAAGCCGTGGCGATAGCGCCTTGGTGACAGTCAGGCGGCTGTGCGCTTTTCTGCCAGCAACCGCACGGCCAGCAGCGCCAGCACCGAGCCCATCACATAACGCTGCACGCGCAGCCAGCCTGGGTTGCGGTTTAAAAACAGCGCCAGACCTGCGGCCGAAAAAATCAGCAGCGCATTGATGGCCATGCTGACAGCGATCTGTATCGCACCCAGGCTCAGGCTCTGCAGCAGTACCTGGCCGCGCTCGGGGTGCAGAAACTGCGGAAAGAAAGACAGGTAAAACATTGCCACCTTGGGGTTGAGCAGATTGGTGGTCATGCCCATGAGGAAGAGCGTGCGCGGCGGGTCGTGCGGCAGTTCGTGTGTTTCAAAGGGCGAGAGACCTCCGGGTCTCACTGCCTGCCAGGCCAGCCACAACATGTAAGCCGCACCGATCAGCTTGATGGCGGTGAAGGCCAGCGGCACCGCGAGCAGCACGGCGGTCAGGCCAAAGGCGGCCGCCAGCAGGTGCACCAGGAAACCCAGGCCGACGCCCGACAGCGATATCAGCCCTGCGCCCTTGCCCTGGCACAACGTGCGCGAGATGCAATAAATCATGTTGGGGCCGGGCGTCAAAACCAGCGCCAGTGAGACAAGCGTGAAAAGAACAATCTCTTGCAAGGTAAACATCAATGCCCTCCGGACTCCAGTGTTACCAGCCCTCGCGGCGTCTGCAGCACGGCGACGAGGTTGGGCCGGCCCTGCAGCACGTCGACATTGACGAGACCTATCGCTTCGTGCGCCGCCTTCAGGGCATCAGGCCGCGCGTGGCTGGCATGCAGCGATTGCAGTGTCACGCCCGATGGCGGCATGGCGGCCACCGGATGCACGGGCCCCCATTCGATGAGGGTGGGCAGCCCGCCGTAAAACAGCCGCTGCCCATCACGACGAACGGTGATTTTCCAGCTCAGCAGGCCTTGCGGTGTCGGACGTGAGGCCTGCAGCAGCTCCCCGCGGTCCAGGCCGAGCTTTGCGAGCGACTTGATGCCGGCCTGCGCCTGCGGCGTGCTCGCGACAAAGTGAACAAGCTGCGGGCCGTGCGCCAGAAGGCGCGCATGCAAGAGGCCATCGTCCAGGTCAAACCACCGCTTCGCACCGGGTGGCCGCGTGGGGCTGGCACCCGGCTGGGTGGCGATGATCTCGAAATAGGCCCCCGGGTATTGCGGTGAGTCCAGCCTGAACAGCCGGTTGTGTGTACCCATGAGCGGATGCTCGCCACCGGGGCCTGGCGTGATGCCAAGCGTGGCCTCACACCACTGAACGCCCTGCGCCAGACTGGCTGCTGCCACCACCAGGTGGTCGACGCGCGAGCGCAGGGTGATGGCTGGGGCAGCAGGCTTCATCACCCCAGCCTAAAGCGCTACGCTGCCATCAATGCAGGTCACGGACTCACCACCCACCCACACCTGGCCATTCGCATCACGGTCAAGGTAGACCAGCCCCGCACGGTTCAGGCACACGCCCTGCGATGCGACATAACTTTCAGGCGCATAAGCATCGGCCATCAGCCATTGCGCCAGGCCCGCATTGAAGCTGCCGGTGACGGGGTCTTCATTGATGCCTATGCCGGGCGCGAAGGCGCGCACTTCGATATCAGGTGTGACGGCGGGTGCTTCGTAGTTCTGCACAAAGGCCTTTGCTTCGCGGTTGGCGCGGCCTATGAGCGGCGCGCTTTCGGTTTTTTCGTAGATGCCAGCGACGCCGATCTTGACCTTGAGTTTTGCCAGCTCGAGATTGTTGGGCGCGAGTTGCAGCACAGTCTCGGGACTGTCGAGCAGCAGGCCCAGCCAGACCGGGCCGTTGTCCAGGGTCTGAGCGGCGGTGATTTGCGCAGCTTTCAGGCCGAGTGCCGCCGCGACCTGCGCGAGAAGCACCGGGCTGGGTGCCGAGCGTTTGAGCGGCGGTGCGGCAAAGGCCAGGCGCGGGCTGGCCCCCTTGTCATTCTCTTGTCGTATCCGCACCAGGCCCACGGCGCACTCCTGCACGATCACGTCTTTTCGTTTGGCCTTGCCGCCTGCCTGCAGCCAGGCGTGGCAGCTGCCCAGCGTCGGGTGGCCTGCAAAAGGCAGTTCGCCACCGGGCGTGAAGATGCGCACCGCGTAGTCAGCCGATGCGTCTTTGGGCGGCAACAGGAAAGTCGTTTCCGACAGGTTGGTCCAGTTCGCAAAACGCCGCATCGCCGCATCGTCCAGCCCCGCCGCGTCCAGCACCACCGCCAGCGGGTTGCCGAAATAGGGCGTGGCGGTGAAGACGTCGATCTGCTTGAAGGGCCTGTCCTGGGCCTGTCGAAGGGGGCGGGTTTGCATGATTCTCTTTTTTTATGAAAGGGGCTGGTCCAGCACACCCTTGGTGGTCTGCCGGTTCCAGATGCTGTCGTACCAGCGTTCGATGTTGGGCCAGGCCCTGCGCGGCTGCGGCAGGCCGAACCAGCGGTGGATCTCGCAGGCGACGGGAATATCAGCCATGGTGAACTGCCCGCCCGTCATGTAGCTGCGCCCGGCCAGATGGGCTTCAAGCGTTTGCAGCAGCGGCTCGACGGCTGCGACTGATTTTTCAATCAGCGCATGGTTGCGGTCTTCAGGCGCTGTGCGAATCAGTTGCCAGAACGCATCGCGCCCGACGATGGCGAAGGTGGTCTGCTGCCAGTCCATCCAGCGCTCTGCGTCAAAACGCAGTTGCAGCTCTTCCGGGTACAGCGTGCCCAGCGCGTGTTTGGCGCAGAGATATCGCACCACCACGTTCGACTCCCAGAGCACGTAGCTGCCGTCTTCAATCACGGGTACCAGCGAGTTGGGGTTCAGGCCCATGTATTGCGGCGTCTTGACCACGCCAAACTTGCCGCCCGCTTCGGTCCGCTGGAATTCCAGGCCGAGCTCCTGCGCAGTCCACACCACCTTGCGCACGTTGATGGAGCTCATGCGGCCCCAGATGTGCAGCGTGCTCATGCTGATTTGGGCAGGTTGGCCTTGAAGACATCGGCCAGCGCGGCAATGCCGGTGTCGATCTGCTCGACAGACGCGGTGACAAACGACAGGCGCAGATTGCCGTGCTCGGCCTCGCCGCTGTAAAACGGCGCGCCCGGCACATAGGCCACATTGCGCTCTACGGCCAGCGGCAGCAGCTTGACCGCGTCCATGCCTTTGGGCAGTTTGAGCCACAGGAACATCCCGCCGGCGGGCTTGTTCCATGTGATGCCTGTGCCGGTCAGGTTTTTGTCGAGAGCGGCCAGCATGGCGTCACGCTGCGATTTGTAGAGCGCACGAATCGTCGGCACATGGCGATCCAGAAAACCGCCCTTGAGCACCTCGACCACCATGCGCTGGTTGAAGCTCGGCGTATGCAGGTCGGCCGCCTGCTTGGCCTGCAGCAGCTTGGGGTAAAGCTCTTTGGGCGCGACGAGAAAACCAAGGCGCAGACCGGGCGCCAGCGTCTTGCTGAAGCTGCCCATGTAGATGCAGCCCTCAGGGTTGCGCGCCGTCAACGGCAGCGGCGGCGGTGTGTCAAACCACAGGTCACCATAGGGGTTGTCTTCAATCAGCGGCAGGCCGGCCTTGGCGGCTGCCGCGCTCAGTGCCACGCGGCCGGCTTCGTTGATGGAGTTGCCGGTCGGGTTCTGGAAGTTGGGCAGGACATACATGAAGCGCGCGCCCGGCGCCTTGGCGGCCAGGTCGTCCACATCGATGCCGTCAGGGTGACCGGCCACGCTGACAAACTCGGGCTCCATGGGCGTGAAGGCCTGCAACGCGCCCAGGTAGGTGGGGGTTTCGACCAGCACGCGCGAGCCCTTGTCGATGAGGATCTTGGCGATCAGGTCCAGTGCCTGCTGGCTGCCGGTGGTGATCAGCACCTGCGCCGGGTCGATGTCCCAGGGCAGCGAGGCGGCTACCCATTCACGCAGGGGCGCATAGCCTTCGCTGGCGGCGTATTGCAGCGCGCCCTGGCCGTCGGTCGAGAGTACGGTGGCGCAAGCTTTTGCAAATGCATCAACGGGGAATGTTTTGGGCGAAGGCAGGCCGCCGGCAAAACTGATGATGCCGGGCTTTTCGGTGACCTTCAGGATTTCGCGGATGAAGGAGGGGTTCATCTTTTCCGCGCGTGCGGCCTGTGTCCATTTCATGTTTGTCTTTTCCATGGTTTTTTTGATGGGTTGTCAGCGGGCAATGGAAGAGTTTCGCATCTTTGTTCAGGCGATGTTTTTCGCAGTGGCCAGGTGCGGCTGCGGGTGTACCGGCATCTTCTTGCCGATGAACACAGTGGCGATCACTGCCAGCCCGAAGCCGACTGTCACGGCATCGAGCCGCTCGCCCAGCAGGGGCACGGCAAACAGCATGGACATAAAGGGCTGCACCAGCTGCACCTGGCTCACGCGAACGGTTCCACCCAGCGCCAGGCCGCGGTACCAGGCAAAAAAGCCCAGCCACATCGAAAACACCGCCGCATAGGCAAAGCCCCACCAGGCCGGTGTGCCGAGGCTTCCGGTGGGCCAGCTGCTGATGCTCATCGGGAGTGTGATCGGCAACGAAATCAGCAGCGCCCAGCAGATCACATGCTCGGCCTGCATGCGCTGCGACAGCTGCGCGCCGTAGCCGTAACCCACGGCGGCGCACAGCATGGCACCCAGCAACAGCAAGTCAGCCGCGCTGATGGCAATGCCGCCGCTGCCGGAGCGGAGCATGGCAAAAGTCACCACCAGCGCGCTGCCCAGCGCGGCGCAAAGCCAGAAACCTGTTGAAGGCCGCTGGCGGTGCAGCATGGCGCCGACGGCCGCAGTGGCCAGCGGCAGCACACCGACGATCACGCTGGCGTGTATGGCCTCAACATGGCGCATGGCGATGGAGGTCAGCAGCGGAAAGCCGAACACCACACCGCCCGCTATGACGGCCAGCGGCCACCAGTCTTCACGTTTCGGCCAGGGTGCGCGTGCAGCCAGCAGGAACACGGCGGACAGGGCTGCCGCCACCACAGCCCGGCCTGCAGCGACAAAAACACCGGACATCTGTGGCGCATCGGGTGTACCAACCGCCAGCCGGGTCATTGGCAGCGTCAGCGAAAAAATGACGATGCCGAGCAGCCCCCAAAGAAGCCCGCGATTGATCTGGCGCTGGTCGTGCGCGGCCTTCATAACCTCAGCATCCAGATGGCGGTCAGCACCAGCACCGCAGCCATGATGCGGTTGAACACCCGCAACCTGCGGCCTGTGCCTGCGGGGCCCGCAAGCCAGTTGCGCAGTAGTGAGCCTGCCAGCGCATAGGTCACATTGCTGCTGAGGGCGTAGAACATCATGATGGGCAGCACGACGACCAGGCGCTGGACCCAGTCGGCATGCCCGGCGATCCAGCCGCTGACGATGGCGAGCGCCAGCATCCAGGCCTTGATGTTGACGAACTGCAGCGCAGCGCCCTGCCAGAAACCTATGGCCATGCGCTTTGCTTCGGCTTCGCTCAGAGTGCTTGAGCGTGCGATCTTCAAGGCCAGCCATACAAGGTAAGCCACACCCACCGCCTTGATGGCCATGCTGAGCAGCGGCACCGCCAGCACCAGCGCACCCAGGCCCCAGGCGCACAGCGTCAGCAGCACGCCCCAGCCAGCGGCGACAGAAAACGCAAAAGGCAAGGCCCGCCTGAGGCCGTGGTTGGCCGCAATCGCGGTCGAGAGCGTGGTGTTGGGCCCGGGCGTGAAGCTCATCGCCGTGGCCAGCACCAGCAGTGCGGTGAATTCTTGCCAGTTCATGAATCCCACTTTATAGTTGAAAGCAGTACACAACCAATACAGTTTGGACTACAAATTGGCAAACTGTACTGGTCGCAAAGCCAGCACACCCGGCCACTCGTGCAGAAAGTAATCCTGCCATGTTGATGAAAACCGCCTCACAGTCGCTGACCGAGCAGCTCTACAGCCGCTTTGCAGAACGCATCCGCGACCGCCTGCTTGCCCCCGGCGCGCGCCTGCCGTCGGTGCGCCTGTGCGCCCAGCAGCAAGGCGTGAGTGTCTCTACCGTGGTGGCGGCGTATGACCAGCTGCAGGCGCAGGGGCTGGTGGTGGCGCGCAAGAACAGCGGTTTTTTTGTACGCGACACGGCCATTCATGCGCCCGGCAACACGGCCAATATAGACATCGCCCATTCCGCCACCAAAAACATTGCCAGCCCGCTGGTGGGCGTAAATGCACAGCCCGGCGATGCATCAGGTTCATGGAACACCGCCGTGTGGATGGCGTCGCGGCATGCGCCTGTGGACGCGACCGCACTGATTCGCGGCATGTTTCACACCGTCAGCAAAAAGCCGCAGCCCGGCATGGGCGTGTTCCCGTCGGAGTGGCTGGACAACGCCTTCATGCCGGCGGCCGTGCGCAAATTCACCAGCACACAGGCGCTGCGCTCGTCATCGCTGCAATACGGCGAGCCCAAGGGCGACAGCAGCCTGAGACGCGCGCTGTCGCAAAAACTCGCCACCTTCAATGTTCATGCCGTGCCGGAGCAGATCATCACCACCGTGGGTGCCACGCACGCGCTCGACATCGTCAGCCGCACCCTGCTGCGCGCCGGTGACTGCGTGATGGTCGAGGAGCCCGGTTGGGCCGTGGAGTTTGCCCGGCTCGACGCGCTGGGCATGCGCATTTTGCCGGTGCCGCGCCGCGATGACGGCCCCGACCTGGAGGTGATGGCGAAGTACTGCGAAGTGCACCAGCCCAAGCTGTTCGTCAGCGTCAGCGTGTTCCATAACCCCACCGGCCGCTGCCTGTCGCCCGGCAGCGCGCACCGCCTGCTGCAGCTGGCCAATGAACACAACTTTCACATCGTTGAAGACGACACCTACAGCCACCTCGCGCCAGAACACGCCACGCGGCTGTGTGCGCTCGACGGCCTGCAGCGCACGATTTATGTCAGCGGCTTCGCCAAGATCCTCGCACCCGGCTGGCGCGTAGGTTTTATGGCCGCACCGGCAGACCTGGTCGAGCGCCTGCTCGACACCAAGCTGCTAGCGACCCTGACCACACCGGCATTGCTGGAGAAAGCCCTCGCCTGGTGTATGGAACAGGGCCAGCTGCGCCGGCATTCGGAACGCATACGCACAAGGTTGGCGCAGGCGCGTGCCCGCAGCGTCAAACTGGCGCTGGCACACGGCTGCAGGTTTGAATCGGAACCGGCGGGACTGTTCGGCTGGGTGGATACGGGTGTGGACACGGATGCGCTGGCGCAGCGCATGCTCGACGAGGGTTACCTGATTGCGCCGGGTTCGCTGTTTCATGCGCAGCGGACGCCTGGGACATTGATGCGGATTAATTTTGCGACCACGCAGGAGGCTGGGTTCTGGAAGGTGTTTGCGCGCTTGCGGGATGCGATGAAGTAGTTGTTGGTTTGAGAGCAGTGCCCCTCACGACCAAGCCGGGACTCGCCCCGGCAGCCGAGTTACCTTTCTTTGTCTCGCCAAAGAAACCTAACGGAAAGAAAGGCGACCCGCCGTCTGGGAAGTTTTTGGGGTCAGAGCCCAAATTCACCGAGCCTTTGGCTCGCCCTTCGGATGCAGTGCTTTGCACTGCAGTGAAATTGGTGTCTGACCCCAATAACTTAACCTGCGGTGCTCGATTCCGCCGGCGGGAAAAACAACTCGCCTTTGGCTCAAACAAGTTTTTTCCGTTTATGCCGTCTCCATCTCCGCTCCTCGGCCCAGCCTCAACGGGGTGGGGAATGGATTCGGATTCGGGGAGCCTCAAGCGCGAAGCGCTTGAGGCGAGAGTCCGGTCTTTGTCTTCGCTCCCCCAAACCCTTGGAGAGGAGCCGAGAAGCGCAGGGCCAGACGGATCAGGGC
>JAZKAY010000023.1:0-101164 GCA_040388905.1 Pseudomonadota bacterium
CGTTGACGTGCGGCTTGGTCCGCTCAAATTTGCCTTTTGCCATTTAAAACTCCAGAAATTTATGAAGAGTTACAAAACCAGTTAACACGACGGCCAGCTGCCGCAACCTGCGACGCCAGCCTGAATTGGTGCCCATTCCGGGAATCGGACCCGGGACCTCTCCCTTACCAAGGGAGTGCTCTGCCACTGAGCCAAATGGGCCAAATTCAAAAACTCTGCTTACCTGCCAAATACAAAACCAGCGCTTGTTGTGATGGAGCGGGAGACGGGAATCGAACCCGCGTCATTAGCTTGGAAGGCTAGGGTTCTACCATTGAACTACTCCCGCGCAGCTCTGCCAAAAATCAAATCGCTACAAAACTCTTGCAAAAACCAGCGCTTGAGGATCTCCAGAAAAATCAAAAAATCTGGTGGATGAGGCTGGATTCGAACCAGCGTAGGCGTTAGCCAACAGATTTACAGTCTGCCCCCTTTAGCCACTCGGGCACCCATCCTTCAAGCGAACCTCGGATTATGCCACGGTTTTATGGCAGTTGGCACGCCTTTGGGTTGCAAAAACCTTCAAAAGTGGTGCGGCCGACATAGTCAACGCGCCGCCCGGCTTTTGCCCGCCTCTGGCAACGCGGGTTTTGCCCTTTGCGGCATGATGCATGCAGACGACAACGCCCCAGCGAAATTCACCAATGTCACAAAGCCTTACTGCGCAAGCGCCGCTTCCAAAACCAGCGCCACCCCGTCCGGTCAACCTGGCGCTGCAAGGCGGCGGTTCGCACGGCGCCTTCACCTGGGGTGTGCTTGACGGCCTGCTGCAGGATGACCGCATTCATATTGAAGGCATGAGCGGCGCAAGTGCCGGTGCGGTCAACGCCGTGGCGCTGGCCCATGGACTGGCCACTGCCGCCCAGCAGGCACGCAAAGGCCGCGATGCGCCAGACGGCCGAGCGGCCGCCCGCACCTCGCTGCGCAACATCTGGAAAGGCATAGAAGCCATGGGCAGCCTTGGTTCGATGGCCGAGAGCATCAGCAAGATGATGCTTGGGGGCTGGTCGTCCAACAGAGTGGGCACAAACTTCTTCACACAGGCCATGAACCAGTGGATGTCGCCCTACCAGTCCAACCCGCTGGACATCAACCCCCTGCGCAAGCTGCTGGAAAAGGAAATTGACTTTGAGGCGATCGCCAGGCAGGCGGCTCCCAAGGTCTTTGTATCGGCCACCCACGTCGCCACCGGCCAGGTGGAGATCTTTACGGGCAAACGGCTGGACCTGCAGGCCATCATGGCCTCCACCTGCCTGCCGACGGTTTTCAGGGCGGCCGAGATTGATGGCAAGGCCTACTGGGATGGCGGGTTTTCAAGCAACCCGGCCCTGCTGCCGCTGATCAACCAGTGCCACAGCAGCGACATCATCGTGGTGCAGATCAACCCGCTCAAACGTGAGAACGCGCCGCAGACACCGCAGGAAATCATGGACCGGGTCAACGAGCTGACCTTCAACGCCAGCCTGCTGTCGCAAATGCGCACCATAGACTTCATCAACCGCCTGCTGGCTGATGGGCGCCTGAAAGAAGGCGACAGCTACCGCAGCCTGTTTTTGCACCGCATAGACGGCGGTGAGGCACTGGAGGATTTGCCGGCATCCAGCAAGATGTCGGCCAGCTCGGCCATGATCGAACAGCTCTTCGAGATGGGCCAAGGCGCGGCCAAACGCTGGCTGCGCAAGCATTTTGAGGCGCTGGGCCAGCAAAGCACGGTCAATATCCGCCGGGATTATGTGGGCAGCCTGCCGCAGGAGTTTTAGCGCAGCTCACCCCAGAACAGCCAAATGTTAAGTTGGAACTTAACATTTGGGCTTATCCCGGCTATTTTTGGCTTTGAAACGCGGCAAAATGGTCGAAAAAGCCTATTTTCAGGCATCAAATTGGCCTCCAGGCCAATAGATACGTGCGTGAGCAGCTATTAAAAATATAGCAAATGCCCGTCACCCGGTCTTTCGGCTCCCGGCGTTCGCCTCTCGCCAGGCTTTGGCTTCTGAAAAATGCCCGCAACCGATAAAAGGCAGCGGTGGGCGCATCGCCGACAGCGGCGACGGGTGGTTGGCGATCAGCACCTTGTGGCGCTGCAGGTCAACGAGCGCGCGCTTGCTTTGCGCATGCGCACCCCAGAGCATGAACAAAACCGGATGATCGCCCTCAGACACTTTGCGGATGATGGCGTCGGTCAGCACTTCCCAGCCTTTGCCGGCATGGCTGGCGGGCTGGCCCTCTTCGACTGTCAGGCAGGTGTTGAGCAGCAGCACGCCGGTTGTTGCCCACGTGACCAGACTGCCGCCAGGGACGGGGAACGGCGGCGGCGGCGTGCCCAGGTCGCGCTGAATTTCCTTGAAGATATTGCGCAGAGACGGCGGTAACTTCACACCTGGCGCAACCGAGAACGCCAATCCTTCGGCCTGTCCGCGTCCGTGATAGGGGTCTTGGCCCAGAATGACGACGCGGATCTGATCGGGCGGCGTGAGCTCCAGCGCACGCAGGGGTTGGGGCGGAAAGATCACCGCACCGTCATCCAGCCGCCGGGCCAGGAAATCCAGCAGCTTCACGCCAGCCGGGCCAGCAAAAAACCCATCCACCAGCCCCTGCCAGCCCGGCGCGACCGGCCAGGCGGCCGGGTTTGCGCCGGTCAACTGGTCGGGCGTGTCAAAGAGACTAGTTTCCAAAAAGCTCAGCCAGCGCCTCGCCGGGCTCTTCAGCCCGCATGAAGGCCTCGCCGACCAGGAATGCGTTGATCTTGGCGTCGCGCATGAGCTTCACATCGGCTTTGGTGGCAATGCCGGACTCGGTGATGACGATGCGGTCCGCAGGTACCTTGCCGGAGAGCTTGATGGTGGCGTCCAGAGACACCTCAAAGGTCTTGAGGTTGCGGTTGTTGATGCCAACCAGCGGCGTCTTCAGCTTGAGCGCGCGGTCGAGCTCGGCCTCGTCATGCACCTCCACCAGCACCGACATGTCCATCGACATGGCCAGCGCCTCCATGTCCTTCATCTGCTGGTCGTCCAGGCAGGCGGCGATCAGCAAAATGCAGTCTGCCCCCATCACCCGTGCTTCATAGACCTGATAAGGATCGACCATAAAGTCCTTGCGCAGCACCGGCAGGCTGCAGGACGCGCGCGCCTGCTTGAGGTAATCAACGCTGCCCTGGAAGAATTGTTTGTCTGTCAGCACAGACAGGCAGGCCGCGCCGTACTCGGCATAACTCTGCGCGATGTCGGCAGGAATGAAGTCAGCACGCAGCACACCCTTGGACGGGCTGGCCTTTTTGACTTCTGCAATCACCGCCGCCTTGCCCGCCGAGATCTTGCCCCGCAACGCACCCACAAAGTCGCGCGTCAACACCCGCGACTCCGCGTCTTCACGAATCACGGCCAGGGGTTTGCGTTTCATGGCGTCAGCGACTTCTTCGCGCTTGACGGCCACTATCTTGTCGAGGATGTCAGACATGTTCAGGCTGCCAGTTTTTGGGTGAGTGACACAAGCTGCTCCAGGCGCGCCTTGGCTGCGCCTGACTCCAGCGCCTGCTGCGCGAGAGTGATGCCATCCTTGATGGAGTTGGCCACGTTGGCCGCATAAAGCGCAGCGCCGGCATTGAGCACCACGATGTCGCGCGGCGCACCGGGCTGGTTGTCGAGTACGCCCATCAGCATGGCTTTTGACTGCTCGGGCGTCTCGACGCGCAGGGTGCGGTTGCTCGACATGCCCATCTTGAAGTCTTCCGGGTGGATCTCGTATTCGGTGATCTCGCCGTCTTTCAGCTCGCCCACGACGGTGGCGGCACCCAGGCTGACCTCGTCCATGCCGTCCTTGCCGTACACGACTAGGGCATGTTCAGCGCCCAGCCGCTGCAAGGCGCGAATCTGGATACCAACGAGGTCGGAGTGAAACACGCCCATCAATATATTGGGCGCGCTGGCCGGGTTGGTCAGCGGGCCCAGGATGTTGAAGATGGTGCGCACGCCCAGCTCCTTGCGGATGGGACCAACGTTTTTCATGGCCGGGTGGTGGTTGGGCGCAAACATGAAACCGACGCCGGTTTCCTCAATGCACTTGGCAATCGCTTCAGGCGTGAGGTTGATGTTGATGCCCAGCGACTCCATCACGTCGGCGCTGCCCGACTTGCTGCTGACGCTGCGCCCGCCATGCTTGCTGACCTTGGCACCTGCCGCTGCGGCCACAAACATCGAGCAGGTCGAGATGTTGAAGGTGTGCGAGCCGTCGCCGCCGGTGCCGACGATGTCGACGAGGTTGGTCTTGTCGGCAACGTTCACCTTGGTCGAGAACTCACGCATGACCTGCGCGGCGGCGGTGATCTCGCCAATGGTCTCTTTCTTGACGCGCAAGCCGGTGATGAGGGCGGACATCATGACGGGTGACATCTCGCCACTCATGATGAGGCGCATCAGGTGCAGCATCTCGTCGTGGAAGATTTCGCGGTGCTCAATGGTTCGCTGAAGCGCTTCCTGCGGTGTGATCTTGTGGGTGTTGGGCATGTTTGTCCCTTGTTAGTTGACTGGATTATCCGAAAAGGCCAGCTTGAGGCCAAACCCCATGAACATGACGCCAGCGGCGCGCTCAAGCCACTGGATGCCGCGCCGCACCGCCGTCATGCGGGCTGCCAGCCAGGCTGCGGCCAGCGCCCAGCCAAGGTTGACCCACAGCGCATTGAAGTTGAACAGCAGGCCCAGCAGCAGAAATGCGAGGGGCTTGTTGTCAACAGCAGGGGCGATGAACTGCGGCACAAAGGCCAGAAAGAACAGTGCCACCTTGGGGTTAAGCGCGTTGGTCAGAAAGCCCCGCAGAAAAACGGCCTTCAGTGCCGGCGCAGTTTCAGCAGCCTCCGCAGAAAGACTTTCAGGAGCCGGCTTGCGCGAGAGCAGTATGCGAACACCGACATACACAAGGTAGGCAGCGCCAGCCCATTTCAGTACCGTGAACGCCGTTGCGGACGCGGCCATCAGCGCACTCACGCCAATCGCCGCCGCAAAGATGTGCACAAAACAACCCGCCGTGATACCGATCGCCGCAACCATGCCAGCCCGCGCGCCCGAGCGCAGCGCATTGGCCACGATGTAAAGCACATCAGGGCCGGGCGTGAGGTTCAGCAAAATGCCGGCAACGACAAACAGGCCGATGTGCTCGACGCCCATCAGCGCTGCTCCATGAAGTTTTTCAGCATGGCGTGGCCGTGTTCGGTGAGTATGGACTCGGGGTGAAACTGCACGCCCTGAATCGGCAGCTCTTTATGCCGCACACCCATGATCTCGCCGTCGCCCGTCCATGCCGTGACGGCCAGAACGTCCGGGCAGGTCAATTTTTCAATCGCCAGCGAGTGGTAGCGGTTGACGGTAAATTTTTCCGGCAAATCGGCAAACACGCCTTCTTGTGTGGTTGTGATCACGCTGGTCTTGCCATGCATGAGCTGCTGCGCCCGGATGATGTTGCCGCCAAACGCTGCGCCTATGCTTTGGTGCCCAAGGCAGACGCCCAGTATCGGCAGCTTGCCCGCGAAATGCTGAATGGCGGCAACCGAGATGCCAGCCTCGGCGGGGGAGCAGGGGCCGGGCGACACCACAAGCCGGTCAGGTTTTTGCGCAGCGATTTCCTCAAGCGTGATCTCATCATTGCGAAAGGTGTGCACGTCAGCGCCCAGCTCGCCGAAGTACTGCACGATGTTGTAGGTGAAGCTGTCGTAGTTGTCGATCATCAGGATTTTCATGATGTTTACTCCAGCCCTTCTTCGACAAGTTCCGACGCCCGCAGCAGCGCGCGCGCCTTGGCTTCGGTTTCTTTCCATTCCAGTTCGGGCACCGAGTCAGCCACCACACCCGCAGCCGCCTGCACATACAGCATCTGGTCCTTGATGATGCCGGTGCGAATGGTTATGGCCACGTCCATGTCGCCTGAATAACTGAGGTAGCCGCAGGCCCCGCCGTACAGGCCGCGCTTGGTTGGCTCCAGCTGGTCGATGATTTCCATCGCATGCACCTTGGGTGCGCCGCTCAGCGTGCCGGCCGGGAAGGTGGCGCGCAGCACATCCATGCCCGACATGCCGTCAAGCAGTTCGCCTTCGACGTTGCTCACGATGTGCATCACATGGCTGTAGCGCTCGACGGCAAACGCCTCCGTGACTTTGACCGATCCGGTTTTGGCGATGCGCCCGATGTCGTTGCGCGCCAGGTCGATCAGCATGACGTGTTCGGCGCGCTCTTTCGGGTCGTTGACCAGTTCGTGCTCGACGGCCTTGTCAGCCTCGGGCGAGGATGCGCGGGGCCGCGTACCTGCCAGCGGCCGGATGGTGATCTTTTGACCGCCGCCCAGGGATTCCTCAACCTGCTCCTGCCGCACCAGGATTTCCGGTGAAGCCCCCACCACATGGAAGTCGCCAAAGTGGTAGTAATACATATAGGGCGACGGGTTCAGGGAGCGCAGCGCGCGGTACAGGCTGAGCGGCGACTCGGTGTAGCGCTTCTTGATTCGCTGGCCGACCTGCACCTGCATGAAGTCGCCGCCTTCGATGAGTTTCTTCGCGCGCTCGACAGCAGCGATGTAGTCGGCCTTGGCAAAGTCGCGCTCGGCCGGGTAGCCCTGGGTCTGCTTGACGACCGGTGCGCTGACGGAATACTTGAGCTGGTCCTTCAGGCTGCGCAGGCGCTTCTTGGCATTTGAATACGCCTCGGGCTGGGCCGGGTCGGCATACACAATCATGTAAAGCTTGCCCGAGAGGTTGTCGATGACTGCCAGCTCTTCGCATTGCAGCAGCATGATGTCGGGGCAACCCAGCGTGTCGGGCGGGCAGCTGGCTTCGAGTTTTTTCTCGATGTAACGCACCGCGTCATAGCCAAAGTAACCCGCCAGCCCACCGCAAAACCGCGGCAAGCCAGGCCGGAGCGCCACCTTGAAGCGCTTCTGGTAGTCGCTGATGAAGTCGAGCGGGTTTTGTTTTGAGGTTTCAACCACCTTGCCGTCGGTCACCACTTCTGTGACCACATCCGCGCCGAAACCCGATGCGCGTACCAGCGTACGGGCCGGCAGGCCGATGAAGCTGTAGCGTCCAAAACGCTCACCCCCAACGACAGATTCGAGCAGGAAGCTGTATTTGCCGCCGTCTTTTGAAAACGCCAGCTTGAGGTAAAGCGAGAGCGGGGTTTCAAGGTCGGCAAAGGCTTCGACCATCAAGGGAATGCGGTTGTAGCCCTGGCCGGCAAGGCTTTTAAATTCAAGTTCTGTAATCACAGGTGTTCCTTCGCAAATGGCTGGCTGTTTTTGAAGTCAGGCCACGGTTCATTCAAACTGCCCGGGCTTCGGGCGGATGCTGCTGGCATGACCAGAACATCGGGAGGGAGAGGGAAGGGTGTCGCGGCAACCGGTTGCGGTGCGCAGGTCAATATTTGACCAAAGACGTTTCAGGCGCGCGACGAAGAGCAGGTACGCCAGGGCCAGGCTCCCCGGTCGCCTTGACCTGTCTGAATGATGCGGTGAATGAACATACAGGGCGCAGTGTATCAAACACATTTCGCGCCCGGCCCCGGCAACCTGTCCACGCCGCAAAATGGCGTACCTGCAACAGCGCAACCAAGCTTTTGACATCTCGCAAACCCTATTGCTGGCGTCACAAAGCACGCTCAAAATAGGGGAATAAAAAAGAACGCTCGTTCGTTTTTGTACTCAACAGGAGACTTTTTCATGATATTCAGGAAACAACTCGCCGCAGCACTTGCAGGTTTGACACTCTCGCTCGGCGTGCTCGCAGCGCCTATGGAAGTCTCTGGCGTCAAGCTCGAAGACACGATTGATCTGGCTGGCGCCAAACTCCAGCTCAATGGCGCAGGCATTCGCTACAAGGCCGTTTTCAAGGTCTACGTGGCCGCCATGTACCTGGGTAAAAAAGCAGCGACACCCGAAGAGGTCTATGCCGCCACCGGCCCGAAACGCATGAGCATCACCCTGCTGCGCGAGATCGACTCCAACGAACTGGGCAAGAGTTTCACCACGGCGTTCACTGACAACGCCCCGAAGGCCGAGATGTCAAAGCTGATCCCCGGCTTGATCAAGATGGGTCAGATTTTTGCCGCACAAAAAAAGCTGAACGCGGGCGAGAGCTTCACCATCGACTGGATTCCCGGCACCGGTACCGTGATCTCCGTCAAGGGCGTGCCCCAGGGCGAACCCTTCAAGGAACCTGAATTTTTCACGGCGCTGATGCGCATCTGGTACGGCCCCAGCCCGGCAGACTTCAGGCTCAAGGATCAGCTGCTCGGCAAGCCGGCTTGAGATCCAACTTCTGGGGTGCAGTTCATGCGGGCACTGTTTTTATCTGGATGGCAGCATTTCGATCAGCTCGCCCAGCGAATCGACAAAGCCATCTGCATCAACAGCCAGTATCGGCTCGCCATGGTTGTAGCCATAGGTCACCAGCACCACGGGGCAACCCGCTGCACGAGCAGCCTGCGCGTCATTGCTTGAGTCACCCACCATCAACGTGCGGCCAGGCTCTGTACCGAGCGCCTCGCAGGTTTTCAGCAGCGGCAGCGGGTCGGGCTTTTTGCGCTCGAATGAATCACCGCCGAACACCTCGCTGAAAAATCCATCGAGGCCCTTGAGCTTCAGAAGTTCGCGTGCGAAGGCCGCCGGTTTGTTGGTCAGGCAGGCCAGCTTCAGGCCGGCCTGCTGCAGGCCCTGAAGCCCCTCGAGCACACCGGGATAAACCTCCGAGTGCCTGCCGTTCACAGCGTCGTAATGTTGTTGGTAGCTGGCAAACGCGGCATCAAACAGCGACGGTACACCGGCGTCAACGGGGCTGATGTGGCCCAACACCGACCTGATCAGGTGCTCCGAGCCCTTGCCCACCATGCGCTCCACCAGCGGCAGTCCAACCTGCGGATTTCCGTAAAGGGGCAAGTCCCCGAGCATCAGGTTCAGCGCCACTACAAAATCACCCATGGTGTCGACCATGGTGCCGTCGAGGTCGATGATGGCGGCATCAAGAAGCTTTAAAGTGGGGAGTCGTTTTTTCGCGGAGTTCATTTCATGCACAAGGTTTCCATTCGTCCACATATTGTCGACAGGGTCATGGCCCGCAGGGGCCGGCTTCACTGGTTCGATGCGCTGGACCCCAAGCGTACTGCGTTGATCGTCATCGACATGCAAAGCACTTTTTGCGAGCCTGGCTCGCCCGCCGAGGTGGCACCATCGCGGGAGATTGTGCCGCCACTCAACACGCTGACACGCGAACTGCGGAAAAAGAAGGTGCCCGTCTTCTGGGTGTTGCATGCCAACACCCACCTGGGCGACAAAAGCGACTGGGAAGTATTTTTCAACAATGTGGTCAATGACGACGTGCGCGCCCGGACCATGGACAGCCTGACGCCTGGCAAACAGGCTGTCTGGAAAGGCCTCGAAACTGCACCGGAAGACATCGTCATCGTCAAGAACCGCTACAGCGCGCTGATCGCGGGCTCATCAACGCTGGAGCCCATGCTGCGCAACTACGGCATCGACACCCTGCTGATCGCGGGCACCAAAACCAATGTCTGCTGCGAGTCAACCGGGCGCGACGCGATGATGCTGGACTTCAAGGTGGTGATGCTGTCTGACTGCTGTGCGGCCCTGTCAGATGATGAACACCAGGCCACGCTGGAAACATTCATCCAGCAGTTCGGCGATGTGATGACTTCAGGCGAAGCGCTTGAAAGACTGGGCTAGCCTCTCAAGCAGTTCTTTCATTTCGCCAGCTCAACCCGCATCGCGTCAATCACGCCCTTGTAATCAGGCTTGCCGAAGATTGCGCTGCCGGCCACGAAGGTGTCGGCACCTGCCGCCGCTACGCGGGCGATGTTGTCGGTCTTGATGCCGCCGTCGACTTCGAGGCGTATGTCCTTGCCCGAGGCGTCAATGCGTTTGCGTGCATCTTCAATCTTGCGCAGAGCCGAATCGATGAAGCCCTGGCCGCCAAAACCCGGGTTGACGCTCATGATGAGGATGAGGTCGATGTCGTCAATAACCCAGTCCAGCACATCCATGGGCGCTGCGGGGTTGAACACCAGCCCGGCCTTGCAGCCCCTGGCCTTGATGGCCTGGATGCTGCGGTGCACGTGGCCTGTCGCATCGGGGTGAAAGCTGATGAGGTCTGCGCCCGCATCTGCAAAAGCGCCTGCCAGCGCATCGACCGGCTGGATCATCAGGTGCACGTCGATGGGTACCGGCGTGCCATCGGCCTTTTTTGAATGTGGCTTCAGGGCCTGGCAAATCATGGGGCCGAAGGTGAGGTTGGGCACGTAATGGTTGTCCATCACGTCGAAGTGGATCCAGTCAGCACCAGCCGCAATCACGGCCTTGAGTTCATCGCCCAGGCGGGCAAAGTCGGCAGACAAAATCGAGGGGGCGATCCGGTAGGCGGGTTTGTTTTGGCTCATGTCCCGATTGTCGCAGCAAGCTGCGGCATTGCCCAACGGCCCCATGACCGGCGTTGCCACGTTTTAATGTGGGGCGGTTAATATGCACGGCTGGCCACCAAGGCGCTTTTTGTGCGCCCCCGCCGCAATTTCCCAGGTCACGTTCACGCCATGCCCAAGTACCAGTTTTCCTGCGAAGCCGTTCCAAGCCATGTTCCCGAGCAGTCCTCGCCGGAGGATTCGGTCTACGGCTTTGCCTACACGATCACCATCACCAACACGGGTGACGTGACGGCGCAGCTCATTTCGCGCCACTGGACCATCGTCGATGCCAACGGCATGGCTGAAGAGGTCAAGGGCCTGGGCGTCGTCGGGCACCAGCCCCTGCTCAAGCCCGGCGAATCATTCCAGTACAGCAGCGGCGCACGCCTGCGCACACCCACGGGCACCATGCACGGCAGCTACTTTTTTGTGGCCGAGGACGGCGAGCGTTTCGAGTCGGAAATCCCGATGTTTGTGCTGGAGGCAGGCCCCGGCAGCAACACACCTGCGCGCACGCTGCACTAGGGCCTTTTCCAGACATGAGAGATTTACACACGCTGCTCAATGCGCTGGACCCCAATGCCGGTCTGGCCCAACGCCATATATGGCTTATCAGTGTCTTTGAGTGGATACGCGGCGATGAAAGCTCTGTGCCCGCCTGCATCTCGCGGCTGCAGACCTTCATGACCACCGTTCAGGCACAGCCGGAGGTGGAGTCGCGACTGAAGGCCTGGTGGCATAGGCTGCTGGAAGAAGTTGACGTCACCACGCTGCTGGGTGACTTTGGTTTCGCACCGCGCACCGCCTTCATGAGCGAGCTGGCCGAGCGCCTGCGCCGCAAGATGCTGCCCGGCACGCCCGAAACAAACGATGCGTCAGAGCTCTTTCCGCTGGTAGCGCCTACCCGCTTTGATGCGCAGTGGCTGGGCGCGCTTGAAGAAGCGCAGGTCAACCAGCTGGTGGCGCTGCTCTCAAGCGAGCCTGAAGCCGACGCCCTGCACTGGCAGCACAGCCTGATGGACGCGCTGACCTATTGCACGGCGCAAATCCGCGCGACGGGCTTTTCACCCGAGTTGCGCCTGCGCATGGACAAGGCCGCCGGCGACGTGCGCGCCTTTCATGCCTTGCCGTCCGACATTGAAGAACTGCGCAGAGCGCTCTTCAACCAGCAGGGGGATGAAGAAACCCTGCGCCTGATGATCAAGCAGTACCGCGACCGGCTCGATGCCTGCCGCCTGGCTGTCAACAGCGTCTACACCCACCTTGAAGAAAACGGCATTTCCATTGGCATGGTGTTCCGCCTGCGCCAGCTGCGCGCGCGCATCATGCGTGTGCGCGAGCTGCTGGACGCCCTGCTCTCACCAACGCCGGCCATGACGGCCGTACGCCTTTTGATACGGCGCGTCATCATCGGCCAGGAAAGCAAGAGCATAGGCGCTCTGATCAGCGCCAACTCAACGCTGCTGTCGGCCAAGATGGCCGAGCGCAGCGCCGAAACCGGCGAGCACTACATCACTCGCGACCGCGCCGAGTACAAGGAAATGCTGGGCAAGGCCATGGGCGGCGGTGCGGTGACGGCGCTGACCACGCTGCTCAAATTCATGGTCGTTGCCATTGGGCTCTCGGCTTTCTGGAGCGGCTTCTGGGCCGGTGTGGCGTATTCGGCCAGCTTCATCATGATCCAGCTGCTGCACCTGACGCTGGCCACCAAGCAGCCGGCCATGACCGCGCCCGCGATGGCCGCCAAACTCAAGGACATCAACTCCGCTGATGCCGTGAACGAATTTGTCGACGAGGTCACGCACCTGGTGCGCTCACAGGTGGCTGCCGTCTTCGGCAATGTCTTCATGGTGATACCGGCCGTGCTGCTGGTGAACGTGATCGTGCAACTGCTGATGGGTCGCCCCATGATCAGCCACAAGGAGGCCGAGCATGTATTGCACACACTCACGCTGCTGGGCCCAACGCTGCTGTGGGCCGCCTTCACCGGCATGATCCTGTTTGCGGCCAGCATGATTGCCGGCTGGGCCGAGAACTGGTTTGTGCTGCACCACCTAGACTCGGCCATTCGCCACAACCCGCGCTTTACGGCCGTTCTGGGCGCTGAGCGTGCGGCCAGGTGGTCCACCTTCATGCGTGAAAACATCTCGGGTTTTGCGTCCAACATTTCGCTGGGTTTCATGCTTGGGCTGATACCGCCCTTCACCGGTTTTTTTGGTTTCGAGCTCGAGGCGCGCCACGTCACGCTGTCAACCGGCCAGCTCGCCGCTGCTGCATCGTCGATTGGCCTTGAGGTCTTGAAGATGCCTATCTTCTGGTGGTCGGTGGCGGCCATTCCGCTGATTGGCGCGCTCAACCTCGGCGTGAGTTTTTATTGCGCCTTCCGCCTGGCGCTGCAGGCGCACAACGTCAGCGGCGTGGACCGCGCGCGCATTCGCGCCGTGATCTGGCAACGCTGGCGCAGCCACCCGCGCAGCTTTTTTGTGCCTGAATAAAGCCCTGCGGCCCAGAGGGCTACATGGGCATTTAGGACCTTGTCCTACACCTCCTGGCACGTGGCGCCGCTAAATTAAAGCCTCAGTTCCGCGCGAAGCCATTTCGCGCTGTTGTGAATCAAAAAATTGTATTGGGAACACGGTCTCGCCCCGCATCTCACATGTGGCGCGCAAGCAGACGCCGAGACCACACAACACAGGAGACACACCCGCATGAATGAACTCATGGCCATCTGGGCCGAATGGATCAAGCCTTCGGCCGGATTGCCGACAGTACAGTGGTCCATTCTCCTGGCAGTGGCTGCGGTCTCTGGTCACCTGGTTCATCGCTATACCGGCCTGCCCAAGGTCATTGGTTATTCGCTGATAGGCGCGTTCGCGGGCCTGGCTGGTTTTACGGGTGCCGTGTGGCCACTGCAGGGTATCAGCCTCTTTTTGCTTGAACTCGGTGTTGCGGTGGTGCTGTTCGAGGCGGGCAGCCGCATCTCGCTGCGCTGGTTTCGCCACAACCCCATGGTGCTGGTGCAAAGCCTGCTGGAGTCGGGGCTGACCTACCTCATTGTTTATTGGGTCATGGGCCAGATGGGTGTGCGTGATGCCGTGGCGCAGCCGCTGGCCTTGCTGGCCATGGCCGCATCACCCGCTGTGCTGGCACGCGTGCTGATGGACACACGCGCTTCGGGCCCTGTGAGTGAACGTGCGATGGTATTGAGCACACTGAGTACGCTGTACGCGCTCACGCTGTGCAGTGCGAGCGCAGGCCTGCTCGGCCGCAGCCGCCGTATGCCTGTGGAAATGGGGCTGACCGAAACCTTTTACCCGGTGCTGGTGGTGCTTGGCCTGTCTGTCGTGGTGGGCGCGCTGCTGGCATTGACCTTGCGCATCGCATTCAGGGTCATGAGCCCGACCAGCGAGAACACGGCCATACTGCTGCTGACGCTGATTGCGGCAGGCGCTGCGCTGGCTGCCAACTTCGGCGGCTCGGCGCCGCTGGCCGCACTGCTGGGCGGCATGCTGTTGAAGCAGGTCAACCCGCGCCCCTGGTCATGGCCACGGCAGATGGGCACGGCCTCATCCATGTTGACCATGCTGATGTTTGTGCTGGTGTCGGTCGTTGCTGCGCAGGCCGACTGGGGCGGTCCGGTGGTGGGCATTGTGCTGGCACTGATCGTGGCGCGGGCGCTGGCAAAAATCCTCGGCGTCGCGCTCGGCAATGTCGGCAGCGGCGCCAGCTGGAAGCAGGCGCTGTGGGTCGGCTGCGCCATGTCGCCGATGTCGTCCATCGTGCTGCTGATGGTGTCGCAGTACGTTAACGCTGCGCCCACGCTGGGCCGGCAGATCGCAGGCATTGCGCTGCCGGTGATTTTGCTGATGGAGGTGCTGGGCGCGGTGCTGGCCACCGTTGCCATCTACCGCGCGCGCGAAAGCGCCAAGCCCTGGTCCCTGAGCACACGCAAGAATGCAAAAGAAGCGAGAGAGCCCATCAATGAGTCTTGAACCCTTCCAGAAATCAGGCGCACTCTCACTCGGCGTGGAGCTGGAGCTGCAGCTCGTCAATACGCACGACTATGACCTGGCGCCCTACGCCGAAGACATGCTGCGCCTCATGAGCAAGGTCCCGCTGCCAGGCACCGTGGTGCCAGAGATGACCTCCAGCATGATCGAGATATCGACCGGCATCTGCCAGTCGCCGTCAGAAGTGCTGGGCCAGCTGACACAGATACGCGATGCGCTGGTGAAAAGCGCCGACAAGCTGAACATCGCGGTGGTCGGTGGCGGCACCCACCCGTTCCAGAAATGGCACGAGCAGCGCATTTACGACAAGCCGCGCTTTCGCGAGCTGACCGAGCTCTACGGCTACCTGACCAAGCAGTTCACCATCTTTGGCCAGCACGTGCACGTGGGCTGCCCCAGCGCCGACGTTGCGCTGCTGACGCTGCACCGCATGTCGCGCTACATACCGCACTTCATTGCGCTGTCGGCGTCGTCGCCTTATGTCCAGGGGCAGGACACGGCGTTTGACTCGGCGCGCCTTAACTCGGTATTTGCGTTTCCGCTCTCGGGCCGCGCACCGTTTGCGCTGACCTGGGACGACTTCACGACCTACTTCAACAAGATGACGGCTACCGGCGTGGTCAAGAGCATGAAGGACTTCTACTGGGACATACGCCCCAAGCCGGAGTTCGGCACCATAGAAATCCGCGTCTTCGACACGCCCCTGACGGTTGAAAAGGCTGCCGCCCTGTCTGCCTTTGTGCAGGGCCTGGCCGCCTGGTTCATGGAAGACCAGCCCTTCATGCCGACCGAAGACGACTACCTTGTCTACACCTACAACCGCTTCCAGGCCTGCCGCTTCGGCATGGACGCCGTGTACGTCGACCCGGGCACCGGCCAGCACATGCCGCTGCGTGAGCACATACAACTGACGCTGCGGCAGATCGAAGAACACGCCGCCGAATTCAATGCGGGCGCTTTTCTCCACATGCTTCAAAGCAGTGTGGAGCGGTCTGAAAACGACGCACGGTGGTTGCGCGAGAAGCAGGCACGTGAAGAACTGCTGCCCGAAGTCATTCGCCAGGCGGCGATGCGCTTTCGCGGCACGCTGGCGCATAGCCAGCAGTAGCCTACCCCTTCCACTGGCTTAAGCTCCATTTTTTAACGTGTACGTTAAAAAATGGCCAAAAGTTAATATGGGTATTAACATTTTGAGGTTTCAGGCAGTTTGAAGTCCTGCAAAAACCCAAAAATGCCTCAAAAACACCCAAAAAAGGCCATTTTGAGGCATTAAATCGGCTGCAGGCCAATAGATACGTGCGTGAGCAGCTATCAAAATAATAGTACTAACAGCATGGCTGCGCGGCCCATCAAGCTGTCCCGCCCGCCTGTATCCTCACCGCATGGGTGAATTTGACCTGATCGAACGTTATTTCAAGCGCCCGGCGCGGCGCGCAGTGCTGGGCGTGGGCGACGACTGCGCGCTGCTGCAGCCGGCGGCGGGCATGCAGCTGGCGATTTCCAGCGACATGCTGGTCGAAGGCCGGCATTTCTTCGCAGACGTTGACCCCGCCGCGCTGGGCCACAAGGCGCTGGCCGTCAACCTCAGCGACCTGGCCGCCTGCGGTGCGACACCGCTGGCCTTCACCCTGGCGCTGGCGCTGCCGCGTGTGGATGAGGCCTGGCTGGCGGGGTTTTCCAGCGGCCTCCTGGCGCTGGCCGACGCCCATGGCTGCGAACTGGTGGGCGGCGACACCACCCAGGGCCCGCTCAATATATGCATCACCGTGTTTGGCGAGGTGCCGAGCGGCCAGGCGCTGCTGCGTTCTGGCGCGCGCGCAGGTGACGATATTTATGTCAGCGGCACGCTGGGCGATGCCCGGCTGGCGCTGGAAGCCCTGCGCGGCAAGCTGCAACTACCGGTCGGCGAGCTTGCACGCGCCCGAGCCCGGCTGGAGCGCCCGGAACCCCGCGTTGCCCTGGGGCAGGCGCTGCGCGGCATCGCCACCTCGGCCATAGACATCAGCGATGGGCTTATCGGAGACCTTGCGCACATCCTCAAGGCGTCCGGCGTGGGCGCGACCCTTGACACGGGTACAGCGCTGACCCTTATGGCTGCCGGCAACAAGCAGCTCGAATACGTGCTTTCGGGCGGCGACGACTATGAACTGGCCTTTACCGCCCCGCAGCCTTCCCGCAAGGCAGTGGAAGCCGCAGTTGTGCAGTCTGGCACGCAGGTCACGCGCATAGGCAGCATCGAACAGCAGCCCGGCCTGCGTCTGGCTGATGCGCAGGGCCGACCTGTAGTGGGCAACTTCCGTTCTTTCGACCATTTCGCCTGACTCCCCGGCTCTGATCCGTCATTTCGGACACGATCCGCAATCCATCCCCGCACAGCTTAAAACTCCGAATAAGCTTATGCAAAACAGGGGTGGCACCGGAAGCTAAGATAACTGCCTCAGATCAAGCCAGCCTGCCGCCAGCCCATCACCACCAGGGTTCGGTGCCTCACGCGGCAAGCCCGCAACGCCGCCGGCACTGGTTGATTCGCAAAAACTTCCTTCTTTCCTACCTGCCAAAAGACCATGAGTGCTTTCAACGAAGAACGCGTGCTGAGCGTCCATCACTGGACCGACAAGCTTTTCACCTTCACCACCACGCGGGACCCCGCGCTGCGGTTTTCAAACGGCCACTTCACCATGATCGGCCTGAAGGTCAATGACAAGCCTCTCTTGAGGGCCTACAGCATCGTCAGCGCCAACTATGAAGAGCACCTCGAGTTTTTGAGCATCAAGGTGCCTGACGGCCCGCTCACCTCGCGCCTGCAGCACATCAAGGTCGGCGACAGCATCATCGTCGGCAAAAAGCCCACGGGCACCCTGCTGATCGACTACCTGCTGCCGGGCAAGCGCCTGTATCTGCTCTCAACCGGAACCGGCCTGGCGCCCTTCATGAGTGTGATCCGTGACCCGGCGACCTACGAAGCATTCGAGCAGGTCATCCTGGTCCACGGCGTGCGCCAGGCCGATGAGCTGGCCTATCACGACCTGGTGCTTGACCACCTGCCCAAACATGAGTTCCTCGGCGAGATGATCCAGAAGCAGCTGCTGTATTACCCGACGGTGACCCGCGAGTCCTACCGCAACATGGGCCGGGTCACCGACCTGATGGAGACCGGCAAGATGTTTGAAGACCTCAAGCTGCCCAACCTGGATGTCGCCAACGACCGCGTGATGATTTGCGGCAGCCCGCACATGCTCAAAGACCTCAAGCACATGCTGGAGACGCGGGGGTTCAAGGAGGGCACCACGTCGACTCCCGGAGATTTTGTCGTCGAGCGCGCATTCGCTGAAAAATAGAGCCCCCACGTTCGCTCACTGCGTGTAGCTCTCTGCCCCCCGAGGGGGCGTTTCGCCTGCAGCCCGGCGAAGCCGGTTCTGCGGCTCTGCTTGCGAAGACATCGCTCCGCTCACCACTTTCACAAACCCGCGCATCGCAAGATGTGCGGGTTTTTTACTTGCGCCTGTGCCGCACTGGTGCACCTACGGTTGAAAGCCAGTCAAATTTGGTGCGACGCAGCAGAATATGCACCGAACTAAATGTTCTATTGACAGGACATTAAAAGCGCACCTAGGATGCATCGCATGGCCCAGGTTGCATCCGCATTACCACTCCCCAAATACCACCGCATCTACCTGGTGCTGCGTGAGCAATTGGGTGAGGGCCGGTTTGCACGGGGCCTGCCCGGTGAGATGGCGCTGGTACAGCAGTTCGGCGTGGCGCGGGTCACCATTCGCCGCGCGCTGGAACAGCTGTCATCCGAAGGCCTGATCTCGCGCGAACCCGGGCGCGGCACCCGGCCCATTGATATCGCCACCAAGGCATCGCCACCTGAAGGCCGCCGCGCGCAACTGACCGGCCTGCTGGAGAACCTGGTCAGCATGGGTTTGAAGACCTCGGTGAAGGTGCTGGAGGTCAAGGGCATCTCGGCGTCCGAATCAATTGCCGAAGCACTGCAGATACCGCTGGGCTCCGAAGTGCAAAAAGCCGTGCGCGTGCGCAGCACCCGGGAAGGCGCTTTCTCGCACATCACCACCTACGTGCCGCAGGCGCTGGCCCAATCCTTCGGGCGGCGCGAGCTTTCGCGCAAGCCCATCCTGGTGTTGCTTGAAGAGTCCGGCGTGAAGGTCGGCCGCGCGCACCAGACGATTTCCGCCCGGCTGGCCGATGCCACTGTGGCCGAACATCTGGACGTCTCGGTTGGCACCGCGCTGCTTGCCGTGCGACGCCTGATTTACGACGAGAACGACAGACCTGTGCAGTGGCTGCACGGCCTTTACAGGCCTGATCGTTATGAGTACCAGATGGAGCTTTCCCGCGTTGGCAGCATTGATGCCAAGGTCTGGGTCAGCAAGGATTTGTCAGCACGTTTTACTTAAGTCAGCACGTTTTACCTAAACCAGAAGGAGTTTTTATGTCAGCAGCTCACAATTCGCGTCGGCAATTCATTGCCCAGTCTGCAGCTACCGCTTCGGCGCTGGCATTTCCCCTGGTCGCGGGCGCGCAGCCCAAGCCTGTCAAGATCGGGGTGTTGCACCCGGTGACCGGCGCGCTGGCTTATTCAGGCCAGCAGTGCCGCGAAGGCGCACTGATGGCGATTGAAGACATCAACAAGGCCGGTGGCATCAAGTCGCTGGGCGGCGCAAAGATTGAAGCGCTGCTGGGCGATGCGCAATCGTCACCCCAGGCCGGTACCGCCGAAATCGAGAAAATGAACGAAGCTGGCGTCTGCGCCGTGGTCGGTGCGTTTGCATCGGCCATCTGTCTGGCGACCACACAGGCCGCCGCCAAGTACAACCTGCCGCATGTGGTGGACGTCGGCGTGGCCGACCAGATCGTTGAGCGTGGCCTGAAAAACACCTTCCGCTTCGGCCCTGGCTACCGCAAGAGCGCAGAAGTGGCCGTGTCCAACCTGCACGTGCTGAACACCGCCGCCGGCAAGCCCGCCAAGACTGTGATGATCATTCATGAAGAGTCGCTCTTCGGCACCGGCACTGCCAACCTGCTGGCGCGCGAGTTGCCCGGCTACGGTTACGAGGTCAAGGAAATCATCAAGCACGCCAACCCGACGCGCGACTTCAACAACATCGTGCTGCGCATGAAGGCCGTGAACCCGGACATCGTGATCCCGGCCAACTACTACAACGAATACGCGCTCCTGGTACGCACCATGCAGCAGCAGAAGGTCACACCGAAGGCGATTTTCTCTGTGCTGGGCGGTGCGGCGTCAAGCTACAAGTTCGTCAAGGAATTTCCGGACGCAGCCAACGGCATCATCGACTGCAACCACTGGTTCAACCCGAAAGACCCACGTGCGCAGGCACTGAAAAAACGCGTCGAAGCCAAGGGCCTGTTCTTCAGCTACGAAATCTTCATGACCTACACCTCGATGCGCCTGCTGGCTGATGCAATCGACCGCGCCAAGTCGGTTGACCGCGCCGCCATCATCGACGCGCTGGGCAAGAGCACCTTCTCTGACCACATCATGCCGTACGGCCCGACGAAGTTCGTCAACGGCCAGAACATGGGCGCACAGCCGCTGATGACGCAGGTCTACAAGAACGACATCAAGGTCATCATCCCCCGCGACTACCGCGAGATTGATCCGATCTTCCCCCTGAAGGCCTGATCACGTCGGAGAGGAGCCGCAGCGGCGGCCCTCCCGTTTCTCTTTTTCCGTATGAACAATGCTTGACCCATCCATTCTTTTCTCATCGGTGCTCAACGGCCTGACGACGGGCGCTGTGTATGCGCTCATCGCCTTGGGCCTGACGCTTATTTACGGCGTGCTGCACATCATCAACTTCGCCCACGGGGCATCGTTGATGCTGGCGCTGTATGCCGTCTACATGCTCAAGGAGCGCCTGGGAATCGATCCTTACCTGGCCCTGCCCATTGTGGTGCCGGCCATGTTTGTGCTGGGTTATGCATTGCAGCGCATCATCATCAACCGCGCCAGCCACGGCAAGGACGAGAACATTTTGCTGGTCACGCTGGGGCTGTCCATCGTGATGGAAAACCTGGCACTGCTGTTTTTCAAATCCGACACCCGCACCATAGACACGGCCTACACGCTGACCACGGTGGCCATAGGCCCGGCCATGATCGCGCTTCCCAAGCTGGTCGCCTTTGCCGGTGCGCTTGTCGTCTCGGGCATTTTGCTGTGGATAGTCGGCACAACCGACCTGGGCCGCGCGATTCGTGCGGTCGCAAAAGAAAAACACGGCGCAAAACTGATGGGCATTGATGTAGACCATGTCTACGCCATGAGCTTTGGCATAGGTCTGGCCTGCCTGGGTGCAGCGGCCTGCTTTCTGCTGCCGGCCTACTATGTCAACCCGCAGGTCGGCAGTGGTTTTGTGCTGGTCGCCTTCACCGTGGTGGTGCTGGGCGGCATGGGCAGTTTTGGCGGCGCACTGGTGGGCGGCCTGCTGGTCGGGGTGGTCGAGTCGCTGGGCGGTTTGTACCTGGGCGAGTCGCTGGGGCAGATTGGTATTTTTGTGATCTTTATTGCCGTGCTGCTGTTTCGCCCGCAAGGCCTGTTTGGGGCGAAGGCATGAGCAAAAAACTATCAGGCGGCATGAAGGAGCTCGCCGGCATTGCGCTGTTTGTGGTGGTGGCCGCAGCCATCCCGCTGGTGAGCACATCGGGCGTGACGCTCAACTTCTTGATGATGGCGCTGTACGCAGCGCTGCTGGCCCAGGCCTGGAACATTCTGGGCGGCTTTGGCGGGCAGTTCTCTTTCGGCCACGCGCTCTTCTTCGGTACCGGTGCCTACATACAGGCCATGTCACAGCTCAATGGCGGGCTGAACGCCTGGGCGGGGCTGGCGCTGGCGGTGACCGGCGCGGCCGGCGTGGGGGTGTTTGTCGGCGCGCTGTCGTTTCGTTACGGACTCAAGGGTTCGTACTTTGCACTCGTCACGCTGGCGTTTGCCGAGGTGTTCCGCATCCTGGCGCTGTCGGTGCCTTTCACGGGCGGCGGTGTGGGCCTGATGATTCCACTGCGTGAATCGTTTGCCAACATGCAGTTCGGCTCACGCCGTGGTTATGTTTACCTGGTACTGGGGTTTGTGACGGCAGCGCTGCTGATCACCTGGTGGCTGAAAAATTCACGCTTTGGTGCCTACCTGCAGGCGGTGCGCGACAACGAGGACTCGGCACGCGCCATCGGGGTCAACCCGTTTCGCATCAAGCTCGGTGCCATTGCCATCTCGGGCGGCCTGATGGGTGCGGGCGGCGCTTTTTATGTGCAGGTCTTCCAGTACATAGACCCGGGCATCGCGTTTGGCCCCGGCACATCGGTCGAGGCACTGGTCGCAGCGATTGTGGGCGGCATAGGAACGCTGTGGGGTCCCATCCTGGGCGCAGTGGTGCTGCACATGCTGGCCGACATCACACGCAACATGTTCGGCGAGTTGCCCGGCATCAACATGGTGATTTACGGGGTGGTGCTGGTGCTCATTGTGATGTTCATGCCGCGCGGCATTGGCGGCCTGGCAGCAACGGTCAGGTCCCTGTGGAAACAGCACGGCAAGAAGGCAGGCCGCCATGACTGAGTCTCTTCTCTCCATCAAAAACCTCTCTCGCGCTTTCGGCGGGCTGAAAGCCGTGCAGGACGTCAGCATGGAAGTTCCCGCCGGCAGCCTGACCGCGCTGATAGGCCCGAACGGCGCAGGCAAGACCACCTTGTTCGCGCTGATGTCCGGCTTCCTGCTGCCTGACAGCGGAAGGGTGATCTTTGACGGGCAGGACATCACGGGCCGCGCACCCCACCTCAATGCGATTCAGGGCATGACGCGCACCTTCCAGATCGTGCAGCCCTTTGCCATGCAGACGGTACGCGAGAACATTGCGGTCGGCATTCACCTGCACACACGCAGCCGCCGCGAGGCGCTTGAGCAGGCCGAGCTGGTCGCCCAGCAGGTGGGCCTGGCGGCGCAGCTCGACAAACCCGCATCTGACCTCACGGTGGCAGGCCGAAAGCGTCTGGAGCTGGCACGTGCGCTGGCAACCAAACCGCGCCTGCTGCTTCTTGATGAAGTGCTGGCAGGCCTGAACCCGCAGGAGATTGCCGAGATGATTCCCGTGGTGCGCGGCATTGCCAACAGCGGCGTGACCGTGCTGATGATCGAGCACGTCATGCAGGCCGTGATGAACCTGGCGCAGCATGTCTGGGTGCTCGCGCAGGGCCAGCTGATTGCGCAGGGCTCACCGGCAGAAGTCACCGCCGACCCCAAGGTGGTCGAAGCCTATCTGGGTCACGGCACGGCCGCTCGCCTGAAGCAGGCCGAACTCGCCAGGAGCACCTCATGACCGCATTGCTGGAGATCAAGGGCCTGCGCGGTGGGTATGGCCAGGTCGAGGTGCTGCGCGGCGTTGACCTGAAGGTTGAGGCGGGTGAGACCGTGGCGCTGCTGGGCAGCAACGGTGCGGGCAAATCAACCCTGAACAATGTGGTGTGCGGCATCTACAAGGCCTGGTCGGGCTCGGTGCAGTTTGACGGCCACAATTTGAGCGGTGCGCATTACCGCGATGTGGTCAAGGCCGGCCTGATACAGGTGCCTGAAGGCCGCAAGGTTTTCCCAAACCTCAGCGTGCTGGAGAACCTGGAGCTCGGCTCGTTCACCCGTGCCCGCGAGCGCCGGGCTGACAACCTTGAGAAGGTGTTCGACATCTTCCCGCGCCTGAAAGAGCGCCTGCAGCAACGCGCGGGCACCATGAGCGGTGGCGAGCAGCAGATGCTGGCGATTGGCCGGGGCCTGATGGCCGAGCCCCGCCTCCTGATACTCGACGAGCCGTCACTGGGCCTGTCGCCCCTGCTGGTCGAAGAAATGTTTGGCCTCATCAGCAAGCTGCGCGAGGGCGGGCTTGCTGTGTTGCTGGTTGAGCAGAACGTCGGGCAATCGCTTGAAATTGCAGATCGTGCCTACGTGCTTGAAAACGGCGACATTCGCTTCACGGGCCTGCCCGCAGACCTGCTGGGCAGCGACGAGCTTCGCAAGGCCTACCTGGGCCTCTGACCTTGCACAAGCTGAACGACATGAGCCAGAGCCTTGCGCAAAAACTGATAGCCAGAGCGTCTGGCCGCGCGACAGTGACCACGGGCGAGATCGTGACCTGCAAGGTCGACATGGCGATGTTCCATGACTCGTCCGGACCGAGGCGGCTCAAGCCCATGCTCGAAGAACTGGGCGCGCAGATCTGGGACAAATCACGTGTCGTGCTGGTGATGGACCACTATGTGCCCGAACGTGATGACGAATCACGCCGCATTGTGCGCATTGCGCGCGACTGGGCGCGCGAGCAGGACCTGCCCCACGTGTACGACAGCCAGGGCATCTGCCACGTCGTGGTGCCGCAGCATGGCCACATCCAGCCCGGCATGTTCTGTGTGGGGGGCGATTCACATTCACCCACAGGTGGTGCCTTCGGCGCCTACATGTTTGGCATCGGCAGCACCGAAATGCTGGGTGTTGTCGTGACAGGCGAGATCTGGCTGCGCGTGCCGCAGACCATTGCGATGAACTGGTCCGGGCGCCTGAGCCCCGGCGTTTGCGCCAAGGACATGATGCTGGCCATGATTGCGCGCTTCGGAATGAACGGTGCGAACTACCAGGCAGTCGAATTCGTGGGTGAAGCCGTGAAGGCGCTTGGCATGCAGGAGCGCATGACGCTGTGCAACATGAGTGCTGAGTTGGGCGCGCAGACCGGCCTGGTCGCACCTGATGAAGTTACCCGTCAGTGGCTGGCTTCCACTGGCAGAGCGTCAAGCATCGACAGCGATATGGCGGCATGGCATTCCGACCCCGGGTCTGCAGATGTACAGCACGACTTTGATGCAAGCGTACTAAGCCCCCAGCTCGCCGCACCGCACAGCCCCGCACATGGTGTCAACATCGCTGAACACGCCAGCACACGCATCAATGTGGCCTACATAGGCGCATGCACAGGCGCCAAGCTGGAAGACCTGCGATTTGCGGCGCAGGTACTCAAAGGAAAAAAAATTGCCTGCGGTGTACAGCTGATGGTGGCACCTGCCAGCATCAAGGACCTGGCAGAAGCGCAAGCCGAAGGCACGATGCAGTTGCTGGCCGATGCCGGCGCGACGCTGCTGCCAAGTGCCTGTGGCGCCTGCGCAGGCTATGGCGAGAGTTTTGCAGAAGGCCAGACCGTGATCTCGAGCACAGCGCGCAACTTCAGGGGCCGCATGGGTCCGGCCAGCACACAGGTTTTTCTGGGCTCGGCCTATACCGTCGCAGCCTCCGCATTGCGCGGCTGCATCACAGACCCGCGCGAGGTGATGGCATGACAACAGCAAAGGCATTGCACCGCATCTGGCACCTCGGCAATGATGTCGACACCGACGCGCTGGCGCCCGGCGCCTATATGCAGCACGGCATAGAGGTGATTGCCGCGCATTGCCTTGAAGGCCTGTTGCCGTCTTTTGCGGCCGATGTTCGCAAGGGCGATGTAATCGTGGCGGGAAGCGGCTTTGGCATAGGTTCGTCGCGCGAGCAGGCTGCAGCCGCGCTGGTGCACCTGGGTGTGGCCGCGGTGATCGCGCCCAGCTATGGCGGGCTGTTTTTCCGGAATGCCTTCAATCTCGGATTGCTGCTGTTGACCTGCGCCGATGCCGCTGAGTTGGCCGGTGAAGAACAACTGTCCATCAGCGAACCGGCACTCTCGTTAAAAACCGCATCAGGCAAAAAACTGGCGTGTGACCCGGTGCCTGAATTTCTGCTGCAGATGGTACGCATGGGCGGCCTGATGGCCAGCCTGAAACAGCGCAAGGCCCTTGAAGCCCTGCCCGTGATTTAGCACCTTGAACACCTCAACCGAACACCCAACTTTCTGGAGAAACCATGAAAAAACCTGAATTCGACCTGCTGATCAAGAACGTGCGCGTGGTACGCCCCCACGGCAACGTGGTGTTCGACGCCGATATCGCCGTGACCGGCGGCAAGATTGCACTGGTCGCGCCCGGCATCGATGTGACCCGCGCCAAGGCTGTCAAGGATGGCAAGAACCGCCTGGCCTTTCCCGGTGTGGTCGATGCGCACATGCACAGCGGCATTTACTCGCCGCTTGAAGAAGATGCCGTAACTGAAAGCAAGGCGGCAGCCATGGGTGGCGTGACCAGCAGCCTGAACTACTTCCGTACCGGCCAGTACTACATGAACAAGGGCGGCCCGTACAAAAAGTTCTACCCTGAAGTGCTGAAGACCGCGAAGAACCGCTTTCATGTGGATTACGGCTTTCACCTGGCGCCCATGGACGCGACCCACATCAAGGAAATCCCCGAACTCATCGAGAAGTTCGGCGTGCCGAGCTTCAAGATCTTCATGTTCTACGGCTCGCACGGCCTGCATGGCGCATCGGATGCACAGCGCGACTTCCTGATGATTGGCAAGAACGAGCGCTACGACTACGCACACTTTGAATTCATCATGCGCGGCATACAGGCTGCCCGCGAGCAGATGCCCAAACTGGCGAACCAGATTTCGCTGTCGCTGCACTGCGAGACCGCCGAGATCATGACGGCCTACACAAAAATCGTCGAGAAGGACAAGTCCCTTTCGGGCCTGGCAGCCTACAGCGCCTCGCGCCCGCAGCACTCCGAAGGCCTGGCGGTGTTCATCGCCAGCTACCTTGCCAACGAGACCGCGCTACCCAACATCAACCTGCTGCACCTGTCATCACGCAAGGCCGTGCAGGCGGCGATGATGATGGCCGACACCTTTCCGCACATCGACTTCAAGCGCGAGGTCACCATAGGCCACCTGATGCTGGACATCACCAGCAAGGCGGCCGAGCTGGCCAAGGTGAACCCGCCAATCCGCCCGCGCGAGGACGTTGAATTTTTGTGGGACGCACTGCTGGCCGGCGAGCTCGACTGGGTGGTGTCGGACCACGCCTGCTGCCGTCACGAGACCAAGATACCCAAGCGTTACTTTGGCAACATCTGGATGGCCAAGAGCGGTTTCGGCGGCACTGAATACATGTTGCCCGCCCTGATCAGTGAAGGCACGCGGCGCGGGATGAGCTACAACCACATGGCACGCGTCACAAGCTGGAACCCGGCTCACCGTTACGGTCTGAACAGCAAGGGCGACATCGCTGTCGGCTTTGATGCAGACATCGCGCTGGTGGACCCGGGCAAGACCTGGACCATACACGCCAAGGATTCGCCATCAACCCAGGGCTACACACCCTTTGAAGGCCTTGAGCTGTCTGCCAATGTCGATGCAACCTATCTGCGCGGCGAACTGATTTATGAAAACGGCGAAGTGATTGGCAAGCCGCGCGGCCAGTATCTTTTCCGCCCTACCGCCTGAACGCCTGACACGCATGAACCCCACCATCAAGCGTGGCCGTCCGCCCGCAGACTCGCCCCATGCCCCCGTCGCGATTGTGGGCGGCGGTGCCTGCGGCCTGATGGGTGCCATCGCCCTGAGTGATGCGGGTATTGAAGCGGTTGTGCTTGAACGGGACGCTTCACCAAGCGGATCGTCCGCACTGTCTTCAGGTTTTATCCCCGCGCCGGGTACCGCTGTGCAAAAAGCGCAGGGTATTGAGGACAACGTCGCACTTTTTTCAAAAGACATCCTGGACAAAACCCAGGGCACTGCTGCTGCGCATCTTGTGCAGGCCTATGCCAGTGCGGTTGGGCCCGCGCTTGACCAGTTGCAGCAAAAGCATGGCATCACGTTTGAAGTGCTGGATGGGTTTTTATACCCTGGCCACAGCGTACGCCGCATGCACGCCGTGCGCGAAAAAACTGGCCTGGCCTTGATGGCCCAGCTTGAAAAAGCTGCAGTCGCATCCGGTGCCACCATCGTCACGGAAGCGCTGGTTCGCGAACTATGGATGGACGAGTCAGGCGAAGTCACCGGCGTGGGCTATGTGCGGCCCGATGGCAGCATGGAGCACCTGGCCTGCGGCCATGTGCTGCTGTCATGCAATGGCTTTGGCGGCAACAGTGCCATGGTGGCAGAGCTGCTGCCCGACATGCGTGATGCGACCTTCGCCGGCCATGCCGGCAATGACGGCTCCGCCATCGCATGGGGGCGCCAGCTGGGCGCCAGGCTGTCCGACCTGGGCGGCTACCAGGGTCACGGCTCATGGGCGGTGCCGCAAGGCGCACTGGTGAGCTGGGCCGTCATCATGGACGGCGGCGTTCAGATCAACGCGCGCGGTGAACGCTTCCATGACGAGAGTCACGGTTATTCGGAAGCATCGGTACAGGTGCTGGCGCAGCCCGGCGGTTTTGCATGGAATGTCTTTGACCAGCACACGCTGGACCTGGCGCGCGGCTTTCCGGACTTCTGCGATGCGGAAGGGGCCGGCGCACTGAAGTCATGCCCCGACTTGGCGTCGCTTGCGAAACTCATCGGCTGCCACGCGCAAATCCTGGAGCAGACATTAAATGCAGTGTCACCCGGCACAACAGACAGCCATGGCCGGGTGTTCACGCGCGATCTCAATGCGCCTTATTTCGCCATCAAGGTCACGGGCGCGCTCTTTCACACCCAGGGTGGGCTGGACATCGACGCTCACTGCCACGTGCTGCGTGAAGACGGATCACCATTCAACACGCTATTGGCGGCCGGCGGCGCGGCGCGCGGCGTGTCGGGCAATGCCGTGTGGGGATACCTGTCGGGCAACGGCCTGCTCAGTGCGATTGCCGGCGGCGCGATCGCGGCTGCCACCATCACCCAATCACAAAAACAAGGGCAGCCTGCATGAGTCATCCCGACCTGAAGACCCGGCTTGCACAGCCGTCGCCCCTGCTCGCACCTGGCGTGTACGACGCGCTGAGCGCGCTGGTAGCGCAGCAGGCCGGCTTTGAGGCGCTGTACCTGTCGGGCGCCTCCATTGCCTATACCGCCTTGGGTCGATCCGACATTGGCCTGACGACTTACCCGGAAGTCGAACAGGTGCTTTCAAACATCACGGGACGGGTCGATTTGCCCGTCATCGTGGATGCAGACACCGGCTTTGGCAATGCGCTCAACGTCATGCGCACCGTCAGGGGCTTCGAGCGCGCCGGCGCAGCCATGATCCAGCTGGAAGACCAGACCTTTCCCAAACGCTGTGGACATTTGGATGGCAAGTCTGTAGTGAGCACGCAGGAAATGGCGGGCAAGCTGAAAGCGGCACTGGATGCGAGGCAGTCGGCATCAACACTGATACTGGCCCGTACTGACGCCGTGGCAACCGAAGGCCTCGAAGCTGCACTTGAGCGAGCCGAGCGCTACCTTGAATGCGGGGTTGATGCCCTGTTTATTGAAGCGCTGCGCACACCCGAACAGATGAACGCTGCCTGCCAGCAATTTGCATCACGCATCCCCCTGCTCGCCAACATGGTCGAGGGCGGCAAGACACCCGTGCAGAGTGCAGAAGAACTCGGCGAACGCGGTTTTCGCATCGTCATCTTTCCTGGCGGTACGGTGCGTGCGGTGACCCACACACTGCAGGGCTACTACGCCAGCCTTCAAAAGCACCAGACTACCGCGCCCTGGCAGTCAGCCATGCTTGATTTTGACGGGCTTAATGAAGTGATTGGCACGCCCGAGCTTCTTGCGACGGGAAAGAAGTACGAATAGCCCGGATTAACGCCAGGCTGAAAGGACATCCGCCGAGGCGCAAACATCGCCCAGAAAAAACCGGATGTTGGTGAGCGCTGCTTCGTGCAATGACGGGGTGTGGGACGCCACGGCATCATGTGGAACGATGCAGAAGTAACCGGCAGAATGCGCGTCCCGCACGGTGGACTCGACACAGACCTGAGTGGTGACGCCGCCGAACACGACAGACTGCACCTTGAGTTGTGCAAGCGTACTGTTCAGGTCGGTATCTGCGAAACCGCTGTAGGTGTGTTTGGTGATGATTTTCTCGCCACGCAGTGGCGTGATGCCGAACCACTCTGCGCCCCATGTGCCAGGCTTGCAGCATTCAGCCGTAATGCCCCGTGCCTGAGACACCACAGACATGGAAGGCGGGATTTTGTCGAACGAATAGTCTGCCCGTATCCAGATAACCGGAACGTCCGCAGCGCGCGCGGCATCAATCAATGCCTGCAATATGGGGACGAGGCTGGCGCCAGCAGAAACGTCCTTGCCGGCCACGACGTCGATATAACCGCCACCCGCGCAAAAATCATTCTGCATGTCGATCAACACCAGCGCAGATCCGCCCGGTGCCAGCCTGTCTGCCAGTTCAACCGGGAGCACGTTTTGCGCCATGTCGGGGGGCTTTCTTTTCTGGTCATGGCCAGATCGTTGTTTGGTGCGGCTGGCGGGGATCGAACCCACGACCCTTGGCTTCGGAGGCCAATACTCTATCCACTGAGCTACAGCCGCAACGCTGTGAGGTGTGCCCCAGAGGAGCAGCGACCGATTCTACCAGCCGGCCATGACCGGAACGATCAGGAAAGCCAACGTTCACGGGGGCACAGCTATAATATGAGGTTGCTGCGCAGAGCCTGTTTCAGCACAGAACAAACCCAATATTCGCCCCCCGACTACAGTTTTTTGAGGACGCCATGAGCGCAAACGATCACAACACGGCCCACGAAGAAGCCCATACAGGCCCGATCAAGACCCCAAAACAGCTTCTGGCAGCGGTCTTTTTCTCATTTGTCATACCCATTTTTGCCATCATCGGGCTGGTCTATTACGTGACCTCCGCCAACAAGACGGCACCTGGCGCGGTGGACATGGAAAAATCCGTGGCCCAGCGTATCCAGAAGGTCGGCTCGGTGGAGATTCGTGATGCCAACCGGCCATTGAAGAGCGGCGAAGAGGTCTACAAGGCCCAGTGCGTGGCCTGCCACGGCACGGGCGCTGCCGGCGCACCAAAATTTGGGGATGTCGCAGCATGGGCGCCACGCATCAAGACAGGCTTTGAAGCCCTCTGGAATTCAGCGCTCAAGGGCAAGGGCGCGATGGGTGCCCAGGGTGGCGGCGACTTTGACGATATCGAAATAGGCCGCGCCGTTGTCTACATGGCAAATGCAGCTGGCGGCAAGCTCGCAGAGCCAGTCAAGCCTGCGGCGGCAGCGGCTTCTGCACCGGCAGCGTCCGCACCCATGGCTGCAGCCAGCGCAAAAAAATAAGCGCGGCAATCACGCCAGCCCCAGAAAGCCGGTTCTTACCGGCTTTTTTGTTGCGTCCACTTCTACTGATGCCTGACGCGGACCATTACTTTTCCTGCAGGGCCTGTGGGCTCATGACATAGCGATGCTGTGAAGGCAAACCAGCTGACAACACCTCCTGGGGAACCCACAAACCCTGCTCGACAGCTTCAGCCGCAACCCCCATATCCTGCGTGTGCACCAGGCCGAAGCCAGTATCAGTTTCGAGGTAAAGGCGGCCAGCCTCATCAAGCACACAGCGTTGCGGTCTTGCAGCCAGTCCGGTATGCGAGGTGACTGAAAAATCTGCCGCAATACGCCATATGTAGGGCGTTGCCTCAAGCTCGACATACACCCGCTGCGGGCCGTTCTGGAAAAACCACTGCCCCAGCGCGTCGCTCTCATAATTGCGCTGAATGAAGTCAATCAGTTTGTCGTGCCTTAGAAGCGAACCCTTGCTGGCCATCTGCCGCGCGCGATCATCAAGCACCGCGCCAAAAGCGCCCGCAGCCTGAGCGCGCTCGTCGCGCATATACCAGTTGCCCCGCGCGTCCAGGCCCAGCCAGCCATAACAGTCGGGTACGTTGGGCCATTTGGCCAACGCAGCCTTGACGATGTCATCCATGATGTGTTGATCCGGTTAGAGGGTTCAGAGGTGGGCGGAGAAAAATCCGGTGACGGCCTCGGGCATCAACTGGACGCGGCCGGGGAAGGGACCGGACGGAAAGCCCACATGACCACCCTCTTCAGGCTGCCACAGGGTCACGCTGGCACTGACATCGGCAGGCACAGGCAGGCTCCACGCGGGAATGAAGGGATCATTGCGGGCGTTCAGTGCAAGAGCTGGCACACCTATCCTGTTCATATGCGGTTTCGCTGACGCGCGAGCCCAGTAGTCCTCCGTGTTCTGGAAACCGTGAAGCGGCGCGGTGAAAACATTGTCGAACTCATACAGGTCCCGCGCAGCCAGAAGTCGTTCGCGGCTGAACAGGCCGGGATGCTGGTCAAGTTTCAGCAGGGCCTTGGGCACCATGCTTTTAAGGAACATGCGTGTGTAGACCTGCCGGTTAAAACCACGGCCTATGGCCCAGCCGCCTGCAGCAAGGTCAAGCGGTGAACAGACAGATGCGACAGCAGCCACAACCGCGCTTGCGCCCGCGCCCATTTCACCGGCCCAACGCATGAGCGCATTACCACCCAGAGAGATGCCAACTGCAAGAACGGGGCCGGCATGCGATGCCTGAAAACGGCGCAGTATCCAGTCGATTTCTTCAAAATCCCCCGAGTGGTAGGCGCGGGGTGCATGGTTGATCTCGCCAGAGCAGCCCCGGAAATGAGGCACAGCGCAGGCCCAGCCACGTGCGCCCGCCACAGCCGCCAGGGCCTCTGCATAATGGCTGGCGGAAGACCCCTCCAGGCCGTGAAAAACCACCATGAGCGGCGCATTCGGCGCGGTGTAAGCCCGGAGAAAATCCACATCGACAAAATCGTCGTCCGGGGCATCCCATCGCTCACGCCGAAACTCCGGCTTCGGACTGGCGAAACGGCGCGCCACCACAGCGGCCCATATGGTCTGCGGGTTGCCGCCCGGTAGCCACCACGGCGCAGAGTAGTTCATGGCCTGGGCAGCAGACGAGTCATTCTTAATGCAGCACCTGGGGCGCGTCCAGGAGCTCCTGCATTTCGCGCGGCGTACCCGGACTTGCATGATGCGCAACCATGCGCCACCCCTGGGCCGTCTTCTGGTACACATTGGTGGCAATGACATAAGCATGTCGCGGACCTTCTTCCGTCAGGACCTCGATGCGCTCCAGAACGCTGTGAACACTTGCGCCCATGAATTCGATCAAACGGATTTTTTCTGGCTGCGCCTGGATCGTGCCGTTGGCGAACATCGCCTCAAAAGAAGCCCGTATAGCGCCCGGCCCAAGAAGCCTGCCGCCGCCGGGATGCACGCAAAGGATATCGTCCTCGTCTGCCCAGCAGGCCATCAGCCTTTCAATATCACCGCTTTGCAAAGCCTCGTAGAAGGCTGCCTCGGTATCATGGGCGCTGCCGCTGGTCACAGGCAAATTTTTTGGTTTTCGCATTTGGTTTGTACGGCGCGGCAACTCAAGGCCGCGCGGACTCCTGTATGGTATCAAGCCACGCCTGAACAACGCTGTGAATACTCTTGTCGCGGCCGTTCCCACCACCACCCTGCGCGGCCTGCCACAGCAGCTCCGGCGAGGCCACATGGGTGCCGGGCGGCAACACCCGCAGCGCCGCATCAATAAATTCCGCAATCTTTGACGGACGTACCGGCAGCTCGGTGACCGGAACCATGTAACTGAGCGTCGACAACATCCAGGCCGCCGTTTGCCTGAAAAAACCCGCAGCCTTCGGCGCTTGCCCCTTCTGCGCTGAACGGACAAACAGCACGCGTTCAAAACCGGCTGCCGCCACATCATGTTCGTCCAGTGTGGCCAGGCCGCGCTTGAGGGCTTCCGGCAACCGCCCCTGAACATGCGGCATGACCACCACCAGCGTATGGACGCCACAACGCCGAAACCATCTTGCCAGCGCAGGCAGCTGATCCGGTGCCGGTGTCCACAATGCACGTTCGCGGTCATAGTAAAGACGGGGCGGCTCAAACATCACCACGCCCACCTGCGCGCCAGGGCTTGCCGGCCAGTCTTCAGGCGGTGTGTCTGCTGCCAGCAGGATGCTCACCCCTGAAAGGCCTGTCGTCATGGGCTCGCGTGCCATGACTTCAGTGTGAGCGAATCGCCCACTGCCAGATAGTCGGCGAACGACCTCCGCACCCAGAACACCAGTAGCCCCCGCCACGAGGAGTCGCGGCCTTGCACGCGTGGAAACACCACCAGGCCTGAGCGCACCCTGCAAAACGGAAAAGGTGGAGTTCATGAGGCTATATTAATCAGTATGGCCCCATCAGTACTTGAAGACCCGCGACGAAATACCATGACCGACAAGATCATCGCCGTATTACCAGCCCCCATGAAAACTTGCCTTGGCGGCAAGTTGCCGGACTGGCTGGAGGTACGCTGGTTTGACGGCCGCGAAGATGCCTGCACCCTGGCGCCCGAGGCAGATATCGGCTGGTTTGACATGTACAAAAAGCCTGACATGGCAGCCGCCGTCAATCTGGCTACGCGCATGAAGTGGCTGAACTCGGGCCTGACGGGCATGGATGGCCTGCCGCTGAACCTGTTGCAGCAACGGGGCGTGATTGTGACCAACGGTGCGGGCATCAACGCCATCACCATCGCAGAGTACGTCGTGATGGGCATGCTCAACATCGCCAAGAATTACCGTGAAGTGGTTCGCGCCCAGGACCGCCACCAATGGCTGCCGGATTCACCCGGCAAGATGGAACTTGCCGGCAGTCATGCACTGATGATCGGTTATGGCGCCATCGGGAAAATGGTTGAAGCGCGCCTTGGTGCTTTCGGAGTAAAGGTCACCGCAGTTCGCCGCAATGCTGACCCGTCAGGAAAAACGCTGGGTCCTGATGAATGGAGGGACAGGCTTGGGGAGTTTGACTGGGTCATTCTTGCAGTACCGGCCACAAGCGAAACCGAACACATGATTGGTGCGGCAGAGCTTGCACGCATGAAGCCAGGCGCAGTGCTGATGAACTTTGCGCGCGGCAGCATCCTTGACCAGGAAGCACTGGTAGTAGCGATTGAGGAACACCGTATCGCAGCGGCCTTTCTGGATGTGACAGACCCCGAGCCCCTGCCCGCAGATCATCCGCTATGGAGTCTGGACAACGTACATATTTCCATGCACCTTTCAGGGCGCTCACAAACAAGGATGTTTGAACGGGCTGCGGAACGCTTCCTGGACAACCTCGCACGGTTTCGTACCGGTGAGTCGCTGCAGTTCAAGGTCGACCTGGATACCGGCTACTGACGCACGAACAGGTCAAGCCACCCCAGCCGCCTTGGGAAGGCGCCAGACGGCATCTCCACCGACAGGATAAAGAGCCAGACCAGGCTGCGGCCTCAAGGCCCAGCCGCCTGTGAATTCACCAAAAGACGGGAGAACGGCACGCCGCTCTTCAAAGCAGAAGCATGGCAGGCGCAGATGCTCACGGCCGCGCCCGTGCAGGTTCACCACGGGATGCAGATGCCCGGCAATCACCGCATGTGTGGCGTGGCTCTGTGGGTGGTGACAGGTGGCGAACGGGCCAATAAGCCAGGGTTCCTCAACCACTTTTATGTCCAGGGATTGAGGCGGGTCACCGGCACGGCTGTCATGATTGCCGCGTACCAGTACACAGTCAAGGTCGGGGAAATCCTGCCGCCATTCATCCAGCGAACGCAGAACCGACGGTGTGCGGGCTTGCGCCGCATGCAGGAAATCTCCCAGAAACAAAAGCAGCGCGGGCCGGTACTGAAGAAGCAACTGGCTGATACGTCGCAGGTTCTCTCCGGTAGTACCCGAGGGCACGGGCTGACCCAATGCCCGATAGGTGGCAGCTTTACCGATATGCAGGTCAGCGATCATCAGCACCCGTTGCGAAGGCCACCAGATGGCCCGCTCCGGCAACAGGAAAAGTGTTTCACCGGCCCAGTTGATGACCAGCGGCGTACCCGGCGACGCCGGAGGACCAACTGTTGGCGACAGGGAATTCATACTTATTGATCTTTTTTGGGCGACCTGCGGCGACCGCTTCTCGACAAGGTGCTGCTACGCAAAGTGTCTCCGCCAAAAGCAAGGCGTTCACGAATACCGCCACCCATGGTTTGCGATTCGTCTGACAGCTGTACCGCCCCACCTTTGACTGGATAAGGTTCACCCGCAGCCTTCTCAAGCTGATGCACCATACGCGCAATGCGGTCGGCCACACTTTCATTGGACAGTTGTTCACGAAACCGCTCGACCATCAGGGGAAACGAAAACGGCGTTGGCCGCTCCAGCATCACCAAAACAAGCCTTTGCGTATTCATGCGTTGCAGGCTTGCATTCAAACGTCCGATTTCAAGTTCCTGTGCCAGAAGCTCCTGTTCGGCTTGAAGCAGCAGGCGATTGGCCGGATCGTACTTCCTGAAGACTTCAAAAAATAGCGAGGAGGAAGCCTGCAACTGCTTGTTGCTGCGCTTCTCCCCGGGATAGCCCTGGAAAATAAGGCCGGATACACGGGCAATCTCACGAAAGCGGCGTTGTGCCAGTTCACTGGCATTCAGGCTTTCAAGCACTTCATGCAGGAGTGCCGTGCGATCCCCCTCCTGGCCAGAAGCCTCAAGCATGACGCTTTTTGCCTCTGCGTCATGGCCGGGTCTCAGCACCTCGGGTAGCAGGGATGACCAGTCCACATAGTCAGCACTCAACAACTCCAGGCCGTAGTCATTCACGGCAATCGAGAAAGTGCGCGGCTCGTGCTGCGCCACGCGCCATGCCAACAGGCTTGCCAGGCCCAGGTGCACATGACGACCCGCAAAAGGGTAGAGAAAAAGATGCGTGCCCTCACGTGTTTTCAGAACCTCCGCCAGCAGGGTTTCAGGTGTCGGAAGCGCCGACCATTGCTGCTGCACCTCCAGAAGCGGGCGGACACATTTGAGTTCTGGCGTGTTATAGAGGCCTTCCCCTGCCAGGGCGAGCTGCCGCACCACGGCATCTGCCAGCGTGGTGGACAGCGGCATGCGCCCACCGTTCCAGCGCGGTACCGCCGCACGTTTTCCATTTGCCCGCCTGACCCAGGCTGTCATGTCCTGAACCCGGACAAGCTCAAGCAGGCGACCACCGAAAAGAAAACAGTCACCCTGCTTGAGCCGCGCAGCAAAACTCTCTTCGACACTGCCTATCCGGCTTCCACCGAGGTACTGCACCGACATGCTGGCGTCGCTGACTATCGTGCCGATATTCATGCGATGACGACGTGCCAGACGGACGTCAGGTACGCGCCAGATCCCGTCCTCGTCGGGCACGGCCCTCCTGTAATCCGGGTATGCGGCCAGTGAAGGTCCGCCCTGGCGCACGAAGGAAAGGCACCACTCCCAGCTTTCCGCAGACAAATTCGCATATGCCGCCGTACCGCGCACTTCCTCATAAAGCTCTGCGGGCAAAAAACCACCACCCAGTGCGACGGTTACAAGATGCTGGACCAGGACATCAAGGGGTTGCTCCGGCGACAGTCGCGCCTCAATGTGCCCGGCAGCAATGGCTGCACGAGCCGCCGCACCTTCCACCATTTCAATACTGTGCGTAGGTACCAGCGTAATGCGGGACGGACGCCCTGGCGCATGCCCCGACCTGCCCGCGCGCTGCAGCAGGCGCGCCACACCTTTGGGCGACCCAATTTGCAGCACCCGCTCCACCGGCAGAAAATCAACGCCGAGATCAAGACTGGAGGTACAGACCACGGCCCGCAACTCGCCGTTCTTGAGGCCCGCCTCGACCCACTCACGTACACCCTTGTCCAGAGATCCATGGTGAAGCGCAATCAGCCCAGCCCAGTCCGGGCGCGCTTCCAGCATGGCCTGGTACCAGATCTCGGCCTGTGACCGCGTGTTGGTGAACACCAGCGTCACACTGCTGCCTGCAATTTCCTTAATGACCTGAGGCAGCATGGTGAGCCCCAGGTGTCCACCCCAGGGAAAACGTTCTGCCGTTGCTGGCAAAAGCGAGTCGATGATCAGCTTTTTCGGTACCTGACCCTGGACCAGCGTGCCCCCTTCGCGACCTAGCAGGATACGCATGGCATCCTCAAGGTTTCCCAATGTGGCTGACATGCCCCAGATGCACAGATCCGCATTCCACTTTTTCAGTCTTGCGAGGGCGAGTTGAACCTGAACGCCACGCTTGTTCCCCAACAACTCATGCCACTCGTCGACGACCACCATCTTCACGCTTTCAAGAGCCTCACGCGCATCTGCACGTGACAGCATCACGGAAAGGCTTTCCGGCGTGGTCACCAGCACGGTGGGCAAGCGGGTGTTTTGGGCGCTTCGCTCTGCTGAAGCTGTATCACCACTGCGGGCGCCCACGCTCCAGGGTGCCAGTTGCAACACCCCTGTATTTTCCCGCGACTTGAAAAGAGCCAAGGGCTGTTCAAGCGCCCGCAGGGTGTCTGCAGCGAGTGCGCGCATTGGCGTGATCCAAAGCACCGTCAGCGGCTGAGAAAGCGGTGAGCGTGCAACCCCTGCACCTCTGATTTTTCGCGTTGTACCTGCAGGTTTTGATGTCACTGTCATCAAGCTCATCAGCGCAGCCAGCCAGACGGCGTAAGTCTTGCCTGCACCGGTGGTGGCGTGCAGAAGGCCTGATTGTCCGCTGGCCACCGCCTTCCAGACTTCCTTTTGAAACCTGAAAGGCTTCCAGTTTTTCTCGGCAAACCAGGCATCCAGAGTTTGCCTGGCCAGTACCCGCGCAGTGCTTCTGGCACCATTGAAAACACCCTTCATGCGGCGGACTTTTCTGGAGATTGCATCTGTTTATGTTAGTGTGGCGACTTGCATTCAGGAGGCCCCTTCATGAAATCCCGTTTTATCAAACTCATGCTGGCAGCACTTGTCAGCGCAACCAGCCTGTTGCTGACAGGTTGCGGCTACAACGACTTCCAGCGACTGGACGAACAGACCAAATCTGCCTGGTCTGAGGTATTGAACCAGTACCAGCGCCGCTCGGACCTGATTCCCAACATCGTGGCCACCGTCAAGGGCGAGGCTGCGTTCGAGCAGGACACCCTGACCAAGGTGGTTGAGGCGCGCGCCAAGGCCACCTCTATCCAGGTCACGCCCGAAACGCTCAATGACCCCGCCGCCTTCAGCAAATTCCAGGCGGCGCAAGGCGAGCTGTCATCCGCGCTGTCCCGGCTCCTCGTCGTCACGGAGAACTATCCCAACCTGAAGGCGAATCAGGGTTTCCAGGATTTGCGGGTTCAACTTGAAGGCACCGAAAACCGCATCACCGTAGCGCGAAATCGCTACATCCAGACAGTACAGGAATACAACGTGCTGGCGCGCAGCTTTCCGAATAACCTCACTGCCATGGTCTTCGGCTACGGCGTAAAGCCCAATTTCTCGGTACAGAACGAAGCCCAGATTTCCTTGCCACCCGCCGTCAATTTCGAAAAGAAATAGTCAACTGCTCTTGTGACATCGATGCTGCCTGCTCCAAAAGCATCCCTTTGGATGGCGCTATGGCTGTGTGGCCTGCTGGGCTGGTTGACGCTCCACCAAACCGCGCGTGCGCAGGATCTGGTGGCCATCCCGGCTTTGACTGCGCATGTCATTGACACCACAGGTACGCTGGATGGGGCGCAAAAGCAGGGTCTGGAGGCAAAACTGACGGCATTTGAGGCCAGCCGCGGTGCGCAAATCGTGGTACTAATGGTGCAGACCACACAACCCGAAGACATTACAGGCTACACGCAACGAGTTGGTGACAGCTGGAAGATTGGGCGCAAGGATGTGGGGGATGGCCTGCTTCTGGTAGTTGCCAAAAATGACCGCAAGGTTCGCATCGCCACCGCAAAGGCACTAGAAGGCGCAATCCCTGATCTCGCAGCCCGGCAAATCATTGACAGAGCCATCACGCCCCGCTTCAAGGAAGGCGATTTCGCTGGTGGCCTTGGTGCTGCCGTTGATCAGCTTATGGCCCGCATCAGCGGTGAAAACCTGCCACTGCCCGAAGCGACGGGGAAGCAGTCCAGCGACCAGGGATTCGAGTGGGCCGATCTGGCTGTCTTCCTGTTTTTCGCCGTACCGATAGGTGCACGCCTCCTGTCCGGTCTGCTGGGGCGAAAAGGGGGGGCTTTTGCAACGGGAGGCATCGTGGGCGTCTTGGCCTGGCTTTTTACCAGCAGCCTTTTGCTGGCGATAGGCGCAGGAATGGTCGGCATGATCTTTGGTTTGATAGCCAGCCTCGGTTCACTCGGCGGACTCGGACGCAGGTCTTCCGGATGGGGCTCTGGAGGGGGCAATGGCTGGAGCAGTGGCGGCGGATTCAGCGGCGGCGGATCCTCCGGGGGCTTCAGTAGCGGAGGCGGCGGTGACTTTGGCGGCGGCGGCGCCTCGGGTGACTGGTAGGGAATGACACCATGAACAAACCCCAACGCATGCTCAAACACCTATGGCTTGATGCGTCTGACGCCAGGAAGGCCATCCCACCCGATATGCTGCTCCGGCTGGCCAGACGCACCGCTGCAAGCGAAGGGCGCCACAGCGGCCAGATACGCATATGTGTTGAAGCCTCATTACCCATGAGTTACCTTTGGCGCCTTGGCAGACAGGCGACAGTTGCGCAGCTTGTACATCAGCGTGCAGTCATGATGTTCAGCAAGCTTCGTGTCTGGGATACGGAACACAACAACGGCGTCCTGATTTACCTGCAACTTGCAGAACGGACCATCGAGATTGTCGCGGACCGCGGCCTCAACCAGCGTGTCGGGCCTGAAGAATGGCAGGCCATGACAAAGCGCATGGGTTCGGCTTTCAGGGATGGCCGGTTTGAAGATGGCCTGACCCAGGCTTTGGAGGAAGTGTCTGCGGTCCTGGTCCGGAATTTTCCTGCTGCGGACGTTGTACACACATCGGACGGACTGCCCGACGAACCGGTATTGGGCTAGCCCTGAGGTCCCAGGCCCCCGCCGGTATGGTGTGCGGCGTCAAGTTCCTGCTGCAACGCCCGGCTAAGCCCGCCCAGCGTCCTGATCTTGCGGTTGGCCTCCCGCAGCCGATCTGACAGGCGCTTGGAAATCGCCAGCATCAGCCGTGCTGACACTGCAGGATTGGTTTTGATCAGCGTGAGCAATGCGTCACGCGACAGCACGGCAACCGCAAGATCCGTCGTCGCAGTACAGGTGGCTGAACGCGGCGCACCGTCCAGCACACCCATTTCGCCAATCAGGCTGCCAGAACCAATAACGGACATCACCATGCTGTCGTCCATGGAGGTCAGCTCGTTGTCAACCAGCACTTCGCCATCAAGGATCAGCATCATGAAGTCGGTATGCGTCACTTCACCCTCCTTGATGAGGACCACGCCATGCTGGACGCGCCGGAGCATCATTGCACTCACCACTGCGCGTGCATCGGCCAGACTCAGGTCGGCAAGCGCCGTACTTGTGATCAGCAGCTGCGCAGCCTTCTCCTTGTTGCTGTCCTTGAAAGGAGCGGTGAGTCTGGAAAAGAGCATTCGGCGATTGTAGGAGGCGACGGCCTGCCCGGCGCACACCAGGCGCATATTTCGGGCAAAAAAAAGCCCCGTCGGTAGGGCGGGGCTTGTGTATCAGCCGCTGAACGGCGCCAGGCAGATTATTTTTTCTGACGGTATTTACGCAAAGCTGCAATCTGGGCGGCCATGACAGCCAGCTCGGATTGCGCCATGGCGATATCAATATCGCTTTTTGCATTTTTCAGCGCTTCCTCGGCCGCAGCCTTGGCAGCCACGGCCTTGGCTTCGTCGAGGTCCTTGCCGCGGATGGCGGTATCAGACAACACAGTGACAGTGTTGGGCTGGACTTCCAGCAAGCCGCCGGCGACAAATACAAACTCTTCCGTACCGTCGGCCTTTTCAATCCGGACAGCGCCCGGCTTGATGCGGGTAATCAGCGGCGTATGACGAGGATAAATGCCGAGTTCACCAGCTTCCCCGGGCAATGCCACAAATTTGGCTTCGCCGGAGAAGATGGACTCTTCGGCACTGACGACGTCCACGTGTATGGTGTGGGTCGAGTCCATGCTTTAGACCTTCTTGGCCTTCTCGAAAGCCTCGTCGATGGTGCCGACCATGTAGAACGCCTGCTCAGGCAGGTGATCGCACTCGCCGGCAACAATCATCTTGAAACCGCGAATGGTTTCAGCAAGGCTGACGTACTTGCCGGGTGAACCGGTGAACACTTCAGCAACGTGGAAAGGCTGCGACAGGAAGCGCTGGATCTTGCGGGCGCGGGCCACGGCCAGCTTGTCTTCAGGGGCCAGTTCGTCCATACCCAGAATCGCAATAATGTCGCGCAGTTCCTTGTAGCGCTGCAGCGTGCCCTGCACGGCGCGGGCCGTTGCATAGTGATCTTCACCGACGACGTTCGGGTCAAGCTGGCGGCTGGTCGAATCGAGCGGGTCAACCGCAGGATAGATACCGAGCGAAGCGATGTCACGAGACAACACCACGGTGGAGTCAAGGTGGGCAAAGGTCGTGGCAGGTGACGGGTCAGTCAAGTCATCGGCAGGAACGTAAACGGCCTGGATGGAAGTGATCGAGCCAACCTTGGTCGAGGTGATACGCTCTTGCAGGCGGCCCATTTCTTCGGCCAGCGTCGGCTGGTAACCCACGGCGGAAGGCATACGGCCCAGCAGTGCGGACACTTCGGTACCGGCCAGCGTGTAGCGATAGATGTTGTCAACGAAGAACAGCACGTCACGGCCTTCGTCACGGAAAGACTCGGCAATCGTCAGGCCGGTCAATGCAACGCGCAGACGGTTTCCTGGGGGTTCATTCATCTGGCCGTAAACCATCGCGACCTTGGATTCGCCGAGGTTCTCGAGATTCACAACGCCTGAGTCGGCCATCTCGTGATAGAAGTCATTGCCTTCGCGGGTACGTTCACCCACACCGGCGAACACGGACAGGCCCGAGTGCGCCTTGGCGATGTTGTTGATGAGTTCCATCATGTTCACGGTCTTGCCGACGCCGGCGCCGCCGAACAGGCCCACCTTGCCGCCCTTGGCAAACGGGCAAACCAGGTCAATCACCTTGATGCCGGTTTCCAGCAATTCCTGTGAAGGGCTGAGTTCGTCGTAAGCAGGGGCCTTGCGGTGAATCGGAGCGGTCAGGGTCTGGTCAACGGGGCCACGCTCGTCGATAGGCGCACCCAGCACGTCCATGATGCGGCCAAGGGTTGCCTTGCCGACGGGAACGGTGATGTTGGCACCGGTGTTGTACACCATGTTGCCTCGGCGCAGACCGTCAGACGTGCCCAGTGCGATGGTACGCACAATGCCGTCACCCAACTGCTGCTGCACTTCAAGGGTCAGCGCGGAGCCTTCCATCTTTAGCGCATCATAAATCTTGGGCATCTGGTCGCGTGCGAATTCAACGTCAACCACCGCGCCGATACACTGAACAATCTTGCCTTGAGCTTGAGCCATGACTGGATCCTTTTCCGTTCTTTAAATCTTGTAAATCTGGGCGGCGCGGTTCAGACCGCTGCAGCACCTGCGACGATTTCCGAAAGTTCTTTCGTGATCGCCGCCTGACGCGTCTTGTTGTAGACCAGCTTGAGTTCGCCAATCACGCTGCCGGCGTTGTCGGTTGCGGCCTTCATGGCCACCATGCGGGCCGATTGCTCCGAAGCCATGTTCTCCGCAACGGCCTGGTAGACCAATGCTTCGACATAACGAACCAGCAAGTCGTCAATCACCGTCTGTGCATCAGGCTCGTAGATGTAGTCCCAGCCGTGCTGGTCCTTGTCGGCCTGCAGGTGGGCTGCGGTCAAAGGCAGCAGTTGCTCGACAACCGGTTCCTGGCGCATGGTGTTGATGAACTTGGTGTAGCAGAGGTAGACCGCCTTGATCTTGCCTTCGCTGTACGCATCCAGCAAAACCTTGACGGGTCCGATCAACGCGTCGAGGTGCGGCTTGTCACCCAGCTGGGTCACATGCGAGATCACCTTGGCGCCAATGCGGTTCAGGAAGCTGAAGCCCTTGTTGCCGATGGCCACTGCATTGGCTTCATGGCCTGATGCCTGCAGCTCCTTGAGCTTGGACGTTACGGCGCGGAGCACGTTGGTGTTGAGGCCGCCGCAAAGACCCTTGTCGGTCGTCACCACGATAAAACCGGTCGTCTTGGTGTCGTTGGACTCCATGAACGCATGGGTGTACTCGGGGTTGGCCTGTGCAAGGTTGGCCGCGATGTTGCGGATCTTGTCGCTATACGGACGGGCGGCGCGCATCCGTTCCTGCGCCTTGCGCATTTTGGACGCTGCCACCATTTCCATGGCTTTGGTGATCTTCTTGGTGTTTTCCACCGATTTGATCTTGCCGCGAATCTCTTTACCTGCAGCCATTACTTAACTCCTTTAAGGTCTCCCACCGAGGGCCACCGCGGAACCGGCTTTGCCGGGCCGCCAGTGGCGCCCCCTTGAGGGGGAAGCGGCCAGAGGCCGTTTCGGGGGTGAGCATCATTTCTAGGCAAATGACTTCTTGAACTCGGCCACGGCCGTGTTCAGTTCAGCTTCTGCATCCTTGTCCATGGCCTTGTTGGCTTCGAGCTTGGCCATCAGGGCCGCGTTCTTGTCCTTGAGGTAGCTGTGCAGGCCGGCTTCAAAAGCCAGGACCTTCTTGACTTCGATGTCGTCCATGAAGCCCTTGTTCACTGCGAACAGCGTGGCGCCCATGTTGGAGATCGACAGCGGCGAATACTGTGCCTGCTTGAGCAGTTCGGTCACGCGTGCACCGCGGTCCAGTTGCTTGCGGGTGGCTTCATCCAGGTCGGAAGCGAACTGCGCGAACGCAGCCAGTTCACGGTACTGGGCCAAATCGGTACGGATACCACCGGACAGGTTCTTGATCAGCTTGGTCTGCGCAGCACCCCCGACGCGGGACACCGAGATACCGGCGTTGATCGCAGGACGGATACCGGCGTTGAACAGGCTGGTTTCCAGGAAGATCTGGCCATCGGTAATCGAAATTACGTTGGTCGGCACGAAAGCGGACACGTCACCAGCCTGCGTTTCAATGATTGGCAGCGCGGTCAGGGAACCGGTCTTGCCCTTGACGGCGCCTTTGGTGAAATCTTCAACGTATTTTTCATTCACGCGGGCTGCACGCTCAAGCAGACGGCTGTGGAGATAGAACACGTCGCCAGGATAGGCTTCGCGGCCCGGTGGACGGCGCAGCAGGAGCGAGACCTGGCGGTAAGCCACGGCCTGCTTGGACAAATCGTCATACACAATCAGGGCGTCTTCGCCGCGATCGCGGAAATACTCGCCCATGGTGCAGCCAGAGTAGGCGCTCACATATTGCATGGCGGCCGATTCGGATGCCGATGCTGCGACCACGATGGTGTATTCCATCGCACCGGCTTGTTCCAGCGAACGCACAACGTTCTTGATGGAAGATGCCTTCTGGCCGATGGCGACGTAGACGCACGACACGCCTTTGCCCTTCTGGTTGATGATGGCGTCAATCGCGACGGCAGTTTTACCGGTCTGGCGGTCGCCGATGATCAGTTCGCGCTGGCCGCGGCCGACGGGAACCATGGAGTCGATGGACTTCAGGCCGGTCTGCAGGGGCTGGTCAACGGATTTACGGGCGATCACGCCAGGCGCGACCTTTTCGATCACGTCGGTAAGCTTGGCGTTGATCGGACCCTTGCCGTCGATAGGCTGACCCAGTGCATTGACCACACGGCCAAGCAGTTCAGGGCCGACAGGCACTTCAAGAATACGGCCCGTGCACTTGACGGTGTCGCCTTCAGCGATGTGCTCGTACTCGCCCAGAATCACGGAGCCGACGGAGTCGCGCTCAAGATTCAGGGCCAGGCCGTAAGTGGCAGTGCCGTCAGCCGTTGCCGGGAATTCAAGCATTTCGCCCTGCATCACATCGGACAGGCCGTGAATACGCACGATACCGTCAGTAACGGACACCACGGTGCCCTGGTTACGGACATCGCTGCTGGCAGTCAGGCCTTCAATACGGCTCTTGATCAGTTCAGAAATTTCTGCGGGATTGAGTTGCATGACTCTTTCCTTCTTTCTATGTTGTTGGCTAAAAACCTGGGTGCTGCGCCTTGGCGTCAGCTCAGGAAATCAGCGCCACTTTCATTTGCTCTAAACGGGCTTTCACCGAGGTGTCCAGCACCTCGTCACCCACCACGACACGCACGCCGCCGATCAGGGCCGGCTCCAGCTCCACCGTGAGGTTGAGCTTGCGGCCAAAGCGCTTTTCCAGCGTCGCAGCCAGATCGGCCAGTGCCGCACCCTCAAGCGCAAAGGCGCTGTACACGGTGGCATCGGACGAACCGCTCTTCGCATTTTTCAATGCGCGGAACTGGCTGGCAATTTCCGGCAGAACGCTGATGCGGCCGTTGTCGATCACGGCGCGCAGGAAGTTTTTCGCAGCTTCCGGCAGCGTTGCCTTGACAACACCGGCGATCACGTCGAACGTCTGCGACGCCGTCACGCTGGGGTTGCCGGCAAACTGCTGCAACTGGACGTTGCTTGCTACGGCCGCCAGCTCATCGAGCCAGGTCGAGGTGCCGCCCAGGTCAGACCCGGAGGCCTTGAACAGGGCTTCAGCGTAAGGACGGGCAATGGTGGCTAGTTCGGCCATGGTGACACCCCTCTCAAAGTTCGGTCTTCAGGCGGCCCAGCAAGTCAGCATGCACACCGGCATTGACTTCCTTGCGCAGAATCTGCTCGGCACCCTTGACAGCCAGTGCGGCGACCTGCTCGCGCAGGGTCTCACGGGCCTTGACGGTTTGCTGCTCGGCTTCGACCTTGGCAGCGGCAATGATCTTGTTGCCTTCTTCCGCAGCCTTGGCCTTGGCCTCTTCGATCATGGACTGGGCGCGGCGCTCCGCTTCAGCCAGACGCACGGCCGACTCATTGCGCGACTTGGCAAGCTCTTCTTCCACGCGCTTGTTGGCGACGGAGAGTTCGGACTTGGCCTTGTCGGCGGCAGCGAGGCCTTCAGCGATTTTTTGGGCACGCTCGTCCAGCGCTTTCGTAATGGGCGGCCACACAAATTTCATTGTGAACCACACCAGGATCGCGAAAACAATCGCCTGGACGAACAGGGTTGCATTAATACTCACGGCAACGCCTTTCTGTCGGGGTTGTGACGATTACTTCAGCACAAAGGGATTGGCAAACGCGAACATCATCGCGATACCGACACCGATCAGGAACGCGGCGTCGATCAGACCTGCGAGCAGGAACATCTTGGTTTGCAGTTCATTCATCAGTTCAGGCTGGCGGGCAGCTGCTTCGAGGTACTTGCTGCCCATGATGCCGATGCCGATACATGCGCCGACAGCGCCCAGGCCAATGATCAGGCCAGCGGCCAAAGCGACAAAACCGAGTACGTGTTCCATTTAATGCTCCTATGGATTTAACTAACTAACAAAAAATAAAAGAAAACCGAAACCGAAACCGAAAGAAAACTGATTCAGCGAATCAATGGTGATCGTGGGCCTGGCCCACATACACCAGCGTCAACATCATGAAAATAAACGCTTGCAGCGCAACAATCAGGATGTGGAAGATGGCCCAGCCGGTACCTGCCAGCACGTGGCCGATGAACAGGAAAATGCCGGTAGCAGAACCGAAGCCGACAGCACCCATCAGGGCGATCAGCATGAAGAGGAGTTCGCCGGCATACATGTTGCCGAAGAGTCGCAGGCCGTGGGACACCGTCTTGGCAGCGAATTCAATCATCTGCATCAGGAAGTTGACCGGATAGAGGAACCACTTGTCGCCAAACGGCGCAGAGAACAGCTCATGCACCCAGCCGCCAATGCCCTTGATCTTGATGTTGTAGTAAAGGCAGACCAGCAACACGCCGCAGGACATGCCCAGAGTCGCCGAAAGGTCGGCGGTTGGCACTACGCGGAAGTAATGGATGGTGTGGTCAAGGCCGGTGGCGGCGAAGATGCTGTGGAACAGGTCAACAGGCAAAAAGTCCATCGAGTTCATCAGGAAGATCCAGACAAACACGGTCAGCGCCAGAGGGCCGACCATCTTGCGGGACTCCGCATTCTTGACAATGCCCTTGGCCTGGCTGTCGACCATTTCAAGCAGGATTTCAACGGCGGCCTGCATGCGGCCGGGCACGCCGGAATGCACACTTTTGGCGACGCGCCACATGACAAACAGGCCAATCACGCCGAGCGTGATGGACCAGAAAATGGTATCGAGATTGAAATAGGTGAAATCAACAATGCTGGTCTGCTTTACAGTCTTGTTCTGCAAATGGACCAGGTGGTGGCCAATGTACTCACCAGCGGTCAAAGCGTTTCCGGAAGATTCGGCCATCTCTCAAGTCTCTTTAATTGATTACGCTTAACTTCTTCAGCCTTGGCTGGAGCAAAAGCACCAGCCAGACCACCTTCATCGTCACCACCAGGCCAACCAGCATGGCCGGCCAGCTCAAATCTGAAACCATCCGGGGCGCGGCAAACAGCATGGCGATCACCATGCCGATCTTGACCATTTCCCAGAGGAAAAACCCGGCTACCGCAGCGCCAGCACTCATGGACGCCACCTTGCTCATCAGACCGCGGGCAAACAATGCACCCGGTATGACCACCGCCAGCGCGCCATACAGGGCGGACCAGCCAACACTTTGCCGACCCGTCAGGCCCAAGGCAACCAGCGCCACAATGACTCCGGTTACCAACTGGCCTGCCAACACCACCCAGGGCGATATTGAAGGACTGCTCTCTCTCAGCTTTTGCGCTTCATCGCGGGTCAGCGGCCTGAAGGCCGCATCACCCGAATCCGCAGACTCAGCACCCGCATCCCACTTGCTCGTTTTGTCCGTATTTGCCGGGTCTTCTATTTTGTTCATCACAAATTACAGGAAGGTTACAGGGCAGTTACGAACCGGCGGCGCCAGTAGTATTTAGCAAAGCCCCTGATTATACGTAGAAACCCGCGAAGCTCCCTAAAAACCCTCAATCATGGTTTGGATGCACATGGCATGCCCTCTGACATACGGGCGTTTGCAGCCTCGTTCACAATGGATGCGATCACAGATTTCAGCCTGCCTCATTGGCGCGCATTCATCTCCAGAACCAGACAAAGGACCCCATGCCCGCCCTGATGAAATTCCTTCACATTGCCGCCGCCATCGCCTGGCTGGGTGGCGTCAGTTTCATGCTGTTTGCGCTGCGTCCTGCAGCCGGACAACTGGCACCGCCGCAACGCCTGCCGCTGATTGCACAGGTGCTGCGCCGGTTTTTCATGCTGGTGTGGCCGTCCATTGCCATCTTGCTGGTCACAGGCCTGGCCATGATGCTCCGCGTGGGGATGAAAAACGCGCCCATGGGCTGGCACCTGATGTTTGGCATCGGCATCGTCATGTTCCTGCTCTTCGGCCACCTGTACTTCGGGCCGTTTCGCCGCCTCAAAATGGCCGTAGCCGCCAGCGACTGGCCGGAAGGCGGGCGGCGTGTCGGCCAGATCGCCACGCTGGCCACCGTCAATCTTGTGCTGGGCGCGATTGCCATTGCGGCCGTGATTTTTCTGGTGTGATGGGGACTGGAAGTCCCATGAGATTGCCCATCTCCATACTGGTACTCACACTTTTTGGGGGCTGCGCCGCAGTGAATCCTTATTACGACCCGGCCAAACCGCACCACACGGCAGAAGGCTTTAAAAACAACTACACAGGCTCGGTCAACAAGAAGTTCAGCGAGCTGGTGCGATGGCAGATCGAGCGGCGCCAGCAGGACCTGCCAAAACCGCCAGAAAAGCCCGTGCCCGTGCAGGCCGCAGACCTGGCCGCCATCAAGGCCTACAACGCGGGCGAAGCTACATCCGGCACTTCCCGGCCACCGGCCATCACATGGATAGGCCATGCCGCCATGCTGGTACAGGCTGGCGGGCTCAATGTACTGACTGACCCCGTGCTCTCCGAGCGCGCCAGCCCCTTGCAGTTCATAGGCCCCAGGCGGGCGCAACCGCCAGGAATTGCACTTGCGGACCTGCCCATCATTGATGTCGTGCTGATCTCGCACAACCACTACGACCACCTCGACAGACCCTCGGTGCTGGACATTGCAGAACGCTCAAAGGCCGCCGGCAAGCCCACTCTTTTCCTGGTGCCTCTGGGCATGAAGTCCTGGTTTACGCGCCTCGGCATCGCCAATACAGTGGAGATGGACTGGTGGGACAAGCAGGTTCTCAAGGGTGTGGAGTTCAACTTCACGCCTGTGCAGCACTGGTCGGCCCGCAGTTTTGGCGACCGCAGCCAGACGCTGTGGGGCGGCTATGCAGTGTTCGCACCAGACCTTCACTGGTATTTCAGCGGCGACACCGGTTACTCAAAAGATTTTGCGGACACCAAAGCGCGTTTTGCAGACAGGCTGTCGCCAGACAAGGGCGGCGGTTTTGACCTGGCGCTGATTGCCGTCGGGGCTTACGAGCCGCGCTGGTTCCTGGCCGAGCAGCACGTCAACCCGGCAGAGGCAGTGCAGATCCACAAGGACCTCGGTGCCAAGCGCAGCGTGGGCGTGCACTGGGGCACGTTTGAACTGACGGATGAGTCACTGGACCAGCCCCCCAAAGACCTGGCCGTCGCCCGCACCGCGCAGGGGCTCAGGGATGCCGACTTCAGCGTGATGGCGATTGGCGAAACCCGCGTGCTTCCGGCACGCCAGAAACCATGACATCACGAAAAGACGCCAGTGAGAAACCCCACTGGACGCAGCGCTGGAAGGCCTCTGTGCCAACACGCGACATGCTGGCGGCCCACCCCTGGCTCAGGCCCATCGCCCACCGCGTGCTTGACCCGCAACTCTGGCGCATGCGCAGCGAGCCGGTCGCGCGCGGTGCGGCCATCGGTGTGTTCTGGGCGTTTGCGATTCCTTTCGCCCAGATCGTGGCGGCGGTTGGCCACAGCGTCTGGTGGCGGGCCAACATTCCGGTTGCTGCAGGCATTACGCTCATCACCAATCCCCTGACTGTCGGTTTCTGGCTCTGGCTGGCCTACCAGACCGGCGCCCTGATTCTTGGCGCGCCACCTGCAGAGCGCAGGGCGGACGGCGAAAGCATGATGATCTGGCTGGCGTCGTTTGGCGGCCCGGCCATACTGGGCATGGCCATTTTTGCAGTTGCCGGTGCGGCCATCGCCTATGTCGGCGTCAAGCTGGCCTGGCGTGCACGTATCTGGTTCAAGCGTCGAGGGCGCTGACCCCCGAGGGTGCCGCCCCATGCAGACCGGAAAAGCCGGATCCGCGGCTCCGCTGTGGCAGATGCTTCGTTTAGCGCGGTGCCGAATACCTGGAAGCGCGACAATCAGCTCTTCCAACGCCTCATTGACAACTTCACATGACCCAACTGCCCGTCCAGCCGCAGCTCCCCGACACCCTCTGCTACCTCAACGGTGAGTACACCGCCCTCAAGGACGCCAGAATCAGCGTGCTGGACCGCGGTTTCATCTTTGGCGACGGCATTTATGAAGTCGTGCCCGCCTATGAGGGCAAGCTCTTCCGGTTTGCGCACCACATGGCGCGCCTTAGCCGCAGCCTGGCCGAGTTGCGCATCACCAACCCCCTCACCAGAGCGCAATGGCGCGAGATTGCCGACAAACTCATCGCGGCTTATGCCGAGGCCTCAGGCACCGCGTCGCCGGGCAACCAGATCATCTACATCCAGGTCAGCCGCGGCGTCGCCATGCGTGACCACCCCATGCTGCCCGGCCTGACGCCCACGGTGTTTGTGATGACCAACGCCATGAAGCTGCCGACCGACCAGCAGCGCAGCGGGGGCGTGGCCTGCGTCACGGCGGACGACTTCCGCTGGGAAAAAGCCCACATCAAAAGCACCAGCCTGCTGGGCGCGGTTTTCTCGCGCCAGATCAGCGTCGATGCCGGCGCGCTTGAAACCGTGATGTTCCGCGGCGACTACCTCAGCGAAGCCGCCGCCAGCAATGTGTGGGTCGTCAAGGACGGGAAGGTCTCCGGGCCGCCCAAAGACAAGCTGGTGCTGGAAGGCATACGTTACGGGCTGATGGAAGAAATGTGCCGCGCCAACGGCATCCCCTTCGAGCTGCGCCGCATTACACGCGCCGAAGTGCTGGCGGCCGACGAGCTGCTGCTGTCATCGGCCACCAAGGAGGTTCTGCCCATCACCCTGCTCGACGGCCAGCCGGTTGGCCACGGGCTGGAAAAAGGCAGGCCAGGCCCCATTTACAAAAGCTTGTACAACGCCTACCAGATCGAGAAGGCAAAGCAGGAGCCCAGCACATGACCGCCACACCAGACATCCCAAAAATCATCGGCCAGGCCGACAAGGCCTCGACTGTTCAGGAGTCGCTGATCGAATACCCGTCGCAGTTCCCCATCAAGGTCATGGGCGAAAAAGTTGACGGCATGGTGGCGGCCATCACCTCGATTGCGCACCAGTTCGACCCCAACTTCGATGCATCGACCATTGAGCTGCGCGAAAGCAAGGGCGGCAAGTACCTGGGCGTGACGGTCACGGTGACAGCCACCTCGCGCGAGCAACTGGACGAGCTCTACCGCACGCTGAGCACACATCCCATGGTCAAAGTGGTGCTTTGAAACGCCTCGTTTAACCAGATTTGCTATAAATTTAGTAGCTACTTACGCACGTATTCATTGGCCTGCATCCCGATTTGATGCCTGAAATGAGCCATTTTTCGGCTTTTTGGAGCTTTTTAGGGCGTTTTCAATGCCCAAAAACAGCCCAAAAGCCAAAATGTTAAGTTCCAGGTTAACTTTTGGGCTTTCAAGGCCATATTCAGCCCGGCAACAAACAACAGCCCCTGCATGTCGTCCCTACCCACCATCCAGACCATTGCCAAGGGCCAGGTCGGCTACCTGCCCACCTTTGAAGCCATGCAGGCCTTCACCAAAGCCCGGGACGTATCCACGACTGACGAACTCTGGGTTTGCGAGCACCCGCCCGTCTACACCCAGGGCCTGGCAGGCAAAAGCGACCACATCCTGAACCCTGGCGGCATTCCCGTTGTGCAGACTGACCGGGGCGGGCAGGTGACATTTCACGGCCCGGGGCAGGTCGTGGCCTACCCGCTCATTGACCTCAAACGCGCCGGTTACTACGTGAAGGAATACGTCTACCGGATTGAAGAGTCCGTCACCAAGACGCTGGCGCATTTCGGCGTGACCGGCCACCGCGTCGTAGGCTCACCCGGCATTTACGTGCGGCTGGCCGACCCGTTCTCGCACGCCGCCCTGAGCGCCCCCCTCAACCCGCTGGACCCTTTCAGCGGCCTGGGAAAGATCGCCGCTTTGGGCATCAAGGTCAGCCGGCACTGCACCTACCACGGCGTGGCGCTTAACGTGGCCATGGACCTTGAACCCTTCTCGCGCATCAACCCCTGCGGTTATGCGGGCCTGAAAACCACAGACCTTTCTACAATCGGTGTATCGGCAAGCTGGCAGGAGGCTGCGGATGTGCTGGGCAGAAAGCTCGTCACCTACCTCGCGCCCTGACCACACCCCACAAGAGAAGCACACCATGAGCACCCAGGAAGTCGTTCGAGATATCCAGAGCCAAGAGGACTACAACCCGCTGGCCAAGCAGAAGGCGGCGGCAAAACTCTCGCGCATCCCGGTCAAGGTGGTCCAGGGTGAATTGCTGAAAAAGCCGGACTGGATCCGCGTCAAGGCCGGCAGCCCGACCACACGCTTTTACGAGATCAAGCAGATCCTGCGCGAGAACAAGCTCAACACCGTCTGCGAGGAAGCCAGCTGCCCCAACATTGGCGAGTGCTTCGGCAAGGGCACGGCGACCTTCATGATCATGGGCGACAAGTGCACCCGCCGCTGCCCGTTTTGTGACGTCGGCCACGGCCGGCCGGACCCACTTGATGTGAATGAGCCCCTGAACCTGGCCAAGACGATTGCTGCACTGAAGCTCAAATACGTCGTCATCACCAGCGTGGACCGCGATGACCTGCGCGACGGCGGCAGCGGCCACTTTGTCGAATGCATACAAAAAATTCGCGAGTTGTCGCCAGAAACCACCATTGAGATTTTGGTGCCGGACTTCCGTGGCCGTGACGACCGCGCGCTCGAAATTCTCAAAGCCGCACCGCCCGACGTGATGAACCACAACCTCGAAACCGCACCCCGCCTCTACAAGGAAGCGCGCCCCGGCAGCGACTACCAGTTCAGCCTGAACCTGCTGAAAAAGTTCAAGGCCCTGCACCCCGATGTGCCGACCAAGAGCGGCATCATGGTCGGCCTGGGCGAGACCGACGAAGAAATTTTGCAGGTGATGCGCGACATGCGTGAGCACAACATCGACATGCTGACGATTGGCCAGTACCTCGCGCCCAGCATGAGCCACCTGCCGGTGCGCCGTTATGTGCACCCGGACACCTTCAAGATGTTTGAAGCCGAGGCTTACAAAATGGGGTTCACGCATGCCGCCGTCGGTGCCATGGTGCGCTCAAGCTACCACGCCGACCAGCAGGCGCATGCTGCTGGTGTGGCCAACACCTGAGTCCTCAACAAACATGCGCCGCCGGGGCGGTCGAGAACACAAGCTGCTGAAGCAGCCTTGAGGCCATGCCAGATCTGAACGATATTCCTGCCGCGCTGTTTGCCTTCCTGCTGTTCTTCGCCCTGCAGGTCGCCATTCAGCTCGGTTTCAAGGCAGGCCGCAAGCTAGAGTTCGCCGTCTGGGACAAACTCAACCGCGCCTTTTTCTCCGTCACTGGCGCCACCCTCGCACTGCTGGGGCTGCTGCTGGCTTTTTCGTTCAGCATGGCTGTGTCGCGCTATGAAGCGCGCAAGGTGGTTGTGCTGATGGAAGCCAACGCCATAGGCACGGCGTGGCTGCGCACAGACTTCCTGCAGCCCGGACCTTCGCAAACCGTCAGGCAACTGCTGCGCGACTATGTAAAAACGCGCATCGAGTACCACGACTCGGCAGCAGAGACCCAGAAATCCCAAGAGTTCATTAGCCAGGCCAAGGACATCCAGGACAGGATCTGGGCCGTCGCTGCGGTAATGGGCAACTATCGCGAGCCACAGCAGAGCACCCACTTTTCAGCGCTTACTGAAGCGGTGATAGCCATGGGATCCGTGCGAAACGAGCGGCGCTACGCGATTGAAAATCAGGTGCCGTCGTCCGTGATCGCGCTGCTGATGATCATCACCCTGCAGGCAGCGGCCCTGACCGGGTTTGCCTTCGGTGCCAACAACCGCCGCCTGCGGCTGGCACTGATCGGCTTTCCGCTGCTGCTGTCGCTGGTGATCTACACCATCCTCGACCTCGACCGGCCAACCCGCGGCTGGATCGTCGTCGACCAGGTACCGATGCTGGCCCTGGAGGCCAGCCTCAAATAAGGCTGTGCCGAATCAATAACGGTCCGGATCTGAAGGCCGGCGGTCATAACGGTTGGGCACGCCATCGCCATCACGGTCGCGCCGGTAAGCCTGGGCTGGCGCAGGCGCTGCGCGGTAATGCGGACCGTTGTCATAGCCCACAGGGTAGGCCACGCAGCCCGACAATGCGCCCAGGCCGGCCAGACTCACCAGAAGGATTGAAATCTTTCTCATGTTGTTTCTCATGCTGTTCTCCTTGATGCGGTGGTTAAACTTCCGCACTTCCATTTCAGCGCTTTTGCATGGCCGAATGGTGTAGGCCATATGCCTGAAGGGTGAAGCTGGTTACCGGATGTAGGTTGCCTGCAAATCTGCACGGATTGAGTGGCATGGCCATCCGGTTCATTTCGTCCCGGGCCTACGACGGTGATACTTCCGCCCTTTTGCAACTGGCGTCGCGCAGCTTTCAAACATATCATCGGCGAGCCGCGTCCCGGTCTATTTGGAGTGCGTTCATGAAATCGTTGCCTGGTTTTCTGCAGCTGGTCATTTTCATTTTTAGTGCCTGCGTCCCGAGTTCACCAGCATCAGCACAAAACGATGAAATCGTCACCCAGTTCAGAAAAATCACAGCTGAGGAAGACCAAAGGCTTCGAGCCGTTCTGAGATCGCCCATACCAGAAGACGCAATGCAGGAAACGCTGCGCAGACATTTCAGGCAGAAAGAAGCAGCTGCCGTAAGACTGGGGGACGCAGGTCTGCTGGAATCTGTTTTACGTGAAGCTGTGAAGCGCCTGCCTGATGCCTATTTAAAGGACAACCTTGCGCTGGAGCTACTGGCACGCGGACAGATCGAGGAAGGCAATGCGCTCATGCAAAAAGCAATCGCCGGTGCCAATTTATACGAATCCCTGATCATAAAAGCTCATGCAGCGTGCGCCCTTTACGACCAGAACAGGGACGATGCAGCGAGGCAAGCCATATCAGACAACATGAAACAGCTAGCAGGCCTGCAATCACAAGCCAGGCAAACATGGGATCAACTTCAGGTCGTACGCAGTCTGGCGCGCAATACCAGGTGTTTGTCTTCACTTGAAGAGCGCACGGGAAAATATCCACAAGCCATCGCGGCGGCCGAGGAAAGTGAAAGACATGCGCGACGTGCACTGGCACTGACCCCATCGAACTTTGGTGACACGACACAACGCTATGTGCGGGCAAATGTTGCAGCCAGTGCAGGGCGCCGCCTGGGGGCGCTGATAGCGGCAGGCAGATTGGGCGAAGCCGAAATCGTGCTTGGTGAGAGCGTGCGCTTGTCGGGCGAGCTTGAGCTGCCGGCCGATTACCTGGCTCGCCTCTATGGCGTAGCGGGCAACATAAGGTTTTCACAACGGGAATTTGCTCAGGCTGAAGCGCTGGCACGCAAATCTGATGCCGTACTGGAAAAGCTGGGCTATGAAGAATGGTCTGAAAGCCGCTATGCGCAGTCGAACGGCATCGCTGCCGCGCTTATTGGACAAAAAAACTGGCCTGCAGCGCTGGACGTGTATACCCGGCTCGATGCTGTGGCGGGTGACAAGGCCAAGATCAAATCAAGCACCCGATTCAGCTTTAACCGTGCGCTTGCGTACCTTGGCAATGGGCGCCACCTGCAAGCGGCTGAACTCCTTCACCAGCATGGCGAAGAAACAGCCCGACTCCATGGGGAAACCCACTTCTTCACGGCCCAGGCGCGCGGCCTTGAGGGGGTGGCACTGTGGCGTATGGGACTTCCCCGGAACAAAGCGCAAGCCTTGCCCCTGCTCAAGGCTGCCGTGCGTGACTACATGGCGCCCGCCAATGCTCAATACCTGGAAAGCTCCGGCTATCGCAAAGAACGTCGCGAAGAAGTATTTGCCGCCTATCTAGAAGCCATTGCAGGCACCGCTGGTGAAAATGCTGCAGATGCCCTGGGGCCTGCGGACTGGGTGCGGTCAGGCAGTGTTCAGGATGCACTCAATGACGCGGCAGTCCGTGCATCCGCAAGCACTCCTGCACTGGCGGATGTGGTGCGGCACGACCAGGATGCAAAAAACGAGATCGCCGGACTAAGGCGATATCTGAGCGGTGAGGCTGGCGGCGCAGTATCGCCGTTACCCGAGATTGCCGCGCAAATGCGTACCCGCATCGCTGCGCTGGAGGCCCGCCGAAAGCAACTGCAGGCGGACATCAAGGCCAGGTTTCCCGACCATGAACGCCTTGTGCGGCCGGCCATGCCGAGCGCGCAGGACATTGCGCGTCAGCTGGAACCAACCCAAGCCTTGCTGATGTTGTTGCCTACAGCAGACTCTGTGTACGTTTGGGCCATAAGCAGCGACAAGCCGGCAATGTTTGCACGCGTGGCCATGCCTGAAACGGAGGTCAACCGGCTTGTCGCCCAACTGCGAAAAAACCTGGACTTTGCCAGCTTCAGGGGCGCACCCACCCGATTTGACAGCGCTGCCGCACATGCGCTTTACCAGCGACTGATTGAACCGGTCAGCGCCACACTGCAAGGCAGGACGCAATGGATTGTGGCCACTGGCGGCGCTCTCAGCCAGTTGCCGTTTGCCGTGCTGCAGACGCAGGCTGGTGGGGGTTCAGGCCAGGATGCACCCTGGCTTATCAAGCAGACAGCCATCACCCAGGTGCCCAGCCTGTCGGCATGGCTCGCACTGAAAGGCATCGCCAAAAACAGGCCTGCAAGTCAGGCATTTATGGGCTGGGGCGACCCGGCTTTTTCAGCTGCGTCCCGCACTTTCGCCACTAGCACTGGTGATGTTGTCCATTCGCGCAAAATTGTGCTCGAACGCAGCAATGCACTGAACGATTTTGCAACTGACAAGCTGGTGGTGCGCAGCACTGCTCCTTCAGCCCTTCGCTATGCGGACATTCCGGCGCTGCCGGATACACGCGAGGAGCTGCTGGCAATTGCCAATACTCTGGGTGCGGACGCCCTCAGTGACGTCATCGTGGGTGTGCAAGCTACGCGCGCCAGCGTTCTGACGAGCAGCAAGAACGGTACGCTGGCCAGCCGCCGTGTGGTGGCATTTGCCACTCATGGTTTGATGGCGGGCGACTTGCCAAACCTGACCCAACCTGCACTGGCTTTGGCGATCGGTGTGGCAGACGCAACCAACCCTCTGGCACCGTTGCTCACGCTTGACGATGTCTTGACCCTCAAACTCAATGCCGACTGGGTCGTACTGTCGGCCTGCAACACGGCTGCGGCAGACGGGCGGGCAGAAGAAGCCCTGAGCGGCCTCGCCCGCGGTTTTTTTTACGCCGGCGCACGCAGCCTGCTTGTCACGCATTGGGCCGTAGAAAATGAATCAGCCAAAGCGATCACAACAGCCACATTTGCCCACTACATCGCCAACCCGCAGGCCCCGAAGGCCGAGAGCCTGCGCGAAGCCATGCTCAAAGTCATGGCGCAACCGCAGTTTTCGCACCCGGCGTTTTGGGCGCCATACGCGCTGGTCGGTGACGGTGGCCGGTAAATGGGCTGACTCCGTCATTCGATGCTGGTTTGCACATGCACCTATCTTGATTGCCAACTGAACCCATGCCTGCCAACTTGTTCGCGCTTGGCGCCATTGCCCTCTGGGCCCTTCTCGCATCACTGGGCGTGTCGCTCAGGCACGTACCGCCATTTTTGCTGACAGGTCTCGCGCTGCTGATTGGCAGCCTGCTGGCCCTGCCCTTTTTGGCCAGGGACAGATCGCAGTGGCGCATTCCCGCCACTACGCTGGCGCTGGGTGTCTACGGCCTTTTCGGGTTTCACTTTTTGCTGTTCATCGCGCTGCGCATGGCACCGCCGGTGGAAGCCAATCTTGTCAACTATCTCTGGCCGCTGTTGATGGTGGTGCTGGCACCGCTGTTCCTGAAAGGTTTGCAACTGCGCAAGATGCACTTTATCGCAGCGGTGCTGGGGTTTGCCGGTGCTGCGGTAGCCATTCTGGGGGCTGGCGATACGGCATCCGCAGGCTGGTCCTGGGGCTACCTGCCGGCTCTGGCGTCGGCATTTATCTGGGCCAGCTATTCACTGCTGACCAAGCGCGTAGCGCCGTTTTCCACTGCAGCCGTGGGTTTGTTCGGGTTGGTGTCGGGGTTGCTCTCGCTGTTGTGCCACTGGGCGCTTGAACCGCAAACATCCCTGTCCGAGCGCGATTGTCTGCTGATAGCTGTGATGGGCCTGGGCCCGCTGGGCACGGCCTTTTTTCTCTGGGACAAGGCACTCAAGCTGGGTGACGCCCGGCAGATCGGCATCCTGAGCTACATCACGCCACTGGCATCAACTGCCTTGCTGATGCTGGTGAGCGGCAGGCCCCTGAGCTGGAGCATTGCTGTGGCGGCGGCGATGATTATTGGTGCTGCAGTGCTGGGAACTCGCCGGACATAACTGTCAACGCCATGCCTGCCAGCCTCGCGGCTTCATGCTCCGCACCACAACGCGCGTTACAGGCTATGGCAAGACGTATCAAGACGTGTAAACATGGGTGTCCCCAATATGCCTCACCCAAGCTAGGACACCGATGACACTCATCAACTGGGCTTGCACAGTTTCGCTCTCACTCGCGTGCCTGTTGGGCGCACCCACTGTCCACGCACAGGCAGACGATGCACTCGAAGCTGCGCCCACCATGGTGCTGAGCCCCCAGGACAAGGAAAAAGCACGGCAGAAACTACTTGAACCTGTGCCTGCCGGGGCAAGCCGCGCGGTGCTCCAGGAGTTCTTTGAAAGCCGCAGGGCCCTGAGCGAACAGCAGGGCGATCTCGGCGTCAGCGAACAGTTTGCGCGCAACTGGCTGCAGGCCCTGCCGGACGACTGGCAGGCACACTGGCTCATGGCGCTCGCACAGATCAGGGGGGGAAGCCGGCTTGCTGACTATTTCACCTATGCCCAGGACGCGGCAAGGCTTGCCCCCAATGATGCGTGGCGGGCTTTTGTACAGGCGGAAATTGCCTTGAAATACCTTTACCTGCAGGCCAATATCAAGGACGCCAGCAGCACCATGGCCATGGCCGAGGCGTCACTCGCGCGATTTCAGGCCCAGATACGCCCGAACCGGCCAGGCCCGCAGTACCTGCTGGCCAGAACCGAGGCGCGCGTCTATACCGCCAAGGGCAACATGGAGTCATTCATGTCGCAATACGATGCAGCAGCGCGCTCAGCGAGCAGGGCCGTGCTTGCGGCTCGGCGCGGCGTGGCGCTCGGCAGCCAGATGGATGAAAAAAGGGCGTTTTTTGGCCGTAACGAGTTGCTCAATGCCCTGACGTATGAGGCCCGGACGCAGAGCATGCGGGGTGCACTTTTTGACGCTGACCAAAGCCTGCGGCAGGGATTGCAAATCATCGCCAGCGCAGAGGTGTCAAGCAATCTGGTGGCACAACTCTTCACCACTGTAGGCAGGCTGCGCATCCAGGAGGGGCGTTTTCGTGAAGCGGAGCAGTGGGCGCGCAAGGGGGCCGACAGCATGCTCAAGGCCAGTGCACCAGCCACTTCTGGCCCGCTGCTGGCGGCGCGCGGGGTCGAGCAGACAGCCCTTGCTGGCCAGGAGCGCTGGAGTGAAGCATGGAAGAGTTTTGAAGCTGTAGACCGCGACTCCCAGGGCAGCACCGAAGCCCGGCAATTTGCCCGCAACGGGCTGACCCGGGCCATCGTGCTGCTCAAACTACAGCGCTGGTCGCAAGCGGAAAGCGTACTCACCGCCTCGTGGACGGTGCAGAAGAACAATTTTGGCGCTGCCCACCCCACAACCGCACTGACAGAAGGGCTGCTGGCCTGGGCCTTGTGGGAAGGTGGCAAGCGCGGCGAAGCGCTCGCGCACTTCGACACCGCCCTGCCAGCCCTGACGGCCAGCGGGGAAAGCCCAGAGGCCAGTGAAGACCAGGGTTTGCGCAAACTGGCACGCAAACTGGTCGCCGAGGCCTACCTGAAGGCCATCGCCAGCGGTGCCGACGCGCAGGCGCTTGAAAGAAGCTTTGCCATGGCCGAATGGCTTTCAGGCTCGTCGGTGCAGCAGGCCGTGAGCGACGCCGCCCAACGCACACGCTTCACCGACACCCGGCTGCAGGAAGCACTGCGCAGCGAGCAGGACATCCAGCGCGAACTGGACGTCCTCTACCGCTACATCAACCAGCAGGGCAGCGAAGCCGCTGCAGGGCAAACGCCGGCGGTCACCGAACAAATGCGCCAGCGCATTGCGCAGCTGACGGGGCAGCGCCAGCAACTGCGCCAGCAAATCCGCCAGTCGTTTCCCCAGTACGAACAAATGGTCAGGCCGAGGCCGCCAACAGTAAGGCAAATCGCCGCGTTGCTGGGCGAAGACGAGGTGTTCGTACAGACCCTGAGCACATCACAGGGTACCTATGTGTGGGCCATCGACCGGCAGCACGGGGTCGTCGGCGCCTACTCGGCGCTTGACGAAACAGCTGTCGCCACGCTGGTGCAGCGCCTGCGGGCCACGCTGGACGTGGCGGGCATGGGTGTGCGGGCGCCCAGATTTGATTTTGCGGCGTCCGCCACGCTTCATGACGCCCTGCTCAAGCCCCTGGCTGCATCCCTGGCAGGGAAAAAGCACCTGATTGTGTCGACCTCCGGCGCGCTGGCGCAGGTACCGTTTTCAGCACTCGTCACAGAGCCATTCAACGGTGACCTCGCGACCGCCCCCTGGCTGATACGGCAAAGTGCCGTCAGTCATGTGCCCGGTGCGAGCGCCTGGACGGCGCTCAAGCAGTTAAACCAGGCCAAGCCTGCGGCGCAGGCGTTTATGGGCTGGGGGGATCCCCTGTTCGATTCACGGCAGCCTGCACAGGCCGGCAATACGCGTAACGTCAACCTCACCCGCTCCAGTTCCGGTGCTGCCGGAAACAAACCGGAAGACGAGCTTGCACGCAGCACGCTCAAATACGCGCAGATCCCAGCCCTTCCCGAGACCCGCGCAGAGGTGGAGGCGATTGCCGACCTGCTCAAGGCCGACCGGCAAAAAGACACGCACTTCGGCAAGGATGCCAATCGCGAAAGCGTGCTGCAAGCCAGCCGCAGTGGCCAGCTGGCGCAAAAGCGGGTGGTCGTATTTGCGACGCACGGCCTGGTCCCGGGTGACCTTCCCAATTTGCAGCAACCCGCACTGGCCATGGCCGCAAACAGCCCGGAGGACACCGACCCGCTGGCCCCGCTGCTGACACTGGAGGATGTGCTGGGCCTCAAACTCAATGCCGACTGGGTGGTCCTGTCTGCCTGCAATACTGCTGCAGCAGAAGGCCGTGCAGAAGAAGCGCTCAGCGGCCTTGCACGGGGCTTTTTTTACGCCGGATCGCGCAGTTTGCTGGTCACGCACTGGTCGGTCGAAAGCGAATCCGCAAGCCTGCTGACCACGGGGACCTTTGCGCATCAGGCGGCAAACCCCGGCGCCAAGAGGGCCGAGAGCCTGCGCGAGGCCATGCTCAAGGTCATGGCGGACGCGAAATTCTCCCACCCGGCGTTCTGGGCACCGTACGCGCTGGTCGGGGAAGGTGGCCGCTAAAGCGTATTTAACAGGCCTTGGGGGGTTTACCTGACTTCGTCGACAGACACCATGGCCGCCCCGAATGCATCAGAGCACAGCGGGTTGTTCCTGCGGCTTGCATTTGTCTGGCATGCCTGGCTTGTCACAGTGACCGAGGCAGCCATCAGGGCACCGAGTTTGGCGCGTCCCTCTGAATCGTTGAGCGACATCACAAATGGGCCTGCCTTTGAAGCAGAAAGCTGACCAAGGTCGCGCGGTCCGTCAGCGACAAATACCAGCAGGTTGTTGGTGCCTGCGGGGCCACCGGCCTTGACGCGCCAGTTGTCACGCGGCAGCCTGAGGATTTCCCCGGCGGCTATCCGGTTGTTCTGGTCCAGATCGTTGGGGAAAAGCACGTAGACCGACTTGTTGTCGGACCCGGCCAGCGCCACATACACATAGCCGGCCTTGTCCGACTGCACGCTCAGCTCCAGCGTGTCCTGCGCAATCTTCAGCTGTGTTTTTCCCAGGCTGACATTCACGCGGCGCTTGGCATCACGTTGCTCGAACATCTGCCGCAGGGCCTGCTCGCCCGTGAGCACAGCCACGACGGGCGCTGGCGTGGCCACCAACGCTGGCGGAGTGGCAACTACTGCAACTGGCGCGGGGGCCGCAGGAGGCCTGGCTGCAGGAAGCGCAGCAACAACAGGCGGCGCGGCAGGCGCAGCGGCTGGCGGCGGTCTGACCGGCGCGGGAGCCACGGCCACCGGCACTGCAACCGGCAAGGCCGCGGGTTGGGCCGCCGGGCCGGCAGCCAGCTGTACCTGGCTGAACCAGGCGGGTACAAAGCCGATATTGCCCGACAGCATCAGGTTATGTGCCTTGTAGTTCGCGTCGTTCTGCATGCGCTGGTTGATCTTGGCCTGTGCGCATTGGCGGATCTCTTCCATGCTGATGGCGCCAGATTTATCGAGGTCCACTGCGTCACGCAGCATGCAGTCGCGCACAAACTGCGTGGCCAGGCCGCCTTTCATCGAATCGTCAAAGCTCACCTCGTTATCGCGCGAAGCGCTGATATGGATGATGTCTTGCGGCAATGTGCCCGCGGTCACGCTTTCGACCAGCAGGTTGCGTGTCTTGACATTGACAGGGCGGCCGCATTCCTCACTGATGTTTGCAACCTTGGGACTCAACAGGCCCTCGTCATTGCCGTTGCCTAGCGGGTCCATGCGGGAGCCCGCCATGCCGAGGCCGCGGGTACGCACGGTAGAGGCATTGCTCACAATTCCGCCGGAATGACAGGCGTCGTACATCACAAAAAGCTTGTCGGTCTTGTTGGTGATCGGCTTGAGCAGGCTGGCCATTTCGCGGTTGGTCAGCAGGGCGTTGTAAGTACCCTCATAACCGAGCAGGGACTCGACACACCCACCGGCCTCCTTGTCGTAGGCCCGGGTTCCATGCCCGGAGTAATGAATGAAGACCCTGTCGCCCTCCTGCACACGGCTTTCCAGGCTCTTGAGGGCTGCACGTATGTTTTCGCCGGTGGCCTGCTCGTCCTGCAGGTAGCTGATATTGCTGGCGGGCACCTGCATGGCGGCGGCCATCTGGGTCGCGCTCTCCCTGTCAATACGCGCACCGGGAAGCGGCGATATGCCCGGATCGCCATACTTGCTGATGCCTATGATCAGCGCGTGGCGATTGATGCGCGGGCTCAAGCCACGCGTGCCCAGCGTCACTGCCGTATTACCGGAAGCCTGGCGGCCACTGTCCATGGCGGACGCCGCAGAACTGCCGGACTGCAGGTTCAGGGCATTGGCTCGAACCCAGCCGCGTGCGCCTGATGCATCCACCAGGGCCCAGCCGCCCTCGACACCCAGGACGTTCAGTCGTGCGCCAGCCTGCAGGTTGCCCGTGACCGGGGCAGAACCCAGCTTGTCTGAACGCAATTCGGTGCCTCGTACCGTCGTTGTGACCTGCACGAGCGGCTGGCCTGTTACCTGGAGGGTCAATGCACCTCCGGCGATGGCAAGCGCAATGGCGACCAGGGTGTGCTGACGCTTCATTGTGTAACTCCTTGAATGGCGGGTTGACCGGCGGCGGTGGCTGTCTGTGTTTGGGATGGGCGGGCCAGGCCAGCCCAACCGGCCATGGCGATGGCGCAGAGGGCATCACGTGACACCCCGGCAGGCATGGCCTGCAGTGACCCGTGATTGACGCCGCGCAGGGCCTGAATTCCAGAAATGTTTCCGGCCAGGGCGTGCTGCGCTTTCTCGAGCTCGGCGCGTGAGCCGAAAATTGCCAGGTAGCCCGCCAGCTCAGGCCAGTGCAGGGAGGGCGGCCAGGGCATGGATATATCTGGCGTGACGATGCGGCAGCCCGGTGCGTTCTGCTCCAGGGCATCCATGGTGCGGTCCAGGGCCGCGTCTACCCACGGCGCCTCACTGCGCCAGCACCAGATGGCCTGATCGCCACCGGCAGATTGACCGTCAGCATCGGCAGGGGAAGACCAGTGGTCACGACGCCACCCGTTCCATACACGCAGCGCGGCCAGGAAAGCCAGACCGACACCGGCTGTGAGGTGCAGGTCTATGAACAGCGGCAGGCCATGAAGGCTGAGGTAACTCACACACAGCAGTGAAGCCGGCAATACAAGAATGGCAGGTGCCAAGGAAGCCACACCTCGCACACGAACCCAAAGTGCAATGCCAACGCACAGCGCGGCCGCCAGCAGCACCTGGAACCAGCGCGGCAGTTCCGCGATGTGGCGTTCATGCAGGGCGTTGTCAATCACCGTGGCAAGCGAGTCGACCCCCGCCTGTGTAGGGGACAGCGGAGTCGGATGCACATCATGCAGGCTGGGTGCAGTGGATCCGATGATCACCACCTTGCCCGAAAAGTCAGGCACCTGAGACGGGGGCGCGCCACCGTCAGCCAGCGCAAAGACATCAGCGAAGGAAACGGTCGGATAAACCCCCGCCTTCCTGCGCCACGCCACCAGTTCATCGGTGGGCCTGAACCCGCCGGCAGCAAAGCGTGCTGTGACAACGGGCACGAAAGAATTGATGTCCCGGTGGATACTGAGTGGCAGCGACTGAATGGCGCTCCCGTCAGCGAGAACTTCAGCATAACGAAAGCGCCTGAGGACACCGTCGCTGTCGACGTAACCATTGTTATAGCCCAGGCGCCCCGATGCCACGGCTGGCAACACAGGTGGAATCAGCGCAACAGTTGAAGGTTTGCCGCCAGGCACCTTTTGACCGGCAGATGGCAGCCACAGCCCCGGCAGCACCTGACGGGTGATCTGGCTGAGGCCATCGTTGGCAGGCGGGAGGCGAACGACCGAGAAGTGGTTTTTATCGCTGCGCCGCACGGCCGCATCGAATGCGGCGTCACCACCAGGACTCAGGCGGTCGGCATCGGAAAACACGACATCCCAGACAACGGCAGCCGGCTGCTGTTTGCCGACATGGTCGAGCACGGCGGCCAGCGTATCCCGGGGCCACGGCCAGCGGCCAAACTGGGAACCCATGCGCAACAGCGATGCCTCGTCGATGTCCACAATAATGATGCGCGGATCTGGCGCTGCGGCATACAGGCGCATGCGCACCATGGCATCGTAGGAAGACTGGGCAATGCCGCTGCCCACACCCAGAAGCATTGCATCAGCCAGCAACCATGCACCGAACAGGCCGACCAGGCCCCAGGTCACGCGCGTGGCCGGCCAGCTGCCAATACGCAGTTGCATATCCCGAATGACGGTCTTGATCTTCAGCAGCATCGCCGCCCGTTCAACACCGAAGCTGCCCGCATCAGGTGTGCGGGTCTTTTCACCGCGCCACCAGGTTCACCACACGCACACGCCGGTTTTCAGCCGCCAGTGGATCTGCTGCATTGGATGGCTCGGTTGAGCCCTTGCCGACGCTCACCAGGCGGGCGACTGCGACGCCATGGCTTGCAAGAATGGCGCTTACGGCATCGGCCCGCTGCTGGCTCAGCTTGAGGTTGTAGTCTGCGCCGCCCTTGGCATCGGTATGCCCTTCGACAGCGAACTTTGCATCACCCAGTTCTTTCGACTTCATGGCCTGCGCCAGGTTGGACAGCGTCTGCTGGCTGTCAGGCTTGACACGCGCGGAGTTGAAATCAAACTGGATCAGCAGTGACAGCGATGGCGGCGGGACCTCCACTGCCTCGACGGTCAGGTTGCGCAGGCTGCGGGTCCTCGGTCCGGCTGGAAGAGGCTGCACCTTCAGTTGCTCGACCATTTCGGCAGCGCTGGGCGCACCTTGCGCCTGGACAGGGCCTGCCATGCATAAAAAAACGAGCCCGGCGGCAAAGCAGGAACGGACCACGTCGGAATATCTGGCCATGATGAGCAACCGATCTTCTGGATTTTTGTTATACAAGTGTCGAAAAATGTCTTCAAGCATCAGCTGCGATCAGCCTTGATGGCAATCAGCTCCCGCCGCTCACTTCGGATGATGCGCCCCCCAAAACGGCCCATTTCCTCGCGCCTGATAGCGTAACCATAGCGCGGGTCATGCCACGACTTGATAGTCAGGGTGGGTCCCCCCTGCACGTAAATGACTGTCTCGACGACATAAGTCGGAAAGGTGCCAGCGGCGACAGTCACCACATCGCGCCCGGTGATTTTTGACTCCTGCTGAAGCTCGTAGCTTCTTCCATCAATGGCCTTTTGGGTGGTGCGCGCCGCCCACTTCTTCCCCACCTGGATCTCTGCAGGCAGGCCGCCAAATGGGGTCTCAAAGGTCCCGCGTTCGTTTTTCAGAATTGCCCCAAGAACGTTGGAGACAAGGAGACCATTGTTCAACTGGACCAAATCGCCATCGGCGGAGGTCACACTGACCGACAATTTCTCTCCTGGAACATTGGTCAAAACGTCGCTGACCTGGAACTGGAACGCATCACCCACCTTGAAGCGGGGTCCCGTATAACCCAGACTCGCATCCTGACCCTTGCCCAGGGCGGCAGTTACCTTGGGTTTGGCAAGCTGGTCAAGCCTGTATTGCGCAGCCTCGCTCAGGTCGCCGCCACTGGGGAAACGCTGTAAAAAGGTATAAAAGTCGTCGGGGTTGTTGCTCGTCTTGATGAGGTCCCACGCCGCTTTTTCCTCCTTGAAGGCAAGTTCTTTTATCTGCTCCTTGCCCAGCCTGGGATCAGGTGCTTTCGTCAGCGCTGCCAGACGCTGCGCTTCCTGCAGCCGTGCAGCTTCAGCAGCACGGTCTTTTTCATTGACCTTGGCCAGCGCACTGGCGGCCATACGCTCCAGTTCCTCCGGCTTGATGGTGTACCGGGCACCGTCATTAAAGAAAAAATCGTCTTCCAGCGACGTGGATTCCCATGGAATCTGCCGCCCCTGGCTCTGCTTGCGCACATTCAGCCGAACACGCTTGAACACGTCTTCAATCTTGGCCGTAGGCCGCTTCAGTTCCTGCAACAGATACTGGGTGTACAGGCCGTTGCCACTTTTTTCATCTCCATCCTCGGCCACATTGCCTGGCGCAGTGGCATAGGCAAGAAAGGTACTGGGGGGGGCGTCAAGCTGTGCCAGCCCCTTGGCTGAACTGGTGTTGCCGCCAAATGGGTTGTCGCGGCAGGCATCAAGCACAACAATATTCATGCGGTTACCCGCAGCCTTGAAGATATCAACCACGCTGCTCAGGTCAATGGTTTGCCCGGGCACGTCTGCCGCGCTTTTGAGGTTGGCATCGACCGGTACCATGTAGTTGCGCCAGTCCAGCTGCAGGCCATGACCGGCGTAGTACAGCATGCCGACGCCCTGTTTGCCCTTGAGCGAATCACTGACCCTGGAAATGGCGGCGGACATCTGCGCCCTGGTGCCATCGCGAAGTTCAACGACATTAAACCCAAGCCGTTTCAGCACATCGGCCATAGCTTGCGCATCGTTGGCCGGATTGACGAGCGGCGAATTGGCGTAAGCAGAATTGCCGATGATCAGCGCCACGCGCACATCAGCGGGAGCCTGTGCAGAAACAGACACGGCAGCCAGCGTTGCAGCGACTGCAGCCAGTTTGAAGGCGGGAAGCGCGGACTTGACCAGGCCCAACCTTTTTGATATTTTTTTGATGGCAGTTGCTGGTTGGCTCACGAGACCTCTACCCAAAATGATTTGATTCTGATTTTTACGTAGAAGCTGGCGTTGTACAAGTGCTTACAAACCCTCAATACTGCGGGGCAGCAATTTACTTGTGTCATCACCTTGGAGGACTCTTCCCATCCCGCATACGGAAAACCGCCCCGCGAACCGTCAGGGGCGCAGGTGACTTTGAGGCGTGCTAAAGAAGCGCTGCAGGCTCTTCGCTCTCAAGAACCTGGCTGGCCCAGGCCTGCAACTTGCCCGCATCGGCACGCAATATCTGCTGCTTGACCGCCAGGATCTGCGAGGGGTGCATGGAAAAGCTGCGCAAGCCCATGCCCAGCAGAAGGCGCGTCATGGTCACGTCGCCGGCCATCTCGCCGCACACACTCACACTCTTGCCCTGAGCATTGCACTCGGCAATCGTGTCGGCAATAAGGCGCAGCACGGCCGGGTGGCAGGGGTCGTAGAGGTGCGAGACCGATTCATCGGCACGGTCAATCGCCAGTGTGTACTGGATCAGATCGTTGGTGCCAATCGACAGGAAATCAAAATACTTCAGGAACAGTTTGAGCGTCAGCGCTGCCGCCGGAATTTCAATCATCGCGCCCAGCCGTACCGGGCCATTGGCGATGCCCTTGTTGTCCAGCCCCGCGCGCGCATGGTCAATCAGCGCCAGCGTCTGGCGGATCTCAGTGGCGTGCGCCAGCATGGGCACAAGCAGGTTGACGGGGCCATGCACCGCCGCACGCAGGATGGCGCGCAGCTGCGTGAGGAACATGGGCGGATCAGCCAGGCTCCAGCGGATCGCGCGCAGGCCTAGCGCGGGGTTCAGGTGCGTCTCCTGCGACTTGCCGCGCTCCAGCGGTTTGTCAGAGCCGATATCGACAGTACGAATGGTCACGGGCAGGCCGTGCATGCCCTCTATGGCCTTGCGGTAGGCGAGATACTGTTCTTCTTCATCGGGCAATTTGCCCAGGCCTTTTGATTCACGCCCCATGAACAGGAATTCCGTACGGAACAGGCCCACACCCACAGCACCGGCATTGACGGCACCCGTCGTGTCTTCGGGCATTTCGATATTCGCCAGCAGTTCTATGCGCTGGCCGTCAATCGTCAGTGCAGGTGTGTGCTTGAGGCGGTTCAGGCGCTCGCGTTCGAGTTCGCCCTGGCGCTGCTTGAAGCCGTACTCGGCCAGGATGATGGGCGAAGGGTCGACGATGAGCACGCCGACATCGCCGTCAATGATGACCCAGTCGTCCTGCTTGATCAGCTGGCTGGCACTGCGCGCGCCGACAACAGCAGGAATGTCCATGCTGCGCGCCACAATGGCGGTGTGTGACGTGCGCCCGCCTACGTCCGTGGCAAAGCCCGCAAACAGGCTTTGCTTGAACTGCAGCATGTCGGCCGGTGAAATGTCATGGGCAATCAGCACCAGGGGCACATCGACCGTGTCGTCGAGCAGCAGGCCCTGGTTGGAGTCTTTGCGGCTGGCACCCGCCTGGCGCGGTGGCTGCTGCATGGGTGAGGGCGCGCCCTTCATGCGGCGCAATATGCGTTCGACCACCTGCTCAAGGTCGGCCTTGCGTTCGCGCAGGTACTCGTCCTCCATCTCGTCGAACTGGCGCGCAATAACTTCGTACTGCGTGGTCAAGGCCCATTCGGCGTTGTAGTGGCGCTCGGCGATCCAGTGCTTGACGCCGCTGATGAGCTGCTCGTCCTGAAGCAGCATCAGGTGCACATCAAGAAGGGCGGCAAGCTCATGCGGCGCATCCTTGGGCAAATCCTGCTGGACGCGGGTGATCTCTTCCATCACCGCATTGCGCGCCACACGAACCCGCGTGATCTCTGCATCGGTCTTGTCGGCATCGATAAAGTAGTGCACCACATCGGCGCGGCTGGACGCCACAAGCACGGCACGGCCAATCGCGATACCACGCGATACAGCCAGGCCGTGGACCGAAAAAGTCAAGGTGGAGCCCCCACGGTCGCTCGCTGCGCGTAGCTTCCTGCCCCCCGAGGGGGCCGCTCCGCCTGCGGCCCGGCGAAGCCGGTTCCGCGGCTCCTGCTTGAAGGAAACGGGGAGGGAGTCACTCACCTTCTCCAAACTTGTCGGCGATCAGGGCTAAAAGTGAATCCATCGCCACCTGCTCATCCGGCCCGTCGGTTTCAATCTGCACCGTGCTGCCCATGCCGGCGGCCAGCATCATCACGCCCATGATGCTTTTGGCGTTGACGCGGCGCTCGCCCTTGCTCATCCAGACCTCGCAGGCAAAACTGCCGGCCAGTTTGGTGAGCTTGGCGGATGCTCGGGCGTGAAGGCCGAGCTTATTGCTGATGTTCGTGCTGGTCTGGATCATGTTTTCTTCGGGCCTGATTTTGCGGTGCGGTAATGGCCACCTGCATCACACCCTGCGTGGCGCCGGCCAGCGCACGGGTTACCAGCAAGTCAAGCGATTCATGCCGATAGGACACCGTGCGTAGCAGCATGGGCAGGTTGATGCCGGTAATAAGTTTGGAGGTGACGCCGTCGACGAGTTTTTGCGCCACATTGCAGGGCGTGGCACCAAAAACATCGGTCAGCACCAGCGCATGCGATGTCGCCATCTGCTCGAACATGATGCGCGCCTGAGCCAGGGTTTCTTCCGGCGGCATGTTGGGTTGCACGTCCAGTGCGATCAGGCCCGCCGGGTTGTCGGGGAACACATGCAGCACGCATTGCCTGAAAGCCGAGGCCAGCGGCGCATGCGCGATGATGAAAATGCCGTTCATTGCGGTGAATTATCAGCGGTGACGCTCACGAAATAGGCGTATGAGGCGATACAGCAACACAAAAACACGGCCATGGCCCCCTGAAAACTGGCCACCGTGCCCCACCCCAGCCCGGCAAACGCATCAATCAGCAAACCCAGGCCCCACTGCACCACAAACACCCCGCCGAAAATACCCAGGTTGTAGGCCGACAGTGCGCGCCCCGCAAGCGCGGGCCTGAAAGCCAGGCCAATCGACGATTGGGCCAGCCCCAACACACTCGAAGCCATGCAGAAAGCGGCCCAGCCGAGCCAGCCGGTTTGGGCGCCGCCCCAGATATTGAAGGCCAGCACCAGCAAACTCAGCGGCAAGCCCCAGCCCATGAGCCTGTCGGCGCTGAAGCCGTTGCGTGCCAGCCAGGGGTTGGCCATGCCCCAGCTCCAGAAGGTGACGAGCATGGTGGCGTTGAGGTAAAAAAGCCCGGTCGCGGCCTCGAGCGGCGTATAGCCCGCCACCCGGATCATCCAGGGCGTAGCCCACAGCGTCTGGATAGCCACCATGCCGCCGTAATTAAAAACGGCCAGAGGCAGGAGCTTGCGGAAATAGCGGCTCCGCCAGACCTCGGCATAGGTGCTGGCGGGCTGGGCGGCAGCAGATTTTTCCGGCAGTTGCCACTTTGGCGCCAGCCAGCCAATGGCCGCCATGGCCAGCAGGATGAGTGCGGCCAGTATCCAGAACAGCGGACGCCAGCCCATCAGCGGCAGCAGCCACTGCACCGGCAGGGTGGACGCCAGCATGCCCAGCGAGCCGGTCATCAACATCCATGAATTGGCGCGCAACTGGCTGGGCGCATCAAACCAGCGCCTGTAACCTGTCATGGGCGCCATCAGGCAGGCACTGACACCCACACCGACCAGAATGCGCGCGACCAGCAGCCCGGTGAAGGTTGTAGCGACAGAAAAGGCCAGGCAGCCCAGGACGGCAACCGCCAGGAAACACACGCTGACACGCTTGGGACCGTAGCTGTCGAGCCACTTGCCCATGGGCAGCTGCACGGCCGCAAAGCCCAGGAAGTAGCCGCCAGCCAGCAGGCCCAGGTCGCGTGCATGCAGCGAAAAGTCCTGCGTCAATACGGGTGACAGCGTCGCATTGATGGCGCGCACAAGCGCCGAGCAGAAATACGCCGCCGCGAAGGCCAGGAACACAATCGCGCCGGTTTTGCGGTCAAGCAGCTCTGGGTTGCGTGACATTGGCAGCACGCCAGGTACCGCGCTCATGCCGCAAGCACCTGAAAAATAAACGTCATCATCTCTGGTTCACACTTATTCAAATTTGAGGCTGGAAAAAAAGGTCTCGCCGGCTTCCGGCGCCGCCTTGCCCGCATACATGACCACCTGAAACACCTGCGTTCCTTTTGCGAAATAAGCCGCCTGCCCGGTCACAGCCTGGCCGTCGGCACGCTGGCCCTCTGCCCTCACCAGCACGGCGGGTGGCAGGGGGGAAGAGCCAGTCACCTTCAAAGGCAGGACCTGCGCGCCCGGCGCAGCCTTCATGTTGGCAAGCGTGAGCTTTTGCCATTGCACCAGCACGTCGGCCACTTTGGCGGCATCGCCGATGTCTGCGCTGGCAACCGCAAAGGTCGCACCGCCGGCGTCGCAACCCAGCATGTTCAGTTCAGTGGCAGACCCACCCAGCGGCACGGTTCTTTGGGCCTTGTCGGGCTTGCAGGGCAATAGCAGCGCCAGGCTGGTGCCTTCAGGCCGCACATCACGCCAGTTCAGGCTGGGGCTGCAGGCCGGCAACAGCGCCATACACCCCAGGGCAAGCGAGAAACGGATAAATCTGTGACTGGGGCGTGGCATCGGCAGCTTGGGCAAAGATCAATATAGTAAGCAGGCACAGGACTTTAACCTTTCATGCGCCTGTGCGGTGCATGCCGCTGTGTTTTGCACCAATCTGGGCACGATGCTTGCTCAGTGATTTTTAGCCTCATACCATCCGCCCCATGACCACGCCTTTCGTCACACCCGTGCCCACCCACCTTCCTGCCGAAGGACAGGTGGTCTGGCGCGACCGGCTGTCGCAGTTGCTGGAATCGACCGGTGAAGGCATCTTCGGCATCGACATGGATGGCTGCTGCACCTTCATCAACCGGGCAGGCGCCGAACAGCTGGGCTACGCGCCGGAGCAGGTACTGGGCAAGAACATGCATGAGCTGGCCCATCACACCCATGCAGAAGGTGCGCGCCAGGGAGAGCACTACCCCGAACACCTGTGCCCCATCTTCAACGCCTTCCGCATGGCACTGCCCTGCCGGATTGACACCGAGTATTTCTGGCGCAGGGACGGCAGCGCATTTGCCGTCGAATATTCGTCTTATCCCATCGTCGAAAACGGCCAGGTGCAGGGCGCGGTGGTCACCTTTGTCGACATCTCGGCGCGCAGGCAAGCCGAAGCCGCATTGCGTCAGGCGCATGCAGTGCTGGAGCAACGTGTGAGTGAACGCACACATGAGCTGTCTGAGGCCCTGCAGCAGCTGCGTGAACTCTCGGCCTACACCCACACTGTGCGCGAGGAAGAACGCACCCGCATCGCCCGCGAGGTGCATGACGAGCTGGGCAGCCTGCTGGTGGCCCTGAAGATGGATGTAGGCTGGATGGACAAACGCCTGGGTGAGCAGCAACAACGCGATGCGGATGCCGCACAGGCCATGAGAAGCACCATGCAGGCCAAATGCCGGAACATGGGCCGGCAGATCGAGACTGCTGTTGAAAACGTGGGCCGCATCATCACCGACCTGCGCCCCAGCATCCTCGACCACCAGGGCCTGTGGGCCGCACTTGACTGGCAGGCGCATGAGTTTGTGCAGTCGGCCGAGCTTGAACTCAACTGGCAAATGGACGTGGCGCAGGCCGTGGCCCTGCCTGAGTCGGCTGCCATTGGTGTGTTCCGCATATTCCAGGAAATGCTCAGTAATGTCGGCCGCCATGCACAGGCCAGCAGTGTCGCCATTCATATTGTTGCCACACCCGAAGCCATCAGCATCAAGGTCAGCGACAACGGTCGCGGTGCAGCCGCGTCGGCCTTTGAAGCAGCCGATGCCTACGGCGTGATGGGCATGCGCGAGCGTGCGCTGCATTTGGGCGGCACCATCAGCATCTCAAGCGAAGTCGGCACCGGATCCACCTTTCACCTGCACATCCCCTTATGAAGAACGTCAAAATCCTCATCGGCGACGACCACCGCATCGTGCGCGAAGGCCTCAAGCAGGTGCTGGCCGATGCGCCTGAAATAGAAGTGATTGCAGAAGCAGAAACCGGCCCGGACATACTTGCACGGGTCGATGCATTGGGCGGCAACGCCGGGATTGATGCGGTGCTGCTGGACATCGCCCTGCCCGACCGCGACGGCATGGATGTGCTGCAGGCCCTTAAAAAGAGCTGGCCGCTGCTGCCCGTGCTCATGCTCAGCACCTACCCTGAAAAACAATACGCCGTGCGCTGCATCAAGCTGGGCGCCGCAGGCTACCTCAACAAAAGCGCCAACCCTGATGACATGATTGCCGCCGTGCGCAAGGTCGCTGCGGGCGGGCTTTATGTGTCAGCCGTCACGGCCGAAGCGCTCGCCGGCGTCATTGGCGGCCAGACGGCGCGCGCCGGCGCAGATGCACTGTCACACCGCGAGCACCAGGTCTTCCGCCTGCTTACAGCCGGCAAGTCGGTGGGGGAGATCGGTGCGCAACTGGGGCTGGCGTCCAACACGGTCAGCACCTACCGCACACGCATCCTTGAGAAAACCGGCACCCGAAATGATGTGGAACTGGCGCTCTACGCAGAACGCCAGGCGAGGCCACCATCCGCCGACTGACGCAGCTGTTTGCAGCGAGCTTGTCCTACGCGAGGGCAAGAGCCATCTGATGCACCGCCGCCTCAGGCCCGCCTATGCTGTTCCTTTGCCAGCACGCGCCGGCACCAACCAAAAGGAATCCCCATGACGACCGTGAACGACGTAATGACTGCCGCCGTAACCAGCATGACCCCAGCTGACACCATCGCTGCTGCAGCGCAAGCCATGAGCGAACTGAACGTCGGCGTCATCCCGGTCTGCGAAGCAGGCAAGTTGCTCGGGGTGGTGACTGATCGCGACATCGTGATTCGCGCCGTGGCCAAGGGGCTGGATGGACAGACACCGCTCTCCGGCATCATGAGCCGGCAGGTGCAGACGGCATCGCCTGAAGATGATCTGGATGATGTGCTCGAACGCATGGCGGACGGCCAGATACGGCGCATGCCGGTGGTCGACGCACAGGGCGGCCTGGTCGGCATCGTGTCGCTGGGTGACATCGCGGTGAAGGGCAGTGAGGACGAAGCCGAAGTCGGGCAATCACTGGGCGCCATCTCGGCACCCTGAGCCGTCAGCCGGGCCAGGTCAACAAGCCTGCATCCGGCAAACCAGCGCGGGGCACCATTTTGTGCACGTCAATGGTGCACCGGTTTGCTCATGCGCTCCCGCCAGCATGAACCGCCAGTGAATCGATGCGTTGATGGGTCTGCAAATGAGCGCCCCGCGCATCACATAAGCCCAAAGCTGGCTCCAGCGACGCAAAAATGACTGCTGAACGCTGATCTTGTAGTGCCCGCCCTACAGGCAGTCATGCAGCCTGCCATCAAATTCCGCTGGCAGCGCCGCAAATCAAAAAGTGGCCCACTGCTTGCAAGACAGCCGCATCTTCAACGAAAAAAGGTGCGCGCCATGTCTGAATTTTTCTCGCCCTACGACGCCGACCAGCCCCTGATGCTCAAGTGCAGCTGCGGCAAGGACCACAGCCCCGCAGACCACCACGCAGCCGTGGCAGCCGATGCCGCTGCAGTCGAGTTGCGCAAGCGCAGCCTGACCAGTGAGTTTGAAGCCTACTCCAACGAATTCATTGAAGCGACGCTCGTCAAGGCGCTGTTCCCGCAGGACGAAGTCCGCCGCCGTTTCCTGCGTGCCGTCGGCAAGGGCACGGCCATGGCAGCGATTGCCAGCGTGTTGCCGGTCGCCAGCATGCAGGCCATGGCACAGGAAAAAGGCAAGCTTGAAAAGACCAACCTGAAGATAGGCTTCATCCCCATCACCTGCGCCACGCCGCTCATCATGGCGCACCCCCTGGGTTTTTACAAACAGCAGGGCCTGGAAGTGGAAGTCACCAAGACGGCAGGCTGGGCGCTGATCCGCGACAAGATGATCAACAAGGAATACGACGCCACGCACTTCCTGTCGCCCATGCCGCTGGCGATCTCCATGGGCCTCGGCTCCAGCGCCACGCCCATGAACGTGGCCACCATCCAGAACATCAACGGCCAGGCGATCACGATGGCGCTCAAGCACAAGAACAACCGCGACCCGAAGAACTGGAAGGGCTTCAAGTTCGCGATTCCGTTTGAATACTCGATGCACAACTTCCTGCTGCGCTACTACCTGGCAGAAGCCGGCCTCAACCCTGACACCGATGTGCAGCTGCGTGTGGTGCCACCGGCAGAAATGGTGGCCAACCTGCGCGCGGGCAACATCGACGGCTTCCTCGGCCCCGATCCCTTCAACCAGCGCGCCGTGTACGAAGAAGTCGGTTTCATCCACCTGCTGACCAAGGACATCTGGAACGGCCACCCCTGCTGCGCGTTCGGCACCTCGACCGAATTCATACAGAAGAATCCCAATACCTTTGCGGCCCTGTACCGCTCGGTACTCACCGCTGCGGCGATGGCGCGTGACCCCAAGAACCGCGAGCTGATCGCCAAGGTGATTGCGCCCGCGCAATACCTGAACCAGCCCGAGGCCGTGCTCAACCAGGTGCTGACCGGCAAGTTCGCCGACGGCCTGGGCAACATCAAGACCGTGCCCGACCGCGCCGACTTCGACCCCATGCCGTGGCAGTCGATGGCGGTGTGGATGCTCACGCAGATGAAGCGCTGGGGCTACGTCAAGGGCGAGGTCAACTACAAACAGATCGCCGAAAAGGTCTTCCTCATCACCGATGCCAAGAAGTACATGAAGGAACTCGGCCAGCCAGCACGCGAGGGCGCGTACCCCAAGTTCACCATCATGGGCAAGGAGTTCGACGCGGCAAAGGCAGACCAGTACGCCAAGGGTTTTGCCATTAACAAAATCTCCTGAAGCCGGCCATGAATATTTTCAAAACACTCGGCTTCAGGGCCGGGGTGGTCTCGGCCGTCCTGCTGGTGATCTTCATCGCCATCTGGTACGCCGCCACCGCCTCTTCTGCAGGCGTGGGCGGGGGCACCTCGGGCATGACAACCGAGCAGATCGAATACCAGAAGATGATGGGCAAGGACCCGGGCGCGGTGAAGGCATCGGGCTTTCCGACGCCCCTGCAAATGGGCCAGACCTTTGTCAAACAGCTGAGCGACCCCTTCTACGACCGTGGGCCGAATGACAAGGGCATCGCCATCCAGCTCGCACATTCACTGGGCCGCGTCGGCCTGGGCTTTCTGCTGGCCTGCCTGGTGGCGATTCCACTCGGCTTTGTGATCGGCATGTCGCCGCTGCTGAGGCGCGCGTTTGACCCTTTCATACAGGTGCTCAAACCCATCTCGCCGCTGGCCTGGATGCCGCTGGCGCTCTACACCATCAAGGATTCATCGACCTCGGGCATCTTTGTGATCTTTATCTGCTCGGTCTGGCCCATGCTGATCAACACGGCGTTCGGCGTGTCGGCCCTCAAACGCGAGTGGCTCAACGTCGCCAGCACGCTTGAAGTGAACCCGATTCGCAAGGCCTTCCAGGTCATCCTGCCGGCGGCTGCGCCCACCATATTGACGGGCATGCGCATCTCCATGGGCATTGCCTGGCTGGTCATCGTCGCGGCAGAAATGCTGGTCGGCGGCACAGGCATTGGCTACTTTGTCTGGAACGAGTGGAACAACCTCTCGCTCACCAATGTGATCTTCGCGATTTTTGTCATCGGCGTGGTCGGCATGCTGCTGGACCTGGCCTTTGCGCAAATGCAGAAGGTGGTGACCTATGTGGAGTGATGCCGAATCACGCATCGCCGCTGCAGAAATCACCAGCACCCAAAAGAAAGACCACACCATGCAGGGATTTTTGAAGATCGAAGGCCTGAGCAAGGCCTACATCCCGGCCAAACCGGTGTTTGCCAATGTCGGCTTCACGATAGACAAGGGCGAGTTTGTCATCATCATCGGCCACTCGGGCTGCGGCAAGACCACCATCCTGAACGTGCTGGCCGGCCTGGACACCGCAACCTCGGGTCACGTCTTCATGGACAACCGCGAGATCTCAGGCCCCAGCCTGGAGCGCGGCGTCGTCTTCCAGAGCCACGCGCTCATGCCCTGGCTCACGGTGCGCAAGAACATCGCGTTTGCCGTGGTGTCACGCTGGCCCGAATGGAGCGCGGCACAGGTCAATGAGCATGTTGAAAAATTCGTAGCCCTTGTGGGCCTGAGCCCAGCCATCGACAAAAAACCCTCGCAGCTTTCAGGCGGCATGAAGCAACGCGTCGGCATTGCCCGCGCCTTCGCCATACAGCCCAAGATGCTGCTGCTCGACGAGCCCTTTGGCGCACTGGATGCACTGACGCGCGGCACCATTCAGGACGAACTCATGACCATCGTGCGCGAAACGCAGCAGACCGTGTTCATGATCACGCACGACGTGGATGAGGCGATCCTGCTGGCCGACCGCATCCTGCTCATGAGCAATGGCACCGAAAACGAAGGTGGCTACTCGCCCGGCAACATCGCTGAAGAAGTTGTCAACCCGCTGCCGCGCGAGCGCACGCGTGCTGGCCTCCACCACCTGCCCGGCTATTACGAGCTGCGCAACCACATCGTCGATTTCCTGGTTTCACGCGCCAAGGCGCATTGACACCCTCATCTTTTTTCATCACCACTTATCCAACAGGAGCCATAAAAATGAACCGTAACGACATCACCGAAAAAATCATCACCGTCAAAGTCTCCAAGGGCATCACCTGGGAATCAGTCGCCAAAAAGGTCGGCCTCAGCAAGGAGTGGGTCACCGCCGGCTGCCTGGGCCAGATGACGTTTGACGACAAGCAGGCCAAGATCATCGGCAAGATCTTCGGCCTCAATGCAGAAGAGCAGAAGTGGCTGCAGGTCGTGCCGTACAAGGGCTCGCTGCCCACGCCTGTGCCGACCGACCCGCTGATCTACCGCTGGTATGAAATCGTCAGTGTCTACGGCACGACGATCAAGGAACTCATCCACGAAGAGTTCGGCGACGGCATCATGAGCGCCATTGACTTCAGCATGGACATCGTTCGCCAGCCCGACCCCAAGGGCGACCGCGTGAACGTGGTGCTGTCGGGCAAGTTTTTGCCTTACAAGCAATATTGAGCCAGTCACCTGGGTCCATCACCAAAATGTAAAGTCAACTTTACATTTTGGGCTTCTGCAGGCCGTCGGGCATCCAAATCAGCGCCCAAAACCTTTAAAACGCCTCAAAAAATGCCATTTTTAGAGGCAAAAACGTCTGCAGGCCAATAAATACGCGCGTGAGCAGCTATTGAATATGTAGCAATACCCGGATATTGGCACACCTCGGCGTGCGCCACGCCTGTTGCCTCAGGTCTGGGGTTTGCCTTGCCAGACCGCCGCCACCTCGGCGCTGCTGGCCACATTGGCCCAGTCACGCAAAAAGGCGATGCTTCGGTCGTGGCTGGCCTGCGCATAGGCACCGCAGGCATCTTCCGCGACCACCGCGTGGTAACCCAGCGCATTGCCGTGGCGCACCGTCAGCTCCACGCCGATGTCGGTGGCAAACCCGGCCACAACGATGGTGCGTATGCTGCGGGCCTTGAGGTGGCTGTCAAACGGGGTGTCGAGAAAAATGGAGGGCTGCTGCTTGGGCAGAACCAGGTGATGCGGCAGCGGCGCAAAGCCCTCAAGGAATTCCGTCGCCTCGGTGCCGGCCTGGAACATGGGCTTGAGGTCTTCAGGCTTGGCCACGCCCTGCTTGCGCATCATCCACGCGAGCCAGGGGCCGGGCGTGTTCTCCATCGCAGGAAAGCTGTGCTGGCTCCAGGCCACCAGCACGCCAGCCTTTTCTGCGGCCGCCAGCAATAACGCGGCAGCAGGCTTCAGGGTTGCGAGGTTAGGCGCATTGCCGGCCAGGCCTTTTTGCATGTCCCACATCACCAGCGCGGTGCGACCGGGGTCGACCAGTTCTGCAAACGAGGTGGGCAACTGCTGGAAGTTGAGCGGCCTTGGGCTCATGTCATCACCCGGTTTATTTGCCGATGGCCGGCAATATGGTGCCCTTGCTTTCGCCGAAACCGATGCGCGCATGGCCGGGCTTCTCGCACCAGCCGCGCAGGATGACCGCATCACCGTCATGCAGGAAGCCGCGCGTCTCGCCATTGCCCAGCGGCACAGGTTTGGTACCGCCATAGGCCAGTTCGATCATCGCGCCGGCCTGGCCTTCGCCCGGGCCGGAGATGGTGCCGCTGCCCAGCAGGTCGCCGCTGTTGAGGTTGCAGCCGCCCATGGTGTGGTGCGTCACCATTTGCGCAATCGTCCAGTACTGGTGTTTGAAGCTGGTGCCTGAAAGGCGGGCCGGCGGTTTGCCTTCGGCACGCAGCTTGTCGGACTCCAGCAGCACTTCAAGCGAAATGTCGATGGCGCCCTGCGCCTTGTTGGCGGGGTCGTCCAGATAGGCCAGTGGCTGCGGGTCACCTGCAGGACGTGTGAAGGCCTGACGGTAAGGCGCCAGCGCTTCCATGGTGACTATCCACGGCGAAATCGTGGTGCAGAAGTTTTTGCCGAGGAAGGGGCCCAGCGGCGCCATTTCCCAGAACTGGATGTCGCGTGCGGACCAGTCGTTGAGCAGGCAGATGCCGAAGATGTGTTTTTCGGCATCCTTGATCGCAATCGGTTCGCCCTGTTCATTGCCCTGGCCGATGTAGATGCCAAGCTCAAGTTCATAGTCCAGCCGCGCGCAGGGTGCGTAGACAGGTGCGCTTGCACCCGGTGCCATCGCTTGCCCCATGGGCCTGCGGTATGTCTGGCCGCTCACGCCTATGCTGGAGACACGGCCGTGATACGCAATCGGTATCCACTTGAAGTTGCTGGTGATGGGGTCGTCGGGCCGCATCATCACGCCGATGTTCATGGCGTGGTCGAGCGAGGTGTAGAAGTCGGTGTAGTCGCCGATCTGCGTGGGCACGGTGAACTCAACCTCGCTTTGGGGGATGAGGCAGGCGCGCAGCGCATCGACCTTGGGCCCGTAGAAAGCTTTCTCAAGCAGCTCAAACAGGCTGTGCCGCAATGCCGACCATGCGGCCGGGCCCATGGCAAAAAAATCATTGAGCGCCGGCTTCGCGCAGTTTTGCGCTGCGGCATGCGCCAGACCGTCGAGGCAATCGGTCTTTGCCACCTGTGCCATGTCAATCACCTGGTCACCAATGGCCACACCACCCCTGAAGGCTTCGTTGCTGCCGGTGCGGCGGAAGACGGCGAAGGGCAAATTCTGGATGGGGAAATCACAGCCTTCGGCGTTGGCGGATGCCACCCAGCTTCTGGCATGGGCGTTGTGGGTGGGGTTGAGTTCGTTGCTTGTGGTCATGGTTCTGTTTGAAGAAAAAACGGGCATGGACCCCGGATCGGGTCCGGGGTGACAGGGTGCAAATGGTGTGTCAGGCCGGTGCCATCAGGCGGTCGTCGAAGATCGCAACGGCACGCGTCCATCCCGCAGATGCGCCGCGAATCTTGTGCGGGAAGCAAGAGATATAAAAACCTGTAGGAGGCAGCACTTCCAGGTTGTGCAGTTTTTCAAGGTGGCAATAACCGATGTCGCGGCCAGCCTTGTGGCCTTCCCAGATCAGCGAGGCGTCTTTTGTTTCTTCGTATTTTTTGGCGGTGTGCACAAAGGGCGCGTCCCAGCTCCAGGCGTCGGTGCCCGTCAGGCGCACACCGCGTTCGAGCAGATACATGGTGGCCTCGTAGCCCATGCCGCAACCGGCCGAGACATAGTCGTTCTGCCCGTAGCGTTTGCCCGCTGCCGTGTTGACGACGACGATCTCCAGCGGCGAGAGGGTGTGGTTGATGCGCTTGAGCTCGGCTTCCACGTCTTCGGCGGTGACGACATACCCATCAGGCAGCTTGGTGAAGTCAAGCTTGACACCAGGCTGGAAGCACCAGTCGAGCGGTACCTCATGAATGGTCAAGGATTTTTCCTGCTTGCCCAGCGCCTTGTTCATGGTGCTGTGAAAGTGGTAAGGCGCATCAAGGTGCGTGCCGTTGTGCGTCGACAGGTTGATGAGCTCGACCGCCCAGCCTTCGCCGTCAGGCAGGTCTTCCTTTTTCAGGCCCGGGAAAAAAGGTTCTATCTGCTCGTAGGTGTCTTCATGCGTGAAGTACTGGATCTTGGGCGCAAAAGCGGGGGGATCGCTGATGACGTCGTTTTCGAGAAAGATGGAAAGGTCAACGATTTTTCTTGGCATGGGGCGTCCTGTTTTGAAGTGGGTTGAGCGAATACGAGTGGGCTAGAAAGACTGGTGCCAGTGCACCATGGGCAAACCTGCAACGGGCGAGCGGAAGAAAGGAATGCGGGTGCCGAGCAGGCTGCCGATGTAGGCCGTGCGCAGGTCGGGGCCGCCGAAGGTGATGCTGGCCATCCACGGTGCGATGGTGCCGTGGGTGCGCTGCATGTCGGCGGCGGTGATGGTGCCAGCTTCCATCTTTTCACGAAACGCGGGCGCCGTCGCAGGGTCGCTGTCGTCCAGCAGCATGCGCTTGTCGCCCTGCGGCGTGATGGCAATCAACTGGTCCACCATCACCAGCGTGCACCAGAGGTTGCCGAACGCATCAAAGGCAATGCCGTCCGGGTAGCCGCCCAGGTGGCCGGGGCCGTAGACCTCGCGGTCCTTCAGGGCGACGCCGCCGGGCTGTTCATCGAGACGCATGCGCGAGATGCAGGGGCCGGTGGTCTCGACGATGTAGAGCCACTCTTCCCTTGCATCAAGGCGAATCTCGTTGGTGAAATAAAAACCGTCAGCCACCACACGAATGCCCTTGTCGTCGACCACGCAGATAAAGCCGTCACGCACGCGGCTGGCCGCTGCACTCGTCCACGGATTCATGCGCGTGGAGACGGTGAGCCAGATGCGGTTTTTTGAATCGCGCAGTACAAAGTTGACCTTGCCAATCGGCTGGCCATCAATGCGGTCATGCAGGGTGCGCGTGCGGCCATCGCGTGTCATGACTTCAAGCAGGTCTGTGCCGAAGTTGGAGATCAGGATGTCGCCATTCGCTGCAAACGCCAGGCCGTTGGGCAAGGTGCCCTGCGTGAGGCGGTCTTCAAATTTGCCGGCCTCTTCTTCCATCGAGCCTGCGGCAAAACGTGCATCGGCCGTCTGGCCTATAAAACGTTGCGACCCATCCGCCGCAATGCGTGTGACGCCGCCACGCGCATCGGCTGCCCACAGCGTGCCGTCACGTTCGGCGAGTATGCATTCGGGGCGCTGCAGGTCTTTGCCGATGTAGCCAATCGCCGCGCGATCAAGCGTGAAACCATCGAGGGGATTGGATGCTGTCATGGGTGTTGCCATTTCAGAAAACGTTTTTCAAAAGCGGCGAGCAGGGCGCTGCTGGCAAAACCAATCAGGCCCAGCAGCACAATGCCGGCAAACAGATCGCTCGCACGGAAGGCACGCGCCGCCAGCAGGATGGCCTGGCCCAGACCGGGTTGGGATGCGATCATTTCACCGACGACAGACACGATGAGAGAGACGGTGAGCGACAGCCGCATGCCGGCCAGGATGTCGGGCAGTGCATTCGGCAGGCCGACCTTCCAGACGAAGGCGCCACGTGACAGCTGCAGGCAGCGCGCGACTTCCTGCAGGCGCGGCTCGACGGCAGCAAAGCCGTGCACCGTAGCCAGCAGCACGGGCCACATCGCACCGAACGCAACCACCGACAGCACCATGTTCGGGTTCAAACCAAAAATTGAAATCGCCAGCGGCAGCAGCGCCGATGCTGGCAAGGGCCGCATGAACTCCAGCGTGGGCTGAAGGTAAGCGCGTGCATTGGCAGAGATGCCAATCAGCGCACCCAGCGCCACACCAATCAGCGAGGCCAGCAGCCAGCCTTCAAACATGCGCGTGATGGTGGCCCAGGTGAACTCTTTCAGCTCGCCTTCGGTCAGGCCATTCTTCAGGCTGAGCCAGGTGGCTTCGGGCGTCGGCAGAAAGACCCGGCTGATCCAGCCCTGGTGGCTGGCCAGCCACCACAGCGCCATGATGGCGAGGAATACCGCCGCCGAACCGGCCCACGAGGCTGGCCCGGTACCCGATGGCCGAACCGGCTTGCTGATGAGTGGCACAGCGACTGTCGTGCTCATGCGACGGCTCCCATGCGGCGGTTGACCCAGCGCTCCAGCCGGAGCGCGCCAAAGTTGATGAGGTAACCGACCACACCAATCCAGAACAGCCAGGCCAGCATCAGGCCCGGGTCCATGCTCTGCTGCGCAATCATCATGGCGTAGCCCATACCGTTGGGATTGGCTGCGACCTCGACAGTGACTGCGACGACCAGCGCGATGGAAACCCCAAGGCGCATGGCGACAAACAGGCGCGGGACTATGGCCGGCAGGATGATCTTGAAGGCGCGTTGCGCCGGGCTGAGGCCCAGCACACGGCTGACTTCGAGCAAACGTGGCTCGACCTGCTGCACCGCCGCCTGCGTGAGGATCATCAACGGCCAGAACGATGCAAACGCCACGATGGAGAACTCCATACGCAAACCAAAACCAAACACCAGCATCGACAGCGGTATCAGCGCCACCGAAGGCACAGGCCTGAACACCTCAATCGAAAAGAAGGCCATGCGGGCCGTTCGTTTGGACAGCCCCAGAACAATGCCCGACGCAATGCCCAGCACAGCGGCGATCAGCAGACCGAGCGCGGCAGCGCCCAGCGTGAAACCGGTAGCGCCCCAGAGTGAGCCGTCGGTGATCGCCGTGAAGAAAGCTTTTGCAGCAGCGGTGGGCGGCGCAATCGCGTCGCTGTTTTTACCGATGGTGCGGGCGTACCACTCATAACCACCTAGCGCAGCCACAGGAAACCACCAAGGTCGTAATTTGACCCCCACGCTTTTCACTGCGTGTAATGCGCTGCCCCCCGGGGGGGCCGTGCCTTGCTTGGGGCGGCCCGGCGCTGCGGCGGCTACCACATGGTCATCCACCGGGTCAGTCATGGCTTTGCTCGATGAATGCAAACAGCTCACGGCGCAGCTTCAGAAACTCGGGATGCTCCTTGGTTGAGAGCTGGTCGCGCGGGCGAGGGATCTGCACATCGATCATGCGCGCCAGGCTGGGCCGGCCCGGGCCGGGGTTGGCCTGCAGCGCAATCACGCGGTCACCGAGGTAAATGGCTTCTTCAAGATCGTGCGTCACAAACAGAACCGTCAGGCCCTCGTCGCGCACCAGCCTTGCGAGTTCATCCTGCAGGCTCTGGCGCGTGAGCGCATCGAGCGCGCCAAAGGGCTCGTCCATCATCAGCACTTCAGGCTTTTGCGCCAGGCAGCGTGCGATCTGAACCCGCTGCTGCATGCCGCCTGAAAGTTGGGCCGGAAATTTGTACGCGTGTTTTGACAGCCCCACTTTGGCGAGCACATCGGCAATGCGCGCAGGCCGTTCAGCTGCAGGCACGCCCGCCGCTTCAAGCGCCAGGCTGATGTTGCCCTCGACACTGCGCCAGGGCAGCAGCGCACGGCCGTAGTCCTGGAACACAAACGCGACTTCGCGCGTGGGTTCTGTCACCAGCTTGCCGTGGCGCCGCACCTCGCCGCCGCTGGCCAGCAGCAGTCCGGTGGCGGCACGCAGCAAGGTGGTCTTGCCGCAGCCGCTGGGGCCGACGATGCAGACAAACTCGCCCCGCCCCACGTCAAAGGAAGTGGGCGAGAGAATCTCGCGCCCGCCGAGGTGTATGGCCACCTCGTTAAAGGTCAGTATCGGGGTGCTTGTCATTTTTTGTATAGGTCGGGGACTTACCGCAGGACGCAGGCCCTGGCGTATTCCACTTCCATTGGAAGCGAGAACAAGGCGCGAAGTTGAGGGCAGTGCTACAGCACGGCAAGACGAAGCAACGCAGTTATCGCTTTCAATGGGAATGGAATTACTTGAAGATCAGGTTGGCGACCTTCGGGTCGGTCTGCAGCATGCCCTGGTCTTTCATCAGGCCAACCCAGTAGGCCATCTGCTTTTCGGACACGCTGGGGCCGGGGGGCGAGATCTGCACCTTGGCCACCACTGCCCGCGGCAGCTTGGTGTATTTGGCAATGGCGTCGCGCACCGCACCGTCGTTCTTGGGCTGGCCCATGAAAGTGGCGGCTTCCTGTACGGCTTCACGGAACAGCCTGACCTGCGCAGCGTTCTTCTGTGCCCAGTCGCGTTTGGCCGCGTACAGAATGGTGTGGTTGCCGGCCTCAAGGAAGGTGGAGTAATACGAAGCCACGTAACCCACGCCGCTGTCGACGATGCGGCTCATGAACGGGTCGGCCGTGACCACGGCATCAATCGAGCCGCCGCGCAGCAGGTCGCCATGCTGGGGGAAGGACGCTTCGACGAAGTTGACCTTCTTGTAGTCAACGCCGCTTTGCTTGAGCCATGCACGGAAGGTCACATGCAGGAAGGCGCCCAGGCCGGGGACGCCGACCTTTTTGCCGACCACATCCTGCGCAGAACGGATACCGGAACCGGCCTTGGCCACCAGGCCGAAACCCGTGATGGTCTTGGAGGTGATGCCGCCGCCAGCCACCACCACGTGGTCGAGCCCGCCTTCAACCGACTGCAAAAACACGGAAGGCGTAGGGCCGCCCATCTGCAGCGAATCGGACTGGATGGCCGCGGGAATGGTGGAGTTCAGCGGTATGAACTTCAGCTCGACATCGAGCTTGCGTTTGGTGAAATAGCCCTGCTCGGCCGCCACGAAGACCGAAGCGAAATCGGTCACTGCCGTGTAGCCGAACACGATCTTGCCGGACTGTGCCAGCGCAGGGAAGGCCAGCGCAGCGGATGCAGCGCCCAGGGTGCCCAATGCGGCGCGGCGATTGATGGTGGGGTTGTTCATGCTTGTCTCTTTCTGTTTTTGAGGTTGCGGGTTTTGGTTGAGGGTGAAGTGGAAGGTGAAATGGAAAGCGGGGAACCTGCAGGCGCGAGCGCAGCACGCAGGCCGCCCACAATGAAATGGGCCAGCATGCCGGCAGCTGAGGGGTCTGCCGGGCTGGCATCGCCCTGCGCCAGGCGTTTGACGCGGTGGTCGCTGATGTGGTGCAGCAGCGCACCCAGCAAAAACTGGTACCCCCAGGCGACCTGGCCGCGCGTGGCATGCGGGAAGACCTTGTTCATCGCATCAATGAAGGCATGCGCCAGCGGGTCGAAAAAATCACGCAGCACACGGTCGGTCTGGTCCTGCGAAATATAGAGCTCACGCGCGACCAGCAGCGCGTAGTACTCGCCCTCGGCACTGGCGCGCAGACGCAGCACCGGGCCGATGAAGGCCTCGATGATGCGAGGCAGCGTGTCGGGGTGCAAGGGGTCACCCTTGACCTCGCGCAGGCCCTGAAGCCGCTCTTCGATGGTGTCATTCCAGTGCGCAAAGATGGCGTAGAACAGCTCATGCTTGGGGCCGTAGTGGTAACCCACCAACGCCAGCGGCACGCCGGCCTCATCGGCAATCTGCCGGATGCTGACCGCGTGGTAACCGTGCTGCGCAAACAGCTTTTCAGCCGCCAGAAGGATGTCGGCCTTGCGGTCGGGTTTTGTATTTGGCGCAGTTTTTTTGACGGATGGCGTGAGCGCGATTTTCGGCAGGCGCGCACGACCAGCCCTGGCGGAAGGGGGTGCGGGTCGTGCGCTGCTCAACATGGATCGTACTGTACGAGCGTACAAAATAATTGAACACACGTACAAACCCTGACTGTTTTTGAATTTGCGACGGCCACCACGTCTTTTTGCAAGCGGTCAAAATAGCGGCATGAATTCACTCGATGGCATCCGCGTTCTTGATCTCTCCCGCGTGCTCGCGGGTCCCTGGTGTACCCAGAACCTCGCCGACCTCGGCGCGGACGTCATCAAGATAGAGCGCCCCGGCGCTGGTGACGACACGCGCACCTGGGGCCCGCCCTTCCTGAAAAACGACCAGGGCGAAGACACGCAGGAAGCCGCCTATTACCTGGGCACCAACCGCAACAAGCGCTCGGTCACCTGCGACATCGCCAGACCCGAAGGCCAGGCGCTGATACGTGAACTGGCCGCGCACTGCGATGTGTTTGTAGAGAACTTCAAGGTTGGCGACATGGCGCGCTACGGGCTGGATTACGCCTCGCTCAAGGCCATCAATCCGCGCATTGTGTATTGCTCTGTCACGGGCTTCGGCCAGAACGGGCCTTACGCCGACCGTGCCGGTTACGACTACGCCATCCAGGGCATGGGCGGGCTGATGAGCGTGACCGGCGAACGTGACGACATTGGCGGCGGGCCGCAAAAGGTGGGCGTGGCAGTGGCCGACCTGATGACCGGCATGTACGCCACAGTCGGCATTCTGGCCGCGCTGCGCCATGCCGAAAAAACCGGTGAAGGCCAGTACGTGGACATGGCCCTGCTCGACACGCAGGTCGCCATGCTGGCCAACCTGGGTGCCAATTACCTTGTGAGCGGAAAGACGCCGGGCCGCATGGGCAATGCGCACCAGAACATCGTGCCCTACCAGGTGTTTGAGACTGCGCCTGCGGCAGATGGAACAAAAGACCACCTGATACTCGCCGTCGGCAACGACTCGCAGTACGTGAAGTTTTGCGGTGTTGCCAACATCCCCGAACTGGGCGTGAACCCGCTGTTTGCCAAAAACAGCGACCGCGTCAAGAACCGCGCGCAGCTGGTGCCGATTCTGGAGGCCGTGCTCAAGACCCGGTCCAAGGCCGACTGGCTGGCAGCGCTTGAAGCGGCGAAGGTGCCCTGCGGCGCGATCAACAACCTGGCCGAAGTTTTCGCTGACCCGCAGATTGAGGCACGCAAGATGGTGACCGAATGGCAACACCCCCTGCGGGCCGACCTGCGGCTGGTCTCAAGCCCCATCAAGCTCAGCGCGACGCCGGTGCGCACCGACCTGCCACCGCCGCGCCTGGGCCAGCACACCGATGAGGTGCTGCGCAGCGTGTTGAACTACGGCGACGCCAGGCTGTCTGACCTGAAAGACGGCAAGGTCATCTAGTGAAATTCACAACTGGCAAACGGCAATCCCTGGCCCTGATGGCGGTCAGTGTTCTGGCCATTGCCGCGCCGTCGGTGGTGTTTGCGGCGGACACCGCCTTGCCCGTTCCACCATCGTTGCCGCTTGCCGCGCAGGCCGCAGCCGCGAAAGGCGAGCCCCTGGTGCTGCTCATCAGCCTGCCCGGTTGCCCGTATTGCGAGATGGTGCGGCGCAGCTACCTGCTGCCCATGCGCGCCGAGGGCCTGCAGGCCTGGCAGATCAACATCACGGACCGCAGGGCCTCACTCACGGGCTTTGACGGCAAACCTGTCAGCCCCGAAGCACAGGCAGGCCTCTGGAAGGCGACTTTCACGCCGACGGTGCTTTTTTTGGGCCCACAGGGGCAAATGCTGGCGCCGCCGCTGGTCGGCATTGCCGTGCCGGACTTCTACGGCGCTTACCTGGACGAGCGCCTGGCCACAGCGCGCAAGGCGCTGGTCCGTTAACCGTCTCGCCTGAACGCAGGCTTGAGGCTGAATTGCTATATTTTTAGTAGCTGCTCACGCTCATATCCATTGGCCTACAGCCCGATTTGGCCCCTAAAAATGGCCTTTTTGGGCTGTTTTGACCGCCGCCGCAAGCCCAAAACAAGCCAGACGCGCGAAAAGTTAATATGGAAGTTAACTTTTGGCAACTTTTAACGTGTACGTTAAATTTTTAATGCCTACGTTAAAAATTTTTCAGTTGATGCCGTGGCAGGCCCTCGTAGCACTGAACCAACACCTTCACTTCATCGCGCCAAAGACTTTCTTCAGGATCGCGCTGCCGGTGCCGACCGGGTCCTGGCGTATCTTCTTTTCTTCCTCGCCAATGATGAGGTAAAGCCCGTCAAGTGACTTGCCGGTCACGTACTGCTGGATGTTGGCGTCTTCTTTCTTGACCAGGCCAAAACCCGCCGCCTTGCCGGCGAACTCGTTGTATTTGTTGGCGAGGCCCACCTTTTCAGTGGCCTTGGTCACCACCGGCAAAAACTTCACGCCCAGCGGCGCGCGGGTTTTTTCGGCAAAAAAGGTGGTGACGGAGGTTTCGCCGCCCGTGAGGATGTTCTTGGCGTCGGTCACGCTCATGTTTTTGACGGCGCTGACCAGCAAGTCCTTGCCCATGGGCACGGCGGCTTCGGCGGCGCGGTTGATGGAGGTGACGAGTTCATCGATACGCTTGCCCTGGCCGAAGTTTCTGAGCAGGCTGGACGCGTCTTCCAGAAAACCTGGCAGCGGAATGCGAACTTTCGGGTTGCCAAGGAATCCATCTGTCTTGCCCAGCAGGGCAACGGCCGCGATGGCGCCTTTTTCAAGGGCGGTTTTCAGGCCGGCACTGGCGTCGGTATTGCTGATGCCGGCCAGGTCGCCCAGCGACAGGGCATGTGCCTGCTGGTAGGTGGCCAGTATCAGTGCACCCAGCGCACTGGCACCGGCCTTGTTAAAATTGCGACGTTGCATATGAGTACCCCCATGAATCAATTTTTGACCGCCCCAGTATGCCGCATGGCTGCAGCTGCGGTGCTTGCCGTGGCGAGCGTGGCGGGTCTGTACGGATGCGGCGGCGCGCAGGCTGCGCCGAATTCGACCTTTGTGTTGCTCGACGGCAGCAAACAGACCACGGCTGACCTCAAGGGCAAGGTCACGCTGGTCAACTTCTGGGCCACCAGTTGCGTCACCTGCGTGGCGGAAATGCCCAAGGTCATCGCCACCTACAACAAGTACAAAAGCCAGGGCTACGACACCATGGCCGTCGCCATGAGCTACGACCCGCCCAGCTACGTTGTCAACTACACCGAAACCCGCAAGCTCCCCTTCAAGGTCGCCATCGACAACACCGGCGCAGTGGCTAAGGCCTGGGGCGACGTGCAGCTGACGCCAACAACCTACATCGTCAACAAGCGCGGCGAGATCGTCAAACAGTATGTGGGCGAGCCCGACTTTGCGGCGCTGCACCAGCTGATCGAAAAGCTGCTCGCAGAGAGCTGAGGCCTTCAGCCTTCGCGGGCTCCTCCGCTGCTTGCTTCGCTGCTGATCTCCGGCAGTTCAAACGCCCTCACATCGGGCACCTCGCCCTCCCACATCGCCACCTCGACCAGAGCCGACAAGGCACTCGGTGCCTGCGTCAGCGCAGACGTGCCGACATCCACCGTCAGCACATTCGGGTTGCCGTGGCGCTCCAGGCTGCTGCCTTGCGGGTCAAACCAGGCACCCGTTGACATCACTGCAACGCCGGGCATCACATCGTCATTAAGCACTGCTGCGGCCATGCAGCTGCCGCGGTCGTTGAAAACGCGCACGATGTCGAGCGACGCGATGCCGCGTTCTGCCGCATCTTTCGGGTTGAGCTGGATGCGTTCACGCGACCTGATCTTGGCCGCGACCGACACCAGCCCGGCATCCATCTGCGAGTGCAGCTTGTCGGCAGGCTGTGAGGTGACAAGATGCAAGGGCCAGGTCTTTGCGGCATCAGCGCCCAGCCACTCGACCGGTGCCAGCCAGGCCGGGTGCGGCAGGCAGTCGGCATAACCAAACCCCGCAATTCGCTCCGAATACAGCTCAATCTTGCCGGATGGGGTTTTCAGGGCGTGGGCTATCGGGTCGGCGCGGAAATCCTCGAACAGCACAAAGTCGCGCGCGGGCTCGGGCAACTCAAGGAAACCCTTTGCCCAGAAGGACTCAAAATCAGGTGCATCAAAACCGCCCCTGCGCCACTGCGCGGCCATGCCGTCATAAATGTGGCGTATCCACTGCACTTCATCGCGGCCGTCAGTGAAAGCCTCTTCGTGGCCGGCGATGGCCGACAGCTCGCGGTAAATGTCAAAGTCATTGCGGCTCTGCCCCTGCGGCGGCAAGGCCTGGTGCATGGCCATCACAAAACGGTCGCGCGACGAGCCGCCTATGTCGTTGCGCTCCAGCGTGGTGGTCGCTGGCAAGACGATGTCTGCGCGGCGCGCGGTCGGCGTCCACCAGCTGTCGTGCACGACCACGGTTTGCGGTTTTTGCCAGGCGCGCACCAGGCGGTTCAGATCCTGGTGGTGGTGGAAGGGGTTGCCGCCCGCCCAGTACACCATCTCGATATCGGGATACACGTCCTCCCGGCCATTGAACTGGTAGGGCTGGCCTGGCTGCAACAGCATGTCAGAGATGCGCGCCACCGGAATCGACAGCCCTGTGGGGTTGCGACCGGCAGACATTTCAGGGCCGGGCACATCGGGCCGCGGGTTGCCCACGCCGTTCATGGAGCCATGGCCAAACGCGAAGCCGCCACCCGGCAGGCCGATCTGGCCCAGCGCAGCCGCCAGCGCGATGCAGGCCCAGTAAGGCTGTTCGCCATGATGGGCACGCTGCAAGGACCATGTGCAGGTGAGCAGGCTGCGCGTGCCTGCAGCCTGCAGGGCCAGGTCACGGATGGTGCCCTCAGGCACGCCGCAAATCGCTGCGGCCCAGGCGGCGTCTTTCGGTTGGCCATCATGGCGGCCAGAGACGTAATCAGACAATTGCCCAAAGCCGGTGCAATGCGATTGCACAAAAGCCCTGTCGTGCACACCTGCGGCCAGCAGCGTGTGCAGCATGCCCAGCATCATGGCGGCATCGGTGTTGGGGCGGATGGCAATCCAGCGGGCCTTCATGTCCGCAGGCACGTCGCTGCGCGTGGGGCTGATGATGACAAATTCGACGCCCGCATCAACCGCACGGGCCACCCAGGCAGGCGTCGAATGGTCTCCTGCACCACCGGAAGTGATCTGTGCGTTGCGCAGGGCCAGCCCGCCGAAGGCCACAAACAGACGGGTGTTCGCGACCACACTTTTCCAGTCCGTGACGCGGCCTGTTACCGGCGTGTAGGTGCCGATCACATGCGGCAACAAAAATTGCGCCGCGCCCCAGCTGTAGTTGCCCGCCTGGTTGACACAGCCGCCACCGGCGTTGAGAAAACGGTGCGTGAGCGTGCGCGCATGGTGAAGGCGCCCGGCCGACGACCAGCCGTAAGAGCCGCCAAAAACAGCTTCGCTGCCGTACTGGCCGCGCACCCTTTTCAGCTCGCTGGCGACAAGTTGAAGTGCAGTGTCCCAGCTGACCTCGACAAACGAATCGCTGCCGCGCGCACTGCGGTCGCTGTTTTCGCGGTTCTCCAGCCAGCCCTTGCGCACGGCAGGGCGACCTATGCGCAGCGGTGAATGCATCATGCCGGGCATGGACTGCAGGATGGGTGAGGGCGCGCTGTCTTTTGCAAAAGGTTCGCAGGCGATCAGGCGGCCGCCCTGCACCACGGCGTTAAAAGCCCCCCAATGGGACAGCGAAGGAAAGCGTTGTTCTAAAGAGTCGGCGGGCATATTTTTTGGCTAGATCAGCGCTAAATCAGCGGTATGGCTGTGGTGTATTTCAGCTCTTCCATCGCAAAGCTGGAGCTCACATCGAACAGTTCGACGATTTTGATGAGTTTTTTATAAACCACGTCAAAGCCCTGGATGTCGGGCACCAGCACCTTGAGCAGGTAGTCGATCTCGCCGCTCATGCGGTAGAACTCCACCACCTCGGGCATGTCACGCACACCGGCTGCAAAGCGCTGCAGCCACTGCAGGTCGTGGTGGTTGGTCTTGATGGCCACAAACACCGTCACACCCACGCCCAGCTTTTTGCTGTCGAGCAGGCAGACCTGCTTGCGGATGATGCCTTCCTGCGTCATCTTCTGTATGCGCTTCCAGCAGGCTGTGGGCGAGAGGCTGACGCGTTCGGCAATCTCGTTGACCGAGAGCGTGGCGTCCTCCTGGAGGAGGGCAAGAATACTGTTGTTTTTCTTGTCCATAGTGTTTATTTTTCGAGTTTACTTTTGAAAAAGTGAATTATTTTCTCTTTTTAAGCAAATTCTGGATAAAAAAAGAAAAGAAAGTTTCCGCTGCCGCTCCTAGAGTGAAGCCATGACAAGCACCTCACTCCAAAACCCGAAATTCCACATGGGCGACAACACCCTGCTGGTATCTGCAGGCCGCCACCCTGAACGCTTTAACGGTCTGGTCAACACGCCGGTCTTTCGCGGCTCAACCATTCTTTCATCCTCGCTGGCGGACTGGGAAGACAAAAAACGCCGCAGCATGGCCGATGAACATGGCGTCAGCACCTATGGCCGCTTCGGCACGCCTACGCACCATGCGCTCGAAGAAGCCATGGCCGAACTGGAAGGCGGCTACCGCTCGGTGCTCTGCCCGTCTGGCCTGGCAGCGGCCGTGACCGCGCTGACATCGGTGCTGTCAGCCGGCGACCATGTGCTGGTCACTGACAGCGCCTATTCACCAACCCGCACATTTTTGACCCGCGTGCTGGGGCGTTACGGTGTAGAGGTCACGCCTTACGACCCCTGCGTGGGCGCAGGCATCACGCAACTGCTCAGGCCCAACACCAAGGTTGTTTATGTCGAATCACCGGGCTCCGAGACCTTCGAGATCCAGGACGTGCCGGCGATTGCAGAAGCCGCGCATGCGCAAGGCGCACTTGTGGTGATGGACAACACCTGGGGCACGCCGCTATTTTTCAAGCCGTTCAAGCATGGCGTGGACATCTCCATACAGGCCGCGACCAAATACATCGTGGGCCACTCGGATGCGATGCTGGGCATCGTGACCTGCACCAAAGCCGTCTGGCCGCGACTGAAACAAACGAGCCGCGACCTCGGCCAGACCGCAGGGCCTGACGATGTCTACCTGGCGCTGCGCGGCCTGCGAACCATGGGCGTTCGACTCCAGCAGCATTCAAAGTCGGGCATCCAGGTGGCCCGGTGGCTGACCGGGCGGCCCGAAGTGGAAGCCGTGATGCACCCGGCCTCGCCCGACCATCCCGGTCACGCATTGTGGAAGCGCGACTTTACGGGCGCCTGCGGCCTGTTTGCGATGGCACTCAAAAAGATGCCGGCAGCCGCGTTTGAAACGTTCATAGACAGCCTGCAGCTGTTCGGCCTCGGCGTCTCCTGGGGTGGCTATGAGAGCCTGGTGATTCCCTTCACGCCAGGCGACCGCACCACACAGCGCTGGTCATACCAAGGCCAGGCCGTGCGCCTGCATGTTGGCCTGGAAAATGCTGAAGACCTCATCAACGATCTGGACCAGGCATTTGCCGCCAGCGCAGCTGTAAAAACCACTCCCCTGAAACTTATTGCCTGACGAGCGAAAATCGCAGGCTGCTTTAACCAAAGAACCACCACTCACAGGACCCGCCATGTCAAAAATGAAGATCGAAGGCTCATTCGTTGCGCTCATCACGCCATTCAACAAGGACGGCAGCGTCGACTTTGAGGGCTTTCGCACCCTGGTGAAGTGGCATGAGCAGCACGGCACCAGCGCGCTGCTGTTCATGGGCTCGACCGGTGAGGTGTCCATGCTGTCGCAGCAGGAACGCCAGCAGGTCCTTGTCGAGACGGCGAAGATGAAAACCGGCAACATGAAGTTTTTCTACGGTTGCACAGGCAACAACACACAGACAACAATGGACTACCTGCGCTTTGCGCGGGCCAACGGCGCTGACGGCGCCATCCTTGCCGCGCCTTCGTATATCTGCGCGCCGGAAGACGCCATCGAAGACTACTTCATGGAAGTGGCCGACGCGACCGACCTGCCACTGGGCATTTACAACAACCCGCCGCGCGTCAAGAGCGACCTGCACTGGGACCACCTGATCCGCATCTTCAAGCACCCCAACTATGTGATCCACAAGGAGTCGACCACGCGCGTCGGCCAGGTCGCGCAGGTCTTGCGCGCCAACCCTGATGTGTCGGTGATGTGCTGCGACTCCCCAAACCTCGGGCTGGTCGTGCCGACCATGAGCCTGGGCGGCCACGGCACTGCCAACATGACAGGCAACATTGCCCCGGCGGAAGTGGCGACGATTTCAAAGCCGTGGCACACACCTGATGTGTCCATCAGCTTCCGCGAGTCCTATCTCGGCCTGCTGCCCATGCTGCATTTCTCGTACTCGGCCATCAACCCCGTGGCCATCAAGTCCCTGATGAAAGCCGTGGGCCTGCCCGCCGGCGAGTTGCGCAAGCCGCTCAAGACCATGGATGCAGATGGCCTGAAAAAAGGCCTGCGCATCGTCAAGGAACTGGGGCTGGACAAGAAATACGGCTGGAGCTCGCCCGAGCTGAAAGCCGCCTGACCCACCCGCCCGCACAGCACACAAGGCAGACACCATGGACCTCGGCATCAGCGGCAGGACAGCGCTTGTATTTGGCGGCAGCAGGGGCATGGGAAGGGCCATTGCCGAGCGGCTTTCATCGGAGGGTGTGAATGTGGTGATCGCTGCACGCACCGAGGCCACGCTGTCGGCGGCTGCATCGGAGATCACCGCACAAACCGGCAACGCTGTGCGCTATGTGATTTCAGACATCACGACGGAAACCGGCCGCGACGCCGCGCTGGCCGCCTGTCCTTCGCCGGACATTCTGGTGAACAATGCCGACGGCCCCGAGCCGGGCGACTTCCGCAGCTGGCGGCCTGAAGACTGGCACGCTGCGATTGACGCCATGATGGTCGGGCCCATCGAGATGATCCGCCGCACGGTAGACCCCATGGTCGAGCGACGCTTTGGCCGCATCGTCAACATCGTCTCGCGCAGCGTGAAGACGCCGCAGATCGAGCTGGGCCTGTCGAACGGCGCACGTTCGGGCCTGGTGGGCTTTGTCGCCGGTCTGGCGCGCCAGACTGTGCGGCACAACGTCACCATCAACAACCTGCTGCCAGGCGTGTTTGCAACAGACGCACAACGCAGGCACATCAACGGCATGCTGGAGAGCACCGGCAAGAGTTTTGAACAGCTGTGGGAAGAACGCGGCACCAACAACCCGGCAGGGCGCATGGGCCGGGCAGAAGAAATTGGCGCGCTATGTGCTTTTGTATGTTCGGCACATGCGGGTTACATGACAGGACAAAGCCTGCTGATGGACGGCGGCGGATACCCGGGGACGTTTTAGGGCGCGCAACGCGCAATTACTCAACGCAGGTCAACAAAGGGAAACACATGAAAAGCAAAAACCGCCACATCAATCGCCGCGCCTTTGCGGCCCTGGGCACAACGCTGACCGGGCTCGGCATGCTGGCGTATTCAGGCCTTGCCGGTGCTCAGGCCGCCTACCCGTCCAAGCCCATCACCATCGTCGTGCCTCACGCGGCTGGTGGCGCAGTCGACAGTGTTGCGCGTTTTTACGCCAACAAACTCAAGGATGAACTGAAGGAGTCGGTAGTCGTCGAAAACCGTGCAGGTGCATCAGGCATGATTGGCGCGGAACATGTGGCACGCTCGCCTGCAGATGGCTACACGCTGTACGTCAACGCATCGATTCATTCGATCAACCCGCTGCTGTACAAAAAAGCCATCCGTTTTGATGCAGTCAAGGACTTCACGCCCATCAGCATGCTCGCGCAGGGCGCGTTGATCTTCAGCGTCAACCCGCAAGTACCCGCCAACACGGTCGCCGAGCTGATCACAAAAATCAAGGCCGACCCCAAGCAGTACAGCTTTGCAACCAGCGGCTTTGGCTCTGCCGGCCACCTGGGCGTTGCACAGTTTCTGTACAAGACCCAATCGACACAAATCCCGATCGTTCTGTACAAGGGTGCAGCACCTGCACTGCAGGACCTGGTGGGCGGACAGGTGCAGGCCATGATGGACCCAATGCTGTCATCGCTTCCCTTCGTCAAGTCCGGCAAGCTGCGCGCACTGGCTGTGACTGGCGCCACGCGCAGCCCGCTGCTGCCGGACGTGCCAACGTTGCGTGAGGCCGGGATGGCCGACCAGGAGCTCTATTCCTGGTACGGCCTCTGGGGCCCGGCCAACCTGCCACCTGCTGTGCTGAAGAAACTCAACGAAGCTTCGGCGCGCATCATGGCGCAACCTGACATGAAGACCCGCCTGGTCAACATGGGTTTTGAGCCGGCCTACAAAAATTCCGCAGCTTTTGAAAAATTCATTGATGAAGAAACTGCCCGCTACCGGGTGATCATCTCCAAAGCCAACATCACGGTTGACTAAAACAACGTGAAGGTTCTGGTACTGGGTGCAGGGGTGGTCGGTCTGGCCACTGCCTATTACCTCTGGAAAGACGGCCATGAGGTTGTGGTCGTAGACAGACAACCCGGCCCTGGTCAGGCCAGCAGCTACGGCAACGCGGGCGGCCTTTGCCCAAGTTTTGCGGGTCCGTGGGCAGCGCCGGGTATGGTTGCCAAAGTGCTCGGCATGTCACTGCAGGCCGATTCACCGATACGCTTCTCGCTCATGCCCAATTGGCAGCGCCTGCGCTGGGTCATGCAGTGGATGCAGAATTGCAATGCTGAAAAATTTCGCATCAACAAGCTGCGCATGCAGCGCGTGGCGCATTACAGCTTTGCCTGCCTGAAAGAGATATCAGCCGAGGCCCCCATCACCGGTTTTGATTTCTGCCAGGGCGGTGTGCTGCAGATATTCCGCACGCAGGCCGAGCTTGATGTTGGACGGCTTTCAGCAAAAGCCCTGCAGGAATACGGGGTGGCGTGGAAGTTGTTGACGGCTGACGAAGTGCGAAGGGCAGAGCCTGCCCTCGCGCGAACGACCGTGCCTATCGCAGGAGCGCTGCAGATGCCGGCCGACGGCTCGGGTGACAGTTTCAAGTTTGCGAACCAGCTCGCGGCCTTTCTCGAAGCGCGCGGGGTGATATTCAAATACGCTACGCCCATCACGGCGATTCACACCGAAGGCGACGGCGTGAGCGGCATCATGACGGCGGCAGGCCCGCTCAAAGCCGATGCCTATGTCGTCGCCCTGGGAAATGGCGCGCCCATGCTGGTCGCCCCGCTGAACTATCACAAAAATATAGGCAAGTGGCTGCTGCTGGCGCTGGTGGTGCTGCACATCGTCGCCATCGTTTATTACCTGCTGAAGAAACACAAGCTGGTGCAGGCCATGCTGCATGGCGACAAGGAACTCATCTCGCCAGTACCGCCTTCGCGCGACGATGCGGCATCACGCGCAGGTGCGCTGCTGGTGTTTGCAGTGAGTTGCGGTGTTGTGTACTGGATTTCCAGCCTGGCCGCCTGAACACTGAACCTGGTCACTGCGGGCCGGCTGTCTGTATAGTGGTGTTTTGCCCTTGAGACTTTCACGCTTTGCCCGCGCACACCATTCAACTTGTCACACCCGACACCCCGGCACTGCTGAATGCTACCCGGTTGATCTTCCAGGAGTACGCGGCCGAACTGGGGATTGACCTCGGGTTTCAGGATTTCGATGCCGAACTGGCCAGCCTGCCCGGCGACTATGCTGCGCCTGAAGGTGGCCTGCTGCTGGCGCTGGTGGACGGAGAAATCGCTGGTTGCTGCGCCCTGCGCCCACTGCATTCCGCAGACTATTCAAACGCCTGCGAAATGAAGCGGCTTTATGTGCGCAAGGCTTTCCGCCGTTTCGGCCTGGGCCGGCAACTGGCGGAAGCCATCATCGACCTTGCCCGCGTGGCAGGCTACCGGCACCTGCTGCTCGACACGCTGAGCGAGATGGAGTCAGCACGCGCTTTGTATGAAGACCTGGGTTTTCAAGACATCCCACCCTATTATCACAACCCGATAGCGGGCGCTCACTACCTGAAAGCTGATCTGGTTTCCTGAACACCGTGTGGGGTAGTCGTGCGGTAGAACGCCAATAAAAAAGCCGCTGGATTCCAGCGGCTTTTTTTGATCGCCCGATATCAAATAGCGCGCACTAACTCAGACTTGATCAAGCCTTGGCCTGTGCCAGCAAAGTAGCGGCATCACTGACTTCAAACTTGCCGGGGCCTTCAACATTGAGGCTGGCAACTTTGCCGTCCTTGACCAACATCGAATAGCGGTTGCTTCGCACGCCCATGCCGCGCGCGGTCAGGTCCAGGAGCAGGCCGGTCGCCTTGGCGAATTCAGCGCTGCCGTCACCAAGCATGCGGACCTTGCCATCGGTTTTCTGGTCGCGTGCCCAGGCGCCCATCACAAAAGCGTCGTTAACACTCACACACCAGATTTCATCGACGCCGGCGGCCTTCAGCTCGGAGAATTTCTCGACATAGCCGGGTACATGCTTGGCAGAGCAGGTCGGTGTAAACGCGCCGGGCAGGGCGAACAGCGCAATGGTCTTGCCAGCGGTCGCCTTGGCCACATCGACAGGGTTGGGGCCGATACTGCAGCCGTTGCCTTCAACTTCTGAAAATTCCATCAGGGTGGTTGCAGGAAGGGTGTCTCCGACTTTGATCATGAAATACTCCGGTTTTGTTGAGGGGTGAAAGGGAAAAGGAAAATAGCTTGAGGAACGCCATTTTTATCCATGCCTGAAAGCCTTGCTTGCTGAGGGTTTGCAACCGCAGTCAGCGTTCACTGACACATCCATGCTGAGCCGAAAACAAAAACGGCCCACACAGTGAGCCGTTTTTTGACTTTTCAGTCATGAGCCTGTTTGCACAGGATCAGACGATGACAGCCTTCTCAACCAGACGGGTCACAACCCAGTTCTTGGTCTTGGAGATAGGACGGCTTTCGGTGATCTCGATCACGTCGCCCGTGTGGTACTCGCCCTTTTCGTCATGGGCGTGGTACTTGGAAGACAGCGAAACGATCTTGCCGTACAGCTCGTGCTTGACGCGGCGCTCAACCAGAACCGTCACGGTTTTGGCGCGCTTGTCGCTCACCACCTTGCCAATCAAGGTGCGCTTGAGGGATTTTTTAGCTTCCGTCATTATTTGGCTCCTTGCTTGACGATGGTTTCGGCCAGGATGGTCTTGGCGCGAGCGATGGAACGGCGTGTGGAACGCAGCGTTGCCGTGTTGTTGAGTTGTTGCGTGGCTTTTTGCATGCGCAGGCCAAAGTGGGCTTTTTGCAGCTC
>JAZKAY010000024.1:0-40015 GCA_040388905.1 Pseudomonadota bacterium
CTGGGCCGAGGAGCGGAGATGGAGACGGCATCAAGGGGAAAAACTTGTTTGAGCGAAGCGAGTTGTTTTTCCCGCCGGCGTAATCGAGCACCGCAGGTTGCCCGTAGCGAAGCGCAGGGACCCAGACGTCGGGTCGCCTTTTCTTTGGTTACTTTTCTTTTGGCGAAGCAAAAGAAAGTGACTAGCTGCCGGGCTACCCCCGGCTTGTTTCTACAGGCGCTGCACATCAACATAAAGCCAGCACCTCCAGACACCGCCTCTTGTGCGCCTCTCCAGATGAAGGCTTGACCTCAACAGAAGGCAAACGCAAACCGTAATCAAGCCCAAGCTTGTCAGCCCTCAGCACCCACGCACAAAGCCTCGACAGGCTGTGCTCAACACCCTGCGAACCGGCGTGCTTGAAATCGAGCCAGAGTTCGTGCCGCTGAGCCTGCTGGGTGTCGCGCACGATGAGGCCGCCGTCTTCGCTCATGGAGTGTTCGCCGGCCCGCGTCGCCTTCTTCCAGACCACCAGTTTCATCGGGTCACCGCGCCTGTAGCCGCGCACGCCGTCGAATTCGCCGGAGCTTTGCGACTGGGTGGCGGTTGCAGCGCCGCCTGACCGTGGTTCGCCGGGCGGCAAGGGCGGGGCGTGCAATTCTGGTGCGGGATATACAAGAATCTGCGCTGCAGGCCGCCAGACCGTCCACACACGGAAGGTACCGAGCGGAAAGCGTGTCTCCGCCGTCAGCGTCGGCAGGCGGTGCAGGCCGCGGCTGGGCGGGGTGAAGCCGACCTGTACCGTGCTGCTGCCCTGCGCGGGTACATCCGTCCAGGCCCAGTGGGCTTCTTTCGCCTCTTTTGCGCCTGCACCCAGACGGTTGAGCACGCTGAGGCCTATGCCGTGGCGAATGCTGCGCCGCTTGTTGGTGAGCCTGACGTCAAAGGTGGCCGTGGCGCCGGCGTACTGGGCAGGCGGCGCGGTGAGGTTCATGGCCAGGCCGCGCAATGTGCCGTGGCAGACGTGCATGCCGACCACCGCGCTGCCTGCCAGCAGAAAGGTCAGCAGGTAACCCAGGTTGAGCTGGTAGTTGATGGAGGCGACCAGCAGCGTCAGCAGCGTGACGCCCAGCATCAGCCCGGGGCGCGTGGGCAGTATGTAGACCGTGCGCTGCGTCAGCTCGACCTGGTCGGTAAAAGACAGGCGATTTTCAAACCATGCGCGCATGCGCCTTCGCAGGGGCGCAAGGGGATTGGGGAAGACTGCCAGCCCGACCATCGGCTTTTTTCAGTCGCCGTCAGGGCAGGGGCACCGCATCGAGCATGGCGCGCACCTGTTCGACCGAACCCCGGCCTGCATCACTGACGGGCACCAGCCTGTGCGCGGCAGTCTGCGGCAGGATGGCAGCGATGTCGTCAGGCGCCACATAGTCGCGGCCACTTAGGAAAGCCTGGGCCCTGGCTGCACGCATGATGGCGATGCCGGCGCGCGGGCTCAGGCCCTGCAGGAACCAGCGGCCGGAACGTGTCGCTGCAATCAGGTCCTGCAGGTAGTTGAGCAATGGTTCGGCGGCATGCACCTGGCCGGCCAGGTGCTGCAGCTCCAGCAGTTCATGCGGTGTCAGCAAGGCCTTGAGGTTGTCCACCATGTCGCGCCGGTCTTTGCCCCTGAGCAGTTCACGCTCGGCGGCCCGGTCCGGGTATCCCAGCGAGATGCGCATGTGGAAGCGGTCGAGTTGCGATTCAGGCAGGGCGTAGGTACCGAGCTGGTCATGCGGGTTCTGTGTGGCGATCACAAAAAACGGCACAGGCAGCGGACGGGTTGCACCCTCGACAGTCACCTGCTTTTCTTCCATCGCTTCGAGCAGCGCGCTCTGTGTCTTGGGGCTGGCGCGGTTGATTTCATCCGCCAGCAGAACTTGCGCAAACACCGGGCCGGGATGAAAGACAAAACCTTCCTTTTGCCGTTCATAAATCGAGACGCCCGACAAATCACTGGGCATCAGGTCGGCGGTGAACTGCACGCGTGAAAATTGAAGGCCGAAAGAGCGCGACAGCGCATGCGCCAGCGTGGTCTTGCCGACGCCCGGCACGTCTTCAATCAGCAAATGTCCCCCGGCCAGCAGGCAGGCCACGCAGTCCTGCACCTGTGCGGGTTTGCCGACTATCACCGTGTTAAGCTGATTTATCAGCGCCTGAAGTTTGTCTTTAACATCCATAGCTGCAACCTTACCCCAAAATTTTTACGAGATGAACGCGACCGGTTATTTCACCCACAGGGACTGCTGGAAGCATGAAATGGGCCCGGGCCACCCGGAGTGCCCCGAGCGGCTTGATGCGATTGATGACTGGCTGCTGGCAACTGGCGTAAAGGATGCGCTTGATGCGCGTGAAGCACCGCTGGCGTCGCTGGCCGATATTGAGCTGGGGCATGACCGCATGATGGTCGCCGCCTTGCGCGGCCTGAGTGACCGCCTTGCAGACGACATCAAGGCGGGCGGCCCGGCCCATGCGCAGATCGACCCCGACACCTCCATCAATGTCCATACCTGGAACGCCGCCCTGCGCGCATCAGGCGCTGCGCTGGCCGCCACCGATGCGGTGATGGCAGGCGATCTTGAAAATGCGTTTTGTGCAGTGCGCCCACCCGGCCACCATGCCTGCCACGACAAGGCCATGGGCTTTTGTTTCTTTAACAATGTGGCGATTGCAGCGCGTTATGCGCTGGAGCGCCACGGCCTCAAGCGTGTGGCGATTGTTGATTTCGACGTGCACCATGGCAACGGCACCGAAGACATCCTCAAGGGTGATGGGCGCGTGCTGATGGTGGGATTTTTCCAGCACCCGTTCTATCCCTACAGCGGCACCGAACACCCTGCCGCCAACATGCTCAACCTGCCTGTGCCAGCGTATACCAAGGGCATGGATGTACGTGAACTCATCGAAATCATGTGGATACCCCGGCTGGAAGAGTTCAAGCCCGAGATGATTTTTATCAGTGCGGGTTTTGATGCACATCGCGATGATGACCTGGGCCAGATGCGCCTGGTCGAGCAGGACTACGCCTGGATCACACAGCGCATCAAGGACGTGGCCAAACGCCATTCAAAGGGGCGCATCGTGTCGTCGCTGGAAGGCGGCTACAACCTGCAGGCGCTGGCCCGCAGTGTTGAGGCCCACATCCGCGTGCTGGCTGATTTGTAGGATTTTTATGGACACGAAGACAACACCAGTGCTGCTCCACACCCAGGAGGCCAATGGTGTGCATACCCTGACGCTGAAGAGCCCCGGCACCTTCAACGCGCTGAGTGAAGAGATGCTGTCGTTGTTGCAGGCTGCGCTGGATGAAGTTGCCAGTGATTCATCTGCACGTGCCGTTGTCATCGCAGCTGAAGGCAAGGCCTTTTGTGCCGGCCACAACCTCAAGGACATGCGTGCGCAGCCTGAGCTGGCTTACTACCAGAAGCTGTTTGCGCAGTGCACACGCATGATGCTGTCCATACAGAAGCTGCCGGTGCCGGTGATCGCCAAAGTGCAGGGGCTGGCGACCGCGGCGGGTTGCCAGCTGGTGGCGCAATGCGACCTTGCCGTTGCGGCAGACCATGCAACGTTTGGCGTCAATGGCATTGATGTCGGCCTGTTCTGCGCCACACCCAGCGTGCCGCTGGTGCGCAACATGCCGGCAAAGCAGGCTATGGAAATGCTGCTGACGGGCGAGTTCATCAGTGCCGATGAAGCCAGGGTGCGCGGCCTGGTCAACCGTGTTGTTCCGGCGGCATCGCTGGACGAAGAACTTGCGAAACTTTTGCAGGCCATCCTGGTCAAGCCCAAAGAGGCGATTGCCATGGGCAAGGCACTTTTTTACAAACAACGCGAAACCGGCATTGAAGCGGCTTACCAGCTGGCGGGCCAAACGATGGCCTGCAACATGATGCACCCGGTGGCGCAGGAGGGCGTTCAGGCCTTCATCGACAAAAGGAAACCGCAATGGCCGGACCAGGCGCCATAAATTTCGGATCTGTTTTTTCCCAGACGGCGGTGAGGCCTGCCGGCAAGGTCACCACGCTGGATGAATGGTTTGCGGCATTGCTGCAACCCGGCGCGCTCATCGAGCTGGCGACGCTTGTGGCTTGCGTGCTTCTGGCGTGGCTTCTGGTGCGGCTGGCCCATCGCGCAGCGGGGGAGGTGCACGACAGCTCCATCCTGTTTGGCCGCCGCATCATTGATGGCGTGCTGTTCCCGCTGCTCTTGCTGTTCTTTGCCTATATCAGCGCCAGCCTGCTGGCCCGCTGGTTGCCGCAGGCCGTGTTTGTCGTGGCCATTCCCGTGCTGGTATCGCTGGCGGTCATCAGGCTGGGTGTGAAGGTGCTGCAGGTGGCCTTCAAGACCGCAAGCTGGGTGAAACCGCTGGAGCGAAGTATCTCCTGGCTGGCCTGGATTGCCATGGTGCTCTGGGTCAGCGGCTTGCTACCCGTGATTCTTGACGAGCTTGACAAGATCCACTGGAAAGTAGGCAGCTCCACGCTCTCGGTGCGCACCATGCTTGAAGGCGCCGTCACGGCCAGCATTGTGCTTCTCGTCACACTCTGGATATCTTCTGCGATTGAGGGCAGGCTGCTGCGCTCAGCGACTGGCAGCGAGCTGTCGCTGCGCAAGGCGGTCAGCAATGTCGTGCGGGTGGTGCTGACTTTTGTCGGCCTGATTGTGGCGCTGTCCTCGGTCGGCATAGACCTGACGGCGCTCTCTGTGCTGGGTGGTGCGATTGGTGTGGGTGTGGGTTTTGGCCTGCAGAAGCTGGCCTCCAACTACGTCAGCGGCTTTGTCATCCTGGCCGAACGTAGCGTACGCATTGGCGACAACGTGCGTGTCGATACCTTTGAAGGCCGCATTACCGAGATCAATGCGCGTTACACCGTGGTGCGTGCGCTGTCAGGGCGTGAATCCATCGTGCCCAATGAGCTTTTCATCACCGAGCGAATTGAAAACCTCTCGCTGTCGGATTTGCGTGTGCTGCAGGCCAGTGTGATTTCCGTCGGCTATGACAGTGACCCTGAGTTGGTGATGCGCCTTCTGATTGAAGCTGCGCTGACGCAGGACCGGGTGCTGCGTGACCCGGGACCCGGGGTCAACCTGACGAATTTCGGCCCTGACGGCATAGAGTTCACCCTGAACTACTGGATGACGGACCCCGAAAACGGCCAGGCCAACCTTCGCTCGCGCATCAACCTGCAAATCCTCAAATCCCTGCGTGAGAACAATATCGATATTCCCTACCCGCAACGGGTGGTCCATACCCGGGTACTGCCTTCTGTGGCGCAGCCTGAAGCAAAGCCGGTATAGGCGTGTCACCGATGCGCAATGCGGGCTTTGGTGCCGGTGCTCTAATTACGCGGAACTGACGCCGTATAATAAAAATAGAACGACCGTTCGTTTTCAGTCTTTTGCGGGCTTATCCCTCCCGCCAGCAAGCTGAATCACCGCATCATGAATGCCGCACGACATAGAATGTAGAGCTTACCTTTACGTAAACGTCAATTAACAAACTCTCTGGAGCTGCAATGAAGGTCCTGGTCCCCGTCAAACGTGTAGTCGACTACAACGTCAAAGTCCGCGTCAAATCCGATGGCACAGGCGTCGATATCGCCAACGTCAAGATGAGCATGAACCCGTTTGACGAGATCGCCGTCGAAGAAGCCACCCGGCTCAAGGAAAAAGGCGCCGTCACCGAGGTCATCGCCGTCAGCTGCGGTGTGCTTCAGTGCCAGGAAACCCTGCGCACCGCCATGGCCATCGGTGCAGACCGCGCCATCCTGGTCGAAACCGCAGAAGAACTGCAACCGCTGGCAGTTGCCAAGCTGTTGAAAGCCCTAGTCGAAAAGGAACAACCCCAACTCGTGATCCTCGGCAAGCAGGCCATTGACGACGACTGCAACCAGACCGGCCAGATGCTGGCTGCGCTGCTGGGCTGGCCACAGGCCACATTCGCCTCCAAGGTCGAAATCGACGGCGACAAGGTCAAGGTTACCCGTGAAGTTGATGGCGGCCTGGAAACCCTGGCCCTGAGCCTGCCAGCCATCATCACCACCGACCTGCGTCTCAATGAGCCGCGTTATGTGACCTTGCCCAACATCATGAAGGCCAAGAAAAAGCAGCTCGACAACGTCAAGCCCGAAGACCTCGGTGTCGATGTCAAGCCGCGCCTGAAGACCCTCAAGGTCAGCGAGCCGCCCAAACGCAGCGCCGGCATCAAGGTGCCCGATGTCGCCACGCTGGTCGACAAGCTCAAGAACGTATCCAAAGTTATCTAAGGAGTTGATGACATGACCGCACTCGTAATCGCAGAACACGACAACAACTCCATCAAGCCCGCGACCCTCAACACCGTGACTGCGGCCTCCCAGTGCGGCGGTGATGTGCACGTGCTGGTCGCAGGCAAGGGCGCTGAAGCCGCTGCCAAGGCTGCAGCCGCCATTGCCGGCGTCGCCAAGGTCATCCACGTCGAAGGCGATCACTTCGCCCATGGCCTGGCCGAGAACATGGCCGCCCAGGTGCTTGCCATTGCATCGGGCTACTCGCACATCCTGTTTCCCGCCACCGCTTCAGGCAAGAACATTGCCCCGCGCGTTGCGGCCACGCTGGACGTTGCCCAGATCTCCGACATCACCAAGGTCGATGCCGCTGACACCTTCGAGCGCCCCATCTATGCGGGCAACGCGATTGCCATCGTGCAGAGTTCGGACGCCACCAAGGTCATCACTGTGCGTACCACCGGCTTTGACCCTGCTGCAGCTACCGGTGGCAGCGCCGCGATTGAAACGCCTGCCGGCGTTGCCGACAGCGGCAAGTCGACCTTCCTGGGCTCCGAGATCGCCAAGAGCGACCGCCCTGAACTGACGGCCGCCAAGATCATCGTCTCGGGTGGCCGCGCGCTGGGCTCATCCGAGAAATTCAATGAAGTCATGACGCCGCTGGCCGACAAGCTGGGCGCAGCACTTGGTGCTTCACGCGCTGCGGTTGATGCAGGCTACGCACCGAACGACTGGCAGGTCGGCCAGACCGGCAAGATCGTCGCTCCGCAGCTGTATGTGGCTGCAGGTATCTCGGGTGCCATCCAGCATCTGGCCGGCATGAAAGACAGCAAGGTCATCGTGGCGATCAACAAGGACGAAGAGGCGCCTATCTTCTCTGTGGCTGACTACGGCCTGGTGGCTGACCTGTTTGTGGCTGTGCCCGAGCTGACAGCAGCACTGTAAGCAAAAGAAGACTGAAAAAAGGCATCGTGAGTGGTGCCTTTTTTCTTGTGGGATTGATTTGATATTTGATGTGAATTCTGGAGACAAGACATGAGCTACAAAGCCCCCCTCAAGGACATGCTGTTCGACATCAGGCACCTCGCTGGCATCGACCAGATTGCTGAAATTCCCGGTTTTGAAGAGGCGGGCTTTGACACCGCCCAGGCCGTGCTTGAAGAGTGCGCAAAATTCAATGAGGGTGTCACCTCCCCGCTGAACCGCGAAGGCGACATCAATCCGTCCAGCCTGAAAGATGGTGTCGTCACCACCACGCCCGGCTTCAAGGAGGCCTTCAAACAATACGTCGACGGTGGCTGGCAGGGCCTGCAGCACCCGGCGGATTACGGCGGCCAGGGCTTGCCCAAGGCGATTGGTTTTGCCTGCGGTGAAATGCTCAACTCGGCCAACATGAGTTTTGCGTTGTGCCCCTTGCTGAGCGATGGCGCGATCGAAGCGCTGCTCACGGCGGGCTCTGACGACCTCAAGGCGGTGTACCTCGAAAAGCTGGTCAGCGGCCAGTGGACAGGCACCATGAATTTGACCGAGCCGCAGGCCGGATCCGACCTGGCCATGGTGCGCAGCCGTGCAGAGCCACAGCCTGACGGCACCTACAAGGTCTTCGGCACCAAGATTTTCATCACCTATGGTGAGCACGACATGGCCGAGAACATCGTGCACCTCGTGCTGGCCCGCGTGACCGGAGCGCCGGAAGGCGTCAAGGGCATCAGCCTGTTTGTGGTGCCCAAGTTCATGGTCGGCAAGGACGGCAGCCTTGGCGCGCGCAACGATGTGCACTGCGTCAGCATCGAGCACAAGATGGGCATCAAGGCATCGCCAACCGCTGTGCTGCAGTACGGCGACAACGGCGGTGCCGTCGGTTACATCGTCGGTGAGGAAAACCGCGGCCTTGAGTACATGTTCATCATGATGAACTCGGCCCGTTACGCCGTCGGCATGCAGGGCATCGCGATTGCCGAGATGGCCTACCAGAAGGCTGTGACGTTTGCGAAAGACCGCGTGCAGAGCCGCCCGGTCGATGGTTCCATCAAGGCCAGCGCGCCCATCATTCACCACCCTGACGTCAAACGCATGCTGATGACCATGCGCGCCTATATCGAAGGCTGCCGCGGGATGGCTGCTGTGGCTGCTGCGGCGTATGACGCGACGCACCACCACCCCGATGCCGACGTTCGCAAACAGAACCAGGCCTTCTATGAGTTCATGGTGCCGCTGGTCAAGGGCTACAGCACCGAGATGAGTCTTGAAGTCACATCGCTGGGTGTGCAGGTGCATGGCGGCATGGGTTTCATCGAAGAGACCGGCGCAGCGCAGTACTACCGCGACGCCAAAATTCTGACGATTTACGAAGGCACAACCGCCATCCAGGCCAATGACCTGATTGGCCGCAAGACCTCGCGTGATGGTGGCCAGACGGCCAAGGCCATTGCCGCGCAAATCGAAAAGACCGAGCAGGAACTGACCAAACAGGGCAGTGCGGATGCGGTCGCTGTCGCCAAACGCCTGAAGGCCGCACGGGAAGCCTTTATCGACGTGGTTGACTTTGTGGCGGGCAACACCAAAGCCAGCCCGAACGCCGTCTTTGCCGGCAGCGTGCCTTACCTGATGCTGGCAGGCAATGTGGTGGCAGGCTGGCAGATGGGCCGTTCGCTGCTGGCTGCACAGGAAGAGCTGGCGAAAGGTGTTGATGCGGACTTCATGAAGGCCAAGATCACCACTGCGCGTTTTTACGCCGACCATTTGCTGACCAAGGCGCCCGGCATGCGTGACAGTATTGTTGAAGGTGCTGAATGCGTGACGGCGCTGGCCCTGGAAGCGTTCTAGTTCTGTCATTGCGGGCCGGACCCGCAATCCATGAGTCCCGGATCAGGTCCGGGACCGTTCCCATCTACTCCCGGACTGCACAAACCATGTCGAAACTTCCCGCGCCCCTGAACAACCTGCCGCTGCCCATCATCGGCTCGCCGCTCTTCATCATCAGCAACCCCAAGCTGGTGATTGCGCAGTGCATCGCCGGCGTCGTCGGCTCCATGCCGGCGCTCAATGCGCGGCCCGCAGAGCAGCTTGAAGAGTGGCTGATTGAAATCACCGAAGCGCTGGCCGCGTACAACAAGGCCAACCCTGACAGGCCAGCCGCGCCCTTTGCCATCAACCAGATCGTGCACAAGTCCAACGACAGGCTGGAGCATGACATGGTCCTGTGCGTGAAATACAAGGTGCCCATCATCATCACCAGCCTGGGCGCGCGCGAAGACATCAATGCTGCGGCACACAGCTACGGCGGCGTGGTGCTGCACGACATCATCAACAACAAATTTGCCCGCAAGGCGATTGAAAAGGGCGCTGACGGCCTCATCGCTGTGGCGGCGGGCGCCGGTGGCCATGCAGGCGTGAAGAGCCCGTTTGCGCTGATCCAGGAGATCCGTCAGTGGTTTGATGGCCCGATTGCGCTGTCAGGTTCAATTGCCAGCGGCGGCGCAGTGCTCGCGGCCCAGGCCATGGGTGCCGACTTTGCCTATATCGGCTCGGCCTTCATCGCGACCGACGAAGCGCGCGCCGTGGATGGCTACAAGCAGGCGATTGTCGACAGCAACTCTGATGACATCGTCTACAGCAACCTCTTCACCGGTGTGCATGGCAACTACCTGGCGGCGTCTATCCGCGCCGCAGGCATGGACCCTGAGAACCTGCCCGAAGGCGATGTGAAGACCATGAATTTTGGTGGTGGTGAAGGCTCCAAATCGAAAGCCTGGAAAGACATCTGGGGCAGTGGCCAGGGCATTGGCGCGATCACAAAGGTCCAGAGCACGGCTGCGTTTGTTGCGCAGCTCAAGCGCGAATACGACGAAGCGCGTGCGCGGCTGAAACTCGCCTGACCTTGTAAGGGTTCAGGCCCTGCGCCTGAACATGTCGAGTTTCAGGGCATATTCTTTGCCCAGCCACGACGCGTGCGTGGTGTGGTCCGCCAGGTCGTCACCGGTCTGGCCATGCACAAACACATCCAGGCCATTGCGTTCGCTGTCCAGCCAGGGAATCACGTCATCGAACTGCGCGCGGTCAAATGACAGCTGGCAGCTCCACTGAGGGTGTGGGCCGACCTCGCGTTCATGCACCCGACCGACTGCGATACCGAATTTCTCCCCTGCAGCATTGCACAGCGCGCGGGCCTGTTCAACCGTGCCCGGGCCGAAATACACATGGGCATGGTAGTGGTCGTAGATGTTTGAAGGTCGCTGGGTCATGGCTGTATTAAATGGGTTTCCGTCATTATGGTGAGGTGTTGACAGTACTCCCGGTAAAAACAGCTGTTATAGCTATAACAGCTGTTTTTAAGAAGTTTGATCTGCTTGGAGTCGCCAAAATAAGATGTTTTAAACGTAAAATGGCATCAAATCGGGCTCTTAGCCAATAGAGACGAGCGTGAGCAGCTACTAAATTAATAGCAAAATGCGGTTGCGGATTAAACGGCATCTTCCGTTGTGAAACTTGCTCCAGGTCGCTAAACTGTATTTTTATACAGCACTTGAGTTGGCCATGAACGAGACCATCATCCCCATCCATGCCATCAAGGGCAGGGGAACCGCCACACGCATGGCGCATCGCTTCGAGAAGGATTCGCGTGCGGCCTATGACGACGGCTGGGGCACGCTGGGGGAATCCTTCGACGGCGATGCGCGCCGTCTTGAAACCGAAGTCATTTTTGAAGATGCACGCAGCGCCATCACCAGCAACGATTCGCCCGACATTTTTTTCGACTATGGCTTGAATCCTTACCGGGGCTGCGAGCACGGCTGCGTCTACTGTTACGCCCGGCCCACGCACAGCTACCTCAACCTGTCGCCGGGCCTGGACTTTGAAACAAAAATCATTGCCAAGCGCAACATCGCCGACGTGCTGCGCCAGGACCTGGCCAGAAAAAGTTACGTACCGCACCTGCTCAACATCGGCTCGGCCACGGATTGCTACCAGCCGGTTGAGCGTGAACTTCGCCTGACGCGCAGCGTGATCGAAGTGCTGCAGGAGACGCGCCACCCTTTTTCACTGGTCACCAAGTCCGCCGGGGTTGAGCGAGACATCGACCTGATTGCCGCCATGGCAAGAGAAAACATGGCTGCCGTCTACGTGACCATCACAACGCTGGACCCAGAGCTCGCCCGCAAGCTGGAGCCGCGCGCGGCAGCGCCCCACAGGCGGCTGCGCCTCATCAAAGCGCTCGCTGAACATGGCATTCCCGTGGGCGTGAGCCTGGCGCCGCAAATTCCTTTTTTGAACGACGACATGGAGCAGGTTTTAAAAGCAGCATGGGAGGCCGGCGCACGCAGCGCCTTCTACACCGTCATCCGTTTGCCCTGGGAGCTGGCACCCATTTTTAAGGAATGGCTGCAGCTGCATTACCCGCAGCGCGCCGCGCGCATCATGGCGCGCATTCACGACTTGCGCGGCGGCAAGGATTACGACAGCGATTTTGCGTCGCGCATGAAGGGCCAGGGCTTGTGGGCAGACCTGATACGCCAGCGGTTTGAAAAGGCGACCCACAAGCTTGGCTTCAACCGCCAGCGCATAGAGCTTGACCTGAGCCGCTTCAGGCCAGCGGCTGCAAAAGGGCAGGGGCGCCTTTTCTAGCCTTATTCGCGGGCGTATTCCCAGGTTTATTCGAGGTCTTCGATAGCCAGCAGGTGGTAACGCTGGCCGTACGAGAACGAGGCCTTTCTTGCAGCGTCAGTGACACGTTTGGCATCTTCGTCCGACGCCACCTTTGCCATCAATGCGTGGTGGCCCTTGCGTGCCAGGGCGACATAGTTGTTAACTGTGGCACCTTCGGTGCCGACCGATGGCAGCGGTATTTTTGACTCGCCATCGACCTTGCCGATGTCACGCAGTACCGTAGCCGGGCTGAGAAGCATCACCACCTCATTGCCGGGGTTGCCGTCGATCTCGCGCGCTACCTGGGCAGCTTTCTCCTCGTCGGGGAACATGATGAAGACATAGCCTTTGGGGTAAAACGCGCCGCCCATGCTGACCATATCGGGAGTGAGTTTGAATTCGTTCATGGTTTGCATCCTTGTTGTGGGGTGTCCGGGGTATCCGGCACCAGTCCCACCATTAAGGCGCTAACACATGAATAAAGCCGTCAGGCGTGGCTGCCCGGACATGTAAGACGAACGCTTAAATCCGCCTTCCTGCGTGCTGATTTTTCAGTTCAGGTCTTCAAGCTTGAAGGCTGGTGGTGCCATGACACGCGCCGTGCTTTTCAAATCATCAATGAGCTGGTTGGCAAAGAAGCTGCTCTGTGTATCGGGCTCAAGCGCTGCGATGACCAGATTGGCCAGCGGCTGGTTAAGCGGCACGTAATAACTGCCGCGCGGCACATCCACCAGGCCTCGCGCCAGGCCCACTTCCACTTTCACGGCCTTGTTGCTGCCATCGGCAATCGTGCCGCGGACGTCCTGCCGCTCTGATATGGCGCGAGAGGTTTCACGGTAGCTGTCTCCCAGCACAGAGCCTGCCTCTGCCAGCCGCTGTACCTGCACGCCCTGCATGCGCAGGCGCTCGACAGCGGTGGACGACGATGCCGACAGCCAGTAGCCGCAAGGCCTTGCGCGGGTCTTGATTGTCCGCAGGGAAAGCGCCGAGTCCCAGTCGACCACCAGAGTTTTGTCGGCGCCAGTGACGGGGTCCAGCATGGTCAGCTCGTACTGCGCAGGCGTTGGTCCCGCTTCGACGATGGCTGCATTGCGGCAGGCCAGCGCGACTACCTCCTTGTCGATGTAAGGGCGCAACTGGGTGAGTTCGGACGCACGCTGCGCTGTGCTGTTGAGCACATTGGTCATGGCTGCCACCTGCGTGTGTACCCGGCGCTGTATGTGCAGCCTGCCTATGCCGACACCGCGCGTTTCAATCAACAGGCTGACCGCGTTTTTGAGCCCCTCCACATTGCGGCCGGTATCTGCCTGGGTGCCGCCCATGGATATTTTTTTGTCAGCCAGGTCTGTGGATGTGGTGTAGTACCACTCGGTGCTCAGGCCCTGTGTCTTGAGCGAGGCGACCAGCGGCCTGCGATACCACTCTTCAGAAGCCTTGGTCAAAAACTCGGGCAAGTTGGCGGTGGTGGCGTATTGCAGCAACGCATCAAACTTTTGCACAGTGCCGAACTTTTCAAGAAAGCGGCCGACCACCGTGTATTCATGCGCATCGATGGCAACGGTGGGGTTGTAGTCACGCGTGAGTTTTGCCAGCGCCTGTGCTTCCGGGGTGTTGAGCAGCAGGTGGTCGCGGTTCATGTCCACGCCGTTCGCAGTTTCACGCCTGTCGGCAGACGCACCGTCAGGGTTGGCACGCGGCACGATCACCACGTTGATCCGGTCCAGCAGTGATCGCAGCAGGCCTTGCGCCAGTTCACGTGAAATCACCAGCAGTGCCTCGCTGCCTGCAGGCTCGTTGCCATGCTGCTGCCCGACCAGAAACACGGTAGGCCTGCCGTTGGCCAGCAGCGCTGCGGGGTCGGCACCTGTGGCCCGGGCCAGCACCAGCGCTTCAATGGCTTCACCGCGCTGCGACGTTCCTGCAGCAATGACCGCTGCCGCCAAGCCCGGAACGCGGCCTGCTGCAGCGGCCTGCGCACGCAACCACGACTGGATTTCTGCCTGTGATGTGTATGTTGTGCGGCCACCCTGCAAGCCGGGCGTGCTGTAGGTGATGGGCGGTGGTGGAAACCGGGATGCCACAGCCGCACTGTAGGGGAGGGCCTGGTCCTGCAGCGGCGCTGGCGTTGCAGGTGGCGGCGGTGCTACCGGCGAGACCCTCACTTCGGGCAGGGGCGCCACTGCAATGGCCTGCGGCGCTGCGGGGGCTATTACCGGCGGCTGGGCCGGCCGTGATGGTGAAGGTGTTATTGCAGCGGGCCTGGACGAAAAGATGCTGCTCCACTCCGGCATTGGCGAAGACGCGCAGCCCAGCATGAGTGTTGCGGCGCCCAGGCTTAGTGCAAGCGTGGGGATGGACGATTGGCGACGAACACCGCGCGGCTTCTTTAGTGGGCTGATGGTTGTGGAATCGGGCATGGCTGACTTCCTGTGGCAGTTGCGGTCGGTGAATCGTTGCAGGTGCACCCCTTTGTTCGGTGCAGACAGGCCATATTACCTGCCGCTGAAGCTGCGGGGACTTTGCCTTTCTGGGAAAATAGGGCTATGTCTGCCCCTGACCAACAAACATCTTCGTTGCCCGCCGGGGCAGATGGGAAATTCAGCCCCTGGCGGTTAAGCGTTGCCCCGATGATGGATTGGACTGACAGGCATTGCCGTTATTTCCACCGCCTGCTCAGCCGCCACGCCCTGCTGTACACAGAGATGGTCACCACGGGGGCGCTGGTTCACGGTGACGTGGCCAGGCACCTGCGCTTTAACGGTGAAGAACATCCCGTCGCACTGCAACTGGGTGGCAGCGAGCCGGCAGACTTGGCGCACTGCGCAAAACTGGGCGAGCAATGGGGCTACGATGAAATCAACCTCAACTGTGGCTGCCCGAGTGAGCGTGTGCAGCGGGGTGCGTTTGGTGCCTGCCTGATGGCCGAGCCGCAACTGGTGGCTGATTGCGTCAAGGCCATGGTGGATGTGGTGGGTGTACCGGTCACGGTCAAGCACCGCATCGGCATAGACAAAACCGAGAGTTATGGTTTTGTGCGCGACTTCGTGGGTGCAGTGAGCGAGGCCGGTTGCGAGGTGTTCATCGTGCATGCGCGTAACGCCTGGCTCAAGGGGCTGAGCCCGAAAGAAAACCGTGAAGTGCCGCCTTTGCGCTATGAGATGGTGCAGCAGCTCAAAAACGAGTTTCCGCACCTGACCATTGCCATCAATGGCGGCATCGCCAATGCAGGCCAGGTGTCTGCACAATTGCAGCGTCTCGATGGGGTGATGATTGGGCGTGAGGCCTATCACAACCCCTGGTGGCTGGCATCCTGGGACGAAGCGTTTTTTGGTGATGCGCCCAACGGTCTGACACGCGAGATTGTTGAGGCACAGATGTGTGACTACATGGTTCGCGAGTTTGAAATTAACGGTACGCCGTGGAGCAATATCGCCCGCCACATGCTGGGCCTGCGCCACGGGCTGGCCGGCAGCCGCCGCTGGCGCCAGGTCTGGAGCGACCACAAGCTCAAGGCCGTGCCTCCGCATGAGGTGATGGCACTCGCCCACAGTTCACCTGAATACCATCCCACCGAAGCAGAAGCCACCTGTGCCTGAAGCGACGCCGCGCCAGGTCAGGCTGGCCCTCGCCCTGATCTGGTTTATTCCCATCCTCTGGACGGCCAACTATGTCGTGGCGCGCACTGCGCCTGGCGTGATTGGCCCTTATGCGCTTGCGCTGGGGAGGTGGACGCTGGCAGCCGTTGTGCTGCTTGCCCTGTCAGGCGGAGAGCTCTGGCAAAAACGCGCTGAGCTGGCGCAAACATGGTGGCAATACCTGGTGCTTGGTTTTCTGGGCATGCTGGTCTGTGGTGCCTGGGTTTACCTCGGCGCCCGCTCTACGGGTGCAGTCAATATTGCGCTGATTTATTCAGCGTCACCCGTGTTGATTGGGCTGGGCGCCGCGCTGTGGCTGGGTGAGCGCTTCAGCAAGCTGCAGGCCACCGGTGTGGTCATCGCGATGGCGGGCGTGCTGCATGTGGTTTTGAAAGGGCAGTGGTCTGCGCTGGGCAGCGTGCAGTTCGTGCCCGGTGATGCCTGGATTGTGGGCGCCACATTGGCATGGGCGGCCTATGCGCTGTTGCAGAAGAAATGGCCGAGCTCCCTGAGCGCGACGGCCCGGCTGGCGGCGAGCTGCACTGGCGGCGTCATCCTGCTATTGCCTTGCGCGCTGTGGGAGTCCACCCAACAGGGCCTGACGCAATGGGGGTTAAAGGCCTTGACGCTGATTGCGGTTGCGGGCGTGATACCGGGCCTGGGTGCTTACTGGATTTACGGCTGGTCGCAGAAGGTTCTGGGTGCGAGCCGCGTGGCGGTGGCGCTTTATCTGGGCCCGCTCTATACGGCCTTTGTCGCGTGGGCTGTATTGGGGGAAGCGCCTGGCTGGCATCACGCTGTCGGTGCAGCGCTGATTCTTCCGGGCGTCTTCCTGGTATCGGGCGCAGGGCAGAACAGGGCGGTATCAACCCCGCCTGAAACCGGCGCTGCCTGAATTACTGGCCTGGGCCTCAGTGAGTTGATTAACGGACGTAACCGCCATCGCGCTTGATCATCGACAGCTCCGAGAAGCTCAGGCCCTGATGGTCAGTAGGGCCGTAACCCAGGAAGATGCCACCCAGGTTCAGCGACTTGAAATTTTCGAGCGCTTTCTTGAGGGCCTCCGGCGTGGGGTTGTTGCCCGACCGCTTCAGGCCCTCGACCAGCACTTTGGTGCTGACATAGCCCTCAAGGCTGCCGTAGCTGAAATCGTTCACACCAATTTTTTTCATTGCGGCCTGGTATTCGGCAATCAGTGTTGATGAGTTGTTCCATGGGTAAGGCACAACCTGTGACACCACCACGCCTACAGCGTCCTTGCCGATGGCCTTGAAAAGCTGCTGGCCGTTGAGGAAGGAGAACGAATAGAAGCTGGCCTCACCCCCGGCTTTTTTGTAAGCCTGTATGAACTTTGCAGTCACCGGGTTGGTCGCTGACAGGACAACCGCGACCGGGTTCAGTTTGGCCAGTTCGACAGCCCTGGCTTCTGCGTCAGACGCGTCATTTTTAATGGCCACGCTGCCGATCATTTTTGCGCCACGTTGCTCTATGAAGCCCCTGGTGCTTTCCATGGCGGATTTTGCCCCGGGATTGTCGTTGTAGGCGAAGGCAATTTTGGTGATGCCCAGTGTGAAAAGATGGTTGACGATGCGCCCATATTCCTCGTCAAAGCTGATACGCACCGGGAAGCCGTAGTCGGAAAACTTTACGACCGGACCTGCACCTGTGTAGGGCGCGACCAGCGGTATCTTGAGCTCATTCGCGGCTTTGAGCGCACCCACAGACGAGCTGGTGCCTATGGGCATCAGGATGGCGATCGCGCCTTCAGACACCAGCTTTTTTACGTTTTCACCGGCACGTGCCGGGTCATAGGCATCGTCCATCTGCCTGATCTCCAGCAGCCTGCCATTGACGCCGCCGGTTTCATTGGCTGAGGCAAGCATGGCCTTGATGCCTGTCAGGGGGTCCACAGACAGTCCGGCCAGCGGGCCTGTCTGGATATAGGTCTGGCCAATGACGATGGGCTTTGAATCCGCCAGCGCTGCAACCGGCATGCACAGCGCCATCAGCGATAAAAGGTAGCGTGAAAGGGGTGCCATGTCATTTCCTGTGAGAGTGTTTCAGGTGTGGAGCAATATTCAGGCCTGTCCACAAGGGCTTTACACGGGGCTTTTGAAGGCCGAAGTCATTGAAAGCCTGATGTTGGTGCACGGGATTCAACTGCAGGCAGAGCGATAATCGCGTCATGCGCCAAATCGTTCTGGATACTGAAACCACAGGTCTGTCAGCTGAAAATGGCGACCGCATCATTGAAATCGGCTGTGTTGAGCTGCTTGCCCGCAAACTCACCGGCAACAACAAACACTTCTACCTGAATCCTGGCCGCGACAGCCACGAGGACGCGCTCAAGGTTCACGGCATCAGCAACGAGTTCCTCAAGGACAAGCCGAAGTTCGAGGCCATCGCTGATGAACTGCTGGAATATTTGCGTGGCGCCGAGATCATCATCCACAACGCGCCTTTCGACGTGAGCTTCCTGAACAAGGAGCTTGAGCTGATTGGCCGGCAACCTATCAAGCACTGCGTGGGCAAGGTCACTGACAGCCTGGTGATGGCCAAGGAAATGTTTCCGGGCAAACGCAATTCACTGGATGCGCTGTGCGATCGGCTGGAAGTGGACAACTCGGGCCGAACCCTGCACGGCGCGCTGCTTGATGCCGAACTGCTGGCAGATGTCTACATCAACCTGACCCGTGGCCAGAACAGCCTCATGATGGAAGTCGCCGGTGCAGTGCAGACCGACCTCGCTGTGCCAGCCGTGGACCTGAGCAGGTTTGAGTTGCCGTTGATCCTGGCAAGTGAGCAGGAAAGCCTGGAGCATGAAAAGCTGCTCGACGACATCGACAAGGCCAGCAAGGGCAAGACCATCTGGCGTGTCGAGGTGGTGCAGGTTCAGGCAACGGCCTGAAACAGCATATAATCTTAGGCTGACCGAAAGGGAGATTAGCTCAGGGGTAGAGCACTGCATTCACACTGCAGGGGTCGCAAGTTCGAAACTTGCATCTCCCACCAGATTTTGAAGACGTAAAAAAGCCAGATCATTTGATCTGGCTTTTTTGTTTCCGTATCGCTGAGGTGCTTTTTAGAGCACTTCGCTTGCAAAGTCAGCCAGCCTTGAACGTTCGCCACGCGCCAGGGTGATATGGCCGCCATGCGGCCAACCCTTGAAGCGGTCAACGGCGTAGGTCATGCCGGACGAGCCTTCTGTCAGGTAAGGCGTATCGATCTGCGCGAGATTGCCCATGCAGATGATTTTGGTACCTGGGCCGGCACGTGTGATCAGGGTTTTCATCTGCTTGGGCGTCAGGTTCTGGGCTTCATCGATGATCACGTACTTGTTCAGGAAGGTGCGGCCGCGCATGAAGTTCATGCTTTTCACCTTGATGCGCGAGCGGATCAGTTCATTGGTGGCCGCGCGTCCCCACTCGCCAGAGCCACTGTCGGTTTTGCCCAGCACTTCCAGGTTGTCGTCAAGCGCGCCCATCCACGGGCCCATCTTTTCTTCTTCGGTGCCGGGCAGGAAGCCGATGTCTTCACCGACCGACACTGTGGCGCGGGTCATGATGATTTCCGTGTAGCGGCGGTCATCCAGCACCTGCGTCAGGCCGCTTGCGAGTGCCATCAGCGTCTTGCCGGTGCCAGCGGTGCCCGCCAGTGTGACGAAGTCGACTTCCGGGTCCATCAGCAGGTTCATGGCGAAGTTCTGCTCGCGGTTGCGTGTAGTCACGCCCCAGACCGCATTTTTCAGGTGGTTGTAATCCTTGAGGGTTTTGAGCACGGCCGTCTTGGCGCGGATTTCTGTCACGCGCGCATACAGCGGTGGTTCGCCAGGAGCCTCAAAAAACACAAACTGGTTGATCAGCAGGCTGCCTACGATGGGGCCTGTGATGCGATAGAAGGTCTGGCTGCCTTGTTGCCAGCTTTCTATGGTTTTGCTCTGGCGTGTCCAGAAATCCGCAGGCAGGGGCAGTGCGCCTGAATAGAGAAGGTCGCCGTCTTCAAGTACCTTGTCGTTCTGGTAGTCCTCTGCCGCCAGGCCCAGAGCCCTGGCCTTGACGCGCATGTTGATGTCCTTGGACACCAGCACGACTTCACGCGGGGAATACTCCTTGCGAAGTGCTTCGACCACGCCCAGGATCTGGTTGTCGGCCTTGCCTTGCGGCAGGCTCATGGGCAGTGTGTAGTCCAGAGGTTTGGTCTGGAAGAACAGGCAGCCGCCTGCTTCGCCATGGCCCGTGGTGCTGAGCTTGAGGCCCTTGGCAATATCGGCATCTTTTGCACCGGCCAGTGCATCAAGGGAGCGGCTGGTTTGGCGCGCATTGCGGGCGACTTCAGTCATGCCCTTCTTGTTGCTGTCCAGCTCTTCGAGCACGATCATGGGCAGGAAGATGTCATGTTCCTCAAAGCGGAACATGCACATGGGGTCGTGCATCAGTACATTGGTGTCCAGTACAAACAGCTTGGTGGGTCCGGTGTGCTTTGCCTTTTTGGTTTTGACGGGCAGGGGCGCTGGCGGGGTTTCACGCTTGTAGCTGCCTGCGCTGGCCTTGCTGATGACGGCATCCTTGCCCTTGAAGGCCGCCGGGTGATCACCGCCGCCAGTGGCGCGGTTGTCAAACAGGTCAAGGACCGGCGGCCTTTGTGAAGACTCGGCGTGCTGGCTATTACGGGCAGTTTTGGAGGGTGAGCGTGCTGGAGCGTCCAGCGCGTCGGTGGAGAGGAGGGCGGCACGTTTTGTCGGGGCGGGAGGCAGGGGCATGCGTGTAACTCTCCAGAAGGGGGTTCAAAAAGTGAAAAAGCCGCCTTGAAACCAGGGCGGCTTTTTCTGTGAGCGCGGTCGTGAAACTCAACTGCATGGCCTCATTATGCACAACTCGTGTGACGGGGCAATTCCATCCTGCCCGCCACTGTTGCGCTACGGCCTCAGCGGTTCAGGCTGCTTTTTTCAGGGCTTTCACGGCTTTGAGAACGTCATCAACGTGGCCGGGAACCTTGAGGCCGCGCCACTCTTCTTTCAGGGTGCCGTCAGCGCCGATCAGGAAGGTACTGCGCTCAATGCCCTTGACCTTCTTGCCGTACATGATCTTGTTTTTGACCACACCGAACATGTGGCACATTTTTTCTTCCGTGTCGGCAATCAGTTCAAACGGCAGTTCAAGCTTGGCCTTGAATTCGTCGTGCGACTTCATGTTGTCGCGCGACACACCAAACACGGTGGCGCCGGCTTTCACGAAATCCTTGTAGCGGTCCCTGAATTGCATGGCTTCGGTGGTGCAGCCAGGTGTGTTGTCCTTGGGGTAGAAGTACAGGACAACAACCTTGCCCATGTGTGACTGGTTGGAAACCTTCACGCCGCTGGTGGCGTTCGCTTCAAATTCGGGGAGGAGTTTATTGACGACGACTGCCATACTGAGTAGACCCTGACGAAAGTGGTTGTAATTAGCCGCGGCGCCCTCCAATGGCTGGAGGCATACGCAACCCTAGATTTTACCCTGAAAGCGCCTGGCTTCAGCTTACCGTCTCAATCAGCAAGGCCGCAATCACCTGCCGGCCTTCCCCCGCAAGGATGTTGTAGGTGCGGCAGGCGGCCAGTGTGTCCATGGTTTCGATGCCAATGCGTTTTTGCATCAGGGCCCGCATGAAGGCCGGGGGCGGGAAGCGCAAGCGTGTGCCGCTGCCGAAAATCACCAGTTCCGGCTGTGTTTTCGCCAGCAGGGAAAAGTGCGCTTCGGTCAGGTCTTCAAACCTCGCGCAGTTCCATTCAAATTTTTCGCCGCGTGAGCCGATCACGACGCTGCGCTCGATCTTTTCGGCAACGCCATTGCTTCCCAAACCCACCCATCCGGGGCCGTAACCGAGGATGGACTGCACATCAAGACGGTCAGGCTGGAGTTTCATGGGAAGGTGGTGTTGTCAGCGTGGTGCAAACGGGGCGGTATCAGGGCGGGAAGTGCCTGTTTTCCAGTGAAAACAGGTGCTTTATGTGGTCAAATTATAGATTCCGCCCGATTTTTCCTGCTTCAGGAGCCTTCTGTGCACCAGTTGCGGGCAGGGTTGATGCCTTGATACTGTCTTTATCCCCGAAAAACCGCATGAAACCGATTACCAAATCCGCCAAGCTTGCCAATGTGCTTTATGACATACGTGGTCCCATCATGGACGCGGCCAAGCAGATGGAAGAAGAGGGCCAGAAGCTCATCAAGCTCAATCTGGGCAATCTCGCGGTGTTTGGTTTTGACGCGCCCGAAGAAGTCCAGCAGGACATGATCCGCAACCTGCCGGCATCGGCGGGATATTCGGACAGCAAGGGCATTTTTGCGGCGCGCAAGGCCGTGATGCATGAAACCCAGAAGCAGGGCATCAAGGGCGTGACCCTTGACGACATTTACCTGGGCAACGGTGCCAGTGAACTGATTGCCATGGCCACCAATGCGCTGCTCGATGACGGCGATGAGCTCCTGCTGCCCGCACCTGACTACCCCCTGTGGACGGCCTCAACCAGCCTGTCCGGCGGCACACCCGTGCACTACCTTTGCGACGAAAACAATGGCTGGATGCCCGATCCGGAAGACATCCGGGCGCGCATCACGCCGAAAACCAAGGCCATCGTCGTCATCAACCCGAACAACCCGACCGGCGTTCTTTACTCCGACGACCTGCTCAAAAAGATTGTTGACATTGCCCGTGAGCACGAACTTGTGATCCTGGCCGATGAGGTGTACGACAAGGTGCTGTACGACGGCATCAAGCACACAGCCATTGCCAGCCTCTCGACCGACGTCCTCACGCTGACATTCAATTCGCTTTCAAAGAGTTACAGATCTTGCGGCTATCGCGCTGGCTGGCTGGTCGTGTCCGGCCCTAAAAAGCAGGCGAAAGATTACATCGAAGGCCTGAACATGCTGGCCAACATGAAGCTCTGCTCCAACGTGCCGGGCCAGTGGGCGATACAGACAGCGCTGGGTGGTTACCAGAGCATCAATGACCTGACGGGCGAGGGGGGCCGTTTGAGGCGCCAGCGCGATCTGGCCTATGAGTTGATCACGGCGATTCCGGGCGTGACCTGCGTCAAGCCGCAAGCTGCGCTTTACATGTTCCCCCGGCTGGATCCCAAGGTCTACCCGATCACGGATGACCGCCAGTTCTTTCTCGAACTGCTCAAGGAAACCAAGGTCATGCTGGTGCAGGGCACGGGCTTTAACTGGCCCAACCCGGATCACTTCCGCATTGTTTTCCTGCCGCATGAGGAAGACCTGCGTGAGGCCATCAGTCGCATCGCGAAGTTTCTTGAAAACTACCGCAAGACCCATCCGGTCGCATGATGGTTTTGCCAGCAGGGTTGTAGATTAAAAATTTAGAGTGTTCTGAAAGCGAAAACAAAAGTGACGAGTCTGAAATCAATCAAGGTAGGTCTTCTCGGTATAGGTACCGTGGGCAGTGGTGTGTTCAGCGTTCTGCAGCGCAACCAGGGCGAGATTTTGCGCCGCGCCGGCCGAGGCATCGAGATTGCCATGGTCGCTGACCTCGACACCGCACGTGCGCAGGCCGCCGTGGGCAAGGATGTGACCGTCGTCGCCGATGCACGCGCCGTGATTGCCAACCCCGAGATCGATATCGTCGTCGAGCTGATCGGCGGCTACGGCATCGCGAAACAGCTGGTGCTTGAAGCGATTGAAGCCGGCAAACACGTGGTGACGGCCAACAAGGCGCTGCTCGCCGTGCATGGCACCGAGATTTTTGCAGCAGCCAACCGCAAGGGCGTGATGGTGGCTTTTGAAGCGGCTGTTGCCGGCGGCATTCCCATCATCAAGTCCCTGCGCGAAGGCCTCACGGCCAACCGCATCCAGTGGATTGCCGGCATCATCAACGGCACCACCAATTTCATCCTCAGCGAAATGCGCGACAAGGGCTCTGACTTTGACGTGGTGCTCAAGGAGGCGCAGCGCCTGGGTTACGCCGAAGCCGACCCGACCTTCGACATCGAGGGTGTCGACGCTGCGCACAAGGCGGCGCTGATGTCGGCAATTGCATTCGGCGTGCCCGTGCAGTTTGACAAGGCCTATGTCGAGGGCATCACCAAACTGGGCGCGAAGGACATCAAGTACGCAGAGCAGCTCGGCTATCGCATCAAGCTGCTGGGTATCACCAAGCAGATGGCCAATGGCATCGAGCTGCGCGTGCACCCGTGCCTGGTCCCTGCAAAACGCCTGATTGCCAATGTTGAGGGCGCCATGAATGCCGTGATGGTGCATGGTGATGCTGTCGGCACGACCATGTATTACGGCAAGGGCGCAGGCAGTGAGCCAACAGCCAGTGCGGTGATTGCAGACTTGGTGGACATTGCACGCCTGCACACTGCCGACAGCGCGCAGCGCGTCCCGCATCTGGCTTTCCAGCCGCAGTCCATGAGCACGACGCCTGTACTCGACATGGGGCAGGTCGTCACAAGTTATTACCTGCGCCTGAACGTCGCAGATGAAGCCGGCGTGCTGGCAAAAGTCACTGGCATCCTGGCTGAATCGGGCATCAGCATTGATGCGGTGCTGCAGCGTGAAGCCGATGAAGTAGGTGGGGAAGGCTCCACGCAGACCGACCTCATCATCCTCACGCACGATTGCGTTGAGGCAAAAATGAATGCTGCGCTTGCGCAGATGCAGGCGCTGCCTACTGTGCTCGCACCCATCATCCGCATTCGCAAGGAAGAGCTGGTCTGATGCGTTATCTCTCGACAAGGGCGGCTGCCTCTGATGCTGCGGGCCGCAAGCGTTTCTGCGAAATCCTGCTTGAAGGCCTCGCGCCTGATGGCGGCCTGTACCTGCCCGAGCAGTACCCGCAGGTCGATGATTTCACCCTGGCGAGCTGGCGGTCGCTGTCTTACGCAGACCTGGCGTTTGAAATCCTGTCGCTCTATATTGATGACATTCCCGATGTAGACCTGAAGGCGATTTGCCACAAGACCTACACGCCAGAGGTCTTTGGCACGACCGAAATCGTGCCGCTGCGCCCGCTGGAAGCAGGTCTGCAGCTTGAAGCCCTGTCCAATGGCCCGACCCTTGCGTTCAAGGACATGGCCATGCAGTTGCTGGGCAACCTGTTTGAGTACGAGCTGGCCCGGCGCGGCGAAGAACTCAACATCCTGGGTGCCACCAGCGGCGACACCGGCAGCGCGGCTGAATATGCCATGCGTGGCAAAAAAGGTGTGCGCGTGTTCATGACCTCGCCCAATGGCCGCATGAGTCCGTTCCAGCAGGCGCAGATGTTCAGCCTTCAGGACGAAAACATCCACAACATCGCGGTTGATGGTGTGTTTGACGATTGCCAGGACATCGTCAAGGCCGTCTCCAACGATCTCGAGTTCAAACGCAAGTACAAGATCGGCACCGTCAACTCCATCAACTGGGCGCGGCTGATGGCTCAGGTGGTTTACTACTTTGCCGGATACATACAAGCCACGAAGTCGAATACCGAAAAAGTCAGCTTCACGGTGCCATCGGGCAACTTCGGCAACGTCTGCGCAGGCCATGTCGCCCGCATGATGGGCCTGCCGATTGCACAGCTGGTGGTGGCGACGAACGAGAACGATGTGCTCGACGAGTTCTTCCGCACTGGTGTTTACCGTGTGCGGGCCAGCGCAGACACGTATGAAACCTCCAGCCCGTCCATGGATATTTCCAAGGCGTCCAACTTCGAGCGTTTTGTATTTGACCTGTTGGGCCGTGATGGTGACAAGGTCAAGGCGCTCTTCCATGACCAGCTTGGCAAGAGCGGGCAATTTGATTTGAGCGACCTGCCGGCCTTTAAATCTGCGCGCTCGACTTACGGTTTTGTCAGCGGCAAAAGCACCCATGCCAACCGCCTGGCAACCATCAAGGACACCTGGGCGCGCTTTGGCACCATGATAGATACGCACACCGCCGACGGCGTGAAAGTGGCGCGCGAACACCTCCAGCCGGGCATTCCGATGATCGTGCTCGAGACGGCCCTCCCCATCAAGTTTGCAGCCACCATCGAAGAGGCGCTGGGCCGCCTGCCCGACAGGCCTGCAAGATTTGAAGGGATTGAAGCCCTGCCCAAGCGCGTGAAGGTGATGCCGCCCGACGCGGTGCTCATCAAGCGCTACATTGCCAACAATGTTCACTGACAAACACCTGAAGGCGGGCGCATGAATGTCGTAGGGTTTGCCGGCTTTTCCGGATCTGGCAAAACCACCCTGGTTGAGCGGCTCATTCCCGTGCTCAAGGCGCGCGGCCTCAGGGTGTCAGTTGTCAAACACGCGCATCACCGCTTTGACATTGACCATCCCGGCAAGGACACCTTTCGCCACCGGGAAGCCGGTGCCTTTGAGGTGGTCGTGGCCTCTGATCGACGACTCGCCCTCATGCGGGAATTTGAACAACCGTCGGAACTCACGGTCCACCAGCTGATTGCCGAGTTGTATGAGGGCGTGGACTGGGTGCTGGTGGAAGGTTTCAAGAGCAGCGACCTGCTCAAGATAGAAGTCTGGCGCGCGCCTTCTGCCGACTACGCGGGTCGCGAAGCGATGTACATGGAAGACGATTTCATCGTTGCCATCGCCACCGATGACGCCGCGCAGCTGCCCCATGAAACCCTGCGCCCGGTGCTGGACCTCAACAATCCGGAAGCGGTGGCTGACTACCTGATCCGCGACCAGGAGCGCTTTGCGTATTCGTTTGAAATCCGGCTTCCCCAGGACGCCTGACGCCATGACTGCAGCTTCAGCACCACCGCCGCGCGCGCCCCTGAGGCCGCTCGTTGATGCACTGGCCGAGCTGCTGTCGCATGCAGCGCCATTACCGGGCGTCGAGGCGGTTTCCACCTTTGATGCCGATGGCCGCGTGCTGGCGCAGGATGCCGTCTCCAGCCTGAATGTGCCGGCCCATGACAACAGCGCCATGGATGGTTATGCCCTGCGCTGCGCCGACTGGACAGCTGCTGACGCCGTGCTGCCGGTTCACCAGCGTATTCCCGCAGGCAGCTCGGGTTCGCCACTCGCAGCGGGTTCTGCTGCCCGCATCTTCACCGGTGCACCAGTGCCCGCCGGGGCCGACACCGTTGTGATGCAGGAGGATTGCGTGCCCATGGAGGCCGTTGACGGCGGCCTGCCCGGCGTGAAGGTCCGCGTGCGGCCTCAACCGGGCACATCCATACGCCGTGCCGGTGAAGACGTGGCCTCGGGTGCCGTGGTGCTCAGCAAGGGTGAGCGGCTCACACCGGCATCGCTGGGCCTGGCGGCGAGCATTGGTTTTGACACACTGCAGGTCGCACCGCGCGTGCGTGTGGCACTTTTCTCGACCGGCGACGAACTGGTCATGCCTGGTGACGTCGCGCCTGCCGACATGAAGCCCGGTGCCATTTACAACTCCAACCGTTTTTTCCTGCGCGCGCTGTTGTTGCGCCTGGGCTGTAGCGTCACTGATATGGGCATAGTGCCCGACCGTCTTGATGCGACGATAGGTGCACTAAAAAGTGCCTGCTGCCACAACGACCTGATCCTGACCAGCGGCGGTGTGTCCGTCGGTGAAGAAGACCACATCAAGCCCGCAGTAGAGGCGCTTGGCAAGCTGGCCTTGTGGCAGATGGCCATCAAGCCCGGCAAACCTTTTGCGTATGGCCGGGTTGAACATGAAAAACAGGCCGCCCATTTTATCGGCTTGCCGGGAAACCCGGTCTCCAGTTTCATCACCTTCCTGGTGCTGGTGCGGCCTTTCATACTCAAGCTCCAGGGGGCCACGCGCGTAGCGCCGGAGCCGCTGTCCATGCGTGCGGATTTCAACTGGCCGCGGCCTGACAAGCGGCAGGAGTTTCTGCGCGTGAGACGTAACGCATCCGGCGGGCTGGACTTGTTCAACAACCAGAGTTCGGGCGTGCTTACCTCTGCGGTCTGGGGTGACGGCGTGATCGACAACCCGGCAGGGGCAGGCATTACCCACGGCGACATCGTGCAGTTTTTGCCTTTCTCGTCCTTGATCGGGTGAAGGCCTTGTCATGAAAGTCACCATCAAATATTTTGCTTCCGTGCGCGAAGCCGTGGGCAAGGGGAGCGAGGTGCGCGAAACCACCGCCACAACGCTGGGCGGTTTGCGTGACGAGCTGCTGGCACTTGGCGCGCCCTATGCCAACGTGCTGGCCCGCAGCAAGGTCGTGCGCATGGCATTGAACCAGGTCATGAGCGATGAGTCTGCAAGCCTGGTCGATGGGTGCGAAGTGGCGTTTTTCCCGCCGGTGACCGGGGGCTGAGACGATGGCCCGCGTGTCCATTCAGGCTGGCGACTTCGACCTTGCAAAAGAGGTCGAATCGCTTCGCAGGGACGACAAACGTGTTGGTGCCGTCTGCACGTTCACGGGTACTGTAAGAGACCGCAATGATGGCCAGACCGTCAGCAGCATGGAGCTCGAGCATTACCCGGGCATGACCGAAAAAGCCATAGAAGCCATGATTGATGAGGCCTTCAGGCGCTTCGACATCTTCGGTGCGCGTGTTGTCCATCGTGTTGGCCTCCTGCAGCCGCTCGACCAGGTCGTCATGGTGGCTGTGACCTCTGCGCACCGTGGCGAAAGCTTTCGGGCCTGCGAGTTCCTGATGGACTACCTCAAGACACAGGCCCCGTTCTGGAAAAAAGAAGAGACACCTGAAGGCGCCCGCTGGGTCGATGCCCGCGTCAGTGACGACGCCGCGCTGGCGAAGTGGGGCATAGCCCAGTCAAACGCGGGTTGAGCGTATTCATCAGGCCTGGACCGCAGCCTTCTCCAGTGGCGGCAACTGTTCAAGGTGCTGCTTCAGCCAGTCCAGCAGCATGCGCACACGAGGCAGCGCAATACGTGTGCCGGGCACCAGGGCCTTGAGCCAGATGTCAGGCACCTCGAACTCCGGCAGTATCTCCACCAGTTGCCCTGAACGGATGGCAGGCCCGGCCAGGTAGTCGGTCAGTACCGCAATCCCGCTGCCCGCAATCGCCGCACTGCAGATGGCGGCGCCGTCGTTGCTGCGCAGCTTGGGCCTCACATCAATACCAATCAGCCCCTGCTGGCTCATGAACTCCCAGCGCGGCCCGGTGGTGGCAAACACCACGCAGTCGTGGTCGGGCAGTTCGCTCACATGCTGGGGTGTGCCGCGCCTGGCCAGGTAGGCTGGCGAAGCGCACAGGTAACGTTTCAGGCGGCACAGTGCAATGTCCTGTACGCCGCCGTACAGCTCGGGTCTCGCGCCCAGCGCCAGGTCAAAACCTTCTTCCAGCGGGTTGACGGAGCGGTCGGCCAGCACGATGTCCATGCTGATCTTGGGCTGGCTGCGCAAAAAGCCATAAAGAATGTCGCTCAGGTACAGGATGGCCATGGTGGTCGGCACCTTCACGCGGATGTGGCCTTCCAGGTCACCGCTGGACCTGGCCATGCCGTCCAGCGCATCGTCCATTTGCCGCACGAGCTCGCGCACCGTCGGCAGGTAGCGGTCGCCAACGTCGGTCAGGGTCAGCTTGCGCGTCGAGCGGGCAAACAGCGGTGCGCGTATGCGCCACTCCAGCTGGTCTATGCGTTTTGAAATGACCGAAGGCACCAGGTCCAGCTTGCGTGCGGCGGCTGAAAAACTGCCCGCATCAGCAGCGGCAACAAAGGCCTTGAGGTTGGCAAGTGTGTCCATGATTTATCGCGATCTGGAAAAGGTCTAGCTTGAAAATAGGTCATTGTCACTCAAATCGAAGTTAATTAGCATTGCACTCCAGGGCCACACCGCCGCAGCGTTGCCCTGCTTTTTCAGAGATTCCAGGAGACAAAGTGCAAACTGCAAAACAACTGATAGATGGTCAGTGGATAACTCATGTGGCCGGCACCGAGCGCTTTGGCAACGCCATCAACCCCGCAACTGGCGAAGTCGCCGCCCGGTTCTGCGAAGGCACATTGGCCGAAGCTGAAGCCGCAGTCGCCGCAGCCCTGCGAGCCTTTGAAAAAACCGACTGGAAACGCAGCCCACGCCTGCGTGCCCAGGTCCTGCTCGACTTCGCCGACAGGCTCGACGCCCGCAAGGAAGAAATCGCCGACTGGCTGGTGACGCTCAACGGCAAGCTCAGGCGCGAGGCGCTGGGCGAAATCGGCGCTGGCATTTCTGAACTGCGCTATTACGCCGGGCTGGCCCGCAACCTGTTTGGGCGCGTGCTTGAAGTCGAGCCGGGCTGCTATTCATCACTTGACCGCGAAGCCGCAGGCGTTTGCGCCATCATCCTGCCGTGGAACGCACCTGTAACCCTGCTGGTGCGCTCGCTGGCGCCGGCGCTCGCTGCGGGTTGTACGGTGGTCATCAAGCCCGCCTGCCAGACGGCTGTGGTCAACAACATGGTGCTCGAATGCATGAGCAGCGATGCACGCGTGCCGGCCGGGGTCTTGAACTCCGTCACCGAGTCCGGCGCTGAAGTGTCGCGCTACCTTTGCGACGCACCCGATATCGATGTCATCAGCTTCACCGGGTCGTCTGCCGTCGGCAAACTGATTGCCGAAACCACCGCCACCACCCTCAAGCGCCTGTCGCTCGAACTCGGCGGCAAGGCTCCGGCCGTCGTGTTTGCCGATGCCGACATGGACAAAACCGTGGCCGGCATGGTCGCCGGCGGCATGGTCATGGCAGGCCAGCAGTGCACGGCCATCACGCGCGTGCTGGTCGAAGATGCCGCGTACGACAAGTTCGCCGTCAAGCTTGCCGCCGCGCTCAAGGCCGTCAAGGTCGGCCCTGGCAATGACCCGTCGTCGCAGATGGGCTGCCTGATTGACGTACGCAACCGCGACCGAATCAATGCCCTGATGGACACGGCATCCGCCACGCAGCGCGTGTTGCTGCGCGGCAATATTCCTGGCGGCGCGCTGGCCAAAGGCGCATTCATTGAGCCCAGCCTCATTGAAGTTGATGATCTTCAGTCTGACTTCATCCAGAAAGAACTGTTCGGCCCGCTTCTGGTCATGGAACGTTTCAGCACTGAAGATGAGGCCGTGCTGCGCTCCAACGCCACACGCTTTGGCCTGGCCGCCAGTGTGTGGAGCAGCGACATGAAGAAGTCGCGCCGCATTGCCGCGCGCCTTCGCTCCGGCACGGTCTGGTCCAACAGCCACAACCGCCTGTTTGCCGAAGCAGAAACCGGCGGCTTCCGCGACAGTGGTTATGGCCGCCTGCACGGTGCAGAAGGTCTTAACGACTTTCTGCAGACCAAACACTTCTACTTCGAGACCAACACATGAGCCAGACCGAACAGCACAGCGGGGCGCATTATTTCCTCGAAGGCCTGACCGAGCTCGGTATCGAGCACGTCTTTTCCAACCTCGGCACCGACCACGTTTCCATCATCGAAGAGCTGGCGCGCTGGGACGAAGAGGGCAGGGCGCACCCCAACATGATGCTGGTACCGCATGAAAACGTGGCCATCCACATGGCCGCAGGTTTTGCGGCTGTCACGGGGCGTGGCCAGGCGGTGATGGTGCACGTCGACGCCGGCACCGCCAATGCGGCCATGGGCATGCACAACATGTTCCGCGGCCGCCTGCCGGTGCTGTTGATGGCAGGCAAGTCGCCGTTCACATTGCGCGGCGAGCTGCCTGGTTCACGTGACAACTATGTGCATTTTGTGCAGGACCCGTTCGACATGGCCAGCATCGTCAGGCCGTATGTGAAGTGGGATTACTCCCTGCCAAGCGGCGTGATCGCCAAAGAGGTTCTGCGGCGCGGCCACTCCGTCATGCAGAGCGACCCGCAGGGCCCGGTCTACCTGACCCTGCCGCGCGAAATGCTGGCTGAAACGATTGATGGCGGGAAGGTGAAGGCCTATAGCGGCGAGCGTTATGGCCCGGTGATGTCTGGCGGCATTGATGACGAGCGTGCACAGGCCATTGCCGACCAGCTGATGTCAGCTACCAACCCCATTGCCGTCACGTCATATCTTGGCCGCAAGGCAGAGGCGGTGGCAGCCCTTGAAGACCTCGCTCTGCTATGCGGCATCAGGGTGTTTGAGTTCAGCCCCAGCCACATGAACATCTCGCGCACCTCGCCGTGTTTTGCCGGCTTCGAGCCGGGCAAGGGTGTGGGCAATGCCGATGTCGGCCTGCTGCTGGATGTCGATGTGCCCTGGCTGCCCAAATTCGTAGAGGTCAGCAGCGAGACGCGCTGGACACACATTGATGTGGACCCGATCAAGAAAGATTTCCCGATGTGGGGTTTTGCCACCGATATGCGGGTGCAGGCCGACTGCGCCACCGTGCTGCGGCAGGTTGCAAAAGTTGTGCGTGCAAAGGCCGACGATGCCTTTCACAGGAAGGTCTCGGCGCGCATGGATGGCTGGTTTGCCGCGTCCGTCGAGCGCAAGGCTGCAGTAGCCCGCGCTGCTGAAGACTATGGCAAGCCGGGGGCCATCACAGCCGCCTGGTTGTGCGCGGCGCTGGGCGCAGCCATTTCGCCGGACGACATCGTCATCAATGAGGCCATACGCAACACCTTTGCCGTGCTCAACCAGATACCGCGCTGCAAACCGCTGACCCTCTTCTGCGGCGCAGGCGGCGGCCTGGGCTACAGCGGCGGCATGGCACTGGGTGCGAAACTGGCCAACCCCAAAGTGCGCGTGGTGCAGGTGGTGGGTGACGGCGGTTTTCATTTCTCGACGCCGACCTCGGTCTACGCAACGGCGCAGCGCTACAACTTGCCCATCTTCACCATCGTGCTCGACAACGGCGGCTGGCAGGCCGTGAAGGAAGCCGTGCTGCGCGTCTACCCCGATGGCGTGGCTGCAAAAACGAATGAATTCCAGGCGCGCCTTCAGGGGCGCGACAGGCAGTTTGAAAAAGTTGCTGAAGCCTTTGGTGCCTATGGCGAATGCGTGAGCGACCCCGCCGAAGTGGAGGGCGCCATATCACGCTGCCTTAAGGCGGTTGATGCAGGTCAGGCTGCCGTGCTGAATGTGCAGATCGGGCTTCAGTAAAAAGATATCGCGGATATTGCAGAGAGTTTGAGATCAACGAAGCGCCGCCAGAGCGCTCCCCGTAAACCGTAAACAACTGTTTAAACAGGAGACAAAAATGCTGAACACACAGAAATTCAATTTTGCCCGCCGGGCCCTCGTTGCGATGGCTTTGCTGCCGATGCTGCCCATGGTGGCTGCCGCCCAGGGCGCCTACCCGAACAAACCCGTCACCATCGTCGTTGGTTATTCCGCCGGCGGCGGAGTTGATGCCATGGCGCGCATCATGGCCGAGAAACTGCCTTCCATCATTGGCCAGCCGGTGATTGTCGAGAACCGCCCCAGCGTCGGTGCCATCGTCGGCACCAGCTATGTCGCCAAGGCCAAACCTGATGGCTACACGTTGCTGATGGGTGCGCCCGGCCCCATCATCTTCAACCATGCGGTCTATGCAAAGCTGCCCTACACCCCTCAGGAATTGACGCCCATTTCATTTGTCAGCGACTCGCCGCTCATCCTGATCGTCAATGCAAACAACCCCGCCAGGAATGTGCAGGAGCTGGTCGCGCAGTCAAAACAGAACCCCGACAAGTCCAACTACGGCGCAAGCTCGGCATCCTTCCAGCTCATCACCGAACTCTTCAAGAAAAAGACCGGTGGCCAGTTCACGCACATCCCGTACAAGGGTGCGAATGATGCGGTGACCGCCGTGATGGCCGGTGACATCACCATGGCCCTGGCTGATGCGGGCCCGGCCTCTGTCGGGCTGCAGAGCGGCCGCGTCAAGGCGCTGGCCGTGACCTCGGCGCAGCGCATGAAGGACTACCCCAATGTCCCAACCCTCGCTGAACTGGGCATTGACCTCAAGGTATCGCTGTGGATTGGCCTGCTCGCCCCCGCAGGTGTACCCGCAGATGTTCTCAAGACCCTGCAGGATGCGGTTGCCAAAGCGGTGGCCATGCCCGATGTGCAGAAACGCATGACCACCATGTCCGTCATCCCCATGAGCAACACGTCTGAAGAGTTCGCCAAAGTCATCGCTTCTGAAATCCCGGTGTGGAAGCAGCTCGCGATTGACAACAACATCAAGGCGAACTGAATGCAGACCGAGCGTGCGGCCCTGAAGCTGCTCATGGTATTTGCCATGACGGCGGCTGTTGTCTTACCCGCAGCAGCGCAGGTGGTCAGCTATCCGAACAAGCCCGTCACCATCGTGGTCGGCTTTTCAGCGGGTGGAAGCAGTGACGCGCTGGCCCGTATCGTTGCCGAGAAGCTGGCTATCGGGCTCGGGCAGCCGGTGCTGGTCGAGAACCGCCCCGGCGTCGCGTCCATCGTGGGTGCCGCCTTTGTGGCCAAGGCCAAACCAGACGGCTACACGCTGCTGATGGGCGCAAGCGGCCCCAATGTTTTCAACTACGCGCTGTACGCAAAACTGCCCTATGCACAGCAGGAGTTCGCGCCTGTGTCCCTGCTTGGAACCTTTCCGCTGCTGTTGCTGGCCAATGCCAGCAACCCTGCAAAAAACGTGCAGGAGCTGATCGCGCAGTCAAGGCAAAACCCTGACAAATCCAACTACGGTGCGAGTTCTGCTTCCTTCCAGCTGGTGACCGAACTGTTCAACGCCAAAACCGGGGCAAGGTTTTCGCACATCCCCTACAAGGGCAGCAATGACGCCATCACTGCGCTGATCTCCGGCGATGTGACGATGACGCTGGTGGACGCAGGCGCTGCTTCTGCCGTGTTGCAGGGCGGTCGTGTGAAGGCGCTGGCGGTGACCTCTGCCGAGCGACTGAAAGACATGCCGGGCGTGCCTACGCTGAGTGAGCTGGGCGTCGACCTCAAGGTGTCGTTCTGGAGCGGCCTGCTCGCGCCCGCCGGCACACCGGCACCTGTCATCAAGCGCCTGCAGGACGAAATCGCAAAGGTCATGAACATGCCAGACGTCAGGAGCCGCTTCACTGCCATGTCAGTTGTGCCAGCCAGCAGTACGCCCGAAGAATTTGCAAAAGTCATCGCTACCGAAATCCCGCTCTGGAAGCAGCTGGCCCTCGACAACAACATCAAGGCCAATTAGCAACGCGCAGTTCGGCCAATCCTTTTCATGAACCCAACGGAGAGAAATTCCATGCATCCAAAATCCCCACACTACCAGCGCATTGCCACTGAAGAAGCTTTTGCCCCGCCCGAATTGCTGGAGGCCTACCGCAAGATCATCGCCAAAGGCAATGTGGACCCCGGTTTCAATGGCCTCATGGGCTTTTACATGAACAGCCCGAGCGACCGTGCCAAACACATCATGCGCTGCCTGACCGACATGGACGATTTGCGCATACAGCACATGGACGAGTGCGGCATTGACCGCCAGGTGCTGGCCATGACCTCACCCGGCGTGCAGGTGATGGACAAGGACGATGCGGTTGCGTTTGCGAAAGTCGGCAACGACTTCCTGGCCGACGCAGTCAAGCGCCACCCGACCCGGTTCACCGGCATGATCTCGGTCTCGCCGCAAGACCCGGCCGCTGCAGCAAAAGAGATCGAACGCGGGGTGACACAGCTGGGCATGAACGCCATCGTCATCAACTCGCACACCCAGGGTGAGTATCTGTCCGACCAGAAATTCTGGGACATCTTCGCAGCAGCTGAAGCGCACGACGCGCCCATTTACCTGCACCCCAACTCGCTGCCGAAAAACATGATCGAGCCCTTCCAGGAAGCCGGCCTCGACGGTGCGATTTACGGCTTTGGTGTGGAGACCGGCCTGCACGCCATGCGCATCATCACCTCGGGTGCGTTTGACCGCTTCCCCAAACTGCGCATGATCATCGGCCACATGGGCGAGGCACTGCCGTTCTGGATGTACCGCCTGAACTACATGCACCGCGCCACAGTTGCATCCAAACGTTACGAGAGCATGAAGCCCATCAAGAAGACGCCGGGCGACTACCTGAAGGAAAACTTCTACATCACCAACAGTGGCGTGGCGTGGGAGCCGGCCATCAAGTTCTCGCAGCAGGTGCTGGGTGTTGACCGTGTGCTGTATGCGATGGATTACCCCTACCAGCACCAGCTTGACGAGGTCATCGCGCTCGATAACATGGACATGAGCATGGAAGACAAGAAGAAGTTCTTCCAGACCAATGCCGAGACGGTGTTCAAGATTCGCTGGACCCGCAACACATATCCCAACTTTCAGGAGACATCATGAAAATTTTTAACCGTGTACTTTCAGCCGGCCTGCTGATGGCCTTTGCCGTGGCATCCCAGGCCCAGACCTGGCCAGGCCAGACCATCAGGATTGTGGTGCCCTTCACGCCTGGTACAGGCATGGACACCATTGCCCGCGCCGTCTCGCCAAAACTGAGCGAACGTCTCGGCCAGCCCGTGATCGTGCAGAACACACCCGGTGCCAGCGGCAACATCGGTGCTGACGCCGTGGCCAAGGCCACGCCTGACGGCTACACCGTGCTCATGGGCGCCAACACCATGTTGATCGCCTCGCAGCTCTACCAGAATGTGCCGTTCAACCCGGTGAAGGATTTTTCTTCGGTGTCCATGGCGGCTTATGGCACGCTGATGCTGGTCTCCAACCCCAAGACCAACATCAAGAGTCTGAAAGACCTGTTGGCGCTGGCCAAGTCCAAACCCGGCTTCATCAGCTATGGCTCGCCCGGCGTCGGCACGCCGCACCATATGTCGATGGAGCTGCTCAAGTCCGATGCCAAGGTGTCCATGCTGCACATTCCGTACAAGGGAACGGCAGGTTATGTGCAGGACCTGCTGGGCGGCGAGCTGATGGTGGGTTTCCTGCCGGTCCACGTCGCACAGGGTTTTGTAGCCGCAGGCAAGCTTAATGCGCTGGCCGTGGGCAGCGCAAAGCGCAACCCGGCAGCACCGAATGTGGCCACCCTGCAGGAACTGGGCATGAAGGGCCTGAACGTCGACATGTGGTACGGCTTTTTTGTGCCCAACCGCACGCCAGCCAATGTGGTCAGCCGCCTGAATACCGAGATTGCAGCCATCATGAAGATGCCTGATGTGCAGTCAGTGCTGACCAAGGGCGGACTTGACGCGTCGTCTTCCACGCCTGCAGAGCTGACCACCATCGTGGGCCAGGACTACACCCGCTGGGGCAACGTCATCAAGCGCAACGGCATCGCCGCCGAATAAGCGGCTCGCAGCGGCCCGGACGGGGACCGCCCGGGTCCAGCGTCAAGAAACATATGAACCGAGGATAGACAGTGGAACCCAGCAGCATGCTCCCGGGTGGGAGCGAGAGTCCGCGCGACGCGGATGTGATCGTCGTGGGCGGTGGCCCTGTGGGCATGGGCCTGGCGATCGAACTGGGGCAGCGCGGCGTTCGCTGCATCGTTGTTGAGCGTTACGAACAGCCGCAGCCCATCCCCAAAGGCCAGAACCTGACCACGCGCACCATGGAGCACTTCCACGCCTGGGGTGCAGAAAAGCAGTTGCGTGCGGCCCGCACCATACCGCCTGACTACGGTATTGGCGGCCTGACCGCATACGGCACCCTGCTGGGGCGATATGCCTACGACTGGTTTCCGCGTGACCTGGTCAAGCCCTATTACTTTCAGGCCAATGAACGACTGCCCCAGTACGCCACCGAGGCTGTGCTGCGCCAGCGCGTGTCCGCGCTTTCGCCGGTAGAGACCTTGTACGGCTATGACGCCGGCGAGGTGGTTCAGGACGAGACCGGCGTGTCCGTCACGATCAGGAGTCGTGCTGACCGTAACGATAAAAGCGAGCGCGTCTTGCGCGCGGCCTATGTCGTCGGTTGTGACGGTGCGCGGTCCGGCATACGCGAGCGCGCCGGCATCACCCATACCCGCACCGACCATGACAGGCTGATGGTGCTGCTGGTTTTCAAATCGGTCGAGCTTCACAAGCTGCTGGAGCGTTACCCGGACAAGGCCTTCTACAACGTCCTGCACCCGGACCTGAAGGGCTACTGGAAGTTCTTCGGGCGTGTCGATCTCGGCACGACCTGGTTTTTTCACGCACCGGTGCCGCCGGGCACCACTGCCGACAACTTCGACTTCAAGGCCTATTTGTACGAGTCGATAGGCGCAACGATTGACGTCGAGTTTGAACACATCGGCTTCTGGGATCTGCGCTTCATGCTCGCCGACTCCTACCGCCAGGGCCGCGTGTTCATTGCGGGCGATGCCGCCCACAGCCATCCACCCTATGGGGGCTATGGCGTCAACTCGGGCTTTGAAGATGCCCGGAACCTCGGCTGGAAACTTGCAGCCACACTGCAGGGCTGGGGCAGCGAAGGCCTGCTCGATTCCTACGATGCCGAACGCCGCCATGTGTTCAGGTCGACCATAGACGACTTCATCGCCAAATCCATAGAGAACGACGGCAGCTTTCTGGCTAACCACGATCCTGAACGTGACCGTGCGGCATTTGAGGCCGCCTGGCAGGAGCGGGCCGCAGGCGTGGTGGGCGAAATCCATTCCTATGAACCGAACTATGAAGGCTCGCCCGTGGTGTGGCCTTCATCCGGGAATGGTGTCAGCAGCGCCAAGGGGTCACACCTTTTCGAGGCGCGTGCAGGTCACCATCTTGCACCGGCCCTGCTTTCGTCCGGTGAGAACGTGTTTGAGGCACTGGGGTGCGGCTTCACCCTGCTGGCCATTGGCGTGCCGCAGACCACAGTCGAGCGCTTCCGGCATGCAGCGGCTGAACAGAATCTGCCATTGACTGTGTGCATGGCTGCGCCTGAAGGCGAAGTCCTGCGATATGCCGCCGCCCTGGTACTGGTGCGCCCCGATGAGTTCGTCGCGTGGACAGCAAACACCCCCGAAGTCAGCGATGCCGACGTCAGGCAGGTGCTGCGAATGATTCAAGGAGTTGTGAAGTCATGAACAGGAACATGAAGATAGCCGTCGTCGGTGGCGGTATTGGTGGCCTGGGTTTTGCGCTTGCACTCAAGCAGCGCGGCCTGGATTGCGATGTGTATGAGGCGGTACCCGAGGTGAAAGAACTCGGCGTTGGCATCACCTTGCTGCCGCATGCCATGCGCGAGCTGGCGGCGCTGGGCGTGCAGGCAAAACTCGAAGCCGTTGCCATCGAAAACCTCGAAAGCGTTTTCTTCAACCGCTACGGCCAGTTCATCTACAAGGAGCCACGCGGCCGCCATGCCGGTTACGCCTTGCCCGAACTGGGCATTCACCGGGGCAAGCTGCACCGCATCCTGTATGACGAAGCACTGGCCCGGCTGGGTGCCGACCGCATCCACACCGGCTACCGCTGCGTGGGCGTGGAGCAGGACGAAGAGGGCGCGACCATTCGTTTTGCAGACTCCGCCACCGGTGCTGCGCGTGAGCCGGTGCGTGCCGATGTGGTGATCGCCTGCGACGGTGTCCGCTCGGCCGTACGCAAGCAGTTTTACCCCGACGAGAAAGTCGCCTTCGCCGGCATCAACACCTGGCGCGGCGTCACAAAACACAAGCCCATCCTCACCGGCAAAAGCTATATCCGTGTGGGCACCATAGAAACCGGCAAGATGGTGATCTACCCCATCATCGACAAGCTGGATGACGACGGCATGCAGCTCATCAACTGGACGACGGAAATCCAGGGCAGCGCCACCGACATGAACGACTGGAACCAGAAGGGCAGGGCGGCAGACTTCGCCGGCATCTTCAAGGACTGGACATTCCCCTGGCTGGACGTGCCAGCGCTGATCGCCAACTCTGAAGAGATCCTTGAGTACCCCATGGTCGACAAGGACCCGGTCGCGCAATGGACGTTTGGCCGAGTCACGCTGCTCGGCGACGCCGCCCACCCCATGTACCCGCGCGGCTCCAACGGCTCTGCGCAGGCCCTGATCGACGGCCGCACGCTGGCCGAGCAGTTGCAGCAGCACGCCGACCCGCTGGCGGCACTGAAAAGCTACGAAGACCTGCGCCTGAAAACCACCGGCAAGATTGTCGAAACCAACCGCTCGACGCCGCCTGATTTCATCATCATGAAGGCTGACGAGCTCAGCGGGGGCAAACCGTTTGGCAAGATTGATGATTTGATCAGCCAGGAAGAGCTGCGGAAGATTGCCGAGAACTACGCGAATATCGCTGGCTTTTCGCAAGCTGCGCTCAAGGCGGCTGCCTGAGGGGGCATCCCGGGCCTGATCCGGGATCCATGCCTGCTCGGGTTCGATGCTGTGCCCTTCACATAGAAGCCGGGTCTCGCCCCGGCGGGCGAGGCACTTTTCTTTGCTTCGTCAAAGAACAAGTACCCAAAAGAAAGGCGACCCGCCGTCTGGGTCCTTTCGCTTCGCTACAGGCAACCTGCGCTGCTCGACTCCGGCGGCAGTCCAAACAACTCGCCTGCGGCTCAGACAAGTTTGGCCTGACCGTCCGCCTCCGTCTGCGCTGCTCGGCCCAGCCTCCACGGGGTGGGGAGTGAATTCGGGTCCGGATCCGGGGAGCCTCAAGCGCGAAGCGCTTGAGGCGAGTCTTCGGACTTCATGTCTTTG
>JAZKAY010000025.1:0-52538 GCA_040388905.1 Pseudomonadota bacterium
GCGCGGCGTTGCAAAGCCTTGATGGGGTCTGCCCCATCTGCGTTTTGCGCCTTGCGCACAGCCTTTTTGACTCCCAACGCATCTCCTGAAAACAGTGTTGAAAGGCCCTAGCATGCAGGCCTTACGCGGACTGGCGTGGCTGCTGGCATTTCAATCTGCAGGCGAGCTGCTCGCCAGGGGCCTGCACCTGCCATTTCCAGGCCCGGTCATTGGCATGATTTTGCTGTTGCCCGCCCTGCGCTGGCAGCTGGTGCGCGAGCCTGTGAATGTGTGCGCCGACTTCATGCTCTCGCACCTTTCGTTACTCTTTGTCCCTGTCGGCGTGGGCGTCATGACCCATCTGGCGCTGGTCAGCCAGTACGGTCTGCGTATTATTTTGGTGATTATTCTGTCCACCCTGATTGGTTTGACCGTCACGGCCCTGAGCCTGCAATGGTTTAAACGCCCTGAAAGCGGCCACTGAATGTCCGGTTTTGTGCAGCTCTGGGTCTATCTTTCGGCTACGCCGCTGTTTGGCCTCACAGCAACGCTCGTGGTCTATGTGCTTGCGCAGGCAGCCTATGCCAGGCTGAACCAGGCCCCCTGGGCCAACCCGGTATTGTGGACAGTGGTGGCTCTGGCCGGTGGTTTGCTGGCCACGGGTGTGCCTTATCAGAGCTATTTTGCGGGTGCGCAGTTCATACACTTTCTGCTGGGCCCGGCTGTCGTGGCCCTCGCATGGCCGCTGTGGCAGCGGCGCGCGGAGTTGCGCAGTCGCTGGGGCCGGTTGCTGCTGGCAGCCTTGCTGGGCGGAACTGCCGCAAGTGGCTCCGCCGTACTGCTGGCGTGGGCTGTCGGCTTGCCGCTGGATGTCACGCTGTCACTTGCACCGAAGTCCGTCACCGCACCTGTGGCCATGGGCATCGCCGAAAAGATTGGGGGCATACCAGCGCTCGCGGCTGTGTTTGCGGTGATCACGGGGCTAGTGGGGGCGCTTCTGGGCAAATACCTGTTTGCGGCCCTGCGGATCCCGACCGACAGCACCGGCTGGACGGCGCGCGGGTTTGCAATGGGCACCTCAGCCCATGGTCTGGGCGCGGCACGCGCCCTGCAGGTCAATGCCGATGCCGGCGCCTACGCCGGGCTGGCACTGGGCCTGCAGGTGGTGCTGGCATCGCTGCTGATGCCGCTGGTGTTCAGGTTGTTTTAAACCGGCTGGACGGCTTTCGTACTGGCTGGCACTTTGGCAATTGCGCCGAACAGAATTTCTCCAGCCAGTTGCCCGCCTTCTTCGATGACCAGCTTGCCGTAGCGAATGGTGCCGGTGACCTTGCCGGTGGAATAGATCACCAGCTTTTGCCGGACCGTGAGGTTACCGTTGAATTCACCCCGGATCTCCGCCACATCAATTTCGGCGGAACCCTTGAAGGCACCCTGCTCCGATATCTGGATCACGCGCGAATCCATGGTGGCCTCAACCGTGCCCTCGACCACAAGCGTATCGCAGTCAGTAATTTCGACGCCCTTGAGTTTGATGTTGGGGCCGACGGTGAGCTTGCTGCCGCTTTCTGCTGCAGTGGATGCGACAGGCGCGGACGGTGCCGGTGTGTCAGTCTGGGTTGTGGCGGCTTTGGCGCTCCCGGCCGACCCGCTGGAATTGGCAGAATTGCCGTTGACGTTGTAACCATTGGAGCTGCCATGTTGGCGCAGCGTACCGGCTCCGCCCAGGGGTTCGTTGTCGCGTTTGCCGAAAAAGGGTGTTGCCATGTGACTTCCTTGAAAAAGAGAGCGCATGGTACGTCTGCATGCGGATTAAAACGTCCGTGCGATGCAATAAAGGTAACGAAATTAATTCTTACATCGCCGTTTTCAGGCGGATCAAAAATCCTTGCCGATATAGTTCGGTCTGATGGCTTACACGCTGAAAATTTTTACCGCTGATGATGTCAGTGCTGCAGAACGGGCGCAGGCAGAGCACCGTTTTCGCACCGCGCTTGAAATCACGCTGGGAGACAGCGCTCTGGTGTTGCCGGTCTACCAGGCCTACCTCAGGCTTGTGCAGACCTACGGAGACCATCAACGGCCATGGCCGCTCAATGTCGATGAACAGGTGCTGGCCGACCAATGGGAGGCAGCGGAACTGGCCGCAACGCAAGCAGCTTTTGGCGCCGGGCGCTACATGGGTGACGCAGAATTTGAAATAAGGCCCTAGCAGGCACCGCACAAGGTATTTTTTGGGTGGGACACCCCAAAAACCGTTGTTAAACGGTCATTCTGGAGTGCAAGTAGCCCATTTGGGGTACAGCCAAAGTCGCCCTTTTCCGGATAATTGTGTCAATAACCGGGAGGGGCGGCGTTTTGCAGGCGGAATCAATCGTTTTCTTGTCAATGGGCATGGGTGTCCTGGGCTTTGGCGGGCTGGTTCTCTACCGCCTTGCCCGGCGCAGGACGGGGCCAGCTTCCTCGCCCGGAATCGCTGTCACGCCTGCACCGGCCAGCCCGGTTGCCCATGCCACCGACGACTCGGAGTACCAGGTCAGCTATGCACCGCCGGAGTTTGAGTGGAGCGGCAACAGTACCGGAAGCCTGCCGGTCAAAACCCTGACTTACAAACAGTACGAATGCCTGGAAGATGCCCGTTACGGCTTTCGCATCGTGGCGGTCTCGCCGACAGAACGGGATTTGCCGCAGCCCCACAAAACCCGGGCGCATGGGCTGAAAACAGTTGCGTCATTGTCAAGGCACGGTTTTCTGCAGGCAGATGCACAAGGCGGCTTCACCATCACCGATCTGGGCCTCAATGCGCTGGCAGTCTGCAGCGTGAGGTACTGAGGCCCGCAACGCAAGTCCGTCACGCTCAGATCGTCGCGTCAGATGGCGCATTGCTGGCTGCCCATGAGTAGAGCGCCACGAACACCAGCGCATCAAAGACTGCTCCAAAACAGATGTAGAGGACAGGCATGAAGAGCACCGAAAGGTGCTGCATGATCAGCGCCTGTACAAGCACCTGGTGCGGCACCATGACCACGAGAAAACCCAGGATGAGCAGCGTGTAACCCAGCTTGGCCAGAAGACTCTGGTTGAGGATGTAGTAACCCATTGCAAGCATCACGGGGGTGGCGAGTATCACCACATAACCTATGGTCAGGAGTTCCTCGCTATGGCGCGCAATGGTGTACGGGAAAACGCCGGGCGTCAGCCAGAAATAGATCAGCGCTACAAACTGCACAACACAAATAATCCGTACAGGATATTTAAGCGGTAGCGTTTCTTTCTTCATGCGCAGCGAAAGTAAAAAAGCCACCGCCGTCACTGCAGCAGTCACCAGCATGATGGTGGGTGTTGGAAGTGGTGCAGCTTCTCCCGCACCGGACAGCAGCAAGGCGTATTGACCGGCTTCATTGAGCTGCGTAGAACGAAAAAACGGCACATCGAGTGCACCCGACCAGAACAGGATGCAATTGCGCCAGAAGTCCAGCAGGAGGGGCCGGGCCCACAGTAACAAGCCGCAAAGGAATATCGGCAACAAAATGGCCTGGGCCAGTAGCCAGGGCGTAACCTTCAGCGGCGTGATGGCCCGATGTGGCCGGACGCGCACATGCTTTGCGCGCGCTTCGCGGACAGCTGAAAACGCTGCGTGGAAACTGCGGTCATGATCACGGGCTTCCTCAGACACTGATAGTTTTCTAAAACTCATGATGGGCGATCAAAAATCGTGGAACAGGCCAACGGTGATGCCGGTACGGCGATACAGCGGGTTTGAATAGCGGTTCACGCCCACAAGGATGCCCGAGCTGGGGTTGACCCAGTGTCGCCACGTCAGGCTGGCCTCATTGCTTCTGAAGTTGACGAGCTGCGTATTTGCAGTGAGTGCCAGATAACCCTCACCACCCCAGCCATAGCGGGCGCTCACCTGGTCCTGCTTGCTGCGTGAGTAGGTCAGCGCAACAAACTGCTGCTGGGTGCGTATGCCACCCGGGTCGCTGCTGTTCACACGTACACCACCCTCGGCTATCCATGGCGCATCAAAGTAGTAAGCCAGACCCAGCGACACGCTGCGGTCGGTATGCCCGTCAGGGGCACTGTAATAGCCCACACCCACGGAACTGACGAGGCTGCGGTCAGCCAGCAATTTCCGGTACAACGTGGCGTCTACACGGTAACGCGGTAGATAGAACGCACCATCGCCCGCGCCCAGCGCAAGCGAGCCATACCAGTCATCGTTAAAGGTATAGGTATCACTGATGCCCACAAAAGTACCGCTCTTGTTGAAGCGGTTTTGTGCCGACAACTCGCCCTGCAGTACATGAGACCCGGTCCCATAGGTTCCCCGCAGCGTCAGATCCCGCCAGCTGCCGTAACCAGCAGTGAGATTCTGGGCGCCGGCACTGAGCTCAAGGTTGCGTCTTGTGGCATCGGCTGTTTGCGGGGCAGGGACGGCGACGTTCATGTCCTGCCCTGTGTTGGAACCCTGGGCCAGCGCTGGCGCAGCGGCTGACAGGGTGATCAAGGCCAGCCCCGCAATTTTGTTCAGCATGGAAATCCCTCCGGCATGTAATTTCATATTTTTTAACCCTTTCGATGAAGTCTGTATGTGCGGTATCGGTCACAGGCAACCAGCCGCGGGGGCAGCTGGCGTGATGCCCCGGGACTGAACAATCTGATAAGCGGCTTCATCTGTCACCGCCCATCGCGAGGAGTGTCGAAGTGCCCTTGATTCGCGCAGCCAGCAAGCGGCGCTTGCCTTGTCGTTCTGGCGCAGCGCGAGTACGGCCAGCAGGCCCCAGGGGTAATCTGTTTTTCCCTGTGCGAGCCAGCCGGCGCGATGCTGGCGCATCCAGTTGCCGTAATAGGCCGCAGCGTCCTGGGGCAACAGGGGAAAGTCAACCAGCATCGGAAAGATCTGTGCCACGTGGTCCGGATAAAACGCCGCCTTTTCAGAGCGCTGCTCAAGCTGGGTTGAAACCAGAAACCGCTTGTTGACCGGCTCCCAGAAGGTGGCCTTGATGGCAGCCGCCAGCCTGTCGGCTTCAGCCCTCTCGCCGGATTGCTTCAGATGACTCTTCAGGGACCAGACCTCCAGGTTGTCCATGAACAGGCCATGCAGGTAAACCGGGGACACCATGTAGATGCCCCGCGATGGCTGGAACAGGTGCTCAAGCGCGTTCTTGCTGATGACGTAACTTTTGGCCAGTGCCGGGTTTGTTTTCACGTAGGCCGGCATGGTTTCCAGGAGCTTCATCCAGATGGCCAGCAATGAGTCATCGGCATCGGCTGTCTTGCAGGACACCCACGGGGCGTTGCCGGTCCGGCAGAACCTGTCGAAAGTACCGTCCGGTTTTTGCCGGGGCACCAGCCACTGGGCAAATTTTTGCGCTGGGGCGGCAATATCCAGCCCGTTTTCATGCGCAAGAAGCAGCGCCTGCATTGCAAAGTACGGGTCAGCAGACTCACCCCGATAAAGCACGGTGATGGCGCCATCGGCATCCGAATAGGAAGAAAGGTCCAGCCGGGGAGCAGCCATCACGGAACCCGTGGCCGCAAACAGCCCTGCGACAAATGTGAGGCAGATGTACAAACGTCTCATGCGGCTTTGACCATACCGATCTCGTGCGCCCAGACCGCGCCGTGCGCCACAACGCCATCTTCAACAATGATGTTTCGCGCGCTGATGGTCGTGGGCGCATCGGGTTGGCCAATCACTGCGTTGGCGCCGATCAGGATGTCAGCTTCCGATACGAGGGGGCCCGACACCGACGAGTCGTTAAACATGTACACACGCTTTTCACAGGTCACGGCACCCAGTACCTGGGCACCCCTTGCAATGCTGATGCCTTCGCGCGCCTTGATGTCGCCAACCACTGTCGTGCCGGGCCCGACGATGAGAAAGCCGGTCACGACCAGGGAGCCACGGTAAATCCGCCTGGCCGGCAATGAGCAATTTCCCCGCACGATGCAAAGCAGCGGGGTCTGCATGACCGCATCGGGCAAGTCGCCATAGCCGGATTCTTCAAGCCCTTCCTGACTGTAAGAGGCAGCAGGGGCCCGGCCTGAGCCGAAATGAACAACGGGTGCCTGTACACGTTCAAACCATGTCTCATTGCCAAGCTCAACCGCCATTCCGGCCGAAATACGCCTCATGGCCACGCTGTTGTTGTTGAGAACGAGAACGCCATCAGCGTGACCCCAATCCCTGATCTCGCTCTCGGCGCCAAGCGCAACACTGCCGGTGGCATAGAGGGCCGAAAAGACGGAGCCCGCTCCGGCGTGAATGCTTCCGTTCACATAAAGCGGCTGTGCAGAGTGAAGGGCTTCGGCACTTTGTATGTCCGGAGAAATCATGCGTTTTCGAGCGTCACGAAGGTCTGCAACTCCGGCCGGGTGCGCCATCAGTTCAAAATCCTCAAACCCGGTCGCTGGACCGGTGCCAAGCCTGGCCCGCGCATCAGCGTCAAGGCGGCGGGCAAAGTGGTCGATATCACTGGTATAGATGGACGAGATTGGCAATGCGCCTGAGTCGGTCGGATACAACCACTCCTTGAAAGCCGGCACAAAAGGCAGCGTCAGCAACAACAGGCAGACCAGGGCAAAAGCAAAATACGTGAGGTAGCCGGGCGTCATCATTTGACTTCTCCTTCGCGATAACGGACCGTCTTGTCCCACACCATCTCACGCTTGAAAAGGCCGTCAAGCACAAGGCTCCAGACCGCGCCGGAAATTGCGAACAGACTGACAAAAAAGCCCAGCAGGTTGAATGGCAGCAATCGCAGGCGTTTGCGATTTCCGTCGATCAACACCGCCACCACAATCTCGAAAAATGCGGCGAAGTTGCCCAGCGTGCCGTACACCATGAGCGCAAAGATCGGGATAACCTGGGACAGCAACGAGCCTGCATTCAGGAAGTAAAGGCCCAGAGCCAGGCCCCAGCCAAGCAGCATGACCAGCGGAATCACAAACACAAACAGCAACAGCAGCCCGTCAATGCGCTGGCCCATCGTGAGGTAAGGGCTGGTAGCGAACTTCCAGAGGTAACGTGCCATCACCTGGTTGTGCCCCTTGGCCCAACGCGTCACCTGCTTGATGCGCACACTCCATTCTTCGGGCACTTCCTCGTAGCACTCGGAACGGTTGGTGTAGATGGTTTTCCAGCCGTTAAACATGAGCCGGTAAGTGATATCGGTGTCTTCGGCCAGCGTATCGTCATGCCAGCCGCCCACCGCCTCGACAGCAGACAGGCGCACACCGCCAACCGTGCCGCCGTACTGCGGCATGAGGTTCATGTTCATGCGTGCCTGCTGGTCTACCTGGTAGCCGGCAGAGCGCTCCAGATCAAGCATGCGTGTCAGCAGATTGGCCCCGCTGTTGACAGGCACAACCCGCCCCATGACGGAGCCCACTTCGGGGTCAAAAAACGGTGCAACCAGCTGCTTGAGCAGGCCGCGGCCCGGAACGTAGTCGGCATCAAAAATGATGGCGATATCACCTTCGGCGAATTGCAGGGCATCCTTGAGCGCTGCGGACTTTCCGGCCTTGCCGTTCTTGCGGTGGAAAGGCGAGATACGCGAAGGAAACCTGGCCACATAGCCGTCGATGATCTCAGCCGTGCGGTCTGTCGAACGGTCATTGACAGGAATGATCTTCAGCCGATCAGGGGGATAGTCTGTGTTGAGCAAGGCGTCAATGCAGCCTGCAACTACCTTCTCCTCGTTGTGCGCGGCAATGAACACGGTGATCAGGGGCCAGTTGGCGACCGAAATATCAATGTAGGGGTGGCGCTGGACGCCGGTCAGGCGGTTCATGGTGAACATGAAGTGCCTGATGCCATACAGGGCCATGATGACCACGACCAGGCAAAGCAGGGACGCCATCACCGCAGCAACCGGGTAGTCCTTGAAGCTCGGCACCAGCGCGACCGGCATGATGGGGGCGAGCGGATCTGAAGGGTCACCGATACGGGTGGGCTGCGCCATGGCCGGCAGGGCGCTTGCCGCCCAGAATGCGAACACCACCGGCAGGAAGGCGATGGTTCGCAGTTGCTCCATGAGCGAAGCTGTCGGGAGAAGACGCAACAGCCGTGTGCTGGATTGACCCTGCTGCAGTTGTTGCGCGTGTGTATGAAGTGTCATGTGTCCCACCTTGTGATAGCCAGCATCAGGCCGGCACCGCGAGGGCCGGCTCTGCTTCACGGTTTATGCCAAAGTGACCTGCCAGCAGGCCGACGATGCGCTGTGAGGCCTTCCCGTCACCGAAAGGGTTGCCAGCCCGGGACATCTTTTCCCACGCCGCATGGTCATCGGTAAGTCGCCCGACTTCCTTGATGATGGCGGAGCGTGTTGCGCCTATCAACAGGGCACAACCAGCCTCGACGGCTTCCGGGCGCTCGGTCTCTTCACGCAGGACCAGCACGGGCACACCAAAGGTTGGCGCCTCTTCCTGTAGCCCGCCGGAGTCCGTGAGCACCAGCCAGGCATCAGCGAGCGCCTGCTGCATCTGTGTGTAGTCCAGCGGCGCCGTGAGGCGAACGTTGGGGATTTTGCCCAGCAAGGCGTGCACAGGCCCCTGAACAACGGGATTCAGGTGGACCGGGAAAACAATCTGAAGCGAGGGTTGCTGCCGGGCGATGTCTGCAATCGCATGACAGATTTCATCTACGTCACGGCCCCAGTTCTCGCGCCTGTGCACGGTGACCAGAAGATGGCCCCGGCCTTCAACCCGGCGTTTGACACCCAGGCGCTCACAGGTCCAGTTCTGGGCATCAATGACGGTGTTGCCGGTCAGGTGTATATGCTCATCCGCTATGCCTTCGGTTTGCAGGGCAACGCGCGCCCGCTCCGTCGGCGGGAAATGGAACCGCGTGATCCGGCTGATCATCTGCCTCAGGCCTTCCTCGGGGAAGGGCCGGTCGAGATTGCCGGTGCGAAGCCCTGCCTCAACGTGGGCCAGCAGCACACGGTGATAAAACGCCGCGAGGGCACCCTGGAATGCGCTTTCGGTGTCACCCTGCACCAGCACCAGCGACCATGCCCGGGAAGTCATCACTGCATCGAGCTGCTGGCGACATCCGGTGCTGAACTCCAGCAGGCTGCTGCCGGCGCGCTCCAGGGTGATGTCCGGAGCGATGTCAAAGCAGTCGAGGATCTGGGTGGCCATGTCGTCGTGCTGGCCGGTGTGAAGCCACTGGACGCTGGCCCAGCCAGCCGCTTTGAGCGTGTGATAGACAGGGGCCAGTTTGATGATTTCCGGGCGCGTGCCGGAAACAAGAAGTATGTTGTTCATTAAATTTTCGGAAATGGAGAGCCACACCGCAGTGGCAGTGAAAGCGTCAGGTATTGATGGAAGTCATGGCCAGCCCTGCGTCCGCAGGGTCTGGCCGGGCGATGTACTACATCGCGCTACACCGGGGCATGTTGCTCCAGCGTGACGTGGAACCGGGCGCGAACATCTTGTCAGCATTGGCAGCCTCACGTTGACAGAGGTCAACAACGAGGATCAGGTCGCCGCCGAAACGCCCGACGCCGAGCTCGCGAACAATTTTTTCTTCTTGCTCAGGTGTATCCATACGCAAAAAACAAAGCGCCTGATGTTTTCCGAGATGACTGGCCGGCAAGATGTCAAGACGTGCAATTGAGCCAAAACGAGCGCACAGAGAGCGCAAGACGGGATCGAGCGCGTCTATGTCATCGCATTGCTCGAGAGTTTCAAGGAGTTGATTCATGCATCCTCGCAGATATTCAGGTCAGATAGGTCAACAGCTAAACGCCCGCTTGGCTGTTATGCGGGTCTATGCCGTTTGTGAAGATATTTGGCTATACAAGCTGGGGAAGGTGAATGCGGCGAAGTGCCCCGAGACTTGTAGGACACCACCGAAGATACGTATTCATACGAGTCAGGCCGTTTAAGCTTGATGCCGCTCCTCGACCACAGCCGCCCAAGGCAGTGGCAGCAGTCACCATTACCCCGCAGTATTTTTCGCAATATGGCAACTCGTCCGGTCAAAGAGCCATTCCATCCCGCACTGTTAAACCTCATCGAGCGCACCAACAACGCGGGTGTTTGGGTCATGAATGCTGGCGACGCAAAGGTGACCATCAGTGAGGCCCTCGTCAATTTGCTCGGCATCGCCACCGCCGGAGACAGCGGGGCGCGCGGCAATGTGACCCTGTACGCCATGCTCGGTTTTTTCGCGGAGGATTCGCGCGCGCTGATGGCCGCCAGCATGGACAGCTGCATGACCACAGGCCGGTCTTTCGACGAAGAGCTTCAACTGGACATCGCTGCCGGCAAGCGCATGTGGGTACGTGCAACAGGCGAGGCCCTGCGCGATGATGCAGGCGGCATCGTCGGCATGCACGGGGTGTTGCAGGATATAAGCGGAAAAAAACGCGTACAAAACGAGGCCATGGGCATCACCATGCGGCTGAGCACAACGCTGGCGAGCATACGGGAGGCTTTTGTCACTGTTGATAGACAGGGCCGGTTCACCTATGTGAACCGCGAAAGCGAAAACCTGTTTAAACGGCAAAGCGATGAATTGCTGGGCCGGACGCTGTGGAACGAGCTGGATGCGCATGACACCGGCCTGCTCAGGCAGGAGTTCGATGCAATGGTGGCCGAGGGCTCGGGCAGGGAGTTCGAACACTATTGCGAGCCAATAGGCAAATGGCTGGAGCTTCGCGCCTACGCATTTGAAGATGGTGTGGCGGTGTATTTTCGCGATGTCACCAGCTCGCGCCGCTCACAGGAACAGCTGCTGCTACTGGAAACCAGCATCTCGCGCCTGAATGACATCGTCCTCATTACCGAGGCCGGACCCGTCAGTGAACCAGGCCCCCGCATCGTGTTTGTCAATGACGCCTTTGAGCGCCATACCGGCTACAGCCGCGAAGAAGCGCTGGGCAGAACGCCGCGCATGCTGCAGGGTCCGGCGACGCAGCGTGTGCAACTGAACCGCATACGTACTGCACTGAAATATTCACAACCGGTGCGCGCGGAACTCATCAACTACCGCAAGAACGGCGAACCGTTCTGGATGGAGCTTGAAATTGCACCCGTCGATTATTTCAATCGCGGCCTGACGCACTGGGTGTCGATTGCGCGGGACATCACCGAACGCAAGGCCGCAGAAGACAAGATCGAGCACCTGGCTTTTTTTGACGCGCTGACGCAGCTGCCCAACCGCCAGCTGCTCATGGACCGCCTGAAGAAAACCCTGTCCCAGTGTGAAGACAGCAACACCGTTGGTGCCCTGATGTTCATTGACCTCGACAATTTCAAGGTTTTGAACGACACCATGGGGCACTCCAGGGGTGACCTGCTGCTGGTCCAGGCGGGCTTGCGGCTGGCCGCATGCTCACGCCCCGGAGATACCGTGGCGCGGCTCGGGGGTGATGAGTTTGTGGTGATGCTGGAGGATCTTGGCGACAGCATGGCCGCAGCGGTGGCGCAAACCCGCAGCGTCGGCGAACTGATTCTTGCAGCGCTGAGCGAGCCGTATGAACTGGCAGGCCACCAGCACCACAGCACCTGCAGCATTGGCATCACGCTCTTCAGCAAACACGAACAAAGCATTGGCGACCTGCTCAAGCAGGCCGACCTCGCGATGTATCAGGCCAAGGCTGCCGGTCGCAACGGCCTGTGTTTCTTTGATCCGGAAATGCAGGCGGCCGCCACGGCAAACGCCACGCTTGGCGCCGAACTCAGGCAAAGCCTGCGGAACAAGGATTTTGTGCTGCACTACCAGCCGCAGGTGGGCCACAAGGGCATGTTCGGCGTGGAGGCTCTGGTCCGCTGGAAACACCCCAGGCGCGGCCTCGTGTTTCCGGATGCCTTCATCCCGCAGGCAGAGGAAAGTGGATTAATCATGCCGCTGGGCAAATGGGTCCTGGAGACCGCCTGCGCACAACTGGCGCGCTGGGCCCTGTCACCGGCCACCGCAGAACTGAGCATTGCTGTCAACGTCAGCGCCCGCCAGTTTCGCCACCCGGATTTTGTCGATGAGGTCATGACCCTGATCAGCCACACCGGTATTCAGGCGAGCCGGCTGAAGCTGGAGCTGACGGAAAGCCTGCTGGCGAGCGATGTGGGGGTCACGGTGGCCAAAATGGTTGACCTCAAGAAGGCGGGCCTGACTTTGTCGATTGATGACTTCGGCATGGGCTATTCAGCCCTGTCCTATCTCAAGTACCTGCCGCTGGACCAGCTGAAAATTGACCGTACCTTTGTCAAGGACGTGCTCACCGATCCCAACGATGCAGCCATTGCCCGCACCATCATCGGACTGGCTCAAAGCCTCGGGCTTAACGTGGTGGCTGAAGGCGTGGAGACGGAGGCGCAGCGCGCCTGGCTGGAGTGGTTTGGCTGCGAGAATTACCAGGGTCACCTCTTCTGTCCGGCATTGCCCATTGATGAGCTTGAAGTGTTCATGCACGCACTGTCCGCGTAAGCGCGCCCGCCATCATGGCACTTGCGGGTGCACCATGCCGAAGCAACCCCTGAATTGCGCCGGCTGCCACCACGGTCAATAATTCACCCCAGTATTCACACCGATGAGGAGTTACCATGAACACGCGCATTTTTTGCCAGAGCGCAGCAGCGGCGGTGATCGCCACCCTCGGCCTGTCGGCCAGCGCGCAAACCATGAAGCCCGGCCTGTGGGAGGCCACCAACAAGATAGGCGGCAGCCCTGAAAACGAACAGGCCATGGCGCGCATGCAGCAGCAGATGGCAGCCTTGCCGCCTGCACAACGCAAGGCCATGGAGGACATGCTGGCAAAACAGGGCGTGGGCATGGGTGGCGCGAACGCCAACGGCATGGTGCTGAAGATGTGCATCACCAAAGAGATGGCTGAACGCAACCAGCTTCCGGTTCAGCAGCAGGGCAGTTGCATCACCACGACCTCGGAAAAGAGCCGCACTGGCATGAAGATCAATTTCACCTGCACCAACCCGCCATCCAAAGGCGAGGGGCAGTTCACCTTCGCAGGCGATACCGCCTACACCATGAAGATGAAGGTCAACAGCACCGCACAGGGTGCCCCCAAAACCACCACGATAGACACCAGCGCCAAATGGCTGGCGGCCGACTGCGGCGCCATCAAACCGATGGTGATGCCTAAATAAAGCCCCCACGGTTGCTCACTTCGTGTAGCGCCCTGCCCCCCGAGGGGGCCGCCCGCCTGTGGCCCGGCAAAGCCGGTTCCACGGCTTGACTTGCACGGACATCGCTGCGTTATCGATCCAGGAAAGATGCTGGTGCCTGAAACCCTTGGGGGCTAACGCCCCCCGAAGATCGCGGTTCCGACGCGCACCATGGTGCTGCCCGAGTGAATCGCGGCTTCAAGGTCACCCGTCATGCCCATCGACAGGGTATCCAGCGGCGCAGGCAGGTCACCCCTTGCGTTGATCTCGTCAAACAATGCTTTGGCGCGGGCATGAAGCGCGCACGCGCTCATGAAGTCATTGGCAGGCTCGGGAATGGACATGATGCCGCGCAGGGTGAGCCCCTGCAGTTGGGCAACGTCACGGGCCAGCGCATGCGCCTCTTCTGGCATCACCCCCGACTTGTTGCTGCCGCCGTCGGTATTGACCTGTATGCAGATTTGTAAGGGCGGCAGTCCGGCGGGGCGCTGCTCGCTCAGGCGCTGCGCAATTTTCAGCCGGTCGACCGACTGCACCCAGTCAAAGTGTTCAGCGACCAGCCGGGTCTTGTTGCTTTGTATCGGGCCTATGCAGTGCCACTCCAGCGCACCCACAGGCACCCCCTGACGCGAGGCTTGCAGCTCACGCAGGTCCTGGATTTTTTCGACGCCTTCAGCAATGTAGTTTTCCCCAAACGCCTGCTGGCCATCGCTGGCCGCTTCAGCGACGGCAGCGGCGCCAAAGGTTTTGGACACCGCCAGCAACCGAACGCCGTCCGGCAGACGGCCTGCGGCCATGCAGGCCGTGGTAATCCGGTCGCGGACCTGCTGGAGGTTGCGCACAATCATGGTCATAATCCGACTGTAAACTCCTGTGAAGCCTGCCCTTCACGCGGCATCCGGTTTCAGCACTGTTTTTAAGGACTTCCCGGGATGGACATTACCCAGCTTCTGGCCTTCAGCGTCAAGAACAAGGCCTCTGACCTGCACCTTTCTGCAGGCCTGCCCCCGATGATCCGCGTGCACGGTGACGTCCGCCGCATCAATGTCGACCCGCTGGACCATAAACAGGTCCACTCCATGGTGTACGACATCATGAACGACACCCAGCGCAAGAATTACGAAGAATTCCTGGAGGTCGACTTCTCATTCGAGATTGACGGCCTGGCGCGCTTTCGCGTCAATGCCTTCAACCACAACCGTGGCGCCGGTGCCGTACTGCGGACCATTCCCTCCAAGATCCTGACCCTGGAGCAGCTCAACGCCCCGAAAATTTTTGGCGAGCTTGCGCTCAAGCCCCGTGGCATGGTGCTGGTCACCGGCCCGACCGGTTCCGGCAAGTCCACCACGCTGGCGGCCATGGTCAACTTTTTGAACGAAACCGAATACGGCCACATCCTGACGGTGGAAGACCCCATCGAGTTTGTTCATGAATCAAAAAAATGCCTGATCAACCAGCGTGAAGTCGGCCCGCACACGCTGAGCTTCAACGCCGCGCTGAAGTCCGCCCTGCGCGAAGACCCGGACGCCATCCTGGTCGGCGAAATGCGTGACCTCGAAACCATTCGCCTGGCCATGTCGGCCGCTGAAACCGGCCACCTGGTCTTCGGCACGCTGCACACCTCAAGCGCCGCCAAGACAGTTGACCGGATCATTGACGTCTTTCCTGCGGAAGAAAAGGAAATGATCCGCGCCATGCTTTCAGAGTCACTGCAGGCCGTGATCTCGCAGACGCTCTGCAAAACCAAGGACGGCGCGGGCCGGGTAGCAGCGCATGAAATCATGCTGGGCACAGGCGCCATCCGAAACCTGATCCGCGAGGCCAAGGTGGCGCAGATGTATTCGTCGATCCAGACCGGCAACAGCGTCGGCATGCAGACCCTGGACCAGAACCTGACCGACCTTGTGAAGCGCAACATCATCTCGGCTTCAGAAGCACGCGGCAAGGCAAAGATCCCCGAAAACTTCCCCGGGTAGTCATGCTGCCCCCACGCTTTTCACTGCGTGTAATGCGCTGCCTCCCAAGGGGGCTAATTTCCCCAGAGGCGGCCCGTCGGGAAATTGCTTTCCATTCTTTTTGCGTCAGGCATTGCCATTGTTTGAAAGGAGTCGCAAATGGAACGCGACCAGGCCAGTAAATTCATTAACGACCTCCTGAAGCTGATGATCAGCCGTAATGGCAGCGATTTGTTCATCACGGGCGACTTTCCGCCTGCCATGAAGGTTGATGGCAAGGTCACCAAGGTGTCGCCCCAGCCGCTCAATGCCGGCCACACGATGGCATTGGCACGGGCCATCATGAACGACAAGCAGGCCTCGGAGTTTGAACGCACCAAGGAATGCAACTTCGCCATCTCGCCGCCGGGCGTGGGGCGCTTCCGTGTCAACGCCTTTATCCAGCAGGGCAAGGTTGGCATGGTGATGCGGGTCATTCCTGCCACCCTGCCGACGATTGACGGCCTCGGCGTGCCGCAGGTGCTCAAGGAAGTGGTCATGGCCAAACGTGGCCTGACCATCCTGGTGGGCGCGACGGGCTCCGGCAAATCCACCACCCTGGCCGCCATGGTCGACTGGCGTAACGAGCAGTCTTACGGCCACATCATCACGATTGAAGACCCGGTCGAGTTTGTCCACATGCATAAAAACTGCGTCGTCACGCAGCGCGAAGTGGGACTGGACACCGACAGCTGGGAAGCAGCCCTGAAAAACACATTGCGCCAGGCGCCCGATGTCATTTTGATGGGTGAGGTGCGTGACCGTGAGACCATGGAGCACGCCATCGCTTTTGCCGAAACCGGCCACCTGTGCCTGTGCACGCTGCACGCCAACAGCGCCAACCAGGCCCTGGACCGCGTCATCAACTTCTTCCCCGAAGAGCGCCGCACCCAGCTGCTGATGGACCTGTCGCTCAACCTCAAGGCCATGATCTCGCAGCGCCTGGTGCCCAAGCAGGACGGCAAGGGCCGCGCAGCCATGGTCGAGGTCATGCTCAACACGCCGCTGATTTCGGACCTGATCTTCAAGGGCGAGGTCTCGGAGATCAAGGAGATCATGAAGAAAAGCCGCAACCTGGGCATGCAGACATTCGACCAGGCGCTGTTCGACGCGTTTGAAACCAACATGATCACCTACGAAGACGCCCTGCGCAACGCTGACTCGGTCAACGACCTGCGCCTGCAGATCAAGCTCAACTCGCAGCGCGCCAAGTCGCTTGACCTGGCCGCCGGCACCGAAGGTTTCGCCATCGTCTGAGGATCACGGCGTTTACTGCAGCGGGCGGCGGAAGCTGCCCGTTTTCCATTGAGAAATCCGCATTCATCCAGAGAACAGGACCACACCCCATGCCCAGCACCAACGCAAAAACCTACGAACCCAGCCCCGTTCGCAAAGTAGCCTTCCTCGGCCTCGGTGTGATGGGTTACTCGATGGCCGGCCATCTCTCACTCGCCGGCCACACGGTCAGTGTCTACAACCGTACGGCCGCAAAGTCCGCCGCATTCTGTGAAGAGTTCAAGGGTTCCACCCACGGCCTCACGCCCAAAGCTGCGGTGGCCGGTGCCGACATCGTTTTCTGTTGCGTCGGCAATGACGATGACCTGCGCAGCGTGGTGCTGGGTGCCGACGGTGCGCTGGCCGGCATGAAGCCGGGCGCCATTTTTGTGGACCACACAACTGCCTCGGCCGATGTGGCACGCGAGCTTTATGCCGCGGCCAAAAAGGCTGGTCTGCAGTTTGTGGACGCACCCGTGTCTGGCGGACAGGCCGGGGCGCAAAACGGCGCGCTGACCGTGATGTGTGGCGGCGATGCAGCCGCCTTTGATGCAGTCAAACCGGCAGGCATGGCGTTTTCAAAAGCCTTCACCCTCATGGGCGAGAGCGGCGCCGGCCAGTTGACCAAGATGGTCAACCAGATCTGCATTGCCGGCCTTGTGCAGGGCCTGAGCGAGGCCGTAGCTTTCGGCCAGAAAGCCGGGCTGGATGTCAACCAGGTGCTGGACGTGATCGGCAAGGGCGCTGCGCAAAGCTGGCAGCTCGACAACCGCGGCAAGACCATGGTTGAGGGCAAGTTCGATTTTGGTTTTGCGGTGGACTGGATGCGCAAGGACCTGGGGCTGGTGCTCGACGAAGCCAAACGCAACGGTGCGCGCCTGCCGGTGACGGCGCTGGTGGACCAGTTCTATGCAGATGTGCAGGCCATGGGCGGACAGCGCTGGGATACGTCGAGCCTGATCAAAAGACTCAAATAAAGCGCTCACTTTCGCTTACTGCGTTTAGCTCCCGAGGCCTTGCAGGCCGCAGCCCGAGAAACGCTGCGACTTAGTTCGACTGTGGCTTGGTGCCGGCTGGCGCGGGTTTTGAAGGTGTTGGCAGCAGGCGCGCCAGCTCTTCTTCGCTGATGATGTCGAAAATGCGTATGACCTTCTGCACGCCTGGCGTTGAGCGGACCACGGCTGTACCACGGTCTGCTTCGCGCTGGGTGACGCGGCCCATCAGGTAGGTGGTGCCGCGCTCGGTCACGACCTTGAACGAATTGGCGAACAAGTCTGGCGCATCAATCAGCGCGGCCTTGACGCGGCCGGTGACCAGCACGTCGGACGAGCGATTCGTCAGCGATGTGTTGCCCATCACGGCCAGTTCGTTGACCACGGACGACACGTTCTCTACGCGCGAGACGATTTGCTCGACCAGCTGTTTGTCCTGCGCGGTAGGAACTTCGCCGGTCAGCAACACCTGGCGGTTGTAGCTGGTCAAGTTCACATGGGCGCGTTCGCCCAGCGCAGTGCGCAGGCGGCTGGATGCGCGCAGCTCAATGCCTTCATCTTCAAGCTGCGCGCCTGAGGTACGGCGGTCGGTTGCGACCAGCGAGCCACCCGCAGCAGCACCGCCTATGACCAGTGGTACGCAGGCTGTCAGTGCACCTGTGAGCAGGGCCGCAGCCGCAGTCGCCAGAACCAGTTTTTTCATATGTATCCCCTGTTTGATGTTGATGTATCGATGGTCAGGCCGAAGAGTCCGGGTCGCCCAGCAGCTGCGCGTCCACGCCGTCGCAAATGCAGTGCAGCACCAGAAGATGAACCTCCTGGATGCGGGCCGTACGCTCATGCGGCACGCAGATGTGCACGTCGGTTTCGCGCAGCACGCCGGCGATTTTTCCGCCGCTGCGGCCAGTCAGTGCCACCACGGTCATCTCACGTTCGTGGGCAGCTTCAATGGCAGCCAGTACGTTGGCAGAGTTGCCGCTGGTACTCAGCGCGAGCAGCACATCGCCGGCGCCGCCCAGTGCGCGCACCTGCTTTGAAAAGATGGCGTCGAAGTTGTAGTCGTTGGCAATCGCCGTGATGATGGAGGTGTCCACCGTCAGCGCAATCGCGGCCAGCTCGGGCCGCTCGCGTTCGTAGCGGCCTACAAATTCTGCAGCGAAATGCTGTGCATCGGCAGCTGAGCCGCCATTGCCGCAGGCCAGCACCTTGCCGCCGCTGGTGACGCTGGCCAGTATGGCCTGCACAGCCGCCACGATGGGTTTGGACAAAACCTGGGCCGCCTGGTATTTCAGGTCGGCACTGTCGATGAAGTGCTGTTCAATACGTTGTTCGAGCATGCGGCAATGATAGCTGTTGAAGATGGCCCCACCTATGTGCGGGCATGACGTCTGGTTACAAGAAAAGCGCATCCCGCAACGCCAATTCACGACGCATCAAACGCCGCCCGCAACCATTCGATGGCGCTCCCCTCCACCAGCACCACGTCAAAACGGCAGGGTGGCGGGCTGGCAAAACGGGTGAGGTAGCTGCGCGCGGCAAAGATGATGCGCTGGCGCTTGACGCTGCCTATGCTGGCGGCCGCACCCCCGTGCGAGGCACCGGCGCGCCGCCTGACCTCGACAAACACCAGCGTGCCGTCGGCGTCGCGCATGATGAGGTCTATCTCGCCGCCGCCACGGCCCGGTGTCCGATAATTGCGCTCCACCAGCTTGAGGCCTGCCTTCACCAGATACGCCAGCGCGGCAGCCTCGGCTTCGTCACCGAGGCGCTTGGTGGTAATCTGGCCTGACTGACCCGTAGCAGGCCCCGAAGTGCCGGCTACCCGCTTTCTGGAAAAAAACATTGAACCCCTCTTTCGACCTGGCCCTGGGCGCAGCTAAAGCCGCTGCGGGCATGCAGCATTATCCGGAAGGCATGCTGTATGTGGTGGCAACGCCTATCGGCAACCTGGCCGACATCAGCCTGCGCGCCCTGCATGTGCTGCAGCTGGCCAGTGTCATTGCCTGTGAAGACACGCGCCACACACAGGGCCTGCTGCGCCAGTTCGGCATTGAAAAAACCCTGCTGGCCGTGCACGAACACAACGAGTCTGAAGCCGCCGTCGGCATCATCGAGCGCCTGCAGCGCGGCGAACGTGTGGCCTATGTCAGCGATGCAGGCACGCCTGCCGTCAGCGACCCCGGCGCACGTCTGGTGGCGGCCGTCCGCGCAGCAGGCCTGGGCGTCATGCCGCTGCCCGGCGCGAGCAGCGTAACGACGGCGCTCAGCGCGGCCGGCATGGCAGGCGGCTCGGGTTTTGTGTTTGCCGGCTTTTTGCCCAGCAAGGCCGGTGAGCGCGACCAGGCCGTCGTGCAGCTGCAATCCGAGGCGCGCGCCGTGGTCATTCTTGAAGCGCCGCACCGCATAGAAGCGCTTGCTCAGGCCATGGCGCCGCTGGGCGCGCGGCTGCTGACTGTGGGGCGCGAGCTCACCAAGCAGTTTGAAGAAATCGCCACCGTGGCTGCAGACCAGTTCGCTGCCTGGCTGGCCGGCAGCCCGCAACGCACCCGCGGCGAGTTTGCGCTGGTGCTGCACCCCGCGCCCCAGGCCCTGCCGCAGGACGATGGCCAGCGCGTGCTGGGGCTGCTGCTGGCGCAACTGCCGCTGAAAACTGCCGTCAAGCTGGCCGCCGACATCACCGGCGCGCCGCGCAACGACTTGTATGAGGCGGCGCTGAAGCTCAAGAACAGCGACTAGCGCCGCGACAGAGCGAAATTGCTCTGTTTTTGATAGCTGCTAACGTACGTATTTATTGGCCTGGAGGCCGATTTGACGCCTAAAATAGGCATTTTTGATGTCTTTTAAGCCCCGGTCAGCCTTTCCAGTCACTCAGAAATCAATTTTTAACGTATACGGCAAAAATTTAATGCAAATGTCAATTTTTTGCCGTGTACATTAAATTTTAATAATGACAAAATCGGCCTCCCTACCCATGAACGACCCCACCCCACTTGTCGACACTCTCCACGACACGGCTTCTGGCACGCCGCAGGGTGTCCTGGCAGATCAAGCCAAAGCCGCCGAACTGCCGCCCCGCAAGCCGGACTCGAAATTCCTGCTCTCCCACCCCGCCCACTTCATCGCCCTCGGCTTTGGCTCTGGCCTGAGCCCGGTTGCGCCCGGCACCGCCGGCACGCTCTGGGCCTGGCTGGCATACCTCGTACTGCAAAACTGGCTCTCGCCCGCAGGGATGGGCTGGCTGATTGCCGCCTCTCTTGCCATCGGCTGGTGGGCCTGCACGGTGGCGGCGACCAACATGCGGGTGGCCGACCCGGGCAGCATTGTCTGGGACGAGGTCGTCGCCTTCTGGCTGATTCTCTGGCTGGTGATGCCGGCGGGCTTTTCTGCGCAGCTCGCGGCCTTTGTGCTGTTCCGCTTTTTTGATGCGGTCAAACCCGGCCCGGTGGCCTGGGCTGACAGGGCCTTCAAGAGCACGGGCGCGCGGGGCGGCTTCGGCATCCTGTTTGACGATCTTGTAGCGGCTTTCTGCACGCTGCTGGTGATCGCCTTGTGGAACTTCATTTAAAGAATAAACAGCGCCATGACACAAGCCACCGATTCAGTTGCCTCACAGGTCACGCAACTTGCCGACCTGCTTCTGCAGAAAAAGCTTTTTGTCGCCACGGCGGAAAGCTGCACTGGCGGCCTGATCTCTGCAGCCTGCACCGACCTCGCGGGTTCAAGCGCCTGGTTTGAGCGCGGCTTTGTGACCTATTCCAACGACGCCAAAATTGAACTGCTGGGCGTCGATGCCGGTGTGATCAATAAACACGGTGCGGTCAGTGAAGAAACCGCCCGCGCCATGGTGGAGGGCGCAATCGCACGCTCGAAAGCGCAGGTCGCCGTGGCCGTGACCGGCGTGGCCGGCCCCACAGGCGGCAGCCGCAGCAGGCCGGTCGGCACCGTCTGGTTTGCCTGGTCGGTGGGCGGACAGACCAGCGCGCAGTGCATGCTGTTTGCGGGTGACCGCGCAGCGGTGCGCGCTCAAACAGTGCGACATGCGCTGGATCGGCTGATCGCACTGCTGGGCTAGACCGTTCAGGCGCGGGCCAGGTCCGCTGCAGGCCGCGACGCGCGGCCCTGCACCATGCCCAGTTCATCAAGAGACGTGCGCAAGGCCTTCTCAAACGGTGTGTGCGCCTCTGGACCGGCAAGCGCGGCCATGCGCCGGTTGACCAGCCCATGCGGCACGCGCCACAGGTAACGCATCTCGCAGATGGCTGCCAGCGTCGGCATGAACAGGCCCAGCGCGCGCAGCAGCGGCCACGACATTGCCTTCACCTGCAGCCGTCCTGACTCGGGCAGCCAGCCGCGCTCCCAGGCGATTTCATCGAGGGCGTCGACCCAGTCCTGCTGCGTGAGTGTGTGGCCGGCAAAGTGCAGCGCCTCAAACCCAGGCAGGGCCTCGCGGCGGTTCGCCACATCCACAAAACTACGCGCCATGTCGGGCAGGTAAGCCCATGACACCGGCACATTGGCAGCGCCGGGGTAGCTGAGGCGGCCCTTCTGTATGTCTTTGGCCATTACCAGGTCCAGCCACGAACCACTGCCGCTGCCGAAAAAATTGCCGCCGCGAATCACCACGGCCTTCATTCCGCCATCAAGCGTTGCCTCCCGCACCAGCGCTTCGCTGGCGATGCGCATGCGGCCCATGAAGGTGGTGGCGTTCTGCGGCGTGTCTTCCAGCAGGCGCGCTGGCATGCCTTCGCCGAAGTTGTAGACGCTGGCGGGCAGCATCAGGGTAGTGCGCAGTTCACGCGTGATGGCGATGGCGGCGTTCGTCAGGCGCGGCACTTCAGTGCGCCAGACCTTGTGTGTATAGAGCGGGCTCAGGCCCTGCACAACCACGGCCGCACCTTTTGCCGCGGCAGCAAGCGCGGCCGTATCGTCCGGATCGGCCAGCAGCCACTGCACACCGGGCGCGGCGGGCGGCGGCGTTGCGCCAGGACGCATCTGCGCATGCACCTGCCAGCCGGCCTGCGCAAAGGCATGGACGGCTGCACTGCCGAAGCGGCCGCGTGCGCCGAGGATGAGAACACTTGAAGGCGAGGGACTGTGCGACATGAATGGCTCCTGGGTGGGTTGATGTGTCAATTGTCAAAAACCGCGCCATGTTTGACAATCCACTAACTCCCAACACCAGATATGCATAAATGAATAATTCCTTCGATTGGCGGCTGGTGCCGTCCTTCATCGCCGTGCTCGACAGCGGCAGCCTGCTGGGCGCCTCGCGCACGCTAAAGGCGACGCAGCCCACAATAGGTCGGCACATTGAGGAATTGGAGTCACAGCTCGGCGTTGTACTGTTCGAGCGCACAGGCCGCGGCCTGTTGCCCACACCAGTCGCCTTGCAGCTCGCCGCATCCGCACGCGCCATGGAAAGCGGTGCCCACCAGTTTGCGCGCAGCGCATCCGGCGGCGAAAGCGCCATATCGGGCACAGTGCGCATCTCGGCCAGCACACCAGTCGCCTGCTATTTACTGCCGCCCATCCTTGCGCAGATGCGGCAGGCGCTGCCTGATGTACAGGTTGAACTGGTGTCGACCAATGAGGTCAGCAACCTGCTGCGGCGCGAGGCCGACATTGCGCTGCGCATGGTGCAGCCAAAGCAGTCCAGCCTGGTGGTCAAGCGCGTAGGCAGCATACCGGTGGGCCCCTTCGCCCACCGTGACTACCTGCGCAGACGTGGCGCGCCCAGGACGCCGCTCGACCTTGTCAACCACGAGCTCATAGGTGGTGACCGTGACGACGCCATCATCAGGGGCTTTGCTGCCTTCGGCCAGAAGGTGACGAAGGAATCGTTTGCCTTTCGCTGCGACGACATGATTGCCTACTGGCAGGCGGTGCGCGCTGGCCTGGGTATTGGTTTTGTGGCCGGCTATGTGGCGGCAGCAGACAGGGACGTGGTGGCCGTGCTGCCCATGCTCAAGATCCCGCCCCTGCCGATCTGGCTGACGGTGCATCGCGAAATCCGTACCAGTGCCAGGATTCGCGCGGTCTATGACTTCCTGGGTGTGGCCATGGCAAAAGCCCTGTAAAAGAGGTGGGCCGGTGTAGAGTGTGGGTTTCGGCCCCAGGGAGACACCAGCATGCACGCCAACGCGACCACACTGAATAATTTCTACACCGCCTTCGCGCGCCTGGATGCCGACACCATGGCGGCCTGCTACGCGCCGGATGCGGTGTTTGAAGATGCCGTCTTTTCACTGAGCGGGCACCGCGAGGTGACCGGCATGTGGCGCATGCTGGCCGACGCCACCAGGGCCAAAGGCGCTGATGTATGGAAGCTGACATTCAGCGGCATTGAAGCCGACGCCACCAGCGGCAAGGCACACTGGGAAGCCGACTACCGCTTCAGCGCTACCGGCCGCATGGTGCATAACGTGATTGACGGTGTGTTCACCTTCAACGAACAGGGCCTCATCACCCGGCACCGCGACAGCTTTGATTTCTGGACCTGGTCGCGCCAGGCACTGGGCACACCCGGCCTGCTGCTGGGCTGGACGCCCTACCTGCACAACAAGGTCAAGGCGACGGCCGCTGGCAACCTGAAAAGATACCTGGCCTCACGCCCCGCCTGACCAGTCAACCGACCGACGCAAAGGAGTGCCGACATGAGCTGGTTTGAAGGGTTCGAGACGCGCAGCTTTGAGGTCAACGGCGCATCGATTGCTGCGCGTTTTTCAAAAGTCATTCCCGGCGACATCCGCAAACCTGCGCTGCTGCTCTTGCACGGCTTTCCTGAGTCGCATGTGATGTGGCACCGCGTGGCCAAACTGCTGGCGCCGCACTTCTTTCTGGTGATGCCGGACCTGCGCGGTTATGGCGATTCATCGAAAACCGCCGGCCTGCCCGACCACAGCAACTACAGCAAACGCAACATGGCGCACGACATGACGGCGCTGATGGACGCGCTGGGCGTGAACACCTTCTTTTTGTGCGGCCATGACCGCGGCGGCCGTGTGGCGCACCGGCTGGCACTTGACCACCCGGCGCGGGTGCAGAAGCTCTGCGTGCTGGACATTGCACCCACGCTCGACATGTATGACGGCACCAGCATGACCGCGCCCTACATGCAGTTTGCGCGCGCCTACTACCACTGGTTTCACATGCTGCAGCCTTCGCCGCTGCCCGAGATCATGATGGGGGCCAACCACCCCGAAACCGCAAAGGCCTACCTGCACGCCAAGCTGGGCGGCTGGGGCAGCGAGGGCCTGGGCTACATCGAGGCCGAGGCCCTGAGCGAATACGAGCGTTGCTTCTGCAACCCCGAAGCATTGCACGCAGCCTGCGAGGACTACCGTGCAGCCGCCAGCATAGACCTCGACCATGACCGCGAAAGCCGCGCGCGTGGCGAGAAGCTGCGCTGCGACATGCTGGTGCTGTGGGGCGAGCGCGGCGTGGTCAATCGCCTGTTCGACCCGATGGCGCTGTGGCAGGCGCAATGCAGCGGCGTGGTGCTTGGTCACGCGATGCCGTCCGGCCATTTCATCCCCGAAGAGCAGCCGCAGGCCACAGCTGACGCGCTGCTGCGGTTTTTCCGGTGATCCTTCCTTTTCTTCCGTATGTCAATTTACACCGCTGAAGTTCTCTGGGCGCGCGGCGACGCCGACTTTTCATCAGGCCGCTACAGCCGCCGCCACCTGCTCCGTTTTGATGGTGGGGTTGACGTGCCCGGGTCGTCATCACCCCAGGTTGTGCCGCTGCCGTGGTCGGTTGCAGCGGCTGTAGACCCTGAAGAAGCCTTTGTCGCCTCGCTGTCGAGCTGCCACATGCTGTGGTTTCTGTCGCTGGCCGGCAAACGCAAGTTCTGTGTCGACAGCTACACCGACAAGGCCAGCGGCGTGATGGCCAAAAATGCTGAAGGCAAAATGGCGATGACGGTGGTGACGCTGCGCCCTGAGGTCGTGTTTTGTGGCGTGACGTTGCCGACGCGCGACGAGATTGAAGCCCTGCACCATGAAGCGCACGAGGAATGTTTCATCGCCAATTCGGTGAAAACCGAGGTGCGATGCGAACCCGTGATCGCCGCGCATGGCTGACTCGCGCCTGCTGGCTGTGCTGGGCCTCATCGTTGTGGCCGCACTGGTCTGGTCGGGCATCGCGCCTTATGAACGCGGCACCTGGGTGCTGGAAGTGGCGCCCGCCGTCATTGCCCTGCCCATCCTGTTTTTCACTCGCAGGCGTTTTCCGCTGACCACGCTGCTCTATGTGCTGATTGCCGTGCACGCGCTGGTCCTGATCTTCGGCGGTGCCTGGACCTATGCACGGGTACCCTTCGGTTTCTGGCTCCAGGACCTCATGCACCTGGGCCGCAACCCTTACGACAAGATCGGCCACTTCATGCAGGGCCTGGTGCCGGCCATGCTGGCGCGCGAGATCCTGCTGCGGCGCGCCTACCTCACCAGCAAGCCAATGGCGGCGTTTTTATCGACCTGTGTGGCCATGGCCATCAGCGCGGTGTATGAACTCATCGAGTGGTGGACGGCGCTGGCCGCCGGTGGCGGCGCAGTTGAGTTCCTCGGCACCCAGGGCGACCCGTGGGACACGCAGTCGGACATGTTTTTTGCACTGATCGGTGCGATGGTTGGCGTGGTGCTGCTGGCGCGCTGGCATGACCGGCAGATGCGCCGCGTGGAAGACGCAACCACGCGCGTGCTGACGGATTGATTCGACCCAAATGCTATTAAATCAATAGCTGCTAACGCACGTGTTTATTGGCCTGGAGGCCTAAAACGCCCCTAAAAAACAGCCCGAAATGCGCCGTTTTCGCGTTTTGGCCAGCTGGCAACTCCGTCCACACCTTGGGGAAAGTATTAATGCGTCATAAATAAAGCATTAAGCACTTAAGGCTTTATTAATGACGCATTAAGTGCCGCTGGCTCTTAATTGCAGGATGTGCTGCCCGCCCCGTTCCGGTTAAAGCCGGTTCCGCCAGAGGCGTCGCTTGCACCGCCGCCGGACAAGGGGTCCTGCCGCGAAGACGCCTGGTTCTGCGCGCTGCTTCCACCGCCAGCTACAGCCACACCGCAACCAGCCTTGATGGCCTCCAGCACCGGTGTCGCCATGGTGCGCACGAGCCGTGCATCTGCAAAGGTGCCGGTACCCGGCCTGGTGATGCTGGCCTTTGTGACGGCCTGGGTGTTGACCAGGTTGTAGTTGCCTGCATCTGCGCCGCCCAGCGTGATGCCGCGCACATTGACAATCTTGTCGCTACCGACGCCGCTGTCGGTAAAACTCGCGCCCGCGCTGGCCAGGACCAGGCTGTCACCGGCCACCCGGTTATCCGTCAGCGGTGCCGTTGCAGCCGTTGTGCCGTCATACACGCGGTCAACGCCGGTGGCACCGACCGTCAGGTCGCGCTTGTTGATGGTGAGCGCGCCGTTGGTGGTGGCCAGCGTGTAGTTCTCGTTGTTGGTGGCCGCCACGGTGATGGCCACGGGGCCGGCCGCCACGGCGGTGCGGGCCGTTGCCGCGCTGACAAACGCGACGCCGACGCTGGCCGCCGTGTCACCGTCGATATAACCGCTGGAGCTGCCGGTAAACGTCGGGTTGCTGTCACCATAACCCCGGCTGGTGCTGTTGGCGCTGGCCGTCAGCGTCGGGGCAATGCGGTAGAGGAAGGTGCTGGCCGACCCGGCGGGCACATAGGCGGCATCGCTGTTGTAGCGCTTGCTGTAACCGGCAACGCCTTCAGTGGTGGCCCCCGGGTCGCCGCTGTAAACCAGGTAGCGGCCTGCACTGGCCACAATGCCATTCGCGCCGACATTGTTGATGAGCTGGCCACCGCCACTGACGCCGGCCGCATTCGAGCTGGCCGCCTTGAGCACGATGGCATCACCCGTGCCGGACGAAGTGACGGCATTGTTCAAGGTCAGGTTGGATGCCGCGCCTGTGGTTTCGATTTTTGCCGCGCCGGTGGTCGTGACGCCCGCCACGCCCACGGTACCGACGGCAAGAGAAGCAGCCTGTTTGTAGTCAATGCTGGCGGTGTTGGCAGCCAGCGTGGTGACCGCATTGCCGGCGTTGCCCAGGGTGTAGGCGCCGCCTGTGCCGGTCAGCGCCAGGCCTGAAGCCAGAATGGCGCCGGATTGCGTGACCGCGCCGCCCGCTGACAGTGTGGCGTTGCCGGTGGTGGCGACGGCTGCCACATCAAAACCATTGCTGTCGGTAAATTGCAGCGTACCCGCAGCATTGGCAGAGTCAGCCGCATTGCGCGATTGCAGGTTGACGGTGGCCGCGTTGTTGCCGGCATTGGCCAGCGTGATGGCCGCACCTGCGTTGTTCAGTGTCTTGACCTGCAGCGTGCCCGCCGTCACATTGCCTGTGCCCAAAGTCTGGGTGACGGCGCCTGTGGAAACGAGATTCAGTGTGCCGCCCACATTGGCGCCTGCCGTACTGCCCACACCCAGGTTTACGGCGCCTGTGCTGCGCACAAAGGCGTTGGCGCTGCCCGTGGTGCTGACACTGAGGTTGTTGGCAATGACGTCGATGCCGTCGGCGGCGCTGATGCCGATCTGTCCGTTGGCGTTGAGGGTGAGGTTCTGGGCGGTGATGGTTCTTGTCGTGCCGCCGCCATCGGTGATGGAGCCAGCATTGAGTACAAGTGTCTTGCCGCCCATGGCCAGGGCCGCGCCCAGGGTCAGCACGCCTGTGCTGGCGGTGTCGCCAATCACCAGAGGCCCGGTCGCACCGGTGGCAAAACGCGACATTTCAAGCGCAGAGATGTCAAAGGCAGATGCGCCTGCCAGCGACATCGCCTGGCCTGCCGTCTTGGGCTTGAGGGTGAGTGCGCCGGATGTGCTGAAGGCGTTGTTGCCTGTGTTGGTTGTGCCGATAGTCACGACGTCGGCCGTCACGGTGATGGGGCCGGTGCCGGCGATCACATCCACGTTATTTGACTGGTTGTAGGTGCCAGTGCCTGTGTCGATGGATATCGCATTGTTGGTCGCCGTGATATTGGCTGCCACCGTCAGGCTGTTGTTGCCGTTGTTCAACGTGAAGCCGCCGGGCGTGGTGATGGCATTCAGCGTGGTGATCTGGTTGGCCGCAGCGCCCAGGTTGAGCGCGCTGTTTGCGCCTGTGAGCGTGGCCGCAAGCGTGCCGGCCTTGATCATGTTGGCGGCCGAAATGGACGAAGCTGCAGCCAGCGTGAGACCCGTGACATTGATCGCACCGTTCAGCGCGATGTCGCCCGTATCCGCGCCAGCAGTAGCAGCCGTCAGGGAAGTAGCAGCAGCACCGGCAGAAGCGCCGCCAATGGCCGCCACATTGATGTCATTGGCCGCCACGGTCAGGTTGCCCAGCGCACTGCTGGCACCCACAGTACCCGCCAGCGTCACATCACCCGTGCCCGCCGTGATGGAGAGTGCTCGCACACCGCCCGTGCTGTTGATCGCGCCGTCAAACTGAACGTTGCCGCCCGTGCTGGTCGTGCCCCCGTTACCGCCGCGTGAGTCAAGCGCCACCGCCGCTGCATTGAGCAGCACATCCTTCTTGATGCGGATGTCGCTACCCGCACCCGACGTTGCACCGCCGGTCTGGTTGCCGCCTGCAGCCGTCAGATTGCCCGCCAGCGTGATGGTCGGGGTGGTGCCGCCTGCATCAAGCGTGATGCTGCCCGCATTGCCGCCCGCACCCACGCCGCTTGCACCGGCTGCACCGCCGCTGGTGGTGATGGCTGCTGCGATCAGGTTGCCTGCCGTGGACGTGAGGCTGACCGCAGCGCCATTGCCACCGGCCTGGCTGGCGCCGTTGCCTGCGCTGCCGGTGGCCGTGATGGCGCCGGTGGTGAGCAGGCCTGCTGCGCTGGCGGTGAGGCTGCCGGCATTGCGCCCTGCCGTACCTGCCGCTGCAGTACCGCCTGCCGTCGTGATGGTGGTGGTGGTCAGCGCACCGGCGGAGTTGAGCGTGATGCTACCGCCGTTGCCGTTGGCACCGCCTGCGGTGCTCAATGCGGCTGTCGTGAGGCTGGCTCCTGCTGCGCTGTTGGTCACGCTGATGCTGCCTGCAGTTCCACCCGCGCCGGTGAGCAAGGCCGCACCGGTATTTGCGCTGAGTGCGCCTACGCTGATATTGCCTGCGGTGCTGTTGCTGATGGCGATGGCTGCTGCATTGCCGCCTGCGCCTGCGGTGGCCGAGCCTGCACCGCCGGAGGCGGTGATGGCGCCTGTGCCTGTGATGCCGCCCGTAGAGGTCAGCGTGATGTTGCCGGCGTTGCCGCCTGCCTGGCTGGTGCCGACGCCGGCGCTGCCGTTGGCGGTGATCGTGCTGGCGCCGAGGTTGATGCCTGCGCCTGTGATGCTGACAGTGCCTGCGTTGCGGCCGCTGTTGGTGGCGAGGGCCGTGCCGCCCGATGCCGCAATGTTGCCGCTGGCGGCTGTGCCGAGCGCGCTGAGCACAACGCTGCCGCCATGGCCCATCGTCCCGCCTGTGGTGGTGATGGCGCCTGTGCTGAGGTTGCCTGTTGCTGCTGTGTTGGTGACGCTCACGCTTCCTGCAGCGCCGCCTGCGCCTGTGCCGGCTGCATTGCCACTCTGTGCAACCAATGCGCCTGTGCTGATGTTGCCTGAGCCGCTGTTGGATACCGTGATGCTGCCTGCGTTGCCACCTGCGCTGTTGCCTGTGCCGCCTGCGCCGCCTGATGCGGTGATGGTGTTGGCCGCTGCAATGGCAATGCCGTTGGTACTGCTGATATTGACTGTTGCGCCGTTGCCGCCTGCAAACCCTGCACCGCCCGCGCCGCCGGAGGCCGTGATGGCGCCGACAGCGGTAATGCCTGCGGCGCTCAATGTGACGTTGCCGGCGTTGGTACCCGCTATCCCGGTAGCCGCACCACCGCCGGTCGCGATCGCGCCTGCGCCCAGCGTGCCGCTTGCGGTGAGGCTGACCGCGCCGCCAGCGCCATTGGCTGCGCCTGAAGTGGTCAACGCCCCGACGCTGAGGTTGCTGCCGGTGAGGTTGATGCTGCCCACTGCACCGCCTGCACCCGTGCCTGTGGCGGCACCGTTCTGGGTATTGATGGCAACGGTGCCCAGCGTACCGTTGCCGGTAATGCTGATGGCGCCTGCATTGCCGCCGGCCTGGTTGGTGCCCAGACCTGCGCCGCCGTTGGCGGTGATGGCGCCCGTGATGGAGCGGTTCACACCGCTGATGGTGATATTGCCGGCACTGGTGCCTGCTGCCGTGCTGCCGGTGCCGCGTGCAGCGCCATTGGTGCTGATGGCGGTGCTGCTCACACCTGCCTGCGAAGCCAGCGTGATGTTGCCGCCGTTGCCGCTGGTGCCTGCTGCAGTTGACAGCGCCGCCGTCGTCAGGTTGCCTGTGGCGGCAGTGTTGGTGACGCTGATGCTGCCAGCTGTGCCGCCCGCGCCGGTGCCGATCGCGTTGCCGGTACCCGCCGTCAGGTTGCCGGTCACGATATTGCCCGTCGTGCTGTTGGCGATGGTGATGCTGCCCGAATTGCCGCCTGCCGCATTGCCCGTGCCGGCTGCCGCGCCGGAAGCCGAGATGGCACCTGTCGTGACGCCTGCTGTCGATGTCAGGCTGACTGCGCCGCCGTTTCCGCCGGCCTGGCTGGCGCCATTGCCTGCACTGCCGGTAGCGGTAATGGCTGCCGTGGTGATGCCAGCGGCATTGATGGTCACCGAACCTGCATTGCGGCCCACGGTGCCTGCCGAGGCTGTTCCGCCTGTGGTCGTGATCGCGCCGGTCACATTCACGGCGCCGGTCGAGGTGATCTGGATGTTGCCGCCGTCTGCATTGGCGGCGCCCGTGGTGGTAAGCGCGCCCATGGTCAGGGCATTGCTGTCGGTGATGGACAGGTTTTTGGCGCTGGCGACAGATACCGAGCCGGTGAAGTCATTGCCGCTGTTGTTCAGCGTGACATCGTTGGCTGCGCCTGCCGTGACGGCCGTAGTGCCCGCAACTGTCAGCGCGCCGCCTTGTGTCAGCGCACCGCTTGTGGTGACGATCAGGTTACCGCTGACGGTCGATGCATCCAGCACCAGCGCGTTGCTGTCTGTCAGGGTGACGTTGTTGCCGCTGGTGATTCCGACGGATGAGAAATTATTGCCGGCGGTATTCAGCGTGATGTTGTTGCCGGTACCAGCCGCCAGTGTGGTCGCGCCTGTGGCAACGACCGCGCCGCTCTGGGTGAGGGCGCCGGACGTGTTGACGCCCAGGGTGCCGGAAACGGTTGACGCGCCAAGCACGAGTGCATTCGCGTCGGTAACGACCACGTTTTTGCCGCTGACGATGGCCAGCGTGCCGAAGTCATTGCTGCTGTTATTGAGTGTGATGTCGTTGGCTGAACCGGCGGTGATCGACGTGGTGCCGCTCACGATGAGGGCGCCCGATTGCGTGACCGCATCGCCGCTCACCAGTGTGAGGCCCGTGGCCCTGACCTGTCCGCCCAGGGTGATGGTGCCGATATCCGCGCCAGCAGTAGCAGCCGTCAGGGAAGTCGCAGCAGCACCAGCAGAGGCGCCGCCAATGGCCGCCACACTGATGTCATTGGCCGCCACGGTCAGGTTGCCCAGCGCACTGCTGGCACCCACAGTACCCGCCAGCGTCACATCACCCGTGCCCGCCGTGATGGAGAGTGCTCGCACACCGCCCGTGCTGTTGATCGCGCCGTCAAACTGAACGTTGCCGCCCGTGCTGGTCGTGCCCCCGTTACCGCCGCGTGAGTCAAGCGCCACCGCCGCTGCATTGAGCAGCACATCCTTCTTGATGCGGATGTCGCTACCCGCACCCGACGTTGCGCCGCCGGTCTGGTTGCCGCCGATGGCACTGAGGTTGCCCGCCAGCGTGATGGTCGGGGTGGTGCCGCCTGCATCCAGCGTGATGCTGCCCGCATTGCCACCCGCACCCGCGCCGCTTGCACCGGCCGCACCGCCGCTGGTGGTGATGGCCGCTGCAATCAGGTTGCCTGCTGTCGATGCCAGGTTGACCGCAGCGCCATTGCCGCCGGCCTGGCTGGTGCCGTTGCCTGCGCTGCCGGTGGCGGTGATCGCACCCGTGGTGAGCAGACCTGCTGCGTTTGCCGTGATGGTGCCGGCATTGCGCCCTGCCGTGCCTGCCGCTGCCGTGCCGCCTGCCGTCGTGATGGTGGTGGTGGTCAGCGCACCGGCCGAGTCCAGCGTGATGCTGCCACCGTTGCCGTTGGCACCGCCTGCGGTGCTCAATGCGGCTGTCGTGAGGCTGGCGCCTGCTGCGCTGTTGGTCAGGCTGATGCTGCCTGCCGTGCCGCCTGCACCCGTCAGCAGGGCGTTGCCTGTGCTGGCGGTGATGGCGCCGGTAGAGATGTTGCCAGTGCCGCTGTTGGCCACTGTGATGCTGGCGGCGTTGCCGCCTGCCTGGGTGGTGCCGACACCGGCGCCGCCGCTGGCGGTCAGCGTGGTGGCGGTCAGCCCGCCTGCGCTGGTCAGGTTGATGTTGCCGGCGTTGCGCCCGTCTGTGCCTGTCAGGGCTGTGCCGCCGCTGGTGAGCACTGCGCCGACTGTCAGCGCGCCCTGGGTGTTGGCGGTGACGGTGCCGCCGTTGCCGTTGTTCTGGCCTTGCGTGGTCAATGCGCCCACCGTAGTGGCGACGCCTGCTGCGTTGTTGGTGACGCTGATGCTGCCTGCCGTGCCTGCCAGGCTGGTGCCTGCCGAGGAGCCGGTGCGCACATTGATGGCCTGCAGCACGTTGATGGCGCCCGCGCTGGCTGCACTGTTGGTGAGGGCAACGCTGCCGGCGTTGCCGCCTGCTGCGTTGCCGGTGCCGCCTGCGCCGCCGTTGGCGGTGATGTTGCCGACGGCCGTGCCGCTCATGCCGCCGGTGTTGCTGGTGATATTAATGGCGCCGCCGTTGCCGCCTGCAAAGCCTGCACCGTTGCCGGCGCCGCCGCTGGCGGTCAGGATGCTGGCGCCCAGAGTGACGGTGCCGCCTGTGAGGGTGATGCTGCCGGCGTTGGCGCCTGCGCTGGTGCTGCCTGCGCCGCCTGTCGAGGTGATGGCTGCGCCGCCTGTGCTGAGCACGCCTGCGCCTGCGGCACTTACCGTGATGCTGCCGCCGTCGCCTTTGCTGCCGCCTGTGGTGGTGATGGCGGCTGTGGTGACGTTGCCGCCTGCGAAGTTGTTGGCGACGCTGATGCTGCCTGCAGCGCCGCCTGCGCCTGTCAGCAGGCCATTGCCTGTGCTGGCTGTGAGCGCACCGATGCTGATGTTGCCTGCGGTGCTGTTGCTCACGGCGATGGCTGCTGCGTTGCCGCCTGCGCCTGCCGTGGCCGAGCCTGCGCCGCCGGAGGCGGTGATGGCGCCTGTGCCTGTGATGCCGCCCGTAGAGGTCAGCGTGATGTTGCCGGCGTTGCCGCCTGCCTGGCTGGTGCCGACGCCGGCGCTGCCGTTGGCGGTGATCGTGCTGGCGCCGAGGTTGATGCCTGCGCCTGTGATGCTGACAGTGCCTGCGTTGCGGCCGCTGTTGGTGGCGAGGGCCGTGCCGCCCGATGCCGCAATGTTGCCGCTGGCGGCTGTGCCGAGCGCGCTGAGCACAACGCTGCCGCCATGGCCCATCGTCCCGCCTGTGGTGGTGATGGCGCCTGTGCTGAGGTTGCCCGCAGCTGCCGTGTTGGTGACGCTGACACTTCCTGCCGCACCGCCTGCGCCTGTGCCAACTGCATTGCCACTCTGTGCAACCAGCGCGCCTGTGCCGATGTTGCCGCTTCCGCTGTTCGATACCGTGATGCTGCCTGCGTTGCCGCCTGCGCCATTATTGATACCCGCTCCGCCACTGGCTGTCAGCGCAGTCATCGTGATGCCGCTGTTGCCGGTGACTGAAATCGCTGCGCCGTTGCCGCCAGCCTGGTCGCCGGTGGTCACGCCATTGCTGCCACTGGCTGTGACCGTCGTGCCCGTCAACAGCCCGCCCGTAGCCTGCAAGGTGACAGCGCCTGCATTGCGGCCCGTCATGGCCGCATTGGCCGTGCCGCCGCTGCTCGCGATGGCCCCAACCGTAAGGGCGCCATTTGTGGTGACGGCAACTGTGCCACCGTCACCGTTGTTCTGGCCTGTGGTGGTCAATGCGCCCACCGTGGTGGCCACGCCTGTTGCGTTGTTGGTGACGCTGATGCTGCCAGTCGTGCCCGCCAGAGCCGTCCCGACCGAAGCCCCGGTGCGTGCGTTGATGGCCTGCAGGACGTTGATGGCGCCGGTGCTGGCTGCGGTATTGGTCAAACTGACGCTGCCTGCATTGCCGCCTGCAGAGATGCCGGTGCCGCCTGCGCCCCCGTTGGCAGTGATGTTGCCAACCGCCGTGCCGCTCATGCCGCCTGCGCTGCTGGTGAGGCTGATGGCGCCGCCGTTGCCGCCGGCAAAGTTTGCGCCGTTGCCGGCGCCGCCATTGGCGGTGAGTACGCTGGCGCCAAGGGTGACGGTGCCGCCGCTCAAGGTGATGTTGCCGGCGTTGGTCCCCGCACTGGCAAGCCCTGCGCCACCCGTGGCGTTAATCGCTGCGCCGCCCGTGCTGAGCGCGCCAGAACCCGCAGCGCTCACCGTGATGTTGCCGCCAGCGCCTTTGGCACCACCTGAGGTGGTGATGGCGGCTGTGGTGACGTTGCCTGATGCAAACGTGTTGGTCACGCTCACACTGCCGGCGTTGCCGCCCAGGCCTGTGCCCACGGCATTGCCCGTGCTGGCTGTCAGTCCCGCTGTCTGGATATTGCCGGCAGCGCTGTTGGCCAGCGTGATGGTGCCGGCATTGCCGCCTGCCGAGTTACCCGTACCACCGGCTGCGCCCGATGCGCCTATGGCTGCCGTGGTGATGCCGCCTGTGGAGGTGAGATTGACCACTGCGCCATTGCCGCCGGCAAAGCCTGCGCCGTTGCCCGCAGTGCCGTTTGCCGTGATGGCACCGGTGGCCAGCAGGCCTGCCGCCGTGATGTTCAGTGCACCGGCATCACGCCCGGCAGTACCTGCCGCTGCGGTACCACCTGCGGTGGTGATGGTGGTCGTGGTCAGCGCGCCTGCCGAGTTAAGCGTGATGCTGCCGCCGTTGCCGTTGGTGCCGCCGGCTGCGCTCAATGCTGTTGTGGTGAGGCCTGCGCCTGCTGCGCTGTTGGTCACGCTGATGCTGCCGACCGTTCCGCCCGCGCCGGCGAGCAAGGCCGCACCGGTATTTGCGCTGAGTGTACCCACGCTGATGTTGCCTGCGGTGCTGTTGCTCACGGCGATGGCTGCTGCGTTGCCGCCTGCGCCTGCCGTGGCCGAGCCTGCGCCGCCGGAGGCGGTGATGGCGCCTGTGCCTGTGATGCCGCCCGTAGAGGTCAGCGTGATGTTGCCGGCGTTGCCGCCTGCCTGGCTGGTGCCGACGCCGGCGCTGCCGTTGGCGGTGATCGTGCTGGCGCCGAGGTTGATGCCTGCGCCTGTGATGCTGACAGTGCCTGCGTTGCGGCCGCTGTTGGTGGCGAGGGCCGTGCCGCCCGATGCCGCAATGTTGCCGCTGGCGGCTGTGCCGAGCGCGCTGAGCACAACGCTGCCGCCATGGCCCATCGTCCCGCCTGTGGTGGTGATGGCGCCTGTGCTGAGGTTGCCCGCAGCTGCCGTGTTGGTGACGCTGACACTTCCTGCCGCACCGCCTGCGCCTGTGCCAACTGCATTGCCACTCTGTGCAACCAGCGCGCCTGTGCCGATGTTGCCGCTTCCGCTGTTCGATACCGTGATGCTGCCGCCACTCCCGCCTGCGCTGTTGCCTGTGCCACCTGCACCGCCCGAGGCGGTGATCGCACCTGCGGTCACGCCGCCGGTCGATGTCAGGCTGATGGCGCCGCCGGTGCCGCCGGCCTGTGCCGCGCCATTGCCCGCGCTGCCGCTGGCGGTGATTGCACCGGCGCTGATGCTTGCACCGGTGATCGTCACCGCACCCGCATTGCGGCCCACGGTACCCGCGCCCGCCGTGCCGCCTGTGGCCGTCACGGCCGCACCAAGCGTGACAGCGCCGGTAGCAGTAATTTGTACATTGCCGGCATTGGCGCTGGCCGCCCCGGTCGCATTGATGGTGCCTGCCGCGTTGCTGGTGACTGAGGCGCCCGACAGCGTGATGCCGCCCACCTGTGAACTCACCGCCGCATTGAGCGCCAGCGCGCCGGCGCCGCTGGCGTCTGCATCGGCCTTCAGGTTGATGGCGCCTGTGCCCGTCGTGCTCAGTGCAGCACCAACGGTGATGTTGTTGTTGGCCTCAAGCGAGACGCTCTTGTTGGCCGTGACTGCAAAAGCGCTGCTGACCGTGATGTCGTTGGTCGCCTGCAGCGTGATGTTGCCAGCAACGGCATTGAGCGTGCCCACAGACACTGTCTGTGTGGTCCCGGCCTGCGCCGCAAAGGTGCTGACGTCGGCATAGGTCGCCGGACCCGCCGCGCCCACAATGATGTTCAGGGGGTCGAGCAGCAGGGTGCCTGCCTGGCCTTTGGCCGCGCTCAGGTTGGCTGTGCCGTCAAAAGCAAGGTTCTGTTTGCCCGAGACTTCGGCGAAACCGCCGTTACCGGACTGCGCGCCGCCAGTGGCCTTGATGTCACCATAAAAACCTGTGGCGCCATCTGCCCAGACGATGGCCTTGCCACCGTCGCCGCTGGTGTTTGCGCTGACATCGATGGAAGCACCCTGTGCAACCAGCGTGAGCGATGCATTCTGCTCAGTACCCTTGCCCTGGTAATTGCCGCCCACCAGCACGGTGCCGCCGCCGGATTGCCCCGACGCATCAATGCGCGCACCGGACTCCAGCACGACCTTGTCACCCAGCACCTTGACCGTGCCGCCCGTCTGGCCGCTGTCGGCACCGGTTGCGCTCATCTCGCCCGCGACCCGGACCACACCCGATGGCCCACCGCTCAGCACGATCATGCCGTCGCGCTCGACCGCCGTGTTGGCCCGAATCACACCGGTCTGGTTGATGACAGTGGCCATCGCATCACCGACTGAACTGGCCAGCAGCGCAATCTGCCCGCCGCTGGCAAGGATGTTGCCGCTGTTGACAACCGCCGCGTTGGCCGCTGCTGCGTCAACAGAAAAACGCACCAGGCCCGTACCAGACGTGTCTATGGTGGCGCGGTTGCCGGCAAGCAGGCCAATGGAGCCTGCATCCGCCTTGATGGTGCCGGTGTTGGTGACTTTGGGGGCCGCCAGCAATACATAGCCGCCGCGTTTGGTTTCGATGTTGCCGTGGTTATCGACTGCCCCACCGCCTGTGCCGCTGAAGGTGTAGCGGCCGGCCATGAAATCTTCATTGCTGATGGCCAGGCTGGATGCCACCAGCCCGCCCACGCTGACCTGCGCGCCGGGCGCAAACATGACACCCGAGGGGTTGATCAGGAAAACCTGGCCGTTGGCAGTGAGGGATCCGTAAATTTGCGAGGCTTCGTTGCCAATCACCCTGTTCAGGGCGACAGAAGTGGCCGCAGGCTGCACAAACTGCACCGACTGGCCCGTACCGATATTGAAGGTTTGCCAGTTAAGCGCGGCCTTGTCGGTGGCCTGGTCTATGCGCATGCTGTTGGCGGTCGGGGTACTGATGGTGGCCTGGCCTGCCACAACCGCACCGCCGGTGGGAAGGTCTGCCCTGGACAGCGGCGAGACCAGCGCCAGCAGGCTGCTCAGCAGGAAGGACAGCGACCGTCCCTGGCGGATACGGTAGGTCGCCGTCAGCTTGCGCGAGAGCTTGATGACCACCGTGCGCACAGACCATGGCCGGTAACGGCGTTTGCCGTAAGCGGCGGTGGGGGCGGGGTACGACGAGGTCATGATGTTCTCAAGGTTCGAGCGGGATGGTCGGGCTTGAAGCCCTAGAACCACTTCTGGGCCGACAGCCAGGCGCGCGGGCTGCGGTCCGCGTCGCCGGTGGTCGGCAAGGCTGGCGTGGTGCGCCAGGCGAGGTGTGTCTTGATGAGGAAGTTGCCGGTACGGCCAACGATAAAGCCAAGGCCTACAGAGCCTAAAGTGATGCTGTTGGCCGCGCCGGGTGTGGCAGCGCCTTCCTGGTTCAGCCTGACCTGGCCGTAGTCGTAAAAGGCCAGCAGGTTGACGGGTTCTGACAGCATGGATACAGCGGGTGGCAGCTGGTAGCGGTATTCCACATTGAACATGCTGCCGGAATCGCCAATGCCTTCACCCACCGGATAGCCGCGCACGCCGCTGGGCCCGCCCAGCGCCATTTTTTCTGCAGAGCTGAGGTTTTTGGAGGCGAGTTGTGCCTGCGCAGTGAAATAGAGGCTGGATGCGCCGCCAAAAAACTGAACGCGCTGGTACTCGGCGTTGAGCTTGCGGAAGCCACCTGCGGTACGCAGGCCGCCAAAGCCCTGGTCGAGGGCCATGTCGGCCGCATCCAGGTTCAAGCGTCCCAGGGTACTGCTGAACGAGTAGCTGTTTGAGGCTGTCATGCCCGCCAGGCGGTCGACAAAATTGCCCGCCAGCGCAGCACGCACCGAGACGATCTCACGCTCGCTTTTCAGCGCCGGTGTGGCCGTTTCGTCGACCAGGCGCTTCTGGTCGGCGCTGGCCTGCAGGTAGACATTGGTTTCGCGTCCGCGCACCAGCGGGTGGGACAAACTCACGCCGAACAGGTCCGCCCTGCCGGTGGCGCCGAGCGCGGCAAACTGTTTGCCCAACGCATAGTTGAGGCGCGCGGCATTCAGGCCGACGCGAGTGCCCCATCCGCCAACCGGCAGGGTCCAGGCCGCGCGGTAAAGATGAGAGCCGGCCTGGTCACTGAGTTGGCCGCCCACTGACAGCACATCACCGCGACCGGTCAGGTTGTTGATATTGAGATTGGCTGAGGCGTGCACTGCACCGGCAGCACTGGCGCCGTAGTTGTCGGCGCTGACGGACCCTTCGGCCCGCGGCCCGCGACTGCTGATGGCGACGCGCACATTGGCCTCGCCCGGGTTGTCGCCGGGTTCCACCACCGCGCTGGCGTCATAACCGGCAAGGTCGCGCAGCAGCAGGACCGGCTTGTCGAGGCTGTATTCGGTGATGGCGCCGCCCCTCACAAGGTGTCTTGCCATTACTTCTTCGGCAAATTTTTTGGAAGGGCCGCTGGCGTCGCCCTGAACCTCGACAGTGGCCTTGCCGATTCTGGCTTCAATCACCCGGATGGTGACCGTGCCACCGGTGGCGGCGAGGGCCTGCTCGGGCAGGTAGGCCTCGGTCAGCAAATAGCCTTTGGAACGGTAGTAGTTGCTGATGGTCGTTGCAGCAGCCGTCAGGCCCGCAATATCGACGGGCTGATCAACAAACCTGGCGAGCAGCGCGCCCAGCTCTTCCGCCGAAAAAACCGTGTTGCCGGTCAGCCTGAATGCCCTGGGTGTGATGCGTACGTTGGCGGCGGCCGCCGGTGCCGGTTTCGCATCGGGCAGGGAGATACGAGGCTCGCCCTGGCGCGGGAGCACGGGGGCCGGGGACTGCGGTTCAAGCAGGGTTCCGGCGTTGGGGCGCGTCTGGGCTGAAGCTGGGGTGGCGCTGATGGCAATGAGGCCGAGCGCAAGCAACTGACCAAAAGTGTGGGGACGGAAAAGCAATGAGAAGGACAATAGTTAGGGCATCAGGAATGAAACAAATTGTTTCAAACCCTGATTTTTATGGCTATTGCCTCCTGTGTCTATTGATTTGTCCCCTATTCACCACTCGTAGATGTAACGCATGGCGATTTGCACAACTTTGGCACGATTTGCATGTGTCCTACTACCGGACAAGTCTTTCAACCACAAAGTTTGCAGACCGGGTAGCCCATGCTTGTGTGCCTTATTTGCTATCAAAACAGCAGCGTAACGTTTTTCAGATGCGGTTTTTTGCGACTTTTACCCGCACGTTAAATCCGCAAAATCAGATGGGGGCAAGATGCCTGGCGGGTATCCAGCCTTCAAAAACCGGTAGCAGGCTGTTGATGCGGCGCGAGGCCTCACCTTGCCCGCTTTCCCGTGCCACACACTGGTAGATATCAGATCGAAGCAACCACAGCTCGATAACGGAATCGGCCGAGGAAATCCGGCCTTCAATACTGGAGTACCGCTCGCCATTGCGGCAATCATCCAGGACCAAAAGCAGCTGCTTTTTGATATCTGCCAGGGAGCAGGGCTCACCCTTCGCAGCTGCCGCCCGCCCGTGAGCACTTGCGGCCTGGCCAGTCACGGCCCGCCTTACCCTGGCCAGCACGCCGGAGGGCTGCAGGGAACTTGAAAAGAACCCCTGCCAGGAGGACCAGGAGGAGAAGGCAGCTGAAGAAGCAGAACGACTGGATACATATTCGGCTTCGGGGGTGGGTCGGGGGCGCAGAGCTGTCACACAGGCCCCATGCCGTATCGCAGCGCAGGCACGGCCTGCTTCATCATGAGAAAAGTCATGTTGTCTCCCTGTTTTTATACTTTTGCGCCTCAAGGCCGGACTGGACACTTCGCTGTCATCAGCCCTTCAGGCAATGTAACCAATTGTTCCAAATTCGTTGCCATGCTTACCCTAGGGAATCAAGCGCCAAAGTTAATATGGAACTTAACATTAGCAGCAAAAGTGAAGTTCCATATTAACTTTCACGGTTTTGGCTGCCTGTTGACAGCTTTTGAAGCCCGACAATGATCAAAAACAGGCTGCTTTTGACCCAAAATCGGCTGCAGACCTTTAAATACAAGCGTGAGCAGCTACTGAATTAATAGCAAATGCGGCTTCATGGCCTGCGGAGCTGCCGGGGTTTGACGAGCAGCGATCGCACTGGAGATGGCCCGTCTTTGCGTAGATTCACCTACTAGGGTTTTCCCCCAAAGCGGCCTACAATCGCCAGCCTCAGCCAACCTTACAAAAAAATGCCAGTCCACCGACTGCGCCCGTGGAGACTTTTGATGCCGACAACACCCCCCGCAACGCCTGGCAACCGCGAGGAAAAACGCGCCGAACTGCGTCGCGCTGCGCTTGAATACCATGAGTTCCCAACGCCCGGCAAGATTGCCATCGCTGCCACCAAGCAGCTGACCAACCAGCGCGACCTGGCCCTTGCCTACTCGCCCGGCGTGGCCGCCCCCTGCGAAGAAATCGTCAAGGACCCCAACAACGCCTTCAAGTACACCAGCCGGGGCAACCTGGTCGCCGTCATCACCAACGGCACTGCCGTGCTGGGCCTGGGCGACATAGGCCCGCTGGCTTCCAAGCCGGTCATGGAGGGCAAGGGCGTGCTGTTCAAGAAGTTCGCCGGCGTCGATGTGTTCGACATCGAGATCGACGAAAAAGACCCGGCCAAACTGGTCGAGATCATTGCCTCGCTGGAGCCGACCTTCGGCGCCATCAACCTCGAAGACATCAAGGCGCCGGACTGCTTCTATGTAGAGCGCGAGCTGCGCAAGCGCCTGAAGATCCCGGTCTTTCACGACGACCAGCACGGCACCGCCATCACCGTGGGCGCTGCAGTGCTCAACGCACTGAAGGTGGTCAACAAGGCCCCCGGCCAGGTCAAGCTGGTCACATCCGGCGCGGGCGCTGCTGCGCTGGCCTGCCTGAACCTGCTGCTCAAGCTGGGCATACAGCGCGAAAACGTCTATGTGACCGACCTCGCCGGTGTGGTCTACGAAGGCCGCACCGAACTGATGGACGAGGACAAGATCCAGTTCGCACAAAAGACCGATGCCCGCTCGCTGTCTGAAGTGATTGAGGGTGCGGACCTTTTCCTCGGCCTGTCCGCCGGCGGCGTACTGAAGAAGGAAATGGTCGCCAAAATGGCGGCCCGCCCCATCATCCTGGCGCTGGCCAACCCGAATCCGGAAATCTCGCCTGAAGATGTGAAGTCCGTGCGCGACGACGCCATCATGGCGACCGGCCGTACCGACTACCCCAACCAGGTCAACAACGTCCTGTGTTTCCCCTACATCTTCCGCGGCGCACTGGATGCGGGCGCCTCCACCATCACGGTGGAAATGGAAATTGCGGCCGTACACGCCATTGCCGAACTGGCCCAGGCCGAGCAGAGCGAGGTCGTGGCTGCCGCTTACGTCGGTGAAAAGCTGGCTTTCGGCCCTGAATACCTGATTCCCAAGCCATTCGACCCGCGTCTGATGATGAAGATCGCGCCCGCCGTGGCCAAGGCCGCGGCAGAGAGCGGTGTGGCCCTGCGGCCGATTGCCGACCTCGACGCCTACCGCGAGAAGCTGCAGAGCTTTGTCTACGCCTCCGGCTCAATGATGAAGCCGATTTTTGCCGCCGCCAAAACGGCGTCGCGCAAGCGTGTGGCCTATGCCGAAGGTGAAGAAGAGCGCGTGCTGCGCGCATGCCAGATCGTCGTCGACGAGGGCCTGGCACGCCCGACGCTGATAGGCCGCCCCGCCATCATTGCAAAACGCATCGAACAATTCGGCCTGCGCCTGAAGGAAGAGCTGGATTACGACGTCGTCAATGTCGAGCAGGACCACCGCTACCGCGACTTCTGGCAGACCTACCACCGCATGATGGAACGCAGGGGCGTGACCGTGCAGATCGCCAAGATCGAGATGCGCCGCCGCCTGACCCTGATTGCCGGCATGCTGCTGCAAAAGGGCGATGTCGACGGCCTGATCTGCGGCACCTGGGGCACCACCGCACATCACCTTGACTACCTCGACCAGGTCATAGGCAAACGCGAAGGCGTCAACACCTATGCCTGCATGAACGGCCTGCTCTTGCCTGGCCGCCAGGTGTTTTTGCTCGACACCCACGTCAACTACGACCCGACGGCGGAGCAGCTGGCCGAGATCACCACCATGGCGGCTGAAGAAATGATGCGTTTCGGCATCAAGCCCAAGGCCGCGCTGCTGTCACATTCCAACTTCGGCTCGTCCAGCCTGCCCAGCGCCATGAAGATGCGCAAGACGCTGGAATTGCTGCGCGAAAAGGCACCATGGCTGGAAGTTGACGGCGAAATGCACGGCGATATGGCGCTTGATGAAGATGCCCGTGCACTGATCATGCCCAACAGCACGCTGGCGGGGGAGGCCAACCTGCTGGTCCTGCCCAATATTGATGCGGCCAATATTTCCTACAACCTGCTCAAGACGGCTGCCGGCGGCAACATCGCCATCGGCCCGATTCTGCTGGGTGCCAACAAACCCATGCATATCCTGACCCCCACCGCGACGGTTCGCCGCATTGTCAATATGACAGCGCTAACTGTTGCAGACGCCAACGCCGCACGGTAAAGCCTGTTTAGATAGTTTGCACTAACTTTGTAGGTGCTCCGGCCTGTGGCCGGTTGCCTAATTTTTCAGCACCCCCTTGCCTTTTGGCGGCGGATGCGGCAAACTATCACTCTTGAAATTTAAGGGTTAACCCGAAATTTCCTTGAGGATGCCTTCAGGCAATCCCAAGGTGTGCCGGTTCTGGCATTAAGTTCAAAAAGGTTTTTTTCATGTTGCGCAACGGTTACCGGCATTGGCAGGAGATTGTTGCAGCGATGAGGTTGGCTCTTTTGGCCGGCCTGATCAGTCTGACGGTTGTCAGCCCCACTCTGGTGCAAGCCAGGGGGCCGCAAACCTCAACCCAGATTGACACCATTGCACTCACCCAGCTGCCGCCTCAGGCGCGCGACATGATGACGTTGATTTACCAGGGTGGTCCGTTTCGGTATGACAAGGACGGCACGGTTTTCGGCAACAGGGAGCGCATTCTCCCCGCCAAAAACCGCGGCTACTACCGCGAGTACACCGTCAGGACGCCAAATGAACGCAGCCGGGGCGCCCGGCGCATCATTTGTGGTGGGGTCAAACCCGCTGCGCCTGACACCTGTTATTACACCGATGACCACTATGCGAGTTTTCGCAGGATTGCTAACTAGGCCCGGGCAACCGGGCAGGTGGTTGTTATTTTGAGTTTTGTTGACTTCATAGAAAGAGATGCGGAGATGGATACACCACTTCGTAAGGATACTGATACGCCCCTCAAGGGTGTGCGGCCAAATATCGTGCAGTCCATTCGCGCTTTCCGCGTGCAGGACCTGCAAGATGCGGCCACGCACCTGAACCAGCACTTCCTGTACGCCAACCTGGGCAATGCCCAGAGCAAGCAGGACGTTCTGGACATGATTGCGGCCCAGTACACCTTCCCCGCCCACTTCGGCAAGAATTTTGACGCCCTGTATGACTGCATGACGGACCTGGTTCACAAATCAGGCCCGCAACCCGGTTTTATCGTGGTGTTGGAGCAAATCCCGGCAAACGCGAAGTTTGACAAGGAAGCGCGCGAGCAGCTTCTGGACATCTTCAGGGATGCCTCGGATTACTGGGCAGATCGAAAGATACCGTTCCGGTGCTTCTATTCTTTTCTGTAGCCCGCTCCCCGGAAATTGGCCAAGGGGATCGGGCTAATGAGGCCCAGAACGCAATCGCAGAAGGCGAAGAAATCATGCCGACCGACAAACTGGTCGACGTGTCTCCGCTAGCGCTGCGCATGAGCAGCCCGTTCAATGCGGGTTACTGGCTGGCGGCAGCCTAGGCTGTAGCCCCCAGGTTCGCTCGCGCCGCTGAAAAGCGGCAGGTAAAAAGCCCGGTCACTCGCGTGCTCCGGGCTTTTTTGTGCCTGTTGATACGACGGCTAAACCGTTTGAGCCAGCGCGATGTATTCAGCCACCGGAACCTCCTCGGCACGGCGCTGAAGATTGAAGCTGCCGGCAAAATCGCGCTGCTCCAGCCATTTACCCAGAGAGTGGCGCAGGAGCTTGCGCCGCTGGCTGAAGGCTACGCGCACCAGCTCACTGAATAACGCCACGTCGAGCTGCGCCGGATTGTCATGAGGAACCATGCGCACGATGGCGCTGTCCACACGCGGCGGCGGGTCAAAACTTGTCGGTGGCACGAAGAGCACGTTTTCCATCGCGTAACGCCATTGCAGCATCACGCTCAGGCGGCTGTAGTCGCCATTCGAGGGCGTCGCCACCATGCGGTCTATGACTTCCTTTTGCAGCATGAAGTGTTGATCCACCACGATGTCGGCCACGTCCAGCAGGTGGAACAGGATGGGCGTCGAGATGTTGTAGGGCAGGTTGCCGACGACGCGAATTTTCGATCCGGCTTCACCGCCCAGCGCGCGGAAGTCAACCTTCAGCACATCCGACTCGACTACCTTGAGCTGGGGGTGCGCCCGCAACTGCACGGCAAGATCGCGGTCCAGCTCAATCACCGTCAAACTGCCCAGCCGCTCAACCAGCGGCTGCGTCAACGCCGCCAGCCCCGGCCCGATCTCAACCATGGCATCACCAGAGCGCGGCGCAATGGCATCAACGATGGCCTCAATGATGTATTTGTCGGTCAGGAAATGCTGACCGAAACGCTTGCGGGCAATGTGCTTCATTAACTCAAGCTTGAAGAACCCTGCTCGCATGCAATCCCATGCAAGCAGGAGCCGCGGGACTGGCTTCGCCAGACCGCAGGCGGGGCGGCCCCCCCGGGGGGCAGCTGGTTATTGAGGAGGATCACGGTACTCGACGTAAGCGCGGCCGCGCACTTCCTGCGCCCAAAGCGAATACGCCTCTTCCTGCTTTTTCTCGCGGACGATGCCGCGCACCAGTTCGCGCTGGTCGCGCTCGGACAGCTGGGTGACGCGCCGCTCCAGAACCTGGATCAGGTGTGCGCCAAAACGCGATATCACCGGGTCAGAAATCTGGCCGGGAGACAAGCCATTCATGGCCTGCTCAAACTCCGGCACAAAACTGCCGGGATTGGTCCAGCCGAGATCGCCGCCGTCCTTGGCGGAACCGTCAACGCTGTTGTCCTGTGCTTCTTTTGCGAAATCTGCCTGGCCGGCGGCAATGCGCTTTTTGATATCCAGCAGCTTTTCGACAGCCCCTGCTTCGGTCAGCTGCGGCGTCGGGCGCAGCAGAATATGGCGCGCGCGGGTCTGGGTGATGTTCACACCCGGAACACCCGCCTTCTTTTTCTCAAGCACTTTCAGGATATGGAAACCTGCGCCGCTGCGTACCGGCCCCGCAACACCACCCGTCGCCAGGTTCTGGGTCGCCTCCAGGAAGAGGGGTGGGTAGCGGTCCGCCGAACGAAGACCCATCTGCCCACCGGTCAGGCGCACCTGCGCATCAGAAAACTCATTGGCCAGCGCTGCAAAGTCGCCGCCGGCACGCGCGCGCTGCGCAACCTGGTTGGCCCGGGCCTGCAGGGCGGCCAGCTGTTCAGCCGTCGCGTTCTCGGGAACAGGCACCAGGATCTGCACCAGGTTCAGTTCAATCGCAGCCGGGTCATTGCTGCCTTCCTGGTCGCGCAAAAACTGGTCGATGTCGGCCTCGGTGACCGCCACACGCGAGTCCACTTCACGCTGCCGCAGCCGGGTCACCAGCAGTTCATCACGCAATTCTGAGCGGAACTGCGCATAGGGAATGCCCTCCGTGACCAGCCGGGCGCGCAAACCTTCAGGGGTGAGCTGGTTTTGCTGTGCGACGGTGGCAACCGCGTTGTCCACCGCGTTGTCATCGACACGAATGCCGGAGGTACGCGCCATCTGAAGCTGCGCCTTGTCGCTGATCAGGCGCTCAAGAACCTGCCTGGCGAGTTCGTTGCGCGGCGGCATGGCACCCCCGCGCTGCGACAGCTGCTGCTCGGCACGCACAAGTTTTGAGCGCACCTCGTTGTTGGTCACGGGTTCTGAATTGACGACTGCCACGATGAAGTCAGCCTGACGCTGCCCGCCCGCACCTGCGGTACCGATGGCGCTGTCAGGCAGGCGCAGGGCACCCGATGGCCTGAGGCCCTGGGCATTGACCGCCATGGCCGAAAAAACCAGCGCCAGCGCCGCCACAAGCCTGCTGTCAAGAAGGCCCATGGCAGCAATGCGTGAAGAAGAAGGATATTTAGTCATAGTTGGTAAAACGGCTAGGTGCGGTCACTTGGTCGCGCAGATATTCATAACGCGGAATATTCTTTTTCAGGGTATCCAGGGGATTCACCCCGAGACGCGAAAATCCGACCAGCTCAAGCTGGAAAAGAATGCGGGTGTTGGAGGCCACCAGCGTGTTCTGGGAGCGCTGAAGCACCACCCGGCCAATCCAGCAACAGCCATCGTACTCAACGCCGGCGATGGCATCAACCAGTTTCCGGTCGGGAATGCTGTAATTGAGGCGGCCCACCGTGTAGTAACGGCCCGCGCCCTGGCCACGCCCGGCACCCAGGTCCAGGCCCTTGTCGCCCCACAAATCGTTGAGCGGCCACTGCCAGCCGACGTCCACCGAGTTGCTGACGTTGCGCTGGTAGCGCATCGCGGCGCTGATCACGCGGTAATGGCCCGGGTTGTAGCGCACGCCATAGCTGCTGCGCTCGGACTGCCTGGCCTTGGGGTTGAATTGAACCGTCGCGTCGAAAGACCACTGCGGCACCCAGTTGATGGTGGTGCCAAACAGCAGGTCACTGATGCGGTCGGTAATCGGCAGGCCGCCTGGCAGCGTGACCTTCTGGTCGGCAAAGCGCAGGCGCTGGGCAGCGCCGAAACGCACTTTTTCAGCGCCGGTGTCCGGGTCCAGCAGGCGCGACGTGACGCCCAGTGTCAGCAGGTTGGCGTCAGAGATGCGGTCATTGCCGACAAAGGCGTTCTCGGAAAACACGGTCGCAAAGTTGAAGTCGTTGAGACCGGAGTCATAGTTGGGCAAAAGGCTCTGGTCGCGGTACGGTGTGCGCACATAAAAGGCACGCGGCTCCAGCGTCTGCGTGAAATTGCGGCCAAAGTAGCTGGTCTTGCGTTCGTACTGCAGGCCGCTGTCAATGCTGAAGGTCGGCACCACACGCGATTTTGAAGCCGTACCGTCAGCCAGCGCCGAGTCAAAGCGGTAGCTGGTCGAATGCAGCTGCATCTTGGGCGTCACGTACCAGCCGGGCGACACCCACGGGCGGCTGACCTGGGCGATGGCCACCGCACGGTTGCTGTTGGGCTGTTTCGTGAGGAAACGGTCTGCCGAGAAATTGGTGAAGTCACCGGTCAATGAATAGTCAAACCCGCCCGCACCAGCCAGCGGTGCATTCAGGCGGCTATAGGTCGAGGTGATCTGCGGCAGCCGGTTGTAGGGCGGCACGATCACCGACAGCGGGTCCTGCAGGGGCTGCCACGTCAGCGCGCGCACGGTGGTTGACGTGTACCCGTTGGACCAGCTGAGGCTGGCGTCATTGGACAGCAGCCGCTGCACCAGGAAGGTACTGCTGCGCGGGAAGTCTTTCCAGTAGTCGTTGTCGCTGACGCGGTTCAAATTGAGGCTGAGCCCCATTTTTCCGAATGCCCGCGTGCCGGTGTCAATCACGCCCACATGCTCTGTGGCATACGACCAGCGGCTGTTGTTGCTGCGCAGCCTGTCGCTGAGCATGTAGCTGGCCCGCACACGCCCGGTGTAATCCTTGTCGAGGTAACGGAACTCCGAGCCCAGATCAAGCCCGCGCTTGCTCATCAGCGTCGGGGAGAACGTCGCGTCCATGTTGGGCGCGATGTTCAGGTAGTAGGGCTGGTTGACCATCACGCCGCTGACGCTGTCCACATTGAAGGTGGGCGGCAGCAGGCCGGACTTGCGTTTGTCGCTGAGCGGGAAGCTGATCGTGGGGAAGGCCAGGATGGGCACGTCCTTGAAGCGCAGCACTGCGCCGGTGGCCTCGCCGGTTTCGGTTTCCTGGTCGAACTTGAAGCTGGTACCGCTCAGCACCCAGGCCGGCTCCCAGGTGACCTCGTTGTCGCGCTCGCAGGTGGTGTAGTTGGCGTTGCGCGCCACCAGCACCTTGTCGCTCAGGAAATCAATGCGCCCCGCCGTGCCATTGCCGCCGTTGCTCAGGAAACGATAGGACGGCTGGGAAAAGTAGCCCTCAAAGGTATCAAGCTTGAGCTGAAGTTCCGGGCCGCGAAACTGGTTGCCCGAGCTGCTGATGCGCACATTGCCTTTGGCATTGAGCGTGTCCGTCGGCTGCGTGAGCTCGATGCGGTCAGCACGAATGGCGGTCGGGCCGCGGCGCAGCTCGGCATTGCCCTCAATCACCGTCTCAAGGTCTGGCCGGCCTGTGACGCTGTCGCCAAACACAAAGGTGGGCGGGATGTTTTCTTCACCCTCTGGTGGCTTGTCGGCCAGCATGGGCGTCATCTTCAGCGTGATGGGCGGGGTATCTGTGCCATAAATGCCGGCCGGCTCCTGCTGCGGCGCAGCCGACGGCAGCACCTGCAGGGCCTGGGCGCGTACCGGCGCGTGAAAGCCCATTCCCAGCGCAGTGACAGACACCACACAAAGAACGGCACGGGCTACCGGGGAAAGCAGGAAGGGCGAGGAAGATGCGTGGCGCATCAGTTTGTTGTGGGCTAAGGCGTGTTTGTAAAATCAGGGCTGATTATCCATGACCCTCTGGTGCCGGCCCCGGGCATGACCCCTGTTCTCGCTCCGCAGGCCCAGCATCTGCCTGCCCGCCCTTCCCGACTGGAAAACCATGAATGCCTCCTCCAATGAGATCGCCTGGACAGACCCGGTACGCCAGCAGGCGTTTTCCTCCTGGCTGTCCGGCCTGGCTTCGCGCCCTGAGGTGCCCAAACTGAATGCCGACAGCCTGCGCCTGGCCTCTGCCGATGCCAGTTTCAGGCGCTATTTCAGGGTGGACGCAGCTTCCGGTGGCGAGACATTCATCATCATGGACGCGCCCCCTGACAAGGAAGACTGCAAGCCTTTTGTAAAGGTGGCAGAACTGATGGCGGGCGCAGGTCTGCAGTCGCCGCGTGTGCTGGCGTGGGATGAAACCAACGGCTTCATGCTGCTCAGCGACCTGGGCAACCGCACCATGATGGAGGTGATGGCCCTGCCTTCTGCGGTGGATGCCATTGCACAGCCCGGCGCCACCGACCTTGAGCTTTACCTGGCGGCCACGGATGTGCTGGTGCAGTGGCAACTGGCCTCGAAGCCGGGCGTGTTGCCGCCCTATGACGACGCCCTGCTGAGCCGCGAGATCAACCTCTTTCCCGAGTGGTACATCGCCAAACACCGGGGCATCACGCTCAAGCCGGAACAGCAGGCCACGCTTGACTCGGCTTTTGCGCTGATCAAGGCCAGCAATCTAGATTCTCTTGATGGCGCGCGGGTCTATGTACACCGCGACTTCATGCCGAGGAATCTCATGGTCACAGGTTCGCCTGACCGTCCTCTAGGAGTGCTGGATTTCCAGGACGCGGTTTACGGCCCCATCACCTATGACATCGCCAGCCTGATGCGCGACGCCTTCCTGACGCTGGAAGAAGACTTTGTGCTCGACATCACCATCCGCTACTGGCAAAAAGCGCGCAAGGCAGGCCTGCCGGTGGGCGACGACTTTGGCGAGTTCTACCGCGCTGTCGAGTGGATGGGCCTGCAGCGCCACCTCAAGATCCTGGGCATCTTTGCGCGCCTCACCCTGCGCGACGGCAAGCCGCGCTACCTGGCCGACACACCGCGCTTCATCAAATATGTGCGTGCCACCTGCGCCCGCTACCGGCAGCTCGGCCCGCTGATGGTGCTGCTCGACGAGATCGAGGGCAATGAGACCCGCATCGGGTACACCTTCTGATGGGGCCGCGGTTTTATGCCGACCTGCCGCTGGCCACGGGTGAATCCGTCTTTTTGCCTGCGGCCACGGCGCGCCATGTGCAGGTGCTGCGCATGCAGCCGGGCGGTGTCATACGCCTCTTCAATGGCCAGGGTGACGGCAACAAAACCAGCGAAGGCGAGTTCGAAGCCGTCATCGACGAGATGGGGCGCAGCGATGTGCGCGTCACCATAGGCAGCTACAACGCCACAAAACGCGAGTCGGGCCACCAGGTGCACCTCGCCGTCGGCATGCCGGCCAATGACCGCATGGACTGGCTGGTCGAAAAAGCCACCGAGCTCGGCGTCGCCAGCATCCAGCCGCTGATGGCCGAGCGCTCCGTTCTTCGCCTGAAGGGCGACCGGGCCGACAAAAAAATTGCACATTGGCGCGGCGTGGCCATTGCCGCCTGCGAGCAATGCGGACGCAACCGTGTGCCCGTGATCCACGAGGCGCTGGGGCTGGCAGAGTGGCTCAAGGCACTGCCATCGCCGGTCGGCGAGGGCGCACCCATACGCCTGCTGTTGTCACCCACGGCGGGCAGCAAACCGCTGCAGCAACTGGCGCCCTTGCCGCCTGCGATGGTTTTCCTGAGCGGACCTGAGGGCGGCTTGAGCCCGGGCGAAGAAGATGCGGCCATCAAGGCGGGCTTCACGCCCGTCAGTCTGGGCAGCCGCATACTGCGCGCCGAAACCGCACCGCTGGCCTGCCTGGCCTGGCTGGCCCTGAGCGAGGCCTGAGTCTCCAAAACATCACAACAAGAAAAATAAATGAACCCCAACCTTTACCTGCTCACCATCTGCCAGGGCCTCTTCCTCACCAACAACGTCACCTTTATTGCCATCAACGGCCTGGTCGGGCTGGCGCTGGCCCCCCTGGGCTGGATGGCGACGCTGCCCGTCATGGGTTATGTGGTGGGCGGCGCGCTGTCGACCGGGCTGGTGGCCCGCACGCAGCGCTTGTTTGGGCGCAAGGCATCTTTCCAGCTCGGGCTGCTGGTGGCGTTTTTGTCGGCGCTGCTGTGCTGCTACGCCGCTTATGGCAAAAACTTCTGGCTACTGGTAGCTGCCACTGTGGTGGCCGGTTACTACAACGCCAACGCGCAGCTTTACCGCTTTGCGGCGGCAGAACTGGCGGCGCCCGCATTCAGGGAAAAAGCCATCTCGCTCGTCATGGCGGGCGGCCTGATAGGTGCCGTGGCCGGCCCCAACCTGGCCGCGCGTACCCGCAGCCTCACCGAAGTGCCGTTTGCCGGCGCCTACCTGGCCCTGGCCGCGGTGGCATTGCTGGCCATGCTGCTGCTGGCGTTTATCAAATTTCCGCCTGTACCCGTCAAGGTGCCAGGCGCCGCCGCAGTCAGCACAGGCCGGCCGCTCGGCGAAATCATGCGCCAGCCGGTCTTCATAGTTGCCGCAGCATCGGGCTCGCTCGGCTTCGGCGTGATGAGCCTTTTAATGTCGGCCACGCCGATTGCCATGCAGATCTGCAGCCTGCCGTTTTCAGACGTGGCGCTGGTGCTGGAGTGGCATGTGATCGGCATGTTTGCGCCCGGCTTTTTCACCGGCCACCTGATCAAGC
>JAZKAY010000026.1:0-105600 GCA_040388905.1 Pseudomonadota bacterium
GGCTGGACCGAGCATCGCAGGGTGCCCCGCAGGGGACGACGAACAGGGTCGCCTTCTCTTTGCTTACTTTCTCTTGGCGAAGCAAGAGAAAGTGCCTCGCCCGCCGGGGCGAAACCCGGCTTCTGCGTGAAGGGCACAGCGTTCAAACAGCACAGTCTCATGCCGATCCGGTTGAGCCAGACTACAACCTGCGCGCCTATGCGGCAGGCATTTCGCCTGACCCGTGCTTGCCCGGCTGCCAGCCCTGCCCGCCCAGTGCCTGCTGTGCGACCGCGATCGGCTGCATTTCAAGCGGCGTGGCCATGGTGTCGTTCCAGCGGTTCAAGAAAGCAAACATCGCCACTACGCCGAGTATTTCGACAATCTCGCCTTCGCTCCAGTGCACGCGCAGCGCGGCAAATTGTTCGTCGGTGACTGCGTTGGGCTGGCTGCTCGCGGCCAGGGCGAAGTCCAGCGCCAGGCGTTCGCGCTCGCTGTAATGCGGGCTGCTGGCGTACGTCCATACATCGGCAAGTTTGGCATCGCTCACGCCAAAATTTCGCGCACCAAGCAAGGTGTGGGCCTGGCAATAAAGACAACCCGAGACCTTGCTCACGACATGACCTATCAGGCGCCTGAAGCCAAGGTCAACGTCACCTGCGGGGTCCATCACCGCGCCGTTGAGCTGTGCGAACGCCATCACCAGCTTTGGTTTGCGCTGCATCGTCAGCACGCTGTTGGGCGTGAAGCCGAGCGTGCCAAGAAAAAAGTCAAAGTGCGCCTTCAGCTCGGGCGTGGTCTCTGGTGGCAGGGGCTGCAGGCGGGGCATGGGCGTCTTTCAAAAGTGCGGCCTGGCGGAATCAGGCCTTGACCCGGAACGGATTGAAATCAGTCCCCCGGTCGTAATAATCTTCGTTCTCCTTGCGCTTGAGAAAACCCACCACCTTGTAGGTCAGCGGGGTCATCAATATCTCCCACGCGGTCTTGAGCATGAACTGTGCGAACGCGACCTTGATGACATCTTCAAGCTGCCAGATGCCGGCAAAAGCGATGAAGTAAAACAGCGATGAATCAACCGCCTCACCCACCACGGTTGAGCCAATGGTGCGGCTCCACAGGGCCTTGCCTTCCGTCCAGATTTTCATCTTGGCCATGACGTAGCTGTTGACAAAACTGCCGCAGGTAAACGCAATGATGGAACCCGCCGCAATGCGCCAGGCGTTGCCGAACACCACGTCGAGGGCGGGCTGGTAGACCTTCATGTAGTCGCTGGGGCCGGGCGGCAAAGTCACCACCACCCAGGCCATGAAGGACGCGAACACCAGCGCGCCGAAACCGGCCCACACCACACGCCTGTCGCGTGCGTAGCCGTAGACCTCGGTCAATATGTCGCCAAAGATGTAGCTGATGGGAAAGAACAGGATGCCGGCGCTGAAAGGTATGGGCCCGAGCAGCGGCACATCGATGACGGCCTGCTTGGCTGCGCCTATGAAGTTGGAACACAGCAGCACGCACACAAAGGCCGCCATGATCCAGTCGTAATAAAGATAGCTGCGGGGTGCCTTGCCTGAAGCGGGTGTTGTAGAGACTTGGGCAGACGGCTGCGACATGGGAAGCTCCCTTCTCAAGAGCCCTGCTGTGCGGTTGGCTGTGCAGGGTGAATGCTTGATGACGGGATTTTGACATGGCAAAGCCCCTGGGCCGGTCTACAGGTCCAGGGGGTTTGGCTTCGCCCTGTCATCCCGGACTTGATCCGGGATCCATCCCCGCATTGTTGGTGATGGATTGCGCCCCAGGCCCGCAATGACAGAGCGGCTACCCGCTTACCCGCGCGGGTTGATGCGGCGCTCGACCTGGTCGCGCAGGACGGTCAGTTGCTGGCGCAGCTGGCGGCGTTCCTGCTGGGTGATGACGCCGTCAGAGCGGAAGGCGGCCTCGCGGCGCTCGATCTGCTGTTCGCGCGCCATGAAGCGCTGGGCTTCCTGCGGGCTCAGGCGGTTCATGCGCACGCCCTCGTCGATACGGGCGCGAATGTTGAACTCGCGGCTGTCAATGCCGCCGAGATTGCCGGGCTGCTGTACTGCAACCACGGAGCTGTTGTTGATCGCACGCTCGACCTCAACGCTCAGTGCGGCCATGTCGGCGCGCAGTTGCTGGCGTTCGGCGGGGGTGGCGCGGCCGTCAGACTTGTAGAGGGCCTCGCGGTTCTGGATGTCCTGGTCGCGGCGATAGAGCATTTGCGCTTCATACGGCGTGATACGGCCGGACTGCAGGCCCTGCTGTATGCGCGCGCTGATCTGTACCTGAGACTGGTCGATGTTGGGCGTGCTGGTGTTCTGTGCCATGGCCGGCGTCACCGCCAGCCCGGCAAACAGGGCAGATGCAATCAGGGATGCTGTGAGAATTTTAGTTTTCATGGTGGACTCCTTTGTCAGTTTTGCTCGTTTTAAAAACCAGCAATCCTTTCAATTTCTTCCAAGGACTGCGCCAAAACACCAGGTGGTGCTTCAGTGCCTTCATGGTGGGGCCCAAAAGTAAACGCTGTGTAATCCCCCTCCTGTTTTACCGTGGGTTTACCTGCCGAACACGGGGCGTATCAGAATGCAAGCTTGCAGCGGCGTGCCCTCCTACAGGCGCGCGGAGGAATGCGGATCAATCCTCTTCGACGGCAAACTTCAACCGCTGCAGTGCCTGGTCCCACTGCTGGGCGATGAGGTCGAGCGAGCGGCGTGCCTCGTCGAGCTGCTGCGGTTCAAACTGCCAGAGCCGTTCGCGCCCGACCTTGACGTGCTGCACCAGCCCGGCATCGGCCAGTACATGCAGGTGCCGCGTCACGGCCTGGCGTGTGAGGTCTGTGGTATTGGTGAGCTGCGCAATCGACACCGCGCCGCCCACGCACAGCACGGCCACCAGGCGCAAACGGGTTTCATCGCCCAGCGCGGCAAAGATGGGCGCCAGTCCTTTTGGTGCAGCTGCGGGCGTGGTGGTTTCAGTTTTCGGCATAGCCGCCAATATTACGCAACTGCGCTTCCCATCCGCCGCCGTTGGCGCGGAAGGCGTCGGCGCGGCGGTCTGCCGGCAGGCTGTCAAAGCCCGACTCCACCACATTGAGCAGCGTGCCGCCGTCAGCATCCTTCAGCGTGAACTCAACCAGCGTGCGCGTTTCTTTGGAGTAGTCCCGGCCCTTGTCGATGGCAAAGGGGTGCCAGCGGTACGAAAACAGTGACTGCGGCTCAATGCGTTCGATGATGGCGTCGAACATGACGTGTTCAAAATTGCAGATGGTGATGGGACCCAGCGTCTGCTTGCCAGGCTCAAAGGTCTGGCCCTTGAGTTTTGCGCCGAACCAGTCGCCGAATTTTTCGGCATTGGTCAGGGCGGCCCACACCCTGGCGCGCGGTGCCTTGATGAGGATGTTTCGTTCAATACGGTCAGTTGATGAGGTCATATGCAATCTCCTTGTTGCATTTAATTATGCACGGCCTGTTTTTAAATGCAATATATTTGTTGCATTATTTTCAGGGCTTTTAGCCACAGCTGTTTTTGTAGGACAAGCGCGCTTTCAGGCGGCAAGGTGCCGTATTCGAGTCAGCTCCCTAGGCCATTAGGTCGCGCTCACTAGTGAAAACCCGGAAGATGACCCCATCGTCCAAAAGACATCTGAATCAACCAACTTTGAAGGAAACCTCATGACTGCCAAGAACCTCTCTACCGTGACCACCGAACTGATCGCCACATCCGGCAAGACCGCCAGCAATGTCATCAAGGCTTACCGCGCAGGCGGCGAATTGATGGTTGACCTGCTGAACCAGCGCTGGAACCGCGCCATGCGCCAGTCGCGCCCCGAGCTGTCGGCTGAAACCGCAAAGAATGCAGCAGCTGCGCGCTCTGCCTTCACCAGCTACTACACCAAAGGCCTGGACATCACCTCTGAAGGCGCACAGCAAGTGGTCAAGCAGATCGTCAAGGTGGCTGAAGCCGGTGTTGAACGCGCTGCCGCCAACGCCGCCCTGTTTGAAGTCAAGACCGGCGTGACCACGCTGAACACCATCGCCAAAGCGACCGCGCCTGGCGCAGTAGTTCTGAGCAAACTGGCTGACAAAATCGAGGAAAAGTCCGCCTCGCTGGCCCGCAAGCTGCAAACCACGCCTGCCACCGGCAAGCGCACTTCCGCTTTCAGCCAGCGCCGCAAGGCAGCCTGACAGGCACCGCAGGCTCATGGCCTGCACCTGAATGACACACGGGGCCTTCTGGCCCCGTTGTTATTTGTGCAGTAGACGGCTGATATTCTTGGACCAATGACTCCAGCCACGCCCCTGCCCGCATCAACACCCTCGGCCTTGCGCCGCACGCTGCTTCTGGGCCTGGCCGCGCTTCCCGTGTCGCCCCTGCTTGCCGCGCCCGCTGGCAATGTCTGGCCGCATGCCCTGCAGGTGCCGGGCGGCGTGGCGCGGCTGTCGCTCGGGCCGTCGGCCACGCGGCCTGTCGCGCATGCGGGCGATGTGCCGCTGCTGGTGGTGGGCGATGCCATTGAATGGACAGCCATCGTTGGCATTCCACTGTCGGCCATGCCTGGCGAAGCCCACATCACGCTTGACACTGCTGCGGGTGAGCGCCACCTGACCTACGCCATTGCTGCCAAACGCTACCGCGAGCAGCAATTGAAGGTCGCGCCGGGCCAGGTCGATTTGTCGCCGCAGGACCTGGCGCGCTACGAGCGCGAAAAACTCCAGCAGGAGCAGATCATGGCCACTTTCAGTGCATCGTCTGCTGCAACTGACTCCAGCCTGCAGATGCGGGTGCCTGTGCCGGGCAGGCGTTCAGGCTCGTTCGGCCTGCGCCGGGTGTTCAACGGGCAGTCACGCAACCCGCACAGCGGCATGGACATCGCCGCCGCCACCGGTACGCCCATACGCGCGCCGCTGGCTGGCAGGGTGATCGATACGGGGGATTACTTCTTCAACGGCAACACCGTGTGGCTGGACCACGGCGGCGGGCTGTTGACCCTGTACTGCCACCTCAGTGCGATTGCCGTCAAGCCCGGCGACCAGTTGGCGGCGGGCGAGCGCCTGGGTGCCGTCGGCGCTACGGGCCGGGTGACGGGGCCACACCTGCACTGGGGCGTCATGCTGAACCGTGCCATGGTGGACCCTGCCCTGTTTGTGCCCGCCTGACACCACAGCCAGAAGGCACAACACCGTGGGCAGCAGGCTTCAGGCCTTGCGTTTGACCATGGCGTAAATCGCCAGCAGCACCACAGCGCCGACCACGGAAGCGATGAATCCTGCAGGTTCGCCCGGCAGGTACCAGCCCATGGCACGACCGGCAAAACCAGCCAGCAAGGCACCTGCGATGCCCAGGATGATGGTCATGATCCAGCCGAGCTTGTCGTCACCGGGTTTCACAAAGCGTGCAATCAGGCCGACGATGAGACCGATGAAGATGGTGGCAATGATGGACATGGAAAGCGCCTTTTCAAAAAGTTGGAATGCAGGGACTATAAATTCGGCGTTGCGGGCAGGCGATACATTTTTCGCCAGACATGCCGTAGGACAAACCGCCCCGCAAGCCATTGCGTAAATTTGCGGCCAAGTCCCACAGCCGGGCATGCCTGTGCGGGATAGATTGGCTTATCGCCAATACCCAGGAGAACAAGCATGCCCCAATTCGCCACCATCACCGGCCTTGTCACCTACCGGCCTGGCGACGGCGCCCCGATTGAGATACCCGAAGGGCGCGTGGAAGTCGCCCTGGCACCGGACAGCGCCACGCTGAGCTGGGAAGCCGCAGCAGGCATACCCGGCGTGACCGCCATACCGCGAACGCAGTTTGACGACTATGTGCGTGAGGGCAAGATCACCATGAACAAGGATTGATGGAGGCCTGGTGCACCCGGACACTTCGCGGACACTTCGTTTGCTACATAATTCATAGCTGCTCACGCACGTGTTTATTCGCCTGCAGACTTTTTTGGCACTCAAATTGACCTGTTTTGATGTCTTTTTTTGCATGTTGAGCCCACAAAACCTGGATTCGGACCCAAATGTTAAGTTTTGTATTAACATTTTGGCAAATTGTTAAGCTGCAACTTAACATTGCGGTTGTTGAACGGTCCTCCACAACCGGGCCGAGCCGCCCCGCAACTTGAAATGCGCCCGTCCGTCGCCAGCTGTTTGCCATGACCGAAGCCCTGCACATCGTCTGCCCGCACTGCCACACCACCAACCGCGTTCGCGAAGGGCAGCTGGGCAGCGCGCCCACCTGCGGCAACTGCAAAAAAGAGCTCTTTGTAGCGCACTCAACCGCGCTGGACGAGGCAGCTTTTGACAAACACATCGCACGCAACCACATCCCCGTGCTGGTGGACTTCTGGGCGCCCTGGTGCGGCCCCTGCCGGCAGATGGCGCCCGCCTATGAGCAGGCGGCGGCGCAACTCGAACCGAACATCCGCGTCGCCAAGGTCGACACCGAAGCCGTCCCCAGCCTGGGCGGGCGCTACAACATACGCAGCATTCCGACGCTGGCGCTGTTCAGGGGCGGCAAGGAGATCGCGCGGCAGGCCGGTGCCATGGGTGCAGCAGACATCGTGCGCTGGGTGCAGTCAAACCTGCGTTGAATTCTGCCGGCCTGCTGCCGGGGTAACAGGCGCAGCACTTTCGCGCATCTCCCGCAACTCGCGGTGCAGGGCCAGGACCTCTTCACGCAAGGCGCCTATCGCATTCATGAGGTCGCGTTCAATCTGGCGCTCCTCGGTTTCGACAAACATGGCGGCAACTGATGCCGTTACCAGCGACAACACCGCAAGACCGAGCAGAACGACCACCACAGCGAAGGCGCGCGAGGCGTGGGTGCTGGGAACGATGTCGCCGTAACCTACGGTGGCTGCGGTGGTGAATGCCAGCCACAGGCCATCAGACAGCGTCAGCGCACGTGGCTCCAGCACCCAGAAACCCACACCACCCAGGCCCAGTATCAGCAGGCACAGGACCAGCGAGTACAACAACCCGCGGCGGGTGATAAAACGTTTGCGGTGCAGGCTCTTGAGGTGATGGTGGTGGGGCATGAGTCGGGGGCCATGTCAGGGCGTGAGGTGTGTCAGCGGGCATCAGCGCCCAGGCTCTGCAGTCTGACACACCATTTGCGCACACCCTCGGCACCCAGGCCCTCGACAGAGCCGATCAGCGTTTCATCCACCGGAGACATGCCGACAAAACCGAGGATGTTGCGCTCAAGCGAACGCACGCTGTGCGCCCTGAAATACCAGCGGTAAACCAGTGCAGGCATGCCCATGGTGACCACCACGCGCGCCGACCGCCCCGTCAGGCCCTTGCGGCCCATGGGGTTGCCGCCCTCGGGCGTGAACGCAAACCCCGGTCGCGCGACCTGCTCAAGAAAACCCTTGAGCAGCGCAGGCATGTCGCCCAGCCATAGCGGAAAGAACAGCACGATGTGGTGTGCCCACGCGATGTCGTCCTGTGCAGGCTGCAGCACCGCAGGCAGGGGATCATGCTGCCAGGCGTGCTGGCTGCGCAGCAGCGGGAAATCCAGCGTGGCCAGGCGTACGCGGCGCACCTCATGGCCGCCCAGCGTGGCACCGGCCGCGTAAGCCGCTATCAGGGCCTGTGTGAGGTGCCCCTCTTTGGGGTCGGGGTGCGCATCAATGAGCAGGATACGGCGGGCAGGCAGGCTTTTTGCCATGGTGGGCCTTGAAGGTCTTGGTGCTTCATGGTGGCACGCGACCCCGGCGCTGGCCTTGATCCATGTCAAATGAGCTGGCCAGCCACATGGCCCTTCATGGACCGCTCAGTCAAAAATCTCGTTCAGCCAGGACTTCTTGCGGCGTGCGCCATAGCCACTTCCATAACCATTGCCGTAGCCATTTGAATGTTTGTAATCAGAGTCTGAAAAATCACGCCGTGGCGGCGCGGCCTGCTGGACGGCCTGCACCGGCTGCGCGGCAACTGCGCGCTCCATCAGCTTGTCGAGCTCGCCACGGTCCAGCCAGACACCCCGGCACTGCGGGCAGTAATCAATCTCAATGCCCTGGCGGTCAGCCATGGTGAGGGTGGTGTCAGGGCAGCTTGGGCATTTCATGGGTTTCCTTTATCCGAAAAGAGTTATGGGAGCGCGCTTCAGGCACCCGCCAGGCGGCGCGGCAGAGGGTGCGTACCAGAATGCAGGTGCTTCTGCTGCCAGCGGTGCAGCAGCGAGCGGGAGGCGCGGGCCAGTGCGCTTTGCATCGCAGAGTGAAAGTCGCGCGCCAGCGAGGTCACCACCACAGGCGCGCCATCTTCAGTGATGAGCTCGACCTCGCAGCGTTTGTCGATGCTGCCGGGCGACGTGCCGTCAAGGGCAGTGAGCTTCACTTTTGCGCGCAACACCAGCCAGCTCAGGCTGCGCATGGCGTTGCGGATGCGGCGCAACGACTGTGCGTGCACGGCGGTGTGTTCTGCGTCGGGAGATTCAAGGGTCACTTTCATGGACATAAGCTCCAATGAGTTGAACAAGGCCCAACCTTAACGCCCGAAACACTTCTGTGAAAGCAGATAATCCAGAAATGATACTTCTGAAAAACCAGTGCATTTGCGGGAACCCCCAGTGAACACCGACTTCAACTACAGGCATCTGTATTACTTCTGGGTGGTGGCCAAGGAAGGTGGCATGGCACGAGCCGCTGCGCGGCTGGGCATGGCTGTGCAGACCGTGAGCACGCAGGTGCGCGAGCTGGAACGCTCGCTGGGTTACGCCCTGCTCAAACCAGCCGGGCGCGGGCTGGCCCTGACTGACGCGGGTACTGAAGCCATGCGGCAGGCCGAACAGATCTTCCAGCTGGGTGAGCAGCTGGCCGGTGCCGTGCGCGATGCTGCCAGCACGCCTTCGGTGCGGCTGGCGGTCGGCATTTCAGAAGGCCTGCCCAAGCTCTCGGTACACCGCCTGCTGCAGCCTGTCATGCGCGAGGCCAACCTGCGACTGCTGTGCCATGAAGATGAATTCGAGGACCTGCTCGGCGACCTCGCCTTGCACCGGCTTGACGTGGTGCTGGCTGACCGGCCTGCACCTTCAAACCCCAACCTCAAGGTGTACAGCCATGCACTGGGTTCGTCACCATTGGCCTGGTATGCACCTGCGGCGCTGGCAGCGGCCGCGCGGCGCGGCTTTCCGCAATCGCTGGCGCGGGTTCCGGTGTTGATGCCGACCACCCATGCCGCCTCACGCGCGCGGCTGGACCAGTGGTTTGAAAGGCAGGCCATCAAGCCGCGCATCGTTGGTGAATTTGAAGACAGCGCGTTGCTCGAAACCTTCGGCGCAGCGGGAATGGGCGTGTTCCCGGGCGCTGAACTGCTGCACGATGAATTGACCTCACGCTACGGCGTGCGACGCGTGGGCGGTTGTGAAGGCGTGGAAGAACACTTCTTTGCCATTGCCGCACACAAAAGCTGCTGCACCCGCTGGTGCAAAAGCTGCTGCCCATCAGCAAACCTGGTCCCGGCCCTACTCGCTGACCTTGCCCCTGGACGCCTTGATGTCAGAGCGCAGGCTTTTGCCCTCAAGCCGGCGCTGTTTTGAACCATAGGTCGGCTTGGTGGCCTTGCGGATTCTGGGCGGCGATGACACGCTGTCGACCACTTCCTGCAGGCGGTCCATCGCATCGCTGCGGTTCATCTCCTGGGTGCGGTGCTGCTGCGCCTTGAGCACGAACACACCTTCCTGCGTGATGCGGCTGTCGTTGAGTGCAAGCAGGCGTGCCTTGACCGCATCGGGCAGCGACGACGTATTGATGTCAAAGCGCAAATGAATCGCGCTGGAGACCTTGTTGACGTTCTGCCCACCGGCGCCCTGCGCGCGTATGGCCGAAAACTCCACCTCACGCTCGTCGACAGGGAATTTGGGGGGCGTGGTCATACTTCAGCACCCGCCTGAAATTCAGGCGGGCTTTGTAATTTCAACAAGTGCGCCAATCGCGATCGCGTAGCCCTTGATGCCGAAACCGGCCATCACGGCCTTGGCCACCGGCGAGATGTACGAGTGGTGGCGAAAGGCCTCACGTGCGTGCACGTTGCTGATGTGCAGTTCGATCAGCGTCACGCCCGAGCCCTTGATGGCGTCGTGCAGGGCCACGCTGGTATGCGTGTAGGCGCCTGCATTGAGCACCACGCCGATCAGCGTGCCAGCAGCCTGCGCGCGCCCTGCTTCATGGATGGCGTCGATCATCACGCCCTCATGGTTGCTCTGGCGGAAGTCGAGCTTCAGGCCATGCGCCTTGCAGGCCTCGGCCGACAGCGCCTCGACATCGGCCAGCGTGTGCGAGCCGTAAACGGCAGGCTCACGCGTGCCAAGCAGGTTGAGGTTGGGGCCATTGAGGACGAGCACGGTTTTCATTTTTTGACTTTCAGCAGGTTTCTTGAGAAGGCATCACAACATGTCTCGCAGCGCAACGCTGGCGCCGATGGCAATGGATAGCCGTATGGCTTCAACCGCCAGCAGGCTCTGCAGGGCATCGGAAACAGTGATTATCGGTTCTGCCCTGCCCTCTATCAAATCGCAGAAGTGGTCAAGCTGCGCGGCCAGCGGGTCTACCGCATCAAGCGCCAGCGTCTGCTCAACAAAAGGCGTTCCCCAGCCGGGCTCACCCGCAGCATCTGCATAAGTCCAGGTGCGCATGGTGGGCACTGCGAGCGAGCCCTGCGTGCCGGCAATGAAGTAGCAGTCTTCCGACGGGTAGCGCGGGTAGGCGGTGTTCTCGCCCGAGGTCTGCTCCCAGCTGCGCGGCGAGGCAGCGGTGTCAGAAAGCGTGAAAGTGCCGAGAACGCCGCTGGCAAATTTCAGGGTCATCACGGCCGTGTCTTCCACCGCATAACCGCGCACGGCATTCGAGGCGATGGCGTGTACCGATTCGATCTGACCGCAAAGGTAACGCAGGTTGTCCATCTCGTGGATCAGGTTGATGAGGATGGGCCCGCCACCGGGCTGGCTGCGCCAGGCGGCCTGCTGAAAATAGCTGTCGGGCTTGTAGAACTGCGCGCTGCCCATGACCGTGACCACGCGGCCCAGTTGACCGGACTCTATCGTCCGCTTGGCCAGCTTCAAGGTATTGCTGTGGCGGCGGTGATGGCCGACCAGCATGGGCACGGGTTTTCTGGCCAGTGCATCGACAAGATGGCGGCCCGCCGCGAGTGACTCAGCCACCGGCTTTTCAATGATCGCCGGCACGCCGTTGTCTGCACAGGCCAGCGCGCCTGCCACGTGCAGGTGGTTGGGCGTGGCGAGGATGACACCGTCAGGCTTGCTGCCTCCTTTAGCGAACAGGGCTTCGAGGCTGTCGACATGCGGAACGCCTCTGGCTGCAGCAAACTCTTTCGACGCAGGCGTGGGGTCAACCACGGCGCAAAGCCGGGTGCGCGGGCTGGCTTCAATCAGTTCGATATGGCGGCGGCCTATCACGCCGGCCCCGGCAACGGCGATGTTGGCAACACGTGACTGGGTCATGGCGTTTTCTGTTTCAAAAAGCGGGGTACGCAGGGAGGAACCCTCGCCGCAAGACTCAGCTGGCTGCGAGCGCCGGGGCGGCCTTGCCCGGCTTGTTCAACATTGCCATGCCTTGCGTCAACAACCCCAGCTGCGAACGGGCCAGCGCCGCAGCATGTTGCGCCAGCGCAGGGTTAAACCATTCGTCTGCCACATCTGCCGGCAACTCGCCACGCACGGCATCAATGTTGGCCTGCATGCGCTGCGTGTCGACCTGCAAACCAGCGAGCGCCTGCGACATCGCGCGCGAAGAACCATGTACCGACATCAACAGCCCCGGCCATTCAGCGAGTTCTGCCTGCAGGTTGCCCAGAGCGCGTTCATGCTCCTGCGGCATCGCTGCCAGCAAGGCCGCCACGCGCTGGGGTACACGTGCGCTTGCCGCCAGCGCCACCATGCACGACACCGGATTGCGTTTGTGCGGCATGACCGATGCGCCGCCGCGCCCAGGCTCCAGAGGTTCGGCCAGCTCGCCCGCCTCAAACTGAACCATCAGTGAAATATCCCTGGCGACCTTGCCAAGGCTGCCGGTCAGCAGCGCCATCTCGCAACCCAGTGCCACCCATTCGTCACGCTGGGTGTGCCATGAAAACGGCGGTGCCCGCAGCCCGAGGTCGGCGGCCATCAGCGCCATGACCTGCGGGCCAAGTTTTTTGTTGCCCTTCTTCATCTGGGCGAGCGTGCCGACAGCGCCGCCAAGCTGCACGCTGAGCGCGTTGCCCCCAGCCACCTGCAGGCGCTGCAGGCTGCGCACCAGTGGTGCCGCCCAGTTCACACACTTCAGGCCAAAACTGGTCACCGATGCGGGCTGCATGAAAGTACGCGCAAGCACCGCATCAGCAGCATGGCGTTCTGCAAGCAGCAGCAATGCGGTGATGGCCTTGCGCACGTCGGCGTCGATCATGTCGAGCGCGTCGCGTGTGACAAGCGCCATGGCGGTATCGAGCACGTCCTGGCTGGTGGTACCGAAGTGCACAAACTTCGCGGCATCCTTGTTGAACAGGCCCACCGTCTCGGTGAGGCTTTTGACCAGCGGTATGGCGACACTGCCAGCGCGAACACTCTCGCGCACGATCTTGGTCACATCAAACAGCTCGACCTTGCAGGTGCCGATGATGGACTGCGCAGCGGCCTCGGGTATCAGGCCCACGCTGGCCTGCGCGCGCGCCAGCGAGGCCTCGAAGCGAAGCATGGCCTCGACAATCTGGCGCTCGCTGAAGAGCTCGAGCACTTCAGGCGTGGAGAGGAAACCCTCGAAGATGCTGCTCATCCGAGGTTCACCGCTTCAGGCGGATCTGGTTTGGCAACGGAACAGAACGCCTTAAAACGTCCTCACCCAACCATAAAGCCGAACGCCAGGCGCGCTGCGCCACGGTAGGCAGCGGCATCTGCTGGTAGTCATCGTTAAAGACTTCAAAGCTGTAGTCACCGCGGTAGCCCAGCGCATGCAGCCTGGCGACCAGCGACGCCAGTGCCTCGCTGTGTACGCCTTCGCCGGGGAAGACACGGAAGTGCCGTGCGGTGGCAATGCGTTCTTCGACCGACTTGATCTCTGTCCACATGAAATCAGCCAGCTGCACCAGGAACACTTTGGCGGGGTCGAGTATTTCAAGCTCGTCAAGCGAGGTGTTGGTTGCAAACATGTGGAAGGAGTCAAAGCCCAGCCCCAGGTTGGGCATGTCGGCTTCGCAGATCAAATCCCATGCCTGCGGAAACTCGTTGACCGTGCGGCCCCACGACAGCGCCTCATAGGCGATTTTGATGTTCATGGGAATCGCCAGCATGGCGAGCTTGCGCAGGTCGCGTACCAGGGCCTTGCTGTCGCTGGTGGCGTGTGTCGACGTCGACGAGCAGATCAGCAGCAGTTTGCAGCCGAGGGCGTGGCACATCTCCAGCATGGACTTGGCGATGTCCATCTTGTACTCATGCAGGTGGCCGCTCAGGCCCTCGAAGTCGCGCAGCACCTGGAAGCCGGTGACGCGAAGCCCGCTGCTGCGAACGGCTGCAACCGCGGCGTCCAGCCCATCAGGATGGCCGACGATGTCGCGCGCCGACAGCATGATCTGCGTGAAACCCGCATCACGCACGGCCTTGAGTTTGGCCTCAAGAGGACCGGCCAGCGAGATGGTGTCCATCCCGAAGTCGTCTATGTTTCCGCTGTAGTGGCTCATGACGGTGTCCTGTGCTCAACCACGGCGGTCGTCATGGACCAGCTCAAAACTCACGCTGCCCAGCCAGGTTTTGGTCAGCGCACCACGGTCTTCGCTGTGCACACCTTTGGACTCGACAAACTCAACGCCGCGCTTGCGCAGTTCGGCCACCGTGGCCAGCACGTCAAACGTACCCAGGCCGATGCGGTGCAGGCTTTCATCACCCTCAACCTCCAGCACGCTTGCTTCGGGCTCAATCAGCTGGATATAAAAGCGTGAAGGTGCGGGGCCGGGGCTGCTGAGGATGCGGCCCTTGGGCAGCACACCAAAGCGCTGCTCGGCAGGCAGCTCTGCAAACCCGAAGAGCTCGCGGTAAAACTCTGTCCAGTCATCGCTGCGGTCTGTGCCTATGTACTGCACGACACCGAAGAAGTGCAGACCCGCCACGGCCGGCGGGTGCTGGTCTACCGTCGGGATGGGCACAAAGTCAACGTCATAGATCGAGAACTTGTCGTAACGGTCTACAAAATAAAGCCGGCTTGTGCCGACGCCGTGAATGGCGGGAATGTTGAGCTCCATCACCTCGACACGCGGCGGCACGGCCCATGCGCCGCGCTCAAGCGCCCGGCCATAAGCAGCAGCCGCATCACGCACGCGCAATGCGACGGCAGCGATCTCGGGCTTGTCCTGGGGCGCAGCGCCATTTGGCAACACAGGCACATGCGCGTTGACGATGATGTTGAGGCTGCCCTGGCGATACAGCATGACCTCACGCGAACGATGCCGTGCGACCGGCCTGAAGCCCATCATCTCCAGCACCTGGCCCAATGCCTGCGGCTTGGCCGTCGTGTATTCGATGAACTCGATGCCGTCCAGCCCCAAGGGGTTGGACGCATCGAGAATGGCTTCGCGGTCTGCTGTGGGCTTGCTGGTGGTGCTCATGGAGGGTTCTCCGTCAGGTAGTCGTTGGTCGGATCAGGCAGGCAGGCCCGCAGGCTCGGCGACCTTGGCGCCGGGCACATGACCACCGCCCAGGAACAGGCGCTCAATGTTGGGGTCTGCCAGCAGTTCGGATGCCTTCTTGTGCAGCACCAGCTGGCCCGACTCCAGTGCAATCGCATCGTCGGAAATCTTCAGCGCACTCTTGACGTTCTGCTCGACCATCAGCACCGTCGTACCCTGCGAAGCGAGCTTCTGCAGCAGTTTGAACACATCCTGCACCACCATGGGCGACAGGCCGATGGAGGGTTCATCAATCAACAGTACCTTGGGGCGCAGCAGCAATGCCCGGCCGACTTCAAGCTGTTTCTGCTCGCCACCCGAGAGTGCAGAAGCCTGTGAATGCAGGCGCTCCTTCACACGCGGGAACAGCTCCAGCACTTCAGGAATGCGCTCATGCGTGGTTTTGTTCCCCAGCGTGATGCCGCCCAGCTCCAGGTTCTGGAACACTGTCAGTTGGCCGAACAGGTTTCGCCCCTGCGGCACAAAGGCGATGCCCTTGGCCAGCAGCGCTTTCTGCGTGTAGCCGGAGATGTCTTCACCATCAAGCAGCACACGGCCCTGGCGCGGCTTGAGCAGCCCGAACAGGGTCTTGAGCACCGTCGATTTGCCCGCACCATTGGGCCCGAGCAGCAGGGTGATGGAACCGCGCCTGACCTTGAAGGACAGGTTGTTCAGGATCATGAAGTCCTTGTAGCCCGCGACCACGTCGTCGAACTCGATGCAGATATCGTTTGCGCTGTTCATGTCGTTTGTCATGATCAATTCCCCAAATAGGCGTCTAGCACCTGCTTGTTGCCGCGAATTTCTGCCGGTGTACCAATCGCCAGCACCCTGCCCTCGACCATCACCATGATGCGGTGGCACAGGTCCATCACAAAGTCCATGTTGTGCTCGATCACCACAAAGGATGCCTTCTTGCCGAATTTGGGGTTGCGGTTGAGGTCTTTGAGCAGCGTCGAGATGCCGCCCACCAGGCTGGGGTTCACGCCCGCGCAGGGTTCGTCAAGCAGCACCAGGTCAGGCTCGGCCATGAAGGCCATCGCAATGTCGACCAGCTTTTGCTGGCCGTAGCTCAAGGTGCCGGCGGGTTTGTCGGCCACATGACGGATGCGGAACTGGTCAATCAGCGCATCGGCCTTCCCGCCCAAACCCGAATCACCCGGCGCGAACATGCGGCTGAACATTGAGCCCTTGTGCTCCTGCGCAGCCACGATGAGGTTGTCGCGCACCGTCATCTTGCCGAAGACCTGCAGCGTCTGGAAGGTGCGGCCCACACCCCGGCGGCTGAGCGCCAGCGGCGACAGGCCGGTGATGTTTTTGCCGTTGAGTTCAATCGCACCGGCATCAGGGCTGATCTGCCCGAGCACGCTGTTGAACATGGTGGTCTTGCCGGAACCGTTGGGGCCAATCACCCCGAAGATTTCGCCGGGCATGACCTCGAAGGACACACCGCCCACGGCCTGTATGGCGCCATAGGCCTTTTTCAGGTCCGTGACTTTCAGGAGTGCATTGCTCATGATGCGGCTCCAATGCGGCTGGCAGCGGCAGAACGTGCGGCCGAGGCGGCTCGCGCATCGCGCCTGGCGCGCAGGCGGTCAGGGATGCTGAGCAGGCCATCGGGCAGCCACACCATCAGCAGCACCACCGACGCGCCGAACATGGGCAGGTACCAGTTGGACACATAAGGCACATCACGCAGCCACTCGGGCAGCACGACACCGACCGCAGCGCCGATGATGGGGCCGAGGAAATAACCGGCACCGCCAACAACAACCATGAGGTACATCATGATGGACGCAGCCACAGTGAAAGGCGCAGGTTCAATGAACTGCACCAGCGATGCGAACAGTGCGCCCGCCACACCGGCATAGGCCGCGCCGATGGCAAAGCTGAGCAGCGTGTAATTGCGGATGTCGACACCCAGGCTTTCGGCGCGTATCGGGTTGTCGCGCAGCGCCTTGAAGGCCTTGCCCCAGGGCGAACGCAGCAGGCCCCACAGCAAACCAGCCATGACGAGTGCGACGGCCAGCACAAAGTAGTAATAGCGCAGGTTGGCTTCCAGCGAGTAGCCGAAGAGCGACGGCCGCGCAATGTTGTTGATGCCGAAAGTGCCGCCCGTGAGCCACTCTTCATTGCGCATCACCAGCCAGATGGCGGTGTTGAAGCCCAGTGTGGCAAAGGCGAGGTAAATCGCCTGCACCCGCAGTGCCGGAAAGCCCAGGATCAGGCCCACAACAAAACAGATGAAGGCGGCAGCAGGCAGGCCCAGCCAGAAGCTGACACCGGCCTTCATGAGGATGGCCACCGTGTAGGCGCCTATGCCGAAGAAGGCCGCATGGCCCAGTGATTTTTGCCCGGCATAACCAATGGTGAGGTTAAGCCCCATGGTGGCGATGATGAAGACCAGCCAGTAGCTGAGCAGGTAGATGCCGTAGTTCTTCATGAACTGCGGTACGACCAGCACCAGCAGTGCGGCAAGAAAAGTGAAAGCCGTGGCCCACTTGTGGTTGAGCAGCGTGTTCATACCTTGCGCTCCTCTTTTTTACCCAGCAGGCCCTGGGGCTTGAAGAGAATGACGACCATGAAGATGATCAGTGCGACGGCATCTTTATAGGCCGGCGAGATGTAGGCCGCTGCAAGGTTCTCGCACACGCCCACGATCAGCCCGCCCAGCAGCGCACCGCGCGAATTGTTGAAGCCACCGATGATGGCGGCAAAAAAAGCCTTGGTGCCCAGCCCTTCACCCATGTCGAACTTGGCGAGATAGGTGGGCGTGACCAGCAAGGCAGCGGCAACCGCCAGCACCGCATTGATGGCAAAGGTGTAGAACACCATGCGCGGCACGTTGATGCCCAGCACCGATGCGCTCTCGGTGTTTTGCGCCACGGCCTGCATGGCGCGGCCGGTGACGGTTTTGGCGAGGAAGGCCTGCGTCGCCATGACGATGATCATGGCCAGCGCAAAGGTGCCCACGTCCTGCATGGTGATGGTGACACCGGCAATGTTGAAAATTTTGTCGGGGAAGATGCTGGCAAACGGGTGTGCCTCTGCGCTGTAGCCGGCGCGCACGCCGTTACGCATGGCAATCGACAGGCCGATGGTGGCCACAACAATCGGCATCATGCCGTAGCGCATGAGCGGGTCTACCACGCCGCGCTTGAAGAACCAGCCCAGCACCACGACAGCCAGTATGGCGGTCAGTACAAAACTGACCAGCATGGGGGCGCCGAAAGAAATAAAGGCCAGCATCATGAAGGCTGGCAACATGACAAATTCACCCTGGGCAAAGTTGATGGTGCCCGAGGCCTGCCAGAGCAAGGTAAAGCCCAGGCCGGCCAGCGCGTAAATGCTGCCGGTGGCCAGGCCCGAGAAAAAGAGCTGGAGAAAATCTGTCATGGGATGTCCGTTCTGATGCGACAGCAGCCACGCAGGCCTTTCAGATGTTCAGGCCCTGCGTGGCGCAACAGGCCAGCCACCATGGCCAGCCCTGCGCTCATCTCACTTCTTTGCTGCCGGTGCTGCTGCAGGCTTGGCGGCTGCGGCGGAGGCAGCTGCGGGTTTCACGTCGCGTGTTGCGGCGTTGAGCGGCGGAACCATGTCGATGACTTCCTGCTTGCCGTTTTTCACCTGGACGATGAAGCTCATGCGGTCCAGGTCGCCCTTGCCGTCGAACTCGGTGTACATCAGCGCACCGGGGTATTTGTCGGTGTTGACCTTCAGGCCCTTCATGGCAGCAGCCACAGCCTTGCGATCCAGCTTGCCGGCTTTTTCGATGGCTGCCTTCAGCACATAAATGCCGGAGTAACCCTTCATGCCGTTGTGGTCAGAGGTGTACTTGTAGGCCTGCTCAAACTTGGCCTTGAATGCTCGCACGACAGGAATCGGTGCGTCCACCGTCAGGCCGACGTGGGCAATCGCGCCGTTGGCAGAGTCGCCGGCGAGGTCAATCACCTTCTGGCCGGTGAGTGTGGTTTCACCGATCACGGGTTTGGTCCAGCCCTGTTTTTTCAGTTCACGCAGCAGGCGGGCCGACTCGTCTTCGTTTGAATAGGCAAAGATGCCGTCAGGGTTGGACTGCTTGGCGCGCAGCACGGCTGCAGAGAAATCGATCTGGCCGGACTCGGTGGAGATTTCAGAAGTCACCTTGGTCTGCGAATTGGCCAGTGCCTTCTTGATCGCGTCCAGGCCGCCCTTGCCAAAATCGTTGTTCACGTAAATGACGGCAATGCTCTTGAGCTTGGCAACATCGGTGATGTAACGCGCCACCTTGGGCATGGCGGTGGCCTGCGTGAAGCTGGTGCGGAAAACGTAAGGGTTGCCCTGCTCGGTGATGCTGGCCGCTTCACCGCCGGTGAAGTTGGGCACCTCGGCACGGCGCGACTCGGCCATGCTGACCATGATGGAGCCGGAGAACACCGGGCCGAAGATGGCGAACACGTTGTCGTCAATCGCCTTCTGGGTCAGGCCCTTGGCCACGCCGGGGTTGCTTTGTGTATCTGCCGTGGTGGTCTGGATCTTCTTGCCCATGATGCCGCCGGCGGCGTTGATTTCCTGCACGGCCAGCTCGACGCCGTTCTTGAAGTTGGTGCCCGCCGTAGCGCCCGCGCCCGACAGTTCAACGATGTTGGCAATCTTGATGACGTCCTGTGCAAAACCGCTGGTGGCGCTGGCGGCGAGCGCGCAGGCGGCGATGAGTTTCAGTGCAAAGCGCTTGTTCATGTTTGTCTCCTCTGGGTTAAAAATAAATCGGCAAAAACCGAATCCACAAAAGGCTGCCGGGTCGCCCGATTTGTTCGATGAACGCAATGTTGGTCGACCCGCTCGGGCTGGGCTGACTGCACTGTAGTCAAAACACGGGTGCAGAAAATCCCTGAAATCTGCGATCTGCGCGATTAACGGACAATAGTGAGCGATAAGCGCACGAAACAAGGGTTACACCCATGTTTTGAAATTCCACTGCTCACTTCTCCTCACGCCTGTCCACCATGAATTCGCCCGCCCACCCATCCGCCGAACAAACCACACATACAGCCGCGCCGGCGCTTGAAAAGCGCGACTGGATAGCCGGCCTTGAAAAAGGCCTGGCGATGATGGAGTGTTTTGACGATGCCAATTCACGCATGACAGCCAGCCAGGCTGGCGCGCGCTGCGGGCTGAGCCGCACCGCCGCACGGCGCTACCTGCTCACCCTGCAGCACCTGGGTTATGTGGGCGGCGACGGCAAGCTTTTCTGGCTCACACCGCGTGTATTGAGGCTGGGCCAGTCCTACCTGGAATCAGCGCGCCTGCCGCGCATCGTGCAGCCTTTCCTGCAGCGCGTGACGGCAGGTACGCAAGAAAACGCCTATGTCTGCGTCATGGACGGCGACGACATCGTCTACGTGGCGCGCAACGGCACCAACCGTGCACTCAACATCGGCTATGTGCTGGGCGCACGCGTGCAGGCTCAGGTGACCGCTGCCGGCATGCTGCTGCTGTCCATGCGCCCCATCGAATGGCAGGAGAACTGGCTGGCCACACGCGAACTGCGCTCCTACACCTCTTACACCATCGCCAGCAAGGACCGCCTGCGGGTCGAACTGGCGCGCGTGCGTGCACAGGGCTGGGCGGTGTCGGAGCAGCAGCTGGAACTGAAGCACCGCGGTATTGCCGTGCCGCTGCGCGACCGGCATGGCGGTGTGGTGGGCGCACTCAGCGTGACCATGCCCATGGGCCACGAGTCCAGCGAAGACGCCGCCGCGCGCGTGCTGCCCGTGCTGAGCGAGACCGCGCAGGCGATGCGCAACCTGATCTGAGGGCCAGGGCGCGGCAGGCCCGGGTCGTTTGGACAGGCTCCTGGATGTAAAGTCGACTTTACATTTTCGGGCTTGGGGGCGGTCAAAACGGCAATTTGTGACCTGCCTGAGCGTCAAAAAAGGCCATTTTAGGGGGTCAAATATGGCTCCAGACCAATGAATACGTGCGTGAGCAGCTACTGAATTAATAGCACCAGCACGGTTGCACGGCCACCGGGGGCAAGGCCTGCAGCGGAACCGCACTTCAAAGACAATGCCCACTCACCCCGCGTTGCCCATGAAGACCCGACATTTCCTCCAGCTCATTGCCCTGTCCGCCCTCTGGGGCGCATCCTTTCCCCTTCTCCGAATCGCCAGCCCGGCGCTGGGCCCCTGGGTCGTGGCCGGGGCGCGCTGCACGCTGGCGGCTATCGTGCTGGCATTGCTCATGTTTGCCCTGCGTGAGCGCTGGCCCGCCCGCACCACCTGGCCACGCCTGGCGCTGGTCAGCCTGCTGACGGTGGTGATCCCGTTTGTGCTGTTCAACTGGGCGGCGCTGGTCATCCCCTCAGGCTACTCCGCCGTGCTGAACGCCACCTCACCGCTTTTTGGCGTGCTGGCGGCAGCAGCCGTGAAGGAAGAAAAACTCACCGGCCTGCGACTGTTCGGCTGCCTTCTTGGTTTTATGGGCGTGGCGCTGCTGGTGCAACTCGGGCCAGTGACCGTGACGCCGATGGTGGTCATGGCCGCACTGGCCTGTGTAGCGGCGGCGGCCAGCTATGGGTTTGGCGCCATCCTCATGAAGCGCGCCACCCTGACCCACGAGCCGCTGCCCGCCTCGGCAACCGTGCACGTGGCTGCGGCGCTGATCCTGCTTCTGCCCATGGGCGCGGCCGCGCCGTCGGCCAGCTTCACGGTTCCGGCCATGCTGGCGGTGCTGATGATAGGCACCGTCACCTCGGGTTTCATGTACTGGATGTCGATGCGGCTGATGCGCAATATTTCAGCCAGTGCAGCCACCTCGGCCGCGTTCATGATCCCGCTGTTTGGCGTGACCTGGGGCGGGATCTTCCTGGGGGAAAAAGTGACGCTGAGCATGCTGCCAGGCTGCATTCTGGTGCTGGCTGCGATGGCGCTGATCACGGGCTTCAACCCCTTCCGGGGTGCGCCGCCAGAGCCCTGAAGAAATCAGGCGCCGAGGCCGCGGGCCCAGCGTTTCTGCAGCCAGTTGCGTGACGACGAACCGGCCGTGCTGGCGCGGCTGTGGGCGGCATGCTTTTTCAGGTCGTATGTCAGGCCAAGCAGCACATCCCGGGTCGAACCGGGCATGGCGTTCCATTGGTTGCTGAGTTCGTCGATGAGCTGTTCAGCCATGGCGTCCATGTCCGCTTCCGGCCGCGCCATGGGGCCGTCTTCAGCAAAACGATTGAGCAGAATGAACACAACTTCGTCGCGGGACATGCGGTTTCTCCGGGGGTATCGCTCCGATATTAGGAGCAGGGCAATGTCTGGCTTTGTAGGATATAGCCAATTGTTACCATTTGTGTACCATACATACGACGTTTCAGACGGAAACGCGCAAAACCACACGGCTAGCGCCGGGTGATATCAGGCGTCGTAACCCGAACGTCTGCATTCTGCGCACGCTGGCGCAGCGCATGCTCCATCACCACCAGTGCCAGCAAGGCCTCGGCAATCGGCGTGGCACGAATACCAACGCATGGGTCATGACGGCCCTTGGTCACCACCTCGGCAGGGTTGCCGCTGGTATCTATCGACTGGCGAGGCGTGATGATCGAACTCGTCGGCTTGATGGCAATCGACACCTCCAGGTCCTGGCCGGTGCTGATGCCGCCCAGAACGCCGCCAGCATTGTTTGACTCGAAACCACCGGGCGTCAGGCCATCGCCGTGCGTGCTGCCGCGCTGCGTGACGCTGGCAAAACCGGCGCCAATCTCGACGCCCTTGACTGCATTGAGGCCCATCATCGCAAAAGCAATGTCGGCATCGAGCTTGTCATACAGCGGCTCACCCAGGCCCACCGGCACGCCTGAGGCCGTCACGCGGATGCGCGCACCGCAGGAGTCGCCCGCCTTGCGCAAATCGTCCATATAGGTTTCAAGTTTTGACACATCTGCCACGGGCGCAAAGAAGGCGTTGTTCGGCACATGGTCCCATGACTCAAACGGAATCACCTCATCACCGACCTGCGTCATGCAGCCACGGAAGGTGGTGCCGTATTTTTCAGCCAGCCACTTTTTGGCGACAGCCCCTGCCGCCACGGTAGGTGCAGTCAGGCGGGCCGACGAGCGGCCACCGCCGCGCGGGTCACGCAGGCCGAACTTGTGCAGGTAGGTGTAGTCAGCATGGCCGGGCCTGAAGGTTTCAAGGATATTGCCGTAGTCCTTGCTGCGCTGGTCGGTATTGCGTATCAGCAGGCAGATGGGCGTACCGGTGGTCTTGCCCTGGTACACGCCGGAAAGAATTTCGACCGCATCAGCTTCATTACGCTGCGTGACATGCCGGCTGGTGCCCGGGCGGCGGCGGTCCAGGTCACCCTGGATGTCTGCCTCGCTGAGGTCCATGCCCGGCGGGCAGCCGTCAATCACGCAGCCAATGGCCGGGCCGTGGGATTCACCGAAGTTGGTGACTGCGAAAAGATTGCCGAAGGTGTTGCCGCTCATGAGCAGGATTATCCCAGACCACTTGGAACAATTCGTGCTTGTTGCACCGCACCATTTTCTGGTGCATCCCAACAAAAGGAGCTCCCATGCTGGACAAGACTGCCACGCTGTTCTCACACGTCAAACCGGGCGACACGCAATTCAGGACCGACGGCTTGCGTGATTTTTTTCTCTACCGCGACCTCGGCATTGCCGAAGCCACGCACGGAAAGGTCATCGCGCACCTGGTCAAGGCCAATATGGCACCAGAAAAAGGCACGGGCTGGCACCGTCATGAGGCAGATTTCCAGATCGTCATCATGATCAAGGGCTGGGCCAAGTTCATGTACGAGGACAAGGAAACCCTGGTGTCTGCCGGCGACTGCGTGCACCAGCGCCCAGGCATCAGCCACTACCTGTTCGACTATTCGCCGGACATGGAATACCTTGAGATTGTCTCGCCTGCGGATTTCAAGAGTATTGACGTGGAACCGGTCTGCGACGTGCCCGCCCCTACACCCTGGAAATAGCTACCGTCCACGAAGATGGATCCCGGATCACGTCTGGGATGACAGCTTGGTAAACCGCTTAAAACAGAGTTCTTAAAGCAAGCAGGAGCCGCGGAACTGGCTCTGCCAGGCCGCCGGCGGGGCGGCCCCCCCCGGGGGGCAGATGGTTATTGGGGTCAGACGCCAATTTCGCTGCGGTGCGATGCACCGCACCCCTCCGGTCAAGCCGAAGGCTTGGCGAATTTGGACTCTGACCCCAAAAACCATCGTGGGGGCCTAGAACTCCGCGTCAAGCTCGTCGAAGTCGTCTTCTTCAGCCTGGGCAGCAGCAATCCACTCCTGCATGGCGGGCAGCTTCCAGATCGCTGTGGCGTAGGCGACGCAGGCCTTGTCGAGCGGGATGTCGTAGGTGCGGAAACGGCTGACGACAGGGGCATACATCGCGTCGGCCATGCAGGGCTTTTTGCCGAACAGGAAAGGGCCGCCGTACTGTTTGAGGCAGTCGGTCCAGATTTCGACAATGCGCTTCACGTCAGCATCTGCACGCGACCAGGTTTTGAACTTGGGAAACATCGCCTTGATGTTGAGCGGCATGGACGAGCGCATGGAGCTGAACCCGGAATGCATCTCGCCGCAAATTGCCCGGCAGTGTGCGCGGGCGGCGATATCCGTCGGCAAGAGACCTGCTTTGGGCTTGATTTCGTTCAAATACTCGCCAATTGCCAGGGTGTCCCAGACCTTGATGCCCTTGTGCATCAGGCTGGGCACCAGGATGGAAGACGACAGCAACAGGATCTCGGCACGCATGTCGGCGTCGTCTGGCGGCAGCACCTTCTCGGTGAATTCAAGGCCTGAAAACTTGACCAGCAACCAGCCACGCAGCGACCAGGCGCCGTAGTTTTTGCTGCTCAGGGTAAGGACTGCGTCTGCCATGGGGTGTCTTTCGCAAAAATATCAGGCAGCTGCGACAAGCCGCAGCGCACCAAAATGCTGTTGGCGCGCTGTTGTAGTGCAAGCCCTGTGCCAAGAATGCGCTAGCCAGATCCAGCCAGCGCGCGATGGCCCATAAATTGCTGTGTACGCATACCGTTGCCACCCGCAACCCATCAGCAGGTTGAATCAATGAAATTCACTGTCACTCGTCTGCCCCTCGCCGCGCCATGCGGCGTTGCAAATGCGCGCCGGGCCAATGGGCCTGGCTGTGCTTTGCGCCTTGCCTGGCACGCCGCTGGTCTGCCGCTTGCCAGCGATTTCACAGATTCAGCCTACTAGAAAGCAGCATGCTTTATCAAGCCTACCAGTTGCAGACTGACCTGACCTCCCCCATGCGGATGTTCGCCGAGCAGGCCAGCCTGCTCCTGGGTGCAGGCAAGTCGGTCTTGCCCTCAGCCCCGTCCCTGATGTCTGGCGCCTCACAGTCCAGCAGCAAGCTGTCTGCGGCGCTCGAGGTGCTGGCGCGATTGCGGCTGACACACGCCAGGCCGGCCTACAACCTGCCTTTCGTCGAAGTCGCCGGGCAAAACGTAGCCATCACCGAACACAAGGTCTGCGAGCTGCCCTTCGGCACGTTGCTGCATTTCAAAAAAGCCATGGTCAGCCCCGGCCCCAAGGTGCTTCTGGTGGCGCCGCTGTCTGGCCACTTTGCGACCCTGCTGCGCGAAACGGCCCGCACGCTGCTGGCCGACCATGACGTCTACATCACCGACTGGCACAACGCGCGTGATGTGCCGCTGTCCGAAGGCGAGTTCGAGCTCGACAACTACACGGATTACCTGATCAAATTTCTGGAAGTGCTGGGCCCCGGCAGCCACATGGTGGCGGTGTGCCAGCCCTGCGTCGCAGCGCTGGCAGCCACAGCCATCATGGCCGAAGACGACAACGCCGCCCAGCCGGCCAGCCTGACACTGATGGCCGGCCCGGTCGATTGCCGCATCAACCCGACCGGCGTGAACGAGCTGGCCAACAGCAAGCCGATTGAATGGTTCGACAAAAACCTGGTGCACCACGTGCCCTGGCCGCACAAAGGCATGATGCGCCGCGTCTATCCGGGTTTTTTACAGCTGACTGCATTTTTGAGCATGAACCTCGAACGCCACAAAAAGTCGTTCCAGGATCTGTACCAGCATGTGCGTGATGGCGACTTTGAAAAAGCGCAGATCATTCGCACCTTTTACGACGAGTACCTGGCGGTCAACGACCTGCCTGCGGCGTTTTACCTGCAGACGGTGTCAAAGGTTTTCCAGACCTACGACCTGCCACGCGGTGAGCTCACCTGGCATGAGCGCAAGGTCAACCTGAAGGCGATACGCCGCACGGCTTTGCTGACGGTGGAAGGTGAACGTGATGACATCTGCGCAGTCGGCCAGACGGTGGCGGCGCAAGACCTGTGCAGCAGCATCAGGCCTTACATGAAGTCACACCACCTGCAGGCGGGTGTGGGGCACTACGGGGTGTTCAGCGGGCGGAAGTGGAACCAGCAGATTTATCCGAGGGTCCGCGACGTAATTCATTCCAGCTCCGACTGACCCAGCGCGTCAGTCGTCGAGGGCGTCGGTCTTGCCGCTTTCGTCTGTCGGCCAGTCGCGGATATAGGCCTTGAGCATCTTGTTCTCGAAGTTCTGGCCATCGACGACGGCCTTGGCCACGTCGTAAAACGAAATCACGCCTTCGAGCATTTTCTTGTTGAGCACCGGCATGTAGCGCGCGTGACGGCCCAGCATCATGCGGCGGACTTCGTCAATCTCTGTTTCGGGCGTGCAGGTCAGCGGCGCGTCATCCATCGCGGTGCGGACCAGAGTGCCGCCGAGGGCGCCGCCGTTCTTGACGATGCTGACGATCACCTCACGAAAGGTGAGCATGCCCACCACATCGCCATGCTCCATCACGACCAGCGAGCCGATGTCTTTCTCGGCCATGATGTCGGCGGCCTTTGACAGTGGTTCGTCCGGCTGGACGCTGTAGAGCGTATTGCCCTTGACGCGCAGGATGTCTTGAACTTTCATGGCTTTTCTCCTCAGGATGGCTTGTCTCTGGATTTTCCCACTGTCACGGCGTGTGGGGAAGCTTTTTGCCAATATAGCCCACAATGTCAGGCCGTGCGGACAAAGCGCGCGCGGATTTCATATTTTTCAAATGGAGACAAACCCATGCCCGGTTACTCAGACCCCGGCTTTGACACGCTGGCCCTGCACGCAGGCGCATCGCCAGACCCCACCACCGGCGCGCGTGCAGTACCGATACATCTGACAACATCTTTTGTCTTCGAGTCCAGCGACCACGCCGCCAGCCTGTTCAACCTCGAGCGCGCGGGCCACGTCTATTCACGCATCAGCAACCCGACCAATGCGGTGCTTGAGCAGCGGGTGTCTGCCCTTGAAGGCGGCATAGGGGCGATTGCCACCGCCAGCGGCCAGGCCGCGCTTCACCTGAGCGTGGCCACGCTGATGGGCGCCGGCTCGCACATCGTTGCGAGCACGGCTTTGTATGGCGGCTCACAGAACCTGCTGCACTACACGATGCGGCGTTTCGGCATTGAAACCACCTTTGTCAAACCCGGCGACATTGACGGCTGGCGCGCAGCAGTGCGGCCCAACACCAAACTCTTTTTTGGCGAGACCGTGGGCAACCCCGGGCTGGATGTGCTCGACATCCCGGTGGTATCAAGCATCGCGCATGAAGCCGGCGTGCCGCTGCTGGTGGACTCCACCCTGACCTCGCCCTGGCTCATCAAACCCTTTGACCATGGCGCAGACCTTGTCTACCACTCGGCCACCAAGTTTTTGAGCGGTCACGGCACCGTGATTGGCGGCATCGTGGTCGATGGCGGCTCCTTCGACTGGGATGGCCCCAAAGCCGCCGGGCGCTTTGCCGAGCTCAGCGAAGCTTATGACGGCTTTCACAACATGGTGTTCACTGAAGAAAGCACGGTCGGCGCATTCCTCTTGCGTGCCCGCCGCGAAGGCCTGCGAGACTTCGGCGCCTGCATGAGCCCGCACACCGCATGGCTGATTTTGCAGGGCATTGAAACACTGCCGCTACGCATGGCGCGGCACATGGGCAACACCGAAAAGGTCGTGCAGTTTCTGGCCAGCCACGCCTTTGTCTCGCGCGTCGGCCACCCACTGCTGGATTCGCATTCGAGCTACGCGCTGGCAAAAAAACTGCTGCCGCGCGGTGCAGGTTCTGTCTTCAGTTTTGACCTCAAGGGCAGCCGCGAACAGGGCAAGGCCTTTGTCGAAGCACTGAAGGTGTTCAGCCACCTGGCCAACGTGGGTGACTGCCGCAGCCTGGTGATTCACCCGGCCAGCACCACACACTTCCGCATGACGGATGAAGCGCTGTCGGGCGCCGGCATTTCGCAGGGCACGATACGTCTGTCGATCGGCCTCGAAGACCCGGACGACCTGATCGACGATTTGAAACGCGCGCTGAAGGCGGCAGAAAAAGCAAATTAATCACCGTTCGGGCTGAGCTTGTCGAAGCCATCCTTCGACAGGCTCAGGACGAACGGAGTGGAGACACCTTTATGTACCTCACCGTCAACAACCACAACACCTACTGCTACACCGGCGGCAAGCCCATCGATGCCGCCAAACCCACCGTGGTGTTCATCCACGGCGTGCTCAACGACCACAGCGTCTGGATTTTGCAAAGCCGCTACATGGCCAACCACGGCTGGAATGTGCTGGCAGTTGACCTGCCCGGCCACTGCCGCAGCGAAGGCGAAGCGCCGGCCAGCGTTGAAGAGGCCGCAGCCTTCATTACCGCCCTGCTTGATACAGCGGGCATCACCCGTGCGGCTTTGGTCGGCCACAGCTGGGGATCGCTCATAGGCGTCGAAGCGGCGTCAACACTTAAAGACCGCATCACCCACCTCGTGATGGTCGGCACCGCCTACCCGATGAAGGTATCGCCCGCGCTGATTGACGCGTCTCTTAACGACCCTGCAGCAGCGCTGAAGATGATCAACGTGTTTTCGCGCAGCACGCTGAGCGCGCCGCCATCAGCACTTGGCCCGGGCACCTGGGTTTATGGCGCAAGCATTGCGCTGGGCCGGCGCGTGCTGGCAAGCAATCCCAAGGTCAATGTGTTTCACCGGGGTTTCGTGGCCTGCGACAGCTATGCCAATGGCGAGAAGGCCATCGCGGCCATCACCTGCCCGGTGCTTTTCCTGCTGGGTTCGCAAGACCAGATGACGCACCCCAAGGCCGCACAACTCCTGGTGCAAACGGCGAAAGACAGCGGCAAGAAGGTCAGTGTGGTCAGCATGGCGGTAGGCCACCACCAGATGACCGAAGCGCCAGAAGAGACGCTGTTTGCGATCAGGGATTTTCTGGCGTCCTGAAAACCACGGCAGGCTACAGCGAAGGCTGGGCCTGGGTTTTCAGCGCCTTCATGCAGGCCACACCCGCCTGCATCGCGGCCTCATGGGTCGGGTAGGGGTGATCCGAAGCTTCAACCTTCGCATCACCCGCGTACTCCTGCGTACCCAGACGTGTCACCACCCAATAAAAAAGCCCCAGGGAAGGTTCCTTGATCCGCACGGCAAGTGGCCCGGGAGTTGGGCCATAAGACTGAACCAGCGTGTTCATAGCACCCTCCCCAGCCTGTCACCCACATCACCCACCATGGGGCCGACCTCTGCAACGGCAACGCGCAGTTCAAGCTCGCTGCAGTGCAAGGTGTTGACCCAATAGCTGACGGAAGACTCTTCATTGATGTTGATGGGCTGGCTGGCCAGCACCTGTGGTTCTTGCGCTGCTGAAGGCTGGGGCATGGGTTTCTCCGTGAATCGGCTGGAAGGGTCTACGGCCTCAAACTGCGCGGGGAGGCTGCTTCGCGACGGGCGCGCGCGAGGCGGCCGGGGCGGCGGCTTTTTTGGCGGCGTAAGCCTTGTAGGCTTTGGCAGCGAGGCCGGAAGTGATGGCAAAGACGATGAGTTTTTTCAGCATGAGTGGCTCCTTTGAAGGCCGGGAAGTTATTGATGAATTCAATATAGGCCGCGTGTTGCAGCGCAGCAGTCGGTTTTTGCCGCTGCGAAATGTGGGGCAAGTCTTACGGCCGAGGGATAACCACGCTTGGCGGCCCCAAGTCACTGAGCTAGGATGAAATTCATCAATCTGGCCACACGCCCAGGCCAGCGAAGGAGACAACAATGAACACCACGGCAACCACACCCCCCGTAGACCCGCGCAGCTTCCAGAGCTTCGCCGAGTTCTATCCCTTCTACCTGACCGAGCACAGCAACCTGACCTGCAGGCGCCTGCATTTTGTAGGCTCCACCCTGACGCTGGCCTGCGTGGCAGCACTGGTGATCACCCGCAACCCGATGTGGATCCTGGCGGCGCTGCTCTGCGGTTACGGCTTCGCGTGGGTGGGGCACTTTGGCTTTGAGAAAAACCGGCCCGCCTCGTTCAAGCGCCCGCTGTACAGCTTCATGGGCGACTGGGCGATGTACCGGGACATCTGGGCCGGCAAGGTGAAGATTTAAAGCCCGGCTTGTTGCAGGCGCAGCGCAGGCTGCAGAGTGATTTTGCTACTATTTCAATAGCTGCTCACGCACGTATCTATTGGCCTGCAGCCGTTTTAACGCTCAAAAATGCCCATTTTTAGGTGCTTTTTGACCTTTTCGAGCGCCCGGAATCTGCCGGAATCATGAAAAGTTAACATAGAAGTTAACTTTTCATCATTTTTTAACGTACACATTAAATTTTTAATGTTTACGTTAATTTTGGCAAGGAGAACGGTCAGCCTCTCGTGCGTCAGGTCGCTAAAGCACCTGGCGCAAAGTGAGCGCTGACCATCTCGCTTCTTTCCACAGCGTCGCGGTCGATTCGGTCTTGTCCAGCAGCAGTTGCTGCATCAGCGGCTCGAGCGGCGTGCGGTCAGGGTCGGCCAGCAGGATGTAGCGCGACTCGCCCTCACCTTCCTGGACCAGCTGGCCAATCCAATGCAGGCCGGCCAGCGTCTCAAGTACCGGCTCCAGTTGCAGCACATCGACCTGCAACTCTTCAGCCAGAGCAGATGCGCCGCAGCCGTGGCTGCCTTTTTCACGCTGGCGGTTCAGTTGCTGCAGCACCTCGATGGCCAGCTGGAACTGCCAGCCATGCGCGCTGCCGCGCCGCGCAATGCCCGCCATCAGGCTGGGCAGGTATGCCGCAATCACCGCGCCCATGAGCACCACGATCCATGCCACATAAATCCAGACTAGCAGTATGGGCAGCGTGGCAAACGCGCCATAAATCAGTGAATAGGTCGGCACCTGGCTCAAATAGAAGGCCAGCAGGTTTTTGGCCACGCCAATACCCGCCGCCACAAAAAAGCCGCCTGCCCACGCGTGCGACCACTTCACAAAGGTGTTGGGCACATAGCGGTACATGGCTGCCATACCAAAAGCCACCAGGAAGAACTGCAGCGTGTTGAGGAAAAAACCCAGGCTGGTCGGCAGAATGCCCACCTTGCCGGTTGAAACCGACAGCACATAGGTCGTCACGGCCAGGCTGGCGGCCAGCAGCAGCGGCCCCAGCGTGATGGCGGCCCAATAGATCAGGATGCGCTGCGTCAGTGAGCGCGGCTTTTTGACGCGCCAGATGCCGTTGAGCGTGCGGTCTATGGTGAGGATCATCGCAATCGCGGTGACCAGCAAAATCGCCAGGCCGGCGACACCCAGCTTGTTGGCCTGGCGGCTGAACATGGTGAGGTAACCCAGCACCTGGCGCGCGATGTTGTCGGGAATCAGGCTTTGCACCAGCCAGGCCTGCAACGCACCCTGCAGTTTGGCGAACATGGGGAAGGCGGTGAAGATGGCCAGCGCCACAGTAAAAAACGGCACCAGCGCAATCGACGTGGTGAAGGTCAGGCTGCTGGCCGTCAGGCCCATGTGGTCTTCACGAAAACGGTCGCGCAGGGTCAGGGCCGTGTCGCGCCACGGGAAGCGCGAGAGGTTGACCATGAAGTCCTGCAGGGATTGCTGAAATGACATCCCCGGTATCATGCCATCGACATGAACATGGACAAGAAAACCCAAATCGACGCCACCCGCTGGCTGGCCGCCGGCAGCATGATGGGCCTGATCGTGCTCGGCTTTGCCTGGGAGATGTGGCTGTCGCCCATTCGGCCCGGCGGCTCGCTGCTGGCGCTGAAAGTGCTGCCGCTCTGCCTGCCTCTGGCCGGCGTGCTCAAAAACCGCATGTACACCTACAGATGGCTCAGCCTGCTGGTGTGGGTGTACTTTACGGAAGGCGCCACACGCGCCTGGAGCGACCGCCCACCCGGCAACTACCTGGCCATGATTGAAGTGCTGCTCTGCCTGATGCTTTTTGTGGCCTGCGCCATGCATGTACGGCTGCGTTTGAAGTACGCGGCTGCTTCCGCCAATGCTGCCGCCGAAACCGTATGAACGACGTGTTACCCGACACCCTGCTCGACACCCTGCGCAAAATCACGGGTGCAGCCCATGTACTGACCGAGGGCGACCTGAGCGCCTGGGAGCAGGACTGGCGCAAACGCGCACGCGGCAAGGCGCTGGCCGTGGTGCGGCCCGGCAACACCGCCGAGGTCGCAGCCGTTGTGAAGGCGTGCGTGGCTGCGGGTGTGAGCCTTGTTCCGCAGGGCGGCAACACCGGCCTGGTCGTCGGCGCGATTCCTGATGAATCCGGAACGCAGGTCGTGCTCAGCCTGCAGCGCATGAACACCGTGCGCAGCATGGATGCCGCCAACCTGACCATGACGGTCGAGGCCGGCTGTATCCTGCAATCGTTGCAGGAGGCTGCCGAGAAAGCCGGCTTCCTCTTCCCGCTCAGCCTGGCGGCCGAAGGCAGCTGCACCATAGGCGGCAACCTGGCCACCAACGCCGGCGGCACGCAGGTCGTGCGCTACGGCAATGCGCGTGAGCTCTGCCTGGGCGTTGAAGTCGTCACCGCCCAAGGCGAGATCTGGGACGGACTCACAGGCCTTCGCAAGGACAACACGGGCTACGACCTGCGCGATTTGTTCATAGGCAGCGAAGGCACGCTGGGCATCATCACCGCAGCGACCCTCAAGCTCTACCCCATACCCGCAGCGCGACTCACAGCGTGGGCCGCCGTGCCCTCGATGGCCCACGCCGTGACCCTGCTGGGCCTGGCGCACCAGCACCTGGGTGCCGGGCTGACGGGCTTTGAAGTGATGGGGCAGTTCGCGCTCAGCCTGGTTGACAAACACTTTGCGCAGCTGCGTGTGCCGCTCTACAAAGAGACACCGTTCTGTGTGCTGCTGGAAAACTCCGACCACGAATCAGAGACCCATGCGCGCGAACAGTTTGAACGCCTGCTGGAGACCGCGCTTGAGAATGAATGCGTGAGCGATGCCGTCGTGGCCGAGAACCTCACGCAGGCCAACCAGCTCTGGCACATCCGCGAAAGCATTCCGCTCGCGCAGGCCGAAGAAGGCCTGAACATCAAGCACGACATCTCGATTGCGGTGTCGCGCATTCCTGAATTTGTTGAAAAAACCGACAAGCTGCTGGCCGATGCGATTCCCGGTGTGCGGCTGGTCAACTTCGGCCATCTCGGCGACGGCAACCTGCACTACAACGTGCAGGCGCCTGGCGATGGCGACAGCAAGGCCTTCCTGCGCGACCGCGAAGAAGAGGTCAACACCATCGTCTATGACTCGGTGGCGAGCTTTGAGGGCTCCATCTCAGCGGAGCACGGCGTCGGCAGCCTGAAACTCGACAAGCTGGAGCACCACAAATCGCCCGTGGCCATGGGCATGATGCGGGCCATCAAGAATGCGCTTGATCCGCAGGGCGTGATGAACCCGGGAAGGGTGCTGCGCATATAATATGCGCATATTTAATAGGAGCTTCTCATGCTTCGTTTTGACAGCGCACCCAAAAAAGCCACCAATCTGTCCCTGACCGTCACCACCCTGGAAATGGCACGAGAGCTCGGCCTGAATCTCTCAAAAACCGTTGATGAGTTGCTCGAAAAGGAGGTTCGGGGCGTGTACAGGACCCAATGGGCAGAGCGCAACAAGGATGCGATTGATGCATACAACGCACGGGTCGAAGCCGAAGGCACATTTGCACAACAGGTCAACGAATGGCTTGCACAGCAGGAAGAGTCAGCACCGAGAAACCTGAACACAAACACGCGCAAGGCTGCGTAAATGGCACAGTTCGATGTCTATGCCAACCCGATGGCAGATCAGCGCGCACGCATCCCGTATTGGCTGGACCTGCAATCTGATCACATCGCGCAACTGCAAACCCGGGTGATCATCCCCCTGCGAACACCTGCAAGCGCCGGGCCACGCATCGAAGGCCTGCAACCCATGGTCAACGTCGACAAGCAGTCGCTTTGTGCGGACGTGCCGTCCCTGGCTTCTTTTCCTGCACGCCTGCTGAAAAACCCCGTCGCAAGAATCGAGGCCCAACGGCATGAACTCGTGACGGCGCTGGACTACCTGATTTCCGGATTTTAAAAATGCCAGACAAAGCTGCTTACCCTATCCGCTCCCAGTACGAAGACTTCATGCGCCATGTCGACACCCACGGCGTCTTCAAGGCCGACCGCACGGGTACCGGCACCAAAAGCGTTTTCGGCTACCAGATGCGTTTTGACCTGAATGAAGGTTTCCCGCTGGTCACGACCAAGAAGGTTCACCTCAAGTCCATCATTGTTGAACTGCTGTGGTTTCTCAAGGGTTCGAGTGACAACAACTGGCTGAAGGAGCGCGGCGTCAGCATCTGGGACGAATGGGCGCGCGAAGACGGCGACCTCGGCCCGGTGTATGGCGTGCAGTGGCGCAGCTGGCCAACGCCTGATGGCGGCCACATCGACCAGATATCGGACATCATCAAGACCCTCAAGACCAACCCCGATTCGCGCCGCATCATCGTCAGCGCCTGGAACGTGGCCGACCTGTCGAAGATGGCGCTCATGCCCTGCCATGCCTTCTTCCAGTTTTATGTCGCACCTGCCACCACGCCCGGCGGCAAGGGCAAACTCAGCTGCCAGCTCTACCAGCGAAGCGCCGACATCTTCCTCGGTGTGCCCTTCAACATCGCCAGTTACGCCCTGCTCACCCACATGGTGGCGCAGCAATGCGACCTGGATGTGGGCGACTTCATCTGGACGGGCGGCGACTGCCACATCTACAGCAACCACGCCGAGCAGGTCGCGCTTCAGCTGAGCCGCACACCCATGGCCTATCCGACGCTGAACATCAAACGCAAGCCTGCCTCGATCTTTGACTACGAGTTTGAAGACTTCGAGTTCCCGGACTACCAGCACCACGCGGCCATCAAGGCTCCAGTAGCCGTATAGCAGCCCATGCAGGTCAACATGATTTATGCCCGCGCCACCAATGGCGTGATCGGCAAGAACAACACCCTGCCCTGGCACCTGCCCGAAGACATGGCGCACTTCAAGCAGGTCACCATGGGCTGGCCCGTCATCATGGGTCGCAAGACCTGGGACTCATTGCCGGCGAAGTTCCGCCCCCTGCCCGGCCGCACCAACATCGTCATCACGCGCCAGGCTGACTGGCAGGCGGATGGCGCCAAGGTGGCCACCAGCGTTGAAGACGCCATCAGCCTGGCAGGCAACATCGAGCAGGTCTGGGTCATAGGCGGCGCGCAAATCTACGCACTGGCCGAACCGCTGGCAGACCGCATTGAAGTCACCGAAATCGCGCAGGAATTTGAAGGCGATGCCTGGGCACCGGCGCTGGGAACACAATGGGTCGAGTCAGCCCGCGAGAACCACACCTCAAAAAACGGTCTGGCATTCAGTTTCATCACCTACAACAAACAGAAATAACAGAAGGAGACAGCCATGTCAGGAGGCGGATTTCACGTGCACGGTCCACACGACCACGAGCTTGAACATGCAGCGCAGGGCGGCCATGGAGAGCACGACAGCCATGAAAAAGGCGGCGGCATGATTGCGCAGATCGCGGTGATCACCGCCATCATCGCAACGGTCGGTGCCATCTTTTCGTACATGGGTGGCGCAACCCAGGCCAACGCAGGGCTCTATAAAAACAACGCGGCCATCAAAAAAACAGAAGCCTCCAACCAGTGGAATTTCTTCCAGGCCAAAAGTACCAAGCAGTCGCTGGCCGAAGTCTCACGCGACCTGACGACCATTGAGGGCGACAAGGCCAAATACCAGGCCAAGATTGACCGCTACGAAAAAGAAAAAAACGACATCAAGCTGGCGGCCGAGAAGCTTGAAAGTGAAGCGACGGTGTGGGACAAATCATCGGATGAACAAATGCACCAGCATCACCGCTGGGCGCAGGCCACCACTGTCCTTCAGGTGTCGATTGCATTGGCAGCCATCGCCCTGCTGACGCGCAAGAAATGGCTGGAGTACGGCATGTTTGCGCTGGCCGGCATAGGCCTTGTCATAGGCGCGCTGGCTGCATTGCACATCTGACAGGTGTCCTGAACCGGCATTTGCAAGAAATACACATGAAAATTACGACCTGGAACGTCAACTCGCTCACCGCACGGCTGCAACACGTCCTGGACTGGCTGGCCGCCAATCCGGTCGATGTGCTCTGCCTGCAGGAGCTGAAAATGACCGATGACAAATTTCCGCTGGAGGCGCTCAAAGCCGCCGGTTACGAAGCTGTTGCGTTCGGCCAGAAGACCTACAACGGCGTCGCCATCATGTCGCGCACGCCTGCACGCGATGTCGTCAAAAACATTGTGGGCTTTGAAGACGAACACTCACGCGTGATCGCAGCCACCATCGACAGCCCTTCAGGCCCCATCCGCGTGATGAACGGCTACTTCGTCAACGGACAGGAGCTGGGCAGCGAAAAGTTTGCCTACAAGATGCGCTGGCTGACAGGCCTGCAGGCCTATGTGCGTGCCGAGATGGCGGCCCATCCGCAGTTTGTGCTTCTGGGCGACTTCAACATCACACCCGCAGACGAAGACTCTTTCGACCCGGAGGGCCTGCGCGAGACCATACACCACAGCACCGTAGAACGCGACCAGTTCCGCCAGTTGCTGGAACTTGGCCTCACCGACAGCTTTCGCATGTTCGACCAGCCGCCGAAAAGCTTTTCATGGTGGGACTACCGCATGCTGGGCTACCAGAAGAACCGCGGCCTGCGCATTGATCACATCCTGGTCAGCGATGCGCTAAAACCACTGGTCAAGGCCTGCACCATTGACCGCGTGCCGCGCAAATGGGAGAAGCCGAGCGACCATGCGCCTGTGACGGTGGAACTCGCCTGAGTCGCCAGCACCAAGCCATAAAAAAAGCGGACTGAAGTCCGCTTTTTTTATTCCAGGTTCAGTTCCTGAATTTTTCTGGTGATGGTGTTTCGGCCGATGCCCAGCTTCTGAGCCGCTTCTATACGGCGACCACGGGTATTAAGCAGCGCGGTCTGGATAAGTTTTGATTCAAAGCGGCGCGTCAGTACATCCCACACATCGCTGCGTCCTGTCGCCAGCAAGGCCTGCGCTTCTATCTCAAGACCAGCCTCCCAGGCCTGGGGACTACCGCCGTGTTCCAGGTTTGCGGAAGTAGCGACGCCTTCAGCAGCGACGCCCATCGATGCGTCATGATCGGCAGCTGCTTCAGCCCTGACCACGGGTTTTGCGGGCGCCGCACTGTCCGGGGCCATTGAGCTCTTGCTGTACTCAGGCGCAGCGCCAAGCACTTCAGGCGGCAGGTCCTTGGGCTCTATCACCTGCGCCGGTGCCATCACTGTCAGCCAGTGGCAGATGTTTTCAAGCTGGCGCACATTGCCGGGAAAAGAGAACTGGCTGAGCTGCTGCAACGCGGCATCAGAAATGCGCTTCGGCTCGACACCCAGTTGTTTGGCGCTTTGCTGCAGGAAGTGGCGCGTCAGCATGAACACGTCTTCGCGGCGCTCACGCAATGCCGGCAAACGCAGGCGGATGACGTTGAGGCGGTGAAACAGATCTTCGCGGAACACACCCTCCTTGACGCGCTGCTCCAGGTCCTGGTGCGTTGCGGCAATCACGCGGGGGTTGGCCTTGATGGCGTTGTGCCCGCCGACCCGGTAGAAATGCCCGTCGCTCAGCACACGCAGCAACCGCGTCTGCAGGTCAAACGGCATGTCGCCGATTTCATCGAGAAACAGCGTGCCGCCCTCGGCCTGCTCAAAGCGGCCGCGGCGCATGGTTTGCGCGCCGGTGAAGGCGCCGCGCTCATGGCCGAAGAGCTCGCTCTCCAGCAGGTCCTTGGGAATTGCTGCCGTGTTGATGGCCACAAACGGGCCGTTGGCGCGTGTCGAATGTTTGTGCAGGGCGCGTGCAACCAGCTCCTTGCCGGAGCCTGATTCACCAGTGATCATGACCGTCACATTGCTCTGGCTCAAACGGCCGATGGCGCGAAACACGTCCTGCATCGCAGGCGCCTGGCCCAGCATTTCGGGCGCATTGGCCATGCGCTCTTCAGCGACTTCCTCGCGCTGGCTTTCTTCAACTGCGCGGCGAATGAGTTCGACGGCCTTGGGCAGGTCAAAAGGTTTGGGCAGGTATTCAAACGCGCCGCCCTGAAAGGCCGAGACGGCACTGTCGAGGTCAGAGAAGGCCGTCATGATGATGACGGGCAGGCCGGGCAGCTTTTCCTTGACCTTTTCAAGCAGGTCCAGGCCAGAGCCACCCGGCATGCGGATATCGCTCACCAGGATTTGGGGGCCGTCTTCGTCGGTTGCGGTTTCAAGTGCGGCAAGCACTTCACGCGGATTGGTGAAGCTGCGGGTAGGCAGGTCTTCACGCAGCAACGCTTTTTCCAGAACAAACCGGATTGACTGGTCATCATCAACGATCCAGATCGGTTTCATATGCTTTGCTGTCCCTTCGGGGTTTTACCCGTTTTATGCGTCAAACAATCGGGACGGCAGCGTTCAAGGCAGAGGAATCAGCAACTTGAAATCTGTTCGCCCCGGGACGCTGTCGCACTCTATCAACCCGTGATGTTGCTGGACAAAAGTTTGCGCCAATGTCAGCCCCAGCCCGGAACCGCCTTCACGCCCCGAGATCAGGGGATAGAAAATACGGTCCTTGATGGAGTCCGGCACGCCCGGTCCATTGTCAATGACATGCAATTCCAGTGCCAAGCGGTAGCGTTGCTTGCCAAAAGTTACCTGACGGGCAATTCTGGTCTTGAAACTGATCTGGGCATCGCCCTGCGAAATGCGTTCAGCCAAGGCCTGCGCGGCGTTGTGGGCAATATTCAACACCGCCTGGATGAGCTGCTCCCGGTCACCCCGGAAGTCGGGAATCGAGGTGTCGTAATCACGCATCACGCGCAGGCCCTTGGGGAATTCGGCCAGTATCAATGAGCGCACCCGCTCGCAAACTTCATGAATATTCACGTCACCCACCAGGTGGGGCCGGCGATGCGGCGCCAGCAGGCGGTCCACCAGCGTCTGCAGGCGGTCGGCCTCATGGATGATGACCTGCGTGTATTCGGTCAGGTCCTTGCCGATTTCCATCTGCAGCAGCTGCGCCGCGCCGCGGATGCCGCCCAGCGGATTTTTGATTTCATGGGCCAGGTTGCGGATCAGTTCCTTGTTGGCCTGGGCCTGGTCAATCAGGCGCTCTTCCCGGTCCTGTTTGGCCTGCTGCTCAAGCGGCAGCAGTTCAACAATCGCTTCACCCGGCGTATCGGTTTGCGCCACCACCACATGAACCGGCATGGGCTCGCGGTTCATGGGCTTGAGCCAGGCGTCATAACGCAGGGCGGCGAATTCGTTGCTGCCCGCACCTTCCAGCGCGTTTTGCAGGATATGCGGTTCGGTAAAACAGTCGGGCAATTGTGAGCCTTCGATGGTACGGCGCGAGGTGCCGAGCGCATCTTCAAGCGCTGCATTGGCAAAAATCACACCGCCGTCAGTACGCACCACGGCAATCAGCGTCGCCAGCAGGTCAAAGGACTGGAAGCGCGGCGTGCCTGCAGCGGGCGCAGAGGCAAAGAATTTGGGAGTTTTCAAGCCCCCATTTTGACCGCAAAGCGGGGTTGGCTGAAACCGGGGGGTTTGGGCGTCGCGCGCTGATCGCGCCCGCGGGTATCAGTTGCTTGAAGGAATGCGCGACAGCTCGCGTTTGAGGCCGGCGATATCGCTCTGGTTGCGGGCAATGCTCTCCTTGAGCTCGGCCACACGTTCGAGGTAACGCTGGTAATTCCTGCTTTCTATGCCCTGCTTTTCGGGCTCGCCGTTGTTGAACTCTTTTTGCTGCTCTGCCAGTTTGGCTTCGGCTTTTTTGAGTTCTGACTCAAGAATGCTGCGCGAATCGCTCTCTCGTGCTTTTTGCTCGGCACTGCCCTCTGTACGTGGCATGGTGGTTGGATTGGTGCCGGCGACGCGTGCCGGGGCTTTGGCCACAGGCGCGTTTTGCATGACAGTCACATGGCCGCCCTGCATGGCCTTGCATCCACGGGTCTGGGCTTCCCGCGCATTGTTGATGTATTCGACAGGTGCTCCTGCAGCACCACCACAACGGAAAACCTGCGCCATGGCAGGCACTGAAACGCTGGCCAGCAAGGCCAAAGCCAGAAAACATCTGGAAAACAACAAGGCTTGGTTCATATATTCACCCCTTAGACCGAACACCAGGGACGGTCTATCAGTATGCTGCAAAGCTCCAAAAACTCAAAATGCAGGGCATAACCACTCGCCTCACCATGAAAAAAGGACGGCCTGAGCCGTCCTTTTTTAACAACACCATGACAGCAAAGCTACATGGCGAGCCCTTTCGGGGTTTACAGGGAGTAGTACATGTCGAACTCGGCTGGATGGGTTGCCATGCGCATGCGCGTGACTTCCTGCATCTTGAGGTCGATGTAAGCGTCGATGTATGAATCGGTGAACACGCCGCCCTTGGTCAGGAAGGCGCGGTCTGCGTCGAGGCAGTCCAGCGCCTGATCCAGGCTGTGGCAGACGGTCGGGATCAGCGCGTCTTCTTCCGGCGGCAGATGGTACAGGTCCTTGCTGGCGGCTTCGCCAGGATGAATCTTGTTCTCGACGCCGTCCAGGCCTGCCATCAGCAGTGCCGAGAAGCCGAGGTAAGGATTCATCAGTGGATCAGGAAAGCGTGCCTCGACACGGCGGCCCTTGGGGTTTGCCACAAACGGGATACGTATCGAAGCAGAGCGGTTCTTTGCAGAGTAAGCCAGCTTGACCGGTGCCTCAAAACCAGGAACCAGGCGCTTGTAGCTGTTGGTGCCAGGGTTGGTGATGGCGTTCAGGGCGCGTGCGTGCTTGATGATGCCGCCGATGTAGTACAGGGCGAAATCAGACAGGCCTGCATAACCGTCGCCGGCGAACAGGTTCTTGCCGTCTTTCCAGACCGACTGGTGAACGTGCATGCCGGAACCGTTGTCGCCAACGATGGGTTTTGGCATGAAGGTCGCGGTCTTGCCGTAGGCGTGGGCGACGTTGTGGATCACGTACTTCTGCAGCTGGACCCAGTCAGCGCGCTGGATCAGCGTGCTGAATTTGGTGCCGAGTTCCATCTGGCCGGCATTGGCGACTTCGTGGTGATGCACTTCGACAGGAATGCCGAGGGCTTCGAGCACCAGGCACATTTCGGAGCGCATGTCCTGGAAGCTGTCGACGGGTGGCACAGGGAAATAACCACCCTTGACGGCTGGGCGATGGCCGCTGTTGCCGTGCTCGTATTCCTTGCCGGTGTTCCAGGCGGCTTCTTCAGAGCCGATCTTGACGAAGCAGCCGGACATGTCGGTTTGCCAGCGGACGCTGTCGAAAACGAAGAATTCAGGCTCTGGACCGAAGTAGGCGGTGTCGCCCAGGCCGGAGGCCTTCATGTAGGCTTCAGCGCGCTTGGCCAGCGAACGCGGATCGCGCTCATAGGCTTTGCCGTCGGCCGGGTCGATGACGTCGCAGGTCAGGATCATCGTCGTTTCTTCAAAAAACGGATCGATGTTGGCGGTGTTGGGGTCGGGCATGAGCTGCATGTCCGAGGCTTCAATGCCCTTCCAGCCGGCGATGGACGAGCCGTCAAACGCGTGGCCGGAAACGAATTTATCTTCATCGAAATGGGAAACAGGCACGGTGACGTGCTGCTCTTTGCCCCGTGTGTCGGTAAAACGGAAGTCAACAAACTTGACTTCGTTTTCCTTGACCATTTTTATGACGTCTGCGACGGTCTTTGCCATCAAATTCTCCTGTGCGGGATGGTTGTAAAAAATCTTGTCGGAATCAATGAATGCACTTTTTGTGCCATAGCCGGTGCATTCCCGGCTATCTTGTGCGACACCGATTGTGCCGCCAAATTTACGGGGATCGGGCGGCAGGCCGCATGAAACAGTGATTGGACTGGAAAAGCAGTCTCAGGCCTTGCGCATTGATTTGGTGCGAAATAAAAATGCACGATCTTGGTGCATCTTGTCATCGCACCAATTCAGGGCCAATCTTGAAGTCAAATTGACGCACGCCTGAAAGCAGCTCGGGATAGGCAGCATCGACCGCCGCCGGCAAGCCTTTGACACCGAGTTCGATGTGGCGGCCATAGGTCGGATGGTCAACGCTGGGCAGGCTGAACACCTTGACACCGGGATGTGCCGCCTCGATGTCCTGCATCAGCGGCGTCAGGGTTGCCTCCATGGAGCCAAACACGATGACCGACTTTTCGACATACGCCGCTGTCTGGTGAAGGTGTTTGTATTGCTCGCCCAGCACCGCCTCCATCATGGGCCAGGCCATCACCGGAAAGCCGGGGACGAAGTGGACTGCGCCTGCGCCCGCCCTGCAGGTAAAGCCGGGAATCTTGTTGTACGGATTGGCGATGATTTCCGCGCCGACCGGAAACACGCCCATGTTGAGGCGGTGGATGTTGTCGTGCCTGTCCGGGTCAAAAGGAACGCCCTGCTCTTTGGCAGTGTCCTTCATGCGTTCGGTGATGAGCAGCTTCGCCTCGGGATGCAGCTCAAGCCCAACGCCGAGTGCCTTTGCTGCGCACTGGCGAGTGTGGTCGTCCGGTGTGGCACCTATGCCGCCGCAGGAGAACACCACGTCGCCGGACTTGCGCGCGCCCTCGAAGGCGCGCGCCAGCGTGGCCGTAATGCGCTCCGGGTCATCACCCACATAGTCGGCAAACGAGAGCTGCAGGCCACGCGCGCCCAGCAGCTCTATGAATTTGGGCAGGTGCTTGTCAGCGCGCTTGCCAGAGAGGATTTCGTCGCCAATGATGACGATGCCAAAGGATGTGGTCATGCGGATATAAATCAGACGAAAGGTTCAGGGAGGAAGTTCAGCTTTACCCGAGGCTGCGTCCAGCGTGCCAAAGCTGGGGGCGGGCCCGGGCAAGGCTTCGGGTGCGAGCTCGCTGGCAATCGATGCGACGGCCTCCTGCGCCAGCGGGTTCGGCGCAAGCGCGTTATTTTTCTTTCTGAGCTGCTCCAGCGCAGACAGCGTGTAGTGCGCAAACCAGAGCGATGAAAAAGCAAATACCAGCGTGTATATCCAGATGGCGGCTGGCACGAGGATGGGCGCCATCGCCACAAACATCGCGCCCGATGCCCACAGGATGCTTGGCGCGGCACCGAGGTAGCCGCTGATGATGCCAATGCCCAGCAGCTGCACGCGGTGCTCCTTGAATATCTGTCGGCGTTCCTCGCTGCTGGCGTGGTCCACCATGGCGTCGTAAGACATCACGCGATAGGTGAGCCAGCCCCAGATCAGCGGCGGCAGGATGAGGATCAGCGGCGGCACCAGCCAGAGCGGGATCGACAGGATGAGGGCAATCACTGCGAGCACGGTGGAGCCGAGCGACCAGAAAAGGCTGGCCACCATGGAGCCGCCCTTTTTGCGTTCAAGCTGAGGGAAGCGTCGCTCAGCCACCAGCGCCACCATGGACGGCGTCATGAAGAGCGCGACAAACAGCAGCGACACGATGACGATCACAGGTATCGCCATGAAAAGAAGAAGCACAGGCGCGAGCACCACACGCAGATTGGACAGGCCCAGGCCTTCAATCCAGCGCACCATGGAGCTCACGAGCTCATAGCTGTCCAGGTTGTTGCGTATGGCGGCAACCGTACTTTCCCAGAAGAAGTAGCCCAGACCCAGCGACAGGGCTGCCATGATGACCAGCGGCAGTATCGACAAAGCAATAACGCGCGGATGCAGGCAGTACATCGCCGCGCGCCAGAAAGAGTCGAGGAGTTTGCCCATAGGCAGAGGATAACGCTCTTAAGCGCGACCGAACAGCCGCTTCAAACCCACCCATTGCTGTGACCAGAAGCCGCGACCGTAATCACGGTTGGCTTCGACCTGATCACGAATACCTGTCGGGTCGTATCGCTGCTGGAAATTGGCGGTGCCGAACAGCACATCCCACCAGGGCAAAAGCACACCGAAGTTATGCCCACCCAAAACAGTCTGCTCATTCTTCAGGCTTTCATGCCCTATGCCTATGCTGTGATGCACGCGGTGAAAGCGCGGGCTCACCCACAGGTATTCGCCGATGCGGCCGAACGACAGGCGCAGGTTGGCATGCTGGAAACTTTCACTCAGCTGCGTGAACGCCACCAGCGCCACAAACTGCCCCGGCGCCACGCCTATGAGTTGCGCGACCAGCACGATGATTACGTCGTTGATCACATCGTCGATCAGGTGGTTGCGGTTGTCGCTCCACATCGTCATCTGGCGTTGCGCGTGGTGCAGAGAATGCAGGCGCCACCACCACTCGATGTGATGCTGGCCGCGATGCGTCCAGTAGGCGACAAAGTCAAACACCACCAGGTAAATCAGAAAACTCACAACCGCGTTGTCGGTTACGCCGGGCCAGAGCTGGTCGAGGTGGAAGGTGCCGTAGCCCGCAGTGCGCAGCGTGCCGAACAACTCGTCAAACCATGGGTCAAGTGTGAAAAACAGGACGATGCGGAACACGCCCAGACGGTGGATCAGCGTGTAGAGAATGTCCGTACGAATGGTGGCGCGGTCAGTCACCGCCTCTACCGGCCGCCAACGCTGCAGCGGCCCGATGACGGCCAGCAAAATAATGATTTGAAGCACGCCCACCAGCAGCCATGCGGTGGCCTCGTAACCGTCTTCCAGAAAATTCGCCATGCCCATGGAAAACAGCAGCGGTTGCAACACGGCGTTGAACAGCCACTCCTGCACATTGGCGAAAAGATCGGTGAACCAGCCCATGGCTTCTATTTTGCAGTCGGCGAGGTTGGGGCGCCCATGCGGCTGTCAATCCAGGCCTTGTATTGGGGGTGTTCGCGCAAAGTCCTGAAGCAGAAGCCGCGCGACTGAAGGCCGGTGATGAGCGGCTCCAGCACGGCAGGTGCCCATGGATCCTTGCGCGACCAGATGCCCAGATGCGCCAGCAGAATGTCACCGGGTTTGATGCCATGCAACGCTTTTTTCAGCAGGGCGTCATTGGGGAATTTGTCGCTAGGCAATTCGTCACCCAGAAAGCCCGCAGGCGACCAGCCCACATGTTCATATCCGCATGACTTCGCGGCAGCCAGCAGCGTAGGCGAGGTCTTGCCGCCGGGCGCACGGAACAACGGCAGTGTTTTTTTGCCCGTGATGTCCTGCAGGCGCGTGCTGGATTTGGTGATCTCTTCGCAATACTGCTTTGCCGTCCAGGTGAAATCCTTGCCCTCTTGTGGGCCTGCGGAGGGCCGCATTTTGAAGCTGACTGGATTGCCAGCCACATCGCCACGCCAGTAAGTGTGGTCGAAGGTGTGCGAAGCAAATTCATGGCCCTCGGCCGCACGCGCTTTCCACCACGGCGCCCAGTCCTTGCCCAGGCTGCCGTCGCCGGTCTTCGTGCGCTCATTGGCCGCAAAAAAAGTGACCTTGACCTGGTGCTTGTTCAGGATGTCAGCCATCAGGGGCGCGACCTCCATATGGCCTGTGTCAAGCGTCAGGTAAACCGGTTTGCAAGCCGGTTGAGCCTTGGCTATACCGGCCGAAAATGCGCAGCCTGCCGCCAGCGCGAGGGTGGCGAGCCGCATCGCGCTTCTAGCGTGGGGAGTGGTCCAGCGTCCAGACACCGTGGGGGCTCTTTCCGACATTGACCTGGCGGACGATCTTGCGCGTGGCGACATCGATGATGGTGAGCTTGCGGGCCCAGCGCGAGGTGACCATGATCTGCTTGCCGTCGCGGCTCACGTCGATGCAGTCAGGGCCGCCGGGGGCTGCGTAGTTGTCAACAACTTCCAGCGTCTGCAGGTCAATTTTGCTGATGCTGTTGGCCACGCGGTTGCTGACCAGCACATGGCGCTGGTCGCCAAAGGCGCGGAAGGCGTGTGCGCCTGCGCCGGTCTTGATGACCTTGTGGCGCGACGGTGTCTTGCCACTCACGTCGTAGACCTCAACCGCATCGCCGCCGGTCAGCCCGACCAGAAGGAATTTGTCGTCGGCCGTGCCGTAAACGTCAGCGGGGATCGAACCGGTTTTGGTACGCCACTTGATGGTCTGCGTAGCCAGGTCAAGCGCGATGAGTTCGTCACTGTCCTGCATGGTCGAATAGATCGTGGTGCTTTTGCTGTCAATCCACAAATGGCTGGGCGTCTTGCCGGTGGGCACGCGCTTGACCAGCGTGATGTCCTTGCCGTCCCATTTGTAGATGTCGATGTGGTTCAGGCGGTTGGCCGCCGTCACAAACCACTTCATGTCGGGCGAAAAGCGCAGCTGGTAGGGGTCGATGATGCCGCGTATGGTGCGCTGCACTTCGGCAGTTTTGGGGTCGATGAAGGTCAGCGAATCCGACAGTGCGTTGGCGACGATAACCGACTTTTCATCGGGGGTCAGGTACAGGTGGTGCGGCTGCTTGCCGGTGGGGATGCGTTTGGTCTCTGCCCATGTGACGGGGTTGATGACGCTGACGTTGTCGTCCAGCGAATTGAGCACAAACACCGGGTTGGTCATGGGCACAGCCGCCGGCACCTGTTTCGGCGAGGCGGTTGCAGATGCGGCGGACGCCGCAGGTTTGGCGGGGGTTTGTGCAAGCACCGGAACACAAAACATGCCTGCCAGGGCGAACGTTGCGGCCATCAGCCCAAAGGCTGGAAAACGGGGAGAAAAAGTCACAAAAACGGGCTTTCTGAGGTCTATCGTGTCAATCGGCTAGTGTACCGGGCCAGCCATGCTGAACAGGGTGAAACGCCAGTGCAAGTAAGGGCATGACTTACGATACAGGGATGAATTTACGGCTTGTTGACGATACGCAGCTGGAGGTCAAACAGATTGCAGGCTCAGGTGCACTCGCACCGCTGGTTTTTCTGCACGAGGGTCTGGGCTCGGTCAGCCTGTGGACCCAGCGCGCCCTGGACTGGCCCGAGGCGGTTTGCAAGGCGACGGGCAGGGCTGGCGTCGTTTATTCGCGGCGCGGGTATGGGCGATCAGCGCCTGTGCCGCCGGGGCGCAATTACCTCAAGCCCGATTACATGCATGTCGAGGCGTGGCGAGTGCTGCCCGCGCTGCTCGCCGGCCTGGGTATCGACAAACCCGTTCTGCTCGGCCATTCAGACGGCGCGACCATCGCCCTGCTGCACGCCAGCCGATTCCCGGTGACGGCCTGCATCGCCATGGCGCCGCATGTGATCGTGGAGGACATCTCGGTCACCGCCATCGCCGGCACAAAAACCATGTTCGAGTCGGGCGGCCTGCGTGAACCGCTGGCGAAGCACCATGCCGATGTCGATGGCGCTTTCTGGCAATGGAACGATGTCTGGCTGTCGGAAGGCTTTCGCAGCTTTGACTGTCGCGCCGAATGCAAAACCATCACCGCCCCGCTGCTGCTGGTGCAGGGTATGGATGACGAATACGGCACCCTGATGCAACTCGATGAAATCGCGAAGGCGGCGCCACATGCACAGCAGCTCAGGCTGGCCGATTGCGGGCATTCACCGCAGCGCGACCAGCCGCAACAGGTGATGGAAGCGGTCGCCGGTTTCCTTGCCGGGTTGCCCTAGGCCTTTTTGCCCGCAATATCCAGCAGGTCCTGCGCCGTCAGCCAGCGCCAGCCGCCGGGCTTGAGGTCTTCAGGCAACTGCAGCTCACCAATACGCGAGCGATGCAGGCCGCCAACCTCTTCAACCCGGTTACCAACCGCCGCAATCATGCGTTTGACCTGGTGGTACTTGCCTTCGGTGAGCGTCAGGCTCAAGGTGTTTTCGCCGGTTTTTTCACAGGCAGCGGCCTTGACCGGTTTAGGGTCGTCGTCCAGCACCACGCCAGACAGCAGCTTTTGCACCTGTTTGTCGTCCACAGGGTGTTTGGCAAAAACCTGGTAGACCTTGGGCACATGGTGTTTGGGCGAACTCATGCGGTGAATGAACTTGCCGTCGTCCGACAGCAGCAGCAGGCCCGTCGTGTCCTGGTCCAGCCGTCCGACAGCCTGCACACCGGCGGCCGCACCACCACCGCGCTGGCGTATGGGCGCGGGCAGCAGGGTGTAGATGCTGGGGTAGGTACTGGGCTTTTGCGAGCACTCGTACCCTGCCGGCTTGTGCAGCATCAGGTAGGCCTTTTCGTGGTACTCCCACGGCGTGCCCTGCACGACAAAGTGCAGGCCGGTGGCTTCGAGCTCTTCAGTCGGGTCATCTATCGTTTTGCCGCCAACGGCCACATGGCCCTGCTGCACCAGCCCGGCGCAGACACGGCGCGTGCCAAAGCCCTGTGAAAAGAGGATTTCCTGGAGTTGCATCGTTGACATGGCGCATATTGTCGCCGGGCGGCAGGCCCTTCCCGTTGACGTAGCCTTCGGTTACTATCAATTTAATAGCTTCTCACGCTCGTATTTAAAGGGCTTCAGCCGATTTGACGCCTGAAATTGGGCTTTTTTTGGTCTTTTTGAGCGGTCTGGCCAGCTTTTCGTGGCTTTTCAGCTGGTCTCATCCATTTTTTTAACGTACACGTTAAATTTTTAATGTATACGTTAAGAAATGCCCCCTCAACCAGTTTTTCCAGCTTCCAGCAAGCTCCCAATCGCCTGCAGCCCGGCCAGCGCGCCCATGGGCAAACCCACGTCAAGGCTGGACGGCACAGCCGCCTCGCGCAGGTTGATGCGCAGCAGCCGTCCACCGTGCTGGTGGACAACACGCTGGCTGAAATGACGTACCGACGGGATCGCAGTGCCAGCCCCCAGTTCAATCACCACAGGGCGGCTGACCCTGGCCAGCCAGGCGTTTTGCTGCGCCTGCTGCTTTGCCGCGCGCTGCTCCAGCCAGCCCCAGTCGTTGAACATCAGGACGTTGGGACGCGCACGGCCGCCACAGGCGGGGCAGCGCGGCGGCTCGTTGATCAGCAGGCAGTTGACTTCATCCACCTCAGGCTCAAAAGCATCAGCCGGCCAGATGCCGCCGGAGGCTGCAGCACAGTCCATGCACTGCAGGTGGTGCAGCGAGCCGTGGCATTCGTGGATGGCGTTTGCATCAAAGCCCGCCTTCTGGAACTGGCCGTCAACATTGCTGGTGAAGACGCTGTAACCCATCGCCGCAGACTCACCCCAACTCTTGAGCAAGGCAAAACCGGCATGCGGCTGCGTGTCACGGTAGAGCTTGAGGCGGTGGCCGTAAAAACCCCAGGCCAGCAATGGGCTGATCTCAAAACTTTGTGGCGAGGCGATCTCATGAAAGTCGATCTCTGCCTGCGCGAGCGCCGGGTAAGCCTGCCAGAAGCCATCCTTGCCGCGAAAGTCCGGCAGGCCGGAATCCACGCCCATGCCCGCACCCGCTGCAAAGACCAGGCCGTCAGCCTGCTCAATGAGTTGGGCAGCCTGTTCCATCAGGGCCTCGTGCTGCATCAGCTCTCGCCGTTGTCCTGCGGTGATGGGGTCTCGCCACTGCGGTTCACCATGGCCGGCACCGCGTCGTTGACATGCAGCGTGAACACATCAGGCCGGTTGTAGTGGCCGGCAAAGTCGTTGAGTATTTTTGACACCATGACGTCGTTCAAATCAACGTCGGCATACACAATGCCTTCGCCGTCCAGCGGCTGGCTCAAGACCTGGCCGCTGGGGCCGATGATGGAGGCGTAGCCCACGCCTTTGAGTTTTTCGAGTGCGGCGCGCGCCTCGCCTTCCAGCTGGAAGTCGTTTATCGCCGCATCATCCACCACGCCGGTAGCGTTGATCACGAAGGCGCCCATGCTGTAGGCCAGGCCCCGGCTGATAGCCAGAATGACATCCGACAGCTTGACGGCGGGCGATACAAAGGCCGGCCATGACGCCACATGCGCCACAGGGTACATGGCCATGAGCGCACTGGCAGCCAGCGGGTTGGCGTTTTCGCCGCAGATCAGGCCACTGACCCTGCCGAACGGCGCTTCATATGCCTTGAGCGTGTCGCCCCAGCCGCCGGTATGCACGATGCGTTCAGCCAGCGTCGGCATCAGCTTCTGGTGTTTGCCGAGAATGTGGCCGTCGGGGCCCATGAAAAGCTGTGTGTTGAACATGGTTCCGGTGGTGCCCGCGCGCTTTTCACACAGGCCGATGACGGCGGTGACGCCTGCATCGCGGCAGGCTTCCCCAAGTTTGCCGGTCTGCTCGCCGGGGATCACCACCGAGTTCTGGAACAGCCTTTGCGACAGCCCCAGGCTGATCCTGCCGGTGCCGGGCTGCACGGTAAACCACGAGGGGTGGGCAGGAATGAATCCTTCAGGAAAGCCGACCAGCGCAGCCCCGGCCTTGCCGGCTTCGCGGATCAGGCCGCAGGCTTTGTCGACGGTGGCATCGCGGTCAAGGTGTACTGACGAGGCCTGTACCGCCGCCAGCCTGATTTTTTTCAACGCATCGCCCATGCCATTCAACCCCCATCGTTGTCATCTCAAATTGAAGGGCCAATATAGATGATCGCGATAGCCAAAGTCAGGATCCCAAAAACTCACCTACGGGTTTCAGGTCTTCAACCCGGTCGCAGACAGCCTTGACGATCATCAGGATGGGAATGCCCAACAGCAGGCCCCACACGCCCCAGAGCCAGCCCCAGGCCAGCAGGCCGGCAAACACCGCCACCGGGCTCATGCGGCTGGCGCGACTGGTCAACCACGGCGTGATGAGGTTGCCGACGATGGTATGGATGATGAGCGAGGCGCTGCCCACTGCCAGGGCCATGTTCAGTGAGCCGAATTGCAGGAAGCCCACCAATGCAGATGCAGCCGCCGTGGCGATGGAGCCTACATAAGGAATCAGGTTGAGCACGGCCGCCACAATGCCCCACACTGCCGCGTTTTCCAGACCGATGAAGGCCAGCGCCACGCCCGTCAGCACGCCGACCAGCGCACTGGTCAGCAACTGGACCTGCAAGTAACGCTGGATTTGCCCGGTGATTTCATCAAGCGCCTGCAACGTGATCTTCTTGGTACTGAGGCTGGGGCCGGCCAGTTTGACCAGCTTGCGCCTGAACGTGTCGCCCGCCACCATCAGGAAATACGCCAGAAAAACCACTGCAGTCGCCTGCCCGACCAGGGCGATCAGGCCTATGGTGCCGGTCCAGAGGTAATCCTTGATGTTGAAGCGCGCCGGCTCTATCACCACACGCATCGCACCGCGCGAAGTGGTGATCGGCCCACCTTGGGTCGCCTGCTCTATCTGGGTGGCCGCCTTCTGCACGGTGTCCAGCGCGCTCTGGTTGGCGCGCCTGCCCTTGAGGGCGTCGGTGAATTTTTGTGCGGCGGCCGGCATGGAGTCGATCAGCTGCGCAGCTTCATCGCTGAGCGAATACGCCGTGGTGCCCAGGCCGCCCAGTATGGCGAGCAACAACACACCGGCACCAACGGAACGCGGCACACGTTTGGTCTCGGCCCAATTGACGATCGGCGAGAGCGCATAGCTCGCCAGCAGGCCCAGCATGAAGGGGATGAATACAGCCTTCGCCCAATACAGCACATACAGGCTGGCGAAGCAGGCCAGCAAGGCCAGTGACAGGTTGCGCACGCTGACCGGCATGTGTATCTGTATGGGTTCACGAACACGGGCCGTTCGCGCTTCGCGACCGGCGGCATCATCAGGTGGCACGGAATCACCGACCAGGGGCTGCTCCGGATGACCATCGTTGATAGGTACAAGCCCATCGGAATGGGCAGAAGTCTGCGTAGCGGCTGGCGTCCCTGGGGGGGTGTCTGTTGTCATCAGATTCTCTTTCTGGACGCCAATGGATGTGGGCGGCTTTGGGTGTCAGGCTTCGAGTGAGTAGCGGAATTTGCGCAGTGGCAGGCCGAGGTAGTACTTCCTGAAGTATTCAAACCTGGCAGCAGCAGAAAAACTGTAGGACGGCTCCGCCGGCACATACCAGCTGTTCAGCCCTGTTCGCATGAGCAGGCTGTAGTTGTTGTCACGCATGAGGCTGTGCTTTTGCAGGTGCGTGACGTGGTCTTCAATCAGTACCAGTTTCGGTTTCCACCTGGCGAAGCTGAAGCCCGACAGCGCCACCAGTTCGTGCCCCTCGATGTCAATCGACAGCAAATCAAAACCGGGCTGCACGTGATGGGTTTCAAGCATGTGGTCCAGCGTGTCGCACTCCACTGCGACGGTCGACCGCACCACCGCGCCCAGTGCGATGGGCCGATCTTCCAGCGTGGAGTGCGGGCCGGCGCGGTTGAGTTGCAACTGCTTGCCTGCGTTTTCCGGGCTGGAGCAGGCCATCTCGACCACCGTGCCGGTGCGCGTCTGGCGCAGCAATTCGCAACAGTCAGGGTCAGGCTCGATCAGCAGGCCGGTCCAGCCCAGCGCTTCAAGGTGCTGGGATTGCGAATCCAGCACCGGGTCGTTGGCGCCCACGTCTACATAGAATCCCTTGCGCCCGCCAAAGAAGGCCTGTACCAATGCCTTTTCCACCGCGGGCTCATTGCTGAATTGCTGGATGTGGCGTGCGGTGAAATCTGCTCGGCTGGTCATGGGGCTTGTTTTGCAGTGTTCGGGTTGAAGCGATGATTATCGGGGCAGGGAAGGAGTAGATACCGTGCCCTTCACCACCAGGCCGGGGGTTGCCCGGCGGCAAGTCACTTTCTTCTTCGCCAAAAGAAAAGTAACCAAAGAAAAGGCGACCCGCCGTCTGGGTCCTTTCGCTTCGCTACAGGCAACCTGCGCTGCTCGACTCCGGCGGCAGTCCAAACAACTCGCCTGCGGCTCAAACAAGTTTGGCCTGACCTTCCGCCTCCGTCTGCGCTGCTCGGCCCAGCCTCCACGGGTTTGGGAGAGTGAATTCGGGTTCGGATTCGGGGAGCCTCAAGCGCGAAGCGCTTGAGGCGAGTCTTCTGACTTCGTCTTAGCATTTTGTCTTCCTTCTCCAAACCCTTGGAGAGGAGCCGAGAAGCGCAGGGCCAGACGGATCAGGGCTGAAACTTGTTTGAGCCAAAGGCGAGTTGTTTCAGACCCCGGCTGGACCGAGCATCGCAGGGTGCCCCGAAGGGGACGACGAACAGGGTCGCCTTCTCTTTGCTTACTTTCTCTTGGCGAAGCAAGAGAAAGTGAGTCGCCCGCCGGGGCGAGACCCGGCTTGGTCGTGAAGGGCACAACGCTCGTTCCAGCCAGGGCTGCACAATGCCCTAGCCGGCAATAGCCTCCCGCACAGCACTAAGCTGCCGCCTCGACACAGCCAGCAACTCGTCAATGCCATTGAGCCGCACAGCCCACCCCTCCCCCTCTTCCGGGTCAAAGTGTTTTTCAAGCGCACGCACGGCACGGCGTGCGATGAGCGCATTGCGGTGTATGCGCATGAACTGCCTTGCGTATTTTTCCTCGAGCTCGCTCAGCGAACCATCGAGGATATAGCTGCGTGTGGCCGTTCGCACAGTGATGTACTTGAGTTCTGCCTTGAGATACAGCACCTCGGCGAGCGGCACACGTTCGGTACGTCCCCTGTCCTGGATGACCAGGGTTTCTTCAGGCTGATCGTTCTGCGGCGCACGAGCTGGCTGCCTTGCACGTTCGACCTTCAACAGCGCCTGCTGCAGGCGTTCGAGCCGCACCGGCTTGGTGAGGTAATCGACGGCTTCAAGCTCGAAGGCCTGCACTGCGTGTTCGGCATGCGCGGTGACAAACACCACGGCAGGCGGCTGGGGGAGCGCTGCAATATTGCGGGCCAGCATCAGGCCGTCAGCGCCCGGCATGTGGATGTCCAGCAGCACCACATCGAAACTCTCACGCTGCAGTGCCGTCATGGCCTGCACCGCATTGGCCGCTTCGGCATGCACGTCTGCAGCCGGCTGCGTGCAGTCGCCCAGCAGGGTACGCAAGCGGGCGCGTGCCAGGCTTTCATCATCGACGACCAGTACCCTGAGCTTCATGCCGGTATCTCCATGCGAACCTGGAATACGCCGTCCCTGAAAACGGTCTGGAACCGCGCCTGCACATCATGCAGCAGCAGCAGCCGGTCGCGCACATTGGCCAGCGCCAGGCCGTGGCCGCGCTCACCTACACCCGAGGGTGAAGAGTTGGTGACCTTGATCACCACCGTACCGGCGCGGCGCACCGTCGATATCTTGACCTGCGCGCCCGTGGCACTGGGCTCGACACCGTGGCGAATCGCGTTCTCTACCAGCGGCTGCAGCAGCAGCGGCGGCAGCCGGGCCTCGCTGGCCAGGGGGTCCAGGCTCCACTCGACCTTCAGCCGCTCGCCGAAACGTATTTCCTCAATCGCCAGGTAGCGCCTGGCCAGCGTGATCTCCTGGTCCAGCGTGACCGATTCGGCAGGATCGGCCAGGGCGCTGCGAAAAAGCTCACTCAGGTCTTCAAGCACGGCCTCGGCCTTCAGCGGCTCGGCACGCACCAGCGCAATGGCACTGTTGAGGGTGTTGAACAGAAAGTGCGGGCGGATGCGTGATTGCAGCTCGGCCAGCCTGGCCGTGGTTTCTGCAGGCATGCGCGCCCGGGCACGCCAGAACAGGCCGGCCATCAACACCGCCGACATCAATGCGCCGGAAGCAGCACTGGCCCACCAAAGCGCTGGCTGCAGCAGGCCCATCCAGTAGAGCAGCCCACAACCGTAAAGCCCGGCAAGACTGCCAAGCGCCATGCCAGCCAGCCACTGACCTCGCGTCCCCAGGCGGTTGAGGTATTTTTTGAGGCCGCAGGCCACGATCAGCCAGGCCAGGGTGGCCGGCAGGAAACCGCCTGTGAGGATGGCGAAGCGCAGCAGCCAGTCTGAAGGCCGGGCGGTGCCGAACATCGCACCTACGGCCACGACAGCTTGGACAAACAGCACTGCACGCAGCACCACACCGACCTGGCAGGCGTCGAACAGGCCGGGCCGGGCGCGCGCTGCCGAGGCAGAGTCCTGAGCGCCGGGCGTGAAGCTGCCCATGAGCGTGGACTCTGCAAAGTGGCCGGAATGGCCTGAATCGGGCAGCAGCGGCATGTGGATGGTGAAGGGGCACGCGGCCCCAGATAAAATCAGGCCTCAAGTATTGCACTGGTCACGGCCCTGCGGACAGGGGTTGAACGCCTCTCACCCATATTTCACCCCTGATTTGCCTTGAAAATCGTTCCCGCCCTGCCCAGCGCCAAAGAAAGCCTCCCGTGAACCAACTCGATAAAAAGTCCCAAGCCTGGTCTGCCCTGTTCTCAGAACCCATGAGCGACCTGGTCAAGCGCTATACCTCCAGCGTGTTTTTTGACAAGCGCCTGTGGCAGGCCGACATCGCCGGTTCACTGGCCCACGCAGACATGCTGGCCGCGCAAAAAATCATTGACGCCGCAGACCACGAGTCCATCAAAAAAGGCATGGCGCAGATCACCGCAGAAATCGAATCCGGCGCGTTTGAATGGAAGCTCGACCTCGAAGACGTACACCTGAACATCGAGGCGCGCCTGACGCAGATCGTCGGCGATGCAGGCAAGCGCCTGCACACCGGCCGCTCCAGAAACGACCAGGTCGCAACAGATGTGCGCCTGTGGCTGCGCGGTGAGATCGACCTGATTGCCGACCTGCTGACTGAACTCCAAAAAGCGCTGATCGACATTGCCGACAAGAACATCGAGGTCATCCTGCCCGGCTTTACGCATTTGCAGGTGGCGCAGCCGGTGAGCTTTGGCCACCACATGCTGGCCTATGTCGAGATGTTCAGCCGCGATGCCGAACGCATGATGGAAATCCGCAAACGCGTGAATCGCCTGCCGCTGGGTGCCGCGGCCCTTGCAGGTACGAGCTACCCGCTGGACCGCGAACGCGTTGCAGCCACGCTGGGTATGGAGGGCGTGTGCCAGAACAGCCTGGACGCCGTGAGCGACCGTGACTTTGCGATCGAGTTCACCGCCGCCGCCACACTCGCCATGGTGCACATCAGCCGCATGAGCGAAGAGCTGATTTTGTGGATGAGCCAGAACTTCGGCTTCATCCAGATTGCCGACCGCTTCACGACCGGCTCGTCCATCATGCCGCAGAAGAAAAACCCCGATGTGCCCGAGCTGGCACGCGGCAAGACCGGCCGCGTGGTCGGCCACCTGATGGGTTTGATCACCCTGATGAAGGGCCAGCCGCTGGCCTACAACAAGGACAACCAGGAAGACAAGGAGCCGCTGTTCGACACCGTCGACACGCTGAAAGACACCTTGCGCATCTTTGCCGAGATGGTGGGCGGCATCACCGTCAAGCCTGAGGCGATGGAAAAAGCCGCGTTGCGCGGTTACGCCACCGCCACCGACCTGGCCGACTACCTCGTCAAGAAGGGCCTGCCCTTCCGCGATGCGCACGAAATCGTCGCGCACGCCGTGAAGGCCGCCACCTCGCACGCGGTTGATTTGTCGGAGCTACCGCTGACGGTGCTGCAGGAGTTCAACCCGAAGATTGAAAAAGACGTGTACGACGTGCTCAGCCTGCGCGGCTCACTCAATGCCCGCAACACGCTGGGCGGCACGGCACCTGCGCAGGTGCGTACGCAGATTGAGCGGCATCGCGCACGCCTGGCCTGATCGCTCATGCGAAGCGCCATTGATTTCAGTTCGTGGCAAACCCTGCTGTCCACACTGCTGGGACTGGCCATCGTCACGCTGGTCATGGTGGGCATGCGCCTGGTGCTCATGCAGACCGTCCAGCGCAAGCGCGAGCGGGAGAACCGGCAGATCAATGAACGCCTGCGCACGCTGATTGCAGCGTACAAGACCCTGGGAGGCTCATTTACCGGCAGCCTGGCCGTCGATCCGACTCATTTGCGGGACATCGTCAGTGACGCGCCCGCCTCGGACCGGCGTCGCCGTATCCGCGACGCAGTAGAAGCCGCGCTGTCGGATGTCATCCTGCTGGGGACCGCCGGGCAGGTCAGTCTCGCCGTCGCGGCCGCCAAAGACCTTGTGAACGGCCAGCCCGTCGAGACCGCGCAACTCGTCGTGGCCCTACGCGATTTCATTCGCGAAGCGCTTGATCTTGAGCCGCTGGCGCAGCTCGACATCCCCAGGCAGGGACCATCGCGCCCCGCCGGTTCACAGGCTAAAGGCAAGGGGCCGGCTGGCGGCGCGGGATCCGGCAAGGGTTCAGGTGGCGGCGGCGGTGGAGTCGGTGCCGGCAGCGGCATGTCGGCGGGCTCCGACGCGCAGGACGAACAGGTCCGCAGCCAGGCTTGAGCACGCCTTGTGCTTCGCCTGAACGAGCGACGACCCTATCAGGGGCAAGCACAACCTGGTCAACCCACTTCAGTTGTCGCTCTTGCGCCCGATCACCTCATGCCCGGCCTGCGCCGAGAGCCTCAGGTAGGGCAGCAGGCTGAAGATGCCGATGATGCAGATGCCGCCAAAGGCAATGCGGAAGTCCGCCACCCCCAGCGCCGCGCCGCCATGAAAGGCCTGTGCGCCTGCCAGCAGCAGCGCAGACATCGTGATGCCCAGCGTCTGGCCCAGCGATTGTGAAATTGATGTGAGCGTTGCTGCATGCGCGCGCTCTGCATTGCTCACATCCACAAAAGCCAGCGTGTTGATGGCGGTGAACAGCATGGAGCGCACCCCGCCCGCCAACACCAGCACCGCGACCGTGAACACAAAAGGTGTCTGCGGCGTGAGAAAGCCGATCACGGCAATCAGCAGCATGGCCATCGTGCCGTCGACCAGCAGCACCTGTTTGAAACCAAAGCGTCTCAGCATGGGGCTGGTGATGGACTTCATCACCAGGTTGCCCAGAAAGTAGGGCAGCATCATGGCGCCGGCAGCCGCAGCACTCAGGCCAAAACCCAATTGCAGGCCCAGCGGCAGCAGGTAGGGCGTGGCGTGCAAACAGGCCGCCGAATAAATGCCTGCAGAAGCGGTCGCCAGCCTGAAGGTATCGGCCTTGAGCGGCGCCAGGCTGATGACCGGGTGCGCCGCGCGCTTGAGGTGCCTGAAGGCCAGTGTCAGAAGAACGGCACCCACCGCCACCAGACCAATAGCCAGCGGCCAGCGCCCTTTTTCGGAGGCGGCAATCACCGTCGTCTCCAGCCCGCCGAACAATGCGGCCAGGCCGGTGGCCGTCATCGCAGCGCCGGGCCAGTCCATGGGCAGGCGCTGCACCTCGCCATCCTTGGGAACAAAGCGCATGGTCAAACCCAGCGCAACCAGCCCCAGCGGAACGTTGATCAGGAAGTTCCAGCGCCATGAAGCGTAAGTGGTGATCAGCCCGCCTATGGGCGGGCCGAGCACAGGCGCCAGCAGCGCAGGCCAGACCAGCATGGAAGTGATGTTCAGCAGGTCAGACTTGGGCGCATCGCGTATGGCCAGCGTGCGCCCCACAGTGAACATCAGCCCGCCAGCCGCGCCCTGAACGACGCGTGCGGCGATCAGCTGCCACAAGGCCATGGACGCACCGCAGGCGGCAGACGAGAGCATGAACAGCGCAATCGCGGCCAGGTACACACGGCGTGCGCCGAACTTGCCGCACAGCCAGCCGGAGAGCGGCATGGCGACGACGGAAGCCAGCAGGTAACCGGTGATGGTCGGGCTGAGCGCCAGCGGCTGCACGCCCATGCTGAGCGCGACTTGCGGCAGCGAGGTGTTGAGGATGGAACTGTCGAGCAGCAGAAGGAAGAAGACGCCCGCCACCGTCAGAACTGCAGCGCGGGAACTGCTGGATTTCGGCGCAGTCACCGCCGCTTCTGGATTGGTCATTCCCCAATCTTAGAGAAACTTGCCCGGGCCTGCAGGGCCATCAGACCCACCTAAGATTGGGGCGTCATACTCCGGGGTTATCAAAGGACTGTGAATGCGTTTATTGCTGGTAGAAGACGACGCCATGATCGGTGAGACGGTGCTCAACGTGCTGCGCAGTGAGCACTACGCCGTCGACTGGGTGCGCGACGGCAGCATGGCCGACCAGGCCCTGCGTACCGCTGAATACGACCTCGTGTTGCTCGACCTGGGCCTGCCCAAACGCGACGGCCTCGATGTGCTGCGCGCCCTGCGCAGCCGCCGCAGCACGGTGCCTGTGCTGATTGCGACCGCGCGTGATGGCATCGCCGACCGCATCGCCGGGCTGGATGCCGGCGCCGACGACTATGTCGTCAAGCCCTATGACACCGACGAGCTGCTGGCCCGCATACGCGCCCTGCTGCGCCGCAGCGCGGGCCGGGCCGAACCGGCGTTTGAACACAAAGGTGTGAGCCTGAACCCCGCCACGCGCGAGGCTTCGGTCAACGGCCAGCCGGTGTCGCTGTCGGCCCGCGAATGGGCCGTGCTTGAGCCGCTGATTGCACGGCCGGGCGCCGTGCTCTCGCGCATCCAGCTGGAAGAAAAACTCTTCAGCTGGAAAGACGACGTCAGCAGCAATGCGGTCGAGGTCTACATCCACGGCGTGCGCAAGAAGCTGGGCAATGACTTCATACAGACCGTGCGCGGGCTGGGTTATCTGGTGCCCAAAGAATGAAAACGAGGGGACACCGGTGACAGTCCGCCAGGCAAACCATTCGCTCAGGGGCCGCCTGCTCTGGTTCATTCTGGTGGCGATCCTGCTCGGTGCCGTGCTGCAGGCCGTCACCGCCTACCGCGGTGCACTGCAACAGGCCGATGCCATGTTCGACGACCATTTGCAGCAGGTGGCGCGCTCCATGCGCAGCGGCGCGCCGCTGGGCGGATCGTTTGAAGAAGGCACTGATGGCAACGGGTTTGATTTGTATGTGCAGATCTGGGGGCCTGACGGCACGCAGCTCTTTCGCTCGTCGCGCTCTACCCTGCCGCCGCGCGCGGTGCTGGGTTTTTCGGATGTTGAGGCCAACGGCAACCGCTACCGCGTGTACTCGCTGCAAACCCCGCTGCAAACCGTGCAGATTGCGCAGGATCTGAGCGCCAGAACCGCCCGCGCACGTGCGCTGGCTGCCAGAGCCGTGTTTCCCTTTGCGCTGCTGACGCCGCTGCTCATGCTGGCCGTATGGTGGGTCATCAGCCGCTCGCTCGCGCCCATTGAGCGAGCCCGCAAACAGGTTGCGCAGCGCGCGGCCGATGATTTTTCGCCGCTGCCCAATACCGACCTGCCCGACGAGGTCAGGCCGCTGGTCGATGAGCTGAACCTGCTCTTTGGCCGGGTGCGCGGCGCGTTTGATGCACAGAAGAATTTTGTCGCCGATGCCGCGCATGAGTTGCGCTCGCCGCTCACGGCGCTCAAGCTGCAGGCGCAAGCCCTGCGCAAACCCGATGAGAACCCGGCTGAGCGTGAAGCAGGCGTGGCCAGGCTCAACCAGGGCATAGACCGCGCCATACGGCTGGTCGAGCAGCTGCTGGCGCTGGCGCGTGCAGAAGCGGCAGGCACCCCGACAGGCGCCACCCCACACGCCGCGCTGCAGGACGTGGTGAAGCTGGCTGTTGCAGATGTGCTGCCGCATGCCCAGCACAGGCAGACAGACCTTGGTGTGGTGGGCGACCTGCCGCAAGCGCCTGTGCAGGTCAGCGGCCAGCCTGAAGCGCTGCGCGTGCTGCTGCGCAACCTGCTCGACAACGCCGTCAAGTACACGCCGGCCGGTGGTCGTGTCGACGTGTCGCTGCAACTTGACCGCGGCCAGCCGCTGCTGCGTGTGGAAGACAGCGGCCCCGGCATTGCCGAAGACGAGCGCGAGCGGGTGTTCGACCGTTTCTTCAGGGGCAGCCAGACGGTCGCTGCCGCAAACACCGGCGAGGGTGTCCAGGCTACAGGCAGTGGTCTGGGTCTCGCCATCGTGCAGGCGATTGCTGCGCAGCATGGCGCAACACTGCAACTGGGCCGCTCGGAACGACTGGGCGGCCTGCAGGTGGATGTGCGCTTTCCGGCTGGCGCGCCTGCACGCTGATGCAAAAACCCATTTGCTACATATTTAGTAGCTGCTCACGCTCATATCTATTGGCCTGCAGCCGTTTTTACCCCCTAAAAGTGGCTTGAAACCGGCATTTTTAAGCCTGCGGCGCCCCTTTGGATGCCCCAAAGCCCCAAAATGTAAAGTAAACTTTACATCACCACAAAGCTGCACTGGAGATCACCCCACATGAACAACCGCATCCACGAACTGCGCCTGGCCCGCGGCCTCTCGCAGGCCGCAATGGCAGATGAACTTCACGTCTCGCGCCAGACCATCAACGCCATAGAAGCAGGCCGCTCCGACCCCAGCCTGGCGCTCGCCTTTGCGATTGCGCGCCTGTTCGGCACACGCATAGACAAGGTGTTTCAGGATCAGGCAGCCAGTCTGTAGCCCTTAGTAGCCAGAACAAGCGAAAAGCGGCCGATAACGAAACGGTGTCTTCGCAAGCAGGGGCCGCGGGACTGGCTTTGCCAGACCGCAGGCGCAGCGCCCCCTCGGGGGGCAGCGCAGTACGCGAAGCGACAAGCGTGGGGGCTCCACCTTTCAAGCAGGGGTCGCGGGACTGGCTTTGCCAGACCGCAGGAGCAGCGCTCCCTCGGGGGGCAGCGCAGTACGCGAAGCGACAAGCGTGGGGGCTCCACCTTTCAAGCAGGGTCGGCGGGACTGGCTTTGCCAGACCGCAGGCGTAGCGCCCCCTCGGGGGGCAGATGGTTATTGGGGGCTCTTAAGGTCCAGCTAAGACAGCATCCTCATAGTTATGGGTACCGGCAACAAGCCGTGTGCCTCATTAACCTGTCAAGGATGAACCCATGAAATCTGCAGCCCTTAAAAATACATCCCTGGTTGCCGCCCTTCTGACTGCCGGCGCCATTGGGGGTGCTGGCGTGAGTGCGCTCAATGCCCTGCACTCGCCATCCATCGCAGCCCCAACACCGGTCGTCTCCACCGCCACGGGCATCAGCGGCGGCGCTGCCCTGCCCGACTTCCCGCAAATCACAGAACGCTACGGCCCCGCTGTGGTCAACATCAGCGTGACCGGCACCACCAAGGTGTCCGATGACGACGCATTGGCCCAGGGCGAAGATGGTTCGGGCATGGACCCTTTCCTGGAGTTCTTCAAACGCTTCCAGCAGGGCCAGGGCATGTCGCCCGGCCAGCGCCGGGGCGCCCCGCAGGAAATGCCCACACGTGGCCAGGGCTCGGGCTTTATCGTCAGTCCTGACGGCATCATCCTGACCAACGCCCACGTGGTGAAAGACGCCAAAGAAGTCACCGTCAAGCTGACCGACCGCCGCGAATTCCGCGCCAAGGTGCTGGGCTCTGACCCCAAGACCGATGTAGCCGTGCTGCGCATTGATGCCAAAAACCTGCCGGTTGTCTCGATCGGCAAGACGTCTGACCTGCGCGTCGGCGAATGGGTGCTGGCCATAGGCTCGCCTTTCGGTTTTGAAAATACCGTCACTGCTGGCGTGGTAAGTGCCAAGGGCCGCTCGCTGCCTGACGACAGCGCCGTGCCTTTCATACAGACCGACGTGGCCGTGAACCCCGGCAACTCGGGCGGCCCGCTGTTCAACTCGCGTGGTGAGGTGGTGGGCATCAACTCGCAGATCTACAGCCGCAGCGGCGGTTACCAGGGTGTGTCGTTTGCCATTCCCATGGACATCGCCACCAAGATCAAGGACCAGATCGTCGCCACCGGCAAGGCCGAACATGCACGACTCGGTGTTGCAGTGCAGGAGGTGAACCAGACATTTGCCAACTCCTTCAAGCTCGACAAACCAGAAGGCGCGCTGGTGTCGAATGTGGAAAAAGGTGGGCCCGCCGACAAAGCAGGCCTGCAGCCCGGCGACGTGATCCGCAAGGTCAATGGCCAGGCAGTGATTTCTTCAGGCGACCTGCCTGCAGTCATCAGCATGGCAGCGCCCGGCGACACGGTGAAGCTGGAAATCTGGCGTCAGGGTGCGTCGAAAGAGCTGTCTCCACGTTTGGCCAATGCCAACGACAAGACCAAAGAGGTTGTCGGCAAGAACGAGGCACCAGCACAGGGCAAGCTCGGCCTGGCCTTGCGCCCATTGCAGCCTGATGAGCGGCAGGAAGCCGGCGTGGACAGCGGCCTGGTCGTGCAACAGGCCAGCGGCCCGGCAGCGCTGGCGGGTGTGCAGTCAGGCGACGTGCTGATTTCGATCAACGGCACGGCCGTAAAGAACGTGGAGCAGGTTCGCGCTGCAGTGGCGAAGTCGGACAAATCTGTTGCCCTGCTGATACAGCGCGGCAGCGACCGGATTTTTGTACCGGTCAACCTCGGCTGATCGCGCGCCCGCGGGTTCACCAGCGAAACGGCAGGTGTTGGTGCAACTTTTGCGCAACACCTGCTTTGCTTTTGGTCACGGCATTTCCTCAAATCCGCGGGGAAATGCTGCATCAGGGAACGATTTTTGAACCGGCCCCACTAAGATGATTGCCTTGCAGGCGACGCATGAAAAAAGCCCCTACCTCCACCTACATCAAACGCCACTGTTTGCGGCTGTGCGCCAGCGTGGTGATGGTGTGCGTGGGAGCAGCTTCTGTCGCACAAACGCGTGCCCCTGAGGGCGCGCCTGCGGCGGTCTTGCATCCTGCTGCCAGCAAATGGCAAGGCAGCATGGCGGCATTCGCAAACGCCGACCGCGAACACCCGCCGGCACCCGATGGCGTACTGTTTGTAGGCAGTTCGACCATTCGCCTGTGGAGCAGCCTGGCGCAGGATTTCCGGCAGTTGCCGGTGGTGATCAACCGGGGGTTTGGCGGCTCGACCATGGCGGACTGCGATTATTTTGCGCGCGAGCTGGTCACCCGCTACCGCCCCAAACAGGTTCTGGTTTACGCAGGCGACAACGACCTGGCCGAGGGCCGCACGCCTGCGCAGGTTCTCGAGAATTTCGTGAATTTTGTGAAGGTGGTGCGCAGCGAGCTGCCTTCTGCACGCATCGCCTATATCTCCATCAAACCCAGCCCGGCGCGCGCCGCACTCTTGCCGCGCGTACGCGAAGCCAACCAGTTGCTGGCCAGCTATGTGCGCAACCTTGAGAACGGCGAGTACATCGACATCTTCACGCCCATGATGAACGCCAGCGGAAGCCCCCGCGCGGAACTCTATGGCGCCGACCACCTGCACATGAATGAAAAAGGCTATGCGGTCTGGCAGTCGGTGATTGCCGGCCACCTCGGTCTCGCGTCCCCACTCGCCTCAACTCCTGCCGCCGCGCCTGCAGCGCAGACGGCCAGCCCTATGCTGCGGGCAAATTTGCCGGCGGCTCTGCCGCTGCAACGCCAGTAGCAGCCCCGCCACGTCTGGCCTGCCGCTTCTCCAGCTTCAGCGTCACCCACGCTACCAGGTACATTGCCAGCACACTGGCGGCAAGCAGCAGGCCATCACCCCACCAGGGTCGGACCAGCGGGTTGCCGCCGTAAAGCGCCAGCACCAGCAACACGATCACAAGGTGCGCGCAGAACACAGGCAGCGAGGCTGAGCCCATGGCCTCCATCCAGCGCTGGCGCGGCAGCACCCTGGCCCAGGCCGGGCCGAAGCGTATGCAGCAAATGGTCAATGCCGCCAGGTCAAGCAGGCGCAGCGGCCCCAGAAGCCACTTGTCAAACAGCAGGTTGAGCGATTCATTGGCACCGAAAGGTGCCTGGTTGCCCATATGCCGCCACACCAGCCCCGTCAGGGCAAGCACCACGGCCACAGCAACCACCCACCGCGGGAACACCAGCGGACGCGCATTCGGCGCATTGCGGCTGGCCCCAAGCCACAGCCCGACAACCCAGAGAAACTGCCAGCCAAAGGTTGCAAACGAACCGGTCTCATTAAAGGGTACGCGCAGGCCCGTCAGCGCCACCGTCGCGTGGTAAACCCAGGCACCCAGACCAAACTGTGCGAGTACCCAGATGGTAAAACTCAGTAGCATCACGCCGCGCCAGCTGCGGCGCATGGCCCAGGCCAGCACCCAGGGGCTAGCCAGCATGAAGAGCACGTAGAGCGGCAGGATGTCGAGCAGCGGTGGCTCGTAGACCAGCAGCAAGCCGGCGACAAAGGCCGCAAACGGGTCATGCAGGTAATAAGACATCAGGTCCTTGACCGCCGGCTGGTCAATGCGTATACCCAGCGCGGCAATAAAGGTAAAGAGGAACAGCAGTGTGGCGGCCTGGCAGAGGTAAATCTTCAGCGCCCGCCGCCAGAAGGCCTGGCACATGGCACCTATGCTGTCACGCCACGCAAACCGGCTGTACACCAGCCCGGCCATGAAGGCCGACAACAGCACAAAACCTTCGGCAGCCGACACAAAACCAAAAGGCTGCCCGAGCGGCGATGTGAGGCGCGTCGGCAGGTGGGTCACCAGCATCAGCAAAAGCATCAGGCCGCGCAGTGCGTCAACTTCCCACAGGCGGTCATATCGTTTCATGGGAAGACCGGCGGGAGATCATGGGGCAGGATGGCCTGGAAAGGACTGGAAAGGACTGGGAAGGACTTGAGAGGGTGCGAAAGGGTTGTGAAGAACCCGCCAATTGGAGGCAGGTCAGACATTGGAGTTCCCCTGCCGGTTTTAACCATTTTGTTACATTCAAATCGGCTACGCTTGACCTTCCAAAGAGGAGGATTCGTGGTCAAGCCCATCATCAAGACAGCCGCCGCACTGCTGGCAGCCCTGGCCCTGCAGGCGCATGCTTTCCAGATCATCAGCCTTTCGCCGCAGGGCGAGGTTTCGCGCGTGCGCCAGGTCGTTGCCAAGTTCGACGACAGCGCGGTCAACTTCGGTGACCCCAAGGCGCCTGCACCGCTGGCACTGAGTTGCAGCGATGCGCAGGCGAGCAAGGGCAATGGTCGCTGGATCAGCGACCGCGAATGGGCTTTCCAGTTTGAAAACGACCTGCCACCGGGGGTGAGCTGCAACCTGCAGGTGCGCTCTGGCATGAAGTCCGCATCGGGCACAGCATTGACAGGCCCGGGGGCCTACAAATTCAACACCGGTGGCCCCTTCATCACCAGCCTTCGCCCCGGCTCGTACGAACGCATCGACGAAGAGCAATATTTTTTGCTGCGCCTCAACGGCCCTGCCACGCTGCAAAGCGTGCAGGAGAACGTCTGGTGTTCCGTTGAAGGCCTGGGTGAACGCGTGCCCGTCAAGCTGATCGCCGGCGCTGAACGTGAGGGCCTTCTGAAATCCCAGGGCCTGGACAAGGCCGCTGCCAAAGACCCCCTGAATTTCGTAACCCTGGCCTGCAACCGGCGGCTGACACCTGCCGCAAAGATACAGCTGGTGTACGGCAAGGGCGTGAGTACGCCCAGCGGCGTGCCCAACTCGGTTGAAAAGCGCTACAACTTCCAGGTGCGTGAGCCCTTCGCTGCAAGTTTCAACTGCGAACGCGAAAACGCACAGGCTGCCTGCCTGCCGATTCGCCCCATGAGCCTGAACTTCAACGCGCCTGTGCCGCGCAAACTGGCCGAAGGCGTCAGGCTGAAATCGGGTTCCGATACGCTCAAGCCGGTGTTTGATGCAGAAAGCGGCGATGCAGCCGACGTGGTCAGCAACATCACCTTCAAGCCACTGTTTTCCGAGCAGGCGCAGTACGTGCTGGAGCTGCCCAAAGACTTCAGGGACGCATCAGGCCGCACACTGCGCAATGCCGACAGCTTTCCGCTGAAAGTGGCGACAGGTGCCATGCCCCCGCTGGCGAAATTTGCGGCATCGCCCTTCGGCATCGTCGAGCGTTTTGCTGAACCCAACACCAAAGCTGGCGACCCCGCCCTGCTGCCGGTCACGCTGCGCAATGTAGAAGCCGCCTTGCAGGTCAAGGGCGTCACACCTGCTGCAATCACCGCGCCGGCCGGCAAGGTCAGCGACCTGCAACCCAAAACCGACGCGGACATCATTGCCTGGTTCCGCAAGGTGCAGCGCTACGACGATTACGAGGTTGAACGCAAACAGGCTGCTGCAGACATCAAGGGGCCGCTGCCGAAAATACTCGATGCGAAAACAAAAGAGTATGTGCAGACGCGCATGCTGTCGCTGCTGGCTGGCCAGCCCGGCGTGAAGACGCTGGATTTGCCCAAACCCGTGAGCAATGACCCCCGGCCCTTCGAGGTGGTCGGCATACCGCTTTCACCCGGCTTTCATGTGGTCGAGATTGCATCACAAAAACTCGGTACATCGCTGCTCGACGAGCGCCACGGTACCAACCGGACCATGTACGTGCGAACGTCGGCGCTAGTCACCAACCTGGGTGTGCACTTCAAGCTCGGGCGCGAGAACGCAATGGCCTGGGTCACCACGCTGGACAAGGGCATGCCTGTCGCCAACGCAGTGGTTCGTGTGTCTGATTGCCAGGGCGCGGAGCTTGCCAGGGCGACTACCAATGCGCAGGGCATCGCCAGCTTCACGGGCCTCTCCCCGCAAGCGCCAAAATGCGGCAAGGATGACTATCGCAATGCCTACTTCGTCAGCGCGCGTGCGGCAAGTGCGGGCATCGAAGACATGGCCTTCACCTGGAGCGACTGGCACAAGGGCATAGAACCCTGGCGTTTCAATGTGCCAACCAGCACCGAAGTACGGCCCGATGAGATCGCCCACACGATCTTCGACCGCACGCTGCTGCGCGCGGGTGAAACCGTGTCGATGAAACACATCCTGCGCACACAGACCAGCAAGGGCTTTGGCCTGGCCGACGTGCAGCCATCAACACTGGTCGTCACGCACATCGGCAGCGGGCAGAAATACACGCAGCCCATCGTCTGGCGCAAGACAGCGACGGGCGGGTCCAGCGCAGAGAACACCTTTGCGATTCCGCCTGCGGCCAAGCTGGGCATGTACGAAGTGACCTTGCAGGGCGACCCGAAAGCCGGGGAGCGCAGCCGCAATTTCACCAGCGGCCAGTTCCGGGTCGAGGAGTTCCGCCTGCCGGTGCTTGAAGGCCGCGTGACACCCGCCGAGAAGAAGGCACTGGTCAACGTGAAGGCAGTGCCGACGGATGTGCAGATCAACTACGTGGCCGGCGGCGGCGCGGTCAGCCTGCCGGTGCGGGTGTCTGCGCTGGTGCGCAGCAAGTCATTGAGTTACAGCGACTATGAAGAGTTCAACTTCTCGCCGCCGCGCGGCAAGCGCAGCGACAGCAATGAGGGCGAAGAAGAAAACACCGCCTCGCAGGACCAGCGCGTGATCGCGGACAAGCTGCCGCTCACGCTCGACCGCAACGGCGCTGGCAAGGTCACCGTCGATAACGTACCGGTGTCAAAACAGCCGCAGGAACTGCTGCTGGAAGCGACCTACGCAGACCCCAATGGCGAGGTGCAGACCATACGCAGCGTCTCTAACCTGTGGCCAGCCAGCGTGATCGCGGGTATCAAGACTGAAGGCTGGGTCTCAGCCAGCCAGAAGATCAGGTTCCAGGCACTGGCGCTTGATTTGAGTGGCAAGGCCGCTGCCGATGTATCGATGGAGGTCAAGGCCATTGCGCGCATCGTCACCACCAGCCGCAAACGCATGGTGGGCGGCTTTTATACCTACGACAACAAGACCGAAACCAAAGACCTCGGCAGCGTCTGCAGCGGCAAGAGCGATTCACGCGGCCTGCTGCTGTGCGAAACAAAATTAGGCGAAGCTGGTGAGGTTGAGCTGGTCGTCACGGCAAAAGACAAGGACGGCAACACCATACAGGCGGCAAGTTCTGTCTACGTGACCAAGCAGGGCGAGCTCTGGTTCGGCGGTGAGAACCATGACCGCATGGATGTGTTGCCCGAAAAGAAAAGCTACCAGCCCGGCGACACCGCCAAGTTCCAGGTACGCATGCCCTTTCGTTTTGCAACCGCGCTGGTGGCGATTGAACGCGAAGGCATCATCGAGACGCAGGTGGTGCAGCTCAACGGCCAGGACCCCACCATCAACCTGAAGATAAAAGACAGCTGGGGGCCGAATGTGTACGTCAGCGTGCTGGCCCTGCGCGGGCGCTTGCGCGAGGTGCCGTGGTACAGCTTTTTCACCTGGGGCTACAAGGCACCGCGTGAATGGTGGACCTCCTTCTGGTACGAGGGCCGTGAGTATGTTGCCCCAACCGCGCTGGTCGACCTGAGCAAACCGGCCTTCCGCCTGGGGCTGGCTGAAATACGCGTCGGCACCAAGGCGCACCAGCTGGATGTGAGCGTGAAGGCCGACAAGGAGAGCTATGCCGTGCGCAGCCAGGCCCGGGTCACGATTCAAGTCAAACTGCCCAACGGCCAACCCGCTGCCAACGCTGAAGTAGCGCTGGCAGCTGTCGACCAGGCCCTGCTGGAGCTGATGCCCAACAGCAGCTGGAACATTCTGGATGCCATGCTGCAGCGCCGCGCCTGGGGCGTGGAAACATCTACAGCGCAGATGGAAATCATAGGCCGCAGGCACTATGGCCGCAAGGCCGTTGCAGCGGGCGGCGGCGGCGGACGCAGCAACACACGGGAGCTGCTGGAAACGCTGCTGCTCTGGAACCCCAAGGTTGTGCTGGACGCCAACGGCCAGGCCGTGGTTAATGTGCCGCTCAATGATGCACTGACGACCTTCAAGATCGTCGCTATCGCCGATGCCGGTACTGGCATGTTCGGCAGCGGGCAGACCAGCATCAAGGCGACGCAGGATTTGCAGATCATCAGCGGCCTGCCGCCGCTGGTGCGCGAGGACGACCAGTTCCGCGCGCAGATCACCTTGCGCAACACCACCAAGGCCGCGATGAAGGTTGAAGTGACGCCACGGGCAACCCTCCTCGATCTGAAACCGCAAACTGTGGATATTCCGGCAGGCGAAGCGCGTGAGGTCGCATGGATGGTGACGGCGCCAGCGCAACTCGCCTTCACACGCGCAGAGGCCATCCTCTGGGAGATAGAAGCCAAAGACACGGTGAGCGGTGCACGCGACGGCCTGAAGGCGCGCCAGCGCATCATCCCTGCTGTGCCCCTCACGGTGCAGCAGGCCACGCTGGTACAGGTCGACGGCTCTTTCAACCTTGATGTGAACCCGCCAGCCGATGCATTGCCGGGTCGCGGCGGCCTGAAGATGTCCTTGCAGCCCAAGCTGGCTGAAGGCATGGACGGTGTGCGTGACTGGTTTGCCAGCTACCCCTTTGCCTGCCTTGAGCAAAAGACCAGCAAGTCGGTGGGGCTGCGTGACGGCAAGCTGTGGCAGAGCGTCGTGGGGCAAATACCAAACTACCTCGACAGCGACGGCCTTGCCAGCTACTTCCCGCCGCGTGATGGCGAAGGTTCACGCGGCAGCGACATTCTCACCGCCTACCTGCTGGCCGCCACGCATGAAGCGTCCGGCATCAACCCGGCGTTTGCATTGCCCGACGACGTGCGGGCACCCATGGAGCGCGGCCTGATTGGTTTTATTGAAGGTCGCATACAGCGCGAGTTCTGGAGCCCGCGCAAGGACCTCGACGTGCGCAAGCTCGCCGCCATCGAGGCGCTGTCGCGCTACGGCAAGGCGCAGGGCCGCATGGTGGGCAGCATCACCATCGCGCCCAACCAGTGGCCCACCAGTGCGGTGATCGACTGGTTGAACATCCTCAAGCGCGTGGCCGATGTGCCGCAGCGTGAGCAGCGACTGGCCGAGGCAAACCAGATCATCCGCTCGCGCCTGTCCTTCCAGGGCACCAAACTCACGTTCAGCACCGAGAAAGACGACTACTGGTGGTGGCTGATGACCAATGGCGATGTCAACACTGCGCGCCTCATGCTGGCCGTGATGGACGACCCGGCCTGGAAAGACGACATGGGCCGGCTTGCCAACGGTTTTATTGCGCGCCAGCAAAAAGGCGCATGGCATACAACGACCGCCAACCTCTGGGGCGGGCTGGCGCTAGACAAGTTCTCTGCGAGGTTTGAAGCCACACCGGTAGCCGGCGTGACCAAAGCGACGCTGGCTTCTGCAGCAGCAGCCGCTGCCAGCGTTGACTGGAGCAAGGTTGACCGTGTCAAGACAACAGACTCTGCAGGGGCGCCCAACCAGACCACTTTCTTCGGCGCACCTGCGTCACCCGGCAACCTGCGCAACAACAGCATGTTCCTGCCATGGGGCAAGGGTGGCAAGGACACGTTGACCGTCACGCACCAGGGCGCGGGCAAACCGTGGCTGACACTGCAGTCGATAGCGGCTATACAGTTGAAGGAGCCTTTCAACGCGGGCTACCAGATCAAGAAGACCATCACGCCGGTCGAGCAAGCTGTCAAAGGCGTGTACACACGCGGCGACGTATTGCGCATCACTCTGGAAGTCAACGCCAGCGCCGACATGACCTGGGTCGCCATCACCGACCCGGTGCCAGGCGGCGCCACCATTCTCGGCAGCGGCCTGGGCCGCGATTCGCAGATCGCCACCAGCGGCGAAAAGAAGACCGGCGCAGGCTGGCCGGCTTTTGAGGAGCGCAGCTTCGAGGCCTTCCGCAGCTATTACGAGTACCTGCCCAAGGGCGTGGTGAAGATGGAATACACCGTGCGCCTCAACAACGTGGGTGACTTTGCGCTACCGCCAAGCCGTGCTGAAGCGATGTATGCGCCCGAGATGTTTGGAGAGGCACCGAATGCGCGGGTGAGGGTGGAGGCGGCGAAGTGAGGCATGTCGTTTTCGCCTTTGTGCTTTTGAGTGCCAACCTTGCGGTGGCGCAACTCAGCACGCCACAGCCAGGAGAGTACGTCACCGATGGCGGGTCGAGTTCCTTAACAATTGATTCCGCCAGTAAATTTGATATCAACACGCAGGGCGCCAACGGACACCTATGCAGTTTGGAGGGTGTGATCATCAACGGCAAATCGAAGATAGACAACTCCGCATGCCAAGTGACCCTCAAAGCGCAGGGTCCACACGTCATGGTTACAACCAATGGTTCCGAAGAGTGCAGAGATTTTTGCGGTGCAAGAGCCTGGTTCGAGGGTCTGTATAGAAGGCCTTCACCTCTTTGCACACGACAAAGCATTGAAAGCTCGAAAAAAATATTCAAGAAGGAATATTCAGCCAAAAACTTCAGTGCCGCGCTGGCTGCAATCGGCCCAATCGCAACAGATTGCAAACAACTCCTCCATTGGTTTGAATCGGCATGGATATCGAATGATCTGGCGTTGACGCAGTTCAAACTGGGTGACAGGGCCGCGTGCTTACGGACATTGAAACCACTTGCTGCTGAGGCGGCGATGACCAACGAGGAAATAAAGAGTAACTACCCACCGATTGACGGTGACATGTATTTGCCGGTAGTAGCGGCAACTCGAACCAACCTAAAACTTTGTACGAAGAAATGAATCACAAGCGGAAACGCGCTTTTGCAGGCATCGTGCTGGCTCTTCTCCTAATCGGAGGGGCAATCTCCTCTGTGCAAGCCCTGCCCGCCTTCGACGAAGTCAAACGCGATTTCAAACCCTCCGACACGGTCATCGTGGATCGCAATGGTGAAGCTATTCAGCGCCTGCGCACCGATGCGACTGTCAGGCGCGGCCAGTGGGTAGCGCTCGCCGACATTTCGCCCGCTTTGCGGACCGCACTGGTGCTCAGTGAAGACAAGCGTTTTTACGAACACAGCGGCGTGGACTGGCGTGCTGTCTCTGCCGCCGCATGGGGCAATCTCTGGAACACAAAAACACGCGGTGCATCGACCATCAGCATGCAGCTGGCAGGCCTGGTCGATAACGACTGGCGTGCAGGTGCCGGTGGGCGCAGCCTGACACAGAAGATAGGGCAGACGGTGTCAAGCCAGGTGCTGGAGACGCGCTGGCGCAAGGACCAGATCCTGGAGGCTTACCTCAACCTGGTGCCGTTTCGCGGTGAGGTAGTCGGCATTGATGCGCTGAGCCGCACACTGTTTGGCAAGGCCGCGCATGGGCTGGATGAACGAGAGGCAGCGCTGGCAGCAGCACTGGTGCGTGCGCCGAATGCCAAAGCGGCGCAGGTCACGCAGCGCGCGTGTGGCGTTCTCAAGCTGCTTCAATCACCGTCAAAAGCAGACTGCGAAGGCCTGGACCTGTTCGCCACTGCGGCGCTGCAGCGCAAGGCCTTTGATGCATCAGAAGGCGCTGCCCCACACTTTGCGCGCCAGCTGGTAAGGGCCAATACACCGGCGAAGAAAACCACGCCGGCCACGATCACATCAACCCTGCGCGCGCCGCTGCAGCGCTTTGCAATGCAAACCCTGACCCAACAACTGCGTGAACTGCGCGGCCGCCATGTGGAAGACGGCGCCATCATCGTGCTGGACAACGCCAGCGGCGAGGTGCTGGCCTGGGTGGGTTCATCGGGTGAACTCAGCGGCGCGGCAGAAGTTGACGGCGTGCTGGCGCTACGGCAGCCAGGCTCGACGCTCAAGCCCTTTCTGTACGCACAGGCGATTGCCGAGAAACGCATGACGGCGGCATCGCTGCTTGATGATTCCCCCACCAACATACAGACAGCGGGCGGCCTTTACATTCCGCAAAACTATGACCGCCAGTTCAAGGGCCACGTATCTGCACGCACTGCACTTGGTGCTTCGCTGAATGTGCCCGCCGTGCGCACGCTGGTCATGGTGTCGCCGGATGCCTTCCAGAAACAGCTCAAGTCTCTGGGCGTGCCGCTAAACGAATCTGGTGACTACTACGGCTACAGCCTGGCGCTGGGCAGCAGCGAGGTGTCGCTGCTGTCGCTCGCCAACGGCTACCGCACCCTGGCCAATGCGGGCCGCTACAGCCCGGTTGCAATGGGCAAAAACGCAAAGCCGGAGTTCACGCCAGCGTTAGACCCGCGCGCCGCCTTCATAGTCACCGACATCATGGCCGACCCGCTGGCACGCGCCCGCACCTTCGGCACCGACAGCGTCCTGGCCACGCGTTTCTGGACGGCCGTCAAAACCGGCACCAGCAAGGACATGCGCGACAACTGGGCCATGGGTTATTCGCAGCGCTACACCGTCGGCGTGTGGGTCGGCAATTCAAGCGGCGCACCCATGTGGGATGTGAGCGGTACCAGCGGCGCAGCGCCCGTGTGGGCGGCAGTGATGAACTACCTGCACAAGACCGAACCCAGCCGGGCGCCCACACCGCCCGCCGGGCTGGTGCAGGCGCGTACTGAGTTTGGCAGGCAGCTTGAGGCGGCGCGCAATGAATGGTTCATCGCTGGAACCGAGCAGAAAGTCTTTGCAATGGATGCGCCGGCAAACACCGGTTTCAAGCGCGCAAAAAACACATTGTCGGATGACGCACAGCAGGCGCCGCGCATCACGGCGCCCGTCTCCGGCACCATCATCGCGCTGGACCCGGACATACCCCCCAACCGCCAGCGCCTGAGCTTTAGCGCAGAGGGCAGGAACCTGCGCTGGCTCATGGATGGCAAGGAGTTTGCGCGCGGCAGCGATGCCCAGTGGCTGCCCTGGCCAGGCCGGCATGTGGTGCAGCTGGCCGATGCGCATGGCAAGGTGCTTGACGAAATACGCCTGGAAGTGCGCGGTGCAGGCGTCAAACACACGCCGGAACCCACCCCGAAAGCAGCGCCCAGGCCCATATCAAAATAATTTCACGAGCAAAAAGCAGTATTCACGCCAGGCCAGGCAGGCCGCCACTAACATCACTGGCAATACCAGAAAACCAAGGAGACACCCGTGCCCGTGATCACCAATATTGCCGACCTGCGCGAGCTGGCCAAAAAACGCGTGCCGCGCATGTTCTACGACTATGCAGACTCGGGCTCGTGGACAGAAGGTACCTATCGCGCCAATGAGGCAGACTTCCAGAAAATACTGCTGCGCCAGCGCGTGGCCGTGAACATGGAAAACCGCAGCACGGCCACCACCATGGCCGGCGTGAAGGTGAAGATGCCGGTTGCCATCGCACCAGTCGGCCTGATGGGCATGCAGCATGCCGATGGCGAAATCCACGCTGCACGTGCGGCTGAAAAGTTCGGCATTCCCTTCACACTGTCAACCATGAGCATCTGCTCGATGGAAGATATCGCGGCGGCAACTCAGGCCCCCTTCTGGTACCAGCTCTACATGATGCGTGACCGCAGCGCCATGGAGGCCATGATTGCGCGCGCCCGCAAGGCCCGCTGCAGCGCACTCGTGCTGACGCTGGATCTGCAGGTCATAGGCCAGCGACACAAGGACATCAAAAACGGCCTGACGGCGCCGCCCAAACCCACCATTGCCAACATCATCAACCTGATGACCAAGCCGCGCTGGTGCCTGGGCATGGCCGGTACAAAACGCCGCAGCTTTGGCAACCTGGTCGGCCACGTCAAGGCTGTGAGCGACATGAGCTCGCTCGCCGTGTGGACCAACGAGCAGTTCGACCCCCGCCTTTCGTGGGAAGACATTGCCTGGGTCCGGGCGCGCTGGGACGGCAAGCTGGTGCTCAAGGGCATACAGGATGTCGAGGATGCAAAACTCGCCGTGCAGAGTGGGGCAGACGTCATTGTCGTCAGCAACCACGGCGGCCGCCAGCTGGACGGCGCACCATCGAGCATCACGGCCTTGCCGCCCATCGTCGAAGCGGTGGGCGACCGCATTGAAGTGTGGATGGACGGCGGCATACGCTCGGGCCAGGACGTGCTGAAGGCCTGGGCGCTGGGCGCGCGCGGCACGCTGATCGGCCGCGCCGCTGTCTACGGCCTGGCGGCCATGGGCGAAGCGGGCGTGACCAAAGCCCTGCAGATCATCCACAAGGAACTCGACGTCACCATGGCTTTTTGCGGGCACACCGACATCCATAAGGTAGACAAGGGGATCTTGTTGCCAGGTACCTACCCGGTCTGACAACAACTGGTCTGCCACCGTTAGAGAAACGGCAAAATCGGGGCATGCCTTCCATTCGCCGCATCGCCCACCTCGACATGGATGCTTTTTTCGCATCCGTCGAACTGCTGCGATACCCCCAGCTCAAGGGGCTGGCTGTGGTGATTGGCGGCGGCAGGCGCAAGGTGGATGAAGCCCTTGACGCGGTACCCGAACGGCAGCCACGCTTTATCCCCGTAGCCGACTTTCCCCTGCTCAAGGACTATGTGGGCCGCGGTGTGATCACCACGGCCACCTATGCGGCCCGGCAGTTCGGCGTCGGCTCTGCGATGGGCATGATGAAGGCGGCCAAGCTTTGCCCGCACGCCATCGTGCTGCCGGTGGACTTTGATGAGGTGCGGCGCTACTCGCGCCTGTTCAAGAGCACGATTGCAGAGATCGCCCCCGTCATCCAGGACAGGGGCGTGGATGAGGTCTATATCGACTTCACCGATGTGCCGGGCGGCCAGCGTGAAGGCGGCCGCGTGCTGGCGCGCCTCATACAAAAAGCGATCTTCGAGAAGACCGGCCTGACCTGCTCGATAGGCGTGGCACCGAACAAGCTGCTGGCCAAGATGGCCAGCGAGTTCAACAAGCCCAACGGCATTTCCATCGTTTACGAAGACGATCTCAAAACAAAAATCTGGCCACTCAATGTCCGCAAGATCAACGGCATAGGCCCCAAGGCCGGTGAAAAACTTGCAAAGCTGCACATCCACACCATAGGCGAGCTGGCGGCGCAAGACCCAGGGTGGCTGGTGGACAACTTCGGAAAATCCACAGGTGCATGGATGCATGAAGTCGCCTGGGGCCGCGACGACAGGCCGGTAGAAACCCACAGCGAGCCCGTGAGCATGAGCCGCGAAACCACTTTCGGGCGTGACCTGCACGCCGTGCGTGACAAGGCCGAGCTGGGCGAAATCTTCACATCGCTGTGCCTGAAAGTCGGTGAAGACCTGCAGCGCAAGGGCTACCTCGCAAAAACCATAGGCATCAAGCTGCGTTATGACGACTTCAGGATTGCCACACGCGATCAGACGATGGAGTCCTACACGTCTGACGGTCAGACCATCCGGAAAATTGCCGGGCTGTGTTTGAAGCGTGTAGACCTGAAGCAGAAGTTGCGCTTGCTGGGCGTGCGTGCCGGCAACCTGATCAAGCTTGAGGACCTGCAGGCCGCGAACGGCGCGGAGGCCGGGCTGGTGAAAGCCACCGCGCCGCCCCCAGCAGCAGACCATCCCGTCACTGACCAGCTTTTTTAGCGAAGACCATTCATGCCAGGCCCCTCCAGTAAAAAACCTCCCACCACGGCGCCTGTTAAAAAACCACCGAAAACCGCAAAGCCTGCAATGGTTGCAAGCGGCGTCACCGGGCTTTTTTATGTGACGGATGAAAAGCCCGGCTTTACCCGAGTTGTCAAAAGCAGCGCCGGAAAAGACGGCAGGAAGACCACCAGCTTCCGCTACAAGGACACCAGAGGCGCATGGATAAAGGATGCCGGTGAAATCCAGCGCATCAACAGGCTGGCCATACCACCTGCCTATACGGACGTGTGGATCTGCCCTTCACGCAACGGCCACCTGCAGGCCACCGGCAAGGATGCCAGGGGCCGCAAGCAATACCGCTATCACCCGGACTGGCAGGTACAGCGCAACGACAACAAGTTTGACCGCATGCTGGCTTTTGGGCAGGCCCTTCCGCGCCTGCGTGCACGGGTGGCGCGCGACCTGGCTCCCAAACGCAACCAGCCTGTCAGCCGCAATCTGGTGCTGGCCACCATGGTCAGGTTGCTGGACACCACCTTTGTGCGTGTGGGCAATGACGCCTACGCCCGGGAGAACGGCTCTTACGGCCTCACCACGCTGCGCAATCCGCATGCGGGTGTTCAGGGTGCGACCATCAAGCTGCGCTTTCGCGGCAAAAGCGGCGTGATGCAGGACCTGAAGGTGACCGACCCCAAGGTGGCGACTGTGGTGCGGCGCTGCCAGCAGTTGCCGGGTCAGCTGCTGTTTCAATATGAAGACGAAGCTGGAGAGCTGCATGGCGTGGGTTCCAGCGACGTCAACGACTACCTGTCAGAAATCACGGCAAGCCGCCGCAAGGGCGAAGAACATTTCACCGCGAAGGACTTCCGTACCTGGCATGGCACGGTGCAGGCGCTTGAACTGACGCGTCTCGCGTGTACGGGAAGCGTGCCCGACGCATACAACGCAAAAAACGTGCTGGCAGAAGTGGCCCGCCAGCTTGGCAACACACCCGCAGTCTGCAGGAAGTCATACATACACCCCGCAGTGATGAGCCTGGGCAGCGAACTGGCAAACGATTCAAATGCCATGGCGGGCATCTGGGACGAGATCGGTACCGGAAAGCCTGCGCGTCACCTGCGCGCTGCGGAGACAAGGCTGATGACGTTTCTGAACGCGAATAAGAAGCGTGCAGGCAAGGGCAAATCCGCCCGACAGGCCAAAGCTACTTCAGCGTAGCGAGATACGCAATCAGGTCTGCCCGCTCCTGGGCGCTGTCTACCTGAAAGCCCATGCGCTGGCCGCGTACCAGTTCTTCAGGGTCTTCAAGCCAGACATTGAGTGTCTGCGGCGTCCAGCGCAGGCGTGAGGCGGCGAGTTCGTCTGAATACTTGTAGCCCGGCAGGCTGCCTATGCGCCTGCCCATGACCCCGCGGTGCGCGGGGCCGATCCTGTTGCTGTCTGTCGCATGGCAGGCCGTGCACCTTGCCTGGTACAGCGCCGCGCCACGCTGTACATCACCGGCAGCGGGCGTCACCCATTCACGTGCAGGCGCAGACTTTTCTGCTGCCTGCGCCTGGGCAAAACCGATGGCACTGCTCAAAAGAAGCAGTACGGCGAACACCCTGCCCGGCCGTTGACCCGCAAGATAAGGCGTGCTGGCTGTACGCATAAAACTCCCTGCCTTGGCTGTTCTGATTGATGTCGGTCCTTCTGGCACCGTCCTGTGCTGATACGTGAAGTAGTTCCGCTTTGGATTCACAAAAATCCAATAAACAAGTTTTTCAGGAAAGTTGAATCCAGTTGTATCCAAACGTACGTATGTCAGTTTGAGCATGCATTCGGCTTGCACGCCACCCAAAATTTTCCCAAGGACTGCCATGAACAAGAAGTTTGCGATCACTCTCCTAGCCGCCTCAGCGGCCCTCTCCTTTACCGGCGCCCATGCCGAAACCGGCAAACTGCTGCTGACCGGCGGCGTCAGCAGTGTTGACGGCGCGGCTGGCGGCGGTTTGACGCCATGGGCTGTCATTGGCAGCAATGCCACAGATGGGGAAACAGGTTTTTCGGCCTTTGTGAGCAATGTCGGGACCAAAGACTATGGCCTGAATGTGTTTGGCGCCGCCATTGGTTTCAACGACAAATATGAAATTTCGATTGCACGGCAAGACCTGAACACCCGCGGCACCGGTACCGCCCTGGGCCTGCCCGGCCTGCACCTCAAACAAACCATCCTGGGCGCCAAGGCGCGCATTTTTGGTGATGCCATCCTCGACAGCGACACAGCCATGCCGCAGGTCGCCGTCGGCCTCGAATTCAAGCAGCTCGGCTCCACCGGCCTGGACGGCACATTGAACGCACTGGGCGCCAAACGCAGCGGCGTTGATGCGTATGTCAGCGCCACAAAGCTCTTCCTTGGCCAGAGCCTGCTGCTCAACGGCACGCTGCGCGCGACCAAGGCCAACCAGAACGGCTTGCTCGGCTATGGCGCAACGCTGGGCGGCAATGAAAACCGCTATAGCCTGCAACCAGAATTCTCGGTGGGTTACCTGCTGAGCAAGAACGTGGTGGTCGGCGCCGAATACCGCTTCATGCGCAACAAGCTTGAGACCGCCGGCCGCGCCGCCGGCCTGGGCAATGGCCTGCGCTCTGAAGACTGGAAAGACATCTACGTCGCCTGGGCACCGACCAAGAACTTCTCCCTGACCCTGGCCTATGTAGACCTGGGCGTCATCGTGCCGGCCACCACCGCCAGCCGCAAGCAAAAGGGCTACTACATCTCGGCCCAGATCGCCTTCTGATCAGGCCGGCAGCACACAACATCAACATTCATTCAGGCATCAACATGAAAAAATCACTTGTCTTTCTGGCTATCAGCACATCGCTTCTGATGGCAGGCGCGTCTTTCGCGCAGATGGCTCCGCAAAACGACCAGCTCTACAAGGCCTTCGGTGAAAAAGCCGGCCTTGTCTCATTGATGGACGACTTCATGGTCCGCCTGCTGGCTGACCCGCGCACCGGCCCGCATTTCAAGCCGGCCAACCAGCAGCGTGTGAAAGAACAGCTCGTTGACCAGTTCTGCGCACTCGGCGGCGGCCCCTGCGTCTACAAGGGCGCAGACATGAAAAGCTCGCACGCCAACCTGGATATCAAAAAATCAGACTTCCACGCGCTGGTAGAAGTGCTGCAGCAAAGCATGGATGCCAAAGGCATTCCGTTCACACGGCAGAACCAGATGCTGGCGCTGCTCGCACCCATGAACCGCGACATCATCACACCCAAATAAGCGGACACCGTCATGAAAAAAATCCTGCTCCTGACCGCCCTGTCTGCCGCTTGCGCGCTGGCATCTGCCGGCAACCTTGTGGTGTCTGTCATCGACAAGGATGGCAAACCGGTACAGGATGCAGTGGTGGTGGTGATCCCCGCCAACAAATCTGTGCTGCCCAAGACACCGCTGCCCACAGAGGCCGGCATCGCGCAGGAAAAGATGCAGTTCATACCGGCGGTGTCACTGGTGGCACCGGGGGCAAGGATCAGGCTTTCAAACAACGACCCGTGGAACCATCACGTGCGTTCTTCACCGGCAGGTGCAGAGCAGTTCAACTCAAGCAAGGTTGGCTTCGACATGATGCTGGAGGGCAAGCCCGAGGGCAAACCTGCCAAAACAACAGACATCACGCTGGACAAACCCGGCATAGTCGCCGCCAACCTGCTGGGTTGTTATATCCACGGCTCAATGCGTGGCTATATCTATGTGAGTGAATCGCCATGGGCCGCCAGGACCAGCCCGGAAGGTTTCACCACTTTCGAGAACCTGCCCGACGGCCCTGCACAGGTCAAGGTGTGGCAGGGCGACCAGTTGATCGACCTGGCACCGCAGCAAACCAGCATAGGCGCAACGCTTGGCAAGAATGTGTTCCAACTGACAGTCGTGCCGCGCAGGCGCAGGGCCTAGGTTCGCGACAACGAAAATGCGATCAGCTGTGCCGCTGTTCGCAAACCAAGTTTGCGTTTGAGGTTGGCGCGGTAAATATCGACAGTGCGCACACTGAGGTCGAGCTCTGACGCAATCTGCTTGGTGTTTTTTCCGCGCCCCAGCCTTTCCATGACCTGAATCTCACGCTGGGTCAGCACTGCATCCGAAGAACCCTGTTGCGACTGGGTGCCCGTGCCCCCCCCACGCAATCGGCCAAGCAGCCGCTCCCGCAGGCTGGGACTGACCCAGGTGCGCCCCTCGGCGACTTCAAGCGCCGCGGGCACCACTGTTGCATGCGCGCTCTCCTTCATGACATAACCTCGCGCGCCCAGCGAGATGACCTGCTCGCCATACAGCATTTCGTCATGCATGGACACCACCAGCACGGGGCGTTCGCCCTGCGCCTGCACGACAGCACGCACTGTGTCCAGCCCTTTGGAGTCGTCCATGGACATGTCGCTGATGAGGATGTCCGGCTTGAGCGCGGCAATCTGCACCAGTCCCTCGGCAAGATTTGAAGACGAGCCCAGCAAACGAAATTTTCCGCTTGCCGAGATCAATGTCTCAAGCCCGAAACGGACAATGTCATGGTCATCGAGGATATAAACTGATTTCATGCGGTGCTGGAAATGCGATTGGAGAAAGCATAGCAACAGGGCGCCTGTAAATCGAAAGCATCAAGCTCGTAGCCATAGGTAACTTTACCTAAGCCATTAAAAAGGGATGCCCAAAAATGGGAATTCGTCGCGATTCCGTCACGCCGTCGGAGCATTTGCCAGAGCAGCGACCAAGCCTCAACCTGAGTTCCGTCATATGGCCACAAGTGGCCACCTGCGCCGTGTTGTTATTGCTCGGCGCGCTGAGTATCTGGCTTCTTTCTGCCGTGCGGGCGTATGTCGCAGGGGAAGGCATCTGGTCAAAGGCACAAAAGAATGCGGTTATTGAACTGCTGCAGTACGCCGACAACGGCAATCCGCTCCACTTGGCGCGGTTCCAGCTGTCCCTGAACATACCTTTGGGCGACGCACAGGCCCGCATCGAGCTTGACGGGAAGAAACCCGATATGGAGCTTGTCAGGTCCAGCTTGCTGGCAGGCGGCAACCACCCGGCTGATATCAACAGCCTCATTACCCTCTACAGGTGGTCACGCTTTTATCCGCGCTTCCGGGAAGCTATAGCACTGTGGATCCAGGGCGACGCACACATTACCCAGTTGCAGGAGCTGTCCGTTGAATTGTGGGAAAGGTACTCGGCCAACCCGGGGCGCCAGGGTGACGCGTCCTACCGGCGCCGGATTCTTGAGATCAACGACAGGCTCACCCCTCTCGAAGAAGCGTTCTCGGCCACCCTGTCAGAAGCTGCTCGCGAGATTTCGACACTCATTTTTGTGTTCCAGGCGTGTATCGGACTGACGCTGCTCTGGGTGGGAGGTCAGATATCGAGGCGGGTCGTCGCGCAGTCCTTCACTTCATCGCAAAAACTTGGCGAGGTCAAACGCCGCCTTCAACTGGCCAACGAAGCCTCCAATGACGGCTTGTGGGACTGGGACATGGATGCCGGCGAACTGCTGATGTCAAGCCATCTCAAGCGTCAGCTCGGCATGGGCGAAGGCGAGCAATTCACGCGTCTTGCGCAGGTATGGGAGCGCATGCATCCCGCTGATCGCGGGAAACTGCGCACGGCCTTCCGCTCCAACCTCGCAGGGCGCATCGAGCAGGTCAGTGAAAAATGCCGGTTTGACATAGGGGGCGAATACCGCTGGTTTCATGCGCGGGGCCGGGTCACGCGGTTTCAAAATTCATCCATGCTGCGTTTTAGCGGCGCCCTGACGGACATCACAAAGGAGCTACGAACCGAGCGGGCCTGGAAACTCAGCGAAGAACTGCGCAGCGCCATTTTCGAGGCCGCCAGCGATGTGATTGTGGTGCTTGATGAGGGCGGTCGTGTGAAGTTCGCCAACCCTGCCTTGCTGCAGGTATTCGGCTACACGCCCGCAGAAATGGTCGGCGAGACGATTGAAAGACTGCAGCCTGAGGCCCTGCGCGCAGCACACACACATGGTTTTTCACGCTACATCAGGAGTTCGGTGAAGTCCATGGACTGGCGCAGGGTGCACACCATGGGCCTGCATCGCAACGGGACGGAATTTCCAATCGAGATTTCCTTTACTGAAGTGACCGTCGGCCAGTTGCGTTTTTTTGCGGCCTTCCTGCGGGATGTCAGCCCCTGGCACAACGCGCAGCAGGAATCGCAGCGCTCGAAGAAGCTGCTTGATGCCACGCAGTCGCTCGCATGCATAGGCGGTTGGGAAGAAGACATCGCGAACGGCAACCGTGTTTACTGGACCGATCAGATGTACCGCATGCTCGACGTACAGCCGGGTGGCTTTACCCCCGATAAAGACAGCGCACTGCAGTTTGTGGCGCCTGAGTTCAGAATCCTCATGAAAGCTGCGCTTGACAGGGAAACCGGTGAAGGCGTTGCGCACGACCTCGAACTGGTCATGGTCACCGCGCGCGGGCGCCGCTTCTGGGTGCACTCCAAGAGCAGCCTGGTCATGGACGGCAATGTGCTGCTCAAACGCACGGCGATTGTGAGGGACATCACGCTGCAAAAAACCGCGCAGCAGGCCCAGCGCCTGACATGGACGCTGCAGCGCAGAACGTCAGAGCGACTCACGCTGGCATTGCGCGGGGCAGAACTGGCGCTGTGGGTTTTTGACGTGACCACCGGCCGCGTCTCCCACGCGCAGCGCTGGGAGATGTTTGGATACGACAAGCCGCCCGCAAGTTTTGAGGAATGGAAGACACTTATCCACCCGGAAGACCTTGAAGCCACACTTGCGGGCATGGATCGCTACTTCGCCGGGCTCGCAGACTCAGATGAAGCCGAATACCGGATGCGCAAGGCCGATGGCAGCTGGCTGTGGGTACGCGGCCGCGGCCGAACCGTCGGCAACACGGGCCGGGAAGAGCCCCTGCAGTACGCCGGTGTGGTCATGGACATCTCTGCACAGGTGGCCGCGCGACAGGTGATGAAGGAGCAGCAGCACAACTTTCTGCAGGCCATGGTGGAAGGCATAGACATCGGGGTGCTGATCTCTGACGACGACCACATCATCTACATGAACGCCAGCCTGCGCAGGATGCTTGGCTACGGAACGGAGAACTTGGGCGGCAAGTCCATCAGCGAACTGCACACGCCGCAAAGCTACACCCAGAAGCTGCTGCGCAGGCAATCCCTTCTGAACGGCATCACCCTGCCGGTGGCGCTGATGGACTTGCGCCGCAAGGATGGCAGTACGCTCAGGATGACCCTCAATTCATCGCTTGTCGACTGGAACGGCCGGCCTCACTACATCACCACCGGTACGCCGCTGTCGGAGCAGGAGATGTTTGAGGCGCAGATACGCGCCAGCCAGAGCCGGTTTGAACGTGTACTCATCTCCGAGCTGGAGGCGCAGCAGGCACACATTGCACGCGAGCTGCATGACTCACTGGGCTCCGAACTGGCAGGGCTGTCGCTGGTGCTGGGCGGCGCGAAGTCCGTGGCCGCATCGCAGGCGCCGGAGATGGCCCGCCACCTGGACATGGCGCTGGAGCAGGTGAAGATGGCGATAGAAGTGACACGCGGCCTGGCGCGCGGGCTGACACCCGTCGGGGAAACACCGGGCGGATTGTGGCGCGCGCTTGAACGGCTGACCGACGACTACCGCATCATCAAGGGCATCAACTGCAGCATGAACATAGACGGCGAAGTCGATGCGATTGCCACCGATATCGGCAACCACCTTTACCGCATCGCCCAGGAAGCGATGGCCAATGCGGTACGCCACGGCAAGGCGACACATCTGGAAGTGACGCTGGGGCGAAATGGTGACTTCTACCGCATGTCCATCACTGACAACGGCACCGGCTTCAAGGGCCAGGCAAACCCCGACGGCACCGGTCTGGGCCTGCGATCCATGACGGCCCGGACCCGGTTTATTGGTGGCGACATACAGTACGACACGCAGCGCGAGACCGGCACCCGCGTGACAGTTCAGTGGCCGGTCGTCAGGCAGGACAACGCGCACCGGCGGCAGCGCACATCACCCATCCGGTCTACGTAAAGCTACCTAGGCACTGCTGCATACATCACGGATGGCGCGCAAGACCCGGCGCCTATATCGTGAGCTAATGTGCAAAGCAGGACGTCATCCCACCACCTTCAGTGACCGCAAGCTGCGTGCAGCCGGAGACGTATCCTGACCGCCGCCTTCAACCCGGCCGGCAAATGCCCGCAAGTGACCTTCAGCCTGAGCGGTTTGACGGCACATGACGAAACACTTTTCAAATCCTTCGTCAGGCTGCTGGCACACCGAACCCTGCAGCAGTGGACCTTCACACCAGAGAAGGCAGACGTCCACGTAGTGACACAGGAGGCGCTGAAAAGCCTTCTGCCCGGTCAAAAGGCCCTTGTTGTCGGTCACGCACACAACGGTGAAAAAAACTTTGTCGGCATGCCCTTCCACGCAGATGCGCTGGAGCATGTGCTCAATGACCTGGGCAGCAGCGTGGCCAGCGAAAAACAGGCTGGCACCCCAGGGTTCGCAGCCGACATGCCGCCTGCCCGGTTCCGGCTGTTGCGCTGGCCACCGTCGGGCATGCTGAGCTCCACCGACCGCATGCGCCTGGCCACCATGATGACCGGCAAGTGGACATCGCTGGTCGCGCTGCACGAGCGCTCGGGCGTACCGCTCGCTGTGTGCAGCCAGTTCATGGCTGACCTGCAGCACGCAGGGTTGCTGCTGGATTTCACGCAGACCCCTCAGGCCACCCCCACACAGGGGCAACAGGACACAGCCGGGGCCAGGTCCGTCACGGTCACGGCGCCAAGAAATGTAGAGCCTGGACTGATCTCAAGAATTCGCAGCCGGCTCGGCATCTTTTCATCGGGGCGCACGTGATCGAACACAAAATCCTCTTTACCGGGACAACGGGCGCCGGCAAAACCACGGCCATTGGCGCAGTCAGCGAAGTGCCGCCCATACGCACCGATGTACGGAACACGGACCCGACCGTGAACAAGGCCTTGACCACCGCAGGCCTGGACTACGGCGAACTGACGCTGGACAACGGCGAGAAGCTCCGGCTTTACGGCACGCCAGGACAAAAGCGTTTTGATTTCATGTGGCAAGTACTGGCGCGCGGGGCACTGGGCCTGGTCATCCTCATCGACAACAGCAGCGCGGACCCGCTCGCTGAACTCGATGTCTACCTGACCGGGTTTACCCGGCTCATTCGCGAGGCCGGTTGCGTGGTGGCCGTCGGCCGCACCGAAACGCACCCCAAGCCGGATCTTGAAACCTATGCCAGGCACCTGGAATCACGCGACGTACTGTGCCCTGTGCTCAAGACAGATGTTCGCCAGCCCGTGGAAGTCATCCAGCTGATCGAGTTACTCCTGCTTCAACTTGAAACCAAAACAGGGGTGCCGTCATGAAACTGGATCTCGTTGTGAAAAATGCGGCCCACCTGGCAGTCAATGAGGTGATGGACAACATCAAGGGGGCAAGAGCAGCCGTTGTATCGACCGAAGACGGCTTTGAAGTGGCTTCGCGCATAGAAAACACCACCGAGATCGCCAGGCTGTCGGCACTGGCCAGCTCGATGGCGGCGCTGGGCGCGATTGTGGGCGAGGAAGGCCGGCTGGGCGCCTGCCATAAAGTCATCATCGAAGCAGCCGGTGGCCATATCGTGATGGTGCAGGCCCATCGCGCAGATGTCTCGCTGGTGCTCAGCGTCGTGGCCGGGCAGGACGCCATCATCGGCCAGATCCTTTACTTTGCGGGCCAGGCCACCCGTGCGCTGGAACGCGCATGAGCAAGGCCGAGATCAACCGCCTGCTCGGGGTTCTCGCCAGCTACCCCGGCATCAAGGGCTGTGCGCTGGTGGACTCGGATACCGGCATGGTCTGGTACCACGCGGGCGATCTGCCTGATCTCGAAAAGACGGGAGAAGCAGCCATCGAGTTCTGGCGTGTGCAGGCCAGGCTGTCACCGCATTTTTCTGCGCTGGGCACCCTGCAGTCCGCAGCCTATTCATTTCTCAACAGCACGATTGCGCTGTTCCCGTGCCTGCCCAATCCGCTGGTGCTGGTGTGCATTGCATCGAAGCAGGCAATTGACTGGGCGCAATGGGGCGAAAGCGCCCTCACGCTGAAACAGGTGCTGGCAAGGGACGACGCGACGAACAGCCCATAGCAGCAAAGGCATATCTGGTTTCCGGGCAGTTGCCGCTTCTGACGCCGCGGCAACAGGGCCTTTCATCCGGCGGCAGTAGGAGGGCTTTTGAAATGGCAAGTATCAAGGTAGGTATGGACGAGTTGATGGTCATCGACGGCGCACTTTGCGCGGCACTGGTGGACTCATCGAGTGGCATGATCCTGGGCCAGATTGGCACGGGGGTTGACCTTGAGGTTGCCGCAGCAGGCAATACCGAGGTGGTGCGGGCCAAGCTCAAGACCATGCGGGCGCTGGGTCTCAATGACGTGATCGAAGACATCCTGATCACGCTCGGCAAGCAATACCACATCATCCGCCCCATGGCGCGCAAGGAAGGCCTGTTCATTTACCTGGTGCTGGACAAATCCAAGTCCAACCTGGCCATGGCCAGGCGCAAGGTGCAGGAAGTCGAGAAGGACCTGGTGGTCTGAGTGGAGCGGCCTGATCCAGGCCAGCGCACAGGACCGCTTTGCAGGCTGCGTGAGTGGATGAGAAGGCTTGCCAAAGCTGTGGCGTATGCCGCAGGGTTCTAGGGCCTGTCATCCTGTCAATCGCGCCAGGCCCTTCTGTGGCGCGCGGAAAGGATCGCACTTGTTGCGAAACCTCACGGGGGCTACCCCGGTTTCGTTGCACGCCCATGAGAGCCTGCGCCTGCGCTGCGACTGGCCTGACGAGATTCGCTGACGGGTCTGCGCCGCAAAATTGCTATGGTTTCAGTAGCTGCTCACGCGCGTATTTATTGGCCTTCAGCCTGATTTGGCACCTGAAAATGACCTGAAAAATGCTTTTTCAGCCTTTATAGGTATCCACAGCAGGCCCTCAAAGGCGTTTATGGATAAGTTTTAATGTATACGTTAAATTTTTAACATATACATTAAATTTTTAACGCAAATGTTAAAAATGACAGAGGGCGACTGCTGGAGCCACCTGCAAACTGTTGAAACCGGCAAAACAAGCCTTAAAACACCCAGTTTTGGGCATTAAATCGGCTCCAGACCAATAAATACGCGCGTGAGCAGCTACTTATTTAATAGCAAATTCACTGCCGCGCAGTGCGTACGTTGTGCGGCAGCGCCTGCGGATGGCTGGTGCGGAAAGGGTTGATGTCCAGCCCGCCGCGCCGCGTGTAGCGCGCGTACACCGACAGCCTGATCGGCTTGCAGCGTGCCCACACGTCCATGAAGATGCGTTCGACGCACTGCTCGTGAAACTCGTTGTGGTTGCGGAAACTCACCAGGTACTGCAGCAGCCGTTCCTGGTTGATCTGCGGGCCTGAATAACTGATCTGCACGCTGCCCCAGTCGGGCTGGCCGGTGACCAGGCAATTGCTTTTGAGCAGGTTGCTGGTGAGTGTTTCAGTCACCGGCGCTTCGTCAAACTCGGCAAACAGCAACTCTGGCATGGGCGTGAAGTGGCTGCACTCCACATCAAGCCGGTCCAGGTTCAGGCCATCCATCTCGTGTACGGGCTCGCGGTCAAACAGCTCGGGGCCGATGGTCTTGATGCCTATGCCGGCGCCAACCACGGCGTTCAGGTCTGCACGTATGCGCTCACGCACATCGCGCGCATCGGCAAAACGGGTGTTGTTGAAACTGTTGAGGTAAAGCTTGAAGGACTTGCTCTCTACGATGTTGGGCGATTCGCAGGGCACGGTGATGTGCGCCAGCGCCACCTGCGGCTTGCCGCGCAGGTTGAGCCAGCTCAGCTCGTAAGCCGTCCACATGTCGGCGCCGAAAAATGGCGGTGTATCGGTCACGCCAATTTCTGCACGCTTGCCGGCACGCGGGATGGGGAACAGCAGCGACGCATCGTACTGGTCGATGTAGGCAGAGCTTTTGCCCAGTTGTGATTGTTCAGGCGTGTTCATAAGCGTCAGTGGTTCTGCGGGGCATCTGCTGCCTTCAAATGGGGGATCAGGGGCGAAAGGATGCGGTCGACGACACCCGGCGGCAGATCATGCCCCATGCCGTCAACCCCGTGCAGCACCGCACCGGGAATACGCCTGGCGGTATCTTCACCGCCCGGAAACGGAACGAGCGGGTCGGCCCGGCCGTGAATGACGAGTGTCGGCACGCCGATGGCCTTGAGCTCTGATGCACGGGTGGTATCGGCCACGATGGCGACCATCTGGCGCACGATGCCGGGCGGGTAAAAACTGCGCGCTGCAGCCTGAGCCACCTTCTCGCGCAGCTCGGCCTGCGGCGTGGGGAAAGCCTGGCTGCCTATGGTTTGCAGCAATTTGACGGTGTGGTCTATCGCCGCATCAAGCCCCTTGCCGGGCCGCCTGAGCAGCACGCGCGTGACCGCGGGGCTGGCCTCGGGCAGGCCGCGTGCGCCGCTCGTGCTCATGATGCTGGTCAGGCTTGAGAGGCGCGTGGGGGCCAGCAGCGCCAGGCGCTGCGCCATCATGCCGCCCATGCTGACGCCGACGACATGGGCCTTGTCAATCTGCAGCGCATCCAGCACACCCAGTGCATCGGCGGCCATCTCCTTGAGGCTGTAGCGCGGCGTGATGGTCATGCGCAGCCGGAACTTCAGGCCTTCCCACAGCAGGTTGGGCGTGCCAAGGTGGGCGAACTTCTGGCTCAAGCCCGCGTCGCGGTTGTCAAACCGTACAACGCGATAACCGGCATCAACCAGCGCCTGCATCATGGCCGGCGGCCAGGCAATCAGCTGCATGCCCAGGCCCATGATGAGCAGCACCACCGGGCGCCCTGTAGCGTCTGCAGGGTGTGTATCTTCGACTTCGATGTCGATGTTGTTGGCTTTGAGTTTCATGCTGAATTATGTTCCGCTCGCACCGGGCCACCCTCGCAAGCATGGGCCGCGGAACTGGCTCTGCCAGGCCGCAGGCGCAGCCCCCTGCAAGGGGGGAGGAAGCTACACGCAGTGAGCCTCAACAGGGGTGTTACAAAAATTCCCGCTCCCTCAACCACTTGGTGGCAATCCATTTTTCACCAACGACCACAGGGTCACCCCCATGCAGGGTCAGGCTTGAAGGGTGCGCACGCGGATAACTGAAAAACACGGCGTTGCCGCGTTTGGGCAAGAGCTTGAACCTGACCGACGGGAACACCGTGGCACCGCCCTGCTCCGGCTCATTCAGGTACATGATGAGCGTGGCCACCCGCTGGCCGCCGCGCTGCAATATCGCCGGGGTGCCGGGCTCGACCGGGTCAAAATAATCGTAGTGCGGCTTGTACTGGTCGCCCGGGCCATAGCAGAGCACCTGCAGGCCTTCACCGTTTTGCTGCGGCCAGCCCAGCAGCCTGGCGATGCGTGCCTCGACACGCCGCACCACTTCGGTTTCGCCACGCGTATAAAACATGCCGTCGCTGGTGCGCGCAGGGTTGAGCTCTTCGCCGCCGGTCCGGGTGTCTACCGTCAATGAGCGCGACAACCGGGGCCTCGCCTCTTCCATCAGTGCATCACATTCGCTGTCACTCAGCAGGCTGGCAAACACCACGATGTCGGGCGAGGCCGACTGGTGAACCACCTGCACCCATTTGTCCCCCGCATCAACCATGCCGCCCGTGACCGGCAGAGCCAGCGCGGGAACGGGCAATACCCGCAGCGACTCCAGCAGCATCTGCACCGCACGCGTGGCTGAATCATGATTCCAGCCGGCGTCGAGCATGGCCTGGAATATCGTTTCTTTTGAATGCCCAGCAGCCGCCTGCGCAGCCATCCAGTCAAACACCTCACGCGTAAGGACTTGCTGGCTGGCGGCCTGCTGCTTCATGACAAGGTTCAGGCGGGCTGCTTGCGACGGAACACCAAACGGTCGGGCGAAGAAGCTTTCGCATCAAAGGCATAACCCTCTGCATCGAAGGCCTGCAACTTTTTGACTGTGCTGGCCCGGTTCTCAATCGCATAACGCGCCATCAGCCCGCGTGCGCGTTTGGCGCTGAAGCTGATGATCTTGTACTTGCCGGCGCGCAGCTCTTCAAACACGCAGCTCACCACGCGCGCCTTGAGCGCCTTGAGGTCAACCGCCCTGAAATACTCTTCACTGGCCAGGTTCACGATAACGGGTGATGTGTCGGCGGCAGCGCGCCTGTTGAGGTAATCCGATATCTGTGTGCCCCAGAACTGGTAGAGGTTGCTGCCCCTGTCTGTTTTCAGCGCCGTGCCCATTTCCAGCCGGTAGGGCTGCATGCGGTCCAGCGGGCGCAGCACGCCGTAAAGGCCGCTCAGGATACAAAGATGGTCCTGCGCCCAGTCAAGCTGTTCGGCGCTCAGGGTTCTGGCATCCAGCCCGCCATAAACATCGCCATCAAAAGCCAGCGCGGCCTGTTTTGAGTTTTTGGCCGTAAACCGCGGTGACCAGGCCTGGTAGCGGCCCACGTTGAGGCCGGCCAGTGTGTCCGAGAGCTTCATCAGCGTACTGATCTGCTGCGGTGTTTTTTGCCTGAGAACCTCGATCAGTTCGGCCGACTGGCTGGTAAACAACGCCTTGCTGTGGGTGGTGACATGCGGTGGCGTGTCGTAGTCAAGGGATTTGGCTGGGGAGAGTAAAAACAGCATGCTGGGATCAATATGTATGCAAAGCCTGACTTTACGTCAGCAGCCGCGACAAACCTTTCAAGACGGGCAAACTGCTGCAAGCCCGGTTATCAGGTCAGGCTTGGCAGCGCCAGTGAATTACGTTAAAGTAAATCAATTACGATTAGTTAAATCATTGAAGCTATTCGGACGGGCACCTTAGAAGGTCCGCCAACTGAATCAGGCTTCCCAAGGAGACCCTTCCATGTCCGCCACTGTTCAAATTACACCGCCAGCATTGACCAAGGCCAGCCTTCCCCCACCTGCGGCCATCCAGCAGTTGCACCACTACGCCTACCGCGCCAGAGACGCCGAAGAAACACGGCACTTCTACGAAGACATTCTTGGCCTGCCGCTGTACCACATCATCCAGAGCGATCATGTGCCCAGCACCGGTGAGTACTGCCCTTACACCCACTTCTTTTTTCGCCTGCGGGATGGGTCCTTCATTGCTTTTTTCGACCTCGGCGACGACGTGGCCGCACTGCCTTCACCCAACACGCCGGCGTGGGTCAACCACATCTCCTTCCGGGTCGACACCGTGGCCGACCTCGAAGCCATGAAGACGCGCCTTGAAGCTGAACATGTCGAAGTGCTGGGCGTGACTGACCACCATGTGTTCAAAAGCATCTATTTCTTTGACCCCAATGGCATAAGGCTGGAGTTGACAGCCCAGCTTGCGAATGAAGACGACATGGAAAAGGAAAGCCACATCGCCCACGCCCGCCTGGCGGAATGGACGGCGCGCAAGCAGCAGTGGCGCAAGGAGCGGGCTGAAGGCAAAACCGCCGCGCCGCTCAAACCACAAAAAAATGACAGGCCGGAGGTCACAGCCCGCGTCTTAAAGCCAGCCTGAAAAAATAGTCCGGCAACGGCGTGTCAAGCCCTTGCGCATATGCTCAAACTGGCGCATTCTCTATTGACGTGATTTGACGCCATCCCGCGACAGACACGGCTTCATGGAGTCCACCATGCGTGCTTCAAGTCTCTGGCTTTCTGTCGCGTTATCCCTCCCCCTGGCTCCTCTTGTTTTCCCGGCGGCAAGCCATGCTGCGACGGCCGCACCGCCCAGCGTGCAGTCCATCATGGACACGATGAACAAGGCCAATGCGGCAGTTGTCGGCATACGCGTTACTGCTGTGGAGGGCTCCCGGTCAGCCGAAAACCTGGGCATGAAACGTACCGGCTCCGGCGTGGTCATAGGGGCGGACGGCCTGGTGCTGACCATAGGCTACCTGATGCTTGAAGCCGAGCACATTGAAATCGTCACCCAGGACAACCGTATATTGCCAGCCACCGCCGTGGCTTATGACATTGCCACTGGCTTTGGCCTGGTGCGCCCCCTGCTGCCACTGCGCGGCGTGGCGCCCGTCACCCTGGGCAGCGTGCGTGACCTGAAACCCGGCGAACCGCTGATGGCCGCAACGGGTGCCACAGGTGGGGCGAATGGGGACGATGGTGGCGTCAGCATGACGCAACTCGTCAACACCCGGGCGTTTTCGGGCACCTGGGAATACCACCTCGACACGGCCATCTTCACCAGCCCGCCTGTCGCGTCCAGCCGGGGCAACCACAGCGGCGCACCGCTTTTTAACCACAGGGGCGAACTCGTGGGTGTGGGCTCACTGCTCGTGATGGATGCAGCCGGCGAAAACCGCCGCAACCCCGGCAACATGTTTGTGCCGATAGACCTGCTCAAGCCCATACTGGCAGAAATGCGCCAGTCAGGCAGCAGCAGCCAGAGCCGCAGGCCCTGGCTGGGCCTGACATCGAGCGACCGCGATGGCAAGGTGCAGATCGTGCGCGTCAGCGCCGACAGCCCTGCTGAAACAGCGGGCCTGATGCCCGGCGTCGTCGTACTCGCCGTCGATGGTGACCAGGTCACCACGCTTGAAAGCTTTTACAAGAAGGTCTGGGCCCGCACGGCGCCCAATGAGCCGGTCAAGCTCACCATCATGCAGGGCAGCGAGGTCAAGACCATCGTGCTGACGCCTCAGGACCGCATGCTGACGCTGAAAAAGCCCGCTGGCATCTAGGATTTCAGGCCGCTTGCCCCTCCACGGGCCTGGCGTACGCAGTCGAATAAAATCAGGGGGTTCCATTCACCCCACGCGGCATCCCTGTGGGCCTGTTAATACTATTTTCAGGAGTGCGAGCGCGGTGAAAACAGTGCCAATCGAGGCGTGCGACGACGGTCAGGCGCCTGCCTGACCTAGAAGTGCAACGCAGAGTGGCGCTGTTTTCACCCCGCTCCCTGAGGGTTGTGATCAAAAAGGCCGTGCGCGGCGTTGCAAAGCCTTGATGGGGTCTACCCCATCTGCGTTTTGCGCCTTGCGCACAGCCTTTTGAATCACAACGCATCTCCTGAAAATAGTATTAACAGGCCCCATGCCGCTTTTCATTGCGCCCATGACCGAAGTTGCTCCATCCCAAGCCCCCACGCCCGCAAACCCCGCACCAGAAGCCGCGAAGGTGGTCGTACCCACGCCGGGGCTGGACGCACTGGCCAAGTCTTTTGCGCCTGCCGACATTGAACGCCATTGGGGCCCGCTCTGGGAGCAAAGCGGCCAGTACGAACCCACACTGGACGCCGCCAAACCCTCGTTTGCCATCCAGTTGCCGCCACCCAATGTGACAGGCACGCTGCACATGGGTCATGCCTTCAACCAGACCATCATGGATTCGCTCACGCGCTACCACCGCATGAAGGGCGACAACACGCTGTGGGTTCCGGGCACCGACCACGCCGGCATCGCCACGCAAATCGTGGTGGAGCGCAAGCTGCAGGGTGAAGGCAAATCACGCCATGACCTGGGCCGCAAGAATTTTGTCGCCAGGGTGTGGGAGTGGAAGGAAGAGTCCGGCACGACCATCACGCGCCAGATGCGCCGCATGGGCGATTCGGTGTCATGGAAGCACGAGTACTTCACCATGGACCCCAAGATGTCCAAGGTCGTCACCTCGACCTTCGTGCAGCTTTACGAACAGGGCCTGATCTACCGGGGCAAGCGCCTTGTGAACTGGGACCCGATTTTGAAATCGGCCGTCTCCGACCTGGAAGTCGAGAGCGAGGAAGAAGACGGTTTCATGTGGCACATCCGCTACCCGCTGGCCGATGGCTCGGGCTCGCTGACGGTGGCGACCACCAGGCCTGAAACCATGCTGGGCGACGTGGCGGTGATGGTGCATCCTGAAGACGAGCGCTACAAGAGCCTCATCGGCAAGCTGGTGTCGCTGCCACTGTGTGATCGCACCATCCCCGTGATTGCCGATGACTACGTGGACAAGGAGTTTGGTACGGGCGTCGTGAAGGTCACACCCGCGCATGACACCAACGACTATGCAGTCGGCCAGCGGCACAAGTTGCCCATCATCGGCGTGCTGACGCTGGATGCGGCCATCAATGAAAACGCACCGGAAAAATACCGCGGGATGGACCGCTTCGTGGCGCGCAAGGCCGTTGTGGCAGACCTTGAGGCGCAGGGCCTTCTTGTCGAAGTCAAAAAACACAAGCTCATGGTGCCGCGTTGCGCGCGTACGGGTCAGGTCATCGAACCCATGCTGACAGACCAGTGGTTTGTGGCACTCAGCAAGGTCAGCGACAAGGACCCCACTGGCAAATCGATTGCCCAGAAGGCCATCGATGCGGTGAGCAGCGGCGAGGTGAAATTTGTGCCCGAGCAGTGGGTCAACACCTACAACCAGTGGATGAACAACATCCAGGACTGGTGCATCTCGCGCCAGCTCTGGTGGGGCCACCAGATACCGGCCTGGTACGACGAAGATGGCAAGGTCTATGTGGCCGAGAACGAGGAAGATGCGCAAAAGCAGGCGTCCGGCAAAAAACTGGTGCGGGACGAAGACGTGCTCGACACCTGGTATTCATCGGCGCTGGTGCCCTTCTCTTCACTGGGCTGGCCTGAAAAAACAAAGGAGCTCGACCTCTTTTTGCCATCCAGCGTGCTGGTCACCGGTTACGACATCATCTTTTTCTGGGTCGCCCGGATGATCATGATGACCACACACTTCACCGGCCAGGTGCCTTTCAGGCACGTGTATATCCACGGGCTTGTGAAAGACGCCCAGGGCAAGAAGATGAGCAAGTCTGAAGGCAATGTGCTTGACCCTGTCGATCTGATTGATGGCATAGAGCTGGCACCCCTGCTGGAGAAGCGTTCACAAGGCCTGCGCAAGCCCGAGACCGCGCCTCAGGTTCGCAAGAACACCGAGAAGGAATTTCCTGCCGGCATTCCCGGCTATGGCGCTGATGCATTGCGTTTTACCTTTGCATCATTGGCCAGCCTGGGCCGCAGCATCAACTTCGACAGCAAGCGCTGCGAGGGCTACCGCAACTTCTGCAACAAGCTCTGGAACGCCACACGTTTTGTGCTGATGAACTGCGAAGGGCAGGACTGCGGCCTTGCGGAACACACGAAGGAGCAATGCCAACCCGGCGGCGAGTTTCACAACTACATGAGCTTCTCGCAGGCCGACCGCTGGATTTCGTCAACCATGCAGCGCGTGGAAGCCGATGTGGCGAGAGGCTTTGCCGATTACCGCCTGGACAACGTGGCAGGCAGCATCTACCAGTTCGTCTGGGACGAGTTCTGCGATTGGTACCTGGAAATTGCCAAGGTGCAGATTCAGACCGGCAACGACTCGCAAAAACGCGCTACGCGCCGCACGCTGATCCGCACGCTGGAGGGCATTCTTCGCCTGGCGCATCCGGTCATTCCCTTCATCACCGAAGAGCTGTGGCAAAAGGTTGCACCTGTTGCCGGAATGAAGAAAGGCGAATTCATCGGCCAGATGGCTTACCCGAAAAGCCAGCCAGAGAAGATAGACGAAAAAGCCGAAGCGCATGTCACCAAACTCAAGACACTGGTTGACGCCTGCCGCAACCTGCGCGGCGAGATGAATGTGTCACCCGCCACGCGCCTGCCGCTGTTTGTGCTGGGCGACACAGACTTCATGAGCAGCATTGCACCGGTGCTGAAGTCACTCGCCAAGCTCAGTGAAGTGAAGGTGTTTGATGACGAAGCCAGTTGGGTCACCGCAGCACAATCGGCACCGGTCGCCATCGTCGGCGAAGCCCGGCTCTGCCTCTACATGGAAGTCGACCTGGCTGCAGAAAAAATCCGCCTGCAAAAGGAAGAAACCCGACTGACCGGCCAGATCACCAACTCAGAAGCCAAGCTGGCAAACGAAGCCTTTGTGAGCAAGGTGCCGCCAGCCGTGCTCGAACAGGAGCGCAAGCGTCTGGCCGACAACCAGGCCGCGCTGGACAAGATCCGCGAACAGCTGGTGCGATTGAAGTAGGCCTGCCCACGATAGACAAAAGCCCCGCTGGCCGGGGCTTTTTTAATGCAGAAAAACGAAAAATCTTCGCAAGGGCCTGCAAGGCCTCGAGAGCTACACGCAGTGAGCGAACGTGGGGGCCACACCGGCCGCCGCGCCGGGCCGCCCCAAGCAAGGCCGGCCCCCCCCGGGGGGCAGAGAGCTACACGCAGTGAGCGAACGTGGGGGCAATATCCCTCTAGCGGATATCAAATTCCGGCTCCACCCACTGTGAACCCGAGGCAGAATCTGTTGACGCGCCGGTCAGGTCCATCGGTGCGCTGAGCGAGGAGTCGCTGGCGGGTTTCTCCGATGTGATGGCCTCATGCATGCGGTGCGCCACATACCAGCTGGAGCGCAGGCGCGCCTCACGCGTGTGTGAGCCCAGGCGGGGCGTGACAAACAGATTCTTCAGCCCGTGCAGGGGCGAGGTCTCGGCAAGAAATTTTGGCTCCGCACCGTCAATCACACATGCCTCTATGCGCCCGTCAGTCAGCGCCGCAGCCAGGGCCGCCTCATTGAAGAGTTCGCTGCGGCTGATGCCGACCCAGAGCTGGTTCTTCTTGCAGGCCGCCAGCAGCTTGTCGTTGACGAAGCCCTTGAAGCGGCTGGCGTAGAGCATCTGGACCGAGACTGCATCGGCCTGGCTCATGAGTTCTGGCAGCGTCACAGGCTTGATGCGCAGGCGCTCCCATATGGGCGCGGTGTGGTGTACGGCAGGGTCGTAACCGATCAGGCGCACACCCAGACCGCTCAGCATGCCAGCAAGGGTATGGGCCGTGGGTGCGAGACCCAGGATGCCCACTGTACTGCCGCTCAGTTCCCTCCCCATCTGCGCTGAGGGATGACGGCGCCCCATGAGCGCCGACACCACACCCCTGCGGTAAAGGATCAGCAGGCAACTGAGCAGGTATTCCGCGTTCGATCTCACATTGGCACTGCTGGCGTGAATGACCTTGATATCGCGTTCCTTGCAGGCTTCGAGATCGGTGTTGTCCGTGCCCACATGCAGCCGCCCGACGGCCTTGAGCCTGGGCAGGAAATCAAGAAGCTCACGCGTCACAATGGTTTGGCGGGGAAAGATGATGCCCCTGGTCTTATAGGCTGCCTGACGCAGTGAGACGAGGTCATCGGCAAATTCGGGGCGGTACTCCACGTGGTGCTTGGCTTCAAGCCAGGCCATGGCCTCAGGTACCAGTGCGTCTAGAAGTAAGATGTCCACCCTGCAGTCCTTGGTTCGCTGTGTTTCGTGTTGTGGGCGCTGTGCCGCTCAAATTTGCGGAATTGTCCGACGCGCCATTCGCACCGGCCGCCGCAAACTCACTACTTTTCCCCTGATCCACCCCAATGCCCAAAATTACGAATCTGAATAAAGCCGTTTTCCCGGTCGCCGGTCTTGGGACCCGTTTCCTGCCGGCGACCAAAGCCCAACCCAAGGAAATGCTGCCGGTGGTGGATAAACCGCTGATCCAATATGCGGTTGAAGAAGCCTATTCAGCAGGCATTCGCCACATGATTTTTGTAACAGGACGCAATAAGCGTGCCATTGAAGATCACTTCGATACAGCGTACGAATTGGAAAATGAACTGGAGGTAGCCCAAAAGTTTGAATTGCTCAAACTTGTCAAATCCGTGCAGCCGCAGGACATGGATTTTTCATATGTTCGCCAGCCCCGATCCCTGGGTTTGGGGCATGCCGTGCTGTGTGCCGAACATCTGGTTGGAAACGAACCTTTTGCAGTATTGCTGGCCGATGACCTGATGGTCGGCCCCAGGGACGGCCAGCCGGTTCTGGCGCAGATGAGCGCGCAGTTTGACCGGCTCAAGCAGTCGATACTTGCGGTTCAGGAAGTACCCGCAGAACACACCCGCCGCTACGGCATCGTGGCCGGTGAGACCATGGAAGACGGCCTGATCAAGGTCAACGCCATGGTGGAGAAACCAGCGCCTGAAGTGGCCCCTTCGCGCATGGGTGTGGCTGGCCGCTACATTCTGACCCCGGCTGTTTTCAGGCATATCCGCAGCCAGCCGACAGGTGTGGGCGGGGAAATCCAGCTGACAGATGGCATTGCCAGCCTGATGAAGGAAGAAGCGGTGTATGCCTTCCAGTACAAGGGCAAGCGCTATGACTGCGGCAGCAAGTCAGGCTTTCTGGAAGCGACGGTAGAACTGGCCTTGCAGCACCCTGAAGTGGGTGAGAACTTCCGTGCTTACCTGAAAGAACTCAAGCTCGACTGACGGGCGAAAAACCTGTCGATCTCTACTGACCTTATCGACGTTTGAGAACGTGAATAAAGTCGCCGCCAGCCGTGCTCTGCTCCACCAGCTCATTGCCAGTCTGCTTGGCAAAAGCCATGAAGTCCCGGGTTGAACCCGAGTCGGTAGACACCACACGCAGCAGTTCACCGCTTTGCATGTCGGCCAGCGCTTTTTTGGCCTTCAGTATGGGCAGCGGGCAGTTCAGTCCGCGGGTGTCGAGTTCTTTGTCAATATTCATCTTGATCCTTGGGTTGCCCCTATTTTAGAGGCGCTGGCGGCCTCAGTCGCGCCGGGGCCATTCCACAAACTCGGGGTTGTGGCCTTTTGACTTCAGCCAGTCAGCCAGGGCATAACCCGTTCCGGCAGGCCAGCATTTGACCTTGTCGAAGTCATACAGCTTGTAGTCCACCAGTTCAGGAGACAGGGCCACCTCACCCTGGCAGACGGCATGGTAGGCAATGATGATCTGGTTCATGCGCTGGAAGTCGTAAACACCAATCAGGTCCAGCGACAGTGTGTGCAGGCTGGTTTCCTCCTGGATCTCGCGCTTGATGCCGCCCTCAGGCGTCTCGCCAGCCTCCATAAAGCCTGTGATCAGGGCGTAAGCCTTGTGGCTCCATGCGGCATTGCGCGCCAGCAGGATCTGGCCGTTGTATTCAATGACGGCCGCCAGCACGGGCGTCGGGTTGTTCCAATGGGTGTAGCCGCAGGCCGGGCAGCGCAGACGGGCTTTTTCGCCGCCGTCTTCCATCTGGGTGACCATCTCCAGCGCGGTCGCGCAGCTGGGGCAAAATTTGAATTCGTAGCTCATGCCGGGAACACGCCTGTCGACAGGTAACGGTCACCCCGGTCGCACACCACAAACACAATGACCGCATTGGTCACGGTTTTGGCGATTTCCTGGGCCACCCAGCAGGCACCGGCAGCAGAAATACCCGCAAAAATACCCTCTTCGCGAGCCATGCGGCGGACCATATCTTCTGCGTCAAGCTGGCTCACCGACACCTGCCGGTCCACCGTGCTGGCGTCATAAATTTTCGGCATATAAGCTTCGGGCCACTTGCGGATGCCGGGAATGCGCGAACCCTCGGCCGGCTGGGCACCAATGACCTGGATGGCCGGGTTTTTCTCTTTCAGGTAGCGCGAAACACCGGTAATAGTGCCGGTTGTGCCCATGGCACTGACAAAATGTGTCACTTTACCTGACGTATCTGTCCATATTTCAGGCCCGGTGGTCTCATAGTGAACTCTCGGGTTATCCTGGTTGGCGAACTGGTCAAGCACCCTGCCCTGGCCGTCTTTCTCCATTTTTTCGGCCAGGTCACGGGCATGCTCCATGCCGCCGCTTTTGGGTGTGAGGATCAGTTCGGCGCCAAAAGCCTTCATGGTCTGGGCGCGTTCAATCGACAGGTCTTCCGGCATGATGAGCACCATGCGGTAGCCCTTGATCGCCGCCGCCATCGCCAGCGCAATGCCGGTATTGCCGGAGGTGGCTTCAATCAGCGTGTCGCCCGGTTTGATGTCACCGCGCTCCTCCGCGCGCCTGATCATGGACAGCGCCGGCCGGTCTTTTACCGAGCCTGCAGGGTTGTTGCCTTCAAGCTTTCCGAGGATGACGTTGCCGCGTTTTTCATTCTCTGCAGCCCCTATGCGCTGCAGCGCCGCCAGGGGCGTTTTGCCAATGGCGTCTTCGATGGTTGGGTATTTCATAGACCCACACTGTGCCATAATTCGAGGCTTCGCTCATTCCTGCCCGGGTGGTGAAATTGGTAGACGCAGGGGACTCAAAATCCCCCGCCGCAAGGCGTGCCGGTTCGATTCCGGCCCCGGGCACCAGGACTTAGTTGTTATAAGCGCCAAGACACATCCTCAACCACACGCCTTTGGCGGTTTCGACGAACGTACGCGTGTACGTGGGTTCGATTCCGGCCCCGGGCACCACGACATACCGTGGTGATGCAGCACACGCCCGATCACAACTTCCAGCCGCCCTCTTTTGACACAAACGCTGTCTCCGGCGCGCATCAACACCACTGTCACGCTGATGGCCTGCGCGGCCTTTTTCAGTGGCGCTGCCTTGCGCATCTGCGATTCGCTGCTGCCCCGGCTGGCGCTTGACTTCAACCGCACACCCGGCGCAGCGGGCCAGGTCATCATCAGTTTTTCAATTGCCTACGGCCTCATGCAACTGGTATTCGGCCCGCTCGGCGACCGGTATGGCAAGGCGCGCCTGATCTGGATTTCGCTGGCCGGTTGCGCTTTCGCAGCACTCGCATCCGCAGTGGTCGGCAGGTTTGAAGTCCTGGTCTGGACGCGTGTCGCCTGGGGCATGTGCGCAGCGGGCGTGATGCCGCTGGCCATGGCCTGGATTGGCGACAACGTGCCTTATGAAAACCGGCAGGCCACACTGGCACGGTTTGTTGCGGGCAGCCTGACGGGCATGATGGTGGGCCAGCTGGCGGGTGGGCTGTTTGCCGATTCGTCGCCGGGCTGGCGCGGTGCGTTTCTCAGCCTGTCACTGGGGTTTGGCATCATGGCATTCATGCTCTGGAAATGGCTGCGAACCGAGCCGGTGCACAAGGCACCTTCAGGCGGGCTTGATATCACAGGGCAGTTGCGTGCGGTGGTGAGTACGCCCTGGGCCCGTGTGGTCCTGCTGGCCGTGCTGGCCGAAGGCATCTTCCTGCTCGGGCCGCTGAGCTACCTGCCCTCGTACCTGCACAACCGGCATGGACTGAGCCTGTCTTTTGCCTCGGCGCTGATTGCACTCTATGCCCTTGGCGGCCTTCTTTACGCATTAACGGCGAAGAAGATTGTTGAAAAGTATGGCGAGCGCCGCATGGTGCTGGCTGGCGGCGTGATGATGGGCGCGGGCTTTCTCGGCCTGCTGTTGTCGCCCATTTCGTGGGTCGCCGGGCCGCTGGCGCTGCTGACAGGTTTCGGCACCTACCTCTTCCACAACACGCTGCAGACCCATGCCACACAAATGGTGCCGGCCTTCAGGGGCACGGCTGTGGCGCTGTTTGCATTTGCATTGTTTGGCGGGCAGGCAGTTGGCGTGTCCATCGCCGGATACACCTATGACCATCTGGGCTACACCCTCATGCTGCTGGTGCCTGCCATCGCCCTGCCGCTGACGGGATGGGCTTTTGCCCGCGCCTTGCGCATGCGCACGGCGACCGAAGCCGCCGCAGTCAGCGCAGAATAATCAGGCTGTGGCCGCCGCGTCCTCTTTGGCCCGCACAAGCCTGCGGGCAACATCATCGACCGACAACACATCACCGAACACCAGCATCCAGTTGTTCAGCGCCCAGACGTGCTCATCAGGCGTGAAGGCTGACAGCGCGTCTTCAACCATGACCACGCGGTAGTTCTGCATCATCGCGTCACGGCCGGTGGAGTCACAGCAGACATTGGTGGCGGTGCCGCCTATCAGTACAGTTTCAATGCCGAGTTTTCGCAGCAACTGGTTGAGGTCTGATGAGCCCTGCACCATTGCGCTGTAGCAAAGCTTGACGACGTGTTCATCGCCAGGCTGCACATCGAGTTCGCTGTGCAATTCATAGCCTCTTGCCGCAGGGTCGAGGCTCTCCATGCGCTTCTGTTTGCGCTCGGGCGTGTAGGTTTCGCTGTAATGCAGCGACAGGTGCACGTCGGAGTTCACCGAGGTGGTCTGTATCCACACCACCTTGCCACCCGCCTCGCGTACAGCTGCGGCGAGCCGGTTGATGGCAGGAATGGTCGCTGCAGCAGAAGGCACTGCAGCAGGAAAACCCGGCAATACAAAGTGGTTTTGCATATCGACCACCACAAATGCGAGCTTGCCGGCATCAAAGCTGTCATAGGGGTGAAGGCTGCCTTGCCGGCTGGTGACGCGGTCAACAATCCACTGGGGAAATTCCATGTTCAGACTCCAGAAAATTAAAACGAAATATGGGGTTCAGCCACCCTGATTCACAACACCAACCTTTTGCAGCCCCGCCCTGTTGGCCATCACCAGGAAGGCCGCAACAAAAGAGTAAGGCGTATCGAAAGACGGCTTCAGGTGAATTTCGGGTTGCACAGCTTGGGCTGTAGCAGCGGCGATGCGCGCCTGCACGGCCTGCATGTCTGCGAGTGTTTCACCATTCCATTGAAGAAAGCCGGCCGCATTCATCTGCACCTCGACCACCTCCGGCGTGCTGCCCGCCTGCATCGATGGCATGTCCAGGTTGACTGAGTGCAGCTGCACGGGGATGGTGATGATGAGCATCACCAGCAGCACCAGCATCACGTCGATGAGCGGTGTGGTGTTCATCTCCACCATGGGCCCGGCATCGGCCTCATCGCCGCTGCTTCTGGACAGGTGTTGTGTGTAGAGCTTCATCGGTTTTGCGCCGGTTCGGTTACCAGGCTGACATGCGCAAAGCCATGGCCCTGCGCCGTATCAATCACCTGGCCGATGTAGGCATAGGGCGCACTGGCGTCGGCGCGTATGTGTATTTCAGGCTGCGGCGTCAAGGTGGCGATCTCACCGATCAATGATGACAGGGCCTGGATGTCGGGCGCAAAGCTGTCGTTGAAATACAGGTTACCGACCCGGTCTACCGTGACCACCACATAGTCGCCGCTGGTGTCGCGCCACTGCGCCGATTCAACCGGCAGGTTGACGTTGACGGTGGCACTCACCACCGGAATCGTCAGCAAAAAAATGATCAGCAAGACCAGCATCACATCGACCAGCGGCGTGGTGTTGATCTCGGCCATCCAGCCGTCTTCGGCCTGGCTGTCACTTGATGAATAAAGCGCCATGGTCAGTCAGGCACAGGGGGTGCAACAGCTTCAGGCATCGGTGCGGCATCGGCGTTTTGTGTGACATCTGTCGTGGCCAGCAGCAGCGAATGCAGCTGCGCGCCAAAGTTGCGCAGCGACTCGAACGCCAGCTTGTTTTGCCTGAGCAGCCAGTTGTAGCCAAACACCGCCGGCACTGCGACTGCCAGGCCAATCGCCGTCATGATGAGTGCCTCACCCACCGGCCCCGCCACGCGGTCAATCGAGGCCTGCCCCGACGCGCCTATCTTGACCAGCGCCGTATAGATGGCCCACACCGTGCCGAAGAGGCCGACAAAGGGTGCCGTTGAACCGATGGTCGCCAGCACGGCCATGCCGCTTTGCATGCGTATCTGCACACCCGACAGCGCCTGCTCTATCGCACGCACCAGCCAGGTGTCGTAGTCCACACGCGGCCTGAGCGCGGCGTACTGGTGAACTGCCGCGCTGCCCGCGTCGGCCACATAACGCACCGGGTTGCTTGTATCGAGCTTGCCGACATGCGCGGCGAAGTGCCGCACGTCGTCAAACACGCCTTGCGCGGAGGCGGCCTGTTTTCTCAGGCGCTGCAGCGCGATGGTCTTGGCCAGCAAGGCATACCAGCTGGCCATCGACATCAGGGCCAGCAGCAACAGGCAACCCTTGGCCACCCAGTCACCCTGCAGCCAGATGGCGGCCAGGCCATAGGGGTTGGCAACCGATGGCACTACCTTGCCATCGCCGGGCGCACTACCGGTCACTCTCGTCACGGGGATGGGCACCGGTGCAGCATGTGGCGAAGCCACCGCAGCCGACGACGGCGCACTGGCGCCCAAGGTGGTGCTGAGCTGGCTTTGCGCCGCTGCGGGCAGCGCAACCGTGACCAGAAAAATCGTCAAAGACATCGCAAGGAAAAAGCCCGCAGGACGCATGAGGCGCAGGGTCGCAGTGGTCGTCTGGTTCATGGAATACCTTTGTACTGGAAATAAAAGCGTGGCGCTTGAAAGGGGTTGTTGCGGTTTCATCTTTTGCATTTTTCTTCTATCGCGCGCTTGAGCAGCGGCCCGATGGCGAGCAGGCCCTGGGCCGGGCCTTCGGGCGTTTCCCTGGCGCAGTCGATGTTGGCCGCACGGTCTATCGCCTCGGCGAAAGGGTCACGCGGTTTGCGCCTGAGTTGTTCGTTGGCCATCTCTGACAGGCTGCGCTGAGGCACGGCCATCGGCGGCCTGTAGATATAGCGCGGCGGCAGGCGCAGGTCCAGCGGCGGCGCCAGGCCACCGCCCTGCAGGCCGCCAGCCGCGGCAGAACCCGTGCCGCCTGGCCCCGCCGCAGCGCTGCCCGCTGCGGTGCCTGATGGTGCCGGCGTGCCCGGTGGGGCATTGGAAGCAGCCGGCCCGGGCGCGGCGACTGAAGAGGCAGGTAGCGCTGCAGATGCACTGGCTGGCGTGCTCATCGGTGCGACCAGCGTGGCTGTGGTTCTGGGCAAGGTGGCAGGCGCCGTTTGCACAGGCGCAGCTTCTGAAGCAGTTGTGACACGCGGTGCCACCGCTGCGGGTGCGGGCATGGGCGCGGGCACCGGTGGTACTGGGGCTTGAGGCGCCGGAACCGCAG
>JAZKAY010000027.1:0-34856 GCA_040388905.1 Pseudomonadota bacterium
CCTCCAGGTCGCGGATGACCACCAGGCCGGTATTCTTAAAGCGGCTGGCGATTCGCTGGACAAACTCGAACTTCACGTTCCTGTCCTCGCAGGCTCCGATGAAGAGAAAGTAGACCTGGTCCCCACGTCGCTGCGATTCCTCCAGGACGCGCATGGTTCGCGTCTCATCGCCGGCGGTGTTTTCACCGTCGGTGATGAAGAGTACGAGTGAGCGTCTCTTTTCGTGTGTATGTGGAGCGCCGTGATCGTGCGCCTGCCCAGTCGACGACCACCCGAACAATCGGCTGAGGAAGCCGGCACCCTGCGTAGACCGGTGCACCTCGTCGCAAGTCTTCCAGCCGAAGTGCTCAAGCGCGCGTTCGAGCACAAAGCTGTAGGTTGTTCCACCATTCCAGCCCGGAACTCGATCGATGATGTTGCGAGTAACGTAACCATGAGCGTCGTTCGGCTCCACCGCTCCTACATAGTAGGCGTTGCGCTCGCCTGCGCTAAATGTGAAGACGTCCATTTTGTGGTCAGGGTCGAGCACCATGCAGTAAGGTACGAGTCGCTCAATCAGGATGCTGGTTGTTCCCTCTTCATGCTCGTGCTCGAAGGACCCAGAGACGTCGATGATCGCGGCAGTTTCCGCCCTCACGTTCGCCACCACGCCAGCTTTGTCGAGCGCGAGTCGCAGCGCGGTGGCTGCCTTGTCCAGATTCAATGTGAGTTTGCTGTTCATGTGTGCTCCTGATTCAGGTTTTCAACTGGCTGATAATGTCCCGCAGCCGATAGGCCAGCTCACCAGCTTCGGTCGGCGAGATCGTGGTCTTCCTGGCGCCTAGGGTGGCGATGGACGCAATACTGCCGATGAACGCCGGCATAACGACCAGCGCCACGTTCTGGATAGCGCCGATGATACGCATCGGCTGCTCAATCTGTAATTCCTGTGTAGAGCCGGTTTGCCGCATCTGCGCCAGGGTTTGGGTGAGACTCATGCTGCGCTCGGCAAATCGCTGCGCCAGTGCTGTATCGTTCTGACGAAGGCGCTCCGACAGAAACAGGGCGCCGATGGCCGAGGCCTCGACTTGTTCGGCAGTCCCCTGCATCGAGTTGGAAAGACGCAGCAGCCGGTCCTTGAGGTCCAGCAGTGGGTCCAGCGCCGCAGCCATGAGCGTAAGCAACTGCTCCAGCTCGGCTTGGGCCCTGGCAAGTTCACTCGGTGTGTCGATCCGGCTGTTGATGCCCTGAAACAGGCGGCCCATTACGCTATCGCCACCATGTCCGCAGACGGCCATCAGGTCAATCGATCCCAGGATGTCCATCATTCGCGCGAGGTAACCGTCCACCTGGCGCAGCACAGGGCTGCGCGCAAGGTCCAGCATCTCGGTGACGAGGCCGCCGTGGGTCTGCTGCAAGTCATGACCCCACAGGATCGCCTTGCGCTGCGCGGCCCGGTCGAGGACGAATGCGCCGACCAGCGCTCGCGCCCGTTCATACAACATGGTCTTAGCGCCCGGCGACAACGCTTGCAGATCCCGCACTGACACTTCAATCCGCCTCCGTTCAGTGCCAGGCATGGCCGTTGGCTGCCGAATCACCGGCTTGACCGCCGGTGCACGACGAGCAGGCCCATCCTTTGGTGGCTGGACGGCACCGCCAGGGCCGCGCGGGGAGGCGCCCTCGGAGCCGATGACCGTCGGGCGCAACTTGTCCTTCGCGGGCGGCATGGCTGGTCTCAGGAGAAGTGGCCCAGAACGTCGTTGAACGTACCCGTGAAGCCGCGGCCGACAGGAGCGTACTCCCAGCCATTGTCGCCATGCATGATGCTGCCGAGCTGCACCACGTTGAATTCGCCAAACTCCTTGGACAACTGGTAAGCGCCGAGCTCGCGCCCGCCTTCGTCGGCGATGGTGACGGTGCAGACCTCAATGTCGGCAAATGCAGCTTCGTCTTCTGATTCGGCGCCTTCAACGTGTCCCTGTCCGTGCTCGGCCTTGTGGACGGTGGCAAACAGGGGGATCTCGTTCACGCCCGCTGGGAGTTTCGAGCCATCAATGACGATGGTTTCGGTGTTGCCCTGCACCCGGACGTCGCCGGAATGCTGCAGTCCACCCGAGGGCGTGGCGAAGGAGCCGTCCGCCGCCGTCGGAAGCACGCCCGTTTTCGGGCTCATCTTCGTTGTGTTGTAGGTGGACAGGATCTCTTCCAGTGCCGAAACCTTCGCGCCGTTGCCGCCGTTGCGTGCCTCGAGTGCGTGGATGTCGATGTCGTCCTGGTGGCTGGCGTCGCACTGCCATGCGACGGTTACCTTGAACGCAGCGCCCTTGTTGAGTGAGAGCTGCAGTTTGCGGGCCGGTGCGGCGCCGGGCTTGTCAAGGGTCAATGTGAGCATGGCTTCTCCGGGGTCCTTGTTATGCCTGGCGCAGCGCAGCGAGTTCGGCGCGCGACTTCTCGAACATCTGCCGCGCCGTCTCAAACTTCGCTTCAGTTTCCTGCTTGGCGGCTTCCACCAGCTCGTGGATCTCGCGGGTCTGGGTGATGATGGCTGCGATTTGCTGCGCCTGCGCGACCCGGTTGTCGCCGGGAGCTTTTGCTGCGGCGACAGCCACGTCCCTGGTGGCCTGACCGCGAAGTTGCGTCAATTGCTGGTCAAGGCGTGCCTGGCGCTCGGCGATCTGTTGCACCGACTTGACGGCAAACGCGCCGTGGATGGAGAGCAAGGTCATTTTGATCGACGCGAACCGCGAGGAGACCGTGGTGGCCGTCTCCTGCAGTGTGGCGATGCCGGCAGCCTCGATCTGCTGGATCACCATTTGGTCGGCCGGAAGGCGCGTATAGGTGCCTTCAAGCGCGAGGGCACGGCTTTCCAGCAACCGGAGTTTGTCCTGCAACTCACGCAGCCGCGCCTGGGCGGACACGTCGGCGGGGTCGGCTGCCGCCGTCTGCTGCGCCACGTAATGCCGGGCCTTGCCGAGAAACGCCCGGGCCACGGCCGCATCGACGGTGAAGTTGGCAAAGTGCGTTCCGTACGATAGTTTGAGCGTCTCCAGCACCTGCAATTCGCCAAACAGCGTCGTCATTTCCTTGGACAGTTCGCCCTCCAGCCGGCCCATCTCGTCAGCCAGCGTTTGCGTCCGGCTGGCAATCAAGTCGCCAACTTCCTGCATGAACTCGCGAAAGGCTTCTTCGGGTTTGCGGCCGGTGAGCTTGGCGAACAGGCGGGCGAAGAACCCCGGATCCTCGCCGGTCTGTATCTTCTCCAGGATTTCAGGCAGTTTGGCGTCATCAACACCCTTTTCCAGGCGTCCGAAGAGGGCGAACACCTTGGACGCCGTTTTCTTGTCTAGCCGCGCGAGAAAGCCGTCAAGCGTCTTTTGCAGCGCCTGTTCCGCACCGAGTCCGATCTTGATGATCTCGCCGGATGGAACGGCCGCAAAGTCCAACGCGGCTAATGCCTGTTCGGCTTGCGGCACCTGCTCAGGCCTAAGCACGATGGCTCCGGTTTCTAGGGAGTCTTGTACCGGCGAAGTCTGGACGACCGAGGGCGCGGATACTTCCACAGTCGGGATGTTGCGTTCCATGAATTTCTCCTCTGCAGTCGGATCGGCATATCGTCGTGGCCCAGACTCCTGGCCCTCAATATGCGGTGAATTCTAGCAGCGCCCGCACGGTGAGGACACCACCAATGCGCTGCCCACCTGCAGGCGAGCTATAGCGGAAGGCCGTGATTTTGTGAAGCTCTGGAAACAGACGCACGCCATTCAACTCGTATGGGTCACCCCGCAGGCGAATATTCTCAGCAGGCAGAGGTTGCACTGAGGGTCTGGGTCATGCGAGCAAGCAAGCGCACGCTGTTTTGAATGACACGCTTTGGGGCGCGAGCCGATAGATAGTGGATGATAGAGACAGTTAACCAACCTACGCAAAAAATCGGTACCTTCCGCCCTTCCTATGTGGACGCGCCAACGCCACTACAAAACTGGTTTCGGGTGCTTCAGCAGCGGCCCAAGAGTGTATTGAATGACTCCCGCAATGATGTGATGCTGCCGCCCCTCTGTTCTCCTGGACATGAAAAGGGCTGGTAATGCCAGCCCCTTTACGAAATGTCCAGCCGCAAGGTTGTTGTCTTGCAGCTTGGCGGCATGGACTATTTTTTGCCGCCAGTATCGCGATGGCCGTGCGGGTCAAGATCTCCCGGCTTATGACCATCATGCGGATGATGCACTCCTGGCTGCTCAACCAATGGAGGCGCACCCTTGTCCCGGTGACCGTGCTGATCGAGGTCGCCGGGCACATGGCCCTCGTGAGGGTGATGGGAGCCGGGTTGGGCGGTGGGTTGGGTGGGCATACTGATCTCCATTTGGTTGAAAACCTCAGGTTACTTCGAACAGTCAGCCAGGCTGTAGGCACTACAGCAATTACGTGGTAGCTCAAAAGCGTGTCTTCGTAGGCTACGGACTACAAAACGTCGCGGGGCCAATATGCAAGTGATAAATAGACATTAAGGTACATTCAATCTCGTAAGCAATCGCCGATGATGGGTCTGGGAACGGGACATAGTGGTTATCTAAAAACTTTTGGAGAAAGAAATGGAAGACATCGCAAACACAAGTGCCAAGGGCCAGGGTCATGGGCTTCTTTGTCCAACATGCAAAGTCGACTTGGTCATGAGCGAGCGCCAGGGCATCGAGATTGACTACTGTCCTAAATGTCGGGGCGTCTGGCTCGATCGGGGTGAACTCGACAAAATTATCGAGCGCAACGCGAGCGAAGACGTTCGGGGAGTGCAGACGCCGCAGTCCGCGCCGCAGCCGCAGCCTTATCCGCCGCGAGGCTATTACGATGGAGGCCATCGTTCGGGGCATGACGGGGGACACGGGCGAGGCCGCCGGCACGGATCGTTCCTGGGACGGCTTTTCGACTAAGCACGGCTCTGCGTGTCCACCCTGGGGGGCTTTCGCGGTGCCGGATACTCAATAATAAATGGGAGTTGACCATGGGTTCAGGACATTCACACGCGGCAGGTGCTGCGTCGGGCACTGCTGCCGGGCGACATAAAAGCAAGCTCTTGATAGCGCTTGCTTTGACGACCACCTTCATGGCGATCGAAGTTGTCGGTGGGCTTTGGACGGGTAGCCTCGCGCTTCTGGCTGACGCTGCACATATGCTGACCGACGCAGGCGGCCTTGCGCTGGCGCTAATCGCCATCCGCTTCGCTGAGCGCCCCGCAACGCCACAGAAAACCTACGGCTACGTTCGCATGGAGGTCCTTTCGGCGTTGACTAACGCGGTGGTTCTCCTGCTGTTGACGATCTATATCTTTTACGAGGCGTACAAGCGCTTTCAAAACCCGCCGGAAATACTGGGTGGCCCGATGCTGGCGGTGGCGCTGGTCGGCCTTACGGTGAATCTGATCAGCATGAAACTCCTGTCCGCAGGTTCTTCGGAGAGCCTGAATGTCAAGGGTGCTTACTTCGAGGTACTCAGCGACATGTTGGGCTCGCTGGGCGTCATCGTCGCTGCTGGCGTCGTCATGGTCACCGGCTGGACTCTGGCCGATCCGATCATCGGTGCTGCCATCGGACTTTTTATTGTTCCGCGCACGTGGATATTGTTGAAGCAGGCCATCCACATTCTCATGGAAGGCACGCCGCCCGAAGTCGATATCTCGCTACTCGAGCGTAAGTTGCTGGAGATTCCCGGCGTGACAGCTGTCCACGACCTTCATGTTTGGACGATAACGTCCGGTATTGACGCCATGAGCTGCCACCTTGTCGTAGCTAGCATGGACCAAGCCCGGACAACGCTTCTCAGTGCAAATGACGCAATGAAGACGGGCTTCGGCCTGACGCATGCGACGATCCAGATCGAGGATCAGAGCCTGCGTGAGGCTGAGGGCGAATTGAGGCTGTAGCGGAGCGGCCATGATTTCTGATATCTCGCGGAGAGCGAATTCCAGAGGTGGACCCTTTTAGGAGAGCGCGTCGCGGAGTTTGATCGGCCGCCCGGATACCTTACAAATTCTTAGGCGGGAAACTCTATAGCCAAATCAACAAGGCTAAGATAGAGGGCGAAATAAGCTGTTGAGCTTGCGGTTAGATTTGTCTGCGCGGCGCCGTACGGGGCCAGTCGCGATCTTCACATCGTGCCAGTTTTTCTGGCCGTCGACTTGAGCAGCTTGGCTCCGTAATGCAAAGGGACTGTCCGCCCGTGCTGCGCGAGCGCCGAATTGATTAATACGCAGCCGGGGTCGCCGCAACCTCTGCATGAATTTTCGAACTGGACCAATGCCCAATATCAACCCGTCTTTCCCGGTCGACCCGCTCCACAGTTCGATCAGTCCGCGCTTGGCGGGCTACTGGATCGCTTTATTACTGCTTTTGACGGATCAAGCCTCCAAGTACTGGGTCCATGAACACACCCCTTACGGGTGGAGTCAATTCGTTACGGGCAACTTTAATCTGGTGCACGTCTGGAACTACGGCGCCGCTTTCAGCTTCCTGGCGGATGCGGGCGGTTGGCAGCGCTTCTTCTTTGGCGGTATCGCACTGGTCGTGTCTGTCTGGCTGGTCGTTATGTTGCGAAAGCCGCTCCCCAAGCTTGAGCTTGTGGGGTACGCGATGGTTCTCGGTGGCGCGCTGAGCAACGGTCTGGACCGCGCCTTGCGTGGCTATGTTGTGGACTTTCTCGATTTCCATGCTCGGGGTTGGCACTGGCCGGCATTCAACTTCGCGGACATAGGTATCGTCTGCGGCGCGGCGCTCCTGCTCTTCGCATCATGGAGATACAAGCCGGCGGAGAAACCTGCATGACGGCTTCATCGCTTACCTCAGAACGGCAATGGACATTGCTGACCGTAAGTTGGCTGGTGGCCCTTGTCTCCACGCTAGGCGCGCTGTTTTTCGGCGAAGTCATGGACTTGGAGCCCTGCGTGCTCTGTTGGTAGGCGTCGGCCTCGTCGAGGACGATGAGGGGCGAACGTTTTTCGCCCGCACTTTCGCCGCAACCCTCAGCTACAATCCGACAGCATCCCTGAGCCTGTTCGTGGACGTGGGGCTGCAGTCCCCAGAAAAGAGGGCCGGGCGCGCCGCTGTCATCCTCGACGCGGGCCTTGGCTACCTGCTCACCCCCCAATGTGCAACTGGACTTCAGCGCGGGCAAGGGCGTGCGCGGGAGCACGTCCCCGCGGGCCTTTGTGTCGGCAGGGGTCAGCACCAGATTTTGAGGGCAGCGGCGAGCGTATTGCAGAGGTGATGTACTTTGGCTAGATCTATCCCCATGGAAACGGCGACCAAGGCTCTGGTCCTTCAAGGCGGAGGAGCGCTGGGCGCCTACCAAGCGGGCGTTTATGAGGCATTGATCGAAAGGGACAACAAGCTCGACTGGGTGGCCGGCGTTTCGATCGGCGCCATCAATGCTGCCCTCATCGCGGGCAATCCACCAGCTCAACGAGTTGCACGGCTAGCCGAGTTCTGGCAGCAGGTCTCTTCGGGCCCGGCGCAGAATATGCCGACCTCCTGGGGTGATCGCGCGTGGTTGAACCAGTGGAGCGCTGCCAGCGCCGCCCTGGCCGGCATTCCGGGATTCTTTCGGCCACGAGCCGCCCCGGCACTTTTGCTTGGTGGTGGTGCCCGTGTGTTGAGCTACTACGACCCCCAGCCTTTGAAGGCGACATTAGAACGGCTAGTCGATTTCGATCGCATCAACCGGCAGGAAATCCGATTGAGCGTTGGCGCGGTGAATGTGCGCTCCGGAAACTCCATCTATTTCGACAACCAGACCCACAAGATCGGCGTGGAGCACATCATGGCAAGCGGCGCACTGCCCCCGGGCTTTCCTCCCGTGCAAATCGACGGCCAGCATTATTGGGATGGTGGCATCCTTTCGAACACGCCATTGCAGTATGTGTTGGACTCGTTTCCTCGCACCCGTCGCCTAGTCGTGCTCCAGGTGGATTTGTTTAGCGCCCGCGGTCCCATGCCAACCACCATCTCGGAGGTGATCGAGCGGCAAAAGGACATCGGTTATTCCAGCCGCACCCGCGTAAACACGAACGCACTGGCTTCCAGCGTCAACCTGCAGCAGGCAGTGGCGGACCTCATCAAGAAGCTGCCTGCGCGGTTGCGCTCCGATCCTGCAGTCGCCACGCTGCGGGAGCACCTGACTCATCAGCCTGTGGACATCGTTCATCTGATCTACCGGGACAAGCCGTACGAACTTGATTCGAAGGACTATGAGTTTTCCCGGGCGATGGTGAAGGAGCACTGGGAAGCGGGCGCTCGTGACATGCGCAACACCATCGCGCATCCTGAATGGCTGCAGAGGGCAACCGAAAACGGCATAACCACGTTCGATCTTGCCGAGCCGGGCCCGGGCCGTGTGCGGCACCCGGGCCCGGAAGCCGGGAAGCTGACCACCCCATGAAGGCCGCCGACATGCGGTGCACGATGCGACCGCCGAAGGTGTTTTTGGCAGCGCGCCGGTGCACCCTTCGGCCTCCAACACACGGTGACCTGAGATGACAACCCTGTCACAAATCGTTGGGCCACTCCTGTTCGCGCGGGGCGCCGATGAAAATCAATGTCGGCTTTCCGCCATCGTCGTCACCCCGGACAACCTCGTTCCGCCCCTCCTGGTCCCCGTCGATGGTCAGGAGGCCATACCGGCGCGGCTGCATTCGCAGTTCGGCCAGACGGTCTGGCGATACGACTTCCGGCTCCCTTCGCGCGAGAACGCCGCCTACCGTTTGGGCGATGTCATTTTTCCGGTGGCTGCAGACCTTTCAGGAGATGTGCGGATCGCCTACGTCTCTTGCAATGGGCAGGAGTCCGAGGCGGATCAACCGTCGAACGAACGCAACGCGATGTGGCGCCGTCTGGCGGCCGAGCACGCGCGTACGCCGTTCGCCCTCCTTCTGCGCGGTGGCGATCAGCTCTATGCCGACGAAGTCTTTCAGTCGCATTTCGCCCTCGCTCGATGGGCGACGAACGCGAGGAAGGAAAAGACAGACCACGTGCTCAGCGCAGATATGCGCATGGCGGCTGAGAGTCACTATTTCCACCGCTACCTGACGCTCTACGCTCAGCCGGAAATCGCCCATTTGAATGCCCGGGTGCCTTCGCTCATGATGTGGGACGACCATGACATCTTCGATGGCTGGGGCAGTCTTCCGGAAAAACTCCTCGACGGCCAGGTCGGTCGCGGCCTCTTTGATGTCGCGCGGCGCATGTTCATGCTGTTCCAGCTCGGCGCAACCGATGAAATGCCCCCGGTCGGAGGGGATGAGAGCCAACGCCAAAGTCTGACCCAGGTCGTCCGCTTCCCTCGGTTCTCCGTGATAGCGCCCGATCTTCGCTCCGAGCGCCGGCCGACGCGGGTGATGGGCCCTGCGGGCTGGACCGCATTCGAGCGGGCGCTCGCGCAAACCCATCGCTACGACCGGATTCTGGTCATGTCAAGCGTTCCGGTCCTCGGTCCGCGGCTCAGCTGGATCGAGAAATTGCTGGACGTGCTCCCCGGCATCCAGAAATACGAGGACGACATGCTCGATCAATGGCAGAGCCGGTCGCACCGTGCGGAGTGGCAGCGAATGCTAGAGACGCTGCAACGTCGCGCTACCGAGGGCAAAAACCTGGTGACCGTCCTCTCGGGCGAAATACATCTCGCCACGCGAGGCGAGATGCCGTTCGCCGACGGAACGATCCTGCATCAGCTTGTGGCGTCTGGAATCGCGCATCCACCGCCGCCAGCGTCCTACGCCCGTGTTCTCGGCTATCTTGCGGCGTTAGGCGAGAACCCCTTGCGTGGCCAGCCGGTACGCTTGAAGCCTTTGCCCGGGCAAAGGCAGATCTATGCAGCCGAGCGAAACTATGCCGTCATGAATCGGCGTGGCCAGGAATGGTCAGCCGAGTGGGAGTTGGAGGGGAGCGGGCGTACGCCTGCGATGGTCCTTGAGGGCGCTCATGACTGAGTGGAAGATCGTCTTCTGCCCGGTTCGCTTGGAAAAGGTCAAAGCGGCCGCCAAGACAGGCCAAGCCCGAAGAACGAGGCCGAGCGCATGCCAAGCCAGTCCCGACAGGAGAGGAAGGAAAGCGTCGCGAACGCGTCAGGCGTTGAAGTGTCGCATCACGATGGCTGCTTTTCGTCCTTGGCGCGATCGTGTTCGCTGTGTTCATGCTGCATTCTTGTTTCGCCCTTCGGTGCGTCCTCGGCAGCGTAGCTTTCCTTGCCCGCGACTTCAAAAGGAAGGCAATCATGCGGCCGCCTGTCGTCATCCGTTTTGATCACGCTGATGCTACCGTCCAGCTCCAGAATTGCGAAGGCCACGTCGCATAGGCGAATGATCCCCTGCTTGCGAATCGCGGCCAATAGGTCGTTGTCTGAAACATTGAATTTTCTCATCATCTCTTTTTCGACATTGCCCTCCTGCACCAGCAGTACCGGACTGCCTTCGAGAATTGCGCGCACTTTCACATTTCGCGAGGTAGCGCGATTCAACAGCGAACTGAGAATAACGAGAATCGCGGCTCCAGCGGCCGCGCCCAGCACCGAGTTGTCGTTGCCTATCATCGCGTTTTGCACGACGTTGGAAATCATCAGGACAATCAGGAAATCGAAAACGGTTGCGCTGGCCATCTCGCGCTTGTTGGCAAGCCGAAAAATCAGCAATAGCACGAGGTAAACCAATAGCGGGCGCACCAGCTTCTCCGCCCACGACAACTCGGGGAGCAGCATCTGGCGCCATGGGATCGCGAAGAACGTGTCCGTCATGCCATCTCCTCAGCCCACTGCGGTTTCATGGCAATGTGACTTGTTGCACTCCCTCTGCTGCGACTTCGACAGGGTAACGCGCGCGGCCGCGTGGTTACCCACCAGACACTCAGCGCAGCACCGTCCGCGAAGGACACCGTGAAGCATTGGCTGCCCTTAGGATGCGGCGGGCTTACCGCACCCGGGGCAAAACTTCGCCGCGGGCGGCACATCGGCGCTGCACGCGGCGCACTTCGTCGCTGTCTGGGCAGCCCCGCACTGCGGGCAAAAGCGCGTGCCTGCCGTCACGAACGTGCCGCACTTTGCGCATACTGCCCCGAGCGGCGCAGGCGGCTGGCCGTAATTGCCGGGCGGCATCCCGCCCGGCGGGGGACCGCCGTAGTTGCCGTAGCCGCCATGGTGCCCGCCGCCGTGGCCACCGCCGTGATGGCCCCCCATCATTCCACGCAGGTGATCAAGAATTCCCATGAGGACCCTCCTTGCAAACGCATCTAACCGAAGAGAAATGACCGGGTGGCTGGGTCGATTTCCTTGAGTATATCCTGCCCGGCAGTTCGAACAGGGTAAGGCGGCGTTCTTTTGGCTCGTGTCCTACGCGTCCGGTGCGAATGGGCGCGCCACAGACGGAGAACACCGTCGTCACTCGCGCTTCCAATGCTGCCATGCGGTGTCCGCCGCAAAGGCGATGCACCAGGCTACGAGCGCCGTCCAAAGGGTATGACTCATAAAGTGCCCCTCCCGCAACTGCTGGGCGACCCCGAGCAAGAGGTCGCTCGCCAGCGAGGCCTGCAACCAAATGCGCGCTGTTCGGGGGGCGACGCTCCGGAAAACAAAGTAGCCTCCGATAAAGGCGAAGCCGGCCGAGGCGTGTCCCGGAGAAAAGTAATGTCCGCCGCCCCCATCAGCCACTGCGCCCCAGTGCGGCACGTAGGGCAACCATCCTCCGAAAAGCTTCAGATCCCAAGGGCAACTAGTGAGGCTGAGCCACTTCAAGGCCGAGACGGACAGCGACACCAGTGGGGTTGTCACAGCCAACTGCACGCGGGACTGCCGATCGAGTCGGCGCAGCGATCCCACTGGCCACAAGACCGCCAAGGCCAACCCCGCTGACAGCACCCATGCCGCGCGGCGGCCACTCGTGTGGAGTACCTGAGTCAAGAACCAATGGTCGCGAAGCGGAAATCCTTCGCCCCCCCCTGGCGCGTGCGAGCGCGACGTCGAGTGAGGTCGCATCCAAGAGCATCAAGCCCGCGAGGACCAGGCTGGTTATGAAAAGCAATAACCGGTCGGACCGGGGCGCAGCAGCCATGGCCGCGATTCTGCACCGCGCGACTTCGATGCCCGAGCGGCGCGCGCCGCTGAGTTGGATCAGCACATTCCCGTGGCAGCGTCCGTGGCCGAACAGGCCCGAGAACAGGCCCGGCGAGGAGCAGCGGTGCAGGAGGGTGATCGCCAGGGGCGACGGCTCACGTACGAATACTTCCGTCGTCAGCAGCTCTTGCAGACGGCGCAAGCACAGGCGGAGGTGCGGTTGAACGCATTGGTGCAGCAACGGGCGGCTCTCCAGCCCTAGTCAGAACACCATTGCAGCGGCGGTAGGCAACGTCCCACGCGCAAACGAGCACCTCACCGACAGCTATCCGACATGTAAAGCCCTCCAATGAAAGTAACCTGGGCCTATTTGCCCGCCAAGGAGTTGCAATGAAATTGCTCATCGCCCTGTTGGCCGTTGCGGGCCTTTCCGGTTGCGTCGCCTATGGCGGCGGCGCCTCACACGGACCCGGCGCTCATTACGACAACTCGTCCTACTACAGCGGCGGCTACTACCGCAGCCAGCCGTACTACTACGGTGGCACCTATCGGCGCGACATCGAGCGCGAGGGCCACCGCGACCAGCGAGATCGTGACGGGGACGGAGTGCCCAACCGCCGCGATGCGTATCCGAACGATCCCTATCGCCGCTGACCTATCCACGCGAGCCCAGTCAACTTTGCCACCAGAAGGACCCAAAAATGAATTACAAGCTAATCTCACTCGTCGCCGCCTGCTTTGCCGTGGGCAGTACCGCGGCGCTCGCACTGACCAACGACGAACACAAGGCCGAGATGGAAAAGGTCGAAGCCACCGCCAAGGCGGACAAGAAGGCCTGCGCAGCGATGAAGGACAACGCCCGGGACATCTGCAAGGCCGAAGCTAAAGGCAGGGAGAAGATCGCCAAGGCCGAGCTGGAACAGCGCTTCAAGCCTAGCCCGAAGAACGAGGCCGATGTGAAGTCCGCCAAGGCAAATGCCACCTATGACGTGGCCAAGGAAAAGTGCGAGGACCAGAAGGGCGCTGCCCAAGCTACCTGCAAGAAGGAGGCCAAGGCAGCGCACGAGTCCGCCAAGGCCGACATGAAGGCAGAAAAGAACGCCAAAAAGGCCGTACCTGCGAAGGCGGCTAACGCGAACAAGGGCTAGCTGTGATGTTTCAATAGGTTGTTCACCCGGAAGAGTCTAGGAGACTGGAGTTCTCAATGCTTCAGAACTCACAAGAGGTCAACCGGATGAACAGCCATAAGAATGCCAGAACTACGTTTGAGAGGCGCAAATTGCTGATTGAGCGCATCTCCACCATGGGGTTAAAGTCTGCTGCCCAGTCCGCCGGTATCAGCGAACGAACCGCCCGCAAGTGGTTCAAGCGGTTTGAAGATCTCGGCACGCAGAATCTTCTTGACCGAAGCTCGCGGCCGGTGAAGACCCGCACCAGCGTCAATGCGCACCTGGCCGAGCGGATCGAACGGCTTCGCAGGCACCGCATGCCCATGCGCCGTATCGCGCCAGTGGTGGGTCGCAGTGTTGCCACCGTCAGCCGATTGCTGGCTCGATTGGAGCTATCGAGCCTGAAGGCGCTCGAGCCCGTACAAACAGTGCTGCGCTATGAATGGTCTGCGCCGGGCGAGTTGCTGCACATGGACACCAAAAATCTCGGGCGCATTGAGCAGGTCGGCCACCGCATCCATGGCGACAAGAGTTCGCGCAGCCGGGGTGCGGGCTGGGAGGCCCATGTGGCCATTGATGATCACTCATGCGCTGGCTTCGTGCAGATGCTCGACGATGAACGCAAGGACTCGGCCGTAGCCTTCTTGCAGGCCGCCGTTGCGCACTACGCGACCTTGGGCGTGAAGATCAAGCGGCAGCTGACCGACAACGGACCGGCCATCCAGACTTGCCTGCGTGAGTGGGCCTACGGTAGAGCCTGGTCCCACAGTACCGAGCGAACCGCCTGGCTGCCAGCCTTCCTGAGTTACTACAACGCTCGAAGACCCCACTCGGCCCTCGGCCACAAGCCTCCAGCTTCCCGACTTGGCGGGAATAACCTATTGCAACTTAACAGGTACTGGCAGCGAATCTGATTGTTCCACGCCAAGATTCCGCGGCAAAACGGTGACCCGGCGCGCTTAAGCAAACTGCAGTTCGATCTTGCCGGCGCGGCGCCGCACCGGCCCAACCACGATCATCACGTCGTGACCCAGCCTGGCCACCAGCTCCAGCAGCTTGGCTTCGCTGACGCCGCGGAACTGGCCGCGCGTGATGCGCGAGACCTTGGACTGGTCAATCCCCAGCAGCGTCGCCGCATCTTCCTGCGTCAGGCGGCGCGCCTTGATCGCACGGGCAATCTCGCCGGCCAGCTGGGACTTTCGCTGCATCTCGGCCGCGTCTGTGTACCCAAGGTCGGCGTAGACGTTGGTGCTGCCTTCTTCGATGGTGATTTCGCTGTGCTCATTCATTTGCGTGCTCCTTGCTGTGCCTGCCAAACCTCGAAATCCTGCTTCGCGGCCTTCAGGCGGGTGTTGATCAAATCCAGGTCCGGCTTTGGCGTGGCGATGCCGCTTTTGGACTTCTTGAGGGTCGGCAGGGATTCATGTAAAAAACCGCAGAAACGACCCTAACCCTATGATTCCGTTGGAATTATTGGCGTTTCGAAGTTTAAAGGACCGATCTTTCGCCGGAAGTCCAGCGTGTAGTCGCCGAACCGGTTGATGTGGGCCGTTCGAAACGGCGCAAACCCCGCCAAGATCTCCGGCGTGATCTCGACGCCTTCGTCACGAAGCTCCTGTAAAACCCGCGTCATTCCCACCACGTTGTGCAAAATAATCATGTTGGCCACCAGGTGGTTGTACTTGATGACCTTGCGTTGCTCGTGCCGGATGTTTTCGGCAATGATCCCCTCTCCCCCGAAGAACGACCAGCCGGCAAAGCCGTTGAACTGCTCGCTCTTGTTCGTTTCGGCGTGGATCACCTTGCGCAACCCGACATCGCCGATGTAGCTCAGCAAGAACATGGTCCGGATGACCTTGCCGAGTTCGACAAACCCAAAATACAGCTTGTTCTTGCGGCTGTAGGTACCGAGCCGGCGCAGGATGGCCGATGGCGTGATCTTGCCGGTCTTGATGGATACCGCCACCCGCAGCATCGCAGGTAGATGCGTTTCAATCAGGCGCCAGTCGATCACATCGCTGAACAAGGCGTTGATGTTGGGATACGCATTGCCCGGCTCGGGGCGATGGAACTTGAGGTCCTGGATACCCCGGATGCGCGGCATGAGCTTGATGCCCAGCAAGTGGGCCAGAGCGAAAACCGGGTAACTTTGGGCCTGGGTGTCCCCGTGAATCGTGTCCGGCCGAATATCGGACTCGTTGGTCATCAGCCCATCCAGGATGAAGAGGCCTTCATATGTTCCGCAAGAAATGAAGTGACTGAACATCGCGATGAATTTGTCGGACACGTGGTAGTAACCAATACCGCCGTACCCGCCATAGCGGATGTGGTGCTCGGACAGCAGGTTTTGCTCGTACAAGTTCCACTTGGTGCCGTCAGCTGAGACGTGTTTACCGGTGCCCCAGTAGCCTGGCAGTTCAAATTTGTTGTACGCGTTGATAACCTTGACAATCGCCTTGTCCAGAAGGTCTTCGCTGACGTATTTCAGGTTGAGCCAGGAGATCTGGCGGCGGCTCAGCCCTTTGATCGATTTGGCGGTCTGGACTGGCCCCAGGTTGCAGCCGTAGCAAAACAGCGTCGTGATGACGCGCATGCGCAGGTCCTCAAGGCGGCTGTCCGTCCCGGCCAATGGCCGAAACAGTTTGTGCAGGTCCAGCCAGCGTTCGGTGTCTATCATCACGTCCACAATGCTGGCCGCTTCCATGCGGTCGGTGATCATGGCGTCAATCCGCGCGACGGCCTCCAGGATTTCGGAGGGAGGCGGTTTTCTGAGAATCAGGCGCCCATCGACAATTTCCGCGTGGGCGTTCTCCGGGAAATTGGCGTCTATTTCCTTCGCCCGCTGGCACATGGCCGCTTTGAGCGTGGACACGAAAACGCCGGGATCGGTCTCGATGCCGGTGACTTTGCCATAGTCGCCCACTTCTTTTTCAAAGGTTTCGTCATCGACCAGCTGCTCCCGGTAGTCGTCATAACGCTCACCGTACTTGATGAAGAGATCGCCCGACTTCAGGTCGTCTTTGACGGCGTGCATGACCGCCAGCTCAAAATATCGGCGATAGACAGCCTCTGCCCGGCCTTTGCCCAAGGGTTTGACCAGCACCAGTCTCTTCCACTGGCCGGACATCCAGCGGAAATCCTTGTCTTCTGTCAGATCCAGCATGTCCAGCGGCACAATATCAGCGCGGTTGTCGCTCAGCTTGTAAAGGGCCTCAATCAGCCGCTCCACCACCTGGTCCTCGCTGCTGGCCTTGGGCGAAGCGATGCCAATGCAATTGAGCAGCTGGGCCCGGACCATCTTGTAGGGCTGCAGCAGGAACGGCAGATGGTTGCGGCCGGCGTAGGCCAGGTGCTGTTCGCATTCGTTGAGCAGCTCGTCCACGTCGGCCACCAGGGTCGTGCCGATGGCGTCCACGCGCTGGGTGTCCGTCCCCTCCAGCTGGTAGGCGCCCAAGATGTCTTTGAGCTGTCCGACCAGCATGTCGGTTTTCTGGACTCGCTCCTGCTGGAAAGACAGCAATTTCTGCCTGGCATTGTTTTCCAGGTTCTGCATGAGGCGAATAAACAGGTCGGCAGCATCATCCAGAGACTGGGCATGCTGCGCCCGGATGAAGATCACCGCCAGGGCATAGCGCTTTTGCGGCTTGAGTTCGGCCATCTCGGTCGCATTAAGCGCGCGCGCCAGGTGCCGGAACTGCTTGAGCTTGGGCACCGGCACGTCGGGTTTGGGCAGCTGCTCCACCAGGTACTGCAGGCGCCGGATGTGCTGGATGTAGGTGCGCGTTTCTTTGTTGGTCGGCCGCTTGGGCTCGCGTTTGAGCATTTGCCAGGCCGAAACCGACTCGCCCGTGGCGGTTTTAAGCAAACCATCGATCAGGGCCTTGGTGTGAGCCGTCAACTGGCTGGTGATCGCTGAAAAATACCGGTTGTTGCTCTTTTCCCGAGCCCGAAACGCCATCCGATCCAGCGTCGAGAAGGCCGGCAGTTCATAGCGATGGTGGACCAGTTCCTCCAGCATCACATTGATGATGTCGGCCACCGCGTGTTTGGTCTCGGCCGCTGTGTCGGCCACAACCTCTAGCCAGGCGTGGCCTGCCGGGTTCAAGGGTTTGACATTGAGGTGCCGGCGCAACGCCGTGAAAAGTGCCGTGCGCGAGCCCGAGGCCTCGAAGCGCTTGAGGTCCGCCGCCAGGGGCGGCCGAACCACACCCGCCTGCTGCGCAATGTGCGCCCGGATCACCGGGGGCACCTCGGCCAGGGGGATGAAATAACCCAGACGCTGGAAGACCTTCAGGTGGATCAGCGCCACCATGCGCGGCAAGGCGCGCTTGCCGATGCCTGCAGCCAGGCGTTGCTCAACCTCGGTCGGCGTGTAAAGCTCCGCCAACTCACGGGGTGTTGGATCGGGTTTCAGGCTGGGATAGGCCGTCTCGTGGAGCGTGGTCATTTGCGGGGACTACCCCGCTTGGCGGCGTTGCTCCCCATCGCCTCAATCCCAATAAGTGTCGGTGGCGGGTTCGTGAAACGAGGTTTCCAGCAGGCACTGGTTGTCCTCGGCGATGCGGTACATGTCATCCAGCAGCGCGGCGATCACCTCGTCCAGCAAGTCGCGGGACAGGTAGGGAACCGCCAGCTCGTAGAGCGTGCCCTCTGTGTTCAGGCGTTGCATGGCAAAACGCTCGAAGCAGGTCTGCTCAATCAGCCGGTGGCCACGGGCCAGGCCGCGCGACTGCTTGCTGAAGCGGGCCAGCACCATCGTGACGCGCAGGACCGCCACGGGCGTCGTTCCTTCGTCCTGCGGGCGGGGAGCTTCGGCTGGTTCGGTCAACAGCAACAAAGGCGGCGGTGGCTGCGGAACTGCCGGCGCCAGCGCTGTCAGGCCCTGTTCGAACCGGGCTTGCAGACTGGAATCCGACGTATCGAGGTAGCGCATGGCCGATTTGACATCCTTCCAGCCAACGTATTCCATCAGTTCCTTGATGTCCCAGCCGCTGGCGCGGGCCCAGCCGGCAAAGCCACGGCGCATGGAATGGCTGCTGTATTCTTCGGGCGATTCGACGCCGGCTTCGGCGAACAGGCTGCGCAGCAGAGGGATCAAGCTGTTGGCGTGCAGGCTTTCGTCGGCGACATGCCCCCAGCGGTCGATCTTGCGAAACACCGGGCCCTCGGTCAAACCGGCCAGGCTAACCCACGCATTGAAAGCAGTCACAGGACACAGACGGGACAAGGCCGGGCATTTGAAGACCCGGCCCTGCAGCTGCCGGTCGCCTTTGCTGCGGCCCAAGTAGCAAGCCATGCCCTGGCCGAGAGAGACCTCGGTGTTCTCGACGCGCAGGTTGACCAGTTCGTCGGAGCGGAAGCCGCGCCAAAACCCCAGCAGCATCAGGCTGCGGTCGCGCGTGTGACGCAGCAAGGCCGGTCGGTCACCGGAGCGCTGGGCGTTGCTGATGGCGGTATCGAGCCATTGGTCGACCTGCTGGAGCACCGCCAGTTCCAGGGGGCGTGCGCGCTTTTCTGGCACGGCGTGAACGGCACGAATGCCTTTGAGGACCTGGCGCACCAGGGGCGACTTGGTAGGGTCCGCAAAACCTTGGTCGCTATGCCAGCGGGACAGCGCCGCGAGCCGCTGGCGAAGTGTATTGATAGCCAAGGTAGCCGCGTGATCGGCCAGGTAGCGGGCGATGGCATCGGCGGTGGAAGGCAGCAGGCCTTTCCACTCAAGCTCAAAATGGCGGATGGCCGAAGCGTAGCTCCGGCGCGTGTTGTGGCGCTCGGCAGCCTCTATGTATTGGGCAAGATCAGTCATCTCACTATCGCTGTGACGTGCTATTTAAAAAAAGCAGACAAACGAACGTTTAAGCGGCCTTGACCTCATTTAGTAATTCGGGATGCCGGTCCAATACCTTGAGCAGTTTTACCAGTGCCAAGGGTGGCTTAGTTCGACCGTTCTCATATCGCGAAAATGCATTGACGCCACCACCGAAGATCTCCGCCGCCTCGCGCTGATCCAGGGCAAGCTTGTTCCTTACACTGACGATGAACCCTGGGTCTACGATCGACGCGTTGATCTGTTTGTTAAAGGCCAACATGGCGCTGCTTGTACGTGCCGACTCCGCCATGTTCAGCACCACTTCGTTGCACGCAAGGCAGAAGTCGCCAGACACCGCAGGAATCACGGTCACCTCACCCTTGTAGGTATACGGCATGTCACGCGTGTCGCTAACCAAAGTTGCCGAAGCGCAGGATGGGCATTTCATTTCATAACTCCTTGAAAGACACGATGAGCACTTCATCGATTATTGTTAGCTTCAAATAAACCTCACCAGCCGGCGTGGTCGGCCGATAGACGTCCTGCCAAACTTGATGATCCGCATGGCTAGTCATGCTTTTGTAGAAGTCAGCTGTGGTCATGGCCAGAATGACCTCCAGCATCCCGGCAAAATCAAAACCCATTTCAGCACCGCCGGCCAGCGCCGAAAATGTTGAGCGAACGTTGCCTGCCTGCACCATCGTTTGTGCTTGAGCCAACTTGCAATGAGGAACACCTTTTTCTACGTGTGTTTATTTTAACCTAATAGGTTATTTTTTCAAGTTGGTTAATGATCTCATTGGCGGCTAGGATGGAGTGAGTAATAAGTGCCCCGCCGAGAACGTCATCGGCAACGCCAAACAGGGGACTGGGGTCAAGAAGATTCAGGGGAAATTGCCGCATCGACGATGGTTTGGGCCTCTTGCAAAATGCGCTTCAGGTGCTCGCTACCACTGAAGCTTTCGGCATAGATTTTGTAGATGTCTTCAGTGCCGGACGGCCGCGCAGCAAACCAACCGCTTCTCGCAATCACCTTGATGCCGCCAATCGCCGCGCCATTGCCGGGTGCCTTGCTGAGGATACTTTTGATTTTTTCCCCACCCAGCTCGGTTGATCTGATCTCTTGCGGGGACAGCGCAGCCAACAGCTTTTTCTGCTGTGCGGTAGCCGGCGCCTCGATCCGTTCGGCCACCGGGTTGCCAAATTCGTTCGCCAGGTCGGCATACAGTGCACCTGGGTCGCGGTCCATGGCCGCAGTGATTTCGGCAGACAGTAGCGCCGCAGCTATGCCGTCCTTGTCAGTCGTCCAGACCGACCCATCGCGGCGTAGAAACGTCGCGCCGGCGCTTTCTTCACCACCAATGCCAATCGCCCCATTTTGGAGACCCGCTGAAAACCACTTGAAGCCAGCTGGCACCTCATAGAGTTGGCGGCCGAGTCTCGCGGTGATCAGGTCGATCAGCTGCGTGCTGACGACGGTCTTGCCGACGGCAGCCTGGGCAGCCCACTGGGGGCGGTGTTGAAACAGGTAGTCAATGGCGACCGACAAGTAGTGATTAGGCGCCAATAATCCGGCACTGGGAGTGACGATACCGTGGCGGTCATGGTCGGTGTCGCAGGCGAAGGTGATGTCGAAGCGGTCTTTCATCCCCTGGAGCCGCCGCATGGCATAGGGAGACGACGGATCCATTCGGATTTTTCCGTCCCAGTCTGTGGTCATGAAGCTAAAGGTCGGGTCGACGACATCGCTGATCACCGTCAGATCGAGGCTGTGGCGTTCGGCGATAGCGGACCAATAGTGCGCTCCAGCGCCTCCCAGCGGGTCGACTCCCATCCGGATTTTGACGTCGCGGATTAATTTCATATCGATCACGTTGCCCAGATTGCCGACATAAGCGCCGATATAGTCGTGACGGTGTGTCGTCACTGCCTTTAAGGCTGCGGCATACGGCATGCGTTGCACGTCTACAAGATGATTTTCGAGGAGCCGGTTGGCTGCGGCTTCGATCCAGGCGGTAACATCCTGCCCGGCGGGGCCGCCATGGGGAGGGTTGTATTTGAATCCTCCATCGCAAGGGGGATTGTGCGATGGTGTCACGACGATGCCGTCGGCCAGCCCAGAATCGCGTCCGCGATTAAAGGTCAGGATCGCGTGCGAAATCGCTGGCGTCGGTGTGTACTCCCCGTTTTCCGCGAGCATCACCTCGACGCCATTTGCTGCCAGAACTTCAAGTGCACTCTTAGCTGCAGGCATGGACAGCGCATGCGTGTCGATCCCGAGAAAAAGCGGTCCGGATATACTGTTTGCCTTGCGGTATTGGCAGATTGCCTGCGTGATGGCCAGCACGTGCCATTCATTAAACGTACGGTCGTACGCTGAACCGCGATGCCCTGAAGTGCCGAACGCAACGCGCTGCGCCGCAATTGTCGGGTCGGGCACATCCGAGAAGTACGCACCAATGAGATGAGCCACATCGACAAGCGACGATTGAGGTGCCGGTTCGCCGGCGTGAGCGCTGATCTGGGTTGGCATAAGCTTAATTGGTTGGCGTTCCCTATGCTAGCCCAGCCAAGCGTGGTAGTTTCTCCGCCTAGTCAAGACAGCTCATGGTTCAGGCACGAAAGCAAAACATAAATCCAGGGCTTTTCAACTCAGCATCACAAAGGAGCAGTTTCGTAATGGCAACTTCTGTAAGCAGCGTCCTAGCCTTCGCATCGATCCCAGCCGTGGCCGTAGTGCTAGGCGGCATGGTGGCCGCTTTTCGAACACCCAGCCCGGCGGTACGCAGCGGCGTGCAGCATATCGCGGCCGGGGTGTTGTTCGCGGCCCTCGCCACTGAGTTGCTTCCCGATGTCCTGCATCGAAGGCTGCCATGGGTAACGCTGATCGGCTTTACGCTTGGCGTTGCCGTCATGCTAATGATCAAGGCCGCGACAGGAAAATTGGAGGATTCATCAATCGGTAGTGCTTCGCTGACGGGGCTTCCGATGAGCCTGCTGCTGGCCTCAGTTGTCGACATCGCACTGGACGGTTTGCTTATCGGCATTAGCTTTACCGCCAGCGCCCGGCAAGGACTGTTGGTAACGGTCGCGTTGACGCTTGAGGTGCTGTTTTTAGGGGTCGCGGCGGCAGCTGCATTCGCCGGGCCCAGTTCGCGCCAAAAGGTACTAGTTACGACTTGCGCATTTGCCGTTTTGCTGCTGGGCGGTGCTGGCATTGGAGCGTACTTTCTGACCGGGGTCGGTGACCTTGTTCTTGACGCCGTCATGTCCTTTGGTGTGGCGGCCTTGCTCTACTTAGTCACGGAAGAGCTGTTGACGGAAGCACACGAAGTTGACGAAACGCCACTTTTGACTTCCATGTTTTTCTTAGGCTTCATTGCCCTCCTGACGATCGAAATGCTAGTCTGAGAGAAGTCCTGATCCGCTGATCATCTGCAAGTTGTCTTCATGACATTTTGGTGGTAAAAAAAGTACTTTTGAAGGTTTATCACCGGACCGCCCAATAGCACGAGGGGTGTTTTTTTGTCATCCGATCATTTCTGGTAGTTTTGGCTTTGGCAGTTGTGGGCAGACGTGATGCCTTGGGCTCGTACGATGCCGGTTTTTAGCCAGAACGATAGAGCTAACAATAAGCTATGGGCGTGCGAACGCACCTGAGCAATCGCTCCTCTCCTACAGGGATTGACTTTTAGACTGCCTAGATTGCAATCTGGCCTATGTAGTTGCTATTCCAATCCCGCCGCTCTTGGCCTTTGCCCCACATCGACAAAATTCACCTACCAGGAGACGATTAATGCCTATCAATGAAAAGCACGCTGACTGCATCAAAACATGCCTTGACTGCCACCAGATTTGTACTGCCACTGCAGCCCACGTTCTCCACAACGGTGGTCATCATTCGGAGCCTGCGCATCTGGTCGCGCTCCTGGACTGCGCCCAGATTTGTGCAGTTTCTGCCGATTTCATGAGCCGCCGTTCGCCGCACCATAATCACATTTGCAAGGAATGCGCGGAAATTTGTGAGGCCTGCGCGGTGATGTGTGAGGCCCATGAAGATCCTGACGGTCAGATGAAGCGTTGCGCGCAAGCCTGCCGACAATGCGCAGAAAGTTGTAAGCAAATGGTGAAATAGCTCGCACGAAAAGCTTTTTGCGAGTGACATGATGCCAGCAGATTTGTATGCCAATCTGCTCCCTGCAACGGTGCCGTACGAGCGCAAAGCCGGCATCATCCGTTGCTGATGTGTCGTTAAGTGCTTGACCCGCCCCGCGCGATACTTCGCAAACGTTCTTGGTCGCGAACAGACGGAATGACGGTTATTGTTAAAGCGGCTATGGGAGTTGTCATCAATTTGAAGACGGCATTGTTGTTCTTGTCAGGCCGAAAGGGACATCCGAATATTCGTGCAGCGTTTCTCCACATGGCCGGGGACGCAGCAATTTCCTTAGGGGTCGTAGTTGCGGGTATTGTCATCCTTCAGACGGGCTGGCAGTGGCTTAGATCCAATCTTTAGCTTGGCGATTGCTGCCATAGTTCGCAAGCATGGTCAGACGAGCCTACAAAATTCGATTTGGAAGCAGCGGCTATCAGCGGGTTTTTGAGCTTCTTCGTGATCGTCCGGACGCAACACTCACTTCTCAGTGCCTCGCCCAAGCAAAATCTATTTGGCGCTTGCGATCTCCTGCTTACGCAAAGTGGAGAGCATTCAGTAGCTTAGTAAACCGCGCGAAGTCGGCGTCCAGATAAGCACGATACGGTATTACCTCTCCATATGCGCTGCGCGCTGACGGACATCTGGGAAATTTTTCAACTTCCACATGGGCATATTCCCCCATGATTTGAGCTGTCGCGTGAGCTGAGACGCTTCAAGATTTTGTCAGCGCCAGTCGTCACAATTCTGACCACCAAAACTGATACCCTAGGTTGGTCGATAACTGCAATTGATAGCAATATCTGTTTTTTAGATGCCTCAATGATTCCCGTCATCAATATTCATTGAAGAGGATCTTTTCACATAGCACCAATGAAAAAAATTGTAGGTTCGCTGTTCGTCGTCGTTTTATCGCTTCCCGCGATGTCTTTACCGGTTTTTGCGCAAGGGCAAAAATCCAGCAGCTCAGAGCATCAAGTCATTGTTGAAGAAAAATTCTTTGCGAAATTCCAAGCAACTTACATTGGACAGCTCAAACCCGCATTTAACGCACCCTATACGGGAACCAATAGTCTGCTTCCGGACAGAGAGACCGGATATTCGGGAAGCGCCACCGCTTTCTTCGGATACAGGCCTTGGGCAGGTGGAGAACTGCATTTCAACCAAGAGGTGATCCAGCTGGCCGCGTTTTCAGGACTGCGTGGATTGGGTGGCCTGACTAATGCGGAACAGCAAAAAACCAGCGGCCGGAAGCCGAAATTTTATCGGGCACGTGTTTTTTTAAGGCAAACCTTTAGCTTGGGTGGTGCTCAAGAACCTGTTGAATCAAGTTCGCTTCAGCTCGCAGGCATGGTTGACAGACGTAGGCTCGTCGTCACCGCCGGCAACGTATCCGTGCTAGACATTTTTGACAGCAATGCTTACGCTCATGATCCCCGCACCCAATTCCTCAATTGGGCATTTCTCACCCACGGATCCTACGACTACGCCGGTGATGCGCGTGGTTACACCAATGGTGCAGCCCTGGAGTACTACTATGACGATTGGGCTGTGCGCGTGGGACGCTTCATGGGTCCGCGTGAATCCAATGGTTTGGCCCTGGATAGTCGACTATCAATACACCATGGCGATCAAATCGAAATCGAACATTCCCACACCGTTGAAGACTTACCGGGGAAGGTAAGATTGCTCGCGTTTCGAAACAGGGAAAAAATGGGTAATTTTGCAGATGCTGTCAGGTTCGCTGCGGCCAATGGCGGCATTCCCGATGTCGGCAATGTTCGGAAAGACGACTTAAAAATCGGTTTAGGCCTCAATGTTGAGCAAAGCCTTCGCTCCGATGTTGGCGTATTCGCTCGTGCCAGCTGGGCTGACGGGAGAAGTGAAACTTACTCGTTTACCGAGGTTGAAAATTCCGTCTCTGCAGGCATCGCGATCAAGGGCGATAAATGGACCCGCCCAAAAGATACTCTTGGTCTTGCAGTGGCTCAAAATGGTTTAGGCAAATCCCATCGTGACTATTTGTCGCTTGGCGGCGTGGGCGCCTTCATAGGGGACGGAAAACTCAACTATCGCCCGGAAAGAATTGCAGAGATTTACTACAGCATGAACTTGTTTAGTAGCAACACGATAACTCTCGGATATCAGCGGATTGTCAATCCAGCCTACAACGCTGACCGCGGGCCTGTGAATGTATTTTCCCTAAGACTTCATAGCGAATTTTGACTTTTGGCGTGTGAATTTAGACTGCGCCGCACGCCGTTTGAGCCTGGTTTCTTTAAATGCGGCTGGGAATGGCCTACTTCACATATAGATGATTTTATTTGTCGCAAATGGACTCTAACAGCCCGATATCACTTTGCAAAGGATCCAACATGAACAAATCAATCGTCTGTATTCTTTTTGCGGCGATCTTGATTTTGTCGAGCTTTGCTGACGCGAAAGCCAGTCAGAGTAAATCCTGGATTCAAATCGGAGTCGGTCCAATAGACGCAAGTGGCATAGATGATCATGAAACGTATCTCGTAGGGCGCTCTGCTATTAGCAATGAAGCCCGTAGATCACACAACAAACCGCAGATTCAGAGCGCTGGAAAAATTAATACCGATGTCAATCCTAATAACGCTGAAACGGAAAAAATGGGCGGGACAGCGGAGCGGCATCCTTCCAAAAAGCGCCTTCCAAAAGTTAAGCCTGACGCGCAAAGTCCCTCTGACAATTCGGGAACGACATCTGAAAGATAACCTCGGGACTTGATGCCATAAGGTGCCAGCTTGTAATGGCTAACATGTCCCAAACGCGGACAATGCTTGTCGGTGCTATCAACGCGATGAAGACCGGCGGCGCACTGATTTGCGACTTTTCAGATCGAGTCGTACCTGCGTGTGACTGAGGGGAATTGAGCCTAAAAAAGCGGCTACTCATGAACGTCTTGCATGAAATGAAGTTGCACTGGCTTAATGCATTTCATAGCTAGACTTCCTCAAAAATTGTCAATTTTCTTGCCAACAGACAATCTAAGACTGCACTCTTTAGTCCTCGCATGAAGTAATCAGAAGCCGGCAAAAATGAATCTGAAAACTATTATTCTGCGCTTGAGCGCCCTATTTTATGTTTGGGCCGTCGTGCTTTTCTCCGCCGCGCTAATTGATAAACTTTTTGGAACCATTTTCCAGCCGCTGCTTGGTGGATGGCTTTTGATAGGCTTTATAACAATGCTTCAAAAGAAGATCATGCTCCCAGCTTGGAAGTCAAACAGATCACCTATCCGAGTCGCATTTGAACTTCTCTGGTGGGCACTCTGGTGGCCCAAATACATATGGTCCAAGTGAACTCATAGGCAGGGTAAAACGTCGGTTCCTGCCTACGAAAACTGGAGCCGGTGCTGGGGCTTTTCATTATTGCGTAGTTGCTTCATGATGATGAGCCAGCAGTGGGACCTTTTTAGGCAACGTAAAAAATTTATGGATGGAAGCTATGTGCACTGACGGTAAGCAGCTATTGATAAAACAAGATGGTGACGTAGCAGGCCCCGATTCCTCTCCAGCCACCATTTCCCCAAATTCTCCAGATAGGTCATTTTTCCAAAAACTTGGCCCTGGCCTCGTTACTGGAGCTGCTGATGACGATCCAAGCGGGATCGCAACCTACGCTCAAGCAGGCGCTCGCTTTGGATTTGGACTTTTATGGACCATCGTCCTTACCTATCCATTGATGGTTGCCATTCAGCTCATAAGCGCAAGAATTGGCCAGGTGACGGGCAAGGGACTAGCCACCAATATTCGACGGCATTATCCTGCAGGACTTTTATACGGCATTGTTGCTCTTCTAGTAATCGCCAACACCATTAATATCGCAGCAGATATTGCTGCAATGGCTGATGCCTTGCGTCTATTGATCGGAGGACCAACTCGTGTCTACGTGATGGCCTTTGGCGTCCTGTCAGTTCTGCTGCAGGTTTTTATTCCCTATGCAAGCTACGTACGCGTTCTTAAATGGCTGACGCTTGCGCTATTGGCGTATGTCGCCACTGTATTTGTGGTTCAAATTCCTTGGGGACAAGTGCTTGTGAAGACTTTTGTCCCGACTATGGCTTGGAACGCTGATTCAGTCACTATGATCGTGGCGATTTTTGGCACCACTTTGAGCCCGTATTTATTCTTCTGGCAAGCATCACAGGAGGTGGAAGAGCAAAAAGCTGATCCTTCGGCGCAGCCGCTTAAAAACTTAGCCGTTAAAGATGCGGGCAAGGTCTTGAAGCGCATCAAACTCGATACTGCTTTGGGCATGGCCTTTTCCAATTTGGTAGCGTTTTTCATTATCCTCACTACCGCAGTGACTCTCCATACAAGCGGGGCAACAACTATAGAGACATCGGCGCAAGCTGCCGAAGCTCTGCGTCCTATTGCCGGAAACTTTGCGTTCCTTCTGTTTAGTCTGGGAATAATCGGAACCGGCCTTTTGGCGATACCGGTGTTGGCGGGGTCAGCTGCTTATGCAATGGCTGGCGCGTTTCGCTGGAAAAATAGCTTGGAATTAAAACCTACAGCGGCCAAGAAGTTCTACGCCATCATTGCCATCTCGACCTTGGTTGGTGTGGCTATCAATTTCATGCCAATTGACCCCATCAAGGCGCTCTTTTGGAGCGCAGTGGTCAATGGCGTTATATCGGTTCCCATCATGGTGGTAATGATGTTGTTAGCCTCTCGTTCTGACGTGATGGGGAAATTTACTCCGTCGCTTCGATTGAAAACGTTGGGATGGCTTAGTACGGCTGTGATGGCAGCAGCGGTTTGCGCAATGTTCTGGAATATGGCTAATAGCAAATAGCAAATATGAAAAGCTGATGATTAGTTGAAGAGCTTTTTACTGATCGCGAAAATTGTCCTTCTTGTAAATAAGCATGCGGCCACGATGGAAATGTATTTCAACCTTCGTTAACCGCTACTGCGCAATGATTGCGTCCGGAACCGGCATCACTCAAGTAAGCCAGAAATGTACGACAGCGATTTCCCCGCATTCATTGTTTTTAGTTATTGGTGAACCATCTTCAAGCGGCTGGCTCTTAGTACTGTTTTTTGGATTTAACTGACTCGAGCTATGAAAAAGGCGTCCGCGGGGATACATATGAATTGCGGCTTCATTGAACGTCTTTTCCAAAGCAAAATTCTCCATAATCCCCGCTCGTCGCGCCAGCCAGCTCACTGACAACAATTTCCATTGTCCCTTGGACGTCAAGGCGAAAGCTGTCATGCCGTATTCTCCGCCGGCCTGTGTTTCCATGATGCGAAGACCAGGAGTGCCGCGCCGCAAACAATGCCCATGTCAGCGAAGTTAAAGGCTGGCCAGTGCCAGCCCAGTGCATGAACATCAAGAAAGTCAACAACGAAGCCGCGCAAGGCCCGGTCCAGGCCGTTGCTCAGCGCGCCTCCCAGAACCATCGCGTACCCCACAAGCTCAAGCTTGGGGAGCGGCTTTCGCAACATGAAGACCAGCCAGACAGACACGACCAGTGCGAGACCGCCGAAGAAAAAGCGCTGCCAACCGCCCGCGTCTGCGAGAAAACTGAAGGCAGCGCCGTAGTTCCAAACGTGCACGAGATTGAAGTTGTCAGTGATGCGCAAACTCCATGCGTACGGCGTGTATTCATGCACCCAGTACTTGGCGGCTTGATCCGCTAAAAGCACTATCAGGGCGATCCCGTAGCCCGCGAGGCGGGGCCACGCCGTGCTACGAAAAGAGCCAGTAAGCGGCGGGTGGATGTAGGGCATTGTTAAAGCTTAAAAATTTAAGATTCCAGCCCGCAGCCAGATGCAGGGCTATCGTGAGGAGCGCCTAGTTTCTCAAGCGTTCCCGAGCAAGGAGCCACGCGAGATTTCGTATCCCCATCGCGTTTCATGTTTTGGGTGCGGCGTCACCCGGTCCTGAGCCTGCCGTCGCCGCCGCAGGCAGTTTTTGCTTGTCAATCGCAGCTTGCAGCTGAAAAGCCGCGCGCCATGCACTGGGTGCACCAACTGCGAAGATGATTGCGGCCAAGGCCAGATACAGCCAGCCGAGCATAGTCAGCGACTCGATCGCGCGGGCTGCGTCGTTGCGAAAGACGAAAGCGATCACCAGTTGCACCGAGAAGAGTGCTGACAGCACGACGGCAGACAGCAAGCTGAAGCGCAGCCGGAGCAACAAGGACACGCCAAACAGCGACTGAGCGGCAGTAAGGAAGAACTCCTCGTGCTGGCGCGCGTCGAGTGGCAGCGATGTCAAGCTGTCGGCACCTACGCTCATGGCCAGCGGCAGCATTCCCACCAGCAGGGTCCACTGGTTGATCTTGTCGCTGATCATTGTGGTCAAGCCACCTTCGGCGCGGCCCGACAGGACAAACAGCACGGCGATCACCACTGCCGGCGCTTCACTGGCGAACGGTGCCAGCCACTGGATAAGCAGGAACTCGTCGATACCCAACACGCGCCCAGACGCCACTATGGATTCCGCAAAAGGTTCAGCCGAAGCCAGAATGACGGCCGCAGCGACACCCGCCAATCCGCCCATCCAGGCCCATTGGCGGGCGGGTGGGAGGGTAGCGAGCGCCGCCGCAGGTCCGGGTTCATCATCGGCCTCGAGACCGGACTCGACCTTTGGCATGCGCCCGGCCTGCCACAGGTACGCACCGAACATGGCAATCAGGATACCGGTGTCGTAGAGGTCGATCCGGTTCTTCAGGACGATCACGAATGCATACAGGCTGGCCAGCAGCAGGAAGCCGATCTCGACCATGTTGACAGTGGCCAGCGCGATGCTGCGCTGGCGGGTCCGCCACCAATGGAGGATAGCCATCAGCGGCCACGCGATACCGACCAACAAGCGGTTGGCGCCGGTCATGTTGGCCGCGGCGTAATGCACATAGTTGGAATCTGGAGATTTCCCTGCTTGGTAGGCGTAGTACATGTCTACGGCGTATTCCGGCAGCACCGTCACGAGCGCCACGCCAGCCAGAATCAGTCCCTGTGAGATGCGCTTTTCCGCCGCTTCGGCGCCCCAAGAAAGCATGAAGCCTGCTGCCAAAACGGCGATGCCGAAGATCGCCATGTCGAGCACCGGATTGGGTCGCCAGCCGCCTAACCGGAAAACGGCTGCGGGCACGATGGCGGCTATCGCAATAGCCAAAAGCACCAAAAAACGCTTCATTCATGACTCCTATTGACTGAGGTGAACACATAGCGCATTTCTAAGTTAGCGCGGCCTGCTCATGCCGCCCCTTCGCAGGGCAGTTGCCTTGAGCTGTTGGAGCCGTGGAGGCGGCGCATCTGCTGACAGATTTGGGGCACCGAAAAAACTAGCAAAGTTTGATTTGACGCGAGTTGCGGAGAATTTCAGGTCCCTTATATTGGCCGCAGCGACGATGTTGGATAATCGATCCAAGAAACTCAAGCAGGGCCTCGTCCGACCCGCGAAAGGCACCGTACTGAACTCGCACTGGGCCCGTCTTAAGCGGCAGTGACCGCTGCTTGAGGGGCGACATCATCGCTGGCTTTGCCATCGACTTTGTAAGCGAGCAGACGCAGCGCGTTCACAACGACGAGAATGGTCGAGCCCTCATGGAACAACACCGCAGTGCCGATATTCAGCCCGAAAATAGTTGCTGGAATAAGCACCGCCACCACTCCCAGGCTCACCCACAAGTTTTGCTTGATGATACGGCTGGTGCTGCGTGAGAGCCCGACCGCGAACGGGAGTTGTGCCAAGTCGTCGGCCATCAGGGCCACGTCCGCCGTCTCCAGCGCCACATCGGAGCCGGCCGCGCCCATTGCGATACCGACGGTCGCATTGGCCATGGCGGGCGCATCGTTGACGCCATCGCCCACCATGGCGACCTTGCCGTGCGCCTTGCGCAGCTCCTTGATCGCTTCGACCTTCTGTTCCGGCATGAGGTCACCCTTGGCCTCGGTCAGCCCGACACTTTTGGCTACCGCGTCGGCTACGGGCTGGTTGTCACCCGAGATCATGATCAGCCGCTCGATACCGAGCGCACGCAACTCGGCCATGACCTGCGCCGCAACGGGTCGCGGGGTGTCCATGACGCCGAGGACGCCGAGGAAGCGAGCTCCCTTGCGCACGACCATGGTGGTTCGGCCTGCGGCGACCAGTTTCGCGTTTTCCTGCTCAATAGCCGCCGGCAATGCAGATTCCGCAAGTTCCGAGAACAGCACCGGCTTGCCGATGTGCACGAGCTCTCCCTCTACCTGCGCCTGAACCCCACGCCCCGTGATGCTTTTGAGGTCTGTGGCCGTTAGGGACTTGACGCGGTCGGCCAACCGCTCGCGTGCGCCCGTGACGATCGCCGAGGCCAAGGGGTGGTCGCTGTGCTCCTCCACCGCCAACGCGACCGAAAGCAGTTCGTCCTCGCTCGCGCCCTCTGCGGCAACCGCATCTGTCAGCTTGGGCTTGCCCTCGGTAAGGGTGCCGGTCTTGTCGAATGCGATGGAAGTCAGCGTGCCGAGGTTCTCCAGGGGACCGCCTCCCTTCACGAGAACGCCACCGCGTCCGGCCCGTGCGACGCCGCTCAGCACGGCGCTCGGTACTGAGATCGCAAGGGCGCACGGGCTTGCCGCCACCAGAACCGCCATCGCGCGGTAGAAACTGACCGCAAAAGGTTCGTCAATCACCACCCAGGCGAACAAAAGTACCACCACCAAAGCAAGAATGACAGGAACGAAGATGCGTTCAAAGCGCTCTGTAAACTGCTGCGTGGGAGAGCGCTGCGCCTCCGCCTCGGTCACCATTTTCACCACGCGCGCCATGGTTGACTGTTCGGACCGTCGCGCGACCATGACCTCGATGACGCCGGAACCGTTGATCGTCCCCGCGAAAACACGGTTCTCGGGCCCCACCCGCTCGAACGCAGCCAAAGCTGCCTTCGGATCATCGGCCGGACGCTTGTCGACTGGCACGCTCTCGCCGGTGACCGGCGCCTGGTTGACGCTGGAGGTGCCGACCACCACTACGCCGTCAGCGGGCAATCGTTCGTTCGGACGAACCACGACGACATCGCCCACCTGGAGCGTGCCGACCGCCACCTCCTCGGTGCGATCTTCCCGCCGCACCGTTGCCGTTTCCGGCGCCAGTTCAGCCAGGGCCTCGATCGCCCGGCGAGCCCGGCCCATGGCGTAGTGTTCCAGCGAATGGCCGAGGCTGAACAAAAAGAGCAGCAACGCGCCCTCGGCCCATTTGCCGAGCGCGGCGGCACCGATCGCTGCCACCAGCATCAAAGTGTCGATCTCAAAGCGGCGAGCACGCAGGTTCTCAAACGCCTCTTTGACGGTGAAGAAGCCGCCAAATAAGTAGGCTGCGACGTAGCATGCGGTGGGCAGCCACCCGGGGCCCGCGCCGGCGCGCTCGATCAGCCAGCCGGCCAGAAGCAGCATGCCGGCCAGCACCGCGAAGATCAGCTCAGACTTTTCGCCCAAAGGGCCGCCGTGGCTGTGGTCGTGGCCGGCATGGTCACCCTTGCCCTCGGCGTGATCGTGACCCGCATGATCGCGGTTGGCGGTATCCAGCCTGACTTGTTCGGCCTGGACAGGATTGGCATCGCGGTTGTGATCGTTATGGTGATCTTTCCCCTTACCCGCATGGTCATGTCCCGCGGTCACCACCAGCATGGCCGCTGACTACGGAAACAGGTTGCGCGGGATCAACGTGTGTTCCAGGCTCTTTGAAGGCCGGTGCTGCTGCCGCAACTCGGGCTGATGCCAAACCGCGGACACCGAACGCTGCAGCGCGTGCCAGCAAAACGTCCTCCGACAGGACCGACCGGTCATATTCGATGCGCACCGCACCCGAAACACCGACCTCGGCTTCCACGACGCCCGGGATGCCGCGCAGGCTGTCGGCGGCCCCGCGCGCCCCGTGCATGCAGGGGGGCACCGGTGCGCAGCACCAAGTGGGCAAATCGGGAAGTGATCTCGGCACCCACGGAGTTCGCCAACTCTCGCACCCGCGTCAGTGAAAGAGTCGCGGGGTCGTAATGGATGCATAGCTGGGGCGAGCCGCTCTCGCGTCCCGCAACATGCGCCTCGATAAGCCCGGGGCGGCCCGACAGCGTATCGAGCAGTCGGGTGACGCAGCTGTCATTTGCATCAGCGACATCTGGCAGCACCAGCGGGAGATCCAGACGAAGTTTTACAGACTCGCTCATGTTCGGTTCACTCCATTTTTCGAATGTTGGGCTTGATGGTAGCGCGCCCGGATCGGCCCGGGCACGCTCAATACGGCAGCAGGATTTTCGTCAATCGCAGCGATTCGGCCGGAACAGAGCCTTGTCGGCTGCCTCGGCCCGAAAATCACCCTGGCGAAAACGTAGTGAAAGATTGTCGTTCTTGCGGATAGGTGCGGCCGCTGACGCAGCGTCGCCTCGCTGTGCTTGTCATTGATCTTGACGATTTCCCTGGTGATGAAATTAGTGGCCAAGGGGTAGACATCGATCCTGCAAACTCGCTCATATCTGAGTCCTTATAAGTAGGATCGGCAACAAAACTCCCGTAACGGCGAGCTACGCCTGCGGCTTTCCGCAGTTGGGACAGAACTTGGCGCCAGCGACAATGCTTGCCTGACACGCCGTACAGCTTCCTGGCAGCATTGACTTGCCACATTGGCTACAAAACCGCGCTCCAGGCACGTTGAGTCCTGAACATGATGGACATGCGACGCCTCCACCTCCAGACGGCGGCACCGGCACGGGCGGTGGCGGTGGATAGCGATATCCGTCATCCCGGTTTCCATGCCCGCCGCCCCCGTGACCCCCGCGGTTCCCTCCATGGTGACCCCCACCCATATTTGAAAGCAACTTGTCAAAAAAGCTCATGCGATTCTCCTAAAAGTAAAAATGGATCTTCAAAATTTGTCGCGGTCGCTGGGAATAGCTTGCCCACCACTTTCGCGCGCCGCACTCTTTCCTGTAAATTGCTTCCAGCCTGGCAAGTGCTGCAGCAAGAGCGTGGCAAGCAAAAGGCAGGAACACAAAACCGCTAATACATACATACCGAATGCGCTTGCCATGCCAACCGCTGCTGTCGCCCACAACGTTGCTGCCGTAGTGAGCCCGGAAATTCCTGTTTGTCCTTTAAAAATCACTCCAGCACCGATAAACCCGATGCCAGAGACAACCTGTGCCGCTATGCGGGTTGGATCGCCTCCGCCATGGGTCGATATGAGGCTGAAGGCACATGCCCCCATCGAGGTCGCCATGTAGGTCCTTATGCCGGCATCACTATCACTTCGCTCACGCTCCCAGCCGATGATTCCTCCGAGCACGGCTGCCAGAAAGACCCGGAAGGCATACAAAAGCTCATTAGCAACGTCCATTTGAGTCGTAGCCCATTGAGTTAGACAACGGGAATTGCCGATACCACGTCCATGACGTACACCCAACCAGAATTTGCGCGCCCTGTGCGAGCTGAAGCAACGATGATCTTCACCAATTCATCAACGTGGTCTTCGGAACAATGAAGCTCAAGCTTGTATTCATTGATGACTTCATCTCCAAGCTCGACAGAGAAACGCCGCTCGCCCTCGTCTATCGGAACCAGCGAACCCTTGACCATATAAACTGTCAAATTATGTTCGTCGTCTCCAATGGTCGTCCACGCAACAGAACTTTTGAGTGCGCTGA
>JAZKAY010000028.1:0-30782 GCA_040388905.1 Pseudomonadota bacterium
ACGTACTTGGTGTTGAAGATGTTCAGGCCCTTGTTTTCCATCGCGCCCATGTTGAAGTCGCTGGTGGCAACTATCATGAAACGTTCAAGATCAAGGCTAAGGCCGAAACGTGCTTCGTCCCATGCGACGGAGTGCATCAGCGACACCATGGCGTGCTCGGTCTTGTCGAGGTCGCCGGGGCGCACATAGACCTGCAGCGTGTGCTCGTTGCCGGCACGTGAGGTGATGCGCTGCTCACGGCACACCAGTTGGCCTGCCACCAGTGCGAACAGGTAGCTCGGCTTCTTGTGCGGGTCAACCCATTTTGCAAAGTGGCGGCCTACATTGTCAGGTCCAGCAAGGTCACCACTGTCAACCAGGTTGCCGTTAGACAGCAGCACCGGGTACTTGGCCTTGTCGGCACGCAAGGTGACCGTGTACATGGCCATGACGTCCGGGCGGTCCAGGAAGTAGGTGATGCGCCTGAAACCTTCTGCCTCACACTGCGTAAAGAAGGAATCATTGCTGACGTAGAGGCCCATCAGCTTGGTGTTCTTCGACGGGTTGGTGGTGGTAAAAATCTCCAGCTCGAACTCGTCCGGCAGGTTGTCCAGCACCAGCTGGCTGCCTTCCATGCGGAAAGACGTGCCCTGGCCATTGACCAGCACACGCGCCAGGTTCAGTTCATCGCCATCAAGCTTCAGCGGCTGCACCGGCAGGTCTGCGTTGCGGCGCAGCTTCATCTTGTTGAGCACGCGGGTCTTGGTGGCGTCCAGGTCAAAACACAGTTCGACCGTGTCTATCCAGTAAGCCGGCGGTGTGTAGTCGGCGCGGTTGATGGTGACCGACGGGGTTTGCCCGGCGCCACTGGCATCTATCTTTTGCAACATGGTGATTTCCTGAATATCTGTTTTCGCGGCGGATGCTGCTGACTGCTGTTGGCGAGATGCCGCTTACACGCCCTGCTTCAGGGACGCTTCAATAAACTGGTCAAGGTCGCCATCAAGCACCTTCTGCGTGGCAGACGTCTCGTAGTTGGTGCGCAAATCCTTGATGCGGCTGTTGTCCAGCACATAACTGCGGATCTGGTGGCCCCAGCCCACATCGGTCTTGGTGTCTTCCAGCTTTTGCTGCGCTTCCTGCTGCTTGCGCAACTCAAAGTCGTACAGGCGTGAACGCAGGCGCTTCCATGCCACATCGCGGTTGCTGTGCTGGCTGCGGCCGTCCTGGCACTGCACCACGATGCCGGTGGGGATGTGGGTCAGGCGCACGGCTGAATCGGTCTTGTTGATGTGCTGGCCGCCCGCGCCGCTGGCACGGAAGGTGTCGGTACGCACATCTGCGGGGTTGATCTCGATTTCGATGGAATCGTCAATCTCGGGGTAGACAAATACCGACGCAAACGATGTGTGGCGGCCGCCCGACGAGTCAAACGGCGATTTGCGCACCAGGCGGTGCACGCCGGTTTCGGTGCGCAGCAGGCCAAAGGCGTATTCACCTTCGATCTTGATGGTCGCGCCCTTGATGCCAGCGGTGTCGCCCGGCGTTTCGTCTTCAATCGTGGTCTTGAAGCCCTTGCGTTCTGCATACTTGAGGTACTGGCGCAGCAGCATGCTGGCCCAGTCGCAGGCTTCGGTACCGCCAGCACCGGCCTGGATGTCCAGGAAGCAGGGCAGGGGATCGGCCGGGTTGTTGAACATCCGGCGGAATTCCATTTTTTCGACTTCAGTGGCCACCTGCGCGGCTTCGCCCTCGATGGCCTGCATGCCGGCTTCGTCGCCTTCTTCTTTCGACATCTCGAAGAGCTCGGTGTTGTCGGCCAGCTCCGATGTCAGGCGGTCGATGACGTGAACCACGTCTTCAAGTGACTTTTTTTCCTTGCCGAGTTCCTGTGCGCGCTTGGGGTTGTCCCAGACCTTGGGGTCTTCGAGTGCGGCGTTGACTTCGTTCAGTTTTCGTTCTTTGGCAGGGTAGTCAAAGATACCCCCGAAGTTCATTGACCCGGGTGCTCAGGTCCGCGAGCTGGTTGCCGATGGTGTTGATGTGTTCTGCGTCCATGAGAAAGGTGTCCTGTGAGTTCTGGGGAATACACCATTTTCTCATGCCCTGAGGCCGCAGTTCCAGAAAGGGTTACAGGCTTATGCGACTGTTTCAGGCGCCTGCAGGGGCAGGGTGACGATGAAGGTCGCGCCTTCGCCCTGGCGGCTCTCGACGCTGATCTGCCCGCCATGGGCCTCCACCAGCTGCCGGGTGATGAAAAGGCCCAGGCCAAGACCGCCTGTGCCGTCATTGCCATTGGCGCGCTCAAACTGCTCAAAAATGCGTTTCTGGTCTTCTTCAGAAATGCCCATGCCCTGGTCGCGGACCTTGATGCGCACACCGTCAGCCGTGTTTTTGGTGCTCACATGCACCGGTTTGCCCTTGCCGTAGCGCAAGGCATTCGTGAGCAGGTTGATCACGACCTGCTCAATCCGGAATTCATCCCAGATGCCGGTGGCTTCGGCGCCCGGCTCCAGCGTGATGGTCGTGCCTGCTGCGCTCGCCTGGTTGGAGAGGTTTGCCACCACCTTGGTCAGCAGGGTCTGCAGTTCCACCTTGCTGGGGCGAATCGACAGGCGGTTGCTGCTGATGCGCGAGACATCCAGCATGTCGTCAATCAACCGGACCATGCTTTGTATCTGTCGCTGGTCGCGTGCGACCATTTTTTGCAGGTAGGCCGCATCAAATACGGCGGTGTTGCCCCGGTCAAGCTGCATCTTGCGCAGCTGCGCTTCAAGAAACAGCGTGTTCAGCGGTGTGCGCAGCTCGTGCGCCACCATGGACATGAAGTCGTCACGCATGCGCACGGCATTTTGCAGTTCGCCCTGCGTCACCTGCAGCTCACGCAGCAGCACCTCCTGCTCCTGCCGGCTTTTTTCAAGGGCTTCAACCTGCCTGCGGGTCTCAATACGCTGTTTGTACAGTTCGACAAACACATTGACCTTGCTCCTGACAGCGTCTATGTCCAGCGGTTTGTAAAGGAAGTCGACCGCGCCGGTTTCATAGCCCTTGAAGGCATAGTTGAGCTCTTTGCCAGCCGCGCTCACAAACACGATGGGGATGTGGCGCGTTTTTTCGGTGCCGCGCATGAGCTCTGCCAGCTCGAAGCCGTTCATGCCCGGCATTTGCACGTCAAGAATCGCCATGGCGAATTCGTTGTCGAGCAGCAGGGCCAGCGCGTCTTCGCCGCACGATGCCTGGTAGATGGTGCGGTCTTCCTGACGTATCAGGGCATCGAGTGCAAGCAGGTTCTCGGGCAGGTCGTCAACGATGAGGATGTTGGCGCGCTTGTCGTTCATGAGTTTTTATCCATTTGGAGGATGAGCTGGCGTATGGCGTCCAGCCGGAGGATGAGATCGGGGTGCAATTTCTTGATGGCGGCTTCCGGCATGGTGGCGACCTGGGCTTCTTCAGGGTCCTGCACCACGGTCAGCCCGCCTTTTTCGCGGATGCTGGCCATTCCGCTCGCACCGTCGTAGTTGGCACCGGTGAGCAGAATGCCGACCAGTGCTTCGCCGTAAACATCGGCTGCAGATTCCATCAGGATGTCTATCGATGGGCGGGAGAAATTAACCGGCTCCTCACCGCTTAGGGAGAAGCTGCGGTCATGCTCAATCGACAGGTGATAGCCCGCGCCGGCAAAATAAATGGTTGCCGGCTCCACACTCGCCTTGTCCGCAGCCTCACGCACGGCAATCGGCGAGCGGGTCTGGAATATTTCCGCAAGCCGGCTTTCGCGGTCATCCGGCAAGTGAAGCACTGCCACTATCGGCAAGCGGAAGTTGTCGGGCAAGGCAGACAGCAGGCCCAGCAGGGCGTTCACGCCGCCAGCGGATGCGCCAATGACAATGGCCTCAAACCGCCGCCCGGCGATGGCGGCCGTGATGCTGTCCATACTGTCCGCAATACTGCTCATCGTCTTGCTGGCCATCTATCGCTTGCGGAAGATGCGCTCGGGCTTGTCGAGCGCTTCAAAGCGGGTCGCATACGACGAAAAATCGATGCTTTCCTTGCTGCCCAGCCCCAGAAAACCGCGGTGGCTCAGCGACTCGTGGAACAACCCGAAGGCGCGGTCCTGCAGGGCCTTGTTGAAGTAGATCAGCACATTGCGGCACAGCACCAGCTGGGTTTCAGAAAACACGCTGTCGGTCGCCAGGCTGTGATCGGCAAAGGTGATGTTCTCGCGCAGCGTCTTGTCAAAAACCGCTGCGTTGTAAGCCGCCGTGTAGTAGTCGGAAAATGCCTTTTTGCCGCCAGCCTTCTGGTAGTTGAGGGTGTGGTCCTTGATGCTTGCCAGGGGGAATATGCCCTGCCTGGCCTTGTCGAGCGAGGTCGGGTTGATGTCGGTCGCGTAAATCAGCGACCGGTCGAGCAGGCCTTCTTCCCTGAGCAATATGGCCAGTGAATACACCTCTTCACCCGTGCTGCAGCCGGCTATCCACACCTTGATCGACGGGTAGGTGGCCAGGCGGGGGATCACCTGTTCGCGCAATGCGAGAAAGAAGGTCGGGTCGCGAAACATTTCGCTGACCGGAATCGTCAGGTACTGCAGAAGCTGCGTGAACATGGCCGGGTCATGCAGGATGCGCGACTGCAGTTCTGAAATCGTCGGGCAGTCGAACTGCGCCAGCGCATGCAACACGCGGCGCTTTTGCGATGCACCTGCATAGTCCCTGAAGTCGTAGCTGTAGCGCAGGTAGATGGCCTCCATCAGGAGGCGCAGTTCAATCGCCACGCTGGAGGCCTGTGCATCCCCCGCATGCGTGGGCACTGGTGATGGCTTTTCAGTCGGCATGTTCAAAAGCGCTCAAGCACGTTCAAAGCCGTTCCAGGCTGGGCATCCACACGCGCAGCAGCGAGAACAGCCTGTCAAGGTCTATGGGCTTGGCCAGGTAGTCGTTGGTGCCGGCTTTGAGGCACTGCTCCTGGTCGTCCTTCATGGCCTTGGCTGTCACGGCAATGATGGGCAGTTTCTGGAAGCGCGGGTCCTTGCGGATGCGGCGCGTGGCTTCCAGCCCGTCCATGCCGGGCATCATGATGTCCATCAGCACCAGGTCGATGTCGCTCACCTCATCAAGCTTGCTGATGGCCTCAAATCCGTTGCGGCCAATCTCGACCTGCACGCCCTTTTGTTCCAGCGCGCTGGTCAGGGCAAAGATGTTGCGCACATCATCATCGACCAGCAAAATCTTGCGGCCTTCAAACACCCGGTCACGGCTGCGTGCCGTCTTGAGCATGGTTTGACGCTCCGCCGACAGCTCTGATTCAACCTTGTGCAAAAACAGCGTGACCTCATCGAGCAGGCGCTCTGGTGAGCGTGCGCCCTTGATGATGATGGAGCGTGAGTATTTCAGCAGGTCGGCTTCTTCGTCACGCGTCAGGTTGCGACCGGTGTAGACGATGACGGGCGGGAAGGAGCAGATGTCTTCGGTCGACATGCGCTGGAGCAACTCGCTGCCCTGGATGTCCGGCAGCTTGAGGTCGATGATCATGCAGTCGAAGATGGTGTTGGCCAGCAGCGCCAGCGCTTCGGTGCCTGTGGCGACGGCGGTGATCTCGACGTCATCGTCAGAAATCAGGTGCGTCACGCTCTGGCGCTGCAGGTCGTCGTCTTCAACCAGCAAGACCTTCTTGACCTTTTGCGTCAGCTTGTCTTCCAGCTTTTTGAAGACCTCCTTGAGCTGTTCGCGTGTGGTGGGTTTGGTGGCGTAACCGATGGCGCCCATCTGCAGGGCGGCCGCACTCCGGTCCTGCCCAGAGATGACGTGCACCGGGATGTGCCGGGTCTGCGCGTTTTCTTTCAGGCGCTGCAACACCGAGAGGCCGGACTGGTCGGGCAGGCCCATGTCGAGAAGAATGGCCTGCGGCACGAACTGGCTGGCCAGCGCAAAACCGTCTTCGGCACTGTGCGCTACGAGGCAGCTGAACTGCAGTTCATGCGACAGGTCGTAAAGGATTTGCGCAAAGGTGCTGTCATCTTCAATCACCAGCACCAGGCGGCGCTTGAGGGGCAGGTGCCTGTCATCCGCAAAGGCGGGCAGCGCGACGGGCAGCGGTTTGCTCGCCGCAGGCGCGCTCGCGGGTGCGGGCATTGCAGGCGCTTCAGCCCGCGCCGGAGTCGCATTGCCCTGGGGCCTGCTCCAGTTGTAGGGGAGCAGCAGGGTGAAGGTGCTGCCCTTGCCTTCTGCGCTTTCAACCGTGATGGAGCCGCCCAGCAGGGTGGTGAGGTCGCGCGAAATCGACAGGCCCAGGCCGGTGCCGCCATAACGCCGGCTGGTGGTGCCGTCGGCCTGGCGGAAGGCATCAAAAATAAGCTGCTGCTGGTCGTCTCGTATGCCTATGCCTGAATCCTTCACCTTGAACGACACATAACCGCCGACCTGTTCGCCCACCGTGAGGCTGACCGTGCCGGCCTCCGTGAACTTGATGGCGTTGGACAGCAGGTTCTTGAGGATCTGCTCCACGCGCTGGCGGTCTGTGTAGATGGATGCCGGTGTTGCCGCATCGATATGAACCTCGAAGTTGAGCTTTTTCTGGCCTGCCAGCGGCTCAAAGGTGTTTTTCAGCGAATCGACGAGCTTGCCGACGGTGATGTTCTCGGGTGAGAGTTCCAGCTTGCCGGCCTCGACCTTGGAGATGTCGAGGATGTCGTTGATCAGGTTGAGCAGGTCGTTGCCTGCGGAGTAGATCGACTGCGCAAACTTGATCTGCTCCTCGTTGAGGTTGCCCTTGCTGTTGTCGGCCAGCAGTTTGGCCAGGATGAGCGAGCTGTTGAGCGGCGTGCGCAGCTCGTGCGACATATTGGCCAGAAACTCCGACTTGTAGCGGCTGGCGCGTGTGAGTTCGTCGGCACGCTGCTCAAGCTGTGTCTGGGCATGGTTCAGTGCCGCGTTTTTCTGGTCCAGCGCCAGGGCCTGCTCGCCCAGCTGCACATTGGTCTGCTCAAGTTCGGCCTGCTGGTTTTCAAGGTTGGCCTGTGATTCCTTGAGCACGCGTGACTGCTCTTCAAGCTCTTCGTTGGCGGTGCGCAGTTCTTCCTGCTGTACCTGCAGTTCTTCATTGAGCTGCTGGGTTTCGGCCAGCAGGTCCTGCAGGCGCTGGCGGTACAGCGCGGTGTGGATGGAGGTGCCTATGCTGCCCGCCACGAGTTTGACAAACTCCGTGTCCCGCTTGTCGAGCGGGCGCAGGAAACCCATCTCGACCAAGCCGTTCACCTGGCCATCGTGGCTTACGGGCACGATGATGACGTGGCGTGGTGCGGCCTGGCCCAGGCCGGAATTGACGGTGAGATAGCCCACAGGCAACTGGTCGAGCTGCAGCACGCGGTTTTCAAGCGCCGCCTGCCCGGCAAGGCTTTCGCCGTTGCCCAGAGAATGTGTGGAGTTTTCGATGTCCTTGCCGAACCCGTAAGTTGCGATACGGTTCAGCGTGCCGTCGTCTTCACGCACATAGGCCGCAGCTACGTCGACCTTGAGGTACTGCGCCAGAAAGCCCAGCACGGCGCGGCCCAGGGCACCCAGCAGTTGCTGGCCGATCATGTGTTCTGCCAGCTGCGTCTGGCCGGTGCGCAGCCAGGCCTGCTCTTCCAGCACCAGCGCGTCTTCGGCCTGCTTTTGAAGCGCTTCGCCGTAAGTGTTCGACAGCCTGAGCAGTTCACGCCGGCCGAAGAAAGCCAGCAGGCCGCTGACGCCCAGCGTGAACACCAGGTAAGCGACGACGCTCCACAGCGTGGTGCTGCGCGCCTCTGCCGTGCGCTCGGTCAGCAGGCGCTGCTCGACGGCAATGAAAGATGTTGTTTCGCGCCGGATTTCGTCGGTGATGGCTTTGCCGCGCCCGTTGCGCACGGCATCCTCGAAGCCCATCTTGCCGCGCTTGAGCTGGATCATCTCCTGCGCAAAGGCCATCCACTGGGTTTGCAGGTCCGATATGCGCTTCATGCGGGCGACCTGGGGCGGGTTGTCGCCGACAAGTTCGGTCACGCCGGCCACCTCGCGCTGTATGCGCGATTTTGCAATGTCGTAGGGCTGCAGAAAGGTTTCGTCGCCGGTGATCAGGAAGCCGCGCATGCCGGTTTCCATGTCCGAGGTGAGCTTGGCCACCTCGTTGGCATTGCTGATGACACGCTGGGAGTGGTCGACCCAGTTAAGGGTAGACAGCAGGTAGAAGATGAGGCCCACAAAAAGGGCCGCGCTGAGGCCGCCTATGACCAGCGGCAGGCTCACATTGCGTTTGAGGATTCTTTTGAAGTTGTCCTGGTCTATCGAGGCTGGCCCGGTCATGTGGTCTCCGCTATTTGCGCATGCACTGCAAAAACCTTCAAGTGTGCCCGAACCCTCCGTGTTCCTGTGTAGGCGAAAGCTTACAGATCCGGACCAAGGAAGTCTTCAATGAGTCGCGCCAGTTGCTCCGGCTGGTCGTGGTGCAGCATGTGGCCTGCGTCCTGCACCACCGTGACCGTGGCTTGCGGTACGTGTTTGAGGCGCTCGTGGTAGTCGGCCAGCGAATAAACGCCTTTAAACCACTTGCCCAGTGAGTCGTCGGACGCCTCAACGGCCAGCAGCGGCGCGGTGATGCGGGCATACAGCGCCAGCGTTTCCTCGACCCGGTAGAGGTTTGCGCTCACTATCTTGTGCGCCGGGTCGCCCAGGATGGCCCACTGGCCGTCGCTGGCAGGTTGCGCCCAGTGGCTGGCCAGCCAGCTGGCCTTGTCGGCAGACAGGCGGGGGTTGGTTTTCATCAGGCGTCTTGCCACGCCTTCCAGGCCTTCATATGTCTTGAGGCTGATCTCGCCACGCTGCTGTGCCTTGATCTCGTCAATCCATTTGGCATATCGCGAGGGCGCGTCTGCGGGTTTTGCCGGCGGCTGGCCGAAACCTTCGAGGTTGATCAGCTTGCGAATGCGGGTTGGCCGAATCCCCGCGTAGCTCATGACGGCGTTGCCGCCCATGCTGTGGCCCAGCAGGTCAACCGGCTGGCCCGGTGAATAGTGGTCCAGCAAAAAATCAAGGTCGGCGTAGTAGTCCGCATACCAGTAGTTGTCGGGCTGGGCGCCTTCCTTTGCGCCTTTGGTCAAGCCGAAACCGCGCCAGTCGTGGGCAATGATGGTTCGGCCATCTGCAAAATCGTCTGACAGGGCATCGACCATGAACTGGTAAGACGCCCCCACATCCATCCAGCCGTGGGCTAAAACCAGTGGCGGCAGTTGCCGGGCCTTCGCATCAGCGCCCTCCCAGATGCGGACGTGGTAATCGAGCCCGCGTATAGGGACAAACTCGCTGCGGTGGGGCCGTTTTTCTTTGTACATTGAGTGGAACTTGTCCGTGAGTAATTTGGGGCCGCGCAAGCTGATGTTCGGGATGAGCTGCTAGGCGCAAAATCCAGGGCAATGCTCATGCATGGCCCGATTTTGCAACAACGCAGATCGCCCGAACATCAGCTTGCCCTGCGGGTTGAGGTGAAATCGGGCGACTTGGCTACCAAATCTCTTGCATGGGCATGAGCCCATGTGGCGAGATGTTGGTAGCCAATTCATCCCGATTGCACCTCAACGCGACCCCAAATTACTCACGGACAAGTTCCAATGATAAAGAGACACGACTCCCTGCGCAGTCAAGCCCGGGACAAAACACAAACTGACCCCTACACCACAGTGCACAGCAACTTCCGCTGGCAGGTAGATGAGAACTTCAACATCGCCGAAGTCTGCTGCAGCCGCTGGGCACGTGCTGGCGATGCTGCACGCAAAGTGGCGATACGTGTTCATCAACCCGGCACTGGCCCTGCCAGCTACAGCTACCTGGCGCTCAAGCAGGCGGCAGATGCGCTGAGCCACACCCTGCAGGGCCTGGGCGTGCAGCGTGGCGACCGCGTGGCCATCGTCATGCCGCAGCGTTTTGAAACGGCTGTGGCCTATATGGCCGTGCTGCAGATGGGCGCGGTGGCCATGCCGCTGTCCATGCTGTTCGGGCCGGAGGCTCTGCAGTTTCGCCTGCACGACAGCGGCGCGGTTGTTGCGATCTGCGATGAAAGCAGCATAACCAGCATCAAGGCCGTGCGCGGCGACTGCCCCATGCTCAGGCGTGTGCTGGCGGCGGGCAGCTCCCGGGGCCAGGGTGACCTTGACCTCAACCTCGATTACCACCGCGCCTTCACAGCTGCGGTGACCAAGGCCGAAGAGGCGGCAGTGCTGATCTACACCAGCGGCACCACAGGCCCGCCCAAGGGCGCCCTGATTCCGCACCGCGCGCTGATTGGCAACCTGCCGGGTTTCGTCTGCAGCCAGAACTGGTTTGGCTTTGATCCTTATCCCGGCTCCAAAGCTCCCTCCCCCGCGCGGGGGAGGGCTGGGGTGGGGGCGAGCACAAAAAGGGCAAAGCCCAGGGAGGAGGAACAAAACACGTCAGTGTTTTGGTCCCCCGCAGACTGGGCCTGGACGGGAGGGCTGATGGACGCCTTGCTGCCGACCTTGTATTTCGGCCGGCCCATCGTCGCCTTCAATGGCCGCTTCAGCCCCGAGCTGGCCTTCAGCCTGATGCAGCAGCACGGCGTGACGCACACCTTTTTGTTCCCGACTGCGCTGAAAGCCATGATGAAGGCCTACCCCCAGCCGGGCAAACATTTCAAGCTCAAGCTGCAGGGCATCATGAGCGCCGGCGAGGCCGTGGGCGATGCGGTCTTCGACTACTGCCGCAAGCAGCTCGGCGTGACTGTCAACGAGATGTTCGGCCAGACCGAGATCAATTACGTCGTGGGCAATTGTTCTGCCATGTGGCCCGCCCGGCCCGGCAGCATGGGCAAGGGCTACCCCGGCCACCGTGTGGCGGTGATTGACGAGCAAGGGCGGGAATGTGCGGTGGGCGTGCCCGGTGATGTGGCGGTCAACCGTTTCGACATTCACGGCGATGCCGACCCGATCTTCTTTCTGGGCTACTGGAAGAACATCGCTGCAACAGACGGCAAGTTCACTGGTGACTGGTGCCGTACCGGCGACCTGGCCAAACGCGATGCAGACGGTTATCTCTGGTACGAGGGCCGGGCTGATGATGTCTTCAAGGCAGCGGGCTACCGCATAGGCCCGGGCGAGATCGAGAACTGCCTGGTCAAGCACGAAGCCGTGGCCAACGCCGCCGTGGTGCCCAAGCCCGACCGCGAGCGCGGCGCGGTGGTCAAGGCCTATGTGGTGCTGGCGCCCGATGTGCTGGCTGCACGTGAACGCTGGATGGGCTCAAGGGAACAGTTTGACCGTGACCTGACCGAAAGGCTGCAAATCCACGTCAAAACCATGCTGGCACCCTATGAGTACCCCAAGGAGATCGAATTTATTGATGCGCTGCCGATGACGACGACTGGCAAGGTGCAGAGGCGGGTGCTGCGGCTGCAGGAAGAAGAGCGTTTCAAGGCGCTTCAGGCGACGCCCTAACCAGTCACTGGTGTTGGGATGCTATTGATTCAGTAGCTGCTCACGCTCGTATTCATTGGCCTGCAGCCGATTCGATGCATGAAAAAGGCCTTTTTTTAGCGTTTCCAAGCCAAAAACGGCGGTCTGGACCTTTGGTGATGGTTAAATGTTAAGTTCCATATTAACATTTGAGTTATTTTTAACGTATGCGGCAAAAATTTGCCGTATACGTTAAAACCCCTCCCTAAAGGCCGGTACGCACCGCGGAACTGGCTTTGCCAGGCCGCTGGTGCGGTCCCCTGCAAGGGGAGAAGGCGCTACACGAAGTGAGCGTCCGACAGGGGTGTGCCGGAGCTTCAAGGGGAGGTGGCGCTACACGCAGTGAGCGCCGGCAGGGGTGTGCCTATTTACCGGGCTGCTACCTGTTCTGCAACATAGATTTCCACGCGGCGATTCTTGTCGCGGCCGGCTTGCGTCGCGTTGTCGGCAATCGGTTCACGTGAACCGCGGCCGTCTGTGCCAATGCGCTGGCCAGCCACACCGCGGCTGATCAGGTAGTCACGCGTGGCGTTTGCACGCTCGACCGACAGCGGGTTGTTGATGGCGTCAGAACCGGTGTTGTCGGTGTGGCCGATGATGGTCACGGTGGATGCCGGGTTCTGGTTCAGGCTGGTGGCGAACTGGTTCAGGATGGGCGCAAAGTTGGTCTTGATGCCCGAGCGGCCGGTGTCAAACGAGATGTCGCTGGGGATGTCCAGCTTCAGGCGGTTGTCGGTGGTCTGGGTCACTGCAACGCCGGTGCCGGCGGTGGCCTGTTCCATGGCGAGCTTCTGGTTTTGCATGCGCTGCGACCAGATATTGCCGCCCACTGCGCCTGCAGCGCCACCGAGAACCGCGCCAGCGACTGCACCATTGCGGCCGCCGACTGCTGCGCCGAGGACGGTGCCTGCAACAGCGCCAATGCCGGCGCCCTGCGCGGTGCCGCGCTGGGTTTCGCTCATGTTGGCGCAGCCGGACAGGATGCCGACTGACAGTGCAACGCAGGTGAGGGTGGTGGTGATTGTTTTCATTGATTTACTCCTTGAGATCAGGGTTTGTGTGGCTGTGCAGCTCATTTGCATGTTCGCCAGCCGCTCTTGTTATCGATTTGTTATCGAACTTCGCAAGATTAATTGTGGGCCGTATATGTGTCTGTAAGGTAATGGCTGATTTGCCTGAACGCCCACACCCCTGCACCGATGGCATTCAGCCGATAAACTTGTCAGCTTCGCGCCTTCCAGATGGCAGCCCCTCTCCACACTCATACCCTCATACCCTCATACCCTAACCATGACACCCATGAACAAAGTCCAGCTCGGCCAGAGTGAGCTGCAGGTCACACCCATCTGCCTCGGCACCATGACCTTCGGTGAGCAGGTCAACGAGCAGACGGCGCACGCCATTCTTGACCGCTCGCTCGAGCGCGGCGTCAACTTCATGGATACGGCAGAAATGTATTCGGTGCCCACGCGCGCAGAAACCTTCGGCGCCACCGAAACCATCATCGGCAACTGGTTTGCCAAAAACCCGTCGGCGCGCAGCAGGATTGTGCTGGCCACCAAGATTGCCGGCCCCTCACGCGGCATGGCCTGGGTGCGCAATGGCAGCGCCAACGTCACGCCGGCGGATTTTGAAGCGGCCTGCAACGACAGCCTGAAACGGCTGAAGACCGATGTCATCGACCTCTACCAGATCCACTGGCCAGTGCGCCACGTGCCCTCATTCGGCGCCGTGTACTTTGACCCCGCCAAAGACAACAAGGACGTCACGCCCATCCACGCGCAGCTTGAAGCGCTGGGCAAGCTGGTCAAGGCCGGCAAGGTGCGCGCCATTGGCCTGTCCAACGAGTCGCCTTACGGCGTGCATGAGTTTGTGCGTTTGGCCGAACTGCACGGCCTGCCGCGTGTGGCCACGGTGCAGAACCCCTATTGCCTGGTCAACCGCGCTTACGAAAACGGTCTTGATGAAAGCATGTATCGCCTGGGTGTGTCGCTGCTGGCCTATTCACCGCTGGGTTTTGGCCTGCTGACCGGCAAATACGACAAGTCAGGCACCGAAGGCCCGGACGCACCCAAAGACGCCCGCATCGGCAAGTTCGAATCGGTACGCAAGCAGCGCTGGGGCCGGCCCGAAGCGCTGGCTGCGGCACGCCGCTACAACAAGCTCGCGCTTGATAACGGCATGACACCGACGAAGCTGGCACTGGCCTTCTGCTACACCAAGTGGCAGGTCGCCAGCACCATCATTGGCGTGACCAGCGTGGCCCAGCTCGACGAAGACCTGGATGCATGGGGCACCAAGCTGTCGCCGGAAGTGTTGGCTGAGATCGACAAAATCCGCTGGGAGCTGCGGGACCCCGCGCTCTAGAGATGGCTCTCCCCCGAAGCGCCTTCGGCGCTGCCCCCCAGGGGGCGTCCGCTGCGGCCCGGCAAAGCCGGTTCCGCGCCGACCCTTGCGAAGAGGTTCCATGAGCAAAAAAGAACACGTTTCTGAGACACCGGCCACGCAGTTATTGAAGGCCAACAAGGTAGCGTTCACCGAGCACCCTTACGAATACCTCGAACACGGCGGTGCCCAGCACAGCGCCGAGGTGCTGGGGTTCGACCCCTTCACCGTCGTGAAAACGCTGGTGATGCAGGACCAGGATGCCAGACCTCTGCTGGTGCTGATGCACGGCAACCGCAAGGTGTCGACCAAAAACCTGGCGCGGCAGATAGGCGCCAAGTCCGTCGAGCCCTGCAAGCCCGAGGTGGCGAATCGCCACAGCGGTTACCTGGTCGGCGGCACCTCGCCTTTCGGTACCCGCCGCGAGATGCCGGTCTACATCGAAGAATCCATCCTCGCATTGCCTAAAATTTGCATCAACGGCGGCAGGCGTGGTTACCTGGTGGGGATTGATCCACAGGTCTGTGTCACGCTACTGGGTGCAAAATCGGTGCAGTGCGCGCTGGCGGAATAAGCCAGCCCGCAGATCATAAAAACAGGAGATTGGTTTTGGAATATCTGTACTCAGGCATTGCGGTGCTGCTGGCCTACCTGCTCGGGTCACTGTCGTTTGCGGTCATCGTCAGCCGCGTGATGGGCCTGAAGGACCCGCGCAGCTACGGCAGCAAAAACCCCGGCGCCACGAATGTGCTGCGCTCGGGCAGCAAGAAGGCGGCGATTGCCACGCTGCTGCTGGATGGCCTGAAGGGGTGGCTGCCGGTTGTGCTTGTCAAATGGTTTGGTGCCGACTTTGGGCTGACAGACGCCACCCTGGCCGCTGTGGCCTTTGCGGCTTTTATCGGCCACCTGTTCCCCATCTTTTTTGGCTTCAAGGGCGGCAAGGGTGTGGCGACCGCTGCGGGCGCCCTGCTGGGCATTGACTGGCTGCTGGGTCTGGCGACGCTTGTTGCCTGGATTGTGATCGCCTGGTTCTGGCGCTATTCGTCTTTGGCGTCGATGGCTGCGGCCTGCCTTGCGCCGCTGTTTTATCTGATGGGCGACCGCGGTCCCTGGTATGTCGATCGCAGCATCATGCTGGTGATTTTCCTCATGGCGATGGTGCTGGTCATCAAGCACAGGGAAAACATCAACAAGCTGATGAACGGAACCGAGTCAAAGCTCGGTTTTGGCAGGAAGAGCGCGAAGTAGCCTTAATACCGCCGGGTCAACGTCATCTGGTCGTTGTCACGCGTCATCTGGAAGCGTGACAGGAAGCTGTTGCCCAGCAGCATGTAGGGCATGCTGTTCGGGACCACCAGCGCATCAACCCCGAAGATCTCCACATCGCCTATACGCACTGAATCAAGTTTGATGCGATAGGCCGGCACGGTTCCATTGGCCGTACCCACATGTGTCTGCTGGCCGTTTTTGTAATTGATGCCGGCGCGCTCGGCATCGGCATGGCTCATGGCAATCGCCGTCGCACCGGTATCAACCATGAACTGCGCGGCCTTGCCGTTGACACTGCCTGCCGCAAAGAAGTGGCCACCCTGGCCGGCCGGCAACACGATGCGGTTGCCCCTGGCGCCACCACCACTGTTGCCACCCATGCTGACGGGCGCATCGCCCACGCGCAACGTGATGCGTTTGCCGGACTGTTCAATAACGGCCTGGTCGCCGCTGGTCGAAATCACCCTCACGCCCTGGTGCGTGTCGCCTGCAGCCACCGTTTTGGGCGGGCTGCCATTGACCACCAGAAGCGCCCGGTTGCCCAGCATGCCGGCCAATGCGACAGATTCAGCGGATGCCTGAGCGCTTGCCGGGCCCTGCGCCAGCAGCATGGCTGTCGCCAGGGCAAACAGATGCGGCAGGCGCAGGCAAAAAGCCATCAGGCTCAGTCCCTGAAGTTGTTGAAACTCAGCGGAAAGTCGTTGTTCTCGGCGCGAATGAGTGCCATGGCCGACTGCAGGTCATCGCGCTTGGCGCCGGTGACGCGTACTTTTTCTTCCTGTATGGAAGCCTGCACCTTCACCTTGCTGCCCTTGATCAGGGTCTGGATCTTCTTGGCCAGTTCTGACTCGATGCCGTTGCGCACCTTGGCAATCTGCTTGACCTTGTCGCCGCCAATCTTCTCGACCTTGCCGACATCGAGGAAACGCACGTCAACCGCAGCCTTGGTCAGCTTGTTGCGCAGCACGTCGGTGATCTGCTCCAGCTGGAAATCGCTGTCGCCGATCAGGATGATTTCCTTGTCCTTGAGCTCGATGGAGGCAGAGGTGCCCTTGAAGTCAAATCGTGTGCCTATCTCTTTCGCGGTGTTTTCAACCGCGTTCTTGACCTTGACCAGGTCGGCTTCAAGCACAGTGTCAAAAGAAGGCATGGTGTGGGGGCTTTTCAGGGGTGGGTGAATGAGACAATCCCACTGATGTTAGTCGAGAAAAATGTCCCACTCCAGTTTTCCAACACCTTCGGCATTGTGGCCAAAGCCCTGTCCATGGTGCGTATCGCCTCTGAGGCCGATATCGCAGCCGTGCTGGCCGACCCGGCGCTGAGAACCCTGCCCAAATTCGTCCTGGGGGGCGGCAGCAACATCGTGCTGACCGGTGATGTGAAGCCGCTGGTGCTGAAAATCGAGATTCCCGGCAAGCGCCTGCACAGCGAGACCGCCAAAGCCTGGATCATCGAGGCCGGCGCCGGTGAAAGCTGGCATGAACTGGTCGCCTGGACGCTTCAAAACGGCTATCCCGGCCTTGAAAACCTGGCGCTGATACCTGGCACCGTGGGCGCATCGCCGGTGCAGAACATTGGCGCTTATGGCGTCGAACTGCAGGACCGTTTCCTTGAGCTTGACGCGATAGACCTCACCACGGGCCAAAGTTTTACGCTCAATGCCGCCCAGTGCGCCTTTGGTTATCGCGACTCCGTCTTCAAACACAAAAGCTCTGCCGGTGATGCGGCCGCCAGCGCAGGCAACCCGGGCTTTGGCCTGGCCGACAAGGCGCTCATCACCAAAGTGCGCTTTGCACTGCCCAAAAACTGGAAGCCGGTGCTGGGCTATGCCGACATCGAGAAAAAAATGGCCCAGTCGCCCATTCCTGGCGGCGGCGCGCCCACTGCACAGCAAATCTTCGACTGGATCTGCGACATCCGCCGCACCAAGCTGCCCGACCCGCAGGTGATTGGCAACGCAGGCAGTTTTTTCAAGAACCCGACGGTCTCAAACGAGCAGTGCGCCGACATCATCCAGCGCGAGCCCAAGATTGTTCATTACCCGCTGGACGACGGCTCCATCAAGCTCGCGGCTGGCTGGCTGATTGATGCCTGCGGCTGGAAGGGCAAATCAATCGGCAACGCCGGCGTACATGAGCGCCATGCGCTGGTGCTGGTCAACCGGGGCGGGCGTGAGCACCCCGTCACGGGCGGCGAGGTGATGACCCTGGCCAAGGCCATACAAACCAGCGTGTATGAACGCTTCGGCATCCTGCTGGAGCATGAGCCTGTGGTGGTTTAGGAGCTTTTGGGGGCTGGGTTCGAGGGTTTGTTCGCGATGGCAAACCTGCGGCGGCTGGCAAACTCTGACAGCGACTTTTCGCTACAACGGAGGAGACCCCCATGTCGACACGCATTTCTCTCGCAATCGCTGCTGCATTCATAACCGGAGTCGCAGCTTCCCCCTTCCTGCAGCACGCTGTGTCCGACGCACACGCCCAGGCCGCGCCGCTGGCCCCCATGGTGATCGACCTGATGGCGCTGAAGCATGCTGATCTTCCGACCACGCCGAATGCGGAAATGAACGCACGCGCGCTGATCGTCACCGACAACGCAACCGTGGGCATCCAGTCCGGCAACGTTGCCAAGCACACGCACCCGAAAACCGACGAGATCCAGTACATCATCGAAGGCAGCGGCGCGATGTGGCTGGGCAACGAGCGCCGCGAGTTCAAGGCCGGCAGCCTGATCATCATTCCCAAAGGCACGGCGCATGGCGGAACGCTGGTCACCAGCGGCCCGGTCAAGGCCATCGCGATCAAGATTCCGCCGCAGCCTGCCGGGGATACTGTTTTTGTGAACTGATTTGCCCCTTCGTCAGGACTTATGTCATCCCGGACTTGATCCGGGATTCATCCCCGCTCCAGTGCAGACTGATTGAGGGGCAAGCTCGCAAGGACTGCTTTACTTCCTGCGGCCCTGCAGACGCGCCTTTAACCCGCACCGCCTGAATTCTCCTGGTATCTGCCTGCTGTTCAAGCCGGCTTAATACTTGCGCTGTGTATTACACATTGCTTTAATTGTTTCTTAAATCCATATTTGGCGACACGTAGTGCAAGTCATGTCGCCAGAAACGACAAAATCTCAGAACATGTCGATATTTGTTGAAAATGAGTACACGTTTCGTTGACGTGTCGCCGGTGACGACATAAGCTGCCCATCTGTCGTGAGCGTCGCAATAAGGCGCTTCTTGTAAGTCGTGTGAGGCTTTTTAATTGAGCCAACTACTCTAACCATTGCTGAGCGTTGACCAATGACGCCCTCCAAGGCGAAACAACAAAGCCCGCAAAAGCGGGCTTTATCTTTGTGGGTTATGCCGACTTATTTACCCAGCTTCAAAAAGTCATCTCCCTTGCCCAACTCCAGCAGCCCGGCATTGGAGTAAATACTCAACTTCTCACGCGTATCCACAATGTCCAGGTTGCGCATGGTCAGCTGGCCGATGCGGTCTGCTGGCGAGAAGGGTGCGTCCTCAACCTTTTCCATGCTCAGGCGCTCTGGCTTGTAGGTCAGGTTGTCGGATACGGTGTTGAGGATGGAATAGTCGTTGCCGCGGCGCAGCTCGACGGTGACTTCGCCGGTGATGGCGCTGGCGATCCAGCGTTGGGCGGTTTCGCGCAGCATGATGGCCTGGCTGTCGAACCAGCGGCCCTGGTACAGCAGGCGACCGAGCTTGCGGCCGTTGTCGCGGTACTGCTCAATCGTGTCTTCGTTGTGGATGCCGGTGATCAGGCGCTCGTAGGCGATGAACAGCAGCGCCAGCCCGGGGGCTTCATAGATGCCGCGGCTCTTGGCTTCGATGATGCGGTTTTCGATCTGGTCGCTCATGCCCAGGCCGTGGCGGCCGCCTATGCGGTTGGCTTCGAGGATGAGTTCGACCATGTCGTCAAAACGTTTGCCGTTCAGCGCAACCGGGCGGCCTTCTTCAAAGCGCACGGTGACTTCTTCGCGCTTGACCTCGACCTCGTCCTTCCAGAAAGCTACGCCCATGATGGGGTTGACGATCTTCATGCCGGTGCCCAGGCTCTCGAGGTCTTTGGCCTCGTGCGTGGCGCCCAGCATGTTGGAGTCGGTGCTGTAGGCCTTTTCAGCCGACATCTTGTAGCCGAAGCCGGCCTTGGTCATGAAGGCCGACATTTCTGCACGGCCGCCGAGTTCGTCGATGAAGAGCTGGTCAAGCCAGGGCTTGTAGATTTTCAGATCGGGGTTGGTCAGCAGGCCGTAGCGGTAAAAACGCTCGATGTCATTGCCCTTGAAGGTGCTGCCGTCGCCCCAGATGTTGACGTTGTCTTCCTTCATGGCCGACACCAGCATGGTGCCGGTGACTGCACGGCCCAGCGGCGTGGTGTTGAAGTAGGTGACGCCTGCGGTGGTGATGTGAAAGGCACCTGCCTGCAGGGCGGCAATGCCTTCGTTGGCGAGCTGGCTGCGGCAGTCGATCAGGCGGGCTTTTTCAGCGCCGTACTCCATGGCCTTGCGCGGGATCTCGTCGTAGTCGGGTTCGTCAGGCTGGCCGAGGTTGGCGGTGTAGGCATAAGGGGTTGCGCCCTTGAGCTTCATCCAGTGCAGGGCTGCGCTGGTGTCAAGCCCGCCTGAAAACGCGATGCCGACTTTCTGGCCGATGGGAAGGTTCTGGAGGATGGTTGCCATGTGCTTGCCCGGATCAGCCGAAGTGGCAAATGTAGTGATAACCGGCGGCGTCTTCGACCTTGATGTCGAACTTTGAGTTGCCAGGCACGCTGAATTTTTCGCCAGCCGATGATTTCACCCACGCATCGCTGCCCGACAGTTTGTATTCGCAGCTGCCGGATGTGCATTCCATGATTTCTGGGGCGCCGGTGCTGAAGGTTAGTGTGGCCGGCAGGATCACGCCGACAGACTTCTTGCTGCCGTCGGCAAAAGTGATGCCGTGGCTGATGCATTTGCCGTCGAAGTACACGCTGGCTTTGGTGGCGACGCTGATGTTGTCGATTTTTTCGGTGGTCATGGCTGGAAGGGTGGAAAGTAAAGAGGGCTGGACTTCACGGACGAAAGCCGCGAAACCGTCGATTTTAGGGTACGGCTGTATACCCGCAGCCTGCCTGGCTGAATCCATTGCAGGGGTTTCAGCGTATTTGGTTAATGCTTGACAATAAGGTCCATGAAACCAGAAAGCCCGGATACCCACTTGATCGCCCTGATTGACCGTGTTGCGCTGGCCGATGAAGCGGCCCTCAGGGAGCTGTACGACATGACGTCGTCCAAGCTGTACGGCGTGGCAGTGCGGGTGGTGACGAATCGCGAATGGGCCGAAGACGTGCTGCAGGAGGCGTTTATCAACATCTGGCGGATTGCCGGTGACTACAAGGCAAGCCTGTCGCCTCCCATGGCATGGATGGCGCTTGTGGTTCGCAGCCGGGGGCTGGACTTTTTGCGGCGCCGCACCTCGGAGCGTGCGGACTCGATGCAGGAGCTGGACGATGTGATTTCGGACACGGTGGCGGGCGATTCGCCCAACCCGATGGACGTGGCGCAGGCCAGCGAGCAGGCGTGGGCGCTGCACCAGTGCCTGAGCCAGCTGGAGAACAAGCAGCGCGAGGTGGTGAGCCTGGCCTATATGCGTGATTTGAGCCACGGCGAGCTGGCAGAGCAGCTGAAGCTGCCGCTGGGGACGGTGAAGACGTGGATACGCCGCGGGCTGGAACAGTTGCGCGGCTGTATGGCCAAACTGGCTTGATGCCGGTGACTGTGGTGATTGAGATGACGGATTTTTGTTTGTTCCGGTGTTTAAAACCGGAAACTTCTGAAGAAGGCAATGTATGAATGTGACCCAAAACCCATCGCTGACCGAACAGCTTGCCGCCAGCTACGCGCTGGGCACGCTGCGCGGCGGTGCGCGCCGCCGGTTTGAAGCGCTGGCGCGTGAACACGCCACTGTGCGTGCCGCAGCGCTGATCTGGCAGGGTCGCCTGGCCTCTGTGGCTGAACTGCAGCCGCAGGTCGCGCCCAGCCCAGCCGTCTGGAAGCGGATTGAAAACCTCGTCAGTGCCGAAAAAGAAGCCAAAGCCATGCAGGCGGCGCGCGTGAACGCAGCTTCTACACCCTCACAAGCGACGGGCTGGTGGGCCAGCCTGAGCCTGTGGCGCGGTGCCAGCTTTGCAGGCGCTGCCGTGGCCGTGCTGGCTGTTGTGGTCGGCGTCAACCTGAACAGCAGCAATGCAAACCTGGGTGGGCAGGTCGCCAGCCTGGGTGGGCAGGTCAAGGAATTGACGGCCAAACTCTCGGCCACGCCGGAAATCCAGTACGTGGCGGTGCTGGCCGATGACAAGGCTGCGGCATCCATGCTGGTGACCTTCGACCCCAAGAACAACCGCATGGTGCTCAAGCGTGTCGGCGGCTTCCAGGAGCAGCCTGACAAATCGCTGCAGCTCTGGGCGATTCCGCAAAGCGGCGGTCCGAAGTCGCTGGGCGTGCTGGGCACCGACCAGGTCATGCGCCTGCCTGCGACGGGTAACGACGTGCGTGCAGTACCGGTGCTGGCCATTAGCCTGGAGCCCAAAGGCGGCGTTCCTGCGGGCAGCGGCCCGAGCGGTCCTGTGCTCTTCAAGGGTGCCTTGCTGGAAACCTCGCTTTAAGCTGCTGGCAGGTCTATTTTCACTTATACGTTAAATTTTTAACGTGTACGTTAAAAAAGTGCCGACACCAGCTGAACTGGTGCCTTGAGCGGGCAAAAAAGCCTCCAAAAAGGCTGAAAAAGGCCGTTTTTTAGGCATTAAATCGGCTGCAGCCCTTTAAACACGTGCGTGAGCAGCTATTAAAAGAATAGCGTTCGGTTTTATCCAGGCATTCCCGACTGGGCTTGTGATGTGCCGAGTGAATCAACCGACCATAAAAAAGGGTGCTGACTGCACCCTTTTTGCTTTGCCTGACTCTTTTTGTCGGCGTTTTCAGCGCCAGTGGCGATGCCCGTAACCCCGGCTGTAGCCAAAGTTGAGCGACAGGCCGATAGGCGCGTAGTAGGGCGCGTAATACGGGCGTGCGTAGTAAGGCTGCGGGTAATACACGGGAGCCGACTGGTAAATGACCGGTGCGGGCACAGCCGGCTGCACATAGGTTGTGCCCTGCTGGATATAGGCCTGGGGCGCGGGCTGCACATAGGTTTGCGGCTGTGACGGAAAGCCCGGCTGCGGTGCCGAGCTGATCGCGCCTACCGGCGTCACCTGCAAGCGTACGTACTGGCCAGGGTCGGTCGCCATCTGGGTGTTGTACTGCGTGCCCTGGTATTCATAGACCACGTTGTAGTGGCTGGCGCGGTTTTCATAAAAGGTCTGGGTGCCGCACTGCTGCACGTTCTGAACCTGGGTGTTGCCGCCCTCGATGCGGTCGCCGACCATGGCACCGCCGACCAGGCCAATCACGGTGGCCAGCGCGCGCCCGCCGCCATTGCCGATGGCATTGCCGACAGCACCGCCAGCCACTGCGCCCAGCACGGCGCCGCCGCCCGTCCGCGGGCTTTCGACCACCATGGGCTGGTTGTTGCAGACCTGGCGCGGTACGGCCACCTGCTGCACCACAGGGGTGCTGGAGATCACACGCGCCAGGATGTCGGTGGCAGATGCGTTGAAAGACATCAGGCTGGCGACGGCGGCGGTGGAGAGAACAAGTACTTTTTTCATGATTTCAAACCTCTTTTCAGCTGGCTGAAAGCGGGCTCCGGGCGGGGCCGGAACAGCGCTTCCAAGTCTAATGAGTCAGAGCTGATTTGTTACGCCAAGTTCAGGTAAATCACTGTAAAGCTCCCCGTACAGGGCTGCTTTACAAAGCGGCTGCAAGCTTTAAAGCCGCGTTTCCCAGCCAGCAGCGTCAAAACCCACCGTCACATCCTTGCCCCATTCGACCACCGGCCGCTTGATGACGCTGGGGTTGGCGACCATCAGTGCCTGCGCGCCTGCCGGGTCGGCCGCACCGGCCTGCGCGGCGGCATCGAGCTTGCGCCAGGTCGTGCCCTGGCGGTTGAGCAGCTTGTCCCAGCCCACGGCCTTGCCCCAGGCGGGCAGTTTCGCGGCGGGGACGCCCTGCTTTTTGAAATCGTGGAATTCATACGCCACGCCATGGTCAGTCAGCCAGGTCCGGGCTTTTTTGACGGTGTCGCAGTTGGGGATGCCGTAGAGGGTGATCATGCGGAAATTTTGCCATGTTCACAGCCTCCAGACCCTGCGCAGGCGATGCCTTTGGGCTGCGGCGACAATTCCTCCTTCCATGACCTTATCCATGACAAACCCGCAAACCCTCGACGACTGGCTGGCTTACTGCGAGCAGTTGCACCCCAAAAGCATAGACATGGGCCTGGCGCGCGTGAAGGCCGTGGCAAACCGCATGAAGCTGGTGTTTGACTGCCCCGTCATCACCGTGGCCGGCACCAATGGCAAGGGCTCGACCTGCGCCATGCTCGAAGCGATCTTGCTGGAGGCCGGTTACCGCACCGGCGTCTTTACGTCGCCGCATCTTGTGCATTTTGAAGAGCGCTGCCGGGTGCGTGGCGACATCGTCAGTGCGGCGCAACTGGTCACATCGTTTGAGCAGGTCGAAGCAGCCCGCAAGGCCGGCGACGAGATTTCCCTGACCTATTTTGAATTCACCACGCTGGCCATCCTGCACCTGCTGAAAGAGGCGAATCTGGATGTGGTGGTGCTTGAAGTGGGCCTGGGCGGCCGGCTGGATGCCGTCAACATCATCGACACCGACTGCGCTGTCATCACCAGCATCGACCTGGACCACACCGAGCTGCTGGGCAACACCCGTGAAGCGATTGGTTTCGAGAAAGCCGGCATCATGCGCGCCGGCAAACCGGCCGTTGTCAGCGACCCGGTGCCGCCACAGAGCATTGTTGACCACGCAGCAGCAGTGGGCGCTGACCTGTGGCGCTTCGGCACGGACTTCAATTTTTCGGGCGACAAGCAGCAATGGGGCTGGGCAGGGCGGGGGCGGCGCTATGCGGGGCTGGCTTATCCGGCGCTGCGCGGTGCCAACCAGCTCGTCAATGCCTCCGGCGTGCTGGCCGCACTGACAGCCATTCGCGACCGCCTGCCCGTCACCGCGCAGGCCGTGCGCAACGGGCTGGCCATGGTCGAACTGCCGGGCCGCTTCCAGATCGTGCCGGGCCAGCCGACGCTGGTGCTGGACGTGGCGCACAACCCGCATTCGGTGGCCGCGCTGGCCGAGAACCTCGACGCCATGGGTTTTTATGCCTGCACCCATGCCGTGTTTGGCGCCATGGCCGACAAGGACCTCGCGCCCATGCTGGGCCGGGTCGGACCGCTGATCGACAAGTGGTATTTCACCGACCTGCCCACGCCCCGGGCAGCGGGCGGCGAGGCCTTGCAGGCTGCATGGCAGGCGCAAAACAACCGCCCGGATGCCACGTCAGGCACCTTCAAAAGCCCCGAACTGGCCCTGCAGGCCGCTGTGGCCGCTGCAGACCCCGCTGATAGAATTGTCGTGTTCGGCTCCTTCTATACGGTGGGCGGCATTCTGAAGGACGGTGTCCCCCGACTTCTGGCCAAACACCTTGCAGGCTGAAGCCGCAGGAAGCACCCAAAGCCGCCTCAAAAAGCAGCCGCAACCAGCCGACCATCAACCGCCCAAAAGCACAAAAGCCTCAAAAAGCCCATACGCACATGTCGTTTTTCAACTTTCGCCGGGCCGGCTCTTCCAGCGCCAACGCAGCCACCAACGCGCAACCCGAAAGTGTTGACGTCATTCGCAGGCGTGCCAAACACAGGCTGATAGGCGCTGCCGTGCTGGTGCTGGCGGGCGTGGTGGGTTTCCCGCTGCTGTTTGACACGCAGCCACGGCCGATTGCGGTTGATATTCCGATTGAAATACCCGGGAAGAACGCCGTCAAACCCCTGGCCATGGCCGGCAAGCAGGAGCCTGTTGCCACAGCACCGGTTGCACCGGCGCCCGCAGTCGCAGAGGTCAAGCCCACAGCGCCTTCCCCTGCGCCCGCGCAGGAGAAGGTCGCCGCCGCATCCAGCCTGGGTGCCAAAGAAGAAATCGTGTCAGACAAAAAGCCCGCAGCTCCGGCCTCTGCTGCAGTCAAGGCGGAAGTCAAACCCGCACCGAAACCTGAAGTCAAGCCCGAGCCGAAACCGGCTGCAGTAGCGTCCGATGACGGTGCTCGCGCAAAAGCGCTTCTTGAAGGCAAGACTGCTGCAGCGTCTGCCGCACCGGCTGCACCGGCTGCTACGGCGGAGGGCCGCATGGTGGTGCAGGTCGGTGCGTTTGCCGATGTGGCCAAGGCCCGCGAAGCGCGCCTCAAACTCGAAAAAGCCGGGCTGAAAACCTATACCCAGGTCGCAGAGACCAAAGAAGGCAAGCGCATACGTGTGCGTGTGGGGCCATTTGCCACCAGGGCAGAAGCCGACAAGGCCGCCAGCAAGATCAAGTCCCTTGATTTGCCGGCATCCATCCTGACCTTGTAAGCACGGGCCGTGGCCGCTGTCGACTGGATTTTGTTGGGGGTGCTGGTTTTTTCAATGGCGCTGGGTGCCTGGCGCGGTCTGGTCTACGAGGTGTTGTCGGTGCTGGGCTGGGCGGTGGCGTTTTACGCAGCGCAGTGGTTTGCGCCGCAGGTGTCGGTCATGTTGCCCATCAAGTCGGCATCTGACCCGGTGCGTTTCGCAGCGGCTTTTGTGATTGTGTTCATCGCGGCGATATTCGCGGCGGGTTTGCTGGCTTTTTTGATCAAGAAACTGGTCGAGGCGATTGGACTGCGGCCTGTGGACCGCACGCTGGGCGCCGCATTCGGTGTTGTGCGCGGAGTTATTTTGTTGCTGGCAGCGACGGTGGTCATGAACATGACCTCGCTGAAAAACAGCGACTGGTGGCAGGAATCAAAAGGCGCAGTGGCACTGACCGCTGCACTCAAGGGGCTGAAGCCGGTGTTGCCGGAACAGTTTGCGAAATATCTCAACGATTGAATTAGTTTGGACAGGTTAAAAATGATCGGAACACCATGTGCGGAATAGTCGGCGTTGTCAGCAAGGCACCGGTCAACCAGCTTATTTATGACGGGCTGCTGCTTTTGCAGCACCGTGGCCAGGACGCTGCGGGCATCGTCACGCAGCTGGGTCGCAAGTTTTACATGCACAAGGCCAAGGGCATGGTGCGTGATGTGTTCCGCACCCGCAACATGCGTGCGCTGCCGGGCAACGTGGGCCTGGGCCAGGTGCGTTACCCGACGGCCGGCAATGCATTCAGTGAAGACGAGGCGCAGCCTTTTTATGTCAACGCGCCTTTTGGCCTGGTGCTGTCGCACAACGGCAACCTGACAAACGCAGCCGAGCTGAAGGCCGAGCTCTTCACCACTGACCACCGCCACATCAACACCGAGAGCGACTCCGAAGTTTTGCTCAACGTGCTGGCGCATGAGCTTGAAAAAACCACGCGCGGTTTGCCGCTCAAACCGGTAGACGTGTTTGCAGCCGTGCGCGGCGTGCACAAGCGCGTGAAGGGTTCGTATTCGGTCGTCGCGCTGATTGCCGGCCACGGCCTGCTCGCGTTTCGTGATCCCTTTGGCATTCGCCCCCTCTGCATAGGCCACGGCGAAAACGAGCACGGCAAGACCGTGATGGTGGCCAGCGAGTCTGTCGCGCTTGAAGGCACCTCGCACCAGTTCGAGCGCGACATCGCACCGGGTGAAGCCGTGTTTGTAGATATGGAGGGCGTTGTGCATGCCGAGCAGTGCGCAGCCAATGCAAAACTCAACCCCTGCATCTTCGAGTTTGTGTATCTTGCGCGTCCCGATTCGGTGCTTGACGGCATATCGGTTTACCAAGCGCGCCTGAACCTTGGCGAGACGCTGGCCAAGCGGGTGGTGTCGACCGTGCCGCCCAGCGAGATCGACGTCATCATTCCCATCCCCGAATCCAGCCGTCCGAGTGCAACCCAACTCGCACATTTGCTGGGCATTCCGTACCGCGAAGGGTTTGTCAAGAACCGTTACGTGGGCCGCACTTTCATCATGCCAGGGCAGGGCGTGCGCAAAAAATCAGTGCGCCAGAAGCTCAATGTGATTGCCAGCGAGTTCAAGGGCCGCAACGTGTTGCTGGTCGATGACTCCATCGTGCGCGGCACCACGTCCCGAGAGATCGTGCAGATGGCGCGTGACGCCGGTGCGCGCAAGGTTTACCTTGCCAGCGCTGCGCCGCCTGTGCGTTACCCCAACGTCTATGGCATCGACATGCCTACGCCCGACGAGCTTGTTGCGCATGGCCGCACCATCGAAGAAATTCGTCAGGTCATCGGCTGCGACGCGCTGATTTACCAGGATGTCGATGGCATGAAACGCGCAATTGGCTCGCTCAATGCGAAACTCGATGGCTTTGATGCTTCTTGCTTTGACGGCGTCTATGTCACCGGCGATGTGACGAAGGAAACCATCGCAGCGATGAACTCCATGCGTGCAGACACGGCCGAAAAAATCGGTGATGAAAGCGATGTGGATGTCTCGCGCCTGGCGCTGCCCAACCCGCAGGAAGCGTGAGCAGGATCCCCATGAAAGAAAAGAAACTGCCCCCCAACCTGCACCGCGACACGCTGGCCGTGCGCGTGGCGCTCGACCCCAGCCAGTACGGTGAAAACTCGGAAGCCCTTTACCTGACCAGCGGTTTTGTGCAGCCCGATGCCGAAACTGGCGCACGCAGATTTGCCGGCACCGAAGAAGGCTACACCTACGGCCGCACATCCAACCCCACGGTCACCAGCTTTGAGCGCCGCCTCGCCGCGCTTGAGGGCACCGAAGCGTGCATAGGCGCATCGACCGGCATGGGCGCCATCCTCATGATGTGCATGGGCCTGCTCAAGGCGGGCGACCACGTGATCTGCTCGCGCTCGATGTTCGGCTCGACGATCGCGCTGATTGGCCGCGAGTTCGGCAAGTTCGGTGTCGAGACGACCTTTGTGTCGCAGACCGATGTGGCCGAATGGAAGGCCGCGTTGCGCCCCACCACCAAACTGCTGTTTGCTGAAACGCCGACCAACCCGCTGACCGAAGTATGTGACATCGCTGCGCTGGCCGAACTCGCACACAGCGTGGGGGCCTTGCTGGCAGTCGATAACTGCTTCTGCTCACCGGCATTGCAGCGGCCTGTCGAATTCGGTGCCGACCTCATTATTCATTCCGGCACCAAGTACCTCGATGGCCAGGGCCGCGTGATGGCGGGCGCGATTTGCGGCCCGTCAAAAATCATTGTTGATGTGTTCGGCCCCATGGTACGTACTGCCGGCATGACGCTGGCTCCGTTCAACGCCTGGGTGGTGCTCAAGGGCCTTGAAACCCTCGGCATACGCATGCGCGCGCAGTGCGACAACGCACTTGAAATTGCAAAGTGGCTTGAAACCCAGCCGACGGTCTCGCGGGTGTACTACCCGGGTCTGACGTCGCATGGGCAACATGAGCTGGCCATGCGCCAGCAGTCGGGCTACGGCGGCGCCGTGGTGTCATTTGACGTGCGCGGCGATGATGCCGCTACTGCACAGGCCAATGCCTTCACGGTGATCAACAGTGCTGAAGTCATGAGCATTGCCACCAACCTGGGTGACACCAAGACCATCATCAGCCACCCCGGCACCACCTCGCATGGCCGCCTGACTGAAGCGCAGCGCCAGGCTGCGGGCATCAGCCAGGGCCTCGTTCGCCTCGCCATCGGGCTTGACCATACCGACGACATCAAGGCCGATTTGCTGCGCGGCCTGAACAGCATTAAATGACCAAAACACGTACCCGCTTCGCGCCTTCACCCACCGGCTTCATACACCTCGGCAACATCCGTTCTGCGCTTTACCCCTGGGCGTTTGCGCGCTCCACCGGGGGTGACTTCATCCTGCGTATAGAGGACACCGATCTTGAGCGTTCCAACCAGGCGTCTGTCGATGTGATCATCGAGGGCATGCGCTGGCTGGGCCTGGATCACGATGAAGGCCCGTTCTACCAGATGCAGCGCATGGAGCGCTACAAAGAGGTATTGGCCGACCTGAAGGCTGCCGGCCATGTCTACCCCTGCTACATGAGTGTCGAAGCGCTGGACGCCCTGCGAGAGAAGCAGATGGCGAATAAAGAAAAGCCGCGTTACGACGGCACCTGGCGGCCAGAGCCGGGGAAGGCATTGCCTGCTATTCCCGAAGGCGTGCAGCCTGTGCTGCGCTTTAAAAATCCGCAGGGCGGCTCCGTCGTGTGGGAAGACAAGGTCAAGGGCCGCATCGAGATCAGCAACGACGAACTCGACGACCTGGTGATTGCGCGGCCCGATGGCACGCCGACGTACAACTTCTGCGTCGTGGTTGACGACATGGACATGGCCATCACGCATGTGATTCGCGGCGACGACCACGTCAACAACACACCGCGCCAGATCAATATCTTCAAGGCGCTGGGCAAGGACGTTCCGGTTTATGCGCATCTGCCCACCGTGCTGAATGAGCAGGGTGAAAAAATGAGCAAGCGCAACGGCGCCAAGGCCGTCACCGAGTACGCATCAGAAGGCTATTTGCCTGATGCGATGGTGAACTACCTTGCGCGGCTGGGCTGGAGCCATGGTGATGATGAAATTTTCAGCCGTGCGCAGTTTGTGGAGTGGTTCAATCTCGATCACCTTGGCAAGAGTGCTGCGCAGTTCGACGAAGCCAAGCTGCGCTGGGTGAATGCCCAGCACCTCAAGGCGCTGCCTGATGAAACCCTGGCTGGACTGGTCCAGCCTTACCTTGATGCAAAAGGTGTCACCGGGCTGGATACCGCACGCATCACACGCGGCTGCGGCCTGTTCAAGGACCGCTGCAGCACGCTGGTTGAACTGGCTGGCTGGCTGCAGGTACTGGTGTCGGGCGGCGATGCAAAAGCCGAAGACCTTGCTACGCATGTGACCGATGTTGTACGACCTGCGCTGGCAAAACTTGCCGAGGCTTTGGGCACTTGCGAGTGGAATAAAGCGGCTATTTCGGCGGCCATCAAGCAGGTCCTGACAGAGACAGGCCTGAAAATGCCGCAGCTCGCCATGCCTGTGCGTGTGCTGGTCATGGGCACACCGCAAACCCCCTCGCTGGACGCAATTCTTGAGCTGATGAAGCGTGAGGATGTGGTGGCGCGGCTCAAGCCAGTTTGAGAATTTGAAAAGCGCGTGATTTTCGGGCTATAATTCAAGGCTCGACGGAAATCAGGAAACTGGTTTTTTTGGGGGTATAGCTCAGCTGGGAGAGCGCTTGCATGGCATGCAAGAGGTCAGCGGTTCGATCCCGCTTACCTCCACCAATAAATTGTCGGGAAGAATAGAGAGAGTTTTTAGTCAGGCCTGATGCAATAGCATTGCGAAAGCAAAGGGCCTGTCCGGAAGTTCCAAGGCTTTGACCCCATCGTCTAGAGGCCTAGGACATCACCCTTTCACGGTGAGTACCGGGGTTCGAATCCCCGTGGGGTCGCCAGAATTCATCACTTAGGTGATGCACAAGGCGCAAGTCGGTAACACGCAGGCCCGCAAGGGCAGGCGACTTGGCTCGAAAGAGCGAATGCGTTACCACTACCAGGAGTGGTAGTTCAGTTGGTTAGAATACCGGCCTGTCACGCCGGGGGTCGCGGGTTCGAGTCCCGTCCACTCCGCCA
>JAZKAY010000029.1:0-76645 GCA_040388905.1 Pseudomonadota bacterium
GATGCTGTCGCCGGGCTTGACCAGCAACTCGATCACGGTCACTTCGTCGAAGTCGCCGATGTCAGGCACCTTGATGTCGATTAGGGATGCGCTCATTTGGAGGCTTTCAATTTGAGGGTGAACACTTCCACCGGCCCGGCGGAATTTTTATCGAACTCGCAGCCGGCGTTCATGCCGGCAATGGCTACTTCGCGTGCGGTTTTTGATTTGTCCCAGGCGGCGTGCATGGCGCCGAGCGCAAAGCTGCGGCCCGAGCCAATCCCCCAGAACTCCTTGAACTCGAAGACTTCACGATAGCTGTAGAGGCCGTAAATGCCGCTGGCGTTGGCAATCACGGCTGTGAACTGGCTGGACTCATAGGGGTCGTTGTCGTCTTCCTTGGTCTGCAGGAAGAAGGTGTCTTTCAGCAGCGGATGCAGCTTGATGAAGGTGTCAAACACTTCGTCGCGCGAGCCCAGCTTGAGCTGGTCTTTCGGCAACGCGCCCATGGCCTTGCGCAACGCCGGGAAGTGCGCCACGGTACCCGCCATGCCCACATAGCTGATGCCAGCGGGCGTATCGACCTTGAATATCTTGCTGTTGGCTTCAAAGCGGTGGCCCAGGCTGGTGTCGCCAAAGGTCACCAGCGTGTCTGCCGCAATCGCCACCTGCCCTGCTTTCTTGACTACTACTAGCGTTGTCATGCTGGCCTCTTACAGCAAGACTCTGCGGAAGTCTCCAAGGATCTGGCCCAGATACGCATTGAAGCGCGCAGCAGAAGCCCCGTCGATCACGCGGTGGTCCCAGCTCAGCGACATCGGCAACATCAGGCGCGGCTGGAAAGCCTTGCCGTCCCACACTGGCTCCATCTGGCTCTTGCAGACGCCGAGGATGGCGACTTCAGGCGCGTTGATGATGGGCGAGAAATAACGACCGCCTATGCCGCCCAGCGACGAGATGGTGAAGCAGGCACCCTGCATGTCGCCCGGGCTCAGCTTGCCGTCGCGTGCCTTTTTGGCGAGTTCGCCCATCTCCTGCGAGATCTGGACGATGCCCTTTTTGTCGGCGTCCTTGATGACGGGAACGACCAGGCCGTTGGGCGTGTCTGCCGCGAATGCGATGTTGTAGTACTGCTTGAGCACCAGCTGATCACCATCGAGCGAGGCGTTGAACTCGGGGAATTTCTTCAGTGCGGCAACAGATGCCTTGATGAGGAAGGCCAGCATGGTGATCTTGATGCCGGCTTTTTCGTTTTCCTTGTTCATCAGCACGCGGAAGTTTTCGAGCTCGGTGATGTCGGCATCGTCGTGGTTGACGACGTGCGGAATCATCACCCAGTTGCGGTGCAGGTTGGCGCCGCTGATCTTCTTGATGCGCGACATGTCCTTGCGCTCGACCGGGCCGAACTTGGTGAAGTCGACCTTGGGCCATGGCAGCAAATCGAGGCCTGCGCCGCCGCCAGAAGATGCCGGTGCTTTTGCAGTCTGTGCCTGGGTGCGTGTGCTGCCGTCCATGACGGCCTTTGTAAACGCCTGAACGTCTTCAACCGTGATGCGGCCTTTGGGGCCTGCGCCCTTGACTTCCGCCAGCGGCACGCCGAGTTCACGCGCGAACTTGCGCACCGATGGCGATGCGTGTGGCAGGCTGCCGGTTGGCGGAGCGGTGGGGTCATGCGCAGGCTGTGCCGCTGCTGGTGCAGATGCCTGGGCCGGCGCGGCGGCGGGTGCAGCCTGGGCTGCAGGTGCTGGCGCGGTGGCCGTAGCAGCCGCCGGCGCTGCGGCGGCAGGCGCGGCAGCTGAAGTGCCTTCAAGTATGGCCAGCAGGTCACCGATGTTGACCTTGTCGCCCATCTTGACCTTGAGTTCCTTGAGCACACCAGCGGACGACGAAGGGATCTCCATCGACGCCTTGTCGGATTCGACGGTCACCAGCGACTGCTCGGCCTTGATGGTGTCGCCGGGCTTGACCAGCACTTCAATGACGGTGACATCCTTGAAATCGCCGATGTCGGGGATGCGTACTTCGATCGGGCCGGACTTTGCGGCAGGCGCAGCGGGTGCAGGCGCGGGTGCTGCGGGTGCAGCAGCGGCCGGAGCTGGCGCGGCTGCAGCTGCGGGAGCGGAAGCAGCAGCCGGGGCTGCAGCGGGCGCTCCGCCTTCCGCTTCCAGCGAAACCACCACCGAGCCCTGCTTGACCTTGTCGCCGAGTTTTACCTTGATCTCCTTGACCACGCCGGCTTGCGAGGACGGGATTTCCATTGACGCCTTGTCCGACTCGACCGTCAGCAGCGACTGGTCTGCCTTGATGGTGTCGCCGGGCTTGACCAGCAGCTCTATGACCGTGACCTCATCGAAATCACCAATGTCCGGAACCTGAATATCTACCAATGCCATGTTATGTCTCCTGCCGAGCCGCCTCAAAGGAGGCATGCGCCCCCTCGGGGGGCAACGAATGAATATGAATGTGGGGGTTCAAGGTTTGTCTCCGGCTCTGCTTCAAGCGTAAAGAGGGTTGATCTTGTCGGTCTGTATGCCGTATTTCTTGATGGCTTCTGCCACCCTGGCGACCGGCACCGTGCCGTCTTCGCTCAGGGCCTTCAGCGCTGCCAGCACTATGTAGTGGCGGTTGATCTCGAAGTGCTCGCGCAGCTTGCTGCGGAAATCGCTGCGGCCAAAACCGTCGGTGCCCAGCACCTTGTAAGTGCGGCCCTTGGGGATGTAGGGGCGGATCTGCTCGGTGTAGGCCTTCATGTAGTCGGTCGATGCCACCACCGGGCCGTTGCTGGCTGAAAGCTGCTGCGTCACAAAAGGCACGCGTGGTGTGTCAGTCGGGTGCAGCAGGTTCCAGCGGTCGGCGTCCTGGCCGTCACGGGTCAGCTCGTTGAAGCTTGGGCAGCTCCACACACCGGCTGAGACGCCCCAGTCTTTTTCGAGCAGCTCTTGGGCAGCAATGCTTTCACGCAGGATGGTGCCGCTGCCCAGCAGTTGCACGGTCGGCGCCTTTGCAGCCAGCGCTGGTGCCTGCTTGCACAGGTACATGCCCTTGATGATGTGCTCTTCGGTGCCGGGCTGCAGGCCTGGCATCGCGTAGTTTTCATTCAGCAGGGTGAGGTAGTAGAAGACGTTGTCCTGGCGCTCGACCATGCGCTTGAGGCCGTGATGCAGGATGACGCCGACTTCATGCGCAAAGGTCGGGTCGTAGCTCACGCAGTTGGGGATGGTGTTGGCGAGGATGTGGCTGTGGCCGTCTTCGTGCTGCAGGCCTTCGCCGTTGAGCGTGGTGCGGCCGGATGTACCGCCCAGCAAAAAGCCGCGTGCCTGCATGTCACCCGCAGCCCAGGCCAGGTCGCCAATGCGCTGGAAGCCGAACATCGAGTAATACACGTAGAACGGCACCATGATGCGGTTGCTGGTGCTGTAGCTGGTGGCTGCAGCAATCCAGCTGCTCATGCCGCCGGCTTCGTTGATGCCTTCCTGCAGTATCTGGCCCTTGGTGTCTTCCTTGTAGTACATGACCTGGTCTTTGTCGACCGGGGTGTACTGCTGGCCCGCAGGGTTGTAGATACCGATCTGGCGGAACAGGCCTTCCATACCGAAGGTGCGTGCTTCATCAACCAGGATGGGCACCACGCGCGGGCCCAGGGCCTGGTCGCGCAGCAGCTGAGTCAGGAACCGAACATAGGCCTGTGTCGTGGAAATCTCGCGGCCTTCAGGCGTGGGCTCCATGACCGATTTGAAAGTCTCGAGTGCAGGCACCGTGAAACTCTCATCGGCCTTGGTACGCCGATGCGGCAGGTAACCGCCAAGGGCCTTGCGGCGCTCGTGCAGGTACTGCATTTCAGGCGTGTCGTCAGCCGGCTTGTAGAAAGGAATATCAGCGAGCTGGCTGTCGGGAACCGGGATGTTGAAGCGGTCGCGGAAGGCCTTGATATCCTCGTCCGACAGCTTCTTGGTCTGGTGGACGTTGTTCTTGCCTTCGCCGATCTTGCCCATGCCAAAACCCTTGACGGTCTTGATCAGCAGCACGGTAGGCTGGTCCTTGTGATTCACCGCCGAGTGGAAAGCCGCATAGACTTTTTTGGAGTCGTGACCACCGCGCCGCAGGTCAAAGATTTCTTCATCGCTCATGTGCGCCACCATCTCAAGCGCCTTGGGGTGCTGGCCAAAGAAATGTTTGCGCACGTAGGCACCGTCATTGGCCTTCATGGCCTGGTAGTCGCCGTCCAGCGTGTCCATCATGATCTTCTTCAGGATGCCATCCTTGTCACGCGCCAGCAGGGGGTCCCAGCCGCTGCCCCAGATGAGCTTGATGACGTTCCAGCCAGCGCCACGGAATTCACCTTCCAGCTCCTGGATGATCTTGCCATTGCCGCGCACCGGGCCGTCCAGGCGCTGCAGGTTGCAGTTGATGACGAACACAAGGTTGTCGAGCTTTTCACGCGCGGCCAGGCCAATCGCGCCCATGGATTCAACTTCGTCCATCTCGCCATCACCGCAGAACACCCAGACCTTGCGGTTTTCGGTGTTGGCGATGCCGCGTGCGTGCAGGTACTTGAGGAAGCGTGCCTGGTAAATCGCCATCAGCGGGCCAAGGCCCATGGAGACCGTGGGGAACTGCCAGAACTCGGGCATGAGCTTGGGGTGCGGATAGCTCGACAGGCCCTTGCCGTCGACTTCCTGGCGGAAGTTGAGCAACTGCTCTTCCGTCAGGCGGCCTTCAAGGTAGGCACGCGCATAAACGCCTGGCGACACGTGGCCCTGGATATAGAGGCAGTCGCCGCCGTGGTTCTCACTTTCAGCATGCCAGAAGTGGTTGAAGCCGGCACCAAACAGGCTGGCCAGCGAGGCGAAAGAGCCGATGTGGCCGCCGAGGTCTCCACCGTCAGCCGGGTGCAGGCGGTTGGCCTTGACCACCATGGCCATCGCGTTCCAGCGCATATAGGCGCGCAGGCGTTCTTCAATCTCAAGGTTGCCGGGGGCGCGTACCTCCTGGTCGGTCTCAATGGTGTTGACGTACCCGGTGTTGGCCGAGAAAGGCATGTCTATGCTTTTCTGGCGGGCATGTTCAAGAAGCTGTTCGAGCAGGAAGTGGGCGCGTTCGGGACCCTCACTCTCGATGACGGCGGACAGGGCATCCATCCATTCGCGGGTTTCCTGGGTGTCCTTGTCGAGCGCGTCGTTCGCGGCGGCGTGCAGGTTGTCACCTGCATTGCTGGGGTTGGCGGCCATTTTTGTCTCCTGCTTGATAACTCTGGGGTTTAACCCGGCACGGGTAGCGAGCCGGGCGCAAAGCTTGTCTCTAACCAAGTTTTAACTCAATTTAGATTCAAGTCCCTAGTTTCCCACAATATTTGTCAAATTTCAAATAGTGCTTGCTGATTTCACATTAAGAAATTTAAAAACACAGCGCCATTCAACCATGATCGATGCCGGAGGGGATACACATCCCTGCGCCAGACATCTCACTTAAACTGCGGAGCGTGTCCACACCCCTTCCCCCACCGCCGCCAACTACCCTGCTTCCACCCGCCGCCTCACCAGCGTGGTGGAGTCACTGGTGGCGCAAGCAGTCGCCTTCAAGGCAGGACCGGTTCATCACGCTGGGCCCGCTGCTGGCGGTGATTCTTTTTCTGGCAGCAGTCATCGCGGCCTTTGGCTATCTGCGCATTGAAGAAATAGACCGCGAACGCCAGGCCGTCAGGCGCGATGTTGAATATGCGCAGCAGCGCCTTCGCCTGCGCCTGCTGGAAAGGCAGGAGCAGCTGATGCGCATAGGGCGCGACATCTCCAACAAGGAAATCGACAGGGAAGAGTTCATCCTGCAGGCGGAGTCGCTGGTCAACCAGTACCCGGAACTGATGGCGGTGACATGGGTGGACTCAAAGCGCAAGGTCGTGGGTTTGTATGTGTCTGCCAGCGCCAATGTCGCGCAGGTCAGGGGTGCCGGGGAGCAGCTGAGGTCAGGCGAAACAGACGGTACCTATGGCCTGGCACGCGACCTGCGCCAGCCTGTCTACTCACGTCCCCTGAATCCGAATGACAGCAGCGGCTACAACGCGCCCATCCTGCAGATCGTGGTTCCGCTCGATAGCCAGGGAAAGTTCGACGGTGTGATCATGGGCGAGTACTCCATCGATGGACTGCTGCGTTTTGGCGTACCGACTGAGGTCACGGCCAAATACGCAGTCATGCTGGTGGACGACAAAAATCGCGTGCTTGCGGGCAACATGCCGCCGCCTCGCAACCCGGCCGCCAGGCTGCTGCCCTGGTCCGACGACGCAGCTGAATACGAAATACCCGTATCACCCGTCGGCAATGGCCTGCTCATCAGGGCTCAAGGCTACCGGACTTCACTGGGCGTCGTGGGCAGCGGCTTTTTCTGGCTGGTGAGCGCGCTGAGCGCCATCACCGTATGGATGCTGCTGGGTACCTGGCGCCACACACGCAGGCGTGTGCAGGCACAGCAGGCGCTGATCACCGAAACCAACTTTCGTCGGGCCATGGAGAACTCCATGCTGACCGGCATGCGCGTGCTGGACCTGCAGGGCCGCATCACCTACGTCAACCCGGCCTTCTGCCAGATGACAGGCCTGACCGAAGCAGAGCTGGTCGGCTGCACACCGCCCTTTCCACACTGGCCCGAAGCGGAAATCGACACGCTGATGGCGCGCCTGAATGATGAACTGAACGGCCGCACGCCGCCTTCGGGTTTTGAAGTCAAGGTCAAACGCAAGAATGGCCAGATTTTTGATGCGCGTCTGTATGTGTCACCGCTGATCGATCCGCGCGGCCAGCAGACCGGCTGGATGACATCAATGACCGACATCACCGAGCCGCGCCGCATTCGTGATGAGCTGACGGCGTCTTATGAGCGCTTCACCACCGTGCTTGAGGGGCTTGACGCGGCAGTGTCAGTCGCACCACTGGGCAGCGAAGAACTGCTGTTTGCCAACAAGCTCTACCGCTCGTGGTTTGGGGGCGAGGTGTCCGGCCACATGGACCTGATTGCCCAGGCCGGTGTGCCTGCAACAGCACCGACCGACGACGCACTTGATGCCGTCGACGGCCTGGCGGGCTTCCCGACCGATACGCTGACGGACGCGCAAACAGAAAACGCTGAAATATTTGTGCCTGATCTCGGCAAGTGGCTGGAAGTCCGCTCCCGCTACCTGACCTGGGTCGACGGACGGCTGGCGCAGATGGTGATCGCCACGGACATCACGCCACGCCGCCATGCCGAAGAACAGGCCGCCCTGCAAAACGAGCGCGCACAAAATGCAAGCCGGCTCATCACCATGGGCGAGATGGCTTCGAGCGTGGCGCATGAATTGAACCAGCCGCTCACGGCCATCAACAACTATTGCAACGGCATGGTGTCGCGTATCAAGAGCCAGCAGATCAGCAACGAAGACCTGCTGGGTGCGCTTGAAAAAACTGCCAAACAGGCACACCGTGCCGGCCAGATCATCCAGCGCATACGCGCGTTCGTGAAACGCAGCGAACCCAACCGCACGCTGTCTGACGTCGGCACCATGGTCAACAACGCCATGGAACTGGCCGACATCGAGCTGCGCCGCCACAACGTGCGGCTGTCGCACTACATTGCGGCACGCCTGCCCGAGGTGATGGTGGACCCGATTCTTATCGAGCAGGTGCTGATCAACCTGATGAAAAACGGGGCGGAATCCATTGAGCAGGCGCACCTGCCACCGGCAAGGCGCAGCGTCGAATTGAGGGTGGTGCCCAAACATATCGAGGATCAGGCTGTGGTCGAGTTCTCGGTGCTTGATTCAGGCCGCGGCCTGTCGCCCGAAGTCATGGGCCGGCTGTATGAAGCCTTCTATTCCACCAAGGCAGAAGGCATGGGCATAGGCCTGAAGCTGTGCCGCAGTATTGTGGAGTCGCACCAGGGCCGGATGGAGGCTGAGAACCTCTACAATGGCGAGGAAGTTGTGGGGTGCCGGTTCACCTTCTGGATTCCCGTCACACCCCTGCTTTCACCAACGCCTCCCGCTACCGATAACGTAGCAGTGACCTGACTTCAGCAACCTCACAGAGAAAGTTTGGCATGAGCTTGATCCCCAAAAAAGGCACGGTCTACGTCGTTGATGATGACGAGGGCGTACGCGACTCGCTGCAGTGGCTGCTTGAAGGCAAGGACTACCGCGTCCGCTGCTACGACTCTGCTGAAACCTTCCTATCCCGCTACGACCCTCGCGAGGTCGCCTGCCTGATCGTCGACATCCGCATGGGCGGCATGACGGGCCTTGAACTGCAGGACAGGCTGGTTGAACGCAAGTCCCCGCTGCCCATCGTTTTCATCACGGGCCACGGCGACGTACCCATGGCGGTGAACACCATGAAAAAAGGCGCGATGGATTTCATCCAGAAGCCTTTCCAGGAAGAGGCGCTGGTCAACCTGGTCGAGCGCATGCTGGAGCAGGCCAAGGAAGCTTTCAGTGACTTCCAGCAATCGGCCAGCCGCGACGCCCTGCTGGCCAAGCTGACATCGCGCGAAACGCAGGTGCTTGAGCGCATCGTTGCCGGCCGCCTGAACAAACAGATCGCTGACGACCTCGGCATCAGCATCAAGACGGTAGAGGCGCACCGCGCCAACATCATGGAAAAGCTCAACGCCAACACAGTCGCTGACCTGCTCAAGATCGCATTGGGAAGCAACGCACCAAAGGCTTGAGACCACAAACCAGCGGCCATATTTTTTTTATGGCGGCATGCGCCCGTAGTAAGACAAGCTGCGGGCGTTTTTACTTGAAACACAGAACATGACTGCTCAACTCATTGACGGCAATGCCCTTTCAAAACAGCTGCGCACAGAAGTCGCCCAGCGCGCTGCAGCCCTCCTCGCCAAAGGCATCACGCCGGGCCTTGCAGTAGTGCTGGTCGGCGAAAACCCCGCAAGCCAGGTGTATGTGCGCAACAAGGTCAAGGCCTGCCAGGACAACGGCCTTCACTCGGTGCTGGAGCAGTACCCCGCAACGCTGAGCGAAGCGGATTTGCTGGCCCGCGTTGAGGCGCTGAACAACGACCCGGCCATCCACGGCATCCTGGTACAGCTGCCGCTGCCTGCGCACATTGACGCGCAGAAAGTCATTGAATCGATTTCACCCGCCAAGGATGTGGACGGCTTTCACGTCGCCAGCGCAGGCGCACTGATGGTCGGCCAGCCCGGCTTCTGGCCCTGCACGCCCTACGGCTGCATGAAGATGCTGGAGAGCATCGGCTACGACCTGAAAGGCAAACACGCGGTAGTGATTGGCCGCAGCAACATCGTCGGCAAACCGATGGCGCTGATGCTGCTGCAAAAAAGCGCCACCGTGACGATTTGCCACAGCGCCACCAAAGACCTGAAAGCCATGACGCTGCAGGCCGATGTCATCGTCGCAGCCGTGGGCAAACGCAACGTGCTGACGGCCGATATGGTCAAGCCCGGTGCTGTGGTGATCGACGTGGGCATGAACCGCAACGACGAAGGCAAGCTCTGCGGTGATGTGGACTTTGACGGGGTGAAAGAGGTTGCCGGCTACATCACACCCGTGCCGGGCGGCGTAGGCCCCATGACCATCACCATGCTGCTGGTGAACACGTTAGAAGCGGCGGAACGCGAAGCATCTGTCTGAGGCGGCACCCGCTTTCAGGGCCATTTTTAACGTATACGTTAAAAAATAGCAAAATGTTAAGTTGGGTATTAACATTTTAAAAACCCGGGCTTCTGAATTTGCTCAAAAATCTGAAAAAAAGGCCTAAAAAGGCCATTTTTAAATGCCAAATCGGGCTGTAGCCCTTTAAATACGTGCGTGAGCAGCTATAAAAATAGTAGCATCAAGCGGTCAAATTCGACGCACCCGTTCGCCAGCAGCCCTTGTCAGACCTGGCGGGAAGTCACTGCAGGCGAGCTGCGCGTAAGCAACCATAGGGTGGCGCCTGCAGACAGCCACTGAAGCACATACATGGCCGTACCCAGCCCGTGCCAGAGCTTGAGGTTACCGCCGTCAGCCCGCGCACTGACGATGCGCGGCGACACGCCGAACTCCACCAGCAGCGCCAGCAGCAAGCCGGCAACGATGAACTTCATGACGGCTGGCACAGACAGCGCGCCAGTCTTTGGGTCTTTTTTATTCAGAGCCAGCAGCAGCAAAAAGGTACAGGCAATGCTGACCCAGGTCTGCGCCGTGAACAGTTTTGCTGCCATGGCGCCTGCAATGGCGGGACTGCCGAGGTTGGCAAAAAGCATGGGCACGACCATAAAGCCCAGCGTCGTGAGGCTACCCCACCAGAGCGCCGCGACCATGATGCTGATGCCGTGCCGCATGACTAGATATACATCACCGCGATGATTTCGTAGCGCTTGATGCCACCCGGCGCCTGCACCTCGGCGGTATCACCCTCGTCCTTGCCAATCAGTGCGCGCGCAATGGGTGAGCTGATGTTGACCCGGCCAAACTTGATGTCGGCCTCGTCTTCGCCCACGATCTGGTAGGTCACCTTGTCGCCGGTGTCCTCGTCTTCAAGTTCAATGGTCGAGCCGAAGACAACCTTGCCACCCGCGTCGAGTTCCGACGGATCAATGATCTGGGCGGCCGACAGCTTGCCCTCGATTTCCTGGATACGGCCCTCGACAAAACCCTGCTTGTCCTTGGCGGCATCGTATTCGGCGTTCTCGCTGAGGTCGCCCTGGGCACGCGCCTCCGAGATCAGGTTGATGACAGTGGGACGCTCTACCGTCTTGAGCTGGTGCAACTCGGCCTTGAGCTTTTCAGCGCCGCGTTTGGTGATGGGTATGGTTGCCATGTTTTGTGCTCCTGAAAAAGCGAAACCGCCACCAGTCACCTGGCGGCGGCGTTTCTAATTGCCTCAATTTTAATCCAAATGACTCACGTCACCAGGTCGTCACGCCAGCTGGGCATGCATCTCCTGAACCGAGATAACACTCAGGTTGTCCAGGTATTTCATGCCTTCAACAGCGGCTTCAGCTCCCGCGATGGTCGTGAAGGTCGTCACCCGCGCCAGCAGCGACGAGGTGCGGATCTGCCGCGAGTCGGCAATCGCATTGCGGCGCTCTTCCACGGTATTGATGACCAGCGCGATTTCGTCGTTCTTGATCATGTCCACCACGTGCGGGCGACCCTCAGTCACCTTGTTCACCACAGTGCAGGCAATTCCCGCAGCCTGAATGGCCGTCGCCGTTCCCTTGGTGGCCACCAGATCGAACTTCAACGCGACCAGCGCCCGGGCCACTTCAACAGCGCGGGGCTTGTCGTTGTTCTTGACCGTGAGGAACACCTTGCCCGATGTCGGCAACTTGGTACCTGCACCGAGCTGGGATTTGACAAAGGCTTCGCCAAAGGTCTTGCCCACGCCCATGACCTCACCGGTCGACTTCATCTCGGGGCCGAGTATGGTGTCCACGCCCGGAAATTTGACGAAGGGGAAGACGGCTTCCTTCACGCTGAAATAAGGTGGGGTGACTTCTTTCACGATGCCCTGCGACGCCAGCGTCTGCCCGACCATGCAGCGGGCAGCGACCTTCGCAAGCTGGATGCCGGTAGCCTTGCTGACGAACGGTACCGTACGCGACGCGCGCGGATTGACCTCCAGCACATAGATAACATCCTTGCCATCAATGTTCTGGATCGCAAACTGCACATTCATCAGACCGACGACATTCAGCGCTTTAGCCATGGCAGCGGTCTGACGCTTGATTTCCGTGACGGTTGCGGCGCCAAGAGAGTACGGCGGCAATGAGCAAGCGGAATCACCGCTGTGCACGCCTGCCTGCTCAATGTGTTCCATCACACCGCCAATAAAAGTCGCACCTGCAGCGTCTCGAATGCAATCAACATCGCACTCAATCGCATCGTTCAGAAAACGGTCGAGCAGCACAGGCGAGTCATGGCTGACCTTGACGGCTTCACGCATGTAGCGCTCCAGGTCGCGCTGCTCGTGCACGATCTCCATTGCGCGCCCACCCAGCACGTAGCTCGGGCGCACAACCAGCGGGTAACCGAGTGCAGCAGCCTTTTCAAGCGCTTCGGGTTCGGTGCGCGCTGTGGCATTGGGTGGCTGGCGCAGCTCGAGCGCGTGCAGCAGCTTTTGGAAGCGCTCGCGGTCTTCGGCAGCGTCAATCATGTCCGGCGAAGTGCCGATGATGGGCACGCCATTTTTTTCAAGATCAAGCGCAAGCTTCAATGGCGTCTGACCACCGTACTGCACGATGACGCCGAGAGGTTTTTCCTTGTCGACGATCTCAAGCACGTCTTCAAGCGTCAGCGGTTCAAAGTAAAGGCGGTCAGAGGTGTCGTAGTCGGTTGATACGGTCTCGGGGTTGCAGTTGACCATGATGGTTTCGTAACCATCTTCGCGCATCGCCAACGCGGCATGTACGCAGCAGTAGTCAAATTCGATGCCCTGCCCAATGCGGTTGGGCCCGCCGCCCAGCACCATGATTTTTTTCTTGTCGGTGGGCGCGGCTTCACATTCGCTGCCTTCGGCCTCATAGGTCGAATACATGTAAGCCGTGTTGGTCTCGAACTCTGCCGCGCAGGTGTCCACGCGCTTGTACACGGGGCGCACGCCGAGTGCACGGCGCTTTTCACGAATGGCGGTGTCTGTGGTCTTGAGCTGCTTCGCAAGGCGGCGGTCGGAGAAACCCTTCTGCTTGAGAGCGCGCAATGTGACTGCATCAATCTTGTCGAGCGTTGTCGTTTCCAGCTCAAGCTCGATCTTCACGATCTGCTCGATCTGTACAAGGAACCACGGATCGATCTTCGTAAGCGCGAAAACTTCGTCAACGCTCATGCCCATGGCAAAGGCGTCACCCACGTACCAGATGCGGTCCGGGCCAGGCTCGCCAAGTTCCTTTTCGAGTACTTCGCGATCCTGCGTCTTCTCGTTCATCCCGTCCACGCCGACTTCCAGGCCGCGCAGGGCTTTCTGGAAAGACTCCTGGAAAGTGCGGCCCATGGCCATGACTTCACCGACAGACTTCATCTGCGTCGTCAGGCGAGAATCTGCAGTCGGAAATTTCTCGAATGCAAAACGGGGAATCTTGGTGACAACGTAGTCGATGCTGGGCTCGAAACTGGCGGGCGTTGCACCACCCGTGATTTCGTTGCGCAGCTCATCGAGCGTGTAACCGATGGCGAGCTTGGCGGCAACCTTGGCAATCGGGAAGCCTGTGGCCTTCGACGCCAGAGCCGACGAACGCGACACGCGCGGGTTCATCTCGATCACCACCATACGCCCGTCGACCGGATTGATGGAGAACTGCACATTCGAGCCACCGGTATCCACGCCAATCTCTCGCAGCACTGCCAGCGATGCATTACGCAGGATCTGGTATTCCTTGTCCGTCAGGGTCTGCGCAGGGGCGACAGTGATGGAGTCGCCGGTGTGCACACCCATGGGGTCGAGGTTTTCAATCGAGCAGACGATGATGCAGTTGTCGGCGGTATCCCGCACGACTTCCATCTCGTACTCTTTCCAGCCGAGCAATGATTCTTCAATCAGCAGCTCATTGGTGGGAGAGGCTTCAAGGCCACGCTTGCAAATGACTTCGAATTCTTCGGAGTTGTAGGCAATACCGCCTCCGGTACCGCCCAGCGTGAAGCTGGGGCGTATCACCGTCGGAAAGCCGAGCGTCTTCTGCACCGCCCAGGCTTCGTCCATGCTGTGCGCAATACCGGAACGGGCGGAACCGAGACCGATTTTGGTCATGGCATCCTTGAACTTCAGGCGGTCTTCGGCCTTGTCGATGGCTTCCGGCTTGGCGCCAATCAGCTCGACCTTGTATTTGTCGAGCACACCGTTATGCCAGAGGTCCAGCGCGCAGTTGAGCGCGGTCTGACCGCCCATGGTCGGCAGGATGGCGTCCGGCTTTTCCTTGGCGATGATTTTTTCAACCGTCTGCCAGTTGATGGGCTCGATATAGGTCACATCGGCCGTGGCCGGGTCCGTCATGATCGTCGCGGGGTTGCTGTTGATCAGGATGACCTTGTAGCCTTCCTCACGAAGCGCCTTGCAAGCCTGCACGCCGGAGTAGTCAAACTCGCAGGCCTGGCCGATGATGATGGGCCCTGCGCCGATGATGAGGACGCTTTTGATATCTGTACGCTTAGGCATTCTTGCTCCCGCAGGACCGCTCCAAGGGAGCAAAAGCCCCCTCGGGGGGCAGAGAAACGGCGTTGCCGTGAACGTGGGGGCTCATTTGCTTTGCTCCATCAGTGCCGTGAAGCGATCAAACAGGTAGGAAATATCGTGGGGGCCGGGCGATGCCTCCGGGTGTCCCTGGAAGCAGAATGCCGGCTTGTCGGTGCGGGCCAGGCCCTGCAGCGTGCCGTCAAACAGACTGATATGCGTTGGGCGCAGGTTGGCCGGCAGGCTCTTCTCATCAACCGCAAAACCATGGTTCTGGCTGGTGATGCTGACGCGCCCGTTGTCCAGGTCCTTGACCGGGTGGTTGGCGCCATGGTGGCCAAACTTCATCTTGAAGGTTTTGGCCCCGCTGGCAAGAGCCATGATCTGGTGGCCCAGGCAAATGCCGAAGGTGGGAATACCGGTTTCAATCAGCTCGCGGGCGGCGGCAATCGCATAGTCGCAAGGTTCCGGATCACCCGGCCCGTTGGCCAGGAAAATGCCATCAGGCTTGAGCTTGAGCACATCGGCTGCAGAGGTCTGCGCTGGCACGACCGTGATGCGCGCACCGCGCTCAGCCATCATGCGCAGGATGTTTTTCTTGACGCCGAAGTCAAAGGCGACGACGTGAAATTTGGGCGTGATCTGCACGCCGTAACCCGCGCCCAATTTCCATTCGGTTTGCGTCCACTCATAGGTCTGTCTGACGGAGACAACCTTGGCGAGGTCGAGCCCGGCCATGCTGGGTGCGCCGCGGGCCGCAGCCACGGCCTTTTCGATGGCCGGCTGGCTCATCGCCTCGCCTGGGGCCAGCGCCATGATGCAGCCATTCTGGGCACCTTTGGTACGCAAAAGGCGCGTGAGCTGGCGGGTATCTATACCCGCGATCGCGACCGTGTTTTCCTTGACCAGGTATTGGGACAGGGTCATGGTCGAACGGAAATTGGATGCCAGCAAAGGCAGGTCCTTGATGATGAGACCGGCGGCAAATACCTTGCTGGCTTCAACATCCTCGGCATTGATGCCGTAGTTGCCGATATGCGGATATGTGAGGGTAACGATCTGCTGGCAGTAGCTCGGGTCCGTGAGGATTTCCTGATAACCGGTCATGGCGGTGTTGAACACCACCTCGCCGACGGTGGAGCCGGCGGCCCCAATCGAATTGCCGATAAAGACCGTGCCGTCTGCGAGCGCCAGTATGGCGTGCGGGGGTTGGGTGTGGCTCCCCTGTAGAGACAAAAGCACTGGGTTCTCCGGGTTGGTTACGGTCCGCCCAAGCGTGCACAAGAAACGTCTCGAACGAGAGTCTTCGGGCTGCTTTTGTAAGGGTGTTTGCTTTGTATGCGCTCGGGCGAAGCTGTGTTTTGAAAAGCCTTTTATTATAGCCTTGGCTACAGGGTGCGCGGTGTTTCTCCGGGCTTGCAGGTATCAGAAGTCATGTCGTTGCAGTGGCATAGAGGCAAATTGCCGCCGCAGCCGCCACATTGAGCGATTCTTCGCCTCCGGGCTGATCAATCCGCACCTTGAATACAGCGCGCTCCATCAACGCATCGCTGACGCCCTGCCCCTCATGACCCATAACCCACGCACAAGGCCTTGGCAGTGTTTGCTGGTGCAGGAAAGCGCCGTCGTGTGAACTGGTAACCACAATGGGAACCGTCAGGCCGTTCAGGGCCTCGATCTCAACACTTTCTACGAGGCGCAAAGCGAAATGTGCCCCCATGCCAGCCCGCAATACCTTGGGCGACCACAGGGCCGCCGTGCCCTTGAGGGCAATGACCTGCCCAAAGCCAAAGGCGGCCGCGCTGCGCAGTATGGAGCCCACATTGCCGGCATCCTGCACCCGGTCAAGAATGACAGACGCCATGCCGGGCTCCAATGGCAACTCCACTGGCAAATCAAGCACGAATCCCATCGCAGCTGGCGACTCCAGGCCACTGATCCCAGGCAGCAATGCATCGGGGATGACTATATTTTTGGCGGCTGAACTCGACAGCTCAGCAGATGCCAAAGGCCAGAACGACTCTGAAAAAATAGCCACGGCAGGCCGCATGCCGCGTGCGAGAGCAGCCCGGCAGAGGTGGTCACCTTCAAGCCAGACGCGGCCATGCTTGCGGTAGGCCGTGCTGTCGCCCGAGAGCTTGCGTATTTCCTTGATCAGCGGGTTGTCACGGGAAGTGACGTGTGTCATCGGCACAGCGCCAAAGCCCGTCACCTCAAAACCTCTGCAACCGGCCCAAAAGAGCGGCGATGCTGTGGACAGGCGCCATGCTCGCGCAGGGCGGCGAGGTGTTCCGCAGTTCCATAGCCCTTGTGGTCTGCAAAGCCATATTGCGGGTATTGCAGGTGGAACTCGGCGCACCAGCGGTCACGGTAAACCTTGGCCAATATGGATGCAGCAGAAATCGACGGCACCAGGGCATCCCCCCCCACAATGGCCTCTGAAAGAATGACAAGTGTGGGCAGGCGGTTGCCGTCAACCAGCACCTTGTTGGGCTTCAGGCGCAAACCTTCTACAGCACGTTTCATCGCAAGCATGGTGGCCTGCAGAATGTTCAGGTGGTCGATTTCTTCAGCGGTCGCCAGGGCAATCGAATGGCACAGCGCCTTGGCGCGTATCTCGTCGTAGAGCTTTTCCCGTTTCAGGGCTGTCAACTTTTTTGAATCGGCCAGACCCTTGATCGGGTTGAGCTCATCAAGAATGACAGCTGCAGCCACCACCGGTCCCATCAGCGGACCACGACCAGCCTCATCCACGCCGGCCATCAACCCGGGAATATCCCAGGAAAACGCGGCCTGCTCAGCCTTCAAGAATTTTCTGGATCGCATCGGTTGCCAATTTTGACGTATCGCGATGCAGTTCTGCATGCAGCGCCGTAAATCTTTGTTCCACAGCCGCTATTTTGTCAGGCGCTGCTGACCTGGCCTCCAGCCATTCCAGTAAAGCCCCGGACAGCGCCTCAGGTGTGGCAGCATCCTGCAAAAACTCGGGCACGACAAAATCATGGCAAAGAATATTGGGCAGACCCACCCACGGCTGCAGCTTTTTACGCTTCATGATTTGCCATGACAGCCAGTTCATGTTGTAGGCAATCACCATGGGTCGCTTGAAAAGCGCAGCCTCCAGCGTTGCCGTGCCGCTGGCAATCAGCGTCACGTCACAGGCCGCCAGCACATCATGGGACTTTCCTTCAACAATCTGCAGGTGTGACTGCATGCCACTTTCAAATGCAATCTGCTCGATCATGGGTTTGAGCAAGGGCACTGCAGGCACCACGAATTTGACTGCAGGCCGTGCCTTTCGCACCAGCGCCGCAGCCCTGAAAAACCTGGATGCAAGGTACTGGATTTCAGACTTTCTGCTGCCGGGCAGAATGGCGACGACCAGATCTTCGTTCAGCAAGCCCAGCGCCTGACGTGCCCGCGCCTTATCCGGCTGCATCGGAATCACCCCTGCGAGGGGATGTCCCACATAGGTCGCAGAAATGCCGTGCGAGGCCAGCAAGGCCGGCTCAAACGGGAAGATGCACAGCACATGGTCCACACTGCGCCTGATTTTTTCGATACGCTCGGCACGCCATGCCCAGACCGATGGACTTACAAAGTGAACGGTCCTGATGCCCTGGCTTTTCAGGTCTGCCTCAAGGTCCAGATTGAAGTCGGGCGCATCGACGCCGATAAAAATGTCCGGCGTATCCTGCAGCAAGCGTATTTTCAGTTGCGTCCGTATACCCACGATTTCCCGGTAGTGCCGCAGTACTTCCACATACCCGCGTACAGCCAGTTTTTCGCTTGGCCACCAGCTATCAAATCCACGGCTGGCCATGTGCGGCCCACCGATACCACCGGAGCGCAGCAGTGGCCAACGCGACTTGAATCCGTCCAGCAGCAGCCCCGCAAGAAGGTCACCGGAGGTCTCTCCTGCGACCATGGCGATATGCGGATCCATGCCGTCGCCAGACGTAGAGCCGACTTTGCCGAGATCTCCCTGGATCGGCATTGGTGTCAGCCCGGCAGCCATGAGCCTAACGCACGATGCCGCGTTGCGGCGAGGTGTGCTCCAGGAAGGATGTCATCATCTGCACATCCTGCGCAGCTTCAGGATGCTTCTCGGTCAAACCGGTGATCCGCACCTTGGCCTGCTCCAGCGTCAGGTCTTCGCGATAGAGGGCCTTGTGCATGGCCTTGACGGCCGCGATGCGATCCGGAGAAAACCCCCGTCGGCGCAGGCCTTCAAAATTCATGGATCGCGCTTCAGCCGGTTGTCCCTGGGACATGACAAAAGGCGGCAGATCTGCAAACAGCAGGGAACACATGGCCGTCATGCTGTGCGCACCCAAGCGCACGAACTGGTGCACGACAGTGAAACCGCCCAAAATAACCCAGTCCCCAACATGCACGTGCCCGGCCAATTGCGAGTTATTGGCAAAAATGGTGTGGTTGCCGACCTGACAGTCATGCGCCAGATGCACGTAGGCCATGATCCAGTTGTCATTGCCCACGCGCGTCACACCTGCATCGCCCGGAGAACCTATGTTGAATGTGCAAAACTCACGGACGGTATTGCGATCACCAATGAGCAGCTCGCAGGGCTCGCCCGCATATTTTTTGTCCTGGGGAATCGCGCCCAGCGAATTGAACTGGAAGATACGGTTATAACGACCAATGGTGGTGTGGCCGTCAATGACACAGTGCGCCCCGATGGTGGTGCCTGCACCCACCTTCACGTGCGGGCCAATGACCGTGTAAGGACCTACGCCGACGGAACTGTCGAGTTCAGCCTTTGAATCAACCAGGGCCGTGGGGTGTATGCCCGTCACGGATACGCTTTGAGTCATTTAGGGCGCCCGCTCAGGCAATGGTTCGCATGGTGCACATGAGTTCTGCTTCACATGCAACGTTTTCGCCCACGCGCGTGGTGCCCTTGAACTTGAAAATACCGGCCTTCATGCGGTCGAGGGTCACATCCATGATGAGCTGGTCACCGGGCTCCACAGGCCGCTTGAAACGTGCGCCATCAATACCCGCGAAATAATAGACAGTCTTGTCGTCAGGTGTGACGCCAAGCGTATCAAACGCCAGCAGGGCCGCGACCTGGGCCATGGCCTCCAGCATCAATACGCCGGGCATCACGGGCCGATGGGGAAAATGACCCACAAAAAATGGCTCGTTGATCGTGACATTCTTCAACGCCTTGATGCTTTTGCCTTTTTCGATTTCAAGGACGCGATCTACCAGCAGGAATGGATAGCGGTGCGGCAATTGTTTGAGAATCTGGTGAATGTCCATCATGATTTTTCTTCGGTGTGTTTGGGCTGGTCTGCGACTGATCGCTCGATCACTTTGAGCCTGTCTCGCAGCATGTACAGTTGCTTGAGTGTGGCAGCATTTTTTTCCCAGGCGGCATTGTCGTCGATGGGAAACAGTCCGGTGTAATTGCCAGGCTTGAGGATCGAACGAGTGACAACTGATGCCGCAGAAACATGAACATGGTCTGCAAGCGTCAGATGCCCCAGAACCACGGCCCCGCCGCCTATGGTGCAGTGACGTCCGATGCGTGCGCTGCCAGCAACGCCCACACAACCAGCCATCGCCGTGTGTGCGCCGACCTGCACGTTGTGCCCTATCTGTATCAGGTTGTCCAGCTTGACGCCGTCACCTAAAACCGTGTCCTGCAATGCGCCGCGGTCAACGCATGTATTGGCTCCGATTTCAACATCATTGCCAATACGAACAGACCCAAGCTGTTCAATTTTTTCCCACTGTCCGTCATGCGGCGCAAAACCGAATCCGTCGGCACCAATCACCACACCCGGGTGCAGGATGCAACGCTCACCAATTTTGCATCCGTCGGCTATGGTCACTCTTGCAGCAAGGTGAGTGTCTTTGCCAATGGCCGTATGCGAGCCAACAACTGCATGTGCCCCGATATGAACCCCCGCAGCAATGTCTGCGCCCTGCCCCACGCAGGCAAACGCCCCAACTGAAGCACTTTCGGCCACCCGGGCTGACGGATCAATGAATGCGGTCGGGTGTATGAAGGGCAAGGAGGCGGGAGACAAATGGCGCTTCCATATTTGCGTGATGCGCGCAAAGTACCTGTAGGGATCGTCAACAACAATACATGTGCCGCGACTGATGGCTGCGCCTTCAGCCAACGGTGACACGACCACACAACCTGCCCTGGAGGCAGCAAGTTGGCCGGTGTATTTTGGATGGCTAAGGAAAGTCAGGTCATGACCGGTTGCCATGTCCAGAGTCGACAGGCCTTGAATCAGGAGTTCGGGATCGCCGACAACACGGGCATCGAACTCGCCAGCAAGAAACTCCACGATAGCAGCGAGCCGAAGCGTCACGCTTCACCCGCCCGGCAAGGCCTGTAGCTACTGCGCAGCTTACCGGCCGCCCGCGGCATTCAATGCCCTGAGCACTTTGTCAGTAATGTCGTGCTTGGGGTTGACATAGACGGCCTCCTGAATGATCAGGTCGTACTTTTCAGCCTCGGCAAGGGTTTTGACCACACGATTGGCCCGCTCTATAACCTGCTGGAGTTCCTCGTTCTTGCGGGCATTGAGGTCTTCCTGGAACTCACGGCGCTTGCGCTGAAAGTCACGGTCCTGGTCCACCAGCTGCTTCTGACGCGTGTTTCGCTGTGTCTCGGACAGGGTTGGTGCTTCGCGCTCAAACTTGTCCGACAGCGTCTTCAGCTGGGTCGCAACATCGTTGAGTTCCTTGTCGCGTTTGCCAAACTCGGCTTCAAGTTTTGTTTGCGCCGCTTTCGCGGAATTGGCTTCCCGGAAAATCCTGTCCAGATTGACGATCCCGACCTTGAATTCCTGGGCAGAAGCGGAAAAACCGGCTACTGCAATCAAAGAGCCCAAAAGTAGTTGACGTGAGATATTCATCATTAGAAAGATGTACCGATCTGGAATTGAAAACGCTCTATTCTATCGCCAACTTTTTTCCTGATAGGGTTGGCGATGCCCAGGCGCAAGGGCCCGACAGGCGAGATCCAGCTGACACCGATACCTACTGACGCCCTGAGCTCGCTGACGCTGTATTTCTGATTTTCACCGAACACATTGCCTGCATCCACAAATGCGAACATGCGCAACGTGCGATCGTTACCCGTACCCGGGAATGGTGCGATCAACTCCCCGTTAAGCGATATCTTTTTCGGGCCACCGAGAGCCAGGTCCGAGGCATCGCGCGGACCCAGGGAGCCCTGCTGGAAGCCTCGCACCGATCCAAGGCCACCGGATGAAAAATTCTTGAAAATCGGGAAGGGGCGATTATCCAGGCCCTTGCCCCAACCGATCTCGGCATTCATGGCCAGTGTGTACTGCTTGCTGAGGGCGATGTATTGCTGGAACTGGTAAGTACCACGCAGATACCGGGCGTCACCTGCAACACCCCATTCACCAAAGGTCCTCTGGTAGCGGCCCTTGGTAGGCACCAACGCGCTGTCGCGGTCATCCCGCGTCCATCCCACAGTCAGGGGAACTGTGGAACTGGTAAACCCGAACTGATTGGCGTAAGCCTGATACGTGGACGGTAAGGCGTTGACACCTGGCTCTATGGTCAGCCTTTCATAGCCGCCACCAAAGTAAACGGTATCGGTCTCGCTGAACGGCACCCCAAATCGCAAGCTGGCACCGGTGGTTTTCAATCCGTAGTCACCGCCCTGGCCATCCAGTGGCCGATTCGTACGGAAATACACATCCAGTGAACGGGAAATACCGTCTGCCGTGAAATACGGATCAACCGTGGTCAATACAAGCGTCCGGTACAACTTGCTGGTGTTGACCTCGACGCCCAGGTAATTACCAGAGCCAAAAATATTTTCCTGCTTGACACCAAAGCTCAGGGACAGCTTTTCACCACTGGAAAAACCCGCACCCAACTGCAGGTTACCGGTTGGTTTTTCGACCACCGTGACAGCCATGTCAACCTGGTCCTGAGTGCCGGTCACTTCCTGGGTATCAACGCTCACGTCAGTAAAGAAGCCAAGACGGTCCACACGATCACGGGAGAGGCGGATTTTGTCACCGTCATACCATGACGATTCAAACTGCCTGAATTCGCGGCGAATCACTTCGTCGCGCGTGCGATTGTTGCCTGACACATTGATGCGCCTGACGTAGGCGCGCCTGGCAGGCTCGCCCTGCAACACAAGCGATACCCGGTTGTTGACGCGGTCGATTTCCGGAACGGCCTCCACACGGGCAAACGCAAAACCGAAAGTACCAAAATAGTCAGTAAACGCCTTGGTGGTCGCAGCGACGGTATCGGCGTTGTAGGCTTCACCGGGCTTGATGGTCACAAGGGATTTGAACTCGTCTTCCTTGTTGATGAAATTACCCTCAAGCTTGACGCCAGAGACAATAAACCGCTCACCCTCGCTGACATTGATGGTAATGCTGACATCCTGCTTGTCCGGGGAGATGGCGACCTGGGTCGAGTCAATCCTGAACTCAAGGTAGCCACGTGACAGGTAGTAAGAACGCAGCGTTTCGATATCCGCATTCAGCTTGGCGCGCGAATAGCGGTCTGATTTTGTGTACCAGCTCATCCAGCCGCCGGTGTCCAGGTCAAACAGGTCACGCAGGGTGCCTTCGCTGAAGGCCTTGTTGCCGACAATGCGGATTTCCTTGATCTTCGCGACATCGCCTTCCACCACATTGAATGTGAGGTTGACCCGGTTGCGTTCGATCGGAGTCACCGTGGTGATTACCTCCGCGCTGTACATGCTCTTGTTGATGTACTGGCGCTTGAGCTCCTGCTCGGCCTTGTCAGCCAGGGCCTTGTCGAACGGCTGTCCATCGTTCAGGCCGATTTCGCGAAGCGCTTTTTTCAGCACGTCCTTGTCAAACTCCTTGGACCCGACAAAACTCACATCTGCAATGGTGGGACGCTCTTCAACGATCACAACCAGGACATCACCACTGACTTCAAGGCGCACATCCTTGAAAAGGCCAAGTGCGAAAAGTGCCCGGATTGCCGTTGAGCCCTTGTCGTCGCTGTAGGTTTCGCCCACGCGAAACGGCAGGGAGGCAAAAATGGTTCCTGGTTCAACGCGCTGAAGGCCCTCGACCCGGATATCACGCACCGTGAAAGGATCTACCGCCCAGGCCGAATGTGCGATCAGCAGGCTGGCCGCGATGGCAGACACCGTTCGAAGTTTGAATCGATTGAATTGTTTTTGCATGAACTTTAGGTGTTGGCCGGGTGTAAATCTGGATGCTAGCCAAAGAGACGGGTGACATCATTAAACAGGGCTACAGACATCATGCACAGTAGCACCGCGACGCCACCGCGCTGCAGTCTGCCCATCCAGGCATCAGACACGCCCCGCCCGGTGACGGCTTCCCAAAGATAATACATCAGGTGCCCACCATCGAGAACCGGCAGGGGCAGTAAATTAAGCACACCAAGACTGACGCTGATAAGAGCCAGAAACAGCAGGTAAGCGCTCCAGCCGAGGCTGGCCGATTTACCTGCATAGTCCGCTATCGTCAGGGGGCCGCTGAGGTTTTTCAGGGAAGCCTGCCCGGTCACCATCTTGCCCATCATTTTCAGGGTCAGCACCGACACCTGCCATGTCCGGACTGTGCCCTGCCACAAACCTTCAAACAGGCCATAACGCACGGTAACAAACACCGGCGGCGCACCAACATAGGCGCCAATGCGCCCGACACTGACAGCGCCATCCTGGCGGATGTCAGGCGTCACCTCAATGGAAAGCATCTGTCCCGCCCGCAAAATCTGCCAGGCCTGCGCCATGCTCCCCGGTGAATTGCCGCCTTGAGTTACAGAAGATCGAATGACTTCACGCAACTGCTGGCCATCGACAATGGCGATGTTCCCGACACGCCGCACCACATCTCCCGCACGCAAACCGGCCTTGGCGGCGGCACTGCCGGCCATGACTTCACCGATTACAGGGCTGGTCCACGGCCCCAGGATGCCGATCTTGCGAAACAGCTGCGCATCCGCATCGCTGGCATTCAACTCCGCCATCTTCAGGACGACCTCCTTGACTGGAAGCGCAGCAAGCTCTTCCGTGCTGCCGTTGGCACTCACAGCAAGACGTACATCGCGGCCACTGAGTGCACCCTGGGTCAGGCGCCACCTCAGATCCTCGAAAGACCGGACATCTTCCAAAGCATCGCCGTCAAATGCAGATCGACGAATGAGGTCGTCACCTCGAAGACCCGCCCGGTCGGCAATCGAGCCTGCAACGGGGCTGGCCAAAACGGCTTTAGGCTCCTGCAGGCCAATCCAGTTGACCACGCTGTAGAGCAGTATCGCGAGCAACAGGTTTGCGATGGGGCCAGCTGCGACAACTGCGGCACGCGAGCTCAGCGGCTGTGTGTTGAAGGCAAGGTGCCGCTCGGCAGGATCAACAGGACCTTCACGCTCGTCCAGCATCTTGACGTAACCACCCAATGGCAGCATGGCAATGGAGAATTCGGTTGGCTTGCCCCTGATCCGCCACGTGTAGAGCGGTTTACCGAAACCAATCGAGTACTTCAGCACCTTTATCCCGCAGGCAACGGCAACCCGGTAGTGGCCGTATTCGTGCACAGCGATCAGCAGGCCCAGGGCAACGAGAAAAGCAAGAACGGTCAACATCTCAACACTCCAGTTGCCCGGCGATATCACCGGCCACAGAACGCGACTCGGCGTCAAGCGCGAGCAGGTCATCAATTCCGCGGATGTCAGATACGGAAAGCCTGGCCAAAGTTGCAAGGTTTACAGAATGAATCTGGTCAAACCGTATGCGTTTTTCAAGAAAGGCTGCCACAGCAATCTCGTTTGCGGCGTTGAGTATGGCTGTCGTACCGACCGGTGCCGCAAGCACGTCCCACGCCAGTTGCAGGCCGGGAAACCGCGCATGATCAGGCACTTCAAACGTCATGTTGGCCATGGCCCGGAAATCAAGCGCCTGCGCCCCGGAGGCAATACGGCCAGGCCAGGCCAGGCCATAGGCAATAGGCACCCGCATATCGGGGCAACCCAGCTGCGCAACAACAGAGGTATCCAGATACTGCACCATGGAGTGAATGACGCTCTGCGGGTGTATCACCACCTCAATCTGCGAAGGCGCCAGGTCGAAAAGGTACTTGGCTTCAATGACTTCCAGCGCCTTGTTCATCATGGTCGCGGAGTCGACGGAGATCTTGCGGCCCATGACCCAGTTCGGATGAGCGCAGGCCTGCTCCGGTGTCACGTCACGCAAAGTGGCCGGGTCGCGTGTGCGGAATGGTCCGCCCGATGCAGTCAGGATGATCTTTTCCACACGATCAGGCCAGGTAGACGGATCTTCGGGAAGAGACTGGAACACAGCGGAATGTTCGCTGTCGATAGGCAACAACTGGGCACCACCGGTGCGGACAGCCTCAAGGAAGATTTCACCGCCGACGACGAGCGCCTCCTTGTTTGCGAGCAACAGCCGCTTGCCGGACCTGGCCGCAGCCATGCAGGGCTCAAGGCCAGCTGCACCAACAATCGCAGCCATGACCGCGTCCACATCATCGTGGGAGGAAATCTGCGACAGGGCACCCTGCCCTTGCAAAACTTCGGTTTGAAGCCCGCCTTGTTTCAGCTTTTCAGCAAGCAGGGCTGCATGCGGCGCACTCGCCATGACCGCATAACGCGGCGTGAACTGCCGGCATTGCGCCAGCATGAGTTCGACCTGGGTTGAAGCGCTTAACGCGAATACCTCAAATCGATCCGGATGCGCGGAGATCACATCCAGCGTATTGACACCGACGGACCCGGTGGAGCCTAGCACCGTGACGCGCAAACTCATAAAGATTGAAGGTTGATCAACATCATGGCCAAAGGCAAGGTGGGCAACAGGGCGTCGACCCGGTCAAGCACACCGCCATGGCCAGGCAGCAGGTTGCTGGAGTCTTTCGCACCCGCGCTGCGCTTGATCAGGGATTCGACGAGATCACCCACCACACTCATGGCCGCCATAAAGATGGCAGACACCAGAAGAACCAGAATGCCGTGGTGGGACCATATGCGGCCGTAAAGACTGGCAGTTCCCGCCGCGCCCGATTGCCGCTCGAAAAACCCCCACACAAGGGCCATGACCACCACTCCCGCCATACCACCCCAAACGCCCTCCCAGCTCTTGCCGGGGCTGATGGCAGGGGCAAGCTTGCCCTTGCTGAAGCGTCCGCCAAAGGCGCGGCCTGCGAAGTAGGCAAAGATGTCAGCCACCCAGACCAGCAACAACACCGACAGCAGGAAACTGATGCCCAGAACACGCGCTTGGGAGATGGCCAGCCATGCCAGCCAGAGCGCAAAGATGCCCGCCGGGATGCGCACTGATCGGGGTATCGTCGCCCAGCCTGTTACGCCGCCTCGCAGAAGCCATGCACCAGCCAATACCCAGGCTGCACCTGCAAGGGTCCACAACAAAGGCATGGATCGGTTCAGCAGACCCGCGTACCAGGCCACCCCACACAAGGCCACAGAAACAGTGCCCAGCGCCAGCGACCCCACCTGGCTGCATCCATTGAGCCGTCCCCATTCCCAGGCCCCTGCGGCTATCAGTACCAGTGCCAGCAGGCAGAAAGGTGCGGGCGAGGGATAAAAAAGGGCGGGCAGCAATATGGCCAGCAAAACAATCGCGGTGATCACACGCTGCTTGAGCATCAGGTCACCTTTTCTTTTGAAGCAGGACTACTGGCGGATTTAACGCTTTCAAGCTGTGCTGACGTCTGGCCAAATCGCCGCTCGCGGCTTCTGAAAACGGTGATGGCCTCGTCAAGCGCCGCTTCATCGAAGTCGGGCCACAGGCATTTGGAAAAATGAAGCTCGGAATAGGCGGCTTGCCACAGCAGGAAATTGCTGATGCGCAACTCACCACCCGTACGTATCAGAAGATCCGGGTCCGGCACGTGCGCCAGAGCCATGGCCCTGTCCAGCGACATCTCTGTGATCTCCTGCCCGGCCTTCATCAGTTTCTGCGCAGCCTGGGCGATGTCCCAGCGGCCGCCATAGTTGAAGCAAACGTTGAACACAAGCCGGGTGTTGTCAGAAGTCGCGAGTTCTGCCTGTGCAAGACCTGCCTGTACCTTTTCAGAAAGCCGGCCCCTGTCACCCACAAAATGAATGCGCACCCCATTTGCCTTGAGACGGGGCACCTCACGCGACAGGGAGAAAGCCAGCAACTCCATCAGGCCGGAAACCTCGTCGGAAGGACGATTCCAGTTTTCAGAAGAAAAGGCAAAAACGGTCAATACACCGATGCCGCGGTCAATACATGCCTGCACGCAGCGGCTCAATGAATCGACACCCTGCTTGTGACCCGCTACACGCGGCAGAAACCGTTTGGTGGCCCACCGCCCGTTGCCGTCCATGACGATGGCGACATGGTGGGGAATGACAGGGGACGCTGGTGAGGCCATATCAGGATCAGACCCTTCAGGGCCTGATCAGACCGCCATGATGTCTTGTTCCTTGCCTGCGACAAGCTTGTCGACTTCGGCAATGAACCTGTCCGTGAACTTCTGGACTTCATCCTGCGAACGGCGCTCGTCGTCTTCGGAAATTTCCTTGTCCTTGAGCAGGCGTTTGACATGATCGTTGGCATCGCGTCGCAGGTTGCGCACGGCCACCTTGGCATGCTCTCCCTCGCTGCGCACAACCTTGGTAAGTTCCCTGCGGCGCTCTTCGGTCATGGCAGGCATGGGCACGCGGATCAGGTCGCCCTGTGCAGCCGGGTTAAGGCCCAGGTCCGAATCACGAATCGCTTTTTCAATCTTCGGGCCCATGCCCTTTTCCCAGGGCGCCACACTGACGGTGCGCGCATCAAGCAGTGACACATTGGCCACCTGGCTGATCGGGACCATGGAGCCGTAGTAATCCACCTGCACGGTATCCAGGATGCCGGGGTTGGCACGGCCGGTACGGATTTTGGACAGGCCGCTCTTGAACGCCTCCATCGACTGCTGCATCTTCTGCTCTGCTGTTTGCTTGATCTCGGCAATGCTCATGATTTCGGACTCCGGATGTCTGTGAGATGGAAAGTCTGATGCTCTCTGCTTGAATCGGTCTTAAACGTGGACCAGCGTACCCTCGTCTTCGCCCATCACGACGCGCTTGAGGGCGCCGTGTTTGAAAATGCTGAACACCTTGATGGGCAGCTTCTGGTCACGGCACAACGCAAATGCGGTGGCATCCATGACTTCAAGGTTTTTGCCCATGGCCTCATCAAAGGTGATGTTCGCATAACGCGTGGCGGTCGGGTCTTTTTTCGGGTCGGCCGTGTACACGCCATCAACCTTGGTGGCTTTCAGCACGATTTCAGCGCCGATTTCAGCGCCGCGCAATGCAGCAGCGGTATCGGTAGTGAAGAACGGGTTGCCCGTACCCGCAGCGAAGATGACAACCTTGCCTTCTTCGAGGTACTGCAGGGCCTTGGGGCGAACATAAGGTTCAACGACACGTTCGATGCCGATGGCGGACATCACACGGGCGATCAGCCCGGCCTTGTCCATGGTGTCGCCGAGGGCCAGGGCATTCATGACGGTTGCCAGCATGCCCATGTAGTCGGCGGTGGCGCGGTCCATGCCGACCGAGCCGCCCGCCACACCACGAAAAATATTGCCGCCACCTATGACCACGGCCACTTCAACACCCATGCGGGTGACCTCGGCGATTTCCTCAACCATGCGCACAATGGTGGCGCGGTTGATGCCAAAGGCATCGTCCCCCATCAAGGCCTCACCTGACAGTTTTAACAAGATTCGCTTGTAGGCTGGCATGCAGGTGCTTTCTGGAGGTTGGGTTGTTTGAAGTTTAGCGGCCTTCCGGCTGGAGAAAAATACTCAGGCCGCCTTGGCAGCTGCGACCTGTGCGGCCACTTCGGCTGCGAAGTCGTCAACCTTCTTTTCGATGCCTTCGCCGACCACGTAAAGCGTGAAGGCTTTGACTGCCGTGCCCTTTTCCTTGAGCATCTGCTCGACGGTCTGCTTGTCGTTCTTGACGAAAGCCTGGTTGTGCAGGCTGACTTCTTTCAGGTACTTCTGGACGCCGCCTTCGATGCGCTTGGCAACGATTTCAGCGGACTGGACAGGCTTGCCTGCGGCGGTTGCAACAGCGGCATCTTCAGCAGCCTTGGCTGCAGCAACGGAACGCTCCTTGGCGACCAGTTCGGCAGGCACATCGGCGCTGGAGAGCGACACGGGCTTCATGGCGGCGACGTGCATGGCGACGTCCTTGGCAGCGGTTTCGTCGCCGTCAAACTCGACAACCACACCGATGCGGGTGCCGTGCAGGTAAGAGGCCAGTTTGTTGTCGGCAAAACGCTTGAAGCGGCGCACGCTCATGTTTTCGCCGATCTTGCCGATCAGGCCCTTGCGCACGTCTTCAACCGTCGGGCCGAAACCGTCCAGGGTCAAAGCCATGGCGCCCACAGCAGCCACATCAGCAGGATTGTTCTTCACGATGCCCTTGGCAACTGCGTCGGTGAAAGCCAGGAAGCTGTCGTTCTTGGTCACAAAGTCGGTTTCGCAGTTGATTTCAACCAGCGCACCAATGCCACCTTCGGCGTGATAGGCGATCACGCCTTCAGCCGTGACGCGCGATGCGGCCTTGCCAGCCTTGTTACCCAGCTTGACGCGCAGGATTTCTTCCGCTTTTTCAAAATCACCCTCGGCCTCGGTCAAAGCCTTCTTGCATTCCATCATCGGTGCGTCGGTCTTGGCGCGCAGTTCAGCGACCATGCTTGCGGTAATAGCCATTTTTAAATCTCCAGTTTCTGTTTGTCGTTGCGGCAGGGTTGAAGCACGCGCCCAACCTGCCATCCAAAATCATTCACTTGTGAAAAAGGGGCTACGCGAGCCCCTTTTTCGCGTCTTGCGCAGTGCCGGAACAATCAGGCAGCAGCGTTCACTTCCACGAATTCGTCAGCACTTTCGGGTTGGGCCATCTTCACGACGTCGTTGACGGCGTTGGCGCGGCCTTCAATGATGGCGTCGGCAATGCCGCGTGCGTACAGGGCCACAGCCTTGGACGAGTCATCATTGCCGGGGATCACGTAGTCGATGCCGATAGGCGAGTGGTTGGAGTCAACCACGCCGATCAGCGGGATGCCCAGCTTCTTGGCTTCGAGCACGGCGATCTTGTGGAAGCCCACGTCGATCACGAAGATGGCGTCCGGCAGTGCAGCCATGTCCTGGATGCCGCCGATGTCTTTTTCAAGCTTTTCGATTTCGCGCTTGAAGGTCAGCTGTTCTTTTTTGCTGATGGTGTCGAGGCCGGCTTCCTGCTGGGCCTTCATTTCCTTCAGGCGCTTGATGGACGTCTTGACGGTCTTGAAGTTGGTCAGCATGCCGCCCAGCCAGCGCTGGTCCACAAAAGGCACGCCGGCGCGGCGGGCTTCGGTGGCGACGATTTCGCGAGCCTGGCGCTTGGTGCCGACCATCAGGATGGTGCCGCGGTTGGCGGACAGCTGTTTCGCGAACTTCATCGCGTCCTGGTACATCGGGAGCGATTTTTCCAGGTTGATGATGTGGATGCGGTTGCGGTGACCGAAGATGTACGGAGCCATCTTGGGGTCCCAGAAGCGGGTTTGGTGTCCGAAATGGACGCCGGCTTCCAGCATTTCGCGCATGGTGGTTGACATATGAATACTCCAAAGGTTGGGTCTAAAATCAGCGCTTATCGCAGGGGCCCATATGAAGGAACCTGCAACACCTTGAGTGGCTGATTTGCGATTTGCCGCAGACAACACAGCGTCATCTGCAAAGCCAGTCGAGTATAACACCTTCCCGCCCAATGAGCCAGCCACCCAAACCTGCCGATATTCACAGCACCCTGAAGCTGGTCAGGGCCGGTAAAACAAGCCCGGCGCGGGTGCTCAACGATGCCCTGGCATCGTCTGCAAGCCCGGCCTGCCGGCACGTTTACATGCCCGGGTTTGAGCCCCGGACAGCTGCAGCAGCCCCCGACGGTGACCTTCAGGGGCCGCTTTCGGGCATTCCCTTCTCCGTCAAGGACCTGTTTGACATCGTCGGCCAGCCCACAAAGGCCGGCTCGACCGTTCTGGCCGATGCAGCACCTGCGGGCGCAAACTGCCCGGCGGTTGCGCGCCTGCTGGCCGCCGGCGGCGTGCTGGCCGGGCGTACCAACATGGTCGAATTCGCCTTTTCCGGCGTCGGCATCAACCCCCACTACGGCACGCCGGTCAACCCGGCCGATACAGCTCTGGACCGTATCCCGGGCGGTTCATCTTCTGGCGCTGCGGTATCGGTAGCGACAGGCGCGGCCCTGATTGGCCTGGGTTCGGATACCGGCGGCTCCATCCGCATACCGGCCGCCCTCTGCGGCATCGTCGGCTTCAAGGGCACAGCGCGCCTGGTACCGACTGAAGGCGCACTGCCGCTGTCGACAACGCTGGACACCGTCAGCGCCCTCACCCGCTCGGTGCGCGACGCCATCACCGTGCATGAAGTGCTGGCCGCGCGCAGCGTCAGCCTGGCAGGCAAGCCTCTTTCATCCTGTCGTTTTGGCGTGCCACGCACCTGGATGCTGGACGGCGTGGATGCCACTGTCGCCGCTGCCTTCGAGCGCACGCTGGCGCGGCTGCAGCAGGCAGGCGCAGAGATCGAATACATCACGCTGGAAGACATCGCCGAGCTGGCAGCCATCAACGCCACCGGCGGCCTGTCTGCTGCCGAGAGCTATGCCTGGCACCGCGAACTGATTACGAAGCATGAGGCGCAATACGACCAGCGCGTCGCCGTGCGCATACTCAAGGGCGCAGGCATGAGCGCCGCCGACTACATCACCCTGGTCACCGCACGCAAAGCCTGGATCAGCCGCATGGAAGCGCAACTGGAAGGCTATGACGCCATGCTTTCACCGACCGTGCCCATCGTCGCGCCGCCCATCGCCAGCCTTGCCGATGACACCGAATTTTTCCGCGTCAACGGCCTGCTGCTGCGCAACACCGCAGTGGTTAACATGCTCGACGGCTGCGCGATATCCTTGCCCTGCCACACAGCCGGTGAACTTCCCGTCGGCCTGATGATCTGGCAATCTGCCATGAAGGACGATGCAGTGCTGGACCTGGCCCTGCAGGTTGAAGCCTTGCTGCAGTCGCGACACCAATAAACACCTCTGCCCAGCACCGGCGTCCGCCATGCGGATTGCCGGTTTTCAAATCCCGGAAACACCAATCGCAATGACCTCCCGTATTTTTAGCCTCGCCCTCCCGATATTGAAGAGGACGGAGCGCGCATGAAAGTTGCCGTTATCGGCGCCGGCATCATCGGCATCACCACTGCTTACGAGCTCGCTGCAGACGGCCATGAGGTCACGGTTTTTGAGAGGCGCGGCGCAGCTGCTGAAGAAACAAGTTTTGCCAATGCCGGTGTGGTGGCGCCCGGCTACGTCACGCCATGGGCCGCACCCGGCATGCCTGGCAAGGTGCTCAGCCATCTGTTCAGCCGCCATGCACCCGTCAAGATTGGCCTGCCGCTGTCCGGCAGCGACATCGCCTGGATGTGGAAATGGTGGCGCGCCTGCAAGCTCGACACCTACCTGGCCAACCGCGCACGCCTGCAGCGCCTGGCTTTCTACAGCCGTGAACGCCTGCACCACCTGACGGCTGAACTGCAGCTTGAGTACGACCGCAGCCCGGGCTACATGGTCTTGCTGCGCAGTGAAAAAGACAGCAAGCTGGTGCAGCCCGGCCTGCAGGTATTGCGTGACGCCGGTGTGAGCTTCAAGGAGATGCCGGCCGATGAAGTGCGCAGGATTGAACCGGCCATCAACACCGACACGCAGTTCCTGGGCGGCATTCATCTGCCCGACGACGAGGTCGCCAACTGCCGGCAGTTCGCGCTGCTGCTCAAGAACGAGGCACAGCGCATGGGCGTGAATTTTGAGTTCAACACCGACATTGCGCATATCGACAAATCAGGTCCGGGCAGGTTGCTCGTCAAGGGCGAAGGTTCGCCCCGCAGCTTTGACCGCATCGTCATGTGCGCGGGCCTTGCGTCTGCACAACTTTTGAAACCCATGGGCCTGAAGATACCCATGGCGGCCGTCTATGGCTATTCGATCAGCGCGCCGATTCGCGAACCACTCAATGCGCCCCGTTCCTCATTGATGGACGAGCGCTACAAGGTGGCCATCTCGCGCCTGGGCAACCGCGTGCGTGTGGCTGGCAGCGCAGAGATTGGCGGCACGCTGGAAGGCAAACGCGCCGCGTCCATACAAACGCTCTACAAGGTTTTGCACGACTGGTTTCCAGGCGCGGCGCAGCACTCCAACACCGGCGCCAGCGTGCAGGAATGGAAAGGCGCACGCCCCATGCTGCACGACGGCCCTCCCGTCATCGGCAACAGCGGCATTGCCAGCTTGTGGCTCAACCTGGGACACGGCTCCAGCGGCTGGGCACTCAGTTGCGGCAGCGCACGTGCGCTGGCCGACATGATGGCCGGCAGGAGGCCCGACATCGACATGGAAGGCCTGGACATCAGCCGCCTGGCCTGATTCCGTCCGGCTCACCGCTGCAGCACAATCAGCAGATGCAGCGAATCACCAGCGTCACCATCCCCCAAAGCCGCCCGCTTTACAGCGTGGCCACAACGCGCGGGATTGAACATCAGGCCGCCGCCAGCCTGCCCGCACACACGCTGATGCAGCGCGCAGGGCTGGCCACCGCAAAACTCGCGCTGGCCCTTGCGCCACACGCACAGCGCATCTGGATCGCCTGCGGCCCCGGCAACAACGGTGGCGACGGTTTTGAAGCCGCCCTACACCTGCACCAGTGGGGCAAAAACGTGGTGCTGACCTGGACTGGCCCTTCAACAGGGACATCGGGCAAGGCTGTCTTGCCGCCTGATGCACAACGCTCGTATGACCGCGCCATGGCGGCAGGTGTGCCGATGGCAGGGCAGCCGCCCGCTAACTTTGAATTCTGCATTGATGCACTGCTGGGCATAGGCGCAGCACCTGACCCCAAGCGCGCCGGCAGCGAAAAGATTCTTGCCTGGCTGGCGCTGATGCAGGCCAGCGGCAGGCCCTGCCTCTGTGTGGATGTACCCACCGGGCTGGATGCCGACACCGGACACATACAGCAGCCATCGAGCATTTCTCCAGCGACCGGTGCACGCTTCACCCTGAGCCTGTTGACGCTGAAACCAGGCCTTTTCACGGCGCATGGGCGGGACTGCGCGGGCGAGGTCTGGTTTGATGACCTGGGTGTAGAAGCACAACAATCACCTGATGCGTGGCTGCTCGGCGAAGACCGCACCCTGCCACGCTCACGTTCGCCCGCCCTCCACGCCAGCCACAAGGGCAGCTTTGGCGATGTGGCCGTCATCGGTGGCGAATCGACCGCCAGCAGCCACATGGCCGGGGCCGTACTGCTGGCAGCGCGGGCAGCACTCGTGGGCGGGGCCGGTCGGGTGTTTGTGGCCCCGCTGGGCGAGGAAGGCCAGACCACACTGACGGTGGACCCGGTGCAGCCAGAACTCATGTTCCGCAGCCTGGAAGCGCTGGACCTGAAAACCCAGGTGGTCGTCTGCGGCTGCGGTGGCGGCGATGCGGTCAGGGCCGTGCTGCCCAGAGTGCTGTCAGGCGCACCACGACTGGTGCTGGACGCCGATGCGCTGAACGCGATTGCCGCCGACAGCCAGTTGCAAACGCTGCTCAGGGCACGCCACGGCCGGGGGTACGCCACCGTGCTGACACCGCACCCGCTGGAGGCCGCGAGGCTGCTGGGCGCAACGACTGCAGAAGTGCAGGCCAACCGCCTGAAGGCGGCCACACAACTGGCAGAAGCGTATAAATCCGTGGTGGTGCTCAAAGGGTCTGGCACCGTGATCGCTGCGCCAGGCAAAACCAGCGGCATCAACCCCACGGGCAACGCACTGCTGGCCACCGCCGGTACGGGTGACGTGCTGGCAGGCATGGTGGGTGCGGCAATGGCTGGCGGACAGCAGGCTTTTGAGGCGGCCTGTTCCGCCGTGTTTGCGCATGGACGCCTGGCGGATGACTGGCTGGCGCAGCGACCGGATGACAATTTGACTGCTTCGGAGCTTTGCGGAGTTTGAGAGCCCTGTGCGCAGCAGCCGGGCCGCCTGCAATCACAGCGCTCTGTAAAAGCACAAGGCGAGTTTGCTATTAATTCAGTAGCTGCTCACGCACGTATTCATTGGCCTGCAGCCATATTTGGCACCTAAAAAAGGTGTTTTTCGAGCTTTTTGAAGGCTTTTTGGTCTGCAAACTGCTTCTTCAAAGCTCTTAAAACAGCTATTTTAGCTATAACAGCTGTTTTACTCTCAACCCCGCACAGGCCAGGGGTCTCAGGCCCCCACCCGTTGCAGCACGTGCCGCGTCATTGACAGCGCCAGTTCGTGTTCACCCAGAAATATGTGCCCGGCATTTTCTGTGGCCAGCAGCTTGGCCTCGGCCTCGCTGTGCGTGCGCACCACCGTCTCAATGGTCGGGTTCAGCGCCCTTGCCGTGGCAATCATCTGCCGCACGTCCAGCGTGTCCGGCGTGGCGATCACCAGCATGCGGGCATGCGCGATGTGGGCCTGTATCAGCACATCAGGTTCTGCGGCGTCGCCAGACACCGCAGGAATGCCCTGGGCGCGCAGCCGCTCGACCATCTCGCGGTTTTGTTCGGCCACCACAAAGGGGATCTGTTTTTCCGTCAGGGCTTCCGCAATGCGCCGCCCCACCCTCCCGTAGCCCACCAGCACGATGTGCTTCGCCAGGTATTTGGCTTCGGTCGTCGCCGGCAGCTCGGCTGTCGGGTCATCGCGCGCCTCCAGCTTGCGGGCCAGCGGCGACCTGGCCAGTATCCATTTCTGCAGCGGCGACACGGCCTTGAAGACCAGCTCGTTGGTGGCAATCGATATCAGCGCACCCGCCAGCACCAGGCTTTGCCCCTCGGGTGGCAACAGGCCCAGGGACGCGCCCAGCCCGACCAGGATGAAAGAGAACTCGCCAATCTGCGCCAGGCTGGCCGAGACCGTCAGCGCCGTGTTCAGCGGGTAGCGGAAGGCCATGACCAGAATGCCCGCCGCCAGCGACTTGCCCACCACGATGATGGCCACCACTGCCAACACCTGAAACGGCCGCTCAACGATGACCCACGGGTCGAACAGCATGCCGACCGAGACAAAAAACAGCACCGCAAAAGCGTCCCGCAGCGGCAGCGACTCTTCAGCCGCACGGTGGCTGAATTCCGATTCGCGCATCACCATGCCGGCAAAAAAGGCACCAAGGGCAAACGACACGCCAAACAGCATGGTCGAGCCATAGGCAATGCTCACAGCCGCCGCCACCACGCACAGCGTGAAAAGCTCGCGCGAGCCGGTACGCTGCACCTGCCACAACACCCAGGGAAAGAAACGCCGGCCCACCACCAGCATCAACGCCACAAAACCGCCCACCTGCAGCAGCGTCACGCCCAGCGTCTTCCAGAGCTGGTTCACATCAGTGCCCGCCTTGCCTGACAGCCAGCCGCCCAGCGGCGGCAACATCACCAGCACCAGCACCATGGCCAGGTCCTCAACCACCAGCCAGCCGACGGCGATGCGGCCATTGGCCGAATCAAGAATGTTGCGGCTTTCAAGCGCACGCAGCAGCACCACCGTACTGGCGACCGACAGCGACAGGCCAAATACCAGCGCACCGCCCAGGTTCCAGCCCCACCAGTGCGCCAGCCCCATACCCAGGGCTGTGGCCACGGTCATCTGAACGACGGCGCCCGGCACGGCTATCTTGCGCACCGCCAGCAAATCGTCGAGTGAAAAATGCAGGCCCACGCCAAACATCAGCAGCATCACACCGATCTCGGCGAGCTGGCTGGCAATCTCGGCGTCAGCCACAAAACCCGGCGTGAAGGGGCCGATGACGACACCTGCCAGCAGATAGCCGACCAGTGCAGGCAGGCGGAGCCGCGCCGCAATAAAACCAAAGATAAGGGCCAGGCCGAGACCGGCGGCGATGGTACTGATCAGCGAAACGCTGTGGGGCATGCGGCATCCTTTGGAGAAAGGGTGGAAAGAAAGCATGCAGCACAGCCGTGGGCTGCAACTACAAAAACGGGGGAAACAACAGCCGGGCGCGTGTCACTCAATGCAACAGTGACAGCAGCAACTGTAGAAAGAATTTACACCATGAAGGCGAAAAAATCGCGAAAGCCATTACGCAGCCGCCGTATTTAGCGACTGCCATGACGCCTGGCGCCAGAGCGGAGAACTAGCTCAGCTTGGCGGGCCGGCTTTCGTCCACACCGATGAATGAATCGTCCCACTGCTGGGGGAACCGGTCGGGTTTTCTTGTGGTGAAAGACCCGGTGCCATCGGGGTTGAACCCCGCCGGTTGCACCTTGGGCAACGGTTTGACCTCATTGCCCTTGTTGAGTTCCCTGAGCGCCGCATCTTTCGCAGCCAGCCGCTTTTGCCGGGTGAAGCTGTCCAGGTCGGCGTGAAAGCTGCTGTCCCCGCCCATGGTGGGCTGGTGCTCGATCTGCTCCTCCACCTCAACCTCACCGAGAAAGGCCGCACGCATGGCGCCGCCCTTGGGCAAGGAGGTGCTGCGAACCAGGGTGTAGGCGATCCGGCAGTCCTCCAGGAGCGACTCCTTGACCTCACGGGACGACTTGCTGATGCCGCGCTTGCCCGGTACATCGACGCAGCCAACCACGTTGCCGTTGGCCGTGCAGATGGTGAAGGTGCAGTACACGCCGCCCAGCAGGTCCTGCCAGCGTTTGCCGCCGCCATTTTTCTCAAGGTCTGTAGGCTTGGTAAAACGCAGCACCGGCAGCTTGATCATGACCATGTGGTCATGAAAAGTGGCGCGCAGCCACTTCAGCACTTCGTATTCTTCGTTGGTGATCAGCACCCGCGAGACCAGGGGCCATTTGTCCGGCAGGCGTAGCGACTCACTGGCCTGCTTGCGCAGCCACCAGGCATACCCCCCGATACCGATCACAGCGCCCAGCAGCAAGCCGAGAAAGGTCATGAGCAAGCCAGTCAGGTTCACGGTAACTCCTGTTGTTATGTTTTCGGGGCAGTCTACGGCTGCCCGCACGGTGTTGCGTGCGTCTTTTGATGGTACCTGCGGCGGGGTCGTCATTCCCACACCTGTTACGCCTGCACAACTTGTTGTTACTGACGGTTTCAAACTATAGGGTCAAAACAGGGCTGAAACACACAACAGCGCCAGCCGTTGTTGCCTCGACGCAACCAGCTACGCTTTCCATAGCACGGAACTGTCGGGAAAACCGGGGGTCCATGACTGGCGCGCAGCGTTATGCTGCAATTTAGCGGCCCCCAACGCCCGACCGGCCCCGGAACTCTTGTCCAACCATCACCCCAAGGAGCAATAGCCATGCAACTGAAGACCGCCCAGGATTTCGACCAGGAACTGCTCATTCTTTTTGATGCCTATGTGCACGGCACCATAGACAGGCGCGGTTTTCTTGACCGGGCACAGAAGTTTGCAGTCGGCGGCATGACGGCGGCTGGCCTGCTGGCTGCGCTGAGCCCTGACTTCGCCCGTGCGCAGGTCGTGCCCAAGGACGACAAACGCATCCAGGCCGCGATGATCGAATATCCCTCCACCGCAGGTAACGGCACCATGAAAGGCTATCTGGCCAAACCCGCCGGCATGACGGGCAGGCTCCCCACGGTGCTGGTCATTCATGAAAACCGCGGCCTCAACCCCCACATTGAAGACATCACGCGCCGACTGGCCCTCGACAATTTCGTCGCCTTTGCACCCGACGCCCTGACCCCGCTGGGCGGTTACCCCGGCAATGAAGACAAGGCGCGCGAAGAGTTCGCCAAGCTGGACCAGAAAAAGGCACTGGAAGACTTTGTCGCTGGCGCCAACTTCCTCAAGAACCGGCCTGAATCCAACGGCAAGATAGGCGCAGTCGGTTTTTGCTATGGCGGCGGCATGGTGCACATGCTGTCGGTGCGCATGCCCGAACTCAATGCCGGCGTGCCCTTCTACGGCAACCAGCCATCCCCCGCCGATGCGGCCAAGGTCAAGGCGCCCCTGCAGATGCACTTCGCCGCCGTTGACGAGCGCATCAACGCCTCATGGCCAGCCTATGAGGCCGCACTCAAGGCTGCGAATGTGCCGCACACCGCCTACCAGTACCCCGGCACGCAGCACGGCTTCAACAACGACACCACGCCGCGTTTTGATGCCGCCGCCGCCAAGCTGGCCTGGGGCAGGACCGTCGAGTTTTTTAACAAGACACTCCGCGCCTGAAGACCGGGTCGCCAGCCTCGAACCCGACGAGGCCGCCACGTCTCATTTGCTATATTTTTCATAGCTGCTCACGCACGTATCTATTGGCCTGCAGCCAATTTAACCCCTGAAAATCGGCATTTTTTGCCTTTTTCAGGGCTTTTTAGAAGCCAAAAACAGCGCCAGGCACCCCAAATACCCCCAAATGTAAAGTCGACTTTACACCCCCATAAAAGCCAAAGAAAGGCCAGCCAGTGGCGGCAGCCCACGACACGCCGTGAAAAAGCGTGGGCCTAATATCCGGGTATATGCAGCGACCGCGCGATGTAGTCAAAAAAGACGCAATAAAACGCAATCGGCAGCGGCAGGCCGATGAGCGTTCCGATCAGGTAATTGCGAAACTTCAGGCCTGACAGCGCCAGCGTGTAGTTGAGCGCGGGCAAGGTCTGCAGCAGCACCCGCAGCAGCGCCACACTTTTCACCGGGTGTGCATCCAGCCCCGCCAGCAGGCGTCGCGGCCACTTGCCTTCAAGCTCGCGCAAGGCGTTACCGCCCAGCAGGCGTATCAGCAAGAACGTGAACACGCACGACACCACGGCAGCGATATAGGTCGCCACACCGCCCCGGACCTCACCCAGCGCAAGCACGGCTGCCGCCAGAAACACGAGGCCCGGTATCTGGATCAGGTTGCCCAGTGCAAACAGGGCCACAAAGATCAGCAGCCCCGTCCATTCATTGCCCATCAGCTTCTGATGAAGGTAGCCCAGGTTGAAATTGGCGCGCAGGCCCGACAGCTCGAACACCGCCAGCAGCAGGACCAGGAAGCCGGCAACGGCAAGAAGTCTTTTGTATCGGTGCATGACTGGATGAGAGAGTGCAAAGGACGGATTGGGGGAAACCCTTGCAAAGACCCTCTCGAAGGGCCCGTCCAGAGGGCTCAGACACTTTAATCCCAAAAAAATCAAACCCGGTTGTAAGAACCCCGACCCTGCCGCGACGAACCTCGAAGACAACAAAGCGGCCAGACCGCAAAACGAGGATCTCACCATGAGCACCAAACCATTGATACACCCCGGCTGGCTGCGCGCCATGCACTGGCTCAATGCCATTGCGGTCGTGCTGCTGATGATGAGCGGCTGGCGCATCTACAACGCAACAGCGTTTCTCGGGTTTGCCATTCCGGCCGACATCACCCTGGGCGGCTGGCTGGGCGGCGCGCTGATGTGGCACTTTGCAGCCATGTGGATTCTGTTCTTCAACGGCCTGCTCTACCTGGCCTTCAACATCTTCACGAAGCGCCTGTTCCACAAATTCTTTCCGCTGTCGCCCCGCGCATTGCTGGCCGACATGCTGGCCGCGCTCAAGGGAAAGCTGGCGCATGCCGACCCGACCCACTACAACACCGTGCAGCGCCTGGCCTACCTTTTTGTGATGCTCGACAGCATCGTGCTCGTGCTGTCCGGCCTGGTGCTGTGGAAGTCCGTGCAGTTCCCCCTCCTGCGCGAGCTCATGGGCGGCTATGAAGGCGCACGCCTTGTTCACTTCTTTTCAATGGCCGGCCTCGCCGCCTTCATCGTCATCCACATCATCATGGTCGCACTGGTGCCCAAAACACTGGTCTACATGGTTCGCGGAAGATAGGACACACATCATGAACATCAAGCAAGCCCGCAAGCTCGGCATCGATTCCGATGCAGTCTTGAAAGAAGCCGTCGACCGGATAGCCATCGCCAACAAGCTGACCAACACCCGCCGCACCTTCCTGCGCTCAACGCTGACGTTGGGAGGTCTGTCGATGCTGACCGGCTGTGTGCTGGACGACAGCGCCAGCATCAACGCAGCACTGGGCCGCATCTCACGCATCAATGACGACGTACAGGGCCTGCTGTTCGACCCCAACCGGCTGGCGCCCACCTACCCGGAGTCGATGATCACCAGGCCTTTCCCCTTCAATGCCTATTACACCGAAGACAAGGTACGTGTGGTGCCCGGGGAAGGCTACCGGCTCGAAGTCGCAGGCATGGTCACCGACAAACGCAAGTGGTCGCTGCCAGAACTGCGCGCCATGCCGCAGGCAGACCAGGTCACGCGCCACATCTGCGTTGAAGGCTGGAGCGCCATCGGCAAATGGGGCGGCGTGCCCTTCGCCAGCTTTTTGAAGCTGATTGGTGCTGACACGACGGCAAAGTACGTCGGATTCAAGTGTGCAGACGACTACTTCACCAGCATAGACATGCCCACCGCGCTGCACCCGCAGACACTTCTGGCGCTGACATACGACGGCCAGGTGCTGCCGCCCAAATACGGCTTCCCCATGAAGCTGCGCATGCCCACCAAGCTGGGCTACAAAAACCCGAAACACATCCAGGCGATTTTTGTGACCAACACCTACCCTGGCGGCTACTGGGAAGACCAGGGCTACAACTGGTTCGGGGGCAGCTGACCTGTCAGCGGCCTCCAACACGGCACCACAAGCGTGCCAAACCTTCGTCGGTACTTCGACGATTCTTTCAACGATTGATCAATCATTCTTATCAAGGACAACATGAAAAACCTCACAGCAACCCTGATCTCCGCATGCATGCTCTTCGCCGGCAGCGCCATGGCCCAGGACGCCATGAAAAAAGACGCCATGGGCAAGGATGCGATGGCCAAGCCTGAAGCCATGGCCAAAGACGGCATGAAGAAAGACAGCATGGCCAAGGACGGCATGAAAAAAGATGCCATGAAGAAAGACGCCATGGGCAAGGACGCCATGGCCAAGGACGGCATGGCTAAAAAAGACGAGATGAAAAAGTAAACAGGCTCACCCCTGTTGAGGCTCACTGCGTGTAGCCTCCTCTCCCCTTGCAGGGGACGGCGCCTGCGGTCTGGCGGAGCCAGTCCCGCGGCCCCCGCTTGCCTAAAGCCATTTCATCGTGCCTTTTTAAACCCGATGGCAAAAAACAGGACGGCACTTCAGCGGGGAATTCTGTTCCTCAGTGGATCCAGCAAGGGCTTGAGCCCGTTGCTGTCAATCTCCTGCATCAACGCCAGCAGCCGCCCGATCTCGCTTTTGGGAAAGCCTTCGCGCAAAAACCAGTTGAGGTAGTTGCCCGGAAGGTCGGCAATCTTGCGGCCCTTGTATTTACCGTAGGGCATGTCCAGGTCCACCAGTTTCTGCAGGTCTTCGGGGTTCATAAGGCTGGGGACACAGGGAACTATCCGCCCGCACGCTTGACGTTGGTGTGGCCCAGCTTTTTGAGCGTCTCCACCACCAGGTCGCAGTGGTCGCCCTGCACCTCGATGACGCCGTCTTTCACGGTGCCACCCGAACCGCAGGCGGTCTTCAGCTGTTTGCCGACCTTCGCAAGCGCGTCGGCATCCAGCGCCAGGCCTTTCACAAGCGTGACGCTCTTGCCGCCCCGGCCTTTGGTTTCCCGGCTCACGCGCACCACACCGTCGCCCGTCGGAATCACCGCCTGTTTGCAGATACAGCTCGCCACCGGTTGACGGCAATCCGGGCACATGCGGCCCGCGTCGGTTGAATACACCAGCCCACCCAGCCCGGCCAATCCACTCAATCCTGTTTTTGTCTTGCTGTTCATCAGGGTTCAATCCGGCACGTCAATCCGGCACAAACAATTTTTTGAATTTGATCTCGTCTTCAGGCAGCTCCAGCGTCACCAGCTGGCCATTTTTTTCATCGCTGAGCCGGTACGCCGCAAACAGGCTTGATTTGCCCTTGAACCCATAACTGTCCATGTCAATCAGCATGTAGGGGTAAGGCACGAAGACCTGGTGCGCAAAGATGGTGCGGTGACGGTTGCGCGGGGACGGAAAGAGTTTGTACTCGTCCGTCGTGATCGCCTGGGCAGTTGCCATGTATGTTGGATTCCGTTGAATTGGCGAGCAGGTAAGCTCTGTGACTTGCGCAGCGCGTGCGCTAAAAACGGCAAGCCCCTATTTTGATGCATCCATGACTGAACTCTACACGCCCGGCAAGGAAGAAATTGCGCTGCTTGAGGTCTTTGACCGGCTGGACCTGAACCAGATCCAGGTCGTGGCCACACCTGAGCAGGCTGCGCAGGCGCTGAAAGACCTCGCAGGCCAAACAGTGCTTGGTTTTGACACAGAATCCAAACCAACCTTCTTCAAGAACGAGGCCAGCGACGGACCGCACATCGTGCAACTGTCAACGCTCGAGAAAGCCTGGATATTCCAGCTCACCGATGCAGAATGCCGCCGCGCGGTCGGTGTGCTGCTGGAATCACCCCACATCATCAAGGCCGGCTTCGGCCTGGGCGATGACCGCCGCCGAATCATCCACAAACTCGGGGTTGACCTGCAGAGCGTGCTGGAGCTGAACGTCATCTTTCGAGAACGCGGCTACCGCAAGGACATGGGCGTTCGTGTCGCAGTGGCCGTGCTGTTCAACAAGCGCTTCATCAAGTCCAAAAAAGCCGCCACGTCCAATTGGGCCAATGACAGGCTCAGCGAGTCGCAGATTGTTTATGCTGCCAACGATGCTTATGCCGCGCTTCGTGTGTACAAGGCGCTTGGGCTTTAAGGCGATCAGCACTGGGGCTTCAGCGGCCCTCCCCCTTGCAAAGCTGCTCTTCGCAGGGGATGCCGTCACGGTCACCATCCATCTTCATGTCGGGGCAATTTTTCAGAAAGTCTTTTGCCTCCCTGCATGACGTCATCTGGGAACAATACTGGCGGCCATCGCACATAAAACTGCTGCCGGAAATGGAGGGTTGTTGTATCGCCCGCGGTTGGCTTGTGATGAGAGCAGGTTCGGTGGTAACGCCGCTCCTGCCAGTCGCTATCTTGAGGTAATGCATATAGCCCTGCCACGCGAGCAGCCCAACCAATCCCAGCATGACCGCAGTTTTCAGTGTGCCACGCGACGGGCTTCCTGATCGGCTCATGCGCATTGGCCTTTGGGTCTGACGCTCATGCGCTGGCACGCCGGAAACTACTCCCCGCACCCTCACCGCACGTTTTTTGCCTTGAGCATTGAGTTCGACTTCAAAAGTCAGAAGAGCTCCCAGTTGCGGCCTACCGGTTTTTTTGAATTCTGAAATATGCACAAACACGTCCTGGCCGCCAGACAAGGGGCTGATGAAGCCGAAGCCTTTTTCATCATTCCAGGTTTTTATTTTTCCATCGAATCGCATGCGCCAACTTTACATTCACGCAAGCCATTTACAGCCCGCCAGTCCCCTGTAGGCAGGCGCTGACAAAACGCTGCGGCACAGCCTTGCTTTTCATTTTTTCAATTGCCTTTAACTTGAATCCATGGAATCTTCCATGTCTAACCGAAAGGAAAACTCATGAACAAGGACCAAGTCAAGGGCAAGATCAAGGAAGCTGCTGGCGAAATTCAGGAGCACACGGGCAAGGCGCTGGGCAACAAGGAAATGGAAGCCAAAGGCCATGCACGCGAATTTAAGGGCAAGGCACAGAAGACTGTCGGCGATGTGAAGGAAAAAATCGAAGACGCGGCTGACAAGGCCAAGGATGCCGGCACCCAGTGGCACAAAAACCTGGACAAGCGCTGATCGGCGCCACCTCCATTGCAAAGCACTTTCGCAGCGCTTTGACCTTTTGGATGTCCTGAGGACATCAAGGCTCGGGGAGATTCAGTCTCCCCGGGTTAAACAGGCCGGCTGAACCGGCCTGTTTGCGTGGGCGGCTCGAATTCGTTCAAAGCGCCGCTCCATCTTCAACCCGCTGATAACGCACTTCACGTCTGCGCACGTTGTCTGTGCCAACCAGTTCCCGGCTTGATTCAAACCTCACCTGGAATGTCGCATATGGCAACACCGGCGAAGAAGGCTGCACGCCATCAAAGCTGGTGTAGTGGCGTTTGAGGTTCATGCCGTCGTACAACCAGCGCCCCGCATGTTGATGAGTGGTGACAGCATCACCCTGCATCACCTTCGCAGATTCAGTGAACTGGCCATCAGGCCCCAACACCAGCAGCCGACGCACGTGGGCCCCTTCCTGGTCGTACTCGCGCAGCCAGCTGCCCACCAGTTTTTGCTGGATGTCGTCCTGCTGCGAATCTTCAGACCACTGGTTACATGCTGCAAGCAATGCACATGCGGCCATCACGGCAAGCAACGACGTTGTGCGACAACCTTGCGCAATCGTCATGAGGAGTGGCTTTTCAAACGAACTCATGTCGCGAGCTTAAAGGCTTGTGGCGTTTTGTGTTGGCCACAGCGCCTGCCAGCACCGCCAGACCAGCCAGCATCAGGGCCTGCGTGGCTCCGGCGGCTGAAGGTCGCGCGGAACAATCTCGGCGTTCGCTACAGGCTGCGGAGCCAGGGCGTCTGCAACCGGCACCTGCACAGTCACATATTTGATGCCAGGCGAAGGCTGCCAGCTCCCCTCGCGCGGCGCGGCAGGGTTGGCAAAACTCACGCTGCGGTCTATGGGGCTGGGCTCTTCTACCGGCGCAGGTGTGGTGTTGACCTCTACTTCTATCAGCGAGGGGTCGGCCACACTGGTATCACGTGGCGCTGCAAACTTCGCATTCACATCAGCCACCCTGTCGCGGTAGGCGCGCCTGAAAAACTCGCCAACAATGGGCAATGCTGCCTGCGAACCCTGGCCCCAGCCCGAGCCCATGGTCACGCGGTTGTCGTTAAACCCCACCCAGGCACCCGCCACCAGTTGCGGGCTCATCAATATGAACCAGGCATCGGTGTTGTCCTGCGTCGTACCCGTTTTGCCGGCCACGTCGGCGCGTATGCCGTATCGGCTGCGTATGGCTGTACCCGTGCCCTGGTCAACCGCGCCACGCAACACATCAATAACCGTTTGCGCAACAGTTGTCTGCATGGCTGTTTCAGCAACGGGTTCAACCATCTGCTCCAGCACCTTGCCATTTCGGTCTTCCACCCGGGCAATCATCATCGGTTCAATGTAGCGGCCATCATTGGCCAGCGTGCTGTAGCTGGTGACCATTTCCTTCAGTGTCACAGGGCTGGTACCAAGAGCCAGCGACAGCACCTCGTCCATCTTGCTCTGCCGCACCCCCATTGATTTCGCCAGCCTGGCCACATGCTGCGGTCCCACGCCCTGCATGACCTGGGCGGTAATGCTGTTTTTTGAATACATCAAACCCTGGCGCAAGGTCATGGGCGCGCCGCTGGGGCCACCCGCATCGCCCGGCCGCCAGAAGGCACCATTACCGAGGGGGATTTCCAGCGCCTGGTCTGTAAACACATCGTTCGGCCGCGAGCCGTTTTCAAATGCAGCGGCATACACAAACGGCTTGAAGGTTGAGCCCGGCTGCCTGCGCGCCTGTGAGACATGGTCAAACTGGTCGGTGGCGTAGTCACGGCTGCCGACCCAGGCCTTCACATGACCGTTGGTCGGGTCAACCGCCATGAAACCTGCCTGCAGGCGCAGCTTGTCACTGCGAAGCTTCTGCAGCACGGCGCTATTGCCCTGAATCGCCTTGATGGACTCATCATCGCTGTAACCTGCTGCCCGCGCGGCCTTGTATTCTTTCGAGTCGCGTATAAAACCCAGTACCAGTTCACGCGCCTGGCCAGGTCGTGTCTTCGGGTTCCACCCTGAGGTCAACCGCCAGTCTGAATTGACTACCGCCTGCAGCCTGTCCATCTGCATGGTCACAGCCGCATTCGCCATGTTCTGCAGGCGCGAGTCGAGCGTGGTGCGTACCACCAGGCCATCCGCATAGATGTTGTAGTCGTTCCTGTCTGCCCACTCAATCAGCCAGCGCTTGAGCTGCTGCGCCAGGTGCGGGGCCGAACCCAAAGGTTCTTCCTGGCGCTCAAAGTCGATCTTCAGTGGCGTCTTCTTCAGCGCAGCAAGTTTCGCCTCGGGCACCTTGCCATGTTTGACCATCTGCGCCAGAACCGTATTGCGCCTCTGCAATGCGCGGTCGGGGTTGACCACAGGGTTGTAATAGCTCGTGCCCTTGAGCATGCCAATCAGCGTCGCACTTTCAAGCACATCCAGCTCATCGGCAGATTTGTCAAAGTAGGTGCGCGCGGCCATCTCTATGCCGTAGGCGTTGTAGAGAAATGGCACCGTGTTCAGGTAGGTCTCAAGAATTTCATCTTTGGTATAGACCGACTCGATCTTGAGCGCCGTGATGGCCTCCTTGATCTTGCGCGTCAGCGTGGCCGAGCGGCCAATGTCTTCGGGGTAAAGGTTGCGCGCCAGCTGCTGGGTGATGGTCGAGCCGCCCTGCAGGTCACCCTTGAAGGTGTTGATCGCCGCAGCAGCCGTGCGCCTGAAGTCCATGCCGTGGTGGTCATAAAAACGGCGGTCTTCAGTCGCAATCAGCGCGTTCACGACGTTGGGCGAAATATCTTCAAGCTTGACCCAGTCACGGTTCGCGCGCTTGAAAACTGCGAGCTCCTTGCCGTCAGCCGACAGCACCATCGAGGGCTTGGCCGTCTTGGCTTTGCGCAGGTCGGAAATGCTGGGCGTGAACGGAATCAGCAGCAGCACATAAAGCAGCAACAGCACAGGTATGGCCGCCACGGCCAGCGCAACGCCGCGCCGGGTCGGGTGGCGCAGGTGGTACCAGGCCCGGTCTGCGAATTGCCTGAGGCGGATGATGATCGTATTGGACGTGTTGGGGGTGGTCGTCATATGCAGGCCCGAGTCTAGGCGGGTCGCGTTTGCCTGACTGTAGGACTTCGGCGCAATGGCCCTACAAGATGCAGGTTTTTGGCTGTTTTTGTGACTTTTTTGAATCGTTTGACGTCCGGCGGGCGTAATGCTTCAAAGCGCGTAAGAAATGAACTGTTGGGCCGACCAAGACTCATAACTGCAGCTGCTCCCGCAGATTCATCAAGCACACAGAAAGACTCCAACATGATGACGAGACGAAACTCCCTTTTCAGCCTGGCCGCCATCCCTGCCCTGCTGGCCGGCGCACGCGGCCTGCTGCTGTCGTCACCCGCGCACGCGGCGCGCGCCTATGAGGTCGTCAAGACCGATGCCGAGTGGAAGAAACTGCTCACGCCCAACCAGTACAGCGTGCTGCGCAAGGCCGGCACCGAGACACCCTACACCAGCCCGCTGAACAAGGAAAAACGCCCCGGCACCTTTGCCTGCGCTGGTTGCGCGCAGCCGCTCTTTGCATCAAACACCAAGTTTGAAAGCGGCACCGGCTGGCCCAGCTTTTACCAGCCTATTGCAAAAACTGCCGTGGTTGAAGAAAGCGATACCACCCTGTTCATGAAACGCACCGAGGTGCTCTGCAGCCGCTGCGGCGGCCACCTTGGCCATGTGTTTGATGACGGCCCCAAACCCACAGGCCTGCGCTATTGCATGAACGGCGTGGCCATGAACTTCAAGGCAGCATGATGATGATTAAACAAACCCTCTTTGCCGCCGGCGCAGTTGCCCTGGCCGCCTTTGCATTTTTGGGCGGTGGCGTGGGCATCAGCGCCGCTGAAGAAAAAGCCGTCAAGCTGCCGCCACCGGCGATGGATGCACCCGTCACCGCGCAGGCCGCGCGCGAGACCGCCGTGTTCGCAGGCGGCTGCTTCTGGGGTGTGCAGGCTGTCTTCCAGCACACCAACGGCGTACTCAATGCCGTCTCGGGCTATGCAGGCGGCGACAAGTCCACCGCCAGCTACAACATGATCGGCTCTGGCCGCACCGGCCATGCCGAATCGGTGCTGGTCACCTATGACCCCAAGGTCGTGTCTTACGGCAAGCTGCTGCAGATCTATTTTTCTGTGGCGCACGACCCGACCACACTCAACCGCCAGGGCCCCGACAGCGGCACGCAATACCGCTCTGCGATTTTTTACAAGGACGCCACCCAAAAGCAGGTGGCCGAGAAATACATCGCCCAGCTTGATGCTGCCAAGGTCTACCCCGACAAGATCGTGACCCAGCTCACGCCATTGGGTGGCAACATCGCCTTCTACCCGGCCGAGGCTTACCACCAGGACTACGCCACGCTCAACCCCAACCAGCCCTACATTGCCAGGTTCGACAGGCCCAAGATCGCCAACCTCAAGATGGTCATGCCCGAGGTCTATCGCGACAAGCCCCTGCTGGTGTCACAGGCCGGCAAGTAAACCGTGCCCGGCGCGGGGAGTCCGCTGCGCATGCGTGCGGCGCTGGTGCTGGTCTTCTTCTGGTTTTTTCTGGGTGGCATGGCGCACTTCGCCTTCATGGCTGCAGAGATGCGCGCCGTGCCGCCGTACATCAGCTGGCCACGCGAGGCCGTCATCATCAGCGGCGTGTTTGAATTGCTGGGCGCGTTCGGCCTGCTGTGGCCGCGTACGCGGCGCATTGCTGCGTGGGGCCTGTTTGCGTTGACGATTGCCGTCACGCCCGCCAACGTCTACATGTTCCAGCACCCTGAGCTTTTTGCATCGGTGCCTTACTGGGCACTGGCCTTTCGCCTGCCGCTGCAAGTTGGCCTGCTGGCACTGATTGCCTGGATCGCCTGGCGCACAAAACCTGCAGGTCGATAGCTGCAATCAAGGTGTTCAGGGCGAAGCCGGAAATGGCTCTATGTGCACCTCACCCTTGCGGCCGAAGTAGGAGACGTGTCTTCCCGCAATCCACACCATGTAGCCCACACACCCGGCGGCCATCGACAGCGCCATGAACCCGGGGTATTTGACCTTGCCCGATTGCGCACCGCGTATCGCGGCCTGCACCGCTGCGGCATCAAACTCGGCGGGAATAGCCACCGCAGGCGCGGCCAGCTTCACGCAGTAGCTCTCTCCAGACGGCAGATACCAGGTGGTGCTGGGCGCACGGTAATCAGCGAAGTAACTCTCGACACCCGCCTGCATCAGCCCCATCACCACCTCGCCGAAGCTGATGGTGCCAGCGTAAGAGCTTCGGGCGTAGTGATCAATCGTGTCCCTGCTTGCTTGCTGCATGCTGCCGCCTCAATGATGGTTAAAAACAGGTTTGAAAAAAACTAGGACAGCGGAAACTGCCGAAGCTGGTGCACGTCTGCCAGCTCTTTTAATATGTCGACCAGCTGCGCGCGACGTTCGGTGGTCAGCGGGCCAAAAAAGTTTTCGTCGTTCTGGTCGGCCAGTGCGGCCAGGCGCGGCACCAATGCGCGCCCTGCCGCTGCAAGGCTGATCTTGCGGGCGCGGGCGTCGTCGTCCAGAGCCGCACGGGTCACCAGCCCTTTTTCTTCAAGACGTGTCACCACTTTTGAAATCGCCCCCTTGGTCATGCCCAGGGCCGACATGAGCTCTGACGGCGCAGCCTCGCCAGCGTCATACAGCCGGCGCAAGGCCACCCACTCTGATACAGAAATGCCCTCGGCCTCCATCAGCCGGCTGAACTCTGCCGACACATGGTTGGACACAAAGCGCAGCCAGAAGCCGGCGTGTGCTTCAAGCCCGCTTACGAGTAGCGGCTGCTTTTTGTACTTTTTTATTTCCATGGAAACAATTATAGTTTCTACGGAAACAATATGCAACCCCGCGCTCAGACAAGGGCTCCGAAGGGTCGCTCAGGCGGGAGGCGGCACTATGGGGTCTGATGTCAACAGCCAGCCATCGCTGGTGCCCTTGAAGGCCTGCGTACCCGTTTTCTTGAAGATGCCCTCTTCCGCTACCCAGCCGATCTCGTCGACCTCTACCCGGTCACATTCCACGCGCAGCACGTTGAACGAGTTGTTCTCGCCCCGGTGCCGCGTTGATGTCGCCGTGCCCGCCTGTATCGACAGCGCCGAATAGGCGCCGTGCTGGTAGCGCGCATCAGTGGTCACTGCTTCACTGGTGTGCATGTGGCCGCCCAGCAGCACATCAACCCCGCAGTTCGCAAACTCTTTCATGGCCTTGCGCGCCCGGCCCACCAGGTCGTCCTTGTCCATATGCGCGGGCAAATCGAAGGGGTGGTGCGTGACCAGCACCTTCACCAGTTTGTCGCTCAGCGGGTCAAGCCGCGCCCGCACCTTCTCAAGCTGCTCTTCATTCACACGGCCGCCCTTGAAGACCAGCGAGCGGGCCGTGTTGATACCCAGCACCGCAATTTCGTCGTCCACAAAAAACGGCTCCATGTCGGTGGTGATGTGCTGGTGATACCTTTTGAGCGGGTTGAAGAAGCGGCGAAACACGTTGTACAACGGCACATCGTGGTTGCCCGGCACGATGATCTTCGGCATGGTGAAGGTGTCGAGAAAAGCCTTTGCAGCGATGAACTCTTTTGACTTGGCGCGCTGCGTCAGGTCGCCCGACACCACCAGCACATCAGGCTTCGCAGCCTGCAAAAACTCTTTCAGGGGGTCCAGCAGCGCCGCATCCACGCGGCCAAAGTGCAGGTCTGACAAATGGGCAATGGTGCGCATGTTTTATGACTCCTTGTTAGCGTGGTCAGGCGCGGGCACAAACACATTCAGGCTGCGGGGAACAATTTTGTACACCAGCGGCGTCTCCATCAGGTTCACTTCACCGTCCGTCGATACACGCAGTTGCCGGTGGCGGCTTTCAACCGTCAGCGTCCTGGCCTGCAGCATTTCAAAGTCTTTCGCCTGCTTCAGCCGGCCAAACACCGCACGCACAGCCAGCACCAACAGCCCGACGCGGCCCGTGCGGTGCGCAAAATACAGGCTCAGCCGCCCGTCCTGCAGGCTGCTGCGTGCGCCTATGTTGAAGCCTTCCATGATGTAGTCGTTGTTGCCGATGAAGATGAAAGGCGTGCGCTGCCGGTAGCTGATCTTGTCCGTGGTCAGCTGCAGGTTCAAAAACGGGTAACGCTTGAGCGAGGTCAGCGCCGCCCAGAAAAACGCCGGCCACTTGCTGCGCCCCAGCCGGCTCTGCTGCATCTCGCGCATGCGGACGGTGTCGGGGTAAAGGCCCAGGCTCGAGTTGTTCAAAAAGCTGCGGCCATTGACCTCTGCCGTATCCACCTCCGTGCTGTGCCCGGCGGCAATCGTGGCGATGGCGTCATCAATCGCCAGCGGAATGCCCAGGTCTTTGGCGAAATGGTTGAGCGTGCCCATGGGCAGCACGCCGTAAACAACGTCAGTGCCAATCAGCTCGGATGCCACCGCGTTCTGCGTGCCATCGCCACCGCCGGCCGCCACCATGGGGAAGCCGTCTTTGACTGCCTGCTTTGCAGCGCCCACCAGTTCGCTGCCGTTTTTGGCCAGCGTCACGCGCGCTTCAATGCCGTGGGTTGCAAACTTTTCGACAAAACTCCGGGCAGCGTCGTCATCGCAACCGGACCCGGCTGAGGCATTGAGGATGACGGCTATTTTTCTGTTGTCTTGCATGAAGGTGGGGTGATGGGTGATGGTGTCAGGAGGGTTGTGGGTGTTGCGACATGAAGCGCTGCCGCTTTCGCCAGGTCGCCACGCCGGTAAAAGTAATCACCAGCCACGCCGTGCTTGACGCCATCGCGGCAAACACATCGCTCGGGTAATGCACGCCCAGGTAAACACGGCTAAGCGCCACCAGCAGCACCATGCCTGCAGCCAGCAGCATCACGGGTGCCCACCACTGGCGCCGCAGTTGCGTCAGCAGCCAGGCCGCCAGCACACCATAAAACAATGTTGCGGCAGCCGTGTGACCACTCGGAAAGCTGTAACTCACCAGCGTGATGATGGGCTGGTCAAAACCCGGACGCTCACGCTGGAAGATGTTTTTCAGCAGAAAGTTGAGCAACATACCCAGTGGGACCGACAGCAGCAGGCGCAATATCCAATCACCCCAGTCCTGCTGCTTTTTCAGCGCCATCCACAGCGCCAGCAGGCCCGTCATCACCAGAATGCCCAGCGTGTTGTGCCAGGTCGTGACAAAAAAGAAGAAGGCCGTGCGCGCAGGCGTGGCGTGGGCATGCAGCCACTGCAACACGCGGTCGTCAAACATCACCAGGTCGTCATGGGTCAGCACGTCTTCCGCAATGTCTGCAAACACAAACACGGCGAGCAGCACGGCAATCATGCCCAGCGTCAGGTGCAGGCCCAGGTAGCCGTCAGGCGACAGGCGGGCGCGCAGGAATGCCAGGGGCTTGCGAAGTGAGAATGGCAAGAGGGGTGGCGCTGGGGGCGGCGAAGGCATGGGCTTCAGCTTAAGCCCCTGCCAGAGCCAGACCGGTAGGACTTTGCCGCCGCAGCTTGTGGCTGGCGTGGCTGGGCCGGGCTGCAGCACCTTGCTTCGCTCATGCCGCCGCGTGCGGCCGTTTGCGGGGGGGGGCATGTCAGGGAGCAGCCAAAACATCGCACGCGGCACGCCCGGAGTCTTCTACGCAGGCGCATAGCTTAATTTTTAACGTATACGGCAAATTTTTAATGTGTACGTTAAATTTATGAAGAAAGTTAATATGGAAGTTAACTTTTGCAGCTGGTAGCCCTTACCAAAGCCCAAAAGGCCTCAAAAGCACTCAAAAAGTGGCATTTTTAGAGGCAAAAGCGGCTGCAGGCCAATAGATACGTGCGTGAGCAGCTATAAAAATAATAGTATTCCCTGCTGCGGGCGGCCGCACGGAATGGCCCATCTGCCGCGCCGCCCGCATATTAGCCACCGCTGGATGGGGTTTGGGGTTAGGCTCGGGCATCCCAACTAAGGCCACATGCCCAACAACCCCAACGCGACCCAGACCCTGCTCGCTCAAACCGCAGAAGAAGTTCTTAACGACGAGTCATACCATCTGTATGCCAACCTGATCGCCGCCATCACGGCATTTCAGCTTGGCCAGGGCCAGCCGCCTTCTGACGAAGACTTTGTACTCTGGCGTGCCGTGCAGCAGCGCCGCCTGAACACCACCATCAACAAGATCGACACCTTTATGGCCAGGCCAGACAGGCGCCCTCCCGGCTGAGGCGGCACCCTCCCAGCGCCCCACGGCCTTCGCCGCTCAGGGTGTCACCGTCCCCACCACCTTCAGGCTGTCATCCGCCGCCGGCCGCAGCACCACGCCCTGCGCCGAAGCCGGATAAATGCCCGTCAGCGCCGTGATGTTGACCTGGTGCGACACCACCACCAGCGTGCCCGGGCCGCGCCAGCGTGACAGGATGGCACGCGCCTGCGCCGTCTGCGCGTCAGTCACCTCGCCTGACGCGGTGAAGGTCGAGTTGAACGCCGGCTCGTCTTTCACCGCCTCACCAAACGCCAGCCGCGCCGTCTCACGCGTGCGGCACCACTGCGAGCTGACGACTGCACCGACCTCAATCTTGCGGCTGCGAAACTGCTCGCCCAGCCTGCGCGCCTCTGCCCTGCCTGTGTCATCGAGGTTGCGCTGCGTGGCGCAGGCATTGAGCCTGAACCCCGCCGGGTCGCCAACGCCCGGCGCCGTCGCGTGGCGGAAGAGCACGATGGCGCCCGGCTGCTGAAGCTCAGCCCAGGCGTCTGCGGCGGTGGCTGACAAGGCAACAAGCGACAAGGCCAGCGCGGTGGTGATCTGGGGGATGGGGTTTTTCATGCCTGACAGACTGGCAAACAGCCAAATGGTTCAGCGGGCGGGCGTTGCGCTGTCAGACTTTTCCGGCAGACAAGGCGCCCAACGCGGCGTAGGGTAAGAGGGTCGATCAACCATGACAAGGACTTAAGCATGCAGTTCATGATGTTCATGATTCCCAAGGACTACAACAAGGCCCCCGCCGACTGGCAGCCCGACGCCAGGGGCCGCGCGGCCATGGTAGAGATGGGCAAGTACAACGACGCGATGCAAAAGGCCGGCGTGGTGAAGTCGATCAACGGCCTGATGCCGCCTGCAGCGGGTGCCCGGGTTGCCTTCGGCGGCAGCAACCCGAACGTGACACACGGGCCCTTCACGCAAACAACCGAGACGGTCGGCGGCTACTGGCTGCTTGAGCTCACCTCACAGGACGAAGCCATTGAATGGGCAAAGAAGTGCCCGGCAGAGCCCGGCGACATCATCGAGATTCGCCAGATCGCAGGGTTCTAGCCCCGGCAAAGCTCAGGCCGCTGCACGCCCTACCTGCCCGCGCAGCAGCCGCGCCATCGCCAGCAGCACCAGCCCTGCCACCACCCAGGTCGCAGTGGGCAGCCAGGCCAGCAGCGGTGCCAGGCTGGCGTCCCTGTTCAGTTGCGCTGTCACGATGGCGATGCGCGCAAAGGCGGCCAGCGCCAGCAGCGAGAACATGCTGCCCGTCACCAGCCCCTCGCGGCCCGTGCGGCCAATCACCAGCGCGCTGGTGAACGCACTCATCATCAAGATGCCCCAGGCACCGCCCGCCACAAACTGCGCCGCCACCAACAAGGGCAGCGAGCCCGCCACCGTTGTCAGCCAGGTGGCCCACGCGCCCACGCAGGCGGCAATCGCCATCACCCACACACCGCCAAAGCGCGCCACCAGCCGGCTGGCCGCCAGCATGAGCAAGCTGAAGCCCACCCAGAACACCGGCATCAAATGCTCAAGCTGCGCCGGTTGCGCAAAGCGCAGGTACAACGGCGCGGTGTTCAATGAGAAGTGCACCTGAAAGCCCACACCCAGCAAAGCCATGGCCGCGAGAAAAGGCAGCACAGGCGGTTTCTTCAGCAGCGCATCGCTGGCTGTATCAACTACCGGTGTGGCAGCAGCAGCGCCTTGCTTGAGATTGCGCTCAGCCCCCAAGATGCCAAACGTGGCCAGCGCAAGCGCAATGCTTGACAGCGCAAACGGCCAGCGCGGGTCCACACCCCGCAAAGTCACAGTCAGGTAAGGTGCCAGCGCACCGGCCACACCCAGGCCGAAAAACGACAAACTTGCCAGCCAGGGGATGGATGACACCTTCGCGTACTTGCCTAGCAGAACAAGCGGCGGCGCACGCAAGGCAGACGAGGTGACAGACCAGACCACGGTGCAAGCCAGAAACAGCCACTGCACCCCCGGCCCCTGCGCAGCCACCAGCGGCAGCAACAAGAAGGCGGCGCAAGACAGCAGCGTAACGATCACCACCCAACGCCCCAGCCGTCCAAACACCCGAACAGACTTGTCAGCCGCCACACCCATAGCCGTGTCGGCCACCAGAAAGATGAACTGATCCATCAGCAAAATCAGCAGCACCGCCTCTTTGGCAATGCCCACCTGCGCCGCGAGTTGCGGCAGAAAGATGACGTAGACCGTCCAGGTGAGGGTGAAGAAGAGCTGGATGGCGGCTAGGGTAAGGCCTGCCTTATGAAGGATTGCAATCGTCACGTCAGTCCTTAGGAGCGTAGGTACAGTAGCGCGATTTGACTACTCAATTGATAACGCGCGATCTAACTCCGCACACATGAACAGCATCTTCCGCGCGTTCGCAAAAAAACCACAAGCGAACTGAAAACTGAAGCTGTTTATTTGCAACACTTGCTTACACAGCTGTACGACGGAATAATCGATCTGCCTAGCATTTTGTTTGGTTTCGACCAAACTGGGTTGCGGGTTGCAACCCACCTAGTATTTTTAGCCTTCGGCGATGGAGTCCGCTTCGGATTTCCGCCAGTCGGCAGAAAGTCCGAAGCGGCCACCATCGACGCTCAAGTAGGCATATTAAAACGCGATGTTCAATCTGGACGGAGCGGAACTAATATTAGATTGAAGAAATTTGGACTGGCCCTTGCGGCCAGTCAACTTTTTCTTTCCCGTACAAATCAACTTATCTTCCTATGCGGTGCAAACAGAAGCGCCGGACTTCCCTCTATGCGCAGAGAGTTTCTCAAGGGTTTTATTGAGAAGATTTCTGCCGACAACAGGGTGGTTTATGCCGAAGCAGTATTTCATGAGCTCCAAAATATAGGACGACACCATAGAAACGTGTTGGACCTCGAACATGAAATATCAGACATTGCCGACAAAATAGTTTTGGTCTTGGAGAGTGCTAGCGCGTTTTGCGAACTTGGCGCTTTTGCACATCCACGACTACGAAGCAAATTGATAGTTATCAATGACTCCACTTTCAAGAATCAACCTTCGTTTATCAACACTGGGCCGATCGCCGCGCTTAAAGAGGAGGGATCACCAGTACTCTGGTATCCAATGCAAGTAGACGGCGTATACAAACTCGATGGTATTGGCGCGACATTGAGTGACCTTGAACGAGCGTTGTACGTGAATCCGATGAGCGGATCAATAAAGGTAAAGGACAAGGTCTCGGAACTTTCCGCGAACAAAGCGTCCCTCTACTTCATACATGACCTAGTGTTATTTACGGGTCCGGTTACCTACGACGAGCTAGTAGCTGTTCTTATTGAGTTATTTGGTCCAAAACCTTATGACATGCTGAAAAGGTTATTGGGCATATTGCGGTCGGCTGGTTTGATAAGCAGTGATCTGATAGATGGAACTTGGCTCTATAGAACAAATTCCGTAGATCCATACTTGGAGTACCAAGGTCAGATAGCCTCCCTAGCGGCAGCGTTCAAAATTCATCATCTAAAAAATAGCCCAAAGAGGTTTCAGCTTGCCTGATATTTGCGATCAGATATCTCGCGACTTGCACATCCCGCGCAAATGGGTTGAAGATGCCCTTGAGGTGGCGCAAGTAAGCTTTCGAGTTATAAAAATTCGTAAGCACTCTGGCGGTGTCAGAACTCTGATAAACCCGGCAGTTGAGACAAAGATGATTCAGCGATGGCTGCTAATCAAGCTATTCCGGAGTATGCAGATAAGTCCAATCGCAACTGCATTCGAACATGGCACCTCAATCGTCAAGAACGCCCATCCTCATCGACAGTCTATCTACTCAGTTCGCGTAGATATTTCGGATTTCTTTCCCTCGATTAAATTTTCGGATCTGATTTCAATCATGAACCTGTCGCGCTCAGAGTTACCACATTGGGCTTTTGATGCGAGTACTCTTAATGCGATTAATCAAACTTGCTTCGATAGACACGGGAGACTGCCAATCGGCTACCCATCTTCACCGCGAATTGCAAATATAGTCATGCGGAATATTGATCTTTCCCTCACAACGGAGCTAGCGGAAAGACCAGAAGAGTTTGGCAAAGCGGTGCTTACGAGGTATGCCGATGATTTTCTATTTTCGAGCGATTTGAAAGGAGCCTGCGCCGCTTTTGTGGCGGAAATCAAGGCTCAACTTGCTGCGGCATCAAGCCCAAAACTTCAAGTAAACGACAAAAAAACTCGTCTAATGAATCGTAAAAGCGGTTCTACTTTTATCACTGGGTTACGAGTCAAGCCGAACGGAACTCTAGGTGTTCATGCAAAGTATAGGGATCACGTAAGACTATTAATTAAGCTATACGCGGAACGGAAACTCAAGACGGAGGACATTTCAAAACTCCGAGGTCATTTAGCGTTTGTGGAGCATGCAGACCCTGCCCTATTCTCCAAAATAGCATTTACCTATTACTCACAAATTGCAAAAATTCGAAGCAACCTTGCTTAGATTCCTCTTTTAAATATGGAGCAATACTTTGCTCTTGCGATCTGATTCTTAGTTGTTATCGGAAGCGCGCCTTGATAGGTTTAAGGCGTAACGATGGCCGTAACGCGATACCGGCGCCGCAAAGCCCAAGCAAATACAACCCCAAGTACCACCATCACCTCGCCCCCAATAGCAATCATCACGCTGCTGCCCAACCGCCCAATGAATGCACCGACCAGCACCACGCCGACCGACTGGCCGAGAAACAGCATGGATGCAAAGAGCGACACGGCTGTGCCGCGCGCTTCGGGGGCCATGGCTGTGGCGTTGGCCTGCATGGTGTTGTGAAACATGAAGAAGCCAAAGCCTGCGAGCAAGACGGCCAGCGCCGCCAGTTGCCAGTGCAGCGTGAGGGCCATGAGCAGGCCGCCTGCGCCAATCATCAGCCCACCTGCCAGCGCCATGCCCGACTGGCCGAGGTAGGGAATCAAATGCCGGGCCGTCACCATGAACAGCACACCGCCCAGGCCGAAGACGGACACCACTGCACCGGACTTGGTGAGTGACAGGCCCAGCTTCAAATGCACATGGGTGGCGTAGATGGCGAGAGCACCGTACACCGCAGCGCCTTCGATCAGCGCCAGCCCCAGCACCACGCGCGCCCAGGGGTATTTGAAGATGCCCAGCGTCTGCATGATGAAGTTGGCGCGGGGTTTGACGTCGGCCGTGTCTGTTGACGGCACAGGCGCACTTTCTGACTGCAGCCGCTCTTCGGCCTGCTGCCTGCGCAGGTCAAGCCACAAAAGGCCGCCGACCACAGCAAACAGCAGCGTCAAAAACACAAAACACCAGCGCCAGCCGAAGGCGTCAGTGATGATGCCGCCCATCATCTGGCCGAACACCAGGCCCAGGGTGTTGCCCAGGCCGGTGCGGGTCAGCATCTCTTGTACGCGGTGGTTGGGCACCGAGTCACCCACCCAGGCCATGGCCAGCGGTATCAGGGCGGCTGTGCCCAGCGCGGTTAAAAAGCGGGCGAACAGCAACACGTCCAGGCTGGCCGCCACCACAGAGATCAAACAGCCTACGCTGCAGAACAGCGTGGCGAAGGTCACCACCCTGAACTTGCCCAGCCTGTCGCCCAGCGGGCCGTACATGAGCTGCGCCACGCCGTAGGTGATGGCAAAGACAGACACCACCTGCGCGGCCTGCCCCAGACTGACGCTGAACACGCGTGACAGCTCGGGCAGCATGGCATCACACACGCGCTGGGCCGCGATGCTGGCGAATGCTGCGCAAGACAGCAGCAGGATGGAGCGGTTGGTGGCGGCTGAGACCGTATCCAGAGGTTGGGTCATGGGGTCAGACCAGGGCACCGGCGTCGCGCCACTTGATGGCCCAGGCAAACAACAGGCCCTCAAGCGCCATCAATACCCCACCGCCCGCGATGACGGCGCTGCTGCCTATGAGCGCAATCAGGCCCGCAGCCAGCACCACACCAATCGACTGGCCCAGAAACAGTGCCGATGAAAACAGCGACACGCCGGTGCCGCGGTTCTCTGACGACATGTTGGTAGCGGTGGCCTGCATGGTGTTGTGAAACATGAAAAAACCAAAACCGGCAAACAGGCTGGCCGGAATCGCCGGCAGCCAGTGCGGCGTGAAGGCAATCACCAGCGCGCACACACCCAGCACGCCACCGCCCAGCATGACCAGACCCTGCTGGCCGAAACGGGCAATCAGCCTGCGGCCCATGGCCATGTAAAGCATGCCGCCCAGGCCGAACAGGGATACCACGGCACCGGCCACCGACAGCGACAGGCCCAGCTTGTTGTGCAGGTGCGAGGCCCAGATGGCCAGCACGCCAAAACCGACAGCGCCTTCAACAATCGCCATGACCAGCACGATGCGTGACCACGGGCCGCTGGCAATGCGCCAGGCCTGGGTGATGAACCCGGCCTGCGCGACAGCCTGCACCGCCTCAGCGCCTGCGTGCTGGCGCTGGGGCAACAGCGAGACGCCCTGGCGGCGCAGGTCGGTATAGAGCAGCGTGCCGACGGCTGCGAACAGCACCGTGAGAAACGCAAAGCACCAGCGCCAGCCAAATGCATCGGTCAGCAAACCGCCCAGCAACTGCCCAATGACGAGGCCCAGCGTGCTGCCGAGACCGGTTTTGGTGAGCATCTCCTGCAGGCGGTCATCGGGCACCGAATCACCCACCCAGGCCATGGCCAGCGGAATCATGCCGGCTGCGCCCACGGCCGTCAAAAAGCGTGCGAACAGCAAGACGTCAAGCGTGCCCGCAAACGCGGCAACTGCGCTGCCCACACTGCAGAAAAAAGCGCAGAGCGTGACGATGCGGTACTTGCCCAGCCTGTCACCCAGCGGGCCAAAGATGAGCTGGCAGATGCCGTAGGTGATGGCAAACACAGACACCACCTGCGCGGCCTTGGGCAGGCCGACGGCAAACACGCGCGACAGCTCGGGCAGCATGGCATCGCAGATGCGCTGCGTGACCATGCTGGAGAACGTGGCCGTTGACAGCAGAAGAATGGAGCGCCGGGTGGCGGCTGAGACGGGGTCGGGAGAGGTCACTTGGGAGAAGGGAATGTCAGTCAGAAGTTGTCATTGCGGACTTGATCCGCAATCCACAGCGGCGCATGAATACGGGGTCATGGATTGCGGGTCGAGCCCGCAATGACAGAGCTGAGGCAGTGCAGCACGGTGGTGTGTGCCTATTTGACCGCTGCGGCGCGGCGAATGTCCGCCACGGCTTTGTCGAGGGCCCCCACCAGCGTGGCCTGCACGTTGTCTTCAGACACACGCGCTTTGAAGCTCGCAGATTCCCTGGCAGAAAACTCTTCGCCACCGACCTTGCCGCTTATACGAACATAAACCAGCTTGTCCTTCATCATTTCCGCGAAGCCCCTGCCCACCAGGCCCGTGTCCGGCATGCCCTGTATGGTGACTATGGTCGGGTCAAGCACATTGACGGTGAATTTATCGAGCGTGATGGTTTTGCCCGCAAGGTCGGCAGAAGCGTTGTTGTGCAGCCATGCTTTCAGCAGGTCGGGCACGGGCGGCACCAATGTGTCGTCGCCGTAAGTGCGGGTTTCGCCGTAAGAGCCGCCACTCATGGATGACACGCGCTCATCAGCAGGCCGTGCATCAACAAGCACAAAACTGGTCTTGTCTGGAACAGCCGCTGCGATTTTCGGGTTGAGCTTGACGCTGGCGGTTGAGCCGCAGGCGACAAGATTTAATGACAGAACAGCGGCGACGGCATAAACAGGGAAAGAGCGCATAAAGGCCTCTGGAAACGGAAACAGGCTGAACGCCGAATAAAGATGCAGATCATGGATTGCGGGTCGAGCCTGCAATGACAAGACGGGGAAATATCAAACTGCCTTGCCCAGACGCGCAACGCCTTCCTTGATCTTCTCAACATCAGCCGTGGCAAAACTCAGGCGGAAGGTAGACACATCAGGGTTGGCCGCAAAGAAAGGCGCACCGGGCACAAAGGCGACGCCCTGCTCTATCGCGCGTTTGGCAAACTCGCCGGCGTCTTTCACCTTGCCGCCCTTGCCTGTGAGACTGGCCCAAAAGAACAGGCCGCCCTGCGGCTGCGTGAATTCGACGGCGTCGCCCAGTTCGCGCGTGAGCGCCTCGCCCATGGCGCGGGCGCGTTCGGCATAAACCTTGCGCACATTGGTGAGTGTGGCGGGCATGCGGCCGGCCTTGAGGTATTGGGCCGCAGTGGCCTGGGCGAAGGTGCTGGTGTGGGCATCGCTGAATTGTTTGCACATGACGGCGTTGGCCATGAGGGCTGCGGGTGCGATCATCCAGCCCACACGCAGGCCTGGCGACAGCACCTTGCTGAGCGAGCCGCAATGCGCCAGCAGCTCGCGGCTGCCGGGCACGGTGGCGCTCAGGGCCAGCAGTGAGGGCGGTGGTGCCTCGCCAAAGTAGAGGTCGCCATAGGGGTCGTCTTCAACCACCAGCGTCTGGTATTTGACGGCCAGCTCGAGCACCTTCTTGCGACGCTCAAGACTCAACAGCGCACCGCTGGGGTTGCCGAAGGTGGGGATCAGGTAAACGAATTTGGGCTTGTGCTCGGCGATCAGTTTTTCAAGCTGCTCGGTGTCAACGCCGTTGCCGTCGACCGGTGCGCTGATGAGCTCTGCGCCGTAAAGGCGAAAGCACTGGATGGTGGCGAGAAAGGTGGGGCCTTCAACAATGACCTTGTCGCCAGGCGAGATCATGCATTTGCCAAGCAAGTCAAGCGCCTGCTGGCTGCCGGTGGTGACGATCAGCTCATTTGGCGCAACGGTGACGGCGGTGCCGGGCCGGCCTTCGCCCTTGGTGGCCATGAAGTGGCTGAGCTGCTGGCGCAATGGTTCGTAGCCTTCAGTGGCCCCGTACTGCAGCGCGCCGCCGGGTTCTTCCTGCAGGGCTTTGGCGGATGCCTCACGAATGCCCTCAACGTCAAACATGGCCGGGTCAGGAAAGCCGCCGGCAAAGCTGATGATGCCGGGCTTGCCCAGCAGTTTGAAGAGTTCGCGGATGGCAGAGGTTTCGACGCTGTTCAGGCGGTCGGCAAATTGCAAGGGCATGGGTGAGGTCTCAGGTGCTTTTTGAGGGAAGCCCATATTGTCGCCAATTGGTTGGGGTGGGTGCGGGCGCAGGGATATCGCCCGTCACTGGCAGGCGGTATAAAGATGTCTGCCCCATCCCAAAGGAGACACCATGTCGCTTGAAATCAAGACCTTCCCGCCCGCACGCATTGCCTGTATGCGCTACACAGGCCCTTACGGACACCCGGACATTGCCATGCACTGGAAACGTTTTGGCGAATGGGCTGAAGCGCAGGGCCTGATGAACCCGCGCCGCAAGATGTACGGCATCAGCCTGGACAACCCCATGGTGACGCCGCCCAATGAATGCCGTTACGACCTGGCAATCGAAGTCGATGCGAAGTTCAAGGTGAAAGACGGCGACGCGTCCGGCGTGGCGATACGGCAGTTTGAAGGCGGGCGTTATGCCTGCCAGCCCTTCAACGGTACGGCGGCGCAGATTGGCCTGGCGTGGATGGCCATGTTCGGCCAGGCACTGCCCATGAGCGGGTTGCAGCGTGAAGAAAAACCTTCGATGGAGGTTTACCTTGAAGACTTCGAGATGGACCCGAACACCTTTGTGTTTGGCTGCCTGCTGTGCGTGCCTGTGAAGGCCTGAATCGCTGCAGGCAACCTGAGTCAGGCCGGCCTGTCCATCAGGCGGCCGCTGTGGTCGTCGTCCCCGCGTATGCCATACCTTCGCATTTTTTCCCAGAGTGACTTGCGGCTGATACCCAGATGTTCTGCGATTTTTTGCCGTTGCCAGCCATTGCGCTCCAGTTCGGCCAATATGCGGTCCCGCTCTTCGGCATTGATGTGGGGCCGGGTGCCGTCGGCTGCGCCGGTTGACTCCGACTGCTGCACCTGTTCCATCGCGCGCATGATGAGACGCATGTCCCAGTCGCCGGTCTGGCGGACGATGACGCCCACACGCTCGGCCAGGTTCTGCAACTGGCGCACATTGCCCGGAAAGCGCATGGTGCCCACCTGATCGGTCAGCCACTGCGGGACGTGCCGGTGAGGGTCTGTCACTTCGAGGGTTCGCATGAGCAGGGTCTCAAAGATGGCGATCTTGTCAACACTGCCACGCTGCTCGAGATTTGGCACATGCAGCTCGATCACGGCCAGCCGGTAAAACAGGTCGGGCCGGAAGCTGGCGTTGCGAACCTGCTCACGCAGGCTCCGGTTGGTGGCCGCAACAAGCCTGAAATCAAAATGCTCGGTTTTTTCAGAGCCCACGCGCGTCACGTGACCGCTTTGAAGAACGCGCAGCAGCTTGACCTGCTGAAAAGCCGGCAGCTCACCTATCTCGTCAAGGAAAAGCGTACCGCCGTTCGCTTGCTCAAGATAGCCCTTGTGGGCCTGCAGCGCACCCGTGAAGGCGCCGCGTGTGTGGCCGAAGAACAGGGACTCAAACAGGCCATCGGGAATCGCGCCGCAATTGACGGCAACAAATGCGCCCTTTGAAAAGCGGTGATGGCCCTGATGCAGGATTTCTGCCACCAGTTCCTTGCCGACGCCGGTTTCGCCTTCTATCAGCACATTGTGGTCACTGTCGGCAAAGGCCGCAACCTCGTCCAGCAACTCGATCATGGGTCGGGATTTGGCGACTATCACCATGCCGCCAGGCATGCGCGGCATGATGCGGGGCCGGGGGACAAAACTGGCGACCATCTCGCGCAGCTCGACATCGGTGAAATCGGGGGGCAACAGGGTGCGGCCACCAAGCGGATCAAGTGTGTAGCTCAGGGGCGGGTGCCGTGCCACCCAGATGATGCGCAGGTCGTGTTCGCCGTACCAACTGCGGTCATGCTCAAGCACGCTGACGCTTACAACGGCGATGGCGGGAATGTGGGCGTCCATCTGTGCCATGCCGGGCACGGTGTCGACACGCTGCACTTTGGCACCGCTACCGCTCATCGCGGCCAGCACACGGTCATGGAAACTGGCCGCGCCTTCGCAGACATAAAGGGCAAGCAAGCCATGGGAAGGAGGGGCAATCACAGCCGGCCTCCCCGAGGTCGCTGCAGCCGCCCGCCATACCCAAAGCGCGAATCCTCTACAAGCATGTTCTTCCCTTCAACCCGTTGTTGTTATCAGATTGCAAGTTCTCAGCCCGCCTGCCAGGCAATGCACACAGCGTAACGGCGTGCACGTAACACCGGTTACGCGCATACCCCTAGCCCACAGCGGATTGCGAATTTCTCCTACAAGGTACGTAGGTAAAAAGGGAAATTTCGGGTTGCTTTCACCACAACTCTTGTGATGGTGTAGGCGCGTGGCCACTGGCTTGCTATTTGCCTGTCAGAGTTTTTTCACCTACCGGAGATCGCCATGAACACGCACGCAAATCACATGAAACAGGCCGCCATCACCGCAGCAATATTGACCTCGCTTGCCCTCGCGGGTTGCGCCGGCTCCGGCGGGGTGTCATCGGATGTTGGCGGCTCGGGCAGCGGCCAGATCGGCACGGGCGCCGGTGGTTCAGTGGCCGGCGGCGGCACCGACGGCACAGGGGGTACAGGTGGCGGATCTGCCCTGGCCAGGACTGTAAGTCCCGCCAACGACGCAACAGGTTCCATCGCCGGCAATCTGGGTGGTGTGCTCAACAGTGTGGGTAACGTGGTGACGTCTGCAGGTGATGTGGTGTCAAACGACGGCAGCAATGCGGTGGCTGCGGGGCTGGGCGGCGTGCTGCAACGCACGGGCAATGCCGTCGGCGCTGTTGGCCAGGGCACGAACGATGGCCTCGGACAAATCGGCCGCACTGACGACCCGCTTAACCCAACGCTTTCAGGGGTACCGGGTGCGGTTCAGCAGGTGGGCCGCGCCGTGTCAAGCGGCGGCAATGCAGTCAGCGCCATCGACAACGTGAACGGGCTGGGCATCGTCAGGCCGGTGACAAACGCGGCAGGCGCCGTGGTTGACCGTACAGGCCGCGTGGTGAGCGCCACAGGTGAAAGGCTGGGCGGCGCCGTCGACAGCAATGGCATACGCCGTGTGACCGAAGGCGGCAGCAGGGTCATCGTGCCCATCGTCGAAAGGGTGACCTCCACCACGCAGGGTGTGGGTGAAGCCACGCGCCTGGGCCAGCCGGTAGACAACCTGCTCACACGCACGGGCGGCGTGGTGACGCGTGTTGGGGATGGTGTGTCGTCAACCAACACGCCGGTCGTGCGTGAAACCGGTCAGGTGGTGAGTGCCACCGGCGCAACAGTGTCAAGCCTGGGTGGCGCAGTCAATGCGCCCAAAGGCGTGACTGCAGGCAGCCTCATCTCGCCCGTGACCAACGCCGTCGGCGGTGTGACCAGCGGCTTGCTGGGTGACACGCAGGGCGGCATTCTCTCGCCGGTCACGGGCGCGGGTGGCGCAGGCGGCGTGGTTGCAGGTGTGGGCGCAGGTGCCGGTGCCGGTGCAGGAGTTGCTGGCGTCGGCGGGGCCGGTGCGGGACTTGGCTTGGGCGCGGGCATTGCCGCAGGTGGCACAAGTGCGGGCGGTGACGGGTCCCAGGGCGGGCTGCTGACACCGCTGGGCAACCTTCTGGGCGGCATCCTGCGCTGACGAAATTCCGCCCCTCTCGACGCCCTGGAACAACAATAATCAACTCAAAGAAAAAATTGAAAACACCACCAGCCCCGCCTATCCGGCTACGTTGCCGGCTCCCGCAGAAAACCCTCGCCTGCCTCGCCACGGCGGGGGTTTTTTTTATGCCCACAGACATGCTGTGGGCACAGGCCCTGACCGGCGGTAACCCGGTTGACCAGTTGCCTGCCCCACAAACCGGGCCCACCCAGCGCAGCGGTGCGCGCACCGGCATAGGCCAGGCGCAGGTGCCACAGCAGGCCGGGCCCAGCCGCAGTGTCACGCCGCAGCGGTTTGACATTGCGGGCGTCAACGCCGTGGCGTTCGAAGACATCGCGGCCCTCTTCCAGCCGATGGTGAACAAACCCGTCACCGTCGCCGACCTGGTTGAAAAAGCGCGCCAGGCGACAGCGCTGTACCAGCAGCGCGGGTATGCACTGTCGTTTGTGTTTATTCCGCAGCAGGAATTTGAAGGCGGCGTGGTCCGCGTTGTTGCGGTGGAAGGTTATGTGGCCAAAGTGCAGATTGAAGGTGATGCCGGCGGCGCAGAACCCAAAATGCGCGAAATCGCGGCCCGCATCATGCAGGACAAGCCCCTGACGCGCGATAACTTTGAGCGCTACACGCAAATCATGGCGCAGCAGCCGGGTGTGCGTGTTGACGCAACAGCCATGCCGCCGACTGAAACCGACGGCGCCGGTGCGCTGCTGCTCAAGGTGTCGCGCCAGCCGTATTCGATGTCGCTGGGTACGGACATACGCTCGTCAAAACCGCGTGCCGTGATCACCGGTGTGCTCAATGACCCATTGGCCTCCGGGAGCAGGCTGACGGCGTCGACCCTGTTGGGCGGACTCAAGGGTGAATCGTTTGTGGCGGGGTCCTACTCGCAGATGGTCGGCACCGAAGGCCTGACCATCAATGGTGATATCTCATCGTACAAGGGCGACCCGGATGCGCAGCTTTCAACGCCACCGGCCATACGCCGCTTCACGACCTACAAACGTGCAGAGCTGTCGGCAAGCTACCCGCTGATACTTGCACAAAGCCGCAGCCTCTTTATGAGCGGCGGGATTTACGGCGTCAACAATGCCGACGACTACCTCAACCCCGCCAATGGCCTGCTGCTGACGGATGATGTCAGGGTGCGCGCGGTGTATGGGCAGGCGGCGTACAACACGGCACGCGACGACCAGTCGCGCAGCCTGTCTGCCCGGCTGGTGCAGGGACTGAAGGGCATGGGCGCGTCTTCTTCAATCCGCACCAACGCGCCGGGTGCCGTGCCTGTGAACCCTGCGAAGCTTGACTTCACCCGCCTTGTGCTCAGCGCCAGCCAGCGCGACACCTGGGCTAAAACGTGGGGCACTGCCGTGGGCTTCAACGCGCAATACACCCCGCATACCCTGCCGAGCACCGAGCGCGTGTCATACGGCAGCGGACGTTTCGGCCGCGCCTACACGGCGGGCGTGATTGCCGGCGATTCAGGCTATGGCCTGTCGCTTGAGGGCAACCGTACATTCACGGTCGACACGCAGTACGTCAAGCGCATACAGCCCTACCTGCTGCTGGAGCGCGCCAGGGTCACGGTGCACACCGGCGCGCTGGCGTTCTCGCGGCTGACATCTGCAAGCGTGGGTGCCCGCATTTCTGACGGCACGTACTACACGGTCGACGTGGCGCTTTCAAAACCGCTGGATGCGTCGTTCGACAACCCACGGAGAAACCTGCGCCTCAGCACGCTGCTCACCTACAACTTTGAGAAGAGATAGCCCCCACGGTTGCTCACTACGTATGGCTCCCTGCCCCCCTAGGGGGCCGCTGCGCCTGCAGCCCGGCAAAGCCGGTTCTGCGGCCCCTGCTTGCACAGAATGCTCGTTCTGGCGTTTGCAACCAGCACACCTGTGCGTGCCATCCGAAATTTTGCGTTCTAAACTCAAGGCATGAAAGCAGCCGCCATCGCCCCGTTTTTTGAAACACTCAAATCCGCCAACCCCGAGCCGCTGACCGAGCTTGAATACACCAGCGTGTTTGAACTGCTGACCGCCGTGCTGCTGTCGGCACAGGCCACCGATGTAGGTGTGAACAAGGCGACGCGCAAGCTCTTTCCGGTGGCAAATTCACCGCAGGCGATTCTTGACCTCGGCATTGATAGCCTCAAGGAGTACATCAAGACCATAGGTCTGTACCACAGCAAGGCCAAACACCTGATGGAGACCTGCCGCATGCTGGTCGAAGAACACGACGGTGTAGTGCCCCGTACGCGCGAGGCGCTGGAGGCCCTGCCCGGTGTGGGCCGCAAGACCGCCAACGTGGTGCTGAACTCGGCCTTTGGTGAAGCGACCATGGCGGTCGATACCCACATTTTTCGGGTCAGCAACCGCACGGGGCTGGCACCGGGCAAGAACCCGCTGCAGGTTGAAATGCAGTTGCTCAAGCGGGTACCGGCCCAATACCTGGTCGATGCGCACCACTGGCTGATCCTGCATGGGCGTTATGTGTGCGTGGCGCGCACGCCTCGCTGCTGGGAATGTGCTGTCAGCCCTTATTGCGATTACACGCCGAAGACGCCCCGGCCTGATTGATTCTGAGAAAGGTCTCGCGCCGACTGTCATTGCGGACTCGATCCGCAAACCATGCTGAACGAAGCGGGGATGGATCCCGGATCAGGTCCGGGATAACAGAGAAGAAATCAAGCCTGAATCCGAATCAGTCCCCACCCCATGGAAGGCGGATCGGCTTTCAGTCCAGGCTGATATTGCCCTGCTGCACCAGTTGCTGGTAAGTCACGGCCTTGCTCTGAGCGTTGGCCAGGATCTCGGCCTTGGACCAGGCCAGCGGCTCGAACGCAAAGGTTTCAAAGCGCGCACGTATGCCAGGGTCGGCTATCGCCTGGATCACATCAGCATTGATCTTTCTGCCCAGCGCGTCAGCCACGCCTTTGGGTGCAAGCAGCACGGCGAACGAGCTGACCTCCAGCTTTGCAGGGCCGCCCGCTTCGGCGACGGTGGGTACATCGGGCATCTGGGGAATGCGTTTGGGGGCGGCCACCGCGATGTAGCGCAATTTGCCGGCCTGATAGGCGGGCCTGCTCGATGGCAGGGTGCCCAGGCTCCAGTTCACTTCACCTGAACTCACGCCTATGAAGAGCTGGCTCACATCCTTGTAGGCTACGTGCTGCATCTTCACGCCGGAAAGCCCTTCGAGCATCACGCCACCCAGGTGGCCGGGACTGCCGACGCCCCATGAGCCATAGGTCACGTTGCCATTGGCTGCTTTTGCGCCGGCCACCAGGTCAGCCATGGACTTCCACTTTGACTCGGTTGATACGGCGACAAAAAATGGCGTGCGGAAAAGTGCGGCGACCGGATCGAAGGTGTCCAGCGTTTTGAAGTTGCGCTGCTTGTAGAGGTAAGGCAGCAGGCTGACCTGCTCGCTGTCGAGCAGCAACAGCGTGTAGCCGTCGGGGGCGGCTCTTTTTGCCGCATCAATGGCAATAAAACCGCCGCCACCGGGACGGTTGTCGACGACCACGCGCTGCATCCATTTTCTGGAAAGGACTTCACCGACCATGCGCATCACGGCATCAGGACCGCTACCGGCAGCAAATGGCGTGATGATGGTGACGGGCTTGTTGGGGTAGCCCTCTGGCCCTGCCTGCGCAATAGCCATGCCGGCAGTCGCTGCCATGGCCAGGGCTGCAAGGCTCTTCAAAAGGGTGCGTTTGTTTGTCATGTTTGTCTCCTCCGTTCGGGTTGTAAAAATAAGGCAAAAAATCAGGATCAGCTTCGGCCAGACTCTTCGGACTCTCTCCAGATGCCGAGCGCAAGCTGCGCAGGCCGGTCTGACATGCTGAACAGCACGGCGTCTTCGCTGGCCACATGCCGCGCATCTACCCATGAGGGCACCATGAACACATCGCGCGGGCCCCAGTTGATGCGCGTGCCGCCGATGTCGCTACAGCCCCTGCCCTCGACCACGCAATACACAGTGGCGTCTGTGCTGCGGCAAGCCGTGCCGTCAAAGCCCTTGGGGAGAAGCTGCATGAATGCGCCTATCGTGGGCGTCGGCCAGCCACCTGTGCCCGGATGGGCAAAGCGCATCCGGATGCCGTGCGCAGGGTGCAGATCGCCATTAATGCGCAAGCGCATGAGCGTGCTGCGCGTCTGTGCGTAGGGGTAGCGAAACACCGGGTTGGCAAGGCCTGCGTGGTAATCCACAGGCAGCAGGTTGCCGGCGTAACGCGCAAGTGAATCGTCTTCGGCACGCGCGGGCAACGGCGATGCAGGCTGATGCTCGGAGAACGCTGCGTCAAACAGCTTGATGATGGGCACGTCCAGCCCGTCGAACCAGATCACCGCCTCTTTACCCGGGTTGCCGTGGTCGTGGAAGGTCCATGAGGGTGTAATCACGAAGTCGCCCACATGCATGGGCGTGCGTTCGCCATCGACCGAGGTGTAGGCACCCTCGCCTTCCATGATGAGGCGCACGGCGGTGGCGGTGTGCCGGTGCACCGGTGCGATCTCGCCCGGCAGCAGCAACTGCAGGCCGGCGTAGAGCGAATGCGTGATGGACGATGCGCCGCGCAGGCCGGGGTTTTCAAGCACCAGCACGCGGCGCTCGGCCTCTGCGGCGGTGATGAGCTCACCCGCCTGCATCAGCCGGGCACGTGCGGCTGCCCAGGGCCAGTGGCAAGGCACGCAGGGTGTGCGCGGCTCCCGGGGCACGAGGTCGCCCAGCACCTCCCAGAGCGGCGCCATGTTCTCGGCGTCAATGGTTTTGTAGAAGGCCTGGCGTTCGCTGGAGGGCTGCTGCATGGAGGGACTCAATTCGAGACCGCCGGTTTGATGAGCACCTGCATCTCGCCCAGGCCTTCGATGCGTGCGCTGAAGTGGTCACCGGCCTCAATGGGGCTGACGCCTTCCGGCGTGCCCGTGAAGATCAGGTCGCCGGGGTGCAGCGTGTAAAAGCGTGAGCCGAACTCGATCAGCGCCTGCACACCCAGTATGAGTTCACTGGTGCTGGTCTTCTGGCGGGTCTGGCCGTTGATGAGCAGCTCCATCGCCAGTTGCCCGGGGTCGGCGATTTCATCTGCCGTGGTCAGCCAGGGGCCGAGCACCGTGTAGCTGTCGGGCGACTTGCGCAGGCTGCGCTCTTCGGGGCCGCGTATGGTGATGTCCAGGCCAATGCTGTAGCCGGCCACGTAGTCCAGCGCATCGGCCGCCTTCACGTTGCGGGCGGCCTTGCCGATGACGGCGACCAGTTCGATCTCATGGTCAGTGCGCCTGTCAGGCAAGACCAGCGTCACGCCATCGGCCGCGCCGTTGAGCGAGCTGTTGGCTTTTAAAAAGAGGCCCGCACGCTGGATGTGACTGATCTGGTTGTCATGGTGCAGATTGGGGTCGTCCAGCACCTCCTGCAGGTGCTTCACATAGTTGACCGGCGCCGCAATGATCTTGCCGGGGTTGGCCACCGGCGACAGCAATTTGACCTGCGCCAGCGGCAGGCGCGTGGCCGATGCCTTGAGCGTGGCTATGCGCGCACGCAGCTCTGGCAAATGGGCCACCAGCTGGTCATGAACGGGAAAGGGGTAGCGCAGCGCGGGCAGCACATCGAGCGCCGCCGTCACGTCAAGCACCTCATCGCCCTCGACAATGCCGAGCCGGTTGTCATTGAATCTGCAAATCTTCATCACTAATCCCTGTAAAAGTTCAAAAGTTGATCAGGCCGCGTCATATAGCCAGGCCAGGCTTTCATAGCCCTGTTCGGTGGTACGCGGCATCAGCATCTGGTTGCGCAGTTCGCGCGCCACACCATGCGCGTGGTAGACCTCGCCATACATGCGCGCGGTGAGCTGCACGCGGCCGGTGCGCAGGTAGCGCTCGCTCTGGTAATCGACAAACGCGGCTTCGAGGTTTTCACCGGCGCGGCTGATATGGCCTGCCAGGCTGACGGCGTCTTCCATCGCCATCGCAGCGCCCTGCGCCATGTACTGCAGCATGGGGTGGGCGGCATCGCCCAGTAGCGTGACGCGCCCGCGGCTCCAGGTGTCGACGGGGTCGCGGTCACACAGAACCCACATGCGCCAGGTTTCTATCCTGTCCAGCATGGCCTTGACCGCCGGGCAGTTGTTGGCAAAACGTGCGTGCAGCTCCACCGGGTCGGCCGAGGCATCCCAGCCTTCCACATATTTGTCGCTGTGGAAAACTGCAACCAGGTTGAAGAGCTCGCCACGCCGCAGCGGGTACTGCACGAGATGGTTGCGCGGGCCGGCCCACAACACCATGTCATTGCGCCGAAGTTCAACCGGCACGTCTTCCATCGGCAGCACCGCACGGTAGGCAATGTGCCCAGACACGCGCGGCTTGCCATCGTCAAGCAGCTGCTTTCGCACAGGAGACCACAGGCCATCACAGCCGATCAGCGCCCTGCCCGTGTGGTTCTCACCGCCTTCGGTACGCACTGTTACCTGCGCGCCGTCGTCCTCAAAGCCCGTCACCTTCTGGCTGGTTCGCATGATGATCAATGAATGTTTGCGGCACTCATCGACCAGCACCAGGTGCAGGTCGGCGCGGTAAATGACGGCATAGGGTTTGCCAAAGCGCGCTTCAAACGGCTGGCCCAGGGGCATGCTGGTGACCTGTGCGCCGGTGAGGCCGTCCATCATCACCAGGTTGTCGGGGTAAGACACCAGTTTGTCTATGCGTTCCGTGATGCCCAGCTCGTCAAACATGCGAAAGGCATTGGGGCCAAGCTGGATGCCGGCGCCTATCTCTGCAAACTCTTTGGCCTGCTCCAGCAGCAGCACCCTGTGGCCGCGCTTTGCGAGCATGAGGGCGGCGGCGCAACCGCCTATGCCGCCACCGGCAATGATGATGGGCAGCTGGTCACTGCCAGTGTTCTGGTCTGCGTTCTTCAATGTCTGTCTCCTTGAGGAAGGCCATCATCGGAAGATTCGAGCCATTAGTCCATAAAATGACTTTTATATAAACGATAAGTAATTCTTATGACCAAGATTGCCAACCTTGACCTGCGCCTGTTGCTGCTGTTCGATGAAATCTATAAAACAGGCAATCTCTCGCGCGCCGCAGACAGGCTGTCGCTGACCCAGCCGGCAGTGAGCCTGGCGCTGGGAAGGCTGAGGAGCCACTTCGACGACGCGCTGTTTGTGCGCACATCTGACGGCATGCAACCGACCCTGCATGCCAACGGGCTGATCGAGCTGGTGCGCACGTCCATCAGCATGCTGCAGGCAACGATTGATTTCAAACTGGACTTCGCACCGGACAAGTCAGACCGCCTGTTTCGCCTCTGCATGACAGACGTGGGCCAGACCGTGCTGCTGCCCGGCCTGCTCAATGCACTGCGCGGCACCGCGCAAGGCGTGCGGGTGGATGTCACCAACATCACCGACAAAACTTCGCGCGCACTGGAGGCCGGCGACATCGACCTGGCCGTCGGCTTCATGCCGCGCATAGAGCCGCGCTTTTACCAGCAGGTGCTGTTTGATGAAGAGTTCGTCTGCCTGGCGCGGCGCAATCACCCGCGCATCAAGCGCGAGCTGACGCTCAAGCGGTATGAATCCGAACTTCACGTGCTCGTCAGCTCATCGGGCACTGGCCACCTGGTGGTAGACAGCTCAATCCGGGAACAGAACGTCAAGCGCAAGGTGGGCGTGCAGATACCCAACTTCATCGGGCTGGCCACTGTCATAGGCGCTACGGATTATTTGTGCACACTGCCGCGCAAGGCCGGCGAGATCATGGCCAGGGGATCAGAAGTCAAGGTCTGGAAGCCGCCGTTCGTGATACCGACCTACCAGGTCAAGCAGCACTGGCACGAAAGGCAGGCCAGGGACCCCGGCCACATCTGGCTGCGCAATGTGATTGCCGGGCTGTACCGCGACGGCAAGAACAGGCGGCAGGCCTCAGGGTGAGCTCAGCGGCAGCAAACGCCCTTCAGACATGGAGGGTGTGGCAATGCCCAACAGGCCGGAGAGCGTGGGTGCCAGGCCGGTCATATGAACGCGGCTGTCGACACGGCCGGGTTTCACCCACGCCGGGCCGTACATCAGCAAAGGCACGTGGTTGTCATAGTCATAAGGCGAGCCATGCGTGGCACCCGTGCTGCCGCCAAACATCCAGTTCTGCCTGATGATGTACTGGATGTCGCCCGACACATCACGGTGCCAGGATTTCTCGGACGCGTCGAATGACGGTTCACCTGCACGGCTGCGGTTTTCAAGCTCGCGCCGCGTATAGGCTGTGGCGATGGCCGGCTCGGCAAGCAGCAGCTTGCGTGCTTCATCAATCACCGCGATGGTATCGGCCTGCGTTTGGGCCAGCAGTTTCTTGTCAATCAGCAGCGACGAAGCCGAGAAACTGGCCCAGCGGCCGGGGCCAAAGCGCGCAGCCAGCCCGGCATTGATGCGCGCCAGCATGGGGCCTGAACTTACCCGGCCTGAAGACAAGCCCTGCGCAGCGAGGACTTCAGGTGCAGGCATGAAGCCGTGGTCAGCGGTGAGCACGGCGAGGTAATTGCCCTTGCCTACGCGCGCATCGAGGTCAGCAAAAAAGGCCTGCAGCAAACGGTCAAGCTGCAGCAGGTGGTCATGCGACAAACGCGACTCTGCGCTGAAGGCGTGGTTCACATAGTCATGGCCTGACAGGCTGATGGCCAGAATGTCCGGCGAGGCATCCTGGCCAAGCTGCTCGCCCGCAATGGCGGCACGCGCAAAGTCGAGCGCCAGCGCATCGGCAAACGGGCTGCGCAGCAGGCCGGCATAAAACGCCGGTGTGGGCGAGGTGTCGGCCGGCGAGCCCATCACGGCGGGTAACTGGCCGCCGCGTGCATACCAGGGCTGGTTGTCGGGCAGTGAGCGCGCATAGGCTGCGTCGGGTAGCAATGCTTTCCATTCGGTTTTGAAATAACGGTCTGCAGGTTTGGCGTTGTTGAAAGCATTGACCCATGCCGGGTGTTCTTTCATGTAGTGGGTGCTGGACGCAAACTGCCCCGAGTCGCCCATGTACATGTAGGCGGTACCGGCCTTGCCTGCGGGCAGGATGGCGCCGCGGTCCTTGCCGGAAATGGCAATGACTTTCGATGCCGCATCACCACGCCGCAATACATCGCCCACCGTTTCAGCCTTGAGGTTTTTCGGGCTGGTGCCGTCCTCCAGATGGTCAGTCGTGTGGTCTATGTAGGTGGCCGAGCTGTCAGCCGTGTTGTAGGCAGGCGCACCTGTAGCGGGGTCGCGCCAGCTGTTGCCGATGATGCCGGTGCGGTTGGGGTAAGCGCCCGTCAGCAGCGTGGCATGGCCTGCTGCCGTGACGGTGAAGGCGTGCTCGTAATGCGCGTCGGCAAACCATGCACCGCGATCCAGAAAGCGGGCCAGCCCGTCGGGAGCCAACTGGTCGCGGTAGGCGGTGATCTGCCTTTGCGGAAGGCCATCGACGACGATCAGGACCACCAGTTTTGGTGGTGGTTGCGGGGTGGGGGTGGAGATGCAGGCGGCGAGGAGGACTGTCGCCAGGAGGGTGGAGATGGAGGCGATGAATCGGGAATGCATGTCGATAGCCTAAATGATTTCTGAGGGTCAGTGCGGGCTTGGCCCGCAATCCATGGCGAACCAGGCGGGATGACTCCGGCCGGAACGAGCGCCCTGCCCTTCACTGCCAGGCCGGGTCTCGCCCCGGCGGGCGAGTTACTTTTCTTTGCTTCGCCAAAGAAACCTAACGAAAAGAAAGGCGACCCTGTTCGTCGTCCCCTGCGGGGCACCCTGCGATGCTCGGTCCAGC
>JAZKAY010000030.1:0-17054 GCA_040388905.1 Pseudomonadota bacterium
TGAGCCGCAGGCGAGTTGTTTGGACTGCCGCCGGAGTCGAGCAGCGCAGGTTGCCTGTAGCGAAGCGAAAGGACCCAGACGGCGGGTCGCCTTTCTTTTGGGTACTTTTCTTTGGCGAAGCAAAGAAAAGTGACTTGCCGCCGGGCAACCCCCGGCACCCGCCATCAAAGCCTTCACCGCAGCAATAACGAGCGGAGAAGATCAAACCACATCCCCCTCAGGCGGCGGCAAGGCAAGCTGTGCCTTCTTGTCCTTGCCACTCCACCCACGAACCCGACCCGCCAACCGGTCAAACCCCAGATAAATCACAGGAGTTGTGAACAGCGTCAACACCTGACTAACAATCAACCCGCCAAAAATCGCAAGGCCAAGGGGCCGCCTAAGCTCCGCACCTTCCCCAAACCCAAGCATCAACGGCACCGCAGCAAAGAGCGCAGCCAGCGTCGTCATCAGGATGGGCCTGAACCGCAGCAGCGCAGCCTGGTGAATTGCCTCCTGCGCAGACTTGCCCTGGTTGCGTTCGGCGTCAATCGCAAAGTCAATCATCATGATGGCGTTCTTCTTCACGATGCCGATCAGCAAAATAATGCCGATGATGCCGATCACCCCAAGGTCGGAGCCGCTGATCATCAGCGCCAGCAGCGCACCCACACCGGCCGACGGCAGGGTCGAAAGAATCGTCAGCGGATGGATATAGCTTTCATACAAAACGCCGAGCACGATGTATACACACACCACAGCCGCGAGAATCAGCCACAGCTGGTTGGACAGCGAGTTCTGGTACGCGCCTGCCGCACCAAGGAAGGTCATGGTGACGCTGGCCGGCATGGCGATGTCTTTCGCGGCCTGCTTGATCTGGTCAACCGCCCTGCCCAGCGACACGCCAGGCGCCGTGTCGAAGCCGAGAGTCGTCGCAGGGAATTGCGCAACGTGCGTCACCTGCAGCGGTGCCGGGCGCTCGGTGATGGTGGCAATCGCCGACAGCGGCGTGGTACCACCTGTGCCGGTCTTGAGCTGCAGGTTGCCCAGCGCTGCGGGGGTGGCAAGCTGGTCAGGCATGGCCTCAAGAATGACGCGGTACTGGTTGGTCTCGGTGAAGATGGTCGAGACAATGCGCTGGCCGAAGGCGCTGTAGAGCGCATCGTCAATCGACGAGGTGGTGATCGCCAGACGCGATGCGGTGTCGCGGTCTACCGTGATGTAGGCCGAAGCTCCGTTGGAACCCGCATCCGACGCCACATTGCGAAGTGCGGACAGCTCCTGCATGCGAGCCGCGAGTTTGTTGGCCCACTCGACCACCACATTGTTGTCAGACCCCTCAATCGACAGGCGGAACTGCGTGGGGCCGGTCTCTGCATCAATCGTCAAATCCTGAGTGGGCTGCAAATAGAGCGTGACACCGGCAATCTTTTGCGCACGTTCACGCAGGCGGTCCATGGTTTCCTGCTGGCTGCCGATGCGCGAACTCTTGAGGTTGATCAGCATGCGGCCGGTGTGCAGCATGGTGTTGTTGGCGGCATCGACACCGATGAAAGAACTGAGCGTGTCCACATCGGGGTCTTCAAGTACTGTGGCCGCAACCGCCTGCTGCAACTCGGCCATGCGGGTGTAAGAGACGGACTGTGCAGTTTCGACACGCGCCTGGAGCTGGCCCGTGTCCTGCGTGGGAAACAGGCCCTTGGGAATCACCACATACAGCAGCACGGTCAAAAGCAATGTGCCAAGCGCCACCAGCAGCGTCAGCCCCTGGCGCTTGAACACCCAGGTCAGCCAGATGTCATAGCGCGCAATCACGCCATCAAAAAACTTCTGCATGCTGGCGCCAAATTTGCCGCCTTCCGGCTGACCCTCTGGCGCTTTTTTGAGCCAGCGTGCGGCCATCATCGGTACCAGCGTCAGTGAGACCACTGCAGAAATCAGAATCGTGATGGCCAATGTGATCGCGAATTCGCGGAACAGCCGCCCCACCACGTCGCCCATAAAGAGCAGCGGAATCAGCACCGCAATCAGCGAGACCGTCAGCGAGATGATGGTAAAACCAATCTGCGTCGCGCCCTTGATGGCGGCGGCCATGGGCTCTTCGCCTTCCTCGATGTAGCGTGCGATGTTTTCAATCATCACAATCGCGTCATCGACCACAAAACCTGTCGCAATCGTCAACGCCATCAGGCTCAGGTTGTTCAGGCTGTACCCCAGCATGTACATCGCGCCGCAGGTGCCTATGAGCGAAATGGGCACGGCCAGGCTGGCAATCACGGTGGCGCGCAGGCTGTGCAAAAACGCAAAGATCACCAGCACCACCAGCAGCACTGCCAGAACCAGTTCGATCTCGACATGCAGCACCGACGCACGTATGCCGGTGGTGCGGTCGCTGAGCACATCAACCTTCAGGGCTGTGGGCAGACCGGACTGCAACTCGGGCAGGCGCGCCTTGATGGCATCTACCGTGGCAATCACGTTGGCGCCGGGCTGGCGCTGCACGTTCAGAATAATCGCGGGCTTCAAGCCGCTCCATGCACCCAGCTTGATGTTCTCCGCGCTGTCTACGACCTGGGCAACGTCAGACACCCGCACGGCTGCGCCGTTGCGATAGGCAATGATGAGGTTTTTGTAGTCGCTTGCTGCGAGCAACTGGTCGTTTGAATTGATGGTGTAGGCACGTGTCGGGCCGTCTATGCTGCCCTTGGCGCCATTGGCATTGGCCGCCGTGATGGCTGTGCGCAGTGAATCCAGCGCCAGGCCATACGAAGACAGCGCGCGGGTATCAGCCTGTATGCGCACCGCAGGGCGCTGGCCGCCGCTAAGCGAGACAAGACCAACGCCATTGACCTGGCTGATCTTGAGCGCCAGCCGCGTGTTGACGATGTTCTGCACCTCGGTCAGCGGCATGGTGTCGGACGTGATCGCCAGCGTCAGCACCGGCGCATCGGCCGGGTTGACCTTGGCGTACACGGGCGGTGCAGGAAGGTCGGCCGGCAACAGAGAGCCGCCTGCGTTGATGGCAGCCTGCACTTCCTGCTCGGCCACGTCGAGGGTGATGCCGAGGCCAAACTGCAGCGTGATGATGGATACACCGGCCGCGCTGGTCGAGCTCAGGCGCGTGAGCCCGGCCATCTGGCCGAACTGCCGCTCCAGCGGTGCCGACACGGTTTGCGCCATCACGCCAGGGCTGGCACCGGGGTACAGCGTCTGCACTTGGATGGTGGGGTAGTCAACCTGAGGCAGTGCAGCCAGCGGCAGGAACTTGAAACCCACGAGGCCGGCCAGCACGATGGCCACCATCAGCAGCGAGGTTGCTACCGGGCGGAGGATGAAGGGGCGTGACGGACTCATGTGAAAAGAATCTCGTACACGCTCATTGCGCCGGCCGTTCGCCGCCCTGCGCGCGCCGCTGCATCATGGCCTGCCAGCGAGCGATGGCTTCGGGGTCTTTTTTGTCGAGCTGCTCGAAAAATTTCTGCTGGCGTTCCAGCGCCACCGGGTCGTCCTTCACGCGCGCAAGCATGCGCTGGCGCTGCTCGGGCGACGGGCCATCGGACACCGGCTGCGTGGCGGACGGCGCTGCCCCGGCTACCGGACTCGCCGCCACAGGTGCTTCACCAGCACCAGGACGGCGGCGCGAAGAAGCCGCATCGGCAGGTGCGGACGCAGCAGCAGGCGGTGCGCCGGCTGCAGCGGAGGCACTGCCCGCAGGCGCGCTGGCACCCTGCCGCCTGCGATTGCCTGCGCCTGCACCGGGCGCGCGGGGCGCATCACCGGCCAGGGTCACGCGTGAACCATCCTTCAGGCGATCTGCGCCTTCGGTAATCACGCGTTCACCGGCCTGCAGACCCGTCGCAATGACGACCTTGTCAACCGTAGCCTGGCCGCGGGTGACGGGCCGCAGCGACACGGTGCGATCTGCATTGAGCACATAGACATAGTCACCGCTGCTGCCCTGGCGCACCGCAGTCACGGGCACCACCACGGCGTTTTCAATGGTCCTGACGAGCAACTGCACATTGACGAACTGGCTGGGGAAAAGCGTGAGCTTGCTGTTGGCAAAACGTGCCTTGGCCTTGACGGTGCCGGTGGTGGTGTCCACCTGGTTGTCGAGCGAGGCAAAGACGCCGGTGTCCAGTACGGTGGCGCGCGTGCGGTCGAGCGCAGTGACCTTGATGGCGGCTGCGGCTCCCTGTTGCAGGTCGCTGACGCGGTCCTGGGGAATGGCAAAAGCCACATCGATAGGCGAGACCTGCGTGATCAGCACCACGCCGTTGGCATCACCGCTGCTGACCACATTGCCCACATCTACGGCACGCAGGCCAACCCGGCCGCTGACAGGCGCAGTCACACGGGTGTAGCTCAGGTTCAATCTGGCCGTGCCTTCAGATGCCTTGTCGATGACCACGGTGGCTTCGAGCTGTTTGACCAGCGCGTTCTGGGTATCGACCTCCTGCCGGGCAATTGAATCCTGCTCAAGCAGTGTCTTGTAGCGCTGCAGCGTGACGCGGGCGCTGTCGAGCTGTGCTTCATCACGCTGGCGCTGGCCGCTGGCCTGCATCAGCGCCATCTCAAACTGGCGCGGGTCAATGACGGCCAGCAGGTCGCCTTTTTTGACCATCTGGCCTTCATTGAAGAGGACTCTTTCGAGCACACCCGACACCTGCGGCCTGACGCGAACCGTGGCTTGCGGTGTCACGGTGCCCAGGGCATCCAGCACGACGGGGATGCTGGCTTTCTCGGCTGTTGCCACGCCGACCGTGCTGGCGGGGCCACCACGACCACCGCCGGGACCGCCCGGGCCACCGAACCCCGGCGCTGCACCCGTTGCGCCCGGCGTGGCGGGCCGCGTCAAATACCAGGCGAGGCCGCCAAGCGCCGCCAGCAACAGCAAGGCGACGATGGCGCCAATGATGGATGTGCGGCGGCTGATGGCCTTTCGTCGGGGCACGATCTCTGTGGAATGGGGTGTTGCGGCTGGCACTTCGGGCTCCTCGGGAGTTCGCGGGTTCATCATTAATCCTTATGGTCCGGTTCATGCCAATCGGGGCAGCGCAGGGGACACACGATTCTGGGCCGGAAAAATGGCCAGGCCCGTAGGCTTTATGGCCACTATCAGCCCGGAAAGCACCGCATAACGGCGCTACTCATGCTTCAAATTTATTATGACTGCGGCCCCGGTAGGGGCCGCTTCGGGCTTGAAAGCAGGACGTAAATGTCCTGTAAAGCCAGCGCAGGCGTCTGCCAGGATGCGCTATCGGACGGGTATCGGCATGGCCCTGTCCACAGGCACAGCGGTGATGCTGTTTTGAGGCGAACCTTCGATAAGGCGGTCCGAGTAGGTCAGATAGACGAGCGTATTGCGTGGCTTGTCCACCATCCGCACCACCCTGAGTTTTTTGAACACCAGGGAAATGCGCTCGGTCAGCACGTCTTCCTGCAACTCAAGCGGCTTCGCAAAGGAAATGGGGCCGGTCTGGCGGCAGGCAATTGAAGCCTCTGACTTGTCTTCGGCCAAACCCAGTGCACCCTTGTAGCCCCCGGTTTTGGCACGTGACACATAGCAGGTAACGCCCGCAACCCTGGGGTCGTCATATGCATCGACCACAATTTTGTCGTTCGGGCTGAGCAGCTTGAACACGGTGCTGACTTCGCCAACCTGCTGGGCGCTAGCCCCGGTCAGCCAGAACAGCAGTGAACCCGTCACCGCCATGGACAGCACGGATAAACCAAGGATTTTTTTCATGGGATTTCTTTCGCAACAAAGGCCATGACGATCACGGGCCAATGTCGCTAGCGTACACGGTGTACGCGCGCCGGAACAGAACAGGAAAGCTAGTTAAGACCGGCCTGCAGCGAACCCAGCATGCCCTGGAGCGAACGGGTTTCAGGCAGCACATAAACCACGCTGCGGGTTTTGCCGAGCACGGGCTGTATGACGTTGTCATAAAACGCGACCGGCACCACAATGCAGCCCATGGAAATTCGGTTGTCATCAGCAGAGCTGGAGGCCATGCGCTGTGCGCGGCGCTGTTGCTGAAGATCCGGCCGCAGGCGGTGAATCGCCAGTTTGGCGGCATAGTCGATCCAGATGATGGGCTCGCCCTGCAGGTTACGGCCGGGCTCGGCGGCAAAGCGGCCGGCGGGTGTGGTGCGCTCATCCGGGCGCAGGCTGGAAATCTGGCGCCCCGACATGTCTGTCAGGCCGCCATCGCCGACGGCAAGGCCCAGCAGGACAGAGGTAACGCCCTTGAGCCGGCGGTCTGTGCCGAACACAAAAACCTGGGCATTTTTTTTGTCGACGATGACGAAGGGCAAACGCTGGTTGTCAGCGTTTCCCACCACCCAGTCAGCGGCAAAACGGGCGTCTGCCGAGGCTGCTTGACCAGCAAAGTCTGCCCGTGGCGCCTGGATTGTGGAGGCAGAAAGCAGCAGGGGCAGACCTTCGCTGTCCGCAACAGCAGCGCCAGCCATACAGGCTCCCAGCAGCACAGCCACTCCCACAGACTTCAACAGACCTGGCTTGAACAAACGCGTGCTCCCGGATTCAAACAGACCATCTAACGCGCAAGACGGAATGCAGGATTACATAAAACCGGGAAGAAGGACTACAAAAAAAGTTCCAGCGCCGGTGCTGGAAGCCATGTTACGGATGAAAGCAGACGTTCGCAAGACGCCGCAAGCGTGCAGCCTGATGGATTGCTACATATTTGATAGCAAATGACGCAGGCCAGTGTTATCAGATGACCTCGGGCCGGGAATACACCATGACAAAGGCCAAGGTGTAACAGCGCAGGCTTTACAGATTTACCACCAGGGTACAGACGTGTGCGCGCAACAAAGGCTGGCGCAGTTGCCGGCAATTACATCCGGGCCGGCTCGCTTATTGCCTTGCCCGCAACCCGCTGTCTCTCCGCGGGGTCATAAGCGGCCGTGAAAACCTCGCTTACCGATTTGACTTCAGGCAACACATAAACAACGCCATATCTGGCTTTGAATTCGGGACTCAGCACGTTCTCAAAAAACGCCACCGGAATGTTCACGCAGCCAAACGAGATACGGTTGTCATCTGTGGTCGGTGTGGCCAGGCGTTCGAGCCTGCGTTCTTTCGGGTCAACAATGCGCACGCGATGCATGGATACCGCTGCGTCGTAATCCACCCACACCACATCTTCGCCATGGGCATTGCGGCCGGGTTCGCCAACAAAGCGGCCGGCAGGTGTGGTGCGCTCTTCAGGCAGCACATCGGCGATGGCCTTTTTCCCTATGCCGGTGACCGAATCATCACCCGGCATGGCACCAAGAAGAACGGGTGTGGCGCCTATGAGTTTTGCGTCGGCATTGAAAACGAAAACCTTTGTATTTTTCTTGTCGATGATGACAAAGGACATATTGCGGTTGTCACGCGAATCAGCCACCCAGTTGGCTACAAATTTTGCGTCGGGTGAAGCATCTTCACTGCCCATATCGGCAAGACGCACTGCATGCTGTTCGACGGGTGTGGACGCCGTGATAACAGAAGGCGCTGCATGCTGAACCTGAGCGGCGGATGGCTTTTTGAACTGGGTCTTGTAAACATGAACGGAAGGCAAGACAACAACCAGCGCAGCAATGCCCATGATCAGACCTTGCCTCAAGCCTGCGAGCATTTCTGATCGCGTGTGGGATGGCAGGGTTCCGGGCAACCCGGAATCAGTTTCGGGAGTGTCCTGCATGGCTTGCAATTTCAAAGCAGTTTACAAATAAAGCGTCCCCATACAGCGCCAGCGCGAGCCGGGCCGGATGGGGACATGACAAAGCGTTCACAGATGTGTGTTCAGCTTAGTTGCGGTCAGCCTGGGCTGGGCGCTCCACCTGGACACTGGTGTCCGTGCTGGGAGCAGGGGAAGGGGTGGCCATGGTGTCAGCGCCGCTGTTCGCTGCAGGTGCAGAGTTGAAGGCTGGGTTTGCACCGGGCGCGCCCGTATTCTGGTCGGCGGTCTGGGCATAAGCCAGGCCAATGCCGCCTGCGAGGGCCGCTGCAACGATGGCGGAAGTGAGTGCTTTTGGTGATTTCATTTAAAGGCTCCTTGTGAACACCCTTTCGGGTGATGGTTGGTAGAAAGCCAGCGAAATTGCCGACTGATTTCAATTTAGGACTTTGAAATACAGCACAGGGTCGTCTCGATTCCGTCATGCCTGTAGGACAAGCAAGGTCACAAAATGCTACGAAAACGCATGCAGGGGAGCGGGCCACGGACGAAAAAAAGGCCCTTGAAAGGGCCTTTTCTGGTGTGCAGAAAACCTCAGCGCGGACCAGCGCCCCCGGGGCCTGGGCCACGGCCAGCGATGTGGCGGAAGGTGATGCGGCCCTTGCTCAGGTCGTAAGGCGAGAGCTCAAGCGACACCTGGTCACCTGCAAGAATACGGATGTGGTTCTTGCGCATCTTGCCGGAGGTGTAGGCCACGAGTTTGTGGCCGTTGTCCAGCGTCACACGAAAGCGCGAATCGGGCAGCACCTCATCAACCAGCCCGTGCATCTCAATCAGTTCTTCTTTAGCCATGGTGAAACTCCTTGAATACTGTAAATCTGTAGGACGTCGGTGGTCGTCGTCTTGTTAAACGCAGGCGGTGCAGCTTATGCCGACAGGGGAAGAACGCTCCTGGATCCAGGCGAGTGCGTTTTCGGTGGCGTAGTGCAGGGCCGCAGCGGCGCTGTCAAACAGGCCGGTAAAGCGCATCACGCGGTCATGCGTGGCGCTGCCCTGGCCGGAGCGGATGGAAACCGATGCAGCATAGCCGCCGGTTTCCTGTGGTTTTGCAAGCGGTGAGACAAGGTACTTGCCAACCGCGATATTTTGGGAAATCGTCATAAAAATCTTTGCCGGGTGACTCATCATTTTGTTGATCTGGAGCTACCCGGCGGGGTACTCACATAAATATAGAAAACATAAAACGGCCTGGAAATCCGGGCCAACGGTATTCGGTTTCTACCCGTTCATGGTCCAAAAAAGGGGGAACAGGTTGAGCCTTGAGTGGGCACCGTTGGTGGAGGTGCTCGCCAGTAAATGCAGCCGTTTGGAGGGGATTTCAATATCGTGACGACAGTGAAAACCAGGGGAGCATTTGTGATTCGAAGCTCTGGAAGCGCCGCATTTTGAAGACAAAACCCGCCTGGTATGGGGATTCCGCTGTAAACGCTGATGCGTGACCGAAGTTCTTATTGTAACCGGGTGGCCGCAAACGCGCTTTTCTGGTAAACCCCCAAGATATCAAACCACCTAACCCTCAAACTGCGGGTGAAGCTGGCGAATGCGGTTCATCGCCATGCCGGCCGCTGCCGTACGGGTCTCAACCCCAAGCTTCACATAAACCCGCTCAAGGTGTTTTTTGACGGTCGCCGGGCTGGCGCCCAGGATCTCGCCGATGTCGCGGTTGGTCTTGCCCTTGACGACCCAGTACAGCACCTCGGCCTCACGCGCGGTGAGCTTGAAGCTCAGGCTCATGGCTTCGACAATCGCGTCTTCCGAGATCTCGCGCATCACGATGAGCCAGTCGCTGCTCAGGGCCTCGCCCGCGTTGCCGACCTCGCCGTCACCCGTTTGCTGATGCAGCCTGAAGGTCAGCCGGCGCTGGCCGAGCTCTGCAGTCAGGCGCGGCGGCTCGGTGTGGGGCGTGACATTCAGCGCATGGCGGCGCAGCCACTCCAGCACTGGCTCTGGCGTTTGCGGTGCAGAGGTGCCGTAGTAGCGCAGCAGCAGGTCGCGCGCCAGCGGCGTCTGCCAGATGAGCTTGCCCTCGCCTTCGCCGCCCAGCCGCACGGTGATGCTGGCGTAGCCGAATGCATCGAGCGCATTGCGTGCCTGGCCGGCCTGCCGCGCTTCCTGCCGCGCACGGCGCGCGCCCTGCAGGTGCACACCCATGCGCGCCATGACTTCCTTGGGCTTGATGGGTTTGGTGACGTAATCCACACCGCCGGCCTCAAGCGCGGCGACCAGGTATTCGGTTTCCGTCAGCCCCGTCATGAAGATGATGGGGATGTGCGCGGTTTCGGGCATGGCTTTCAGGCGCTTGGCGACTTCAAAACCGTCCATGCCGGGCATCATGGCATCGAGCAGGATGATGTCGGGCAAGGCCTGCTTTGCGCGCTGCAGGGCCGCTTCACCGCTGGTGGCAACCAGCACGGTGTAGCCCGATTCATCGAGTGCATCATGCAGCACCGAGAGGTTGTCGGGTACGTCATCGACGACCAGCACCACATCACTGTTGGCGCGATCAAGGGTGCGGTCAAGGGTGCGCTCCTGGCCCTGCGCGGCTGCTGCATTCATGTCAGGCTCAAGCACGCTGCTCATGGCTTTCCTCCCGGTTGTCCGGGCTGGTCAGTTGCCGGCCCATGGCCTCAAACTGGAACTGGCGTGCCAGCAACCGCATGTCTTCCACAAACACGGTGGTTTCGGGTTGTTGGGTTTCGATCTCAGCCAGCTTGTTCATGATGCCGCGGTAAAAACCAAGGTTGACGACTTCCAGCAACGCCGCAGTTTGCACCGCGTCAGGCCGTATGCGCGGCGGTGCTGCCACAGGGGATTCAGCCGCCGCAGGCGCTGGCGCATCATAAAGCCAGGCCAGCTTCAGGCGCCGTTCCAGCCAGTCAATCAGTTCGGTATGGCGCACGGGTTTGACGATGAAGTCTTCGGGCCGTATGCCGACATCGTTGTCCAGCCCCTTGTCAAACGCATTGGCCGAGACGATGGCCAGGTGTATGCCTTCATGGCCAGCCGCACGCACACGGCGCAAGGTCTCCCAGCCGTCAATGCCGGGCATGGCGAGGTCCATGAAAATCACGTCAGGCTGGTAACCCGCTGCCAGTAAATCGAGGCAGTCGTGGCCGCTGGCCGCCGTGCGCAGCTCAAAACCCATGGGCTCCAGCAGTTGCACCAGCAGCTCGCGGTCGGGCTCTTCGTTGTCGACGACCAGCAGTTTGCGGCGCTCGCCTGCATAGGCACGCGGCTGGCGGCGGGCTGGCGGCAGCGTGCCCTGCGCGGCCGCAGCGCCATGCACTTCTGGCAAAAACAGGCGTATGCGAAATATCGAGCCTTTGCCCGGCGTGCTGAGCAGCGTCATCTCGCCGCCCATCAGGTCGGTCAGCATTTTGGCAATCGTCAGCCCCAGCCCTGCGCCCGGCGTGCCTGCAGCACTCTGCCCCGCCGCACCGCCGCGCGCAAAGGGCTCGAATATCTGCGCGAGTTCGTCCTCGCTCATGCCAGGACCGGTGTCTTCAATGTCGAAGTAAGCCATCTCGCGTGCGTAGCGCAGCCGGAAGGTAACCTGGCCTTCAGCCGTGAACTTGATGGCGTTGCCCAGCAGGTTGATGATGATTTGCCGCACGCGCTTTTCATCGGCGCGCACGGTCTCGGGCAGGTTGCCGCTGGCCTCGAACACAAAACCCAGGCCATTGGCGGCTGCCTGCAGCTCGAACATGCCGGCCAGTTCATGCATGCCGTCGGCAAACAGCATGGGCTTGACGTTGAGCGTGAGTTTGCCGGCCTCGATGCGGGCGATGTCCAGCGTGCCTTCAATCAGCGACAGCAAATGCTCGCCGCCGCGCTTGATGACGTTGACGGCCTGCTTGCGGTGCGCAGGTATGGCTGCGTCTTCACCCATGAGCTGCGCGTAGCCCAGGATGCTGTTGAGCGGCGTGCGCAGCTCGTGGCTGATGGCGCTGATGTAGCGGCTCTTGGCCTGGTTGGCGAGATCGGCCACACGCTTGGCCTGCTGCAGTGCCTCGTCGGTCTGGCGGTGCGATTCGATTTCCTTCATCAGCAAATGCGTCTGGCGGTTGGATTCTTCCTGTGCGACCTGCCGGCTCTTGTGCGCCAGCACCAGCCACCAGGCCACCAGCCCGGCGGTGACCAGCAGCGCCATATAGGCCTTGATGAAACCCGACCTCAATGCCGACTCGGGCGCCTCAAGTACCTCGGCGTCTGTCACGCTTTGCGCCAGCGCGCTGAGCTCCTGGTGGTAGAGCAGACCGAACACGCTGGCCAGCAGCGGCATGATGATGAGCATCAGCAGCAGGAAGTGGCCGAGGCCGGTATCAAGGTAAGGCCAGGCGCGTTTGGGCAGCAGCCAGCGCAGCGCGGACGACCACTGCGCCGACAGGCTGGCGTGCGGTTTGCACATGTCACCGCAGCGCGCATCCAGCGTACAGCACAGCGAGCAGATGGGGCCGCCGTAGGCCGGGCAGTGCGCCATGTCAGGCCCTTCGTAAGAACGCTCGCAGATCACGCACTGACGGGTTGAATAACGTTTGTACGATGCATCGGCAAGGTCCGGGCTTCTTGCAATGTAGTAACGCCCCTTGGTCATCCAGGCCAGCAGCGGCGCGGTGATAAATGCGGTCCCCATGGCAATCACGGCAGAAAACGCCTGCGCCGTTTCACCATACATGCCGAGGTGCGCGGTCACTGACAGCAGCGACGCCAGCGCCATTGCGCCCACGCCCACCGGGTTGATGTCATAAAGGTGGGCACGCTTGAACTCTATGCCCGGCGGCGACAGGCCCAGCGGCTTGCTGATGACCAGGTCTGCCACCACGGCCATGACCCAGGCAATCGCGATGTTCGAGTACAGCCCCAGCACATCGCCCAGCGCCTGGAAGACGTTCATCTCCATCAGCATGAAGGCGATCAGCGTGTTGAACACCACCCACACCACGCGCCCCGGGTGGCTGTGCGTGATGCGCGAGAAAAAGTTCGACCAGGCCAGCGAGCCCGCATAGGCGTTGGTGACGTTGATCTTCAGCTGTGACACAACCACAAAAATCGCCGTGGCCGCTACCGCCATGCCGTAGTGCGGAAAGACGTATTCATAGGCCGCCAGATACATCTGGTTCGGGTCGACGGCGCGGTCCAGCGGCACCATGTGCGAGATGGCGAGGTAAGCCAGCAGCGCGCCGCCCAGCATCTTGAGTACGCCCACAAACACCCAGCCCGGCCCGCCGACCAGCACGCTGGCCCACCAGCGCCAGCGGTTGGCTTTCGTCTGCACCGGCATGAAGCGCAGGTAGTCGGCCTGCTCGCCCATCTGCGTGATGAGTGCGATTCCGACGGTTAATGCCGCCCCAAACAGGTGCAAATTGAAGCCGCTGGCGCCCGATTTCTCACCGACATAGTGCAAAACACCATTAAAAGCACCCGGGTCGCGCACCAAAACAAAGATAAACGGCACCACCAGCATGACCAGCCAGAGCGGCTGCGTCCAGACCTGGAAACGGCTGATGGCAGAAACGCCGTGTGTGACCATGGGAATGACGACCAGCGCGCAGATCAGGTAGCCCCAGCTGGGGGGGATGTTGAGCGCCAGTTCCAGCGCATAGGCCATGACGGCCGCCTCCAGCGCAAAAAAGATGAAGGTGAATGACGCGTAGATGAGTGAGGTCAGCGTCGAGCCGATGTAGCCGAAGCCCGCACCGCGCGTGAGCAAATCCATGTCCACGCCGTAGCGCGCGGCGTAAATGCTGATCGGCAGCCCGGCCAGAAAGATGATGAGCCCGGTCGCGACGATGGCCCAGAAGGCGTTGGTGAAGCCGTACTTGACCAGCAGGGTCGCGCCCACCGCCTCAAGGATCAGGAAAGAGGCCGCGCCGAACGCCGTGTTGGCGACCCGCCACTCCGACCATTTGCGAAAGCGCTGCGGCGTGAAGCGCAGCGCGTAGTCTTCCATGGTCTCGCTGGCCACCCAGCTGTTGTAGTCGCGCCTGACCTTGATGATGCGCTGCACCGGCTCGCCGTGCGGGGCCGTTGCCACAGCTGCGCTATCGGCAGCGGGCGGTGTGGCGGGGGCGGGAATGGCGGTGGGCGTGGCGGTCATGGGCAGGGCTTAGCTGCAGGTTCCATGCCGGGCATGATTGCCAGGTCCTTGGGTTTCGAGACGGGCCAGCCCGCCCTTTACTATCAAATCAATAGCTGCTCGCGCTTGTATTCATTGGCCTGCAGCCGTTTTTATGCCTAAAAATGACCGTTTTTGGGTGTTTTGTGGCCCGCTTTTGCCCCGATGTGCGAACAGACAGTCAAAATGTTAATACAGGAGTTAACTTTTCAGAATTTTTTAATTTCTACGTTAAATTTTTAACATATACGTTAAAAATTACCCCCGAAAGCCATTGAGCAGTCTCTAGCGACCCATCCAGCATTGCAAAAGCCTTGGAAATCGGCTTTTTAAGGCATCAAATCGGCTTCCAGCCCAATAAACAAGAGCGTAAGCAGCTACGCTTTTAATAGCATTTCGGCACCCCTGGATGCCGTCCACCTTCTGACGGCTACGCCCAGAGCGCACAGGGATAAGATGGCAGTCAATGGCACCGTTCTTGCTGCCCAACATCAGCAGAACCCGGCCTTCCAGTCCCTGCTCCACCTCCAAAAAAAGCGCGCCATGGAACTGACTCCCAGAGAAAAAGACAAGCTCCTCATCTTTACCGCCAGCCTGCTGGCCGAACGCCGGAAGGCGCGCGGGCTCAAGCTCAACTACCCCGAAGCCGTGGCCCTGATCAGCGCCGCAGTCATGGAAGGGGCCCGCGATGGCAAAACCGTGGCGCAGCTGATGAGTGAAGGCCGCACGGTGCTGACCCGCGCCGACGTGATGGACGGCATTGCCGAGATGATCCCGGACATCCAGGTCGAGGCCACCTTCCCCGACGGCACCAAGCTCGTCACCGTGCACCAGCCCATCGTCTGACGCCGCCACCAAAAAACACAGAGGAGAACACATGCGCAACACGCCTTCAACATCTTCCCGCCTGCTGAAACTTCTGCTGGCCGCCGCCACCGCCCTGCCGCTTGCAGCCGCCGCACATACCGGCGTCGAAAACCACATCCATGCCGGCTTCCTGGCCGGGTTTGTTCACCCGCTAACCGGGTTTGACCACTTGGCCGTGATGCTGGCTGTCGGCCTGTGGAGCGCCCTCGCCGCGCGCCGCGCAGGGGCGGAGATGCTCTGGGGTCCCGTGGGTTTTGCCGCCATGTTGCTGCTGGGCGCCATTGCGGGTTTGAAAGGCCTGCAGGTGCCAGCGGTCGAACCCATGATTGCCGCGTCGCTGCTGGTCACTGGCCTGCTCGTTGTCACACGCCTGCGCGTGCCTGGCATCGCCGCTGCGCTGCTGGCCGGCGTGTTTGCCGTCTTCCACGGCCTGGCCCATGGTTATGAACTCGCCGGCAGCGCTGACGCGGCCATCACACTGGCAGGCATGCTGGCCGCCACCGTGCTGCTGCATGCCACCGGACTCGCACTGGGCTGGGCGCTGCGCAGCGCCAACGTCTGGGTGCCGCGTCTTGCAGGCGCTGGTGTGGCGGTGTTCGGCGCGCTGCTGCTTACGCGCCTGGCCTGATCGCGGCACAAACCATACAAAGCACCAAAAGGCATGGCCATGATTCCAGGCGAAATGATCACCGACGGCGCAGACCACCCGCTCAACACCGGCAGGCGCACCGTCACCGTGGTGGTGAAGAACACGTCCGACCGCCCCATACAGGTTGGCTCGCACTATCACTTTGCTGAAACCAACGAAGCGCTGGGCTTTGAACGTGATGCGGTGCGAGGCATGCGCCTGAACATTGCGTCGGGCACGGCGGTGCGGTTTGAGCCTGGCCAGCAGCGCACTGTGGAACTGGTTGATTTTTCAGGTGAACGCAAGATTTACGGCTTTCGCGGCCTCATCAATGGACCAATCGACGCAAGCATCGAGGGAGCACTCTAATGGCAACGATTGGCAGACGCGCCTACGCCGAAATGTTCGGCCCCACCGTGGGCGACCGCCTGCGCCTGGCCGATACCGATTTGATGATCGAGGTCGAGGCGGACTACACCCTGCGCGCCGGCAGCTACGGCGAAGAAGTCAAATTCGGCGGCGGCAAGACGATTCGCGACGGCATGGCGCAGTCGCAACAAACGAGGGCGCAAGGCGCGGTCGATTGCGTGATGACCAACGCACTCATCATCGACCACAGCGGCATCGTCAAGGCCGACATTGGCCTCAAGGGCGGGCGCATCGTCGCCATCGGCAAGGCCGGCAACCCCGACGTACAGCCCGGCGTTGACATCATCATCGGCCCCGGCACCGAGATCATCAGCTGCGAAGGCATGATCGTCACCGCGGGCGGCATCGACTCGCACATCCACTTCATCTGCCCGCAGCAGATTGACGAGGCGCTGACATCGGGCGTGACCACCATGCTGGGCGGCGGCACCGGCCCCGCCACCGGCACCTTCGCCACCACCTGCACGCCCGGCCCGTGGAACATCGAGCGCATGCTGCAGTCCGCAGATGCCTTTCCCATGAACCTGGGCTTCCTGGGCAAGGGCAACGCCAGCCTGCCCGCCGCGCTGCATGAACAGATCAACGCCGGCGTGATAGGCCTGAAGCTGCATGAAGACTGGGGCACGACGCCAGCTGCCATCAGCAACTGCCTTGACGTGGCTGACGAAACCGACACGCAGGTCGCCATCCACAGCGACACGCTCAATGAATCGGGTTTTGTAGAGAACACCATCGCAGCGACCAAGGGCCGCGCACTCTGCGCCTTTCACACCGAAGGCGCAGGCGGCGGCCATGCACCGGACATTTTGAAGGTGGTGGGTGAGGCGAATTTTTTGCCGTCGTCCACCAACCCGACCATGCCCTACACCGTCAACACGCTCGACGAACACGTCGACATGCTGATGGTCTGCCACCACCTGGACGCAGGCATTGCAGAAGACCTGGCCTTTGCCGAAAGCCGCATCCGCAAGGAGACGATTGCCGCCGAAGACGTGCTGCACGACCTGGGCGCCATCAGCATGATGAGCTCCGACAGCCAGGCCATGGGCCGCGTCGGCGAGGTCATCATCCGCACCTGGCAGACGGCGCACAAGATGAAGCAGCAGCGCGGCAAGCTCGAAGGCGACAGCGAGCGCAACGACAACTTCCGCGTCAAGCGCTACATCAGCAAATACACCATCAACCCCGCAATCGCGCACGGCATCTCGCATGAGGTGGGCTCGATTGAAGTCGGCAAGTGGGCCGACCTGGTGGTGTGGAAGCCGGCCTTCTTCGGCATCAA
>JAZKAY010000031.1:0-38684 GCA_040388905.1 Pseudomonadota bacterium
GGTCGCCTTTTCTTTGGTTACTTTTCTTTTGGCGAAGCAAAAGAAAGTGACTAGCCGCCGGGCTACCCCCGGCCTGGTAGTGAAGGGCACAAACCTCAACCCAGCCAATCCCTAAGCCAGCCCTCGCTGAATAATGATCTTCTGCACATCAGAAGTCCCCTCATAAATCTGGCAAACCCGCACATCCCGGTAAATGCGTTCAACGGGGAAATCGCTCACATACCCATAACCACCCAGCGTCTGGATGGCAGCGCTGCAAACCTTTTCGGCGATCTCGCTGGCAAAGAGTTTGGCCATGGCGGCTTCTTTCAGGCAGGGCAGGCCAGCATCACGCAGGCTCGCAGCGTGCCAGATGAGCTGACGTGCAGCTTCAAGCTGGGTCGCGCAGTCGGCCAGGCGAAAGCCCACGGCCTGGTGGTTGAAGATGGCCGTGCCGAAGCTCTGGCGCTCTTTTGAATAAGCCAGTGCAAAGTCGAACGCGCTTCTAGCCATGCCCAGGCTTTGCGCGGCGATGCCAATGCGGCCGCCTTCAAGTGCGCCAAGAGCGATCTTGTAGCCCTCGCCTTCTGCGCCAATCAGGTTCTCGGCGGGGATGCGGCAGTTGTCGAAGTTGATCTGCGCCGTGTCACTTGAATGCTGGCCGAGTTTGTCTTCAAGCCGTGCGACGACATAACCCGGCGCGTCGGTAGGCACGATGAAGGCGCTTATGCCTTTTTTGCCTGCGCCCTTGTCAGTCACCGCAATCACGATGGCGGCGTGGCCATTCTTGCCGCTGGTGATGAACTGCTTGACGCCGTTGATGACATACGCATCGCCGTCTTTCACGGCCGTGGTCTTGAGGCCTGACGCGTCGCTGCCCACATGCGGCTCGGTCAAACAGAACACGCCCAGCATCTGGCCCTGCGCCAGCGGCGTGAGCCAGTCCTTCTTTTGCTGCGCATTGCCATAGCGCATGAGGATGGCGTTGACCGGGCAGTTGGTGACGCTGATGGCGGTGCTGGTGCCGCCGTCACCCGCGGCGATTTCTTCAAGCACCAGCGCGAGCGTGAGGTAATCAAGGTTGGCGCCGCCAAACTCTTCGGGCACGCAAATGCCATAAGCGCCCAGCTCGGCCAGGCCCTTGTGCACGTCCGAGGGAAAGTGGTGTTCCTTGTCCCACTTCGCGGCGTTGGGCCAGAGCTGCTCCTGCGAGAAGGCTCGCACCGCGTCGCGGATCATCTCCTGGTCTTGCGTCAATATCATCAGCGGCTTTCGTTTTTTACAAGCTACCAGCCAGCAAAAGCGCCGCCTTCGTAGTTGAGGTAAGCGCCTTTCTGCTTTGCAGTGAGTTTGGCAATCGCGCTGCGCATGCCGGTCACGCTTTCTTCGACTGTCAAATTGGCACCAGCGCCGCCCATGTCGGTTTTGACCCAGCCGGGCGACATCGCCACCATGATGGCATTGGGATAGTCGTGCTGTGCCGAAGCCACCGCCATGTTGAGGGCGGCCTTGCTGACACGGTAGGTCCAGGCGCGGCTGGACTCCACACCTTCAATACGCCCCATCGCACTGGTGATGAATACAAAACTGCCGCCCTTGCCTCTCGCCGCAGCTTCAACCAGCGGCGCCACCTGGGGAATCGCCTGCATCGCGCCCAGCACATTGGTGTGCATGGTGCGGTCGAACTCGACCTGCGTGGGCGGCGAGAGTGCATCACCCTGCGGAAACACACCGGCGACATACAGCGCAATGTCAATCTGCTCGCCATCCAGCTGCCAGGCCAGCCCGCTGATGCTCGCCGGGTCGGCCACATCGACACGCAAAGCCGTAGCGCCCATGGCCTTCAGCTTTTCAAGACCGTCATCGTCACGCGCGGTGGCGATGACGGTGGCGCCGGCCACAAGATACTGGCGCACAAACTCTTCGCCTATGCCGCGTGATGCACCTATGACCAGGACTTTCATTTTCGTGCCCTTCCAAGAGGTACCAATGCATCAGTTTTAAGTTCGTACAACTTCACGTCAAATTTTGTTCCCGATATTTGGTTTTCGACCGCCTTACCTGACAGCGTGATCTTTGCCAGAAGGCCCGTACCAAGAACTGGCTGATAGATGATGGTCTTGTGCCTGCAAGGTATTTTGGCAGTGCAATTTGAAGTCCCAATATCGTTTCCAAAACCACCACTAGACGCCATCGTTTTGACATCCCATCCATCGAACTGAACAACATCTTGTACAAAGCTTTCGCTTCCCTGTCCAGACGAGTAACTTGAAAGTATGGCCAAACGTCCATACAAATACTTCACGTATGGAATGGATTCCACATTGCTGTAATCAAGCAACCTTGTTTGTTTCAACTTCGGCCGATGAAACAAAACGCCAGAAGAAAAGTTGCGGCCGCGACTCGTCAACCAAACCGGGATCAGGAACGCATGTTCACCAGATTTTCCAATCTCGACCCTGTGCACAGAACGTATAACAAAGTTCTCCTGCGATCCAAACGCGCCCTGGAGCGCACTCTTGGAAGGCAAATCGGGCAAATCCTCACGAGGATCATTGGCTAGCGCGGGCAGAGCAACTGCGAAAAAAACGCTGGCAACTGCGAAAGTGCGCCACATTAAATCAATTCCACAGCCAGTGCCGTACCTTCACCGCCGCCGATACACAGCGTGGCAACGCCCTTTTTCAAACCACGTGCCTGCAGCGCATGAATCAGCGTGACGATGATGCGGGCACCGCTGGCACCAATCGGGTGGCCCAGCGCGCAGGCGCCGCCATTGACGTTGACGATGTCATGGCTGATGTCGAGTTCTTTCATGAGCGCCATGGGCACGACCGCAAAAGCTTCATTCACTTCCCAGAGGTCAACGTCTTTCACCGTCCAGCCGATTTTCTTGAACAGCTTGTTGACGGCACCCACGGGGGCAGTAGAGAACCACTCGGGGGCCTGCGAGAAAGTGGCGTGGCCGACGATGCGGGCGATGGGCTTGGCACCCAGTTCTTTGGCAGTGGATTCACGCGCCAGCACCAGCGCGGCAGCGCCATCGTTGATGGACGAAGACGAGGCAGCAGTGATGGTGCCGTCTTTCTTGAACGCGGGTTTCAGCGCGGGAATCTTGTCAAGCTTGATCTTGCCTGGGCCTTCATCGACAGAAATCACGGTGTCGCCAGCACGGCCCTTGACGGTGACAGGCGTGATCTCGGCCTTGAACGCACCGGATTCGGTGGCCGCCTTGGCGCGCTGCACGCTGGCGGTGGCGAAGGCGTCCTGCGCCTCGCGGGTGAAGCTGTATTTGGCGGCGCAGTCCTCGCCGAAAGTGCCCATGGAGCGGCCTGGCTCGTAGGCGTCTTCAAGCCCGTCGAGCATCATGTGGTCCATCACGCGGTCATGGCCAATGCGTATGCCGCTGCGGCCCTTGAGCAGCAGGTGCGGCGCGTTGGTCATGCTCTCCATGCCTCCTGCGACCATCACATCACGGCTGCCAGCCAGCAACTGGTCGTGCGCCAGCATGGTGGCCTCCATGCCGGAGCCGCACATTTTCGACAGCGTGACCGCGCCGGTGCTGGCAGGCAGGCCGCCCTTGAAGCCGGCCTGCCGCGCAGGCGCCTGGCCCTGGCCAGCCATCAGGCAGTTGCCGAACAGTACTTCGTCAATTTTTTCAGGCGCAACGCCTGAGCGCTCGATGGCGGCCTTGATGGCTGCGCCGCCGAGGTCATGTGCGGCAAGCGATGAGAAGTCGCCCTGGAAACCGCCCATTGGGGTGCGTGCTGCACCGAGGATGACGATGGGGTCTGCGATGGAATTGGACATGGGATGGACTTTCGGATCTTTGAAGGTTTATTTGCCTGAACGCGCGGCCACAACGGACGCAATCGCAGCACGGTACAGGGGCTCGATGGAGGCGGTACTGGTCACCGTCATGCGCAAATCCTGCAGCAGGCCGTCGTGCACGCCAAATGCCCAGCCGTGCACGCTGGTCTTCTGGCCCTTGGCCCAGGCGTCCAGCATCACCGTGCTGACACAGACATTGACCACCTGCTCGATGACGTTCAGGTCGACCAGCGCATCGCCACGCTGTGCCTCGGGGAGTGCGGCCAGCAGGTCGCTGTGCCGGTCACGCACCGACTGGATGTGGCGAATCCAGTTGTCGGCCAGCCCCACGCGGACATTGTTCAGCGCAGCCATCACGCCACCACAACCGTAGTGACCGACGACCATGACGTGCTCGACCTTGAGCATGTCCACGGCGTACTGGATGGCCGACAGGGCATTCAGGTCGGAATGAACGACGAGATTGGCCACATTGCGGTGCACGAATACTTCGCCGGGCTCGAGCCCCGTGATCTGGTTGGCCGGCACGCGGCTGTCAGAGCAGCCTATCCACATGTATTTGGGAGTCTGCTGCTTGATCAGACCGGTGAAGAAACCAGGGCGATCACGCTCCATCTGCGCAGCCCAGGCGCGGTTATGGGCGAAGAGGTCTTGTATAGGCATGGGTGGATTTTCTGTCTTACATGGTTTCGGCAAAGAGTTCCCGGCCAATCAGCATGCGGCGGATTTCGCTGGTGCCGGCACCGATTTCATACAGCTTGGCATCGCGCCACAGGCGGCCCAGCGGGTATTCATTGATGTAGCCGTTGCCACCGAAGATCTGCACGCCCTCACCGGCCATCCAGGTGGCTTTTTCGGCGCACCAGAGGATGACCGAGGCGCAGTCCTTGCGCACCTGCCGCACATGGTCTGTGCCCAGCATGTCGAGGTTTTTGGCGACGGTATACGCGAACGAGCGACCGGCCTGCAGCACGGTGTACATGTCGGCGACCTTGCCCTGGATGAGCTGGAACTCGCCAATGCTCTGGCCGAACTGCTTGCGGTCATGGATGTAGGGGATGACGTTGTCCATCACCGACTGCATGATGCCCAGCGGCCCGCCGGTCAGCACGGCGCGCTCGTAATCAAGGCCACTCATGAGCACCTTTGCGCCGCTGTTGAGGCCGCCGAGAATATTTTGTGCAGGCACCTCGACGTTGTTGAAAACCAGCTCGCCAGTATGGCTGCCGCGCATGCCGAGCTTGTCGAGCTTTTGCGCAATTGAAAACCCCTTCATGCCTTTTTCAATCAAAAACGCTGTCACGCCACGCGCGCCGAGTTCTGGCTCAGTTTTGGCATAGACCACCAGCGTATCGGCATCGGGGCCGTTGGTGATCCAGAACTTGCTGCCGTTGAGCAGGTAGTAGCCGCCCTTGTCTTCTGCTTTAAGTTTCATGCTGATGACGTCGCTGCCGGCGCCAGGCTCGCTCATGGCAAGCGCGCCTACATGCTCGCCGCTGATGAGTTTGGGCAAATACTTCTTGCGTTGTTCTTCAGTTCCGTTGCGCTTGATCTGGTTGACGCAGAGGTTGCTGTGCGCACCGTAAGACAGACCGACAGAAGCACTCGCACGGCTGATTTCTTCCATCGCGATCATGTGGGCGAGGTAGCCCATGTTGGCGCCGCCGTATTCTTCACCGACCGTGATGCCGAGCACGCCGAGCGAGCCCATTTTTTGCCAGAGGTCCATGGGGAACTGGTCGTTGCGGTCGATTTCTGCCGCACGGGGCGCGATCTCGGCCTGCGCAAAATCGCGCACCGTGTCGCGCAGGGCGTCAATGTCTTCGCCGAGCTGGAAGTTGAGTCCGGGCAGGTTGTTCATGGTGTGTCTCTTTTCTTTAATGCAATATCTGTTCAGCAGGTCTCAATACGTCTCAATAGGTCTTTGCAACGGGAACTATGGTCTGCTGCATCACCGCGCAGGTGGTCTGCTTGCCCTTGCCGTCATCGTGCACAACCTCGGCACTGGTGACGATGATGCGGCGGCCGGCCCTGATGACACGGCCCGTGGCGATCAATTCACCACCCTGGAAGGCCGCAAGAAAATTGACCTTGTACTCGGCTGTGGTGACTTCGGAGTCCTCGGGCACTGTCGTCAGTGCCGCATACCCGCCCGCGATGTCGGCCAGCGCGCCCATGGCACCGCCATGAAAGCCGCCCTGCTGCTGGGTCACGCGGTCTGAATACGGCAATGCAATCACGCAGACCCCGGGTTCGACGCTGACCAGGCGGGCGCCGAGCTGCACCATCATGCCCTGACGCAAAAAGCTGTCTTCGACGCGCTTGGACAGCTCCGGGTGTGCAGAAGTTGAAGTCATGGTCAGTCTCTTTTTGTTCGCCCGGTGTGCTCCGTGGCGGCGGGGTTTGGTTGACGCAGCGCAGTTGACGTTTACGTAAACGTCAATTATCCACAAAACGGCGGGTTTCAGCTGGCCTTGGCTTTTTCTGTCTTGGCGAGCAGGGCTTTGGCTTCTTTTTCGTGCGTGCGGATTTCGTCGAGATTGGCCTGCAGGTCGAGCATCTGCGCTTCAAGCTTTTTGCGGTGATCGGTCAGGATGGCGAGGAACTTGCGCAGCTGGGGCGCGGTGTCACGCGGGCTGTCATACGAATCAATGATTTCCTTGGCCTCAACCAGCGACAGCCCGAGGCGCTTGGCACGCAGCGTGAGCTTGAGGCGGGTACGGTCGCGAGCGGTGTACACGCGATTGCGGCCGCCTGCGCCTTCACGCTGGGGTTGCAGCAGGCCCATGTCCTCGTAAAAACGCATGGCCCGCGTGGTGAGGTCAAACTCTTTGGCCAGGTCGCTGATGGTGTAGGTGGGTGCCATGGTTTTCACAGGTAATTCCGGTCAGTCAGCGCCTCAGGCGCATCGTCCCTACAATGAACAGGATATGACGTTTACGTAAACGTCATATCAACCCGCGAATATTACATGAACCTTCTTGAACAGCAACTCAATTATCCGTTTGCCGACAGTCTGCCAGCAGACGACTCCGCGATAGAGGTGGCGCCCGGCATCAAGTGGGTGCGCATGGCGCTGCCCTTTGTGCTGGATCACATCAACCTCTGGCTGCTGCGTGACGAGATGGAAGACCAGCAGCGCCCCGGCCACATGCTGCAGGGCTGGACCATTGTTGATTGCTGCGTGAGCCGTGATGAATCAAAAGCGCAATGGGAACGCATTTTTGCGAACGAACTGGAGGGGTTGCCGGTGCTGCGGGTCATCGTGACGCACATGCACCCGGACCATATCGGGCTGGCTGGCTGGCTTTGCGAACGCTGGACCACCCCGGATCATGTTTGCCGCCTGTGGATCAGCGCCACCGACTACAACGTGGCAAAACTTTCGAGCCAGACCACCACCTCTTTTGGTGGCGAAGGTGCCGCGAATTTCTTTGCGTCGCATGGTCTCAACGACACGAAGTCGTTTGAAGAGATCAAGGCGCGCAAGGGCTACTACGCAGATCTGGTTCCGACTATGCCTCCCAACTTCTGCCGGCTCATGGAAGGGCTGCAGCTACGCATAGGAGGGCGCAACTGGCAATGCATCAGCGGCTACGGCCATGCGCCCGAGCACATGGCTCTTTACTGCGAAGAACTCAAGGTGCTGATCAGCGGCGACATGGTGCTTCCGCGTATCTCGACCAACGTCAGTGTTTATGAGCAGGAGCCCGAGGCCGATTCCCTGAGGCTATTCCTGTCATCGATTGCCAAATTCAGGGCACTCCACGAAACCACGCTGACCCTGCCATCACATGGCAAGCCCTTCAGGGGGCTGCATACGCGCATCACCCAGCTGCAGGACCATCACCGTGACCGGCTTGCGGAGGTCATGGAGGCCTGCGCGGAAAAACCCTGCAGTGGGGCCGACATCCTGCCCATCATGTTCAAACGCAAACTGGACCTGCACCAGACTACGTTTGCCATGGGGGAGGCCGTCGCCCACCTGCACCTGCCATGGCATGAAGACCGCCTGAGGCGAGAACTGGGGCTGGACGGCGTTTACCGTTTCAGCAGGATCTGAGGGCAACTGCCCGCGCAGCTGGCGGCTTCACTCAGGGTGCTCTGGCCGCCCTGGTGTTTCCTGCGGGAACACCATGTAAAAGCTTGCGCCTGCAGGGCTGGTTTCAGCCCATACACGCCCGCCATGCCGCTCGGCCACGCCTTCGACAATCGCCAGCCCCAAACCGTTGCCGGCAAAATCAGCCGAGGAGTGCAGGCGCTGGAATGCGGTGAAAAGCTTGTCGGCATACTCTGCATCAAATCCCACGCCGTTGTCAGAGACCTGCAACACCTTTTCAGCGAGCACCTTGCCGGGAAGGAGTGCGACACGAATCCAGCCTTCGCCTTTTCTGGAAGTGAACTTCCATGCGTTGTCGAGCAGGCAGGTCATCGCCCTGGTGAGAAGTATCTTGTCAGCTACGAGTGGCTGGGTGACATGCAGTTCCATCGTCACCACACGGTCCGGGTCACGCCTTCTCAGGTCAGCGATGAGCACCTCGCACAGGGCTGCGACATCGATGTCCTGCATGTCGCCAGGCTGGGGCAACTGCACCAGCACGCGCAGGTCGTCCACCAGTTTTGCGAGCTGGCGCATGCTGGCCCGAATGCGGCTAATGTAGTGTTTGCCGGCGTCGTCAAGTACGCTTGAATATTTATCCGAGAGCATGGCCGCAAAACCGTTGGCCGCATGCAGTGGCCCCTGCAGGTCGTTGGACAGGGCGTAGGTAAAGGCCTGCAGGTCACGGCTGGACTTTTTCAGTTCAACCTGCGCCTTCTGCAGTTCCTCTTCCATTTCGGCGTTCTCGCGCCGCAGTGCCCGGTCGGCCAGGTGGCGCTCGGTGACGTCGGCCAGACTGACAAGAATGGCCCTGTGGCCCTGCCAGCGGAGACGGCCACATGCAAGCTCGACCAGTACCAGCTGGCCATCCATCTTCTTCTGCTTGCAGACCTGTACGGTGAGCTCCTCATCAGCGGCACCCTTGCGCAGGTCCATCGAGCTCAACAATGCCGCGCCTTCGCCATCTGGAAACAGCGCGCCCATCTTGAGCGTCAAAAACAGCTTGCGGGGAATGCCGTAAAACTCGGTTGCAGCCCGATTGGTGGCGATGATGCGCAGCGACACCGCATCAAAAACCCACATCGCATTGGGATTGGCGTTAAAAATGAGTTGATTGCGCCGCTCGCTGTCCTTGAGAATCACCGCCATGCTCCTGGCGGCACTGACATCCTTCAGGCTGACGATGCACCCGCCTTCATGACCCAGGAAGGCGTATTCGATCCAGTCGCCCTCGAACTCGCGATGCGCAGTGAAACGATGTTGTGCCGATTCAGCCAGCGCCTGGCCAGTGGCAGCCTGGTGCCGTTCGGCCAGTTGCTCCGGCACGAGATCCCAGAAATCACGGCCCACCACGTCGGGCAGCGTGCAATGCAGGACCTGCCGGGCTTCTGCATTCATGTCAACGATGCCGCCACGCTTGTCCAGGTACACCAGCCCCCCCAGGGCAGACGCGGGAGCTGCTTCCAGCGCGCCGGGCAATGTTTCGTACTCGCTGTCAGCGTCGGCCCCGGTCACATGGGACTGGCGGTCGACGCGCTTGCCGCTCATTCAGGCACGCCGGTATCGTCCCGCAAGGGAACAGTGCTGCCTGCTGCGGACCCACTATCGGGTGCACCGTGCCCGGCAGGCTGGGGGTCGCGCGTGCGCCACCTTGCACTGGCAGGCACCAACGCGGTCATAAACCCCTGAAGCCAGTCAAAGTTGATGGGTTTGCCCTGCAGGTGGGCATAGGACGGAAAACCGCCCCTTGCTTCTATGGCCTGGAGAGGCAGTCCGCTGACGACCACAATCTGCATGTCCGCCAGGTGCGCATTGCGCTTGAGGGTCTTGAGCATTTCAAGCCCGTCCACTCCGGGCATGGAAAGGTCGGTGATGAGCAGGTCCGGGCGGACGCTGGCAATGTCCATCATGGCCTCCAGCGCTGAAGGCATCCAGGTGCAGTCTATGGGCAGGTCCCATTCCTCAAACTGGCAACGGTAGAGTTCGCGCGCGTTTTCGTCGTCCTCCACCACCATGACCCGCAGCCGCGTGCCAGAGTTGGACTGCACCCGGACAATTTTTTTACTGTGTTTTTCCTGGTAGGCGTTGATGGAACGCAATGCGATGCGGCGATGCCCGCCCAGGGTCTTCCATGCGTCGATTTCGCCTTTTTCAACCAGCGCCTGCACCGTGGCGACCGACAAGCCCAGCAATTTGGCCGCGTAGCTGGTGCCGCAGTAGTCTTCAATGGAGAAGTCTGCTGCAGTGATCGCGTCTTCAAAGGTTTTGGGTTTATTGGACATACAGGGAAAGCAATTCAAATTGTGATTTTGTCACTTTTGTTATTTTAGTTAGTATTGTTAGCTGCGGATTTGTGGGGTCAATGAAGTACACCCAGCAAGCGGCAGGTCATGGAGCCGATGGCCCCCTTGGCAAGGTGAAAAAGAAGCTGGCCCCCCTGCCCGGTGCGGCATCCGCCCAAAGCTGGCCGCCATGACGTCCGATGACCCGGCCGACAGTTGCCAGGCCCACGCCAGTTCCCGGAAATTCCGAAGCGGGATGCAGGCGCTGGAACGCCACAAAAAGCTTGTCAACGTAGGCCATGTCAAACCCGACGCCATCGTCCCTGACAAAAAAGACCGGCAGGCCTGCGGCATCGGCCTGCTGGCCGACACTGATATTGGCGTTGTCCTGGCGGGAGGTGAACTTCCAGGCATTGGCGAGCAGGTTCTCCATCAGCACACGCACCAGCCGCACGTCGCCGTGGGCAACCAGGCCGGGCTCTATGTGGACCTGTACCTTGCGTTCCGGATGCCTGCCCTGCCAGTCGTCCAGAATGCGCTGGCTCAACATCGACAAATCCACCGCTTCGATCCGCAGTTGCATGCGCGAGACCTGGGCCAGCGACAACAGGTCTTCTATCAGCTTGCCCATCTGCGCCACGCCTGCCTGGATGCGCGACAGGTAATGGAGGCCCTTGCTGCCGACCTCACTGTTGATCTGTTTCGCCAGCAGACGGCTGAAACCGTCTATGGTGTTCAGCGGTGCACGCAGGTCATGCGAGACGGAGTAAGAAAACGCCTCAAGCTCCTGGTTGGACAGGCGCAGGGCTGCTTCGATATTCTTGATTTCGGTGATGTCCGCATCAATGCCGACCCAAAATGCCACCTCGCCACCTTCATCCAACACCGGCGATGCGCGGTAGGACATCACATGGTAGCTGCCGTCACGGCCGCACAGCCGGCGAATACCCGTGTAGGGCGAGTGGGTGGCCACTGCATGCTGCCAGTTCTGCGTGACCTGGCCCAGGTCCTCAGGATGAATGACGGAGATCCACTGGCGCCCTGTCCAGTCTTTCAACTCGCCACCCACCAGATCAAACCAGGCACGGTTGAAATAGGTGGCATCACCGTCTTTGTCGACCGTCCAGATCACCTGGGGTGCCTGCTCTGCCAGCGCACGGAACAGGGCCTCCTGCCTGGCAAGCGCAAGGGTTCTCTCTACGACCTTGTGCTCCAGGCCTGTGTTGAGCTGGTTGACCTGCTCAAGCAGGCGGGCGTTTTCAATGGCGATTGAGGCAAGCTGGGCGAGCTCTATCGCGACGTATTCGTCCTGCAGCGTGAACTCGCCTTCGTATTTGTCCGAAAGCTGCAGCAGCCCCATGTTCTGGCCTTGCCGGCCAATGAGGGGCACTGCAAGCCAGCCGCGCATCACGGGGTGCTTGTCTGCATAACCGCCGAAATTGCGCCAGCGCGGATGGGCTTCAAGCTCCTCCTGAGTCATGCGCACAACGCGGTTGTTCTCGCAAACCATGGCGTAGATGCCGGAGCCGTCAGCGGGATCACGCAGGCCCCTGTACTTCGCGTACTTCTCGGACAGCGATAACGCATCGATGCTCTGGGACCAGTCGCTGGCCTTGGTCAGGCTGACGACCGACTGGTGTGCACCGATCACGCCACGGGCCTGCTCGGCGACCTCCTGCAACATGCCGTCCAGGGTCTGGTGCCAGGTGATGGCCTGGGCGGCATCGGCCGCGCGCTGCAGGGTGAACAGATACTCCTGCACATCACGCTCGGCCCTGACCTGCGCTGTCATGTCCAGGGCCACCACAAAGCGGGCGCTCCGCCCTCCGTACTCTATCGGTGTGGACACCACGTTGACCTGAAGGGCTGAACCATCCTTGCGGTGGTGCTCCCATGAGCTGCGTGGCGGTGCACCCGCGAGCTGCTTTTCCAGTGCCCCATGGTCAGCATCGCTGCGAATGTCAAAAATTGTCATCGACATGAATTCTTCGGCAGAGTAGCCGTAGCCCTCGACAGCCGCACGATTGACGGTGAGGAACTGCAGCGTGGCCACGTCATATACCCACATGGGCACCGGTGCCATTTCAAACAGCGCTGCATAGCGCTGCTCGCTGTCCATCAATGCCTTCTCGGCCAGCTTGCGCCCGGTGATGTCGCGCTGCACCGCCACCCAGTGCGTGAACCAGCCCTTGGCATCTGCGATGGGAACGATGTCCAGCTCAACCCAGAACTCCTCACCGGCTTTCGTGTAGTTGATGAGCTCAGCACGCACCGGTCGCCATGACTTGAGTGCGCTGGAGATGCGGTCCAGCTCTGCCCTCTGCGTATTGGGTCCCTGCAAAAAGCGCGGCGACCGGCCCAGCACCTCTTCCCGGCTGTAGCCCGTATGCCGCTCGAACGCATCGTTGATATAAACAATGCGCGGACCGGGCTCCTCCACAGGTTCGGCTTCGGTAATCAGCACGATGTCATTGAGGCGTGAAATCGCCGTCTCAAGCAGGCGCAGCTGCTCGCGCGAATCATGCTGCGCGGTGATGTCCTGCAGGGCTCCGGCAAGGGCCAGAGTCCTGCCGTTTTCAGTGATGGCCTGCCCCTGGGTCCGCACCCAGATGCGGCGGCCCCTGGCCGTGATGAGGGGAAGTTCCATATCCCAGGGCGTGGCATCCTTGATCGCTGCCCGCACGGCGGCACGCATGGCGGGTTGTGCCTCGGGGGCATAAAAACTGACCGCCTCCATCGCATCAAGCCCGTGGCCCGGCTCCAGCTCATAAATACTGAACAGCTCTTCGGACCATTCGGTCTTCACAGGGTCCAGCCTGACCTCCCAGCCACCGATGCGGGCCATTTCGCCCGTACGCCTGAGCTGGCGGGAACTGTGGGCGAGTGCCAGTTCAAACTGTTTTCGTGAGGTGATGTCCTGCACCACACCGCTGCGTGAAACCGCAAGGCCATTCTCGTCATGCAGCATCTGGCCGCGCTGGTGTATCCAGCGTACTTCCCCGGCCGCAGTGATGATGCGGTATTCAATTTCAAGGGCGGCATTGTCCCGGTGAGCCACAGTGCGCAACTTTTCATAGCGCTCCCTGTCATCGGGATGAACCATCTTCATGAAGGTGGCGTGGTTGCCGTCAAACTCACCAGGCTTCAGGCCAAAAAGATCCTGAAGCTCATCAGACCATATGAGCAGATCCCGGCGCAGGTCCAGCTCCCAGTGCCCGATGCGCCCCAGCTTTTGGGCGGCGATGAGCCGGCTCTGGGTGCGGCGCAGTTCGGCATAACTCTTTGCCTGCTCAGCCTCCCGCTGCTGAAGGGACTCAGCCATGCTGTTGAATCCGCTGGCAATACGGGTGAATTCATTTCCAGGATCGTCTGGAAGCATAGGAATACGCACATCCAGCCGCCCCTCCTGTATGCGGCCTGTCGCGCGAAGGATTTCCGCCGCAGGTTTCACGATGGCCCTGCCACCGAGAAGCCATGCTATCCAGCCCCCCAATATTGCAACCAGGGCGAGCGCAACAAAATTCCGCACCAGCCGTGTCCGGGATGGCGCCAGGATCTCGGTCTTGTCAGCACTCACCACAACAAAAAATGGCGCGTCACGTGATGCTGTGCTGGGCATGAAGGCGTAGATCTGCTCCGCACCACTGGCATCCCGGTCTTCAACGATGCCTGCTACACCCGCCTTGACAGCAGTGCGCAGGGAAGCCATTGCCACGGACTTGCCGATCACGGCGGCACCCTCGGGGTTTGCGGCCAGCACCACGCCATCACGGTCCATGACAATGACCCGCCCGCTTGCAGGCAACGCGCTCGCCGCGATCGCCCGGCCGATTTCGGACAGGTACATGGATGCAAATGCGACGGCAGTGACTTCGCCACCACCCCCCTTGACCGGCAGGGCAAAAGTCATGATGGGCTTGCCACTGAGGCGCCCGAGCAGGTAACCACCCGCCACGAAATTCCGGCTCGTCATGGCGGCCTGGAAATACGGACGGTCACCGGCAAACCCCGGGGGGTTGTTGGGCACGCTGTGGCAACGCACATAGCCGTCAGTGCCTATTACCCCGACATTGGCATACACCAGCAACTCATTGGTCAGGGACTTGAAGTAGCGCTGGCAATGTGGCTCCCTGCCCTCGACCATGTCGGGCACATGGGAGACGGCCACCAGTACCTGCCGTACGGAATCGGCCACACGCTGCTGGTTGGCGGCTACCAGCGAGGCAGAGAATTCAAGGTTTCTGGTTGTCTGCGTGACCGCGTCATTTGCAGTCAGCACTGCCCCAATCAGGGACAGCCCAAACAGGGGCACAGTCGCCGCGATCACCAGGATGACAAGGCGCAAACGCAGCGTGATGCCGGATTTCATCGCGTCACACTGAGCCTGTAATGGTGCGGCAGAAGGGCAGGTAGCCGCACAAAGGTCAGACCGGAAGGGCCTCGTTCACACCCAGCCAGTAGGCCTGCAGGCAATCAAGTTTTTTCGTGAACTCACCAAAATCAACCGGCTTGCGTATGAAGCTGTTGGCGCCAGCCCTGTAACAGGCCACGATATCGGACTCTTCGCTGGAAGAGGTCAACATCACCACTGGCACCATGGCCGTCAGCTCATTGGCGCGCACGCTGCGCAGCACATCAACGCCGGAAAGCTTGGGCAGCTTCATGTCGAGAAGTACGAAAGAAGGCTGTTTTTGCGTATCCCGCCCGGCGTATGCCCCCTGGCCAAACAGGAAGTCAAGCGCCTGCGCCCCGTCACGGGCGACCACGATATCCGCATCCACGCCCTGCTCTTCCAGTGTCAATACTGTCAGTTCAAGATGGTCCGGGTTGTCTTCCACCACGAGTATCAGCTTGTTATTCATGGAGATGCCCTGTACGCATTGTTATCAATTTCAAGTATGAAATTCTCACTTTTATCACATTACAGCCAATTTCCAAACACAAAATGAGCGAAGAGGCCGCCACAGGCCTACCAGCGGGGAATAGCGTCATCCTTGAGCTGGCCGCGCAACTCGGCGTAGTCGGGCACCACAGCGCGGACAGTTTCCCAAAAGCGCGGACTGTGGTCCATCACACGGAGGTGGCTGAGCTCATGCACCACGACGTAGTCGATCACCGACTGCCGGAAGTGGACGAGGCGCCAGTTCAGGCGTATGGAGCCGTCGGCACTTGCGCTGCCCCAGCGCGTGCCGGCACTGGAAAGGCTCAGCTTGCGCCACTGCACATTCAGCGTCGGGGCGAAATGGTCGAGCCGCTCGGTGAAGATGCGCTTGGCCTGCCGCATCAGCCAGGCCTGCACGGCATCGCGAATCTGCTCCGGCGTGGCGCTGTGCGGCAAGCCCACATGCAGGGTCAGGTGCGTGACGCCGGGAAGCGTGCCCTCATCATTGCTTTTGAGCTCTGCGCCCACACCGCCAAAGGCATGGCGGGGGTCCAGCACCACAATCACCTGTTCGCCAAGAAAGGGCAGCGTGGTGCCGTCTTTCCATTCAATGCGGGCAGATTCAAGCCGCTCATGGCGGGCGCGGGTTTCCTGCAGTTTGGTCAATATCCAGGCAGATTTCTCAAGCACCGCCTTGTCTATCTCATAAAGTGGTACCCACTTGGGTGCACTGACCGTCAGCCCTTCCGCACCCACCGAAAACCCGATGGTCCGGCGTTTGCCGCGCCTGAATTCATAGCCAATGGCGATGCCATCCAGCAGCGTCTCACGCGTGGCGCGCGGGTGGCGGAACGCGGCTGGTGCCAGAGCCTGCTGCAGGGTTTGCGCAGGAAGACCTGGACCGACAAACTCTGGAGGTGGGGGCAGCGCGACTTTGTCAGAAGCCGGCACTGGCACTGCAATCGGCATTTTTTTCCCGCTGCGGGGCCTGGGCTTTGGCCGTGGGGCCGGCAGTTCCGGTGTTGTCTCAAAGAGATCAAGCGTGAACTGAAGCAGCCTTTGCATCATGGAAGTTTAGCCTGCGGTGACCGTTGCAGCCGTTTCGTAGGCCTCTGGGTCCAGCCTGTGCATCTCGGCCTCGATCCACGCCTCTACCTCACGCATCAGCTCGTCTGGCTGTCGCCCGGCGCTGGGGATGGGCTTACCGATGGAGAAGTCCACAATGCCGGGGTACTTGATAAAGGCCTTGCGGGGCCAGCATTTGGCCGAGCTCACTGCGACAGGAATCACCGGCGCGCCGGTTTCAATCGCCAGGCGGGTGCCGCCGCTTTTGTAAACGCCTTTTTGGCCGCGCGGTATGCGTGTACCTTCAGGAAACATGATGACCCATGTGCCCTGCGCCATCAGGCGTTTGCCTTGTGCCACCACCTTGCTGAAAGCCTGCGCACGCTGGCTGCGGTCGATGTGGATCATGTCCATGCGGCTCATGGCCCAGCCGAAAAACGGCACATACAGCAGTTCTTTTTTAAACACGAATGCCAGCGGGTGCGGCATCAGCGTCACCATTGAAAAGGTCTCCCATGTGCTCTGGTGTTTGACCAGAAGCACGCAGGCACCCTTCTCGTCAGCAGGCAGGTTTTCCATGCCGGTCACGCGATTCTGTATGCCCAGAATGACGGTGCCCCCGGTGACCGCCAGGCGCAGCCAGCCCGCGCACATCCAGTAAACCTGCGTGCTGGTGCCGAACAGCGAAAAAACCAGCACGGCAAGCGCCCAGGGAATGACGGTGATCGTCATCCAGAGCAGGTGAAGAATTGAACGAATCAGGGGCATGTGTGTTTCGAAAAAAAATGGGCAATGTAGACAGTACAGCAGCTTTTCAGAGCGCCACCTGCAGTGGCTGGGCGCTGCGCTCCAGGATGAAATCGACAAACGCACCCAGGTCCGGGTGCAGGCGCGTGCCCTCAGGCAAACCATCGGGCTGGCCGCCATTGCGGTATTGCGCAGACTTGCCAGTCAATATCAGGTGGGGTTCGCAGCCTGCGGCCGCCCCGGCCTGCAGGTCGCGAAGCGAATCACCGGCCGTCGGCACACCCTTGAGCGGCACACCAAAACGCATGCCGATCTGCTCGAAGAGGCCAGGCAGCGGCTTACGGCAATTGCAGCTTTCTTCGGGGCTGTGCGGGCAATAAAACACGGCGTCGATGCGGCCGCCGACAGCCGACAACATCTTGTGCATCTTGGCGTGCATGGCATTGAGGGCCGCCACATCAAACAGGCCGCGCCCCAGTCCCGACTGGTTGGAGGCAATCACCACATGCCAGCCCGCATGGTTGAGGCGCGCAATCGCCTCCAGCGAGCCGGGCAGCGGCATCCATTCATCAGGCGTCTTGACGAAATCGTCGCTGTCGCTGTTGATAGTGCCGTCGCGGTCGAGGATGACGAGTTTCATGCAGGACTCCGATCAGGCCAGTTTTGAAAGATCGGCGACGCGGTTCATCGCGTTGTGCAGTGTCGCGAGTAAACCCAGGCGGTTGTTGCGCAGCGATGGGTCGCCAGCATTGACCATCACACTTTCAAAGAAGGCATCGACAGGTGCCTTCAGTGCAGCGAGGGTTTGCATGGAAGCCGCATAGTCGCCCGCAGCAAAAGCTGTATCGGCTTTAGGCGTCACGGTTTCCAGGGTTTCAGCAAGCGATTTTTCAGCGGCCTCAATCAGCAGTTCATGGTTGATCACCGCCTCAACCTCACCGTCCGCTTTCTTCAGGATATTGCCGACGCGTTTGTTGGCGGCCGCGAGCGCGGGCGCTTCTGGCAAGGCTGCAAATGCGCGCACCGCCGCAAGGCGTTTGGCCACGTCACCGAGACGCGGCGGCTTGAGCGCCAGCACGGCCTCGACTTCCTGCGCGCTGTAGCCCTGTTCGCGCAGCGAACCTGCAAAACGGTCATACACAAAATCGGTCAACGCCGTGGACGTATCCTGTATCTTGTCGCCGAACACGGGTTGCGCACCGGCTATCAGGTCAGACACACTCAAGGGCAGGTCTTTTTCAACCAGCATGCGAATGACACCCAGCGCATGCCGGCGCAAGGCAAACGGGTCCTTGTCGCCGGTTGGGAGGTTGCCGATGCCAAACATGCCCACCAGCGTTTCGAGCTTGTCTGCCAGCGCAACAACCATGCCGACATCGTTACGAGGAAGTTCATCGCCGGCGAAGCGCGGCTTGTAATGGTCTTCAATGGCGTCGGCCACATCGGCAGACAAACCGTCATTGAGTGCGTAGTAGCGGCCCATGATGCCCTGCAGTTCAGGGAACTCGCCCACCATGTCTGTCACCAGGTCGGTCTTGGCAAGCTGTGCAGCCTGGTCGGCTTTCTGCGCGAGCGCATCGCCGCCGAGTTGCTGCCCGATGGCCTTCGCAATCGCACGCACACGTTCGACCCGTTCGCCCTGCGTGCCCAGCTTGTTGTGGTACACCACCTTGCCCAGCCCCTCGACACGCGAAGTCAATGTCTTTTTACGATCCTGGTCGTAGAAAAACTTGGCATCGGCCAGGCGCGGGCGCACCACCCGCTCGTTGCCCCCAATCACCGCGCTGGCGTCGAGCGGACTGATATTGCTGACCACCAGAAATTTGTTGGTGAGCTTGCCAGCGGTATCAAGCAGCGGAAAGTATTTCTGGTTGGCCTTCATCGTGAGGATGAGGCACTCCTGCGGCACATCGAGAAATTCTTTCTCAAACTCGCAGACCAGCACATTGGGACGCTCGACCAGCGCCGTCACCTCGTCAAGCAGCGCGTCGTCTTCAATGGCCTTCACACCACCGCCTACCTTGGCGGCTGCGGCTGCCAGCTGCTTTGCGATCTCGGCCTTGCGCCCTGCGAAGCTGGCAATCACGGCACCGTCTTTTTGCAAAGTTTCCGCGTAGCTATCGGCGTTTTTCAGAACGACGGGGTCCACACTTGCTTCAAAGCGGTGACCGCGCGTGCTGTTACCAGCTTTCAGGCCCAGCGCCTCGATGGCCACAACATCACTGCCATGCAGCGCGACAAGGCCGTGCGCAGGGCGTACAAACTTCACATCACTCCAGCCATCGGCCAGCTGGTAAGTCATGACTTTGGGGATCGGCAATTTGGCAACTGCCTCAAGCAGGGCTTTTTGCAGGCCATCGACCAGCTTTGCGCCCTTGACATTGCTGTCGTAAAACAGGGCTTCAGCCTTGCCGTCGGGCGCGCGCTTCAGGCCGGCAACAGCAGATGCATCAGCGCCCAGAGCCTGAAGTTTTTTCAGCAGCGCGGGTGTGGCATTACCACTTGCGTCCAGTGCCACAGCGACGGGCATAAGTTTTTGCGAGACGGCCTTGTCAGCTGCCTGCGCAGCTACTGACGTGATGTACGCAGCGAGGCGGCGAGGGGATGCAAACGATGTGAGCACCGCATCGGCACCGGCCAGCCCCTGCGCCTTCAATTGCTCCAGCAGCACACCGGCAAAGGCGTCGCCGAGTTTTCTAAGCGCCTTGGGCGGCAGCTCTTCCACAAACAGTTCAACCAGAAGGTTCTTCGTCGTCATTTCTTATGCAGCCTTCTTGATCGTCGGGGTCATCTGTTCAACCCATTCGCGCGGCGCCATCGGGAACCCGAGGCGCTCGCGGCTTTCAAAATAACTTTGCGCAACCGCGCGCGCGAGATTGCGGATACGCCCGATATAGGCGGCACGCTCTGTCACGGAGATCGCACCCCGTGCGTCCAGCAGGTTGAAGCTGTGCGCTGCTTTCAGCACCTGCTCGTAAGCAGGCAATGCCAGTTGCGCTTCAATCAGGTGCTTGGCCTGCTTCTCATGCGCAGTGAACGCGGTGAACAAAAAGCCGGCATCGCTGTGCTCGAAGTTATAGGTTGATTGCTCTACCTCGTTTTGTTTGTACACATCGCCATAGCTCAAACCTTCAGTCCAGGTGAGGTTGTAGACGTTGTCCACACCCTGCAGGTACATGGCCAGGCGCTCAAGGCCGTAGGTGATCTCGCCAGTGATGGGTTTGCAGTCGATGCCGCCCACCTGCTGGAAGTAGGTGAACTGCGTGACCTCCATGCCGTTGAGCCAGACTTCCCAGCCGAGACCCCAGGCGCCCAGCGTGGGGTTCTCCCAGTCGTCTTCAACAAAACGTATGTCGTTTTTCTTCAGATCAAAGCCCAGGGCTTCAAGCGAGCCAAGGTACAGCTCAAGAATGTTGGCCGGTGCAGGCTTGAGCACAACCTGGTACTGGTAATAGTGCTGCAGGCGATTCGGGTTCTCGCCGTAGCGGCCGTCCTTGGGGCGGCGGCTGGGCTGCACGTAAGCGGCCTTCCACGGCTCCGGGCCGAGCGCGCGCAAAAAGGTGGCGGTGTGCGAGGTGCCGGCGCCAACCTCCATGTCGTAGGGCTGCAAAAGCGCGCAGCCCTGGTCAGCCCAATAGGACTGCAGCTTCAGGATGATTTGCTGGAAAGTGAGCATAAGTTTTTATTGGTCGCGCATGAGGGCTGCGGTGACTTCAGGACGGGCAAGCCGCCGTACCGCGAAACCATCGATTTTACGGGGCAAACTGGTGCCCGCTACCCGTTCAGGCTTTACCGCGTTTACGCAGGGTCAGGGTTGAACCAAGCAGCACCAGCACGATCAGGCCCCACCATGGCCACAGGCCCAGCCGGGAGGCCCACCACGCATAAGGGGTGATGCCGCTGCGGCCTTCAACTTCAGCCACGAGTGCGCCACGGGTATGGCGCGCCAGCAGGTGGCTAACCTGCCCTGTGTAATCAATCACTGCGGTGGCACCTGTGTTGGTGGCGCGCAGCATGGGGCGTTCAAACTCAAGCGCCCGCATGCGCGATATGTTGAGGTGCTGGTCAATCGCGATGGTGTTGCCAAACCAAGCGATGTTGCTGATGTTCACAAAAATAGTAGGGCTGGCGGCCGGGTCACGAAAGCGTGCGGCAAGTTCTTCGCCGAACAGGTCTTCGTAACAGATGTTGGGCGCCAGCCGCTGGCCCTGCCAGTCAAACGAGGGTTGGCTGACCGCACCGCTGTTGAAGTCGGCCAGCGGGATGTTGACGATGGCCAGAAACCACTTGAACAAGGGGTGCACGAACTCGCCGAAGGGCACCAGGTGGTGCTTGTCGTAGCGATAAACATCGTCGGCTATGCCTTTTCCATCCACCGTTTGGGGCTTGATCGCAATAGCCGAATTGCTGTAACCCACCTGGCTGTTGCCGAGCGGAATACCAATGATGGCGGCGCTCGCGGGCGCCCCTCCTGGCGGCTTGACGAACCTGCGGAACAGGGTGTCCAGGTAATCCGGCGGCAGTTGCGTGGGTAACAGCGGAATGGCGGTTTCAGGTGTAACCACCAGCGAACTGGTCGCCGCCATCAACTGCTGCCCATACCAGTTGAGCGCATCGGGAATGCCTTTGCCGCCCTGAAATTTTTCGTCCTGCGCGATATTGCCCTGCAGCAGCGTGACGGTAAACGGCTTGTTGCCCGCGCTGACTACCGGATAAGCACTGGTAAAGCGTGAGGCGCGGCCTGCATCCACGCGGATGACAAAGCTGGCACCAGCCGCAACAGCCAGCCCCAACACGAGCAGCCCCGCATTGACCAGACGCGGCCTGATCACCAGCCCCGCAACGGCAGCGGCAACAAAAGCAGCCCCGATGGTCAGCCCGTGCACACCAACCAGCTTGGCGAGATTTGCAAACGGCCCTTCAAGGTGCGCATAACCACCTTCGCCCCAGGGGAAGCCCGTGAAAAATTCGACCCGGCCCAATTCCGCCATCAACCAAAGCGCCGCAAACAGCAGCGCCCGTTGCGCCCGTTTAACGGGCGCGATGACCACGAACAGGCCGCAGACAACAGCGTAATAAAGCGCCAGAAAAGCCGCCAGCCCCACGATGGCAATCACGGCCAGCGGCGACGCCAGGCCGCCATAGGTGTGCAGCGAGATAAACATCCACCACCAGGTGGCGCACTGAAGCGCCGTGGCAAACAGCCAGCCGACAAAAGCCCCGCGTTTCCAGGTTGCGCAGTGGTCGAGGTAGAAGACCAGCACGACCAGCGACAGTATTTGCAGCCACCACAGCGGCTGGCCCTGCGTCAGGCCGAAAGAAAACGGCCAGGCGATGCTCAGGGCATGTGCGCAGCCAGCGACAAGAACGGCAGCAATAGACAGGAATGAGGCGCGGCGACGCGACGTGGACTGGACCAATTTGCCGCGTCCGTACCGCTACGTCAGGCCGCAGGCGCGACCGGCGAGACCTTGAACCAGCGCACCGCACCACCCTTGGTGTGCAGCACCGTGAACTGCAGGCCAGACAGCGCATAGTGCTCGCCACGCTTGGGCACATGGCCCATCTCGTGCGCGACAAGGCCGCCTATGGTGTCAAAGTCACTGTCCATCAGGGTGACGCCGAAAGCCTCGCTGACACGCTCTATCGAGGTGTCGCCGCTGACGCGGTAGGTGCGGTCAGACAGGCCAAAGATATCGCCCTCGTCTTCGGCGATGTCGAATTCGTCTTCAATCTCGCCGACGATCTGCTCCAGCACGTCTTCAATCGTGATGAGGCCTGCGACACGGCCAAACTCGTCGATAACGATGGCAAGGTGGTTTCGGTTGCCACGGAATTCGCGCAGCAAATCGTTCAGCCCCTTGCTCTCGGGCACAAACACGGCCGGTCGCAGCAAGGCCTTGATGTTGAGCTCAGGCGCACGCTGCAGCTTGAGCAAATCCTTGGCCATCAGGATGCCGAGGATGTTTTCTTTCTCGCCCTCATAGACCGGGAAGCGCGAGTGGGCGGTGTCTATGACCAGGTGCAGCAGTTCGTCGAACGGTGCATCGATGTTGATCAGGTCCATGCGCGGGGCGGCAACCATCACATCACCGGCCGTCATGTCGGCCATGCGGATGACGCCTTCGAGCATCTCGCGGCTCTGGGCACCTATGACTTCGTTGTCCTGGGCTTCCACCAGGGTTTCGATCAGCTCGTCTTTCGAGTCCGGACCGGGGTGGAGCATTTCAGCCAGCTTCTGCAGGAAGCCGCGCTTGTCTTCATGCTTTGAAGACCTACTGGGGGGAATATCGGACACGGGCGGTGTTCGGTAGTTAGGGAAGGGCTAGTGTAGTGTCTTGGGATGACAGCTGCGAAGCAACATCAAACGGCGCCCGATGCGCCGGTCTTTGAAATCAGGGGCTGGAGCGTTCGCGGGAATCGCGCACACCACTTCTCACCTCTTGCACCATGGCCAGCAGGTCCCAGAACTGCTTGGCCTGCACCTTGAGGCGGTAGTCGGTCTGGGCGATCTGCTCTTCGACCATCTCGGTCATGCGTGAGTCCATGTCGGCGGGCGGGAGCTTGAGGTAGGCCTCGCTCTCGGAGCCGTCGCGTTCAATGATGGCACCGGCCTTGCGGGCGATGTTGAGCATGGCGGTGTTTTCACTCAGCGCGTGGATGAACATCATGTCCACGCCTTCATTGCGCGCGTGCATCACGGCGCGGTCAAACAGTCGTGCGCCGTAGCCACGGCCGCGCGCACGCGCCAGCACCGAGACACCGAACTCGGCGCAGCTCTTGAGGTTGGGGTCGGTCGAGAATGCGAGATGCGCCATGGCAATCAGCTCAAGGCGGCGGTTGTAGATGCCAAAGATCTCGTCGCGCTCGAAATCAAGCCCGCTGACGTAACGGCGTACCTGCTCGTCGTTGGCAGCGTAGCCAAAGCGCAGGTAGCGGTCATGCGCATCAAGCGACAACAGGTGGGTGGCAATGCGTTCGCCGTGGCTGGGGCCGATGGAGCGGATGGGCACCATCATCGCCGCATCATTCGGGCTGCGCCGGGTGATGACTCGGTCGCGCGCAGGCGTCTCCACCGGCGGGCGGAAAAATTCCCTGCTGGCGTGGAGAGAGGCTTTGAGAAAGGCACCGGGTGTGACCATGCGTCGAATATAAGGGTTATCCCTAGTTTTTTTACAGTCCGGGGCTTTTGACGGCCATACCCCGCCCTGCGTCACAAAGTACTCAGGAAAGCACTTCAAGACCAGCACGGGCGGCGTTACCTGCTACTAAAAATATAGCAACCAGCCTTTTTGGTGCTTGCCAGCCTTCACAAATTGGCATCAAAACCGGGAGCCCCGCCTAAATATCTTCTCATCTTGACCCGGGCTGCAGCGCCTGACAAGCCCTTTTTGCCCACCTCGCACAGGGTGGGGAGCCGGTATTGCACCTGTTATGCTATCGAAATAATAGCTGTTCACGCACGTCTCTATTGGTCTGGAGGCCGATTTGATGCCCTAAAAGTGCCTTTTGGCGCGATTTTTCTCCTGTTTTTCGTCAGTTTTCGTCAGTTTTCGTCAGTTTTCGTCGCCAGCAAACCCGTGAAAATCGATTTTTTAACGTATACATTAAATTTTTAACATCTACGGCAAAATCTTGCTAGACGGGCACTGCGGTGGTTGCCTTGACCCGATCCAGCACAAAACTGGTCTTGCAGTCCTGCACGCTGGGGTGCTTGAGCAGGGTGTCCATCACAAAGCGGCTGTAATGCGCCATGTCCTCGACGACCACACGTAAAAAGTAGTCCATCTCGCCGGTCAGGGCTGCGCACTCGACCACCTCTGGCCAGGCCTGCACGCTGGCACGGAACAGGTCCATGGGATTGCGTTTGTGGCTCTCGGTATGCTTTTCCAGCCGCACGCTGAGGTAAGCGGTCAGTGCCAGGCCCACCTTTTCAGGCTTGACCAGGGCGACGTAACGGTCGATCACACCGCTTTCTTCCAGCCGCTTCACGCGGCGCAGGACTGCGCTGGGCGAGAGGCCGACCTGCTCGGCCAGCTGGTCATAGGTGGCACGACCATCAGCCTGCAAACTGCGCAGAATTTGGCGATCTAGCTTGTCGAGTGTTTCCATGTGCCTTATTTTGCAGGATTCCTGCGTATCAACCAGGCAAAACGCGTGAATATGCAGAAAAACTGACACAAACCACATCTAAAGTCTATACACACCTTTTGGAGACTGTCATGAACGCACCCGAATCCCTCTCATTTGAGACCGGCCAGGCCTGGGACAACCCCATGGGCACCGCCGGTTTTGAATTCATTGAATACGCCGCACCGGACCCGAAGGCCATGGGCGAGGTCTTCAAACAGATGGGTTTCACGCCGATAGCCCGCCACCGCCACAAGAACGTGACGCTGTACCGCCAGGGTGGCATCAACTTCATCATCAACGCCGAGCCCGATTCGTTTGCACAGCGTTTTGCGCGCCAGCACGGCCCCAGCGTCTGCGCAATCGCGTTTCGTGTGCAGGACGCAAAGGCGGCTTATGAGCGCGCCATCTCCCTGGGGGCATGGGGTTACGCCGACACGGCTGGCCCCGGCGAGCTGAACATCCCGGCCATCAAGGGCATTGGTGATTCGATCATTTATTTCATCGACCAGTGGCGCGGCAAGAACGGCGCGCAGCCGGGTGATATCGGCAACATCGGTTTTTACGATGTCGACTTCAAGCCCCTGCCCGGCGTCACGGCAGACGCACTGAACCCGGTCGGCAATGGCCTGACCTACATCGACCACCTGACACACAACGTGCACCGTGGCCGCATGGACGAGTGGGCTGGCTTTTACGAGCGGCTCTTCAACTTCCGTGAGATTCGCTACTTCGACATTGAAGGCCAGGTCACCGGCGTGAAAAGCAAGGCCATGACCAGCCCCTGCGGCAAGATACGCATCCCCATCAATGAAGAAGGCAATGAAAAGGCCGGCCAGATCCAGGAGTACCTGGACAAATACCATGGCGAAGGCATACAGCACATCGCCATGGGCAGCAACGACCTGCTGAAGACGGTGGACGAGATGCGTGCCAACGGCGTGAAGCTGCTGGACACCATAGACACCTATTACGAACTCATCGACAAACGCATTCCCGGCCACGGTGAAGACGTGGCCGCGCTGCAAAAGCGCAAGGTGCTGGTCGATGGCAAAAAGGGCGCGCTGCTGCTGCAGATCTTCAGCGAGAACCAGCTCGGCCCCATCTTTTTCGAGTTCATACAGCGCAAGGGCGATGACGGGTTTGGCGAGGGCAACTTCAAAGCCTTGTTTGAAAGTATCGAACTCGATCAAATGCGCCGCGGCGTCCTGGAAAAGGCATGAGCGAAAACGCAGTTGTTCAACCAGCGGTGTATGGTGCCAGTGACCGGCCGCCGCGAGGTGACTACGACCGCGAAGGCCAGGTCAACGCCGACTACACCTGCCCGCAAAACTACGCCGCCTACACCAGCGCCGATCACGAAACCTACAGCCGCCTGTACAAGCGCCAGTCGGCGCTGCTGCCGGGACTGGCGTGCGACGAGTTCATCGCGGCGCTGCCGTCACTGGGTGTGTCTGAACGCATTCCGCGCTTTGAAGACATCAACGCCAGGCTGTTCAAGGCCACGGGCTGGGAAGTGGTGGCGGTGCCGGGGCTGATTCCCGAAGTGCCCTTTTTCACCCTGCTGGCCAACCGCAAATTTCCGGTGACCGACTGGATCCGCAAGCCGGAAGAGTTCGACTACATCGTTGAGCCGGATATTTTTCACGACCTGTTCGGCCATGTGCCGCTTCTGTTCGACCCGGTGTTTGCTGACCACATGCAGGCCTATGGTGCGGGCGGACTGAAGGCGCACCGGCTGGGCGCATGCGAAGAGCTGTCGCGCCTGTACTGGTACACGATTGAATTTGGGCTGATGCGCCAGCGTGGCGAGGTCAGGGCCTATGGTGCGGGCATTTTGAGTTCAGCTGGCGAGCTGGCTTACGCCGTCAAGAGCGCGGAGCCCCAGCGCATCATGCTGGACGTGCTGCGCGCCATGCGCACGCGCTACAAGATTGACAGCTACCAGCAGACCTACTTCGTGATCGACAGCTTCCAGCAACTGTTTGACATGACGGCGCCTGACTTTACGCCGCTGTACCAGCAACTTCGCGGTATGCAAGAGCTGGCTGCAGATGCATCGCTGCCCGAAGACGCACTGCAGGCACAAGCGCCTGAATCAAGCTAGAGCCAGTTGTCGAGAACGGCCCGGGTCTTGTCCCAATAGGCCCGAAGCCGCTCCAGCTCCTGCAGCGCGTTGACCGGAACAATGCCGTTCTTCGCATGCGCCTCAAGTCCCATGACCACCGATTGCATGGCGACGGCACCGACATTGCCGGCAGCGCCCACCATGGCATGGCTGGCCCATGACAGCGCCTGCGCATCATCAGCCCTGATGGCATCGCCAATCGCATCAAGCTTTGCCGCAGCGTCAGTCCTGAACAGCGCAATCACCTCGCGTGTCATGGTGAGGTCTTCGTCATCAAATTCCCTGAACTGCGCCAGCCGCTCAAAATCCATGAGCTCGGGCTCCTTGTCGCTGTCTGTGCCGTCTGGCTGGGGCGTGCTCTCGACCGCAGTGACCATTGAACCCACGCCTGGCTGGTCTATCCAGCGCTCCAGTGCCTGCGTGAGTGAGGCCACATAGAGAGGCTTGGTCAGGTAGTCATTCATACCCGCCTCCATGCAGCGGGCTCGGTCTTCAGACGAAGCCCCTGCTGTCAGCCCTATGACTGAAGGCGAGGCCTTGCCCAGCAGCGACTGGATTTCCTGCGTGGCCTGCAGGCCGTTCATGCGCGGCATGTTCACATCCATCAGCACAGTGCCGAATTGCCGGCCGGCCGCATGAGCCCTTGCCACGGCCTCAAGAGCCTCTTGCCCATCAAGTGCCGTCTCAGACGGGTAACCCAGGCGCTGCAGCATTGCGCACGCGACCTTGAGGTTGACGGCGTTGTCATCGACCACCAGCACAGTGCTTTTTGCGACCGCTGACTCACTTGCAGAAGCAGGAAGCTCTGCGGCGGCCTTGATCCCACCCTGGGTGGCGATGCAGCGGGCCATGGTGTCAAAAAGCTGTTTTTGCCGTGTGGGTTTGAGCAGGCGCGCCGCAAACAACTGCGCCGCTTCGTGGCCCGGCGGCATGAATCCCGACGTGAGCAGGACCAGGGGAACGCCAGCCCAGGCGGGTTTCGCCTTGAGGGTTTCAGCCAGCGTGACGCCATCCATCTCCGGCATGTGCATGTCGGTGATGATCACATCGGGCAAACGCCCCTCACCCTGCGCGATGGCCATCAGCTGCAGGGCTTTTTCGCCCGACTCTGCACCGACGACCTGCATGCCCCACAACTCCAGCTGGCGCGTAAGGACACGAATGTTGGTTTCATGGTCATCCACCACCAGCGCGTGGCGGCCCTGCAGCATGGTGGCATCAACCGCGCCCAGCATGGCCGGCAATTGCGCCAGCGGCGCTTCCACGGTAAACCAGAACGAAGATCCCTTGCCCTGCACGCTGGCCACACCGATCTGCCCACCCATCAGCTCGACCAGGCGCTTGCAGATCGCCAGGCCGAGACCCGTACCTCCATATTTGCGGGTGGTCGATGTATCGACCTGCACAAAAGCTTCAAACAGGGCGCCGACGCGGTCTGCGGGAATGCCGATGCCGGTGTCGTTGACACGGAACTCAAGCGATGCGTAACCCGGCCGCCCGGAAGGCTCTGGCTCCAGCCGCCGCACATGAACCGACACCTCGCCTTTTTCAGTGAACTTGATGGCGTTGTTGATCAGGTTGATGAGCACCTGGCGCAATCGCGTGATGTCGCCCAGCACGGCATCAGGCACCGCCAGCTGGCCGTTCATGGCCGTCTCGGGCACATCGATGATGAGTTCCAGGCCTTTCTCGCGCGCACGCGATGCGGCGATGTCGCAAGCCTCTTCCACGGCAGCGCGCGGGCTCAGGGGCTCGGATTCGAGCTCCAGCTTGCCGGATTCGATCTTGGAGAAATCAAGGATGTCGTTGATCACGCCGAGCAGCTGGTCGCTCGACAGGCGTATGGTCTGCAGGTAGTCAGCCTGCTCTTCGTCAAGCCGTGTCTCGGCCAGCAGCGTGCTCATGCCCAGCACGCCATTGAGCGGCGTGCGGATCTCATGGCTCATGGTCGCCAGGAAAGCCGCCTTTGCTTTGGCTGCCTGCAGGGCCTCTTCACGCGAGGCTTCGAGCTGCTCGGTGCGCCGGGCAACGCGGTCTTCAAGGTGCTGGTTGGCCTCTTCAATCGCTTCGGTCTTGGCCTGCACTTCCCCGCGGTAGCTTTCCAGTTGTTCTGCGCTGTCATGCAGCACATGCGAAAGGTCACGCACCTCTGCAATCCAGGTGGTCTTGTCGATATCAGGAACTTCACCAGCACCTATGCGTTGCGCGGCCTTGCCCAGCAGCGACAGCCGGCGCCCCAGGCGCTGCGCCACAAACAGCGCGAGCACGCCGCCCAGCAGCAGCACTGCAGCAATCACGCCCATCGAGAACAGGAGCGCACGGTGAGTGGCAGCCGTAAAGTCGCTCTCGGGCGCAGCAACCACCAGAGTCCAGCGCAAGCCCAGTTCATCGCCAAAAGGCCGCCGTATGGCGATCAATGCGTCACCATCCATGGGAAGGCGGTCCAGCGACACGGAACGATCTACAAAGCCTTCGGTCATCACGGCATCAGACGACTTTTTGCGCAGGCCTTCACGCAGGGCCAGGTAGCTGGTGCGAATAACAGAATTGCGGCTGTCATCAGGCCGTACGCGCTCAAGACTGCCAGACTGCTCCCTGTAAAGCGCATCCCCTGCAGAAGTTGCAACCAGCAGTCCGCGCTCGTCCACCAGATAGGCCGCACCGTGAGAACTGATGCGCTGCGTGCGCAGAAAATCCGCGAGCCGCTGCAGGTGCAGATCTGTGGCAAATACCCCTGCGGCTCCTGAAAAATCGTCGTAAACAGGTTGTGACAGCGTGATCACCAGCTGTTTTTGTTTTGCGGAGATATAGGCCGGTGAGAACACCCGGCCGCCCGCACGCAGAGCCTCCTGGTACCACGCGCGGGTACGGGGTTCGTAGCTGCCCGGTTCATCAGGGAGTGGCACGGAGCGGTCTCCCGGCTGGTTCGCAAGAAAGAACTTGCGTGGATTGACGGCGCCGCCGCCAACCTCCCGCACACTGACTTCTGCGCCACGCGCAGTCTGCTCAACTCCAAAAAAATTTCCCCTGACAGTGGCCATGTACAGGAAAGGCACGGCGGGGGCCTGACGGGTCAAGGCGAAGGCCATGGGTTCAAAAAGCGCCGGCCGTTCAAGCCATGTTCTGGCCTGGCGAGTCTGCTGCGCATTCATCGTGGGTGGAAACAGCCCGTTCATGATGACGTGGGCCTGCTGCAGGTGGTTCTCGGTTTCAGTCTGCACCCTCAGCGCGACGCTGCCCATCACCTGGTTGGCAAGCTCTCCGATCGCCTGCGTGCTGCTGCGCGCCAGCAGCCAGGTCACCACAACTGCAGGCAGCAGCGCAAACAGCAGCAAGCTCACAACCAGAATGCTGCGAAGTGAAAACGAAGGCCGGCGGCTCTGCCTGGGCGGCGGGTTGAACATGGTGGGCTCTACCGCAACGTCAGGTAGCGATCAAGAGCAGTTCAGCTGCATCCATGGGCATGCTGCGGCCAGGCAGGTTCACCATGGCACGCCCCCCCGTGCGCACAGCGCCGGTGATGCCGCGCAGCATGGGAACACTGGCAATCACGGTCCACCCCATAACGGCTGCCTGTTTTTGAAGCAGCAGGGTCAAATTCACGGCATCCCCTACGGGTAAAAGCCTGGTCTCACCATGCAGCGGATCCTGCAGTTTGGCCAGCGTCACCGGGCCGCTGTGCAGGGCAACGCTGACCGTGAACGGCGGCAGATGGCGATTCGGAAAACTGCTTTCAAGATATTTGTGTACGCGCCTGCCTGCATCCACCAGCCCGAGTGCCGCACGTGCAGCACGCAGTCCGTGATTGACGGACAGAGTGTCAGCGCTGTCCACAAAAACGGCCAGCAAAGCCTCACCGACAAACTGCATATGCCTGGCACCAAAGAGATGAACGGTGTCGCCGGCATTGTTGTAAAAACGTCTGACGGTGTCGCTCAGCTCCTCGGTCGTCAGCGTCTCTGCCAGGGCGGCGTAGTTCAGCACATCCACAAACAGCAGCGTGGCGCTGTCGAATTTTTCATCTGCGCTGTCGCCGTCCCCGGAAGGCCACTTCTCGCTGAGTTCTGCAGCCAGCTTGCGCTCATAAAGCCGCGCGAGCTGGTGTTTCTGTTCTTCAAGTGCCCAGGTCACGGCGGAATCCACAGCAGTGGCGGTTGCTGCGGCACGCATCTCGCGTCGGTTGAGCTGGGCAGAGGCAGCCTCGCGCAACTCCCCGGGCCGGAAGGGCTTGGTGATGTAGTCGTCTGCGCCGCTCGTCATGCCTATGCGCATATGGGCGCGCTCCTGCAGCGATGTCAGCAAAATAACCGGGATCTCGGCGATGGTGGCGTCGGCGCGCAGGGCCTGCAGCATTGCAAAACCATCCATCACCGGCATCTGGATGTCGCTGATGACGAGGTCGGGCTTGTGCTCGCGCACCAGTGACAGTCCCTCCGCGCCGTTATCGGACGACAGGACATCGTATCCATCCTTCTTGAGGACCGAGGCCACCAGCATGCGGGTGGCTGCGTCGTCCTCCATCAGCACTATCAGCGGCATGTTGAAATATCTGTTCTGTACAAACCGCAAGCTTACACAAGTTGCAAGCCTGCAAATTCAACGTTTGCTTACATCCAGCAGCGCCAGCGTCGTATTCATCACCTCGGGCAGAAATGCCATCTGCACATGCGCGGCACCCCGTACCAGCCGGTTGTCGGCACCTGGCAACGTCGCTGTCGATGTGGGAAAAACAATGTTGTCGGTGTTGGAGTACCAGCAGGTGAAGCGGGCATGGCGTTCCGGATGCATGCCCTCATCAAGTTGCCCCAGCCAGTCCGACGTTAAACGCATCTGCAAGCCATTGTGCCCATGGCCAAAACGGGCCAGCCAGGTGCCCCGGTGCGGCGTGCCTATGGTGACAACGTGCCGCACCCGCGCTTCGCTGCCGTGTGCCTTGAGCCAGGCCCGCGCAGCAAGGCCGCCCATACTGTGGCACACCAGCAGCGGCGGCACGCCGGTGGCTCCTGTCACCTGACGCACAGCCGCATCGATCTGCGGTGCGTAGTCGTCAATGGAGCCGAATATGGGTTCCAGGCTGACTGCTGCGAACACGCGCCCCTGTTCCTGCAGGCGCTCAAGCCAGGGCGTCCACAGGCCGCGGTTACAAAAAAAACCGTGGATGAAGACGACGCCCGGTTGACCGCGCATGGCACTGGACGCTACCAGCTTGTCAGGGACGGCAAAGGTGCGAAAGGGCTGGCGCCAGCAGAAAACGCGCGGTGCGGTCAGCGTTTCGCCCAGCCATGCAGACGCCAGCTCTGCCCAGGTCGGCTGTGGCGCGGGGTCTTTCTTGTTGATGAAGCGAAGCAGCAGAAACTCAAGCGCAAGGAAAGCCGTGTAGCCCAGCACGATGACCAGAAAACCCACGACTGCCAGCAGTGGCGACGTGTTACGCCAGTAAAACAGCCAGCCCAACGCAAGGGCAAGCAAGGACAGCGTGATGACTCTTTGTAGATTGGCCAGCATGAGAATCTGAGCACCCGCCCTTGACGAACAGGTTGCGTAAAACTATAGATCAGGCCAGCGTAACATCCTGACCGGTCAGCCGTTTGGCCAGGCCCTGCGCCAGCCGGTTGACGGCACCATAGACTGAAAGCTGGGGGTTGGCGCCTATGCTGGTCGGAAAAATGGACCCGTCGTGTACAGACAGATTGTCTATCTGCCAATGCACGCCGTCAGGACGAACCACACCCTGGCGCTCAATGGCCGCCAGGCCGCAGCCGCCCATCACATGTGCACTGACCACCTTGGCCAGCATGGGTTTCATGGGCAGCGCGTTGACCGCATCGCGCGCCTCATTCCATGTCGTGTAGGGGCGCGCCATCTCATGCAAAGGCAACACCTGTTTTGCGCCAGCGGCAAACTGTATTTCCATCATCGAAAGCAAGGCACGACGGCCACCATCCATCACGAAGTCTGTCAGCGGGTAGTCCAGCAACGCAGACCCGTCACCGCGCAACTTCGCCTTGCCGCCAGGTGCTTCATCATGAAAGCCATCGCGCAGGAGCGCCAGCAGGGTGTGATTGTGCGGAAACGATTTGAGGAGATCATGCTGGCCCTGGCCCATGCCAGGAACAGTGGAGGCAAAAATGACCGGATGCAGCGGCGGCGCCTCCAGCTTGTAGCCTATGGGCCCGTCAACCGGCTGGGTTTCGAGGAAATGGTCAGTGTAGATCGACTGGGGTGCGCCATTCCAGGCTTCTACCTTTTGGTCGAACACCGCAGACGACATCACCACCGGGTGCAGGAATGTCCTTTGACCCAGACGGCCATGCGGGTCAGGCGCACCCGAGCGTAACAACACCGCTGGCGAGTTAATGGCGCCCCCGGCCAGCACAAAATGTTTTGCCTTGATCCTGATCGTCTGCGACGGGGAACCACCCTGCTTGCCAGATGCCAAAGGCTTGCAGATCAATGCGGTAACCCGGCCATTGGAAAGTTCAAATTGGTCGGCGCGGGTTTCGGTCAGGAGCTGGGCACCCAAATCAAGCGCGGCCGGAATGGTGGTGACCAGCATGGACTGCTTGGCATTGGTCGGGCAACCCATGCCGCATGATCCCAGGTTCCAGCAAGCCTTGACATTGCGCGAGATAGCTGACGATGCAATGCCCAGCTTTGCAGCCCCACGCCGCAGCAAATCGTTGTTTTCATTGGGCGTGACCAGCCAGGGCTGTATGTTCAGGCGCCGCTCGGCCTGCGCGAAGTAGGGGGCAAGGCTTTCAACGCTGTAGTCCCTGAGGCCATACCTTTCCTGCCAGAATTTCAGTGTGGTCGCTGGTGTGCGGAAGGAACTGGTCCAGTTAACGGTCGTTGAACCACCTACGCAGCGGCCCTGCAGGATGTTGATGGCCTTGTCTGCGGTCTTACGCGCAGCGCTTTCCTGGTACAACGACGGATAGGCCTCGGATTCTGTCTGGTTGAAGTCACTGCTGCTTTTGAGCGGCCCCTCTTCAACCATCACAACTTTCAGGCCTGCCTTGACCAGCAGTTCTGCGGTAACTCCCGCGCCCGCACCGGTACCGATGATGGCAACGTCGCAGGTGATGCTCTCGGGAGCGGCGGGCAGCGGGCCTCCATAAACCTTCCATCCGCGTTTGATGCCGTCCTTGATCGGGTCCTGCAATTGGCTCATGTTCTTCGGTGCGTCAGATCTTGGTGGGGCCGGGGTAACCCAGCAAAGCCCAACTGGCGGGCTCTGAAAAATAGGCACCGGCCGTGATGTCATGCAATGCCGCATAGGCCTGTTGCCGCAACGCAAGCGATGAAATCCGCATGCCCTGCAGTGCGGCCTGGACATCCGCCACACTGGCGTCAGCCCAGGGCGTGTCCAGGCCAGCAAGGGTCCGTCGTCCGACGGTACTTGCGAGCACCGACAACAGCTGGGACAACTCGTCCTGCGCATGCGACGGCAATGCGCCTATCAATACGTCGATACGCCCCAGCAGGCCATCAATTACCCTCTGGCGATCGGCTGGCCCGGCTGGCAGAGTCGTGTCCAGAACTGCCGAGCTGACGGCAGAAAACACTGTCCGGCCAGATGCACTGAGAAGGCCCTGCGTCAGCCCCGGCTTTATAAAGGCCGCCGTGCCGCCCGCAATGAGAAGGACGGCGCTGGCGGTGACGCCCAGCTTGAGGAGGGTTCTTCTCTGCATGAATTGAGTTTCGCATGGGGCCGACCAATTTCTATAGACCTTCATACCTAGATAAACTCCGGGTTTGTATGGACTCATCAGCCACCCGGATTCATGAAGCATTGCAGACAGTTGCGCTGCTCCGTGCGCAGCATGTTGCCGACAGGGAGCTCACGCGGGCAAGCGCCGATATCAAACGTTTTCAGGCCAGACGTTTTCGTGCAAGCTATGCAGACGTTCTTGCCAGCTCCCGCTACAAAACTGCGGCCGCATTCTTTTTGCAGGAGCTCTACAGTGACAAGGACTATGCAGAGCGTGACCAGCAGTTCGCACGCATCGCGAGCACCATTGCAAAGCTGTTTCCGCAGGCAGTGGTCAATACCGCTGCGGCACTTGCAGAAGTGCACGCCCTCACTGAACAACTGGATGATCTGATGGCACGGCAATGGCTGGCGTCGTTGAAATCAGCACCAGAGCTGGATGAGAACATGCGCTACATCGCCTGCTGGCGGCAGGTGGGCGACAGGCAGGCGCGGCACAAACAGCTTGAGGTTGTGCTGCTGCTAGGCAGTGAATTGAACCGGCTGACACGTATGCCGGGCCTGCGTACGCTGCTCAAAATGATGCGCCGCCCCGCAGCCGTCGCAGGGCTGAGCTCGCTGCAGGGGTTTCTTGAAGCCGGGTTTGATGCATTCGCTGGCATGCGCGGTGCGGATGATTTTCTCAAGCTCATCGAGGCGCGCGAAACCGGGTGGATCGCAACGCTCTTTGAGGATGACACTGTCACCTGCGAGACCAGATTGGGCAATTTGCTCGGCCCATACCCTTCATCCTGAAGCTGCATCAGGGCAAGCCCCATACAGTTTTCAGCGCGTGAACTCCACAATGCCCTGAAGGAGTTTTGTATGAACAGGCATTGGCTCAAGAGTTACCCGGAAGGCGTCGCACACGACATTGACACGGAGAAGTTCCAGTCCCTCAACCAGCTGCTGGAGGACTCTTTCAAGAAGAACGCCGCCAAACCGTTTTCGGTTTGCATGGACCGCTGGATGTCTTATGGACAGCTGGATGAATTGTCATCTTCACTGGGTGCCTGGCTGCAGGGCCTGGGACTTGAACCGGGTTCACGCGTGGCGATCATGCTGCCCAACATCCCGCAGTTCGCAGTGACCATGTCCGCCATACTTCGCGCGGGTTACACCTGCGTCAATGTCAATCCGCTTTATACGGCACGCGAGCTGGAGCACCAGCTCAAGGACTCCGGCGCGACGTCAATTGTCATTCTTGAAAACTTTGCCGGTACGCTGGCCGAGGTCATAGAACGCACACCGGTCAAGAACGTGGTGATGACGTCGATGGGTGACCTGCTTGGGTTCTGGTACGGCCACTGGATTACTTTTGCCGTGCGCCACCTGGCCAAACTTGTGCCGGCCTACAAGCTGCCGTTAGGCCACGGCCGCGTGGTGACGGCGTTTAATACTGCGGTCAGCGAAGGTTCTCGGCTGGCACTCAAACCCGCACGAAGCAATCTCGATTCGATTGCCTTTTTGCAATATACCGGCGGCACAACCGGGCTGTCCAAGGGTGCCGTCCTGACGCATCGCAACATCGTGGCAGCGGTATTGCAGGCTGAAGAATGGTTTACGCCAGCGCTCAAGAAAATTGGCGATGTAAGCAACACCAACAACATTGCAGCTCTGCCGCTTTATCACATCTTTGCGCTGACACTGTGCCTTCTCAACATGCGGTGGGGTGCGCACCTGACACTGATTCCGAACCCCCGCGATTTCGGCAAGTTCATTGAGGTTCTCAAGAAGCGGCCCTTCCACATGTTGCCCGCAGTCAACACGCTGTTTAATGCGCTGCTGCAGCATCCGCAGTTCAAGACAATTGACTTCTCAAGCCTCTGCGTCTCGCAGGCCGGCGGGATGGCCGCGTCAGAAGGTACTGCCAAACATTGGGCACAGGCCACGGGAAGCACCATGATTGAAGGCTGGGGCATGAGCGAAACCTGCGCGATCGGTACCAACAACCCCGTGACCAACAAACAGTTCACCGGAAACATCGGCCTGCCCTTACCTGGAATTGACATCGCGATAAAGGACGATGACGGCAATACATTAGCGGTTGGCGAATCTGGTGAAATCTGCATCAAGGGTCCGCAGGTGATGACGGGCTACTATCGACAGCCGGAAGAAAATTTGAAAGCATTTACTCCTGATGGATTTATGCGTACAGGCGACATTGGCATCATGGACGAGGCTGGCTACACCAAAATCATTGATCGCAAGAAGGACATGATCATCGTGTCCGGATTCAATGTGTTTCCCAACGAGCTGGAAAATATCATTTCGCTGTGCCCCGGTGTTGTTGAGTGCGCGGCTGTTGGTGTTGCAGACCAGAGCCAGGGCGAAGCAATCAAGGTTTTTATCGTCAAAAACGACCCGACCCTGACCGAAGATGACGTGAGCGCGTATTGCAAGCAGCATTTCACGGGCTACAAACGACCCAAATACATTGAGTTTCGTGACGATCTTCCCAAAACAAATGTCGGAAAGATACTGCGGCGAGAATTGCGCACGTCGACCTGACGCTTAAACGGGCATCTTTGCCTGAGGTCTCGATGAATTCGCTGAATTTTCCGGCTGGCATACATGTTTTCGAGCGTGGCTGGCTTTCTTCAAACAACATTTTGTTTGCCGATGGGGATCAAACCCTGCTGGTAGACAGCGGCTACACCACCCATTCGTCGCAAACAGTCGCGCTGGTGGAGTCTGTTTTAGGTACGCGACCCCTCGATATCCTGGTCAACACGCATCTGCACAGCGATCATTGCGGCGGAAATTCTGCGCTTCAGGCTCACTACGAAAATCTGCAGACATTAATACCGCCCGGCCAGGCCGCTCATGTGGCTGTTTGGGATCCGGTTGCTTTGACCTACCAGCCAACCGGCCAGCTTTGTCCACAGTTTTCATTCACCAAAACTCTGGCACCGGGTAATCAAATCAGTTTCGCGTCCTCAAACTGGCAAATTCATGCTGCACCTGGACATGACCCTAGCTCCCTGATCTTTTTTGAGCCATCCAAACGTGTGCTCATCTCAGCCGATGCACTTTGGGAGAATGGCTTCGGTGTTGTGTTCCCTGAACTGGAGGGCGAAAAAGCTTTCGATGAAGTGGGGTCGACGCTGGATCTTATTGAGCGGCTCGATCCCTTGACGGTCATACCGGGCCATGGATCAGTGTTCAATTACAGCGCAGGCGTATTGGAAAATGCGAGGCGCCGGCTCGACGCGTTTGTAGCCAATCCGCTAAAGCACGCGCTTCATGCATCAAAGGTACTACTCAAATTCAAACTACTTGAAACCCAGCAGCAGACATTCGATGAATTTGCAATCTGGGCAGGGGATACGCCGTATCTTATGCAGATCAGGCAGCGATTTTTTGCATCGATTCCAATGGACGCATGGATAGAGCAGCTTTGTGATCAGCTTTGCCAAGCGGGTGTCGTGACGCGCGACGATATCTACATCGCCAACAAATGAAAATTCGCCCATTGCATGGCACTCTTATGAGCTGCGACCTCTGCGCCGAAGCCGTGTTTTGAATCAGTATTTCCCGATCGGTACAAATCACCGAAGCTTCCCTCCGAGCATAGTTACCGGCCCTGGAAGACGTCAAAGATAGGGCGGAAATAAAAAACCCGCAAGAAGAAATTCCTTGCGGGTTTTTACATCACTGGCTCCGGGATACTGGATCGATCAAAAATGAATGCACAAAAGAAAACGCCCAGTTGATTTTTGATCAACTGGGCGTTCCTTGCTGTAAGAGCCTGACGATGTCCTACTTTCACACGGGAATCCGCACTATCA